>JAWKOY010000028.1:0-103486 GCA_041390945.1 Chloroflexota bacterium
CGGGCTCCGACGGGGTGTCCAGACACTATTTGGCAACCCCCGGCGGTAGGGCTTTTCAACAACTGGAGAATAAATAGAAATGGACAACAACGATAGTAATTTCGGCTCTTTTCTGGCAGGCTTTATCTTCGGCGGACTTGTCGGTGCGGCAACCGCTTTAATTCTTGCGCCACAATCCGGCCGTGCAACACGCAAGCAAATCGCTGATATGGGCGCAGGCGTCCGTGATGACAGCATGGAACGCTTTGAAAATATGCGCGGCATGGCTGATACATACGCTCGCTAATACCGGGACATGGCAGAATCAGTTATCACCGATTCACGCGATCGCGCCCAATACCTCGGTGAGCAACTTCAGGAACAGGCCCGAATTGTTCTCGACAACGGTAAGGAGGATATCTCCACCGCTACCGGGAATGGGAACGGCAGCAGCTAGTCGTTTCTCCGGCAGGCCTCAGAGTCAGCTAACCAAATTTCTGGAAAACTGAATATGTGGCTTGCGGAGTGATTCGCCGGTGCATTGTGCAACTGTTGAACCCGCTTGAAAGTACCATGATCTCCCCTGCTACTCCGGCAGCAACGGAAGATTTGATTGGCAGCCTCGCCACACGGCTCTCCAGTGAGGAAGCCGAGGCGTTGCATGCTGCCTACCTGTATGCGCTCCGCATACACGGTGACAGGCAACGGCCGAGTGGAGAAACCTACGCCGAACATGGGCTGGCGGTTGCACAAGTTGTTGCCGAGATTGGTGTTGACGATATTGACGCACTACGTGCGGCCATTCTCCACGATGTTTTGCCAAGTCAGGAAGAAGACAAGGCGGCTGATGCCGCACTTGAAAAAGCCTTCGGGTCGGCTGTATCCGGGCTGGTTAGTGGAATCAATAACCTTGACAACCACGCCAAGCGTGCTCTGAATAATCGGCCGGTAGAATCTCTCCAGTTGGATGTAGACGGGGATCCGCGCGCGCTCGAAGTCATTCGCAAAGCATTACTGGCAATCATTGAGGGTGATATTCGCATCATCCTCGTCCGTATGGCCGACTGCCTGATGGACCTGCGCCGGGCCAGCCGTATGCCTTCTGATGATCAGCGCCGTATCGCATATGAAGCCATGCACATCTATGCGCCACTGGCAAACCGGCTAGGTGTATGGAACCTGAAGTCGCAACTGGAAGATTCAGCGTTCCGGTTCCTGGAGCCGGAGAAATATCGTGAGATTGCCCGCCGGCTGGATGAACAACGAGACCAGCGAACCATTAAGGTCAATCGGGCAGCGGAGAAGTTGCGCCGTCAACTGGCCGACATGGGCATCAAGGCGGTCGTGACCGGCCGGCCTAAGCACATTTATTCCATCTATCGCAAGATGGTCCGCAAGCAGCTCGACTTCGATCAGATTAATGATATTCAGGCGCTTCGGGTCATCCTCGAACCGCCGGACCCGGCAGCGTACGAGGCTATGAGTAGCAAGGCCCGCGAGGACGTCGATCGGAGCATCTGTTATCAGGCGCTGGGAGCAGTCCACAGCATCTGGAAGCCGCTGCCGCGCGAGTTCGACGATTACATTGGCTCGCCGAAAGCCAATGGCTACAAATCCCTGCACACCGCCGTTGTGGACAGCGACACCGGACAGAAACTTGAGGTCCAGGTCCGTACACAACGCATGCACGAAGAGGCCGAAAAGGGCATCGCTGCTCACTGGGCTTACAAGGAGGCAGGTACAAAAGTCAGCGCCTCCGCCCAGCGTCGAATCCAGAACCTTCGTGAACTGTTGTCAACCCTTCAGGACGTGGATGACGATCCCGGTTCCACCTCGCTTCTGGATGAGGATCGCCTTCACGAGCGCATCTATGTCTTTACACCGGCCGGGGATGTTGTTGACCTCCCGGACGGTTCAACGCCCATTGATTTTGCGTACCAGATCCACACCGAGATCGGTCACCGGTGCCGGGGGGCACGCGTAAGCGGCCGTATGGTCAGCCTTGATTACAAGCTTCGGTCAGGCGACAAAGTAGAGATCATTACCGCCAAACGCGGCAGTCCAAACCGCGACTGGATGAACCCATCTCTGGGCTATACCGGCAGTGCGCGGACACGCGGTAAGATTCGACAGTGGTTCCGCCAGCAGGAACGTGATCAGAACATCATTCAGGGGCGCGAGGTTGTGGAACGCGAACTGAAACGGATGAGTCTGATCGACACCTACGAAGTGGATGACATTGCCCTGGCGTTGAAGTACGACGATGTAGAGGATTTTCTCTGTCGTGTCGGATTCGGTGATATTCAAACTGTGCAAATCACCGGGGCAATTGCCGTCCTGCAACAGCAACTGACCCAGGACGACAGCGAGCTTTTACCACTCCTGAAACCCATCTCACGGCCGAAGGGCCTGACCGTCCGTGGAGTGGGGGGCTTACATACCCGCATGGCCGGTTGCTGCAACCCGATCGCGCCGGAGCCGATTATCGGCTATGTAACGCGCGGCCAGGGTGTGACGATTCATCGTCAGGACTGCAAGCAAATTCAAGCTATCAATGATCCGGAACGTTTAATCGAGGTGGATTGGGGTAGCGAGGCGGAAACCCATCCGGTACCTGTGGTACTGACTGCTTACAAGCGGTCGGGGTTGATTGAGGAACTGGTCAACGTCCTGCGAGGCCAACAAATTAACGTCCCCAAGACAAAGTTGCTGACCCACGACAATATCATGACGGTCTACCTCATCGCTGAGGTGTCCAGTCTGGAACAGCTCAACTGGTTGCTTACCAAGCTGGAGAATATCCCCAAGGTCATTGAGGCCCGCCGTCAGCGCTGGAGCTGACCACAACACCCATATCATCCAACAACTCTATAATCTGACCGGTTTCTGTTTCGCGCATAAGTTCGCGGCGGTGTAAGTCATAGCGAAACCGCTGCGTCCATTCCTGTGGGCTGCCGGCTTCATATACCAGTTCACCCCACACAGAAACTTCATCACGCCCTCGCAGGCGTAGCTTGGCTTCGTTCCAACGGCAGTAGTAAACCAGGGGTTGCAACGTCCCTACTCCTCCACAACTTCATACTGCTCAAAAATGCGGCGGTAAGCCGGAGAGGTTGTCATCAACGTATCGTGATTGCCAGAGGCAACCAGTTGCCCTTTTCGCAAGACAAGAACCAGATCTGCCCAGCGGATTTGCGACAGGCGATGGGTGATGAGGAATGTCGTCCGTCCGGCGGAAGCGGTTTGGATCGCGCGTTGTATCTGATCTTCTGTGGCGCTATCCACGGCACTGGTGGAATCGTCAAGAACAAGAATACGCGGCTCCGTGAGGAATGCGCGTGCCAGCGCCAATCGTTGGCGTTGCCCACCGGAAAGCGTCACACCTCGTTCACCGACCTCCGTCTCATATCCGTCCTTGAAATTCAGAATAAAGTCATGGGCCTGGGCTGCCCTGGCGGCCGATTCGATCGTCTCTCGCGAAGCATCCGGCGCGCCGAAGGCAATGTTATCAGCCACTGATCGAGAGAACATGAATATGTCCTGCTCAATGATTGATATCTGACGACGCAGTGAATCCAGATGCCACTGGCGGACATCCACACCATCTACCAGTACCTGCCCTCCATCCACATCGTAGGTACGGTTGATTAACTTAACGAGTGTGCTCTTACCGGAACCGGTTTGCCCGACAATAGCGACAATCTGGCCGGGTTCCACACGAAAGTTGATATCCTGCAAGACGTCTACGCCATCCACGTAGCTGAAGTAGACATGCTTAAATTCCACTGTACCTACGATTTCTTCATCGCGACCAGTTGGGTTCTCATCCAGCAAAGTCTCAGCATTCATCAGCTCTAGAATTCGGCGTGCACTGGCAAGGCCAAGAGAGACACGCGAATAGGCCATAAGTGAGATATTCGTCGGGAACATAAAGAGCTGGAGCAATCCCATATAGGCAACCACATCACCGACGGCCAACACGCCACGGTTTAACAAGAACAGTGCATGGGCAAAACCAATGGCTTCTGTAAGACCTAACAACAGGAGAGGCAGGAACCGGGCTTCGATATGGCCCTGGTCTACGGCCGCATTGCGATATTCAGTCGCATTGTGATCGAAGCGGGCAATCTCATTTTGCTCTTGAGCCGTTGACTTTACCAGTTCAATACCATCAATGGCCTCGGCCAGTCGCGCATTCATCTTACCGAAAGAGGCACGAACCCGATCCGCCACCGATCGCAGCCGGTTCATATATCGCATCAAAGCCAGGGCATACGTCACCATGAAGAACAGAGGTGCAAGGATAAGCTGCCAACTATAGCGCGGGGACAACAATAACGGCATGAACAGGAAATTGAGCGAGCCGACTACCAGGTTAATACCTGGGTACATGAACAGGTTCATCTCATGCACGTCGTTCGTGGCGCGAGCCATCGTTTCGCCCACAGCCTGGCTATCATGAAAGGTTGTACTCTTGCCCAGCAAACTGACGTACAGTTCCTGGCGCATATCGCGTTCCAGACGCTCGCCAACTACAGCACTTGAAAAATTACGTCCCAACTGCAGAACGGCGCGAAGCAATTGACTGGCGATAATACCGATGGCGACCCAGCCGATTGTTGTTAAGTCTGCCGGGGTCTTTAGCGCAGCGTCGAAGGCGGTGCCGGTCAGGATCGGTAGAACGGCCGCCAGGGCCGCATTACCGAAAGCGCCAATAAAAATGATGATGATCAGGGGCCAGTGACGTCGCAGGTGTGACGTGATCCAGCGTACCGGAGAACTTGTGTCGGACGTAAAGGAAATGTCCGCGGTAAACTCAGTCATTGGTTACTTCATGAAAAATGGTTCGATGATGCTTCTTCATCATCCGGTAAAACACGCAGTGACAACGAATCGGATTGCCGGCCCGGTTGGAATATCAGGGCAGCCCGACCTTCTAACGCATCCCACACATCGCCCAGTGAATCCGCCAGAACAACTGTACATTGCAGGCGGTTGGCGACGTCCTGGGGGCTAATGTCGTCCAGGGCAATCAAATCCGGGTGGTCAAATGTCACGCGCGGTAAGACCAGAAAGTCACCCAGGTCGGCGTCCTCAAGCTGTTCAATGACATCTGTAGCCATGAGTAAACCGGCCACAGTGATCGATTCACCAAGACGCTGGTTGATTATAGGACGAACGGTGACGCCACATCTCGTCTTCTCGGCAAACTCGGCCGCTTTCTCATATAACACATCCTGGAAAAGCGAGGCGGTTGCCAATGTAATCGTTTGCGGTACCGGAAGTGTCTCGGCTGAGGCAATCTCTTCCTGAACAGTGTCCCATTCATCCAGAAACGCCCGAACCATACCCAGTCCGTTCTCATGTAGCTGTTGCCCGTCGTAGGCAGCCAGCGGCGGAACCTCACGGCCGGAGACGAGATACCATTCATCAGTCGGGTACACAAAGGCCATGCCGGTCTCACGACGGTAATCAACCTGTAGTGCTTCGATAAAGTCCAGCGTGGCCGCCGCTTCTTCCGGCGTGTGGGGTCGCATCCCATACTTGTGATGCCGGGTCAAGCCAACCGGTACAACACTGACAGACAGCACGCCGCCCTCCCCCTCGGATGAGGGTCGTAACCCCGCCAGATCACGTACAGACTGAGCCAGGTATTCACCGTCATTCAGCCCGGGAACAACAACCAACTGCGTGTGGACTTCGATGTGCTGCGCCCTTAGCCAACGCAACTGCTCCAGGATGTCGGGGGCAGTCTCGTTCCTCAGGAATTTCCGCCGCAATGCAGTGTCAGTCGCATGAACTGACACATAGAGCGGAGACAGGCGCATCGTCTCTATGCGCTGCCAATCATGCTCGCTGAGGTTGGTCAAGGTAACGAAGTGTCCAAAAAGAAAGGAGTACCGGTAATCATCATCCTTGATGTAGAGCGTACGCCGAAACTTCGGCGCCATCTGCAACACAAAACAAAACTCGCACAGGTTGTTGCAACGCCGGATATCTACATCAAATGTCGGATGGGAAAACTGGAGGCCGAGGCTTTGGTCGTACTCACGCTCTGCCTCGAACAGGAGATACTCAGCGTCGCGGCGGACAAGCAGGTCAAGCTCCTCATCGGCCGAATAGAACTGCACATCAATGATATCCTCAACGGCCTGATCATTGATCGCCAGGAGCTCATCCCCCGGTTGCAGGCCAATCACCTCGGCCAGGCTTCCGGGTTCGATCCCGACAATCTGACCACCGACAAAGGTGCTCAGATCAACTTCATTAAATAGCGCCATGAGCTGCCTCCACGACAGCATCTATGCGCTGAATCAGGTCAGCCACAACATCGTCTACATCCCGTCCGGTTGTATCTACCATGACAGCGTCAGTCGCGGGTCGAAGCGGCGAGTGACTGCGACTTGAGTCAATCGCATCCCGGCGCTCAACATCAGCCAGGATGGATTCGTAGTCATCAGGATGTCCCTGTCGCTGACGATCAACCCAACGACGCTGCGCACGCTCCGCAGCAGTGGCTGTGATATAGAGTTTGAGTGGGGCATTCGGAATCACAACGGTGCCGATATCCCGTCCAACCATAATCACTGATCCGCGATGGGCGTAATCCCGCTGGCGACGAACCATCTCCTGACGAACATCCGAATAACTGGATACAAGATAAACGGCCGCATCTACTTCAGGCAGACGAATATCCCAGGTCACATCCTGTCCATCCAGCATAACCGTATAGTGACGGCCATCGGTATGGTCACCAGCCGGGAGTATTTCCAGTTTCAGATCCTGAGCAAGCCGGGCGACCGCAGCTTCATCCGTCAGATCCAGCCCTTGCGCAAGGCAGCCAGGGTTAGCGCCCGGTACATGGGCGTATCCAGAAATAGAATTATCGTAGTGTTGGGCAAGGCAGACCGACAGTCGTCTTGCCGGAGGCAGCCGGGCCGTCTATCGCAATTACCGTGGGGACTGTTTCGGTCATAGTAAGATTACTCGCTGTTCGACTGCGGATTAATTAGTTGGTTGAGCGCCGGGTGTTTTCCAGACCGGCGGCCAGATTCGCAATTCCGTAACTTCATCATCGGTCAGGTACCGCCATTCCCCTGAGGGTTAAATCCGCCAGCTCCTGAGCCAATGCGCAACCGGACAAGCTGTCGCACCGGGTACCCCAAAGTAGCAGCAATGCGGCGGATCTGCCGTTTACGCCCTTCACGTAAGATAATACGAAACCGTGTTCTGGAGGAATCACGTTCAAGCACTTCTATCGGGGCTGGGCTGGTTATTCGGCGGAAATCGAGCATGACGCCCCGTCGCCACTGATCCGGGATTTTATCCGGTATCTGACCCTCGGCCAATTACCTCACGTAAACCTTCTCATATTGCGCGCGGATGCGTCAGGCGATAAGGCCAGCTCGCCGTCATTGGTCATGAGAATCAACCCCTCGCTGGGACGATCCAGACGGCCGACCGGGTAAATGTGAAACGCCGGGTCGATAGGCACCAGATCGCGCGCACAGTCGTTCGCCCCTCACCCAGCTCATCTTCCAGCGACGAAATGACGCCACGCGGTTTGTTCAGGGCTACATAAATCTTGTCATCTTTGGGGATCGGTATCGCCTGCCCATCAGTTCAATGACGTCACACAAAGGGATCGGCCTTGTCGCCAAGCTGAGCCACACGGCCCAGTTTACCGATACCCGTCCGGCAATAGTGTCTCGCTTTCGCGCCGCGACCCGACACCGGCCCGCGCCATCAGCTTCTGCAATCGTTCTTGCATCTGTTTACGCCTGCCTGACTCTCGCCTTATTCCTCTTCATCACTGTGAAGTGGAGGAAGTTCATCCAGCGACGCCAGACCGAAATGCTGCATAAACTCAGGCGTCGTTCCATAAGAGAATCGGCCGGCCAGGTGTTTCCATTCGGCCGACTTCCTCAATAAGCCCCTTGCTGAGCAAGCTACGTAAGGCGCCGTCTGAGTTGACGCCCCGAACCTGATCCACCTGAGGTCGCGTGACCGGCTGCAAGTAACTGACAATTGCCAGCACTTCCAGCGCCGCCTGGCTGAGGCGCGTGGTGACTTCCAACCCCAGGAAGCGTTCGATGATGCTGCTGGACTGGGGGGCGCTGGTCAACTGGACCATACGGCCGCCGCTCCACTGTAAACGTAGTCCACGGCTTTGATACTGCTCATTCAGCTCGTCCAATAGCTTGTTGACTGCTGCCGGTGTAATTTCCAGCGCAGTCGCCAGCCGATTGGCTGATACAGGGCCGCTGGCGACAAAAAGAAGGCTCTCCAAGAGAGCCGTAGCGTTGAGGGGTGTGTCCTCACTTACTTGATTCGTCATTCATTTCACCGCAGGTTCGGCCGTTAATTTGACCGGATAGCAGGCGATACATTGTTCATCAATCAACCTCACCGGCGAATCAATCAAGCCTGCACGCTCAAGATGCCAAACCTACATAGGAGGATTATACTCGGACGCACGCAAGACTGCCTAATCAAGGTTTGATGTAATATGACTCCACAACAATATGCAAAAGAACACGAATATGATCACCTGGAAGAACTCAAGGCTTTTTTGGAAATACCCAGCATCAGCACCCAACCGGAACATGCTGATGACGTACGCGATGCAGCGGTCTGGCTAGCCAATGCTCTGGACCACGCCGGGCTGGAAAATGTCACTGTCGTTGATACCAATCGACACCCACTCGTCTACGCCGATTGGCTTCATGCCGGACCGGAAGCACCAACAGTATTGATTTACGGCCACTATGACGTTCAGCCACCGGACCCACTGGAGCTATGGGAATCCGCTCCATTTGAACCAATTCTCAAAGGGGATCACCTGTATGCCCGTGGTGTAGCTGATGACAAAGGACAGGTCTATGTTCATGTGAAGGCGGTTCAAGCCTTGCTGGAAACCACTGGCCGGTTACCACTCAATGTCAAATTCCTGGTCGAAGGCGAGGAAGAAAGCGGTGGGGAGTCGCTTCATGCCTTTGTACAAACCAATAGAGAATTCCTGGCGGCCGATACCGCGCTCGTATCCGATACGCACATATTGGGACCGAATGAGCCTGCTCTGGTATACGGATTACGCGGAATGTGTTACATGCTCCTTGACTTAACCGGCCCGGCACGTGACCTTCATTCCGGGAGTTACGGGGGTGGCATCAACAATCCGCTCAATATGCTGGGACATGTTATTGCCAAACTCAAGGACGAAGAGGGGCGCATCCTGATCCCCGGCTTCTATGACCGTGTTCGGCCGTTAACAGCGGAAGAGCGGGACATTCTAAACCAGTTACCGCTGGATGAAGAAGCGTGGTTGGAAGAAACCGGTGCGCCGGCTTTATGGGGAGAGCGCGATTACAGTCTGGTCGAACGTATCGGGGCACGGCCGACACTGGATGTTTCCGGCATTATCGGCGGTTATACCGGTCCCGGCGCAAAAACAGTATTGCCCTCCACTGTCCACGCCAAAATCTCCATGAGGCTCGTTCCCGATCAGGACCCGGATGAGATCGCACACCTGTTTATGGAATATGTGCAATCACTCTTACCCCCCTCGATTCTGGCCCAGTTCAAGGTCCAGGGTGTGTCAAAGGCTTCTATTAGTAATCGCGACACCCCGGCCATGCAAGCCGCAGCGCTGGCCTATGAGAAGGCATTTGGTGCATCTCCGGTCTATATGCGTGAAGGCGGTTCCATCCCGGTCGTAGGGCAATTCCAGAAGTATTTGGGTCTGGAAACTGTGCTGATGGGTTTTGGCCTGGCCGACGACCGCATCCACAGCCCGAACGAGCGCTACTATCTGCCAAACTTCTTCCGGGGGATCCTGGCAAGCATGGATTTCATGGAAGCCTACGCACAACTGGCGAACAAGTAGAGCCAGGAAACATTGAACACGCTCTGGCTCCTCACGGCCGTCCTTGGCGGATTGGTCATTCTGTTTGCGTGGCTCGGCCGTCGCGCCCATCGTCGCCTGCTCTCGACGGTTCGCGTCGTTACGCTTCCAGAGGTAGTGGCGAACGAGTTAGATAACAAGCGCGACATCTTCGTGTTCCTGCCGCGAAACTACCGTACAGAGTCAAGTCGTTGTTATCCGGTGTTATATGCGTCTTCGACGGGCAAGATCGGGAAGCGCTAAAACTTCACGAAACACTGGCCCGGTTGATGGTGCGACGCGAGATGCAGCCGCTATTGTAGTTGCGGTGCCGACCAACGCCGACTGCCTGCGGGAATACGGCACGGCCGTCGCTCCCACGCTCAGGGGCTAGGCGATCTGGCCCAGCCCTATGAAGCATTTGTGGTCAATGAGTTAATGCCGCTTGTCACCCGTCGATTTCGTACGTGTGGTCAAGCACCAGGCTTGGCGCTCGCTCGGCGGCTTGGCCGCATTTGATATTGCCTGGAATTATCCCAGCGTTCAGCGCGGCGGGCGTCCTGTCCGGTAGTTTCTGCGGCGGCCGGGAAGCGGAAAACGGCCGTCACACCCAATCGTCGGATTGCCCACGAAATGGTACAGCAACACCCGCGACGCCTGATCTGCGCTTCTGGTTCGAGGCCGGGACCCGTGATGAAACCAGCGACCGCGACAACAACGGGGTCATTGACGCTATTCAGGACACGACAGAACTAATTGATGAAACTGATTGCTCTGGGGTACCAACCTGAAACGGATGTTGTTTGCGTTGAGGTGCCCGGTGGTTGTCACAATTACGAGACCTGGTCTCGTGTATTGCCCGATTTTCTACGGTGGGCCTACACCGGGCCTGTCGATTCCCGGTTGCGAGAATTAGGCCAGGTCTGCGCCGGCCAACCCGGCAAAGACCAGAACTGTAAGCTGCGTAGATTGTCACCACTTTCAGTGATGACCCAAATTCGATAATCACGCACGACGTATTCGGATATGATTGATCCCAGCCCGGACAAAGCGCCAATCTTGTTCAGCACGCCGATGGTTGTCGCCTGCCGGCTGCCCAACTGTAATTCCTCGTCAGTCACGTCAATCTCATAGAAGTCGCCATGCTGGCCGAAGTCACCGGCTGTATGGCGGGTGACTAGGTCCTGATCTCGGCCGGCGAGCCAGGCGGTTACGCCGGTAGTAGCCACCTGACCTGTATTGACCAGTGCTTGCCGGTTGCCGCAAACGGGGCGGCTTCATTGGGCAGACCGTGGACTTCAGACAGGCGATAGAACCCCAGATCGTGGTGGAATCCCAGATCGGCATAAGGGATAAAGGCTCCATCGTTAAACAATACGCCACTTCCTGATCCACCAGACGTGACGGGAATATCTACCGGTAACCGGTGCTGGGTATAGAATAGCTCTCTGCAGCCCCGTCGGCGACCATGCGAACAATGTGAGGTTTCTGGTTCATGTTTCCCTCCGCTACAGATTGTTTGATGTGTCGGCCGTCAGCCAGGCCGCAGTTTCCAGTACGATTTGCCTGCCAATTAGTTTAATAGGAAATCAGAGTGGAGGGCTGAATTTTCGCGCTGAATTCACAATGTTTTGACGTGCTCTATAGACAATCGGGAATTGTGGAGAGAACTGATTACAGTAGCCAAGACCCGAATGTTTCCGGGTCTGTAAATGAGAATTAGGACTGGAAACTGCGCCAATCTTGCATGGCTAAGAGATCGCGCCGCGAAAAAGCTCCAGACGGCCACCGCAACCAGGATAAGCATATAAACTACGCCATTACCTGGATCATGAGGTCGCCGGGTTGCGATGTTATGGCAAACGGACCGGCCATCATGGCCGAAGATTGGAAAGACGCTTTGGAAAAGCGACAGCGCCTTGCTTCCAGAGGATGTCAGCGGGCATGATCAGGCTGGTGATGATGCCGATATTGACGGCCGCTTCGTTCTGGAGCAACGCACCAATCTGCTCCACCCATCCTCCCAGGAAGGCAATCCCAAACAGGCTAAAAGCCAACACACCATTGGACAGCGGATAGCCGGGTTCCTCCGGCAATGGTAACAGACAGAATAACCAACGCCTGCAAGACCATCAGGGCCAACCCCGGAGCAATATTCTCTAATACATAACCGGAGCGTACATAGACGATGGCAATCAACCCCTGCCAGCAAAACCAGATAGGCGGCAATCAAAAACGCAAATGCCAGCCATTTTCCGATGACGACCTGCCAGCGGCTGGATCGGCTTGGTAACAATCGTATCAATGGTATGCGAGTCAATCTCCCCGGAGATCGTTGTGACCGACACCAATACAGCCATCAGAGCTACCAGAGGTTCACGCATATAGACCCGCCGTCAGCATTACGCCGTAAATAGTGTTTGCATTTCGCCGTTAACGCCGGAAACATCAACCTCCCGGGCAATGTAATGATAGCCTATACCAAAGATAACCAAGAACTGATGCCCATGAGCAACGCTACCCACAGGATTTTACGTCGCTGGGCTTCGCGAACAGTCAGATTTGGCTAATTACCCAGGTTGCCATGTCTTTACTCTCCCGCACTCACCCACAATTTGCAGGAAGCGATCCTCAAGCGACATGCGGCTGGGGCCCCATACAGGCTGCGTCCCTGTCGCATAATCCATTCCGCCATAAGTGGGTGAAGTTCGCTCTCGGATTTCACCGTCAGTGAATTCGGCCATTGGTTACGGCGGGGTTGTTCCCCCGTTAGCCAGTTCTAATCCGGCCAATAATGCCGGGGTGGTCACCACGCGCAATACAACCTCGAACCCTCAACCTCAAACTCACTCAGGGACGCCACCTGCAAGATGCGGCCGTCCCTAATGAAAGCCACACGATCACAGGTTTGCTCACCTCACTGAGAAGATGCGAGTTCAGGAAACGCCGTCCCCTGTTGCGCAGAGCGTTGATAATATCGCACCAATCGTCGCCCGATGGATCCAGGCCGGAGGTTGGTTCGTCGAGGAAAACAATATCGCCGAGCGGAGCAGGGCCTGTGCCAGACCGATGCGCTGTAACATTCCCTTGGAAAATGCACTCAGCTTTGTTTCCGCCCGTTCCTGCAAGCCGACCAACCGCAACAGCCGGGGAATCGCTCTTCACGGTCACCTTGACTCATGCCGTAAAGACAGCCGTGAAAATCCAGGAACTCGTTGTTCGCAACCACTCATGAAACTGAAAGTGCTCAGGAAGATATCCTACTTTGGCTCGCGCGCCTCGCGATTACCAAGCGGTTGTCCCAGCAGCGTCGCTTCACCGCCAGTCGAGTCGGGCTGAGCAGCATCTTGACCGACGTGGTTTTCCCCGCGCCGTTCGGGCCCAGAAAGCCAAAGACTTCACCACGCTGTGCCATTCAGCGTCAGGTCAGCGACGGCAACCTTCTCGCCAAACTCTTTACGCAGGTGTTGCGCTGATCGCAAGATCACTCATAAGACACAAAAAGCCCCTGATATGAGGTGATCATATCAGGGGCCTGTTGGAAGGCTAACGGAGACGATTACCGAGGGAGATCAGGCTATCGACGTCGGTTGGGCCACTGAGAATATAAACTATCCCGCCCTGTTGCCACATGACGGCCGATTCAGTAGAGGTGTCCAGGTGGAACAATGGCCACACCGGCGCGCCATCTGCAACGACCTGTTGGTAAGAGGCAAAGTCACGCGGGATAGGCAGCAGCATGGTGCTGGTCCAGTCTATGCTCTGGGCCATTTGCCGGGCAACACTGGCATCCATTCCGAGACCTGTAACACTGCCCTCACCGAGAACGGTGGGGTCAACATCCTCAGGGTAATTGATATAAGGGCTGGTTGTTTGCATCAACACAGTCCCGTCAGCCCATATCTGCTGGACACCGAAATACGTTGACATCTACCTGTGCCCCGTCCAGCAGAGTCCGGCAGTAACAGGGGCTTCACGCCTGCTGCTTCAACAATGGCACGGGCGCCGGCCAGATCAATGGTTAGATACCCGTTCGCTTCCGAGCCTCACGTAGATTTCCGTTCACCTATGATGCCGTTTAGTTTGCGAACATCATATCCAGTCTGCGCTTCTGCTTCTTCCAGCGAGCAAACCTGCTGCGCCCGCTGGGTTCCTTGTCCATGATGATTGCTGGGATTGAAGCTCTCGCCTGCTCAACTCAAGCATGGCTAGCTGCTGGAGGCGAAACGGAAATGGGCGCAAACTTCTCTACCCGGAACAGGCCGAGGAAATCACCGGCCGCAGCCCGTACAGACGGGAAACCAACTAACAGCGCGATTGCCAGGACGGCCGTTGCCCCTAGCGCTAATACTCGCTTATTCATCGTATCACTTATACTCCTTATGAACTCATCAATCGGATTGCGTTTTTGTGCATGGGTTCGTTGGGTTACTTGCGTCAGCGCCATCTTGGCCGGGCTGGGTTCGTCCCCGACGCCGGGGGCCAATACCGATAGTTGGTCCAAAACGTCCTGGTATTCACTATCAATCTCATTCATCTCTCTTCTCCCCTACCTGCAACCTCAACGTAGGCCGTCCGGAACGATTCGGCCGCACGAGCCAGCAACGTTCCTACTGAGCCGGGCGCCACTCCGCAAATCGCCGCACACTCAGCATAGCTAAAATCCATCTGTCGCAGGATCAGTAACTGAGCGTCTCTGGCTTTCATCCGCGCAAGAGCTTCCCGAACAGCAGCCACTTCCTGTCGGCGGGCCACTTCCTGTTCAGCTCCGGGCATCTCGGAGTCCGGAACCAACACAACATCCCGCTGCCAGCGCCGCTGCCGGTTGCGGATAGCGTTGTAACCCAGATTCGTGGCGACCCGATAGAGCCAGGCGCTGATATTGTCGTCTCCATGACTCCTGTGACGGGCAGCATGATCGTGAAGTTTCAGGAACACCTCTTGCGTCAGGTCCTCAGCCTCGGCCCGTGTTCCGACCAATCGAAACAGGATGCCGTAAACACGATCGTAATGGCGATAGAACAGGGTATCGAAAGACACCTCATCGCCTCCGGCCAAACGATCCATTAAGATGCTGTCGGAAAGTGCCGTCAAATCTTGCCTCACGAATCCACCCCTCTAAACACCACTGCCACCTCATTTGTGACAATCCGGTCATGACTTTCTGCTGCTCAGGAGTATGACATTTTGTACATGACAGTCTAAATCAGTTTAGTGTAGGGTATTAACAGGAGTCAATCTCACCTCCCTATAGACTCATCATAAGGAGTTCCCACAATGAATACGAAGCAAGCAGATTTAGCAGGGCCGGGAATCGGTAGCTATGAAGAATTGGCGCTGATCCTCCCCGACGATTATCAATCCACTCTCTCTGTGAAGGATACGCAGCGGGCTATTTTCGCCGCCAAGCAGTACATTGAAGAGAATCTGGCGAAAGAGCTTGGTCTCATGATGGTAACCGTTCCGCTCATCGTCAACAGCGAAAGCGGTGTGAACGACTATCTTGATCGCGACGGATCGCGCACCCCTGTCCAGTTCTATATCAGCAACGACCACGACCAACATCCCATCCGGGCTGAAATTGTCCAGGCAGCCACAAAATGGAAGCGAATGGCCTTGCACCAGTTTGACATGATCCCTGGTGAAGGGCTGTTGACTGATATGCGCGCCGTGCGTAAGGATTATTTCCTCGATCACGATCATAGCGCCTATGTGGATCAATGGGACTGGGAACTGGCAATTACGGCCGACCAGCGCAATCTCGCTTCTCTAACCGACGTTGTTAAACGCATTTGGAAAGTCATTAAGGGCGCAGAACAGCATGTATTCGAACTGTTCCCGGCACTAGCCCATGATGGCTACCCGGCTCTCCCGGATGAGCTAACCTTCTTCCACGCCGAGGAAATATTGGCACGTTACCCCAACCTGCCTCGCAAACAACGTGAGACTGCCATCTTGCAGGATTACCCCGCCATTTTCATCTATGGGATTGGCTGGACGTTAGCCGATGGATATCCACATGAATTGCGTGCAGCCGACTATGATGACTGGGTATCAGAAACAGTATCGGCCGATGGGCAACCCATGCATGGGCTAAACGGTGATATTCTCGTCTGGAACCCGGTTACCCGGCGACGACATGAGTTAACGTCAATGGGAATCCGCGTTAATGCCGAGTCATTGGTTAAACAACTGGAGATAACCGATCAGCTTCATTTCATGGATATGCCCTATCACCAGGCGATCTTCAACGACGAAGTCCCACTGAGCATCGGGGGCGGCATCGGTCAATCGCGCACATTAATGGCGCTTTTACACAAAGCCCATTTGGGAGAGGTCAGTGTGACCGTCTGGCCGCAAATCCTGAAGGATATGTGTGCTGACCGAGGAATTTACGTTCTGGAGTAAAACGATAAATCAGGAGTGTGGGATGTGCATATCGTAAAGTCTACTGCGCTACGAATACGCACATCCTGCACTCCGCTATCCATATCAATTGAGGCTAAACGGATTGTCTTGCTGCGACCACTGCATGGTATAGAGATTGTAGTAACGGCCTTTGCGAGCCAGTAGCTCTTCGTGTGTGCCTTGCTCGACGATCTCACCATGGTCAAGGACAACGATCTGATCCGCGTTGATAATGGTGCTGAGGCGATGGGCGATCACAAAACTCGTTCGGCCGTTCATCAGTGTATCCAGCGCCGACTCAATAATCTTCTCGGTTGCTGTATCAACGCTACTGGTTGCCTCATCCAGAATGAGGATTCGCGGATCGGCCAACAGTGCACGGGCAAAGGAGATGAGCTGCCGCTGTCCCACGCTGAGGTTGCCGCCGTTCTCGCCCACTTCTGAGTTGTAGCCGTCCGGTAACCGCTGAATAAAATCATCCGCGCCAACTGCCTTCGCGGCAGCGACGACTTCTTCATCGGTTGCATCCAGTCGGCCGTAGCGGATATTCTCAGCAATTGTGCCGGTAAACAGGAATGTATCCTGCAGGACGATACCCATTTGACGGCGCAAACTATCGCCAGTGACATCACGAATATCATGGCCGTCAATTAGCAACGCACCTTCGGTTACGTCAAAGAATCGTGACAGCAAGCGGATAATGGTGCTCTTCCCTGCGCCGGTCTCACCCACCAGGGCAATACGCTCACCTGGCGTTGCGTGAAGGTTGATGTTCCGTAACACAAGACGGCCGTCTGTCCGATAGGCAAATGAAACATCGTCAAACTCGACATCACCCTCAATAGTCGGGAGCGGATACGCATCCGGCGAATCCTGTATATCCGGTGTCCGATCGAGCAATTCAAAGATACGTTCCGAGGCAGCCATCGTTGCCTGGAATACATTGTAACGCTGGGCCAACTCCCGAATCGGGTCAAAGAAGCGATCCACATAGAGTACAAAGGCCACAAGGACACCGGCGGTCAGGGAGTCCTGCAATACCAGCCAACCACCCACACCAACTACCAACGCCGTTGCCAGTGCGCCCAGAAAATCCACACCGGGGAAGAACAATGCTGCCAGACGGGTCGCCTCAACGTTGGCGTCAAAGAAAGAGTGGTTCAGATCATCAAAGTAACGCAGGTTTCGATCCTCGCGTGAAAAGCTCTTTGTCACGCGGATACCGGAAATGGACTCGTTCAGATAACCGTTGATCAGGACAGACGTTGACGGGTAGCCCGGTAGGCTTCTCGCACCCGCGAGCGCCAGTAATTGGTCAATAGGAGCATCAGGGGCATCACCGCAAATGTAATCAACGCCAACTGCCAGTTCATCAGCAACATGGCGATGATAATGCCGCCCAAAATAAAAACCGAACGGAATAGCCCAGTAATGGACCAGGTAACAAAATCCAGCAAGACGCCTACATCACCAATCAACCGGCTCATCAGACGGCCGATACTATAGTTGTTGTAGAAATTTAGCGTTAGTGTATGAAGGTGGCGGAAGAATTCGCTCCGCAGATCAGCAACCACCCGCGTACCCACATAGGCCATGATGCGAATCCGGGCACGGTTTGTAATCCACTCAATTACAGCCGCAGCCAGAAAGACTACCGTCCAGATACGCAGGACTCTGAACGAGCCGGCACTGATACCGTCGTCAATTGCACGGCCGATGATGGCCGGGCCAGCCACACTAAGCAGCGAGCTGATAACCATCAGGAAGATTGCCAGGATCATCTGCGTCTTGTAGGGGCCAACGTAGGTTGCCAGCCGTCGAACAAGGCGGCCATCATACGCCTTGCCTAAAAGTTCGTCGTCTTCACGCAGTAACAGGCGGACACGTTCTTCGCGTTCCTCGCGAGTGCTGCGGTTCGAAAGGAACCTGCCCATTATCGGGGATTGATTTCTTTACGGTACTCATAACTCGCTATCCCCTAATCACCAGTCATTCGGCTCTGAAGAGCGACAAACTCTTCCTGATCGCGGAGTTGCAGATCATAGATTTCTCGATAGAGACCATCTTGAGCCAGAAGCTCATCGTGGGTACCACGCTCGACGATGCGGCCATGATCCAGGACCAGAATTTGATCGGCGTTCTTCAATGTCAACAAACGCTGGGCTATCACAAAAGTTGTGCGACCTTCCATCAAAACCGCCAATGCTTCCTGGATGATGTGTTCGGTTTCTGTATCCACACTGCTCGTTGAATCATCAAGAATCAGGATGCGCGGGTCAGCCAGAATCGCGCGGGCAATCGCAATGCGCTGCTTCTGACCACCGCTCAAAGTCACACCCCGCTCACCAACACGCGTGTCGTACCCTTCCTCTAACTCAAGGATGAATTCGTGGGCATGGGCTGCCTCCGCGGCTGCCACAACCTCGTCAAACGTCGCCCCCGGACGGCCGTAGGCGATGTTCTCGGTAATCGTCTGGCTGAATAAAAACGGCTCCTGGAGGACGATGCCGATATGGCTCCGCAGCGAGCGCAATTGCAGGTCACGTACATCATACCCATCTACGCGCACAATCCCTTCCGTCACATCATAAAAGCGTGGAATCAGATTGGTAACCGTTGACTTGCCGGCTCCCGTCGGGCCAATCAACGCTGTTTTCTGGCCGGGAAGGGCAACAAATGAAATGTCTTCCAACACATTCAAGTCATCAGTGTAAGCAAATGCAACCTCTTCAAATTCCACCCGGCCCTCCGGGTTTGTCAAGGGAATAGCGTCAGCCGCATCCACCACTTCTCCGGGAAGATCGGAAATCTCAAATACACGCGCAGCGCTTGCTCCGGCTGTCGCGGCCAGGTTAACGAGGAACCCCAACCGTTGCACCGGACCACTGAGCAGTAGCACGTATGAAATTAACGCAAACAACGAACCGACAGTGATCGTGCCATTCAAGGCCTGTGGACCGCCAAACCACAGCAGCAGGAAAATACTGGCAGCAATGAGAAAAGTCATGAACGGCCAGTTATTGGCCCATTTACGAATGAGACCGTACCGCTGGTTGAACCATTCATCGTTTTGGGCATCGAACTTATGCAATTCGTGCGGTTCACGCGCAAAGGCTTTCACCACGCGAATTCCGGTTAGGCTTTCCTGCATAACAGTGGAGAGAACCCCCATTTGCTCTTGAATCGATTTAAACATCGGTTCAATCGTCAGCCCAAAGTGCAACGTGGTGATGATAAGAAAAGGCATGGGTATCAAGCCCAGTAAAGCCAACCGGGGTGACTCCAGAAGCATGGCAATCACAACGCCGGCCATCAACAATAATGTGGCTGTTAGGTCCATCAGGCCGATGCCGACAAAACGCTCCGACTCAGCAATGTCACTGGTAGCCCGGCTCATCAGATCACCGGTATGGCTGGCATCATGAAAAGCAAACGGCTGGTGCTGAACGCTATCGTAGAAGTCGTTGCGGATATCATAGGCTACCCGGTGGGTCAGCCATTCCCCATAGTACCGTTGCGCGAAACCGACAATCCCGCGCGCGACGGCGATTCCGAGGATGATGCCGCCGGCAGCAAACAGGGTTGAGGCCTTTCCCTCTTCCAAACCATAGTCAATCGCCCAGGCAACGATCTGGGGGACAACAAGGTTCAATACAGTCGCCAGCAGAACAGCCACATAGGCAATGATTACCTGCTTGTGATACGGCCGTAGATAACCGAGTAATCGCTTGGTCGCATCAAGACCAGCTTTTTGGGGTGTTGGTACATGTTCCATGAACAATCCTGTTACATGCGATCTACTCGCAATTATATCAGAAAAGCAATCGAATGTTAGGTATTTATCTAACATTTTGCAAATTCGAATGGTCTTCACCGATTGGCAGTCCGGCAATCGTCTGTTTCAGGGAAGCATTAGGCTCAATTTTTACTGACTATGTGAAATGGTAAGACTGGCTTTTTGTGCCTAACTGAAAAATGTGGCAGTTTGCGCGGAAATCTGCAATACGTCGCTTTCCGGCAAATCCGGATGCATGGGAAGAGAGAGAATGCGGTTAGCGGCCGTCTCCGAAACCGGCAGACTGCCTACTGTATAGCCCAGCCGTCGGTAAGCTGGTTGCAGGTGAACCGGGACAGGATAGTGAATAGCGGTGCCGGTGCCCTGCTCCTTCAAATACGCAAGTAACGCATCACGTCGATCGGAGGCAATGACATACAGGTGGTAAATATGGGTATTCATCCCCGCCTGAACCGGTGTCTCAACCGGCAATCCGGCTAGCTGCTCCGAATAGATCGCGGCCAAATGCCGACGGGCATTGTTGTCGTGATCAAGTGCTTTCAACCGCACACGCAGAACGGCCGCCTGCATTTCGTCCAACCGGCTGTTCATCCCGGGGACTTCACTGATGTACCGTTCGCGCCAACCATATTGCTGTAGCAGACGCACGCGCTCTGCCAGTTCAGGTTGGCTTGTAACAACAGCGCCGCCATCCCCTAACGCGCCGAGATTCTTTGTCGGATAGAAACTGAAGGCAGCCAGATCTCCAATCGTTCCGACTGTTTGCCCGCGATACTGCGCCCCGTGAGCCTGGGCGCAATCTTCAATAACCAGCAGTTCATGACTACGCGCAAAGGACAGGATTGGATCCATATCGGCCGCCTGCCCGTACAGATGCACAGGTACGATGGCCCGTGTTCGCTCAGTAAGGGTTTGAGGCAGCAATTCAGGGTTCAGAGTGTAAGTGATTGGGTTTATGTCAACGAATACCGGTGTAGCCCCGGTCAGTTCAATGGCCGCGACCGTCGCCACGGCCGTATGGGACACGGTAATCACCTCATCCCCCGGACCAATCCCGGACGCCCTCAACGCTAGCAGCAAGGCGTCCGTTCCGGAGGCAACCCCGATGGCATGCGATACCCCAATATAATCAGCAAACTCCTGCTCAAACCGGCGCACTTCCTCACCGAGGATGTACCAACCGCTTTGCATCACCCGGGCAACGGCCGCATCCAGTTCGGCCTTCTGGCGGAGATAGGCAGCCTTGAGATCAAGAAAGGGAATCGAATGAATGGGCATAGGTAGTGGCGGAGTTAGGAGGTCTTATCAGACATATTCAGCCAGATGGCTGCGAAAGTAGTCAAGCGTTTCGGCCAAACCTTCACGCAAGGGGGTCATCGGTCGCCAGCCCAGTTTGCTACGAATTTTGCGATAGTCGCCATAATAATCGCCGATGTCGATACGGCGGCGATCTCCGGGAAACTCGACCAATTCATAGCTACCTCCCCCGTTCACCTCAACCATCAACCGGGCCAGGTTCAGTAGATTAATGGGGTCGTCGCCCCCCAGATTGTAAATTTGCCCGTCGGCCGCTTTGTGGGCCGCGACCAGGAGCATGGCCTCAACTGCATCATCCACATACGTAAAGTCGCGCACCTGCAACCCGTCACCGAAGATCCGTAATGTTTGCCCTTCCAGCAACTGACGCACCCACCACCCAATAAATGTCTGGCGGGCGTCCCGAATCCGCATCCGGGGGCCGTAGGTGTTGGTCAGACGCAGGGAGGTCGTATGCAACCCATAAACCTGATGGTAAACCATGTGGTACCACTCACCAGCCATCTTGTTGATGCCGTTGACATCGGTCGGCTGCAAGGGGTGTCGTTCGTCTACGGGCAGGTATTCAGGTCGGCCGTAAATCTGGCGGGTGCTGGCAAAAATGATTGTTGCTTCCGGATTGCCATGACGACAGGCTTCAAGAAGTGAAAGCTGGCTGCGAGCGTTGATCTCCAGATCCGTGTATGGGTCCACCATACTGTCTGTGTGGCTAACCTGCCCGGCCAGGTTGAAGATAACGTCCTGTTCCTGTACCAGGTGGCGCAGCCCGTGTTCGTCACGAATGTCAGCGATGTTAATCCGCAGTTGATCCTCAATCCCGGCCACATTGTACATATTGCCGCCATACTCCGGGATGAGGGAGTCCACAATCAGCACATGGGAACCCAGATCAACCAGCCGGTGAGCAAGGTTAGAGCCAATAAAGCCCAACCCGCCGGTAATCAGTACACGCTTCTCGTTGAAATAACTCAGGTGATCAGTTGGTACAGTCGGCATGGAAGAAATCCCTAATAGTTTTCCGTGCCGGGCTCATTGATGGCAAAGTGGATGGTTGCTCCACCGTTTGGTCTTTATCCCATACGAGTTGCTTCCAAAGAACAGTCAGGTCCTGCGCAACCCGTATCAGCCGGGGATAGTTGAAAAACTGCGACTTTCCATAGGCGCGGTGGAAGTGGTGGACCGGTGTTTCGGTGAGGCGAAATCCCGCGTCCTGCACCTTCTTCATCAATTCCACGCATATCACGCCACTATCGGCCGTTAGCTCCACATTATCAAACACTTTCCGCCGCATTAGCCGGAAGTCACAGTCCACATCCTTTAGCTTTAACCCGAAGGCGGCTTTGATAATGTACTGGTACAGGCGGCCGATTACGATCCGGTGAGCAGGGTCATTGCGCTCGATCTTCCACCCATTAATAAAATCTACGTCGTCATTGGCAAGAACGGCCAGATTCTTGAGTTCACGCGGATCGTACTGGGCGTCACCGTCCGTATAGAAGATCCACTCTTCGTTGCGCTGGCGAATCCGGTGCGGAGTGCGCCGCCATATCCGCGATTCTGCGGGTGGTGGACAATGCGCACTTCATCGGGATAGAGCCGGGCCAGTTCATCAAGAACCTGGGGTGTGATCCTGGCTACCGTCGTTTACGACGATCACCTCATAATCATCGCTGATCTCTCGCAGAATCAGCAGTACCGTTATCACCATACTGGGGATGGTACCGGCGTCGTTATAAGCGGGGAAGAAAGCGGAAATACTTAGCTTGTCAGTCATACAGGTTTGCGGCCGTTGTGTGCGGCTCCAGTCCGCGAATCATAGCGAGTTACGGCCGCTTCGACCAGTACTGCTCATGAGACACCCTGCTGGAGTGTTGTCAGGGCATCGGGATGGTGACGGAATCCTGTCCGTCGGGCAGGGCCAGTCGCTCTAACGTTTCCGCATCATACACACCGACGACCAACCGATCGAGATCCGTGTCGGGTTCAGGCAATACGTGTAATTGCATAAACCGGTCACCTGGTTGCAAACTGCTAGTGTCGACACTCAGCCCGTCCCACTGACTGAGAATCTGGCCTGAATCGTCCAGCGCATGAACAAACAGTTTGATCGGCCGATCCGTACTCTGGTCAACGCCCCAGTACGTCAAGACACCAATAGTATCATCAGCAGAATCCACGACTTGTGATGACAAAAGAGTAAATGTGCTGCCAAAAGTCATGCCGACGGTATCAACATCAGGTGGAGATTCCAGATAATACAATGTTTGCCCATCATCTGATACTTCCAACGGGGGCAAGTATGTTTGTAACGGCTCGGCGACCGGCACAGCGGTTGCCAACCAAAGCCCATCGGCCGACCAGATCAGTGCATTGCTGTCATCAATCCAGCGCAATTGGCGGTCGTTGCCGGGTAGCGCGTCCCGTATTGGCTCGGTCAGTTCGGCCGGGGTTAGCCCGGCCAGCGCCAGATCAAACGGTTGACCGCGCGGCGCTACCTGGTAAACACGAATGCTGTCACCTATTCGCAAGGCAGGCTCCTGATCTCGAAAGCGCGCATACAGGTCCGGGTTATCCAGCACCTGCCCGTGAAGATTGGTAACACTGACGGCATACCAGCCGGGGGCGGGGTCCGCTGGATCATACGTCCGGCGATCCGGTGAAAGCTGTTCCGGCCCCGGTGCCCAGGTCGGGATAGGCAGATAATCAAGCCCGTAAGCCTGCGGATGGGCTGTACCGAAATAGCTGACGTAGAGGGGCAGGTTGTCCTGTCGCGCATTGTTCCAAGTGACCAAGGCCGGTAAGTCCTGCCCCCAATCAATATTGCTGTCAGATAAGATGAGCCAGTTACGGTCCGGGCCGCCGGCCAATTTGTTGAAATAGGGAATGTAATCCGGCCAGCGAACAACACTAAGAGCGATCACCGACACGCTAAGTGCAGGTACCAGGAACCGGACCCACCGGCCGCTGCGACCCCGGTCACCGATCAGGCTGACCGCGATAAAAATAGCAATGTACGGCAGCGCCGGCAGTAAATGCCGGTAACCGATATTAAGCGGGCCAATCAGGCTCACGGCGATATAGACCCCCGGTGGCAGCACCAGAAACGCCCATGATAGCCAGTCCAACCCGCCTGGTTTGTGATCCCGAATGATTGCGATGAGCGACGCAACAACTGCCCAGGCCGCCAATACCAATGTTGCCAATGGTGTCTTGACCAAGTAGGCCACCGGGAAGTAGTACCACCAGCCGCCGGCGCGCGTTTCGCCTAGCAGATAGGCACCGGACGGCCGTTGGAAGTAGTCCATTGTCCAGGCCAGGTCATCCCACCATGGGGCCAGGGGAACAGGCCGTATGGGAAAACTGTACAGCGCCCAGATAACCATGACCGCGCCTACCCCAGCTACACCCAGAGCAACGATGGGTAACCACGAGCGACGCTGCCAGGCCAGCCACAGGGCAATCGCGCCCAGCGCCGGGACAAGGGTGACAGCACTATATTTCGTTGCCCCGGCCAACCCCAGTCCCAGACCGGTCAGAGCTACGGCCGTCCACCGGCCGGTTTTCGTCCAGCGCCAGTAGCCGTAGGTAGCCAGGATCATGAAAAATGTCCCCGAGATATCGTTCGTGAACAGACGGCCGTGGGCCAGGATATTCGGGTCGAACAGGAGCAGGGTCATGGCGGTAATGGCAGCCATTGCTCCACCGAGCTGCCGCCCCCAACGAAATACCACAGCCCCCAACAAGAGCACCAGCCACATCGTGGACATCCGGCCAAGCAGGAGGATCCGTTGGGGATTGGCATTTAGCTGCCACAGGAATGCATCCGCCGCAATCTCCCAACGCCCCTCAGCCCACGCCGGTGTATCTACCGGCAATTGCAGATCCGGCTCTGTGAGCAATGGCAGGGCTTGCAGGGCAAATCCCAGAGGTGGATGGACATCCCGAAACTGGGTTGCATGTTCAAGGAGATAGGCTGTTCCCCGAAAGAGGTGGGTTTGTTCATCAACCGTACTGCTCTTGCGCACCGCGCTGGACACCATCAGCCCAAAGGCAAGCAATAACAGTACAGCGGCCGCCAGCATCGTCCACAGGCGAGATGACTGCTTTTGGGTGACAGCCGAAAATGGTATTGTATTAGGCGAATAGGCAGCCGGTGATTTAGTCGTCATCAACCACCACCTCTACTGACCAACTGAAAATTGGCCTAAGTGCAGCGTATCCTGACCGTCTTGAGTCACCAGGCGCTCGGCATTCAGCCCACCATACACCCCGGCCAGCAGGGAGTACGTTCCGGGAGGCAGTTCCTGTGGCAGGTCAATCGTGTATGTATCCACAACCTCCTCGCCCGGTCGCCAGCAGGTTGTCGGCCACAACCCTTCGACCGGCCAATTGTCCTGCTGGGCGACAAGGTTCCCTTGCGCATCCACCACATGAACAAACACCGTGTACGGCTCAAGGGTCGGACCTTCTCCTTCCCACACCAGCGAAGCCGTCACAGTTTCGTCAGACTGCATACGCGAGTCAACAACATAGCCACTCAACAGCAACGGCCGTCCTTCAGGTG
Source organism: Chloroflexota bacterium (assembly GCA_041390945.1). Classification (GTDB taxonomy): domain Bacteria; phylum Chloroflexota; class Anaerolineae; order Promineifilales; family Promineifilaceae; genus Promineifilum. The sequence continues at coordinate 25,948 of JAWKOY010000028.1, forward strand.
TAGTGAAAACAGTCTGAAGATCATTCAGCTCTCCAGTAATTTCCGGCATCTCCGGCCGGACAACCGGCAAGATAACCGCCTGCAATGTTTGCCATGAGAAGCCAATAGCCAAAACAATTAATAGCTGGGCGCTAATTATCAGCGCAGCATCCGGCCAATTGAATTGCTGAGGGGCCTGCCCCAAACCGGTAGATGGACGCTGTGGTCTTGCCCCGCTGCGGCCGACCACCCACCGCCGGCCAGCACGGCCGATAGCGGCATAAACACCAGCCACAGACGGCCGACTTCACCGCGCGTGCTCCCCGAAAGCATCAGGGCCAGCAGAAATGTAGCCAGCAGGATCGCCAGTAATCCGGCCTCACTGCGTCGCCATCCTCTACGAACAACAGCGGCGGCCGTTAACCCACCCCAACCGACGACAATAGCCACGCCGGTGAACAGGAGAAAGTCCAGCGGGTTGTAGCCCACCCAGGTCCAGTAATCGCGCTGGCTGGTCACAAGCTGGTAATGCTGTTGTAATCCGGTCTCGATTACAGCCCAGGGCGAAACACCCCAACCCAGCCAATAGATCAACCATAGACTGACCATACCCAATCCAAAGGCACCCAGACCGGCAGCCCACTGCCGGGTTGACCAGCCCTGTCGCCAGGCACTTATGATCAAGAAGGCACCCAGTAACCCGGCCCAGGCGACGTTGCCGATACTCATAAAGGTCATGGCAGACAATGTAATACCGGCCCCCGCCAACCAACCCCACTGTGACCCAGATACTCCCTTTAGCAGAAACCACAGAGAGATTAGCGATAGAAAGGCATAAAGCTGGTCCGGTGTTGGGCTGAACACCAACAGGGCCGGGATGATCGCGGCCAACACAGCCGCCAGGGCAATGGCCGCACCGCGAAATAAACGACGGGCCACGAAATATGCGGCGACAGGCGTTAGCGCCGCTGATACCACCAACCAGAGTGATCCGGTCAGGAGACCGGCCGCCGCGGACAACGGCCGGGACAGGACCCAGAGATCGGTACAGCGCCACAATCTGACCGGCGCTGCGAGCCGGCCGGTCAAGCGAGGTGTCGCCTCAAGCATCCGGTCCGCGAGCCAGTATCCGGTGACCAGACCCGGCGGGTGAGTGCGGACATGTTCGTTGTCCGATGCCGCCATAAAGGCCGGATACGTACGTAACACCCCACCCAAATCATCTATCTCTCCCGCTGCAGCAGCATAGCCGTTTGTGTCTTTGGACAGGGTTCGATCAACAAGCGCCGCGCCAATATTGGGTTGATCCGCGTAGAGAATACCCAGTTGCAAGCCCAGAGATAATCCGGCAACCACCAATACCGGCCAGAACAGGTGAGGACGGTTTGCAACCCACCACACGCCTACCACAAGGAGGGCAATTGAGACGACGACGGCCGGCAACCATCTTACGACAGGCCGCAGCATGTAAGGCCAATGCCACACACCGGTTGAAGGTGCCGGACCACGCAGTTCCGGTACAGCATCGGTCAGCACAAGTACGGCAATAGTGAGGGAGATGATGAAGACCAATACGGCCGCGATGCGTACGCGAGACATAGGGCGGAGGATAGACGAGATACCTGTACCCGTCAACGGACGCTAACGGTGGGCGGTCGTTGGTCGGGCGCATTGTAGCCCATCCGCCTGTTGTGCTATTATCGCCCGGCAATGAGGGTTGTTAGTAGAAAGGCTGTTCAATGGCCGGGAGCAAACCACAATGGGTAGTCCGACGGAAGAAGGAAATCCGCTTCTGTCCGTCGTTGTGCCCACCCGTAACGAGGCCGAAAACATTGAACCACTTCTCAACCGGCTGGGAAAAACGTTAAATGGTATTCCCTATGAGGTCATTTTTGTAGACGACAGTACGGATGACACACCGGCAGTGATTAACAGCCGGGTGGAATCATCCGCGCCACCCCCTATTACCCTTATTCACCGGCCGCCGGAGGTGCGGAACGGATTGAGCGGCGCTGTAGTCGAAGGATTACGGACTGCTTCCGGGCAATGGGTCTGTGTGATGGACGCGGATTCCACAACATCCGCCGGAGGTTGTCCGGCAATTACTGGACCAGGCGGAACGCACCGGCGCCGATCTCATTGTAGCCAGCCGCCGCGCGGATTTTATCGGTCCTGTCGGACTCAGTCGCTCACGAGCAGTAACATCCCAAACGCTGACCATTCTGGCGCGGGTTCTGTTTCCGCGCGTTCTGAAAAACGTATCTGACCCGCTCACCGGATTCTTCCTGGTGCGCAGGTCTGCCCTTTCAATCGATACACTACAGCCTGATGGCTTTAAAATCCTGCTGGAAATTCTTGTGCGTCACCCGGAATTCCATGTCAGTGAAGTTTTCTTCGATTTTGCGGCACGTAACGAAGGGCAAAGCAAGGCTGATTTCAACGAAGGTATACGCTACTTCCGCCACCTGACCCGCCTCCGCTGGACGGTTAATCAGCATCTGGCGCGGTTCCTGCTGGTAATCATCCTCGGTGTCGGCCTGAACCTGCTCCTATTGGGTCTCCTAGTCGGCCGCTTTGGCTGGCCGTTGCTGTCCGGGGCCGCACTGGCCGGGGCCGCCACCATCGTGGTCCTGCTTGCGGGAGAGGCGTGGGTGTTCAATGACCGGATACCCGGCTATACACATCAACGGCTGGGGATCACCTTACTACTTGGTTTACTCTACCTCCTGCTCATCTACCTACCCATGCTCGCCCTGTTGACCCATTGGGGCGTGCATTATCTACTGGCGGCGCTTTTAGCTCTGTCTATAGCCGGGTTCGTCTATTACCTGTTCTCGGAATACTGGATTTGGGGTCGTGGTTTGATGATGCGACCGCGTTCCCAAACCTACTACAATATCCACAATCTATTGAGTGTGGCTTCCCAGGTTCCGCTGGCTGAACTCGAACATTTCATCGTTCCCGAAGAACCGTCGCAAATCGATCTGCGGCTCCGGGTGGACCGACACGGTACTCCCAGCCATCCCGCCGATGCAATCAGCTATGACGAGCATCTCGGCCGTTTCGGTTTCAGTCTGGCCGTCTTGCCCGGTGACTATACCGAGATCGTCGTGTCACCTCTGCTGGAATCCTCACCGTCCTTTCTCTATACAAATGTGGTCGAACCGGTAATCCACTGGATGCTGGTGACGCGCGGGAACGCTTTTCTGCCGGTGGCTGCTGTTGCCACACCAGATGAGCAATACCGGGCCAGACTGATATCCGGCGCGCCGGATATGGCCTACGGCCTCTTGCAGTTGGCGACCTCAGACAATCTGGCATTCATGGGTGATGATCGAATCATCCTGGCAAATGACGGGACGGTCTACGCCTATCCCAAGCCGGTCACCATTAATCAGGCCATGCTCCGTGACGCATCCGCGGCCACCCGTGCGGTAGCCCCGTTGTTCCTTCAGCGACTCGTCTACTCACGGCAAATCCGCCAACTGGGTCTTTGGCTTGGTACGCGACGCCTTCCGGCGGCCACGCTGAATACTTATCTGCAACGACTTATGCCCCAACCCAAGTATGATGTCCATGAACTGGCTCCGAGGGTCACGACGGCCGAAACAGCGACGGCCGATTCACTGATTATCCTGGGCCCGGCTCCGACAACCGAACCTCCCTCCCAGGATCAGACTGTAGACGAGTTGGTCCACAAGGGCTGGGCACAGACCGGATTCCGGCCGCTGACCCAGCTCGCAGCAGAATTGGCTATGTGGGACGATCAAAACTGGATCGAACAGGAACAGGCCTTCACCCGACGAGCCTTGAAAGATGTGAATATCCAGGTCGAGGCGATAGAATTGGATAATTGGTGGGAGCGAATTGACAACAAGTATTCGGAACAACCACCCTCAGTGAGTTCGGTATCCGATACACCGGTCAAACCGGAGTCTCTATCCGCCAATACAACACCCCATGGACTATCGTAAACCGGCCGTTTTCGGTCAGAACTGGTCGCCTCGCCGGTACGAGGTGCTCCCCTACTTCGCAGTCGAACGCCAGGTATTTGCCCGGCCGGACATGCAGCGCATTCTGGAGATCGGCTGCGGCAACGGCTGGAACATGAGCCGCTTCGCGCAGTACGGCCGTCCCAGTATGGGCCTGGATGCCGTCGCGGATCGTGTCGAGCTGGCGGCCGCTCATGGTCCGGCTTTGCTGGCAGATGGACTTGAGCTACCGTTTGCAACCGGCTCTCTGGATATGGTTTACATCCAGCACGTTCTCCACCACATCGGTGATGTGGATCGTGCGCTCAACGAGGTGCATCGGGTTCTTCGTCCCGGCGGAATCCTCTTTCTTGTCGAGACGGTCGAGGACAACCCGATCATTCACTGGGGCCGTCGCCTGTATCCCAGTTGGCTGGGTGATGAGATTAACGCGCCGTTCTATTACGATGAGTTACAGAAAACCATCGGCCAGCGTGGATTCTACATCCAAGAAGCTGGTCAATACAGCATCCTGTTTTGGCTATGGGAAATCATGCCGGACCAGATGCCGTCCATGGAGCGACTAACGCCGGCCGCGGTTTCTGTGGAAAAGGCGCTCCAAAAGGTCGCCCCTGATCAAAGCGCTCACTGTTTTATCGTTGCCGAACGGCAAAAAGGCGACGCGGGTTAACCGATACAGCATGACCTCGCGCGCCAATATCCAACTCCCCGACCGCTTTGCCGGTCTGACGCAGGGCGCATTTATGGCGATTGCCATGGTCGTCGCCGGCGGCTTTGACTATCTCGTCAATATTGTGGTCGGCCGCTGGCTCACACCGACCGAGTTTTTTGTCTTTGTCACCGTCACGGCCATCGTGCAGATAATGGTCCAGGTCACCAACGTCATCCGCAATGTCGTCGCCTATTACACGGCCGATGCAACCGTTCTCCCTGACTCAACAGCTCGTATCGGGGTCCTGCTCAATCGGAGCTGGCGCTGGGCCTGGCGATGGGGATTAGTGGCTTCAGTGGCATTTGCTTTACTCAGCCCCTGCTGGCCCGGTTTCTGCATATTGATACGCCCTGGCCTCTTGTCGCAGCCGCATTTGCCCTGCTGCTTTTGTTTTTGCGTCCCGTGACGGATGGAACCCTGCAAGGGATTCAACACTTTTTGGTCTGGGTTCCGTCCAGATGCTGCAATCCTTCCTGCGACTTGTCTTTGCTGCCCTTTTGGTCTGGGTTGGGTTACAGGCTACCGGCGCAGTGGTGGCACTTCCGCTGGGAAGCTCTATCGCTCTGGGTCTGGCAATCTGGATACTACTTCCCATTTTCGCGCCGCGAAGCCTGAGTCCGTACCGGGACCGATAAGCTGGCGATATTCTCTCTATACGCTTTTGGGGTTACTTGCGTTCGCCATCATGGTTAATGCCGATGCGATTATTGTCCGTCGTCTTTTGGCGACGCTGCGGCCGAAGCGTATGGCCCGGTCGTCACATTAGGCAAGATGAACCTGTTTATCCCCCTGGGTATTGGGCTGGTGTTGTTCCCAAGGCCACCCAACGGCACGCTGTCGGTCGGGATTCTCGTCCGGTGTTGTTGCTCGCTCTGGGTGCAACCCTCTTGCCCGGCCTGTTGTTGACAATCCTCTATTACCTGTTCCCCGGTTGGATTGTGCAAACCATATTCGGCCCTGCTTACGCCGATCCCGGCATCCTGTTGGCAATGGTTGGGTTGGCAACTACGCTTTTGCCGGGGTCAATATCTGGCTTAATTATGCTTTGTCACTGGAGCGTAAGTCGTATATCTTTATCCTGGTCGGCATTGTCGTGCTACAAGTTGGATTAATGCTCGCTTTTCATCCCCAACTGGAGACAATTGCATTGATCATGATTGGAGCCGGTCTGGTTGGCAATCTGGTCGGGGCGGCAACCACATTGATTCAAAGTCAATCAGCGACGCCGCCAGCCGCATCTTAGTTCAGATTGATTCAGTGGATTCAGGAGTAACCTTCGGTTCATGCACCCCCGTTTCTAACAAAGTCTGATTTCAAGGCAGCCAGAACCTGCCCCACCAAGCTCTACTATCGTCAACTAGACTACCCACCAATAGCGAGGACAGTGAATATCTGGCCGTTCTGGCCGAACAGGGCTACCTGGTTGAGGCATTAGCCCGGCTTCGGTATCCCGGACGGCCGCTCGGTAAATAGCGATGCCCCGGTAACGGAGCAAGCCCGGATAACGGCCGACACTCTCGACACGGCCGACTCTATTACATTGTTTGAGCCGACCTTTATCAGTGGCGGCAAGATGGCCCGCGTCGACATCCTGGTCAAGCAAGGCAACACTGCTACGGTTGCTTGAGATTAAATCACGCAGTCTGAACCGGATTGGGGCAGGCGACGACCTGACAAGCCAGTTCTGGACAACGCGCGGCACACCGCGCATTCGCTCCGGCTGGCTACCCTACCTGGAGGATGTTACGTTCCAATGGCTGGTCCTGAGTGAGCGATATCCTGAGGCAAAGATCATCCCGACCCTGGTCTTGCTGGACAGTAGCCAACCATGCCCAGCCGATAACCTTTATCAACTGATCACCACTTCTAGCGAAAACGGCCGCTTACTCGATGATATACCCTTGCAGCAGGCACTCAGTAACCCCTCCCTGGTGCTTGAGATTGACGTGACCCGCGAGGTAGACGCGCTCTTGCCCACGATACAATCAGATGTCGACCTGTTCCTGAACCACCTGACGCCATCCCCGAGCCGTATCGAACCACACCTTTCTGCACGCTGCCGGGACTGTGAGTACCGGATAACCGCTCAGGCGCAAAATGGATTCCGCGAGTGTTGGGGCGAAACCGGCTGATCCTCACCCCACATCCTCGATCTCTATAGTGTGGGATCGCTGGGTCCATCAGGAGAATTGACCAACAAGCTCATCGCCGAAGGAAAGGTTGGCTTGTTTGATATTCCACTGGAGGCTATCCGCAAGGCCGATGGCTCTATCGGCTCCACTGCAGAACGGCAGCGCCGCCAGATCACACAAATGCGCCTCAACGAGGAATGGGTGGACCCAACGCTGGCCGACATGATGCAGTCCGTTCCTTATCCGCTCCATTTTGTGGACTTTGAGACGTGCGCTCCAACTGTTCCGCGGTATGCCGGTATGCGGCCGTTTGAGACTATCGCCTTTCAGTGGAGCTGCCACACGATCCAAGAACCCGGTGCGGCCGTTACCCACACCGATTGGCTACAGGAAGAAGATCATCTTCCGAACGCGGATTTTGCTCTGGCCCTGCGCGAACAATTGGGTGACGAAGGTACGATGCTTGTCTGGTCCGATCATGAAAGGACAGTGCTACAAACAATCCGGCAGCAGCTTGAAGAGACGGACAGCCCAACCGAAGGTTTAATAGATTGGTTGGACCATCTGACAGCGAAAGGACCATCCGCAAGAATTCTGGATCTCCATAAACTGGCCGCCAAGTATTACTATCATCCCCGCATGGGTGGCAAGGCAACTGTCAAATCTGTTTGCGAAGCGGTCTGGCAACAAAGCGAAGCTCTGCGCAACCGCTATCCCGAATTCCGCAATGGGACTGGTCCCATCCAAAGTCCGTATCGTTCACTCCCGCCGCTGGAGATCAACGATGTGTCTGTTGCCGTTCGCAACGGAACCGGGCCATCCTGGCCTATATGCACATGATGGGTGACAACGGTGCGGTTAGCGCCGGGGATCGACTTCGCTGGCGTCAGCTTCTACGCCAGTATTGCCATCTTGATACATTGGCAATGGTTATGATTTGGGAGCATTGGGAACAGGTAACCGGGGAGTATCCTAGCTTTCTGCCAGCAACCGTTGATAGACGGTTAACAGGTTCCGCGCAGTTGATTCCCACCGGTATTGAGCGGCACGTTCCTTACCCCGGACAGCAAGTTCTGTGCCAAGCCCCTCGTCTTTTGCCATCTCAATCATGGCCGAAGTCCAGCCAGCCTCATCAGCCGGATCAATGAGAATCCCGGCCGGTACATTCCGGGCAGAATCCATCACAACCTCCGGCAAGCAGGAAGCGTCGGATGAAATAACCGGCGTGCCACAGGCCATTGCCTCCAGTAACGGCAAACCGAATCCCTCGTAGAGGCTGGGAAACACCAAAGCAGTTGCGGCCGAATAGAGCGCCGGCAGATCCGCGTCATCCACGAAGCCGATAAGCCGGACGCGCTCCTGCAATTCCTGTCGTTCTATTTCTTCCAGTAAGGGATCAACCAACCAGCCTCGCCCTCCGGCAATGACCAGATTATGGGGCACCTGGTCAGCCACCGGCCGAAAGGCCCGCACCAGCATCTGGTAATTCTTGCGCGGCTGGACAGTTCCCACGGATAAGAAAAATGGCGTCTCGCCTAACCCGTAACGGTCCCGCATACTGTTGAGGCTGTGCTGATCGGTAACGGGTTGAAACCGTTCATTCACACCACTGGTCAGCACCGTAATCTTGTCCTCCGGAATGCCCCACACATTCTGCAAGTCATTCTGCGTCGCCACCGAATCGGCCAACACATGACTCGCACGATTGACAGACCAGGGGACAACCTTGTTGAGGTAATCCACGAGGCGGGACGGGAACGTGTCCGGGAAAAACACAAAGGACAGATCATGAACAGTCAACAGCGTCGGGATATTTCCGCTGACAGGAGGCAAGACAAAGTCCGGGGAGTGAAACAGGTCAATCGAACCAGTGACTGTTTGCACGGGAATCGGCAGGCGAAACCGGTACCAAATGCGGTATAGCCAATGCTCCGCAACCGGGGCTGGCTTGTGCGTCACATTGGGCGTTGTGGGTAACGAGTCAGGTACCGGTGGCTGGGCCGGTGGTTTGGCGGAGAAAAGACGGTAGGTGTTTTGGGTATCTTGCGCAACGAGCGCATGAATCAGCTCGCGGGTATATCGGCCGATGCCCCCACCCTGAGCCAGCGCCGCCGTAACATCAAAGCCTATCCGCGCGGCCATTTACTCTACGTCGTTATACGTCCAGAACCGATTGATGAAGAAGTTCCAGAAAAGCACCACCAACACGGCAATTGCCAGTGCTGCATTGGCCGCGAGGCGATTGGCATATGGAGCTACCAGAGGAATCGCCTTGAATATGGACTTAAATATAGGATTGAGAACCGTAATGAGCGGAATACGGATCATAATTCCGATAAGGCTGACCGTCAGGAACATCGTGAACTGCTTACGGCGGGATTTGGAGCGCGAATCGGGATAGGTCCAGTGACGGTTCCAGATAAAGTTGTTACAGACAGCCATAATAAATGAAACGATGGCAGCCAGCGTCGGAGCCAGAGATATGACAAAATCCCCGGATAGTCCAAATCCGGTGAGGAGATTGTATAGCCAATGATCTGGTGATACCCATACCCCAATCGGTCCAATCAGCAGATTGAAAATTGTGAAATCGACAACAAAGCCCGTCATTCCCACAATGAGGAATTTGACAAAGCGTTCTGCCTCTCTAGGCTTGATACCAAACCGTTCTGAAACCCCGGTAATTATTGCAGTCATACCCACGATCTTGCCTGTTATTTATTTGCAGTCACAACTGTGTTTTGCGGTTTGCCATCCAGACCATTTACACGCAAAGCCGCTAATTGTAGCAACGCAATCATAGCACCCAAATGCAAATAGATGTTGTTCACATAGAGCTTATCTACGAGGTGATGTACAGCCAAAGCCACCCACGCTGCCAGCAAACCCAGCACGATCCCCCGATCCGGCCAATCCAACCGGCTCATCACCCGAACAGACTGTATGATAATCACTCCCCAGAGAATAACATAGGCGATCAGTCCAATCACACCAATTTCGGCCAGCAAGTTCAGGTAATAGTTGTGGGCATGGCCGAGAGCGGCAGGCCAGTTAATCAGGGCATATCGAGGGTAAGCAGCCTCGTAGTTCCCAAAGCCAACCCCCGTCCACACATCATCACGGGCCATATCCATGGCTGCCTGCCAATGGGCCAATCGCTCTAGCACGGAATAGTTACTGTCGTTGATGTCAACACCACGAACGTCACCAAAGGTGAAATCGTCCTGAAACCCAAGCAGTCGATCCGCGATAGATTGTGCCGGTCCGATGCCTGCCGCAACACCACCGGCCAGTCCGCCGAAAGCCACAGTCCCGCCCAGCACCAGCAGCACAAATCCAACCCACCAACGCCGAGCACTGAACAAGACCATCACAACCAGCCCGGCAAGAAGCCCCAGCCAGGCCCCGCGGCTCCACGAAAAGACAAGCGCCAACCCAGCCGTGACGGCTACCAGCCCGGCGAAAGCCAACCAGAACCAGGGAGGATCTAGAATCGCATCTGACTCTTCGGACTCGTCGTGCGTTTGCCACCGCCTTATCCGGGACATCACCAGACCCCAGACAATTCCCAACGCCGGTAAAGCGGTCAGATTCATGTAGCCGCCAAACGGGTTGGGTTGTTCGAAGGTACCGTAGGCACGATAAAAACGGCCGAGAACCAGGAAGTGTTCAGGACCGGTCCCGCGTAATCCGAATTGCCATACCCCGACGGCCGCCTGGATAAAACCCGCCAGCAACAGAAATCCCAATAACCAGCGTGCTGTGGACGATAAATGCCGGAGGTCACGCCCCCCGTCTGTCGCGGTATCCACAACCAGCAAGATAATCAACCCCATCTCCACCCACTTGAGAACCTCGCGTAGACCCAGGGGGATGGAATCCGCACTGACCAATGTCACCGCGGTGACAAATATGAAAAGACCCAGCGGTAAATTGATAGGTGTTTTCGCCAGCCAGATTCGTCTGCGCGCCAGGCCGGCAGCCATCCAGGACCCAATAGTCAGTAACAGAACTAGTTGACCACTATCAAGTAGAGAGCTGCCGAGGATGATGTTTTCCAGAGCGCCAAACGGACCGAGGAGAAGGGCAACACCCAGCCCCACCAGAGGGTATACAAGGGTCAGGCTAATCAACAGCAATCCGCCGATCAGGGCCACACTGTACACTACCGGCAAGGTGGAGATAAGGAACGCCACAAGAACAGCAGCCAGTGCTATGGGCAGCCATGCCGTATCGCGTCCTAAACGACCGGTGCGGTCAACGAGTGATTGAATCAAATGCGTTCGCGGAAATAGGCGATCGTCTCGGCCAGACCTTCTTCGGCCGATACCTTCGGCTCCCAGCCCAGCACACGTCGGGCTTTGCTGATGTCAGGCCGGCGCACCTGGGGATCATCCACGATGCGGTCATCGGTCGGCTGCACGTAAGTAATCTCCGATTCGCTGCCGGACAACCGGACAATGGTCTCAGCCAGGTACTTGATCGTCATTTCTGTATCAGGGTTGCCGATGTTGACCGGATAGGACTCATCAGACAACAACAACCGGTAAAGCCCTTCAACCAAATCCGTATAGTACTGAAAGGCACGGGTCATTTTACCATCACCGAAAACCGTTATCGGTTGATTGGTCAACGCTTGGTATATGAAATTCGGTACGGCACGGCCGTCATGCAGCCGCATTCGGGGTCCATACGTATTGAAAATGCGAACGATGCGTGTCTCCAGACCGTGATATCGATGGTAAGCCATGGTAATAGCCTCGGCGAAACGCTTGGCCTCATCATAGACACCACGCGGGCCGATGGGATTCACGTGACCCCAGTAGGTTTCCGGCTGCGGGTTGACCTGGGGGTCGCCATACACCTCTGAGGTTGAAGCCAATAGATAACGCGCGCCCTTGGCCTTAGCCAGGCCCAATGTATTATGTGTGCCCAACGAGCCTACTTTCAGGGTTGGGATGGGAAATTCCAGATAATCAATCGGACTGGCCGGAGAAGCAAAATGCAACACAGCGTCCAGTGGCCCAGCGACATAGATGTATTGGCTAACATCATGCTTGATGAAGCTAAATCGCTCATTGCCCATCAGATGGGCAATGTTGTCCATCGAACCAGTCAGCAGGTTATCCATCCCGACCACAGTATGGCCCTCAGCAATAAAGCGATCACTCAGGTGGGAGCCTATAAAACCGGCGGCTCCGGTAATCAATACGCGCATAATTTCTCCAAGTATGATCCGGCCAGGTGCCTTACGGTCGGCCGAATGTAGTAATGTGGACCGTCACGAGGTCGCGTTGCATCGGGCGAATTGTATCGTTTGGGGACTATATGGTCGAACCGGAGTGCGTGCTATAATCCTCAAACCATGACCCAGAATACAGATACCACGCGTGAGGCGCTCCTGGCTGATCCCGATATCCACGAACGCCGCAAAGCAGATCACATTCGCATTAACCTGGAGGAGGATGTTCAGTTTAAACAACTCACAACCGGGTTGGAAAACTACTTCTTCATGCACGAAGCCTTGCCGGAAATCGATCTGGCAGCGGTCGATACGTCCATCTCGGTCTTCGGAAAACAGCTAACAACCCCCCTGCTCATCTCATCCATGACCGGGGGAACAGCCCGAGCGCGGGAGATTAACCGGACCCTGGCCGCCGGTGCGCAGGAGGTAGGTATGGCAATGGGTCTGGGGTCTATGCGTGCAGCCGTAGAGGATCCATCTCTTGAGGAGACATACCGCGTACGAGATGTTGCCCCCGACATCCTCCTCTTTGCCAATCTGGGTGCCGTGCAGCTAAATTACGGGTACGGGCTTGAGCAGTGTATCCGGGCTGTGGATATGATTGAAGCGGATGCCCTTATCCTCCATTTCAACGCCCTGCAGGAGGCTGTTCAACCTGAAGGGGACGGCAACTTCGCCGGACTGCTATCGAAGGTTGAAGAGGTCTGCCGGGCAATGCCCGTACCGGTCATTGCCAAAGAGGTCGGGTGGGGATTCTCGCGCCGGGCAGCGCGCCAACTGGCAGATGCCGGTATCGCGGCTATTGACGTCGCCGGAGCCGGGGGCACCTCCTGGAGCCAGGTTGAAATGTACCGCGCGCCAACTGCCCGTCATGCTCGCGTGGCCGGAGCATTCATCGACTGGGGGATTCCCACAGCCGTGTCATTACAGTACTGCCGTGAAGAAGCGCCGGACTTGCCCCTATTTGCCAGTGGCGGCATTCGTAGTGGTATCGAGGTCGCCAAGTGTATTGCGCTGGGGGCCAGCATCGTTGGTCTGGCCGGCGAATTCTTACGCGCGGCGGACCAGGACGGCGTGGCCGGAGTAGTCGAATTAGCCGGCACGATCACTGACGAGTTGCGGATTACGATGTTCGGCACTGGCGTTGGGGATATGGACACTCTTTCCGAAACCCCGCTTCACCAGTCTTTCTAACCAATTTAACAGGGAGCCGCTTTCTACCTCATGAGTAACCCGCTAAAAAGTCTGACCGAAGAGTATCTACCAGCCATCGACACCGAAATGCGTTCCGTCCTCCATGAACCGGACGGTATGGCTCCCGCGGACGACCTGTTTTACGGCATGATCCACTATCATATGGGTTGGAAGGATCAGGACCTGGAACGTATGATGCTCAACAGTGGCAAGCGTATCCGACCGCTCCTCAGTCTGCTGACCTGTAACGCCGCCGGCGGGGCATGGGAACAGGCCGTTCCGGCTGCGGCCGCCATTGAGATCATCCACAACTTTTCCCTTGTACACGATGACATTCAGGACGCGAGTGACACGCGCCGGGGGCGGCAAACGGTGTGGACCTTGTGGGGCGCGCCACAAGCCATCAATACCGGGGATGCCATGTTTGCCATGGCCCATTTAAGTCTCAATCGTCTGGCTGATCGAGGGGTCCCCCCTGCAAATGTTGTCCGTGCCTTTCGTCGTTTTGACGAAACCTGTGTCCGGCTGACACAAGGTCAATACGCCGACATGAGCTTCGAAACCCGTGACGACGTTACGACAGACGAATACATGGATATGATCACCGGCAAGACGGCCGTTCTCATTGCGTTAAGCGCGGAGTTAGGTGCGCTCATTGCCGGAGCCGACGACGAGACAATCAACCATTATGCCACGTTCGGCCGTGATCTTGGCCTGGCGTTCCAGATTCAGGACGATATCCTGGGCATATGGGGTGACGAATCGCTAACCGGCAAGTCTGCGGCCACCGATATTGAAACGCGCAAGAAGTCCTTGCCTGTCCTCTATGGACTGGAACAAAGTGCCGCCTTGCGGGACCTGTACGCCCAACCGGACGGCAGCAATGATAACTTTGTCCGGGATGCAGTTACAAGTTTGGATGCCACCGATGCACGAGCTTACGCCACCGAACTGGTGACCGAATATTCAAACAGCGCGCTGGGCAATCTGGAAGCGGCCGCACCGCAAGGCGATGCCGGCGTTGCCCTCTTCCAGTTGACTGACCAGCTCCTTCATCGCAACTATTAAGCAACAAAAAAGCCGGTTCCTTTTGAAAGGAACCGGCTTTTTTATGAATCCGACCTCAGTCGATCAGTTGCCTGATCTACTCTTCATCAGACTCATCTGAATCATCGTCAAAGTCTAATTCGTCGTCATCACTAATGTCTTCGAATTCATCATCGGACAGTACGTCGTCCGTTTCTTCTTCATCGGCATCGTAGACAACATCACCTTCAAGATCAGTTTCCTCGACCAAAAGTGATGACAACCGACTGGCATCAGCCGCAGCGGCCGCAATCGCTGCCAGAATTTCGTCATCCGTATCGTCGCCGATAAGCGCGCTGCTGGTCAGGCGAATCGGTACAGGTGCGCCAAACTCATCCAGTTCGATGAATTCAGGCAGCAACTCTGCCTCATCCTCTTCACCCGGGATACGGAAGCCGGTACCGGCAGGAATCAACTTACCGATAATGACGTTTTCCTTCAGGCCGACCAGATTGTCTTCCTTACCGGCAATGGCTGCTCCAGCCAACACCTTGATCGTGTGCTGGAACGAACTGGCGGAAAGGAAGCTTTCCGTATTCAGCGACGCCTTGGTGATACCCAACAACACGGGTTCCGCCTGGGCGGGCTGTCCACCTTCGGCAACGACCTCTTCGTTGGTCTCCTGGAAGACGGCCGACTCCACCAGATCACCGGGGAGCATTTCCGTGTCACCCGATTCCGTCACAACCACCTTGCTCAACATCTTGCGGATGATGACTTCAAAGTGCTTGTCATGGATGTTCTGGCCCTGCGGACGGTAAACCTGCTGCACCTCTCGCAAGAGATACTGAGTAACCGCATCACGTCCCAGAATGTCCAGAATCCGGTGCGGGTTCTTGGACCCTTCCGTCAACTGGTCACCGGCGTTTACGGTACTGCCGTCGGCCGTCAGCAAACGAACACCAGCCGGAATCTCATAGTCACGTTCATCCAGGCTTTCCCAAACAACAGTCAGACTGTCGTCACCCTGGGTAACGCGTCCGGGATGCCGGGCAAAGATAACCTGGTCTTCCATCTCGGCCAGTGTATCACCGGCCTTGACTTCATCACCGGCTTCAACCCGAATGGTCCATCCTTCCGGGATCTCGAAGACGTCATCGACAAGTTTGCGGTCTACAACGTTGACATGTCGAACACCGTCAGCAGCATAGACATTTGCCTGGCCGCCAATCTCAGTTATGACGGCTTCACCCTTCGGCCGTTGGCGCGCCTCGAACAGCTCTTCAACACGGGGCAAACCCTGTGTGATATCACCACCAGCCGACGCCGTACCACCAGTATGGAAGGTACGCAGGGTTAGCTGGGTACCGGGCTCGCCAATTGACTGGCGGCAACAATACCGACTGCTGTGCCCAACTCCACCGGCTTGCCGCGCGCCAGATCCAGACCATAGCACTTACGGCAAATGCCCAGTCGCAAACTCACAAGTCATCGGAGAGTAGACGTAGATGTCATCCAGTCCGGTTGCATCAACTGCTTCGGCCGAATCCGAATTAAAGTAATCACCTTCTTCAATGATGATCTCGCCAGTCTCCGGGTCAACAATCTGCGCCGCAGACACACGACCCAGAAGCCGTTCAGCCAATGTCTGCTTGCCGAAGTTATCGGACCGGCGCACATAGATACCCTTGGTGGTGCCACAATCCTCGGACATGATGATCAGGTCCTGGGCAACATCCACCAGACGACGGGTTAGATAACCGGCATCGGCCGTACGCAAGGCGGTATCAGCCAGACCCTTACGGGCACCGTGCGTGGAGATGAAGTACTCCAGAGCTTCCAGACCTTGCCGGAAGTTTGACTGAATCGGTACGGGAATGATCCGGCCCTGAGGGTCGGCCATCAAACCACGCATACCGGCCAACTGGGTAATCGGACCAAAGCCACCCTTGCCCGCGCCGGACATCGCCATCAAGGCCATGGAACCATTGGGATCCATAGCATCGCGAACGGCCGTTGCGACCAGGTCTTTAGCCTCATTCCACTGCTCAATCGTACGCTGGTACTGTTCCTCTTCGGTGAGCAGACCACGACGATATTGCCGGTCAATCTCATCCACGCGTTGACGGGCGTTGGTAAGAATCTCCTGCCGCGCCTCCGGGATGGTCAGATCAGACACGGCCACAGTCGTACCGGAAATGGTTGCATACTTGAAGCCGATGTCCTTAATGGCATCAACCATCTGAATTGTCACATCATCACTTGTTACCTGATGCACCCGGTTAATCAGGGCGTTCACGCCACCCTTGTCCAGGAGACGGTTAACAAAGCGCGCTTCTTCGGGCAAAGCCATATTGAAAATAACCCGGCCCGGTGACGTTTCCAGCAGGCGCGTCCGCGGTTTGTTGTCCGCGTAACGCTGATGATTTTCTTTCCAGTAGGTCTCGGTCAAAACCTGGATCTTGGCGTGAATGTCGAGGTAGCCCAATTCATAAGCCGTTTCGACTTCTTCCATGTTGCTGAATACACGCCCTTCACCCTTTAAGCCATCCTGCATCATGGTCAGGTAGTAAACACCCAGGACCATATCCTTGGACGGGCCGACAATCGGCTGGCCGTCAGACGGCTTCATCAGGTTGCGGGTCGCCAACATCAATGATTTGGCTTCATCAACGGCTTTCTGGGACAACGGTACATGAACCGCCATCTGGTCGCCGTCAAAGTCGGCGTTAAACGCAGCACACACCAACGGGTGTAACTGAATCGCCTTACCTTCAACAAGCATCGGCATAAACGCCTGAATACCCAGACGGTGCAACGTCGGCGCACGATTCAGCAAAATCGGCCGACCCTGAATGACCTCTTCCAGGACTTCCCAGACTTCAGGTGGTTGACGCTCCATGAAGCGCTTGGCGCCCTTCACGTTGCTGGCATAGCCATATTCCACCAGTTTGCTGATAACAAACGGCCGGAACAGCTCCAAAGCCATGATCTTCGGCAAACCGGCCTGGCCCATCTTCAGCTTCGGACCGACCACAATAACGGAACGGCCGGAGTAGTCCACACGCTTACCCAACAGGTTGCGGCGGAAACGGCCCTTCTTGCCTTTCAGCATGTCCGAAAGCGACTTCAGCTCACGACGGCCCCGACGGCTCAACGCCTTACCACGCTGGCTGTTGTCAATGAGACTGTCCACAGCCTCCTGCAACATACGCTTCTCGTTACGAACGATGACGTCCGGGGCACCCAATTCCAGCAAACGGCGCAACCGGTTATTACGGTTGATGACCCGGCGATACAGATCGTTCAGATCCGACGTGGCAAAACGGCCGCCGTCCAACTGCACCATCGGGCGCAGATCAGGAGGGATGACCGGCAACACGGTCAGAATCATCCACTCCGGACGATTACCGCTTGACCGTAACGCCTCAACCACCTGCAGGCGCTTGGTAGCCCGCTTGGCGGCCTGCTTGGAACGGCTGGTACGGACTTCACGCCAGAGTTCGCGCGAAAGTTTGTCGAGATCCATGCTCTTCAGGATATCGTTGAAGGCCTCAGCGCCCATTCCGGCGCGAAAGACGTTGCCGAATTTCTGCTTTAGCTCACGATATTCGTTCTCGTTGAGGAAGGTCATGACCGCCAGATCTTCAAGTTGCTGGCGGCTGGCTTGTGCCTGCTGGCGCAAACGCACCAAACGCTGCTCAAGGCGCTCGCGTAGGTCCTCACCGGCCACGCCGATTTCGCCGCGCAGCTCCTCGATCTCACGCTGAAGCTCAGCCAGTGTAGACTGCTGCTCTTCCTCGAATTCTTTCTGGGTGTTGGTCAGCAGTTCAGCGGTCGTTTCCTGAACCAGGACAATGTGCTCCCGACCAACGGTCTCGCCCTTCTGCACAATCATCTCGCCGGCCAGGATGATGTCATCAGAAGCGGCCGAACCGGACAGATTATTCAATCGCTGTTCGGCATTACGGGCTTCCTGGACCAATTCATCCGTCCGGACAGCCAGGCGATCGTCAAATGTCTGGTGCAGCTCAACCTTCGCTTCCAGCTCAGCCAGACGAAGCGCCGCATCGGCCGTTGTTTCATTCAACTGTTCCTGGAGATTCCCCTCCAGTTGAGCTTCGGCCTCAATCAACTCCTCATCCAGCCGCTTCAGGGCGCGCTGGCGGGAATCTTCATCCACCTGGGTAATGACGTACTGGGCAAAGTAGAGGACGCGGTCAAGGTTACGCCGCGAAATATTTAGCAGCAGGCCCATGTAGCTGGGCACGCGGCGGGTATACCAGACGTGGGCAACCGGGGCCGCCAATTCAATATGGCCCAGGCGCTACGGCTGAACGGAAGAACGGGTAATCTCGACGCCGCATTTGTCGCAGACAATCCCCTTATACCGTACATTCTTATATTTGCCGCAGTAGCACTGCCAGTCTCGTGTCGGCCCGAAAATAGCCTCGCAGAAAGGGCCGTCCTTCTCCGGGCGCAGGCGACGGTAATTGATTGTTTCCGGCTTGGTGACCTCACCATAAGACCAGGAACGAATCTGCTCTGGGGACGCTAAACTAACCCGCAGGGAGCGGAAATCTGTTGTCTCCACCTAAGTGACCTCCAAAATGATAACCGGCTCCACCCTGGCGCTAAAAATGGTGATGCGATGTTTGACGCAAGGTGTCGCCGTTCGGTCGAATTAAACGCGCAAAAAGAGCGTATGGCCTTGGCGCCAACGCTCTCAGTCGAAGTGCAATGTAGTTTAATTATATCGGCAGACGTCAATATTTCAATTAATTTTACGTAAGAATCACTTCGCGCGCAATTCAGTAGTATACAAATCCCCGGTGATTTCGTCAAGCGGCCCGACGGAGCCAACCCACAGCAGATGCTTTGCCTGGTTCACCTCCATGCTGTACAAAGGGAACAGCAGGAGCGCGTCACCCGTCGAGCAACACTGTGGCGGCGGCACGCAGACGGCTGGAGAATTCAGTGCCATCGGGAACGGTTGTTGATGGGGAGTTGTTTTAGAACACCGAAAATGCACTCCTCTCAGGGAATACGCGCCTAGTAATCCTCAAACGCAAGCGGATTGCTCCGCTTTTTCACGCTGCTTGAGCATTGCATACACACTACAACGCTACGTTTCAGAATCACAATAACCATCAAGTCAAAACACATCAGTCTAGGTAAGAAAGAAAATCTAACAACATGAATGCCCTAACTAGATTTGACTTCCGACCATAATACAAATGTTCTCCGTGCAGAATTTTATTCCGGTTAAACATAAGCGGGCTGTTCGGTGGGTGAACCAACCTCAGTGGACTTGAACAAAATACTAATGAACACTGCATTGAATAATTGATCCATATCATCATCCAACACCTCTGACATCTGGCTCTCAAACTTATCATATACGGCCTTATTTGATCTGGGCCGAGCAATGCCTCTTGCTACCAATAATCACCAACTATCCCGTCAAGTTGTGCAATTAGAACTGGTAGAACAACATTCGCCATATTGATGTTTTGCGTATGTGATATTCGTACTGTTTCGATGCAGTCCCTGAGAATCTTATGACGCGGCGCTATTAGGTCCTTTGTTTTCCATCGATTTGCCATGCGATTAAGCTCATTCCAATTATTATCTTCTAAATAACTAATCAGAAGTTTGCTTACAGCAGCATCCTGTCAGCCAGGTTCTCTATCCAGCAACGCTAAAGAATTCATGATTCCAAAAGGCATGGATGGTGTCACGAACCACTTGTATCTATGCAACACGCGCTTGGCACTCGAAACCGACTCGGAAGATTGGCGTCGAATTTCTTCATTATGCCTGCGAAAACTCTGAATCGCTTCTTGATTGATCTCAATCCAGTTCGCCCAAATATCCAACTGTGGAACAATGTAAACTGATACCAGTTCTTGCATCTGGTCAGCGCAATTTTGTCATATCTTCGCTTATCCAGGTTAGAACCTGTTTTCGTATCTTAGCTATTTCCTCAGACACTCCGGCCGCCTGAACAATTACAGATGATAAGTCTGGAACTTGAAGAAGCGATTTGGATAATGCTTTGGATGCCTCAGCAACCTGGACAGTTCGAGCAATCTGTGTAGCCGCAGATGTCATTTCTGGTATCTGAAAATAGAACGATCGGGGCATGAACTCTTGGTCTCTTGTAGCCACATTCAAGACTTTGCTAACTTCAATAGTAGGTCCAGGCGGGTATTGCGAACTTGGAAGCATTTTGGATTCTGCCCTATCTCAACGTTGGGTGCTTTTGGCTGGTTTCTCCAATCTTTCTGCCTCTAGCTTCTACGTTTGTTCCTTCTCTTATTTCCAATTCTTCATCCATTGCAGCTTATCCTTCTAAATTTCCCCTTCAATTATTCGCCAGCAACAATTGTTAAGTCTCTTGACAAATGATCTATACAAGATAATATGAGCTATCCTACTGGGCAATCAGGGTGGCTCATCTTACAACGTTAAAAAGAGGTTACTTGCCTGTTACCTTACAACCACAATGGAGCGTTCTCGTCACTCCCTTGTGGAGGTCTGCAATTAGGGATTACATGGACATATCCATGAGGCACTTCCACTTTGAGGTAAGTGCCTTTTCCAGTTCGCGCTGGATTTGCTGCCGGGGCATACCCGGTCTTATTGTGATTCGTTTCATGCTAATTTATCTCCTTGCCGGTATATACTATCAACGACATACCGGCATAGCAGGATGAGCCACCCTGAGTGCCCAGTAGGTGCACCACCAGTAATCAATTGATAGAACAACGAAGTGAGGATGAGAAAGGTAAGCAAGCCCTTGCCAAACACCGGATTTACAGTAAGATGTAAGCAAAGAGAGCATACCCATCCCGGTGCACTCATTGAACTTATCTCGGAATGCCGCTAACATTCCGAGATGTTTCTATTTGATTAGCTGGCGATATTCACGCCATGTGCTCAATAATACACCATTCGATGTAATTTGAAGGCCATCCAAACCTTAAGATTTTGATTGCCTGTCGGTGTGCATCGTTCTCGTATAGCACTCACACCAACAGAGTGCCAATATGTAGAGAGCTTCACTCCCACTCCTACGCAATTGTGGCCCGCTTACCGGAACAGCCTTACTAACCCCAGTAAGGCCGGTTTGATTCACAATTCAGGAGTCAAGGAACAGGCCCTGTGCATAAGAGTAATCGTGTGTTAAGCCGGTTGCCACTCACCCCCGCAAACGATATACTTCTAGACGCATCCGAACAGTTACCGGGGCGTAGCTCGTGGCAGAGCGCTCGGTTTGGGTCCGAGAGGCCGCCAGTTCAAATCTGGCCGCCCGACTGGTATGCGGCAGTGGTGTAGTGGTAACACAATAGCCTTCCAAGCTATTATCACGGGTTCGAACCCCGTCTGCCGCTCTTCCCAATACAAATCCCCCCGCGATTGGGCTACCCCGGTCGCTCGTTGATTGAGGGCCCGTAGCTCAACGGCAGAGCAGTCGGCTCATAACCGATTGGTTCTAGGTTCGAATCCTAGCGGGCCCACTCCGTCCCGCGCGTCATTCCTCGACCGTCGTCTTTCCCAACGGCACCCAGGCAGACTCGGCCGTTAGGCGCTCATCCAGAATCGGCAGCGGCCGATTGGTAAACGCATCATAGATCGTCAGCGCGCCGGTTAGCTGCTGCCCGGTCGGTGCGTCGGCATTGACCGTCAGGCGGTGGGGTGAAAGGACGGTGGATCCTTCAATCCACTTGAGCGTAGGCACAGCCCCCAGCCCCGGCACCGAATCCGCCAGGTTCCACCAGGCCCACAACTGGTCGTCTGGCTCCAGACCAATCAGCCGGGTCGAGATGACGTAATCACGCAGCAGCGGCCGATCGCTGTGCAGCGTCTGGTCCAGCGTGAACGACTCACCCGCCTGATACCCCCGGCCGCCAGGGACTCCCCGGTCCAGGTGATCCGTCGCCGAAGGGCACATACTGATCGGCCGCTGAATACGCGGGCAGGAACCAGAACGGTGACGGTACGCCAAAAGCGCCGCGATAGGGCGGCAGGTCGTACAGCTCGCCGGATGCCTCGAACTCGTGGTCACGAACTTCGGTCCAGTACCCATCCGGCGAGGCCCAGTGCAGGTACAGGCGCGGTTGGTCGGGGATGGTTCGATCCCAATCATAGCCCACCAGCCTGCGGTCGGCGGCCGACAGTTCCAGGCGAGACAGGGCTGCTGGGTATGGGGTGGCAGGTCGTTCGGCCGATCACCACATTGCCCACCGGCACCCGCACTTCGCCCTGCGCGTCCGGCAGCGGTTCATCCGTATAGGCGCCCATCCCCAACAGCAGCGTACCCAACGGGTCCCCGGCCGGGGCGTAACACGGAACTGGGTTAGCGTCAGGCCGTCGGGCTGGGGCATCACCTGCACATCTTCCTGCCCCCACACCTGGTTGTCCGGTCCCAGCAAATGGGCAAACAACGACAACCCCTCCACCGGCTCGCCAATCGGCCGCCAGGCAACGGTCAGCACAACCGGCTCACTGGCCTGCGCCGAATCGGCCGTCTGCTGATACCCGACCAGTTCAATCCGGTCGCCCAGCGTGACCGACAGCGGCTCATAACCGTCCGGCAGTTCAGTTCTTGGTTCATGACGAAACAGGTAGGCTTCGCCGACGGGTTCCGGTAACGGCAGTCCCTGATACGTGGCCGGATCATAGAACGTGGCGATCACGTCCTGACCGCCATCAAATGCTTCCTGCACCCGCCCTGCCCAGGTGCCTGAGTAGGATTCGCCATCCGGGTAAACAAAACGGGCCGGGACATCGGTCCGCTGCCCCTCGACTTCCTGCAAATACCAGAGCGGGGTCACCCAATGCCAGTGGGACAGGATGGCGCTGTCCGGTGCGGCCCCGGCCAATAACCCTCGGCCACATCACGCGCCGTCGTATCCCGGTGCAGTATGTCGTAGCTGTCAAACCGCTGCACACCTTGATTAACGGCGCTGACCAGCAGGAGCGCACAGAAGAACTGGCTGACGGCCGTTCCCAACGCACGTGACGGTTTTCGCGGGTCCGGCAAATGCCCGATCCTGTAGCCCAGACACACCGCCAGGGCCACATAAGCCGGCATCATATACTCAACCGTCTGCGGGGCGCGGTAGGTGGCAGCGATGAGGGTGAAGATGACGGCCGTTCCCCGAACAGCCAGGCCAGGAGTTTGTCATGGATGATCAGCAGGATCAGCCCCACACCCATACCCAGCAGCAGCACCGGCACAAACTGGAAGGTGAGGATGTTGCCCATGACCCGCAGGCGCTCCCAGAACGTCACCGGATCAGTGAAGTAAAACAGGTCCCCCGAAAGCCGGTCGCCAGGACGTGTTCCAAGAATCCCGGCAGGGTTGCCAGTTGTGGGGACGTTCCCCGTGCCCCGGAGTTGGCGCGCAGCGGCAGATACAGCAGCGGCAGCAATCCGGCTAACCCAGCCAGGATCGGCCAGAGCCAGCGGCGTGGTGTGCGCCACAGGGTGCGGTCGGCCGAAAGACATACACGACGGCCACCAGCGCCAGGAACGCCAGCGACACATGATGCGTGATCCCAAACCCAAGTGTGGCCGCCGCCAGGATGAGCCAGCGATCGTTGGGAACCTGACCAGCCGCCTTGTCCGAGGAAGGAACAGATCGCCCAAAGCGCACCAGAAAGTACAGGGTCATGGCCGTAAACAGACCGGTCAGGCTGCGAATGTTGGTGGTTGTCGCCTGCGCCCAAAAGGTTGTCGCCGTACCGAGGGCTATC
Source organism: Chloroflexota bacterium (assembly GCA_041390945.1). Lineage (GTDB taxonomy): Bacteria > Chloroflexota > Anaerolineae > Promineifilales > Promineifilaceae > Promineifilum. The sequence continues at coordinate 49,992 of JAWKOY010000028.1, forward strand.
GCGGCGGTCCACCCGGCTAGCGACGGCCGTCGGCGGGCCAATGTCACAACCGTCTGGTAGACGAAGACCAGCGCCAGGGTGCTGGTGAAGGCTGAGAAAAGATTTAGCCGGTAGGCCGGGCTGGGACCGAAGGGCAGTAACGACCACAGATGGCCGAGCATGACATAGAGCGGAAATCCGGGGGATGGGCCACGCCCAGAGTAGTCGCCACAACCTGCAACTCCCCACTATCGGCCGGGAGTACATCCGGGGCCAGCGTCCGTACATAGAGTCCAAAAAACCCTACGAACAGAACGACTACGCTGACTATGCGCAGTGTTCGCCCGGTCTGTATCTCCAGAACCGAGGCGGTGACCTGCATGGCCGTCACCAAGGCGACCGCGCCGACAAATATTCCCAGCGCCGTATCGGCTTCGGGATAGACCACATAGGCCAGTAAGATGAGCGCCGGCCAGGTTCGACCAGGCGGCCACCGGGCCAGCAGCCACCCAACCGCAATTGCCAAAACAGCCGCCAGGGCAAAGGCGGCCGTCCAGCCGGGCAGCCCCACCAGCTCGCCGCCCATGCGCGCCAGATAGACGCCCAGAACAGCACCGGGTATCATGCGCCAGATGCGCTGCCAGGGATCAGTTGCCGGTACGGCCGAGGTGGTCAGGGTATCCTCCACGTAGTCAGGCCGAGGGCTTGCGGCGGCGTGCCAGTTCGGCTTCGATATCCGCCCAGGTGAGCCCCCGCGAGACAAGCAGGACCATCAGATGATAAACGAGATCGGCCGATTCCTCGACAAGCCGTTCATCCCCCTGGCCCTTGGCCGCCAGAATAACTTCGACAGCCTCCTCTCCCACCTTCTTCACAATCTCATCTTCACCGGCCGCCAGGAGGCTGGCCGTATAGGAGTCCGGGGTTGGGTGCGCCATGCGGTCCTGCAACTGTGCCTGTAAATCCAATATAGTTTCTGTCATTGCGTTTCTTCACTCTGTTTCGATGCGCCGGATAGTTGGCGATAAAAGCAGCTCACTTCGCCGGTATGGCAGGCCGGTCCGGCCGGTTCAACCAGCAGGAGCAGGGTATCAGCATCACAATCCACGCGAATCTCACTCACACGCTGGATATTGCCGGAGGTAGCTCCCTTGTGCCACAAACTCTGGCGGCTGCGGCTCCAGAAATGCGCTTCGTCTGTCTGTATTGTCAACTCCAGGGCATCGGCGTTCATGTACGCCACCATCAGCACCTGTCCGGTTGAAGCGTCCTGGACCACAGCCGGAACCAGTCCCCTGTCGTCAAATTTGATGTCAGCGGCCGGAATCATAACGCACCGGAATCCCCTGCTCAGCCAGATAGGTCTTTACCTCGCTGACTGACAGCTCACGAAAGTGAAACAGCGATGCCGCCAGCGCCGCATCCGCCTTGCCTTCGGTAAACGCTTTGGCGAAATGCTCCAGATTACCCGCGCCGCCGGAAGCGATCACCGGGATCGTCACCGCCTCAGCAATGGCCCGTGTCAGCGCTACATCATACCCGGCCTTTGTGCCGTCTCCATCCATGCTGGTCAGCAATATCTCCCCTGCCCCCAGCGCCTCGACCTCGCGTGCCCAGGCTACGGCGTCCAACCCGGTCGGCTTGCGGCCGCCATGAACGTACACTTCCCAACCGGCTTCTTCACTTTCTCCGCGACGGCGGGCATCAATGGCGACGACAATCGCCTGGCTGCCGAATTCGGCCGCGCCGGTTGAGATCAGGGACGGATCCTTAACGGCGGCCGAGTTGACACTGACCTTGTCCGCCCCCGACCGCAAAATGGCGCGCATGTCCTCGACCGTACGAATACCGCCGCCGACCGTAAAGGGGATGAACACCTGATCGGCCACGGCACGGGCCATGGTCATCACCGTCTGCCGGGCTTCATGGGTGGCGGTGATATCCAGGAATACAAGCTCATCCGCACCTTCAGCATCGTAGAACTGCGCCTGCTCCACCGGATCACCGGCATCTCGCAGATCCACAAAATTGATCCCCTTGACCACACGGCCGTTGTTGACATCCAGACAGGGAATAATCCGCTTGGCTAACATAGTCGCCTCAAGCTCCTCCAGCCAGGGCAATCGCCTCGGCCAGATCAATACGATCGTCGTACAGGGCACGGCCGATGATCACCCCACCCATACCGGCCGTCCGGTATTCCAGCAAACGCCGGATATCCTCCAGTGAACTCACGCCACCGGAGGCGATGACCTCCAGACCGGTCTTTTCGGCCAGACTTGCCGACGCCTCAACATTTACGCCGGTCAACACACCGTCCCGGCTGATGTCGGTGTAGACGGCCGTTTTCGCCCCGGCGGCTCTCATCTCTCGGCCCAGCTCCACGACACTCATACCCGTCTCCGTGCGCCAGCCGTGAGTCTTGACGGTGCCGTCCCGTGCGTCCAGCCCTATCGCCAACCGTTCCCCACCAAAGCGATCAATCACCGCCGCGACAAGATCAGGATTTTCGATAGCGGCCGTCCCGAGCACCACCCGCTGCACCCCCAGGTCCATGGCCCGCGCAACATCGTCCATGGTGCGCATGCCGCCGCCAAACTGGATCAACGCCCCCAGCGCAGTCAGGCTCTCCAGAGCACGCCAGTTGGCCGCGCCCTGCTCGTCAAATGCGCCGTCCAGATTGACCACATGCACCCAGCCCGCTCCGGCATCCAGCCAGCGTCGCCCGGTTGCTGCGGGATCGTCGCTGAACTTCGTTTGCCTATCCGGGTCGCCGTACTCCAAACGAACGACTTTGCCGTTGCGCAGGTCAATTGCGGGGTAAATTTCGAAACTCAATGGATTGTCCTCATCAAGGGTCACATGGTAACAAAATTACGCAGGATTCGCAGGCCCACGCTCTGGCTTTTCTCAGGATGAAACTGGATGCCCATCACATTGTCACGGCCGACAACAGACGTGAAGTCAGTACCGTAATCCGTTTGGGCAACAGTATCGCTTGCCTGCTCCGGTCGGCAGTAGTAGGAGTGAACGAAGTAACCATGTCCCCCCTCCGGCACACCGGCCAGCAGGGGATGGGTCCCGTCATGGTGAATCTCGTTCCAACCCATATGGGGCACCTTCAATACGGCCGTCTCTGCCGGGTCAGCAGGTGGCGGCTCAAAGCGAACCACGCGCCCCGGTATAACTCCCAGCCCGGCATGCTCACCCATCTCTTCACTTATATCAAATAAGAACTGCATCCCCAGGCAAATGCCGAGAAGGGGCGTCCCGGAGGCAACTGCCGTTCGCGCAGCCTCATCCAGCCCCTGATGACGCAAGGCACCCATGCCCGGTTTGAAGGCGCCGACGCCGGGCAAGACCAGCTTGTCTGCTCTGGTGACCACATCGGGATCGGCCGTGACGATAACCTTCGCGCCCACGTACTCGAATGCCTTTTGCGCCGAACGCAGGTTGCTGCCCCCGTAATCAATAATGGTGATGGTCGGGTCTGTCATTCATTCACCTCTGTCTACCCGGTTAGCGTTCCCTTGGTAGATGGTACTTCGGTCCGCCGGGGATCGATCTCTACTGCCATACGTAAAGCACGGGCCAGCGCCTTAAACAAGGCCTCAGCCTGATGGTGATCGTTACGGCCGTAAGGGCATTGAGCGTGAAGCGTCAGTCGGGCATGGACGGCCAGCGTCTCGAAGAAATGTTGGACCAGATCGGTCGGGAACTGACCGATCGTCGGCGTATGCCAGGTCGCTTCAAAGACCGTGTACGGACGGCCGCTGATATCGATTGCCACAAACCCCAATGCCTCATCCATCGGTACATAGGAGTGACCGGTGCGCACAATGCCCCGCCGGTCGCCCAACGCTTCGTCAACCGCCTGCCCCAACACAATGGCGACATCTTCAATCGTATGATGGCTGTCAATGTGCAGGTCGCCGGTGGCCCGGAGGTCCAGGTCAAACAGTCCGTGGACGGCAAACGCCGCCAGCATGTGGTCCAGAAAGCCGACCCCGGTGGCGATCTCATTCACCCCACGGCCGTCCAGGTTCAATGTCAGGGAAATATCGGTTTCGGAGGTCTTGCGGTGAATTGTTTGCCGGTGCGGTTAGCGGTCATCGTCCCATCCTTTGGCTTCAATAGCGCGGGCCAGCAACCGCTCAGTCCGGTATCTTCGGCGTCCCGGCACTGATGCGAATACAGTTCTCCAACCCCGGTTTCTGGAAGTAGCGGACCAACACCCTTCCTGCTCCAGTGCCAGCTTCGTGTCTTAGCTAATCGGCCGTCCACGCGAAGAGGACGAAGTTGGAGTGGCTGGGGTACGGCCGAAGATATTCAAACTCCGCCAGGCAGGCGATCATCCGCTCACGTTCGGCTACCAAACAGGCCAGTTTATCATGCAGCCAATCCTGATCCTCCAGCGAAGCCAGCGCCGCCAGACTGGCCATTCTTGTAGGGCTGCCCGATCTTCCACAGGTGAGGCAAACCAGTCCGGGAACGCCGTAACCCACGCGCAGCCCGGCCAGCCCGGCCAGCTTGCTGAAAGTCCGCAGCACAACCGGGTTGTCATTACTATCATCACCCAGTTCATTCGGCTGGGATAGCCCCCGACGGCCGCAAAGTCCACGTAGGCTTCATCCAGCACAACCAGCAGCGGCAGTCGCAACAGCCGTTGAAGCTGCTCATCACTAATAACGCTGCCGTCCGGTTATTGGGCGAGCAGACAAACAGGATTTTGGCCGCCGGTGTATCGGTGACGGCTCGCTCCCAGCAGTATATCCGGGGCTGAAATCATCCCGCCGGGGCACGGCGATGTACCGCCCGGCATTGACGGCCGTCGAAAACGGGTACAATCCCAAAGGACGGCGGAAAGTCAATTACCGCATCCCCCGGGGACAACACCGCGCGCAGAACCAGGTCAATCAGCTCGTCGGCCCCCATCCCGGCCAGCAGCCGGTCAGCCGGTACACCAACGTAATCGCTCAGCGCCCGGCGTAGTGCTGTCGCCTCCGGGTCAGGGTAGATGTGGTAGTAACGACCACTGCTCACCCGTGGTGACGGGCCGTAAGGATTCTCATTGGCATCAAGCTTGACAATATCCTCCGGCTTGCGCCCCAGTCGCGCCGACAACACTTCAAAAGGTGCAATCGGTGTGTAGGGATCCATCGTCCGCACGTCGGGGCGAACCAATCGTTCTTCCCAGTTCATGATGTCACCCGATATTCGGCCGACCGGGCGTGGGCAGTCAGTCCCTCGGCGTGGGCAATGCGCGCGGCCGACCGGCTCAGTTCCCCGGCCGTTGCCTCGTCCAGCTCAATGATGCTGTTAATGCGCACGCAGGCTCCGCCACCGATAGCGGGAAGCAAACCGGGCTGTGCCGCCGGTGGGCATAGTGTGGCTGGGTCCGACCACGTAGTCACCCAGCACAAAGAGATCGTTCTCCAAGAAAAGGCCACCGGCATGTTGGACCTGATCTACAAGCGCCACCGGATCGGCCGTGGCGATACACAGATGTTCCGGCGCATACGCATCAGCGCGCGGCCGCTTCGGCCAGATCCTGCGTGATCCACAATACCGCCCGATTCGACAAAGACGCGGCGATCACCTGGTCCCGGCTCAGATGTTCCATCTGGCGAGCGACTTCTAGCTGCACTGCTTCAGCCAATGGCCGTGAAGGGGGTTAGTAAAATGGCGGAGGCCAACACATCATGTTCAGCCTGGGCCAACAGGTCGGCAGCCACAGGCCGGATCGGCCGTTTTGTCAGCGACCACGACCGTCTCGGTCGGACCGTACAGAGCCGTCAATGCCTACCGGTCGAACACCTGCTGCTTCGCCAGCGTCACAAACAGATTACCGGGACCGACGATCTTGTCCATCCGCACTTGGGACACGGACTCCGTCCCAAAGGCCAGCGCGCCAATCGCCTGTGCACTCGCCAAGGGTGATAATGTGCTCAACCCCCGTGATCGCCGCTGCCGCCAGAATGACATCGGGCACACGGCCGTTCTCCCGGCCGGGAGGTGTGACCACAACAACTTCACTCACACCTGCCACCTGCGCCGGAATGACCGCCATCAAAAGTGACGACGGCAAAGGGGCCGTGCGCCGAATGAACACCAACTCGTTGAATCGGGTGATGCGCTGCCCCAGACGGCCGCCCAGCGAGTCTGTGGTCCAGGAGTTGACCGGCTGCAATTCATGAAAGCGGCGGATGCGATCCGCTGCCAACTCCAGCGCCGCTCGCAAATCGGGGTCAATGCGTTCCAGAGCTGCGGCGATGTCACCCATGAACATCAGCCGGGACAGTCTGACCCTGTCAATGCGCTCCGTCAATCGTACAATGCTGCGTCCTGCCGCTGCCGGACATCAGCCAGGATACGCTGCACCACTGTTCCGGCGTCAACGGTTCACCGAAGATAACCTCCAACCAGCCCGGACAGCCTGCGGAACCATTGGCTCCAACGTCAATTCGCGTTTCAGCAATTTCTCGCGTGCTTCATCAGCCGTATGAATCGTTATCATCTTCTGACTCACCCAGATTCAGCCAGCTTTTCCAGCATGGCCCGGTATTGCCGCCGGTTCTTCTTCAAAGATATAGGCGCGGGGGGCAACGATGACGCCGCTGCAATAGCCCGGCATGGCTCGCCAATGGCCCGGAACAGATCGTTCTTGCGGACTACGATGTTGACCGCATACCAGTTGGCCTCCGACTGCCATTGGGCACGGGTAATAGCAGGGCAATCGTCGGGCCGCCTGCAAGCCGCCGATGGTCGCCTGTTCAAACATGCGCTGGGCAATGGCCTCGGCCGATTCGCCGCATGTTGGCCGTTAACACCAGAAACGAGCCACTGGCCCGCTGGTGGGCTTCAATGTATTCCAGCAAATGCCGGGCAATCGCCAGTACCTCCGGTCGCTGCTGAAGCGATTCGCGGTTGGCGATGAGGACTGCTGATGCCAGAATCTGCCCATCGTCCAGCGGCCGTAAATGATTGTCGCAGAGTGATACCGGAAGAAACCAGGTCAGCGATCAGATCCGCATAGCCAATCGCCGGGGCGATCTCAGTGTGCCTTCCACGCCGATGTGAGCGAACGGCCGAACGTTGTGGTCCTCCAGATAACGGCCGGTCACGTGGGAAACTTGGTGGCAATGCGCAGGAATATCCTCGGCATCCAACTCCCGTGCCCAGGCCGCCAGATCATCCATTGTGTGAATGGGTAGTGCTTCCGGCACGGCCAGATTTGAACAGGGGCCAAATCCCAATTCATCATGGAGGGTGATGCCGGGTCTCGGCCGTTGGCAGGGCCCGCGGCGTCCCCTCGGCCAACACATGCATAGCCGGTCACGCCAAAATCCACACTACCCTGCTGGACATAACCGATATCCCCCGGCCGCGCTGAAACATGACGGTTACGCCGGGTAGATTCGTGATCGTATTACATGCTGTGGATTAGGCCGGAATACCTCCAGCCCGCAAGCCTTCAAATCAGCGACCCATCCTGGGATACCTTGCTGGGTAATGCCAGTCGAATGTCGTTTCGATCCATACTTTTCTCCAGAAACAAAAAAGCCCTCCCAGGCCGTGAGGAGGTGGAAAAACAAATGTCGTGTGCGTGCGTGAAGTGCCGTCTACATAACCAGGGTGGAGTTAATCATGTCCAAATGATGATGGTGATGGTGCTGCGCACCGGGTCAGGAAGAACGTAGTTGTCAACATGAGCTTCACTGCGGAAAAGTCTAGCATACGGTGGAGTTCGGCGTCAACGGATTTGAACGGTCGGAAGTCGCCAAACCGACGCATTGCGACTACACTCCAATAGAAGCAAATCTGGATGAACCCATTCAGCAAATACCTGCGCCAATTCGCCCATAACCGACATTCGACGCCTTGCTGTCGCTCAATGGGACGTTGTCGAGTCGGTTGTCGTGAGCGTCTACCGGGGTAAGATGCCGATTGGGACGCAGGAACACTACGATGGGACATGGCCCCGGCTGCGTGATGAGTATCCCCACTGGGAGCCAACTCTCCGCCCATACTGGCAGCAAGCCAAAGCCGCCGGGGAATTAGCCCGGCAGGACCCGTTTCAGCTCATTCTCGACCTGCCCGGCCCGCAAGCCATCCCGGATAACTGGATCATCATGCAATACCTGCCTGCCGCGCGGGAGGCCATCAACCGCTTCCTGGTAGACAGCGACACAATGCGTTAGCGTGCTTGCGGAAGCTGCACCGGCTGATTACAATGGGATCAGGTCAACTATTCGGCAATCTCAAGAGGCGTCTGTGGAACAAAAACGAACCCCCAACTTTTTTGTAGGCTTCCTGATCGGCACGCTCATCGTCCTGCTTGTCTGGTATTGGCAGAAGTCCACATCGGCCGAAGACGGTGCGCTGGACCTGCTGGATCGCCACGCCTCTACCCGGGCCCGTCTGCGCGAGCTGGAACGACAGCAGTCAGGACAGCCTGTAAGAACATCCCCGGTAGCGACCCAACCCTACGATGGCCCGACAGACAACCTCGAACAAATCCTGGGGATAGGTCCGACTTATGCCCAGCGTCTGAACGCCGCCGGGATTTATACCTATGCTGACCTGGCAGCCCAGACGCCCGATCATGTGCGGAGATCACCGGTATCTCATTGAAACGCACGGCGAAGCTGACCGAATGGATCAGCGACGCCCGCAAACTGGCCGCCTGAATCGCCACCTCACCTCCTCAATGATCGTCCCGTCACGAACGATCCAGATATCGGACGCAAACCGCTCAATGAAGTAGCGGTCATGGACAACCGCCAGAATAGTCCCGATATACTGGCTGAGTGCCTGCTCGAAACGCGCCCGTGAGGGAATGTCCAGGTGATTGATTGGTTCGTCCAGCATGAGAAATGTGCAGCCCTCAGCGACCAACCGGGCCAGCGCCAACCGCGCCGTTCTCCATAACTCAGTTCTCGAATGGGCTGTAACGATTCATCCCCTTCAAACGGGAAGTAATGCAGGAAGGATCGGGCCTCTGTCTCGGACAGTTCGGCCGCACGCTGAATGGTCGCCAACGGTGTGAGGGTGGGATCAAGGAGTTCCTGCTCCTGCGACATATAGCCAATGCGCACGCTGGCCCCTAACCGCACCTCTCCGGCCAATGGAGGCAGTAATCCGGCAATTGTTTTCAGTAGTGTTGTCTTGCCGGCGCCGTTTTGCCCGGTAAGGGCTACGCGCTGCCCGGCCTGAATGGTCAGATTGAGGTTCGCCAGTAACGGCGGTCCCGGCGGGTAGCCACAGGCCAACTGTTCCAGTCTCACGACATCACGGCCGATATGCGTGTCGTTGTCAAAATCCAGTTTCATCTGCCAGACCAGGGGCGGTTTTTCCACGCGCTCGTCCGATGCCAGATAGCGGTCCAGTTTCTTCTCGCGGCTTTTGGCCTTGCGGGCGACCTTCTTGGCAAGTCGGCGCACATGCGGCTGGTTCGGCCGGGTTGTGCGCTCGACATGCGCCGCCTGCTCGCTGGTCCGGGCGATGTCCTGTTTCATGCGCCGGATCTCGCATTCCTGGTCGCGCCAGGCTTCCCACTGTCACCGCTGCCGGTACTGTTTCCAGATAATCGGAGTAGCTACCCGGTATATTCATGGATGGTTCCCGTTAACGGGTCCAGGTCAGAATGCGCGTCACAGTTTGATCGAGAAAAGCCCGTCATGCGAGACGATGAGTGCTGCTCCGTCAAAATCGTTTACCAGCGCTTCCAACCAGCCAAGCATTTCGATGTCCAGATGATATTGGTTGCGGTTCGTCCAGCAACAGGGTTGGGGCTCGCCCATGCCAGGGCCAGCGCCAGACGTGTTTTCATCCCATATCGAACGCGCGTGTTGACCATCAGTTCGGCCAGACCCAGTTCATCAGGATACGATTAATCTGCCCACCATCCAGATAAGCCATCCGATCCAGCAATCGCTGATATGCCATTTGCACAACTGCCGTCGCTCAGGTTGAAGCGCCAGTCTTCCGGCTACGATCATGAGTTTCACCCTCAAGACGACGGAATCCCACCACGCTCGTGAACAAGGTCGCCGATCGTCACCCCGGTCCCGGCTCAAAGCCCTGTGACAGGTAGCCGACACGCAGAGATCCGAGCGGGGTGCATATGACTTGCGGCATCCGGCCGTTCCTCACCGGCCAGCGGGCGTATCAAGTTGTTTTACGCCGCTGCCGTTTGGACCGATAAGACGACCCACCCGATCACCAGCATTGATAAGACAAAGATTATATTGTTGAGAAGCGTCGAAATTGAAAAGAAGACTTCGATAAACCGTGGGTTGTAGCATGAGCTTCACCCTCCTTACCCGACCGACCAACGGACAGGTAGCTAGCCAACACTCGCCCCAGCCGTGGCGGCGTCAACACCGTCTAAGACGTTAAGGGTATCGGGGTGAGGATTCAGCTTATCATTGGTTATCGGTATGTTTTGGGCCAGCAGGTGCTGGGCTTGATAAATATATTTGGTCAACAAATGTGATTGCAGCTAATCAACAACTCAATTATCGAAAATTTACTATCGTCAAGGGGGATCGCTGTGAATAAGACGCAAGGCGAACCCTTGCGGGTGGCTCAGATATTCGACACCATCGGCGACCACATCTTCTTCCAGACTCATCATCCCCGGTCAGGAACAACCACATGGGTTCCAGCGTGAAGATGTTGCCCTCCTCAGCTTCCACGGAATACCCTCATAGCGCTCCCAACGCGGTCCCAGTACCGTGGCTCCGTCGTGGGCAGAACGTAGAGCAGATGACAAGAGCGTGCATGTATTCAGGATAGCCGTTATCCACAATGAAGTCACGGGCGGCCTCGTCCACTCCCAACCGGCCCGACCCGGTTGTAGCACGCTCTCCCGGCCCGGATATCCCAACACTACAATAAACGCGTGCTGCACGTCCAGCGGTGCTTCCGTCTCGTACATCAAGCACATACCACATGCGCTGCAAGTCCAGGCAGTAACCGTTTTCCTTGATGCCCAGGTCCACATGAAGCAGGTGCCCTCGTTGCAGGACGGCATCTCCCGGCGCAGCATGACCCATGGCTGATTCCGGCCCGCAGGTGACAATGGGATTAAACGGCTTGGGCCAGGCATACCCCAGTCCCATCCCGTCAATACGGGAGTGAACGAAATCAGGGTCTTTCTGGGTCATCCCCGGCCGGGCAAACGTTTCAATCTCATCAAACAGGGTTTCAGTTGTGGCGACAGCCGTACAGACCCGCTCGCGTCGAGTGTTACGTCCCCGGAGAGCGGCCAGAATGCGTTCGGTAAAGGATAGTTCGCCCGGCATACGGCGTCCCATCCAGGTAACGCGCTAACAACCGGTACATCCCATGGCTAAGCCCGTCTGCCGCCACGTCGTTTTCAGAGTAGTTAACAGCAATTGTTGTGGGATCATATTCCTGCAAGGCGGCTATCAGCGACTCGCCGATGCCCACGAAAGTGATAGGTAACAACCTCCGTGTATGCCCCCAGAGCACGGATGCTCTCCGCATCAAAGAAGCCCACGATGGCTGCCTTGACGGCCGTTTCGGCCGATGAGGAAGGCTGACTGCCAGGTGACGTCCCCATCGCCAAATAAGCTCCAGCGCCGGGTCGGGCTGGAACGTCTCGCGGACGAATGTTAGCCAGACATCTACGCCACATTCATCCAGTATGGCCGGTGCCTGGGCGATCTTTTCCAGGATGATATCACGGTAAGTCATAAAGATTTCTGCGCTCTGATTGGATTGTTATGTCAATCTTGATTGACGATGGCTTCGTAGAGAGCCTGAAGCTCCTCGTCAGAGAAGTAGTGGATGACCACCCGCCCGCCCTTGCCTGTGGTTTCGATGTTAACGCGCGTGCCCAGGGATGCCTCGAATTCATGCTGAAGTGCGGCCAGTTCAGGTGGAAGGGACGGCCGTTGGCGGGGTTCGGGTTTTTTCTCGGCCAGCAAATTACGGACGAGTGTCTCCGTTTGCCGCACGCTCAGGTCAAGCCGCAGAATCTGGTTCATGGCCGCTGTCTGCATCTCCGGCGTAGGGAGAGCCAGGAGCGCGCGACCATGAGCCCCACTGATACGGCCGTCAATCACGGCTTGCTGGATGTTGTCCGGCAGGGCCACCAGCCGTACAAGATTAGCAACCGTGCTCCGCCCCTTGCCGACTCGCTCCGCGACCTCGGCCTGAGTCAGACCAAACTCCTCCATCAACTGCTGGTAGGCATACCCTTCCTCCAGAGGATTCAGATCATCGCGCTGGATGTTCTCCACAATTGCCAGTTCCAGCATTTCCTGGGAGGTGGCTTCTTTCACGATAACCGGCACTTCGGCCAACTCCGCCAGTTGCGAGGCCCGCCAGCGTCGTTCGCCCGCCACCAACGTATACCCGCCACCTTCCTCAGTGACAATTAGCGGCTGGATCAACCCGTAGGTGCGGATGGATTCCGCCAGTTCAGCCAGCTTTACCTGATCCATATGGCTGCGGGGCTGGTGGGGATTCGGCCGTATCTCATCCACCGGAACGATCCGGACGGATTCGCGGTTTGCCGCACCTTTGCTTGATGTGGAAATCAACGCTTCCAGACCACGTCCAAGTCCCGGTTTTTTAGCCATCGCCTACTCCATTTTGCCGGTCACTGGAGACCAGTTCGGCCGTCAGCAATTTATATGCCAGCGCCCCCGGCGAAGTAGGCGCATAGAAGTTGATGGGCTGGCCGAAGCTCGGCGCCTCGCTGAGGCGCACATTTCGCGGAATGATTGATTTGAACACCTTGTTGGGAAAATAGCGGCGCACTTCTTCCACAACCTGACGGCTCAGGTTGGTCCGGCTGTCGTACATGGTCATCATGACGCCGCGCACCTGGAGTGCCGGATTCAGATATTCGCGTACCAGATCAATCGTCTGTAAGAGTTGGGTCAACCCTTCCAGCGGCAGATATTCACATTGCACCGGAATAAGCACGCCGTTGCGTGCGGCCGTTAATCCATTGATGGTAAGCAACCCCAGACTCGGTGGGCAGTCAATCAGGATGTAGTCATACTTATCAGACAGTTGATCCAGCACTTTCTGCAACCGGTACTCCCGGCCGATGGCGTTGACCAGTTCAATTTCTGCTCCTGCCAGCGACGGGTGGCTGGGCAGTAGATCAATGCCGAATTCTGAATGCAATGGAGTCATTTCTCCGGCGGGGACCTCTTCCAGTAGCAGGTGGTAGGTTGAGGGATCCATCTGGTACTTGTCATTACCCAGGGCCGATGTGGCGTTTGCCTGCGGATCCATATCCACGAGCAGCACACGACGGCCGCTGCCGGCCAGGTAGGCACAGATACTGATGACGGATGTCGTTTTGCCCACACCGCCTTTTTGGTTTGCTACCGCGTAAATCCTCGTCATACCACAGTCAAATACCTTGCTAAACTGGTTTGGATGAGTTTATCTCGCCTGACTGATTCAGGACCAGTTGATCCTGAATCGCCTGAATCTTGGCTTTTATGCCACGATGGGCAACGCTGGCGGCGGCAATTGTATTCGCAAATCGGGCTGATTCCCAAGGATCGCCGCTGGTTTGCAGCAGCCGCACCAGATATGCCGCCGCAAAGATATCACCGGCCCCGGTTGGGTCCACCAAGGGCGTTGCCGGAGCCGGGAACTCCCGACACTCACCATGACAATAAACCGTACAGCCCGCCGCGCCCGCTGTTTGGATCAGCAATGGAGCCAGATCGGCGAACTGCTCCAGGTCACTGGCCTCAAGCAGGTCTTCTTCGCTGACAAAGGTGGCTGCCGCAAGCGGGAGAAGCCGCTCTGCATCCTCCCATTCCACGGCATACATGACCATTCTCGTCCCAGCGGCGCATCCAGCCCTGCGGAGAGAGACCAACCAGGCTGTTGCTAAACCGATCAATCAGCGCCGGATCAACCTCATTAGCGATAGGGGCCAGATGGACAATCGCGGCACGTTGCCATGCCTTGGGCACATCACCAGCCGCGAGCGGCCCCGCCACCGCATGAATGGTCTGCTGCCGATCGCCTCCATTGTAAACATTCTCAAAACATGTGGTCGCCGGAGAGTTGACCTGCCTGACTGTCGCATCGGGTAAAGCAGCCTGCCACTGATCTTCTGCTGCCGCACTGGTCAGGACGGCCGTCCGGCACCCCAGGGTTTGAGCCACAGACGCAGCGTAAGCGGCTGACCCACCCATAATTCGGCCGGTCGATGTCAGGTCATAACATATATGGCCGATAGCCAGATAGTCTATTTGCTCCGCCGCATTCATTAATAGATTCTACCTTAGCGAACCAAAGCACGGCAACCGGCGGGACGGCCTTAAAAGCTTTCGCAACATCACGAACGGGGTTGCATGGCGATCAATTCGCCGTTACCATATGAACTAATGGCAAAACGGATTTCAGAGTCCAGTATCTTTCGTCAACGGCCGCTGCTCAACTTACCTCAAATTGTGGTGCTCCTGTTGATTATTGCAGCGATTGTTATTGCGCTCGATCTGAATCGGCGCGCTCAAAGCGGTCGCCTGGTCGGCGTTGGGGAAGAGGCGTTGCAGGTCCAGATTGAAGCCGAATCCACCCGACAGATTGAGCTTCAGGCCACCCTGGAATACGTCCAGAGTCAGGACTATGTCGCCGCTTATGCACGAAATGAAGGCGGTATGGTTCTGCCTGGTGAGGAGCGCGTCGTGCCTCTGGTTATTGAAGTGACACCACAGCCGACGCCATTTCCCGAGAGTACCCCCGATCCCATTGGGGAAGCCCGACAATGGCAAGCTTGGTGGCGGCTGCTCACCGACGCCCCACAGCCTTCACGTTAGGATTACTTCCCAAACCATTTATGTATTAACAAAAAGAGCCGGGAGAACCGGCTCTTTGTCATTTCTGGAATTTAGGTGGCTTGCGGCTATTGCTCGGAAACCCACAACGATTGCATCAGTTCATAGCCGATCACAATTTCTTCGCGCCCCACGCGCAAACGCATCGGACCGTTAAACGGTGCCCGTCCCATAATCTCTAATGTTTGTCCCGGCGTCAGGTGAAGGCTCGCCAGATATTGCAGTTTTTCCGGCTCATGGGTACGCACCCGGCTGACCATGCCCTTGTACCCGACCCCCAGATTGGCGATGCAGAAGTCATTGACCTCCGGCAGCACGCCGTCTGCATCGGGGATTGGTTCTCCGTGAGGGCATCGTTTCGGCTGATTGGTCATTTCGGCCATGCGCTCCGTCAGATCACCGTTCAGGCCAGGACTTAGATCGTCAGCGTGTTCATGTGCTTCGTCCCAGGTAAAGCCCATGATATCCACCAGGAAAACCTCCAGGATACGATGTCGACGGATCTCCTGTAACGCTTCCTCGCGGCCGCGATCGGTTAGTTCCACACCCTGGTAGGGCACATGCTTGACCAGACCGGCACTTTTCAGACGCTTCAACATTCGGGGAACAGCCGGCGGGGACACGTTAAGGCGCTCGGCCAGACTGGTGGTACTGACAGTCGGCGAGTCCTCCTGAAGCCGGTAAATCTCGGCCAGGTACTCGCGCATGGCAGCGCTTGGTTGTAACTGCTCGTAACGGTCCATGTTGTCGTTTGACGTAACGGCAGCCGGCTCAGAGAAAGATTAGGCTACCTGGTCCAGTTCCGTGATTGTGCGTTCAATAAGTGCGACCAGATCGGTCAGCATTGCCTCGTCAAAGCGAAACTCAGCCCCGGCTGCAGCAAACAAATCCGGCAGCGGTTCAGTGCCACCTAACGCCAGTGCCGAGCGATAATCAGCCACCGCCTGCTCCTGATTGCTCAGGGCGTTGCGCCACACCTGGAGCGCCCCAACCTGGGCCATGCCGTACTCCACGTAGTAGAAAGGCACATGGAAGATGTGTAACTTGCGATGCCAGCCGCTGGTCCGCGCATCTTCAAAGCCTGACCAGTCCACACCGGGCATAAACCGGTTCCATAGGTCATCCCAGGCTACATCACACTCAGCCGGGTCGGATGCTTGGTTGGGATGAGTGTATACCCAGTGTTGGAACGCGTCAACGACAGCCATATATGGCAGGAAAGTGAGGATACTGCTCAGGTGCTGCCGGCGGGCCCGTGCAGCCTCGGCCTCCGTATAGAAGCCGTTGAAATCCTTTGTCAGGTAGGGGGCAGATAAAAGCTCCATCGACATGGATGCAACTTCCGCAAACTCCATCGGCACATCAGCCATCCAGATGAGAGGCAGGGCGAAACTTTCAAACGCATGGAAAGCATGGCCGGCTTCATGGAGCATGGTTTGCACATCATCGTGCGTACCGTCGCCGTTCATGAAGATAAACGGCCGTTCCCGCAGCGGCAGGGTTGTGCAGTAGCCACCTAGTGCCTTGCCCGTGCGGGTATCCAGGTCGAGTAAACCATCCTCGGCCATCGTCGCGAAATAGCGAGCCAGGGAGGCGTCCACATGCTCAAAGATATCTAGCGAACCCTGAATCAGCGCGTCCTGACCCTGATAGGGCGTCAGCGAAGGGGCATCGCTCGTTTCCACTTCCAGGTCCCACGGGCGAAGCGTATCCACGCCTAATTCGCGCTGCTTGCGCTCATAGATGCGTGTGGCTGCCGGGACGACAACTTTTTCAATGGCCTCATGGAAAACGAGGCAATCCTCCGGCGTGTAGTCGAATCGGTTGTAATTGAGAAACGTGTAGGCACGGAAGTTCGGCAAGTCGGCATTCTCGGCCACTTGTTGACGGATCGCCAGCATTTTGCCGTACAGCTCGTTTAACACTTCACGCTGTTCAGCCCAAAGCCCCATGATGGCTTCCCAGGCACGTTGACGAACCGACCGATCCTTATCCAGTGTGAGCGTATTAAGCTGGTTGAGATTCTTTTCCTCACCGTCCCAATCGAAGGTCATCCCCCCGGTAATTTTGTCGTACTCGTTACCAAGCTTGGCTAGCTCCGTCGCCAACGCAACATTTTCGTTCCGAAACAGGGAAGCCTGATTCCGAATGTTTCGCAACGGCAAGGCCATCTGACCATCCAGTGGCCCATACTCGGCCGTATACGCAATCAGCCGCTCTTTCAATGCCTGGTCAGCAACACTTTGCTGCGGCTCTACATTTTCGATAAACGCGAGAAATGCCTTCTCCTTATCGGTGTCGGTTGTGTCCAGTGTTGTTTCAATATAAGTGACCGAGCCAACTTCGGTTATGACCTTGCTCAGCTCTGACCATTCCTGCAGCCAGGCGTCAATCGTATCCGGAGTCAGCGGCTGCTCCAGCAACCGATCGTAATGCGGCCGAAAACTTTCCCACTCGCTGGGGTTCGCGGCAAAGGGTAAATAGGGTATGGGAGATAAAGACATGTGATTTACCGTACCTGGCCGCCCTCACTGACGGCATTCGTCTACTGGGCTTGTCTCACGAGGTTTCAACAACAAGGCTCTTGCAGTTGCAAGAGCCTTCTACGCTTAACTCATCAAGAGGCGACGACCGGATTCGAACCGGTGATGGAGGTTTTGCAGACCTCTGCCTTACCACTTGGCCACGTCGCCGAAACAAGAAAGCAGGCCCCGGAGGGCCTGCATTTCATCCAGAGCGGGCGACGGGATTCGAACCCGTGGCCTTCTCCTTGGCAAGGAGACGTTCTACCACTGAACCACGCCCGCACTTATTTAGAAGGTGTTCATCCGAGAACAATGCCAGGACCCAGACTCGAACTGGGGACACCTGCATTTTCAGTGCAGTGCTCTACCAACTGAGCTATCCCGGCCGATGATGACCAAGTTAGTTGTTAAGCGTAGGCAGCATTTTATCCAATAGGTTGGGGACTGTCAAGTTTGGTAAAGGCTCGCTCACGATGCGTTAGCAGTATTCCCAACGCCTTCTCAGCTACCTAACCCTGGTCAACCAGATTGACAATCCGTCAGGGCCGTTCGACAATAGGCGGCGGGAGTGGTTGTGTCCCGGTGGGCACCCCAGTCTTCAAAATTGGTGGCCGGTCGCGCATAGCGAGCGGCGGTGGGTTCGACTCCCATCCACTCCCGCAATTTGAATGGTGCTATTACCTCGTAAATCTCTCAAGTGATGTTGCGATTTTCTTTAGCTGATCAACCATCTCATGTGCCTGTCTTTCCCTCTCAAATTCTTGATATCTATCCTGAGATGAAGCTATGCCAATGAATTCACGAAAGTCACAACCGACCGGGTAGGCCACGCGGCCGTCAGCATCCGGCGTCAGCCCTTCCACTTGCACGGCGTCATCGGAAATGTGATCAGCCACAGCTGCCATGACTGGGTAATGGTTAGCGGGACGCGAGCAAACTTCGGCTGTCCAGCCGCCAGCGTCCCCTTCCGCGTCGTCGGCAAAACCAATTCTGGGATGGCAATATTATCAATAGCAAAGCCACCATAGGTCAGGATGGGGTCGGTGATGTACTCAGCGCAGGTCAATGACCTTGCCTGCATAGGGCGACAGATCAACAGTTTCCGGTATCCACTCCTGTAAGCGACCCGTGTAAAAACGGTCAGCCATAGCCGACTGCGAGGATCATCCACACCGTCCAGACCTTGCATTCCTTCAGCCGCCAGCGGCTCCCAGGTTGTTCCCCCATCCTCGGAAACAGACACGTAGGCAAAGTCATAGCCCTGTTCAATGTCCACGTAGGCTGTGTATTCTAACGTTGCCCCGGTCACATCCCGCAGGTCCACCGAGCGCGTCAGCCGTGGATTGGCAAAGTTAGTGCGCGACGCATACCAGACCTGTTCCCCGGAAGGCGCTTCGGCCGGTAGTAATGGGGTCTCGGTCTCACCCTCAAAGACCAGGTTGTATGTACCACTGGAAGGCAGTTCGTAGTAATCGGCCGCATACTGGCTGACGTCTGTTTCTATCCGATACGGAACGGTAGTAATGGTTGTGCGGCAATATGGTCCAGATCAGGACCGGACCAGGCAAAACGCTCCGGAACGCCGGTCTGATCGGCCGCCAGCACCATCGCCGCCAGCCAATCCTCCCACAAGCCAATCCCCAGTCCGGTTGGCCCACGAGATCATCCACCGCCTCCAGCCCGTTCAGCGGGCTAGTTGCCAGTTCGCGGTAACGTTCCGCTCCCAGGTGATCATAGATAAACCGGCTGAGTAAGTACCCCTGCCCGTAGTGGGGCAGCGTGTCAGTTTCGCTCCAGGTATTTAACTGCAAGTCAGGATCGCTCGGAACAAGTTGCCACGCCACTGGGCGAGTCGTCATAGCCAATCAACTCCTCGGCCAGCATGGCCGAACCCTCTACGGCCCAGTCAGCGTCACTGGAATCGTAACGTGCCTCAATCAGGTGACGAAGTTCGTGAGCCAACACATCCAGGTAGGAATCACGGCCGATCTGGGTCGCGTTCATCACGAACATCTCACGCTCATTGGAGCGATTATTAGCCGCAAGCGGCAAGCGATCCCGTGAGCTAAAGTAGCCGGCCAGACCGCACTGATCGGCCGTCGTCTCGGTCACATCACACAGCGACAGGGGTGATACATGTACGATATGGACCGGTGGATCATCTTCCGGGGTTCCGTCAGCCAAAGAGCCGATCAACTTCTTCATAGATGGAGTCGAATGCCTCAATCGTGGCTGTCAGATCCTCCGGCTCCGGGACCGTGCCTCCCGCACCTTCATCATACCAGTAGTAAGCATGACGGCCGACTCCTTGCAAAACCTGCCATAACCTCACTGACCGTATTCACGTCTACATTGCCGATGAAGAAGGTTTGTCGGTCGCCGATCTGCGGTGGAGGAGGTTCCGGCGTGGGTGTGCTAGCAGCGGATTGGCCCCCTTGAAAGCAATCGCCAATCGCAGATCATCCCGGTCCGGCGCAACAAGATCGGCCAGGTCAACCGGTTCAGCAAGCGCGATGGCGGTTGGCGATGGTTGCACAGTGCTGGCGGGTGCTGTAGTAACAGTCGGTTGCGATGTGGTGGGCGCGGTCGGTAAGCGGTATCGGTGTAGATGTAGCCTGTATAGGCGTCCCGGTGACTACCACAACATCAGCCAGTTGCTCCTGACCGCTACCGGCTAAAGGGGGATTCAGAGGTAAATGATTCCCGACTGGAGCCTATGTTGAAGCCAAAGATGGTGCAGGAAGTAAGGAAACCTGCCATCATCAATAAGACCAATACCGAAAGAAGAAGGTTGCGTTTGACCATCGTCAGAACTATCGTGAAGTTTGACCGGCAGCGCAACTCCCAACCTGCACCATGGCTCCAAGGCTCAGCCGATTCTTAGCAATAGGATACAATCGCCGCGTGTTAGACTTGGACCGGCAGGACATGGCGCGAAACTTATCAGGCGGCGCATCCCGGCTGGCAACCGGCCACGGAAGTGTATTTCCAGGCTGTAGTAGAAGCCGTTCAATTGGGTAGTCGTGTTCTGGACCTCGGCTGTGGCCGTGGCGGGTTGGTGGAACAGTTGCCTTCACCCAAACCACAGGTCATCGGCATAGACCCGGATCAACAATCGCTCCGCGAGCATCGCATTACCACCCTTCCGCGCGCTGCTGCCCTCAGTGATGCGCTCCCGTTTGCCGACCGGTCGTTTGATCTGATCGTTGCCAGTTGGTTACTGGAACACCTCGATCATCCTGCGCGAACCCTGTCCGAAATCGCTCGCACGCTTGACGAAGGCGGACGGTTCATCTTTATCACACCCAACAAGCGCCATCCGCTGACACTTGCCAACCGTGCCTTCGGCCGCATGGGGCAATTACAGAAGCAATTGTGGATCGAGCCTACGGCCGACATGAAGGAGACACCTTCCCACTCGCTACCGCCAACGCCCCGGCTGATATTGAGAGGTTAGCGGCCGACAGTGGGCTGCGGCTGATCAAGTTAATCCCGGTTGCCGATCCAACCTACCTCGCCTTTTCATCGGCGCTGTTTCGTATGGCATCGGCCATTGACGATTGGCTGCCCGCAAACCGGCACATCCACTTTGTCGGTGTGCTGGCAAAGTGACATTCATTGGGTCAGCGTCATAAAATGGGCCACGCCGCGCGACGCCAAGGCGAATACTATGGAATCACAGTCTGTTCTACACCGGCTTTACTACACCTACCTGGGGCGCATGTATGCCTTTACTTATGCGGCCGGGCAATATGACTTTCCTGGGAATGAAGGTGCGCAATTGGCTAATTTTGGTCGGGCTGGTGTTGCTCGGCGTAGCCTGGGTGCGGCAGTGGCCCAACTGGGCCATCCTGATTATTGCGCTGCTCCTGATCTGGTTGGTTCTGAGCTTCTGGTTGGCCGGTCGTTCCAATTACATTCGGTTTGTGCCCAATGGCGATTCCATGATGGCTGCTTCAGATTTGAATAGCCTGTCTCCCAATGAGAAGGTTCCTGCCCAGGCAACGGGGTCGTTCAGTGTCAGTGGCTACAACAACAATGTCCTGTTCCAGCCGGCCAATTACTGGCAGGTGCCACTTGGCGATCACATCGTGATGGTCGAACAGAAACCGGGCAAGTTTCTATACCAGTTCTTCAGCGCCGATACGTTACAGTCAGTGGCTGGGGGATGGCTGCTGTATGGCGCAGAGCCGCAAGAAGCATTGGCGATCTCCTTCCTGAGCAAGTGGGGCCCTGAATACACCAAGTTCCAGGTCTATGAAGATGGTGAGGAAAGCCCCGTGCCCGCCAAACTGACTACCATTTACCTGACCTTCGAGTCCGAAAGCCAACGTGATCGCGTATGGCAAACGATTGTGGCCGATGCGCGTCGCGCGCGGACCTGATGACGGGCAGGCTTCACAAGTGGTCACGAAGAGATAGCACGGTATAGTAGGAGGTCCATGGACAATCTTGAGGCTATTCTCTATCTGGAACGGGGCCCCCAACCCAATCTCCGTTTCGCGCTTCAACAAGAGGAAACGACCATCGGCCGCAGTGCCGGCAATGATTTGGTCCTGGTCGATCCGGAAGTCTCACGGCGGCACGCGCGTGTCGTGCGTCAGCCTCATCAATTTGCGGTCGAGGATTTAGGCAGCACTAACGGCACCTTTGTCAACGGCCAGCGCGTCAGCAGCCTCACGGCGCTTCAGGATGCCGATACCATTGACCTGGGTGACACCGTCCGCCTGCGCTTCGTTCTGACATCACCACCACCGGCTGAGACCGTCCAGCCAGTCCCGTCTGTCCCGGAAACACCGCCGGTCTATGAAGCGGCCGTCAACATCCCCGCCGATCAACCACTGGTGGTCGAACCGGATCCTGTTGTCGCTCCCGTGGAAGCCGTTGTGCCCGACTACAGTGTCCCGGCTGGGAACTATGTGCCGCAAAATGTCGCCCCACCACCAACCAGTATGCAACAGCCTACACAGCGACGGGGAGCGCGCAATTTCTGGTTGGGCTGCGGGCTTTTGCTGGCCCTGCTGCTTGTCTGCCTGGGCACGTTCCTGCTGCTGGATGCTTTTCAGGATGGGCGATTGCTCTACTGCGGCCCGCTACGGCCGATATTTGAATTCCTGCTCGGCCCATTTGGGTTTGCCCCAATCTGTTAATACATTCCCGACCTGCTCTCTTTCGCATCACCCAACTAAACCATGTCCAACTATCCTCGTGTACGCTGGCTAGATCTCCAACCGGTTTATCATCAGGGGCAGCGAATGTGGCTGCTGCGTGATCCCCTTGAGCTGGATCAACGCCAGCTTATTCTGCCGCCGCTGCTGGCTCATATGCTCCGGTATCTTGACGGAGAACATAGCCTGGATGAGATCCAACAGGCATTATCGGCCGACGCCGGGTTTTCCGTCCCTGCGGAAGCCATCGCCGAGGCACTGGAAGAACTGGATAAGGCGTATCTGTTGGACAATGCACGGGCACAGGCCGCTCAAGATGCGCAACTTGACGCCTACCGCGCCCAACCGTTTCGTCCTCCGGCACTGGCTGATCTCAGTTACCCCGGTCAGGAGTCCCAACTGGTGCAGCTATTCGAACAATACGCTGCGGGTGACGATCTGGGCCAGTGGAACGGGTGGACCGGACGCGGCATCGTCTCTCCCCACATTGACTATCAACGTGGCGGGCCGGTGTACGCCCGTGTCTGGAACCGGTCGGCCGAATCCTTACTGGCGGCCGATCTGGTCATCATTCTGGGAACCGACCACAACGGCTCACCGGGGAGCATTACCCTGACCCGGCAACCCTACGCCACACCGTTCGGCGTTTTGCCTACGGACCTGGGTGTGATCAATCATCTGGCGGCCGCTATCGGCGAAACGAATGCTTTTGCTGAGGAACTTCACCACCGCGCCGAACATTCGGTTGAGTTATCGACTGTATGGTTGCACGACGTCTTTCATCAGGCGGGG
This sequence comes from Chloroflexota bacterium, assembly GCA_041390945.1. Lineage (GTDB taxonomy): Bacteria > Chloroflexota > Anaerolineae > Promineifilales > Promineifilaceae > Promineifilum. The sequence continues at coordinate 73,302 of JAWKOY010000028.1, forward strand.
CAACCACCCTGCCCGGTGGTCCCTATTCTTGTCGGATCATTCCATCACTTCCTCGGTAACGGATCCCACCCGTCACAAGATGAGACGCTGCAAAACTTCCTGACCGCTTTGCGGGAAGCCACGGCGGGACGCCGGGTGGTCATCGTGGGTTCGGTCGACCTGGCTCATGTTGGCCCGGCCTTTGGTGATACCTTTCCAATGGATGCAGCCCGTCGGAGCCGTCTGGAAAACGAGGACGAGAAGTTGATCGAGTCTATCCTGACTGGAGATGCCGATGGCTTCTATCGGCGCATCGCCCAAGTTCGGGATCGTAATCGTATCTGCGGTTTCGCCCCTCTCTACCTCATGTTGAGTTACCTCGGCCCAACAACCGGGCACTATATTGATTACCGGCATTGCCCAGCCGACGATCAGGACACGTCACTGGTTTCGATCTGTGGTCTGTTACTGGAATAGGTCAAGGGCAGAAAAAGTTACTGGTACCTAAATGACAATTGGGGCCGGTTTTACCGGCCCCAACAGTCAGAGAAGAGAATCTTAGAAGAAAGAAACAGAAGCCTCCGAGCTTTGACAACCTACCGTCTTGTTCTCGAAGCCACAAAACCGCTTGCCTCGCAAGTAACTATAGCACCTGTTTAACAAGCCTTTAACAGCTTGTTACCGGTTTGCTAAGGTCGTGTAAACAGTCGGACTTGTGAATTTCCTATCCTTAAAAGACCTGTCGTTCCCAACATTATGTAAAAAATAGCGTGGCCGGCCTTGACACCCTTTTGAATTGCTGTAACTTTGCCCATATCGTAGTCGTACTGTCTAGACTAATTTCCTGGCGTTGATCGTGCTAATCAACCCCAGTTGTGATGGCAATGAGCAAAGAGGATCTGCTGTACCGTTACGCCGACGTGAATGAAGTGAGTAAGCGTCTTGGCATCCACCCGGAGTCGGTTCGCCGCCTAATCCGGGATGGAAAGCTTCCCGCCATAAAGTTTGGCAACAAATGGCTGGTCGACAAAACAATGCTCGACCAGTTTGCCAGCAGTTATGATGGGCGGCCCGGTAACAAAGCAACTTTGTTCTAAGCCAAACGCCCCAACTCCCCTCTCCAACTCGGCACCCTCCTTTGTTCGTTATTCGAGGAAAAAGGAAGGTTAGACTCATGCAACATGCACTTCAGACTGAGGGCTCTGCGTGCATTCGTGTGGTCGGCGTTGGCGGCGGCGGAAGCAATGCTGTTGGGCGCATGATCGACGCGGGTGTGACAGGCGTCGACTTCATCGTGGTAAACACCGACAATCAGGCATTGTCACTCTCCCAGGCACCGGTGCGTATTCGCATCGGGGATAAATTGACCCGTGGCCTGGGCGCAGGCGGGAACCCCGAACAGGGCGAGAAAGCAGCCAGCGAAACAATTGACGAATTACACCGTGTCCTGGAAGGGTCCGATATGGTGTTCGTCACCGCCGGGATGGGCGGTGGCACGGGAACGGGTGCGGCTCCCATTGTGGCCCGAATTGCCAAAGAAATCGGCGCGCTCACCATGGGCATCGTCACCAAGCCGTTTATGTTCGAGGGCACCAAGCGTCTGACGATGGCCCAGCAGGGAATCGAACGGCTCAAGCAACAGGTGGATACGCTCATCGTGATCCCCAACGATCGGCTCCTGGAACTGACGGAAAAGCGTATGTCACTGCAGGAATCGTTCCTGCTGGCCGATGATGTATTACGTCAGGGTATTCAGGGCATCAGCGAACTCATCACCATCCCCGGCCTTATCAATCTGGATTTTGCCGATGTCAAGGCCATCATGACCTCCGGCGGTGCTGCACTGATGGCCGTAGGTCACGGGTCGGGGGATGATCGTGCCCGGCTGGCGGCCGAAAATGCAGTCAGTTCCAAATTGCTGGACATCACCATTGACGGAGCGCAGGCGGTCCTGTTCAACATCACCGGTGGTCCGACCCTCAGCCTGTTCGAGGTCAATCAGGCCGCAGCGATTATCCGCGAGACGGTCCACACCGATGCCAATGTCATCTTCGGCGCAGTGATTGACGAAGCAGTTGGGGATGATGTCCGCATAACGGTCATCGCCACCGGCTTTGAACGAGCACAACCCCGGCGACAGGCCCTACCCAAGCTGGAGACAACACCGCTCTATGAGGAAATCGTAATCCACGAACAGGAATATCAGGAAGAGGCAGTACCAGTCGAGGTACAGGCCGATCCTGCGGCAGGGTTGACACCACGATTCTCACCCCATAACCTGGATATCCCGGCCTTTCTACGACGACAATAAGCTTGATTCTTACGCTGAATTGGACCGTCTGCTTGTATCAAGGCAGACGGTCTTTTTGTTTTATGGAGTCGGAGTCTGGGCCGGTTCTTCAAGTCTGGTGTACTGGCTGCCGCCGGATACCCAGCACTCCGGGCTATCGGCCGTCGGCGGGCAAACAATCTGCCACCAACCGGAGCTTTCGTCCCGGCCCAATACCAAAGCAGCATCCCCACGAAGCAGGAAACCGGCTCGCCGAAACTGGACCCCCGGACCGCTACGCACGTTGAGGTCCACAAGGATACGAACCTGCGGCAGGTTATCCGGCAGTGGCGTGCTGCCCGGCAACGTCACAGTGGGAGCAATGCCTGGGCCGGACCCGGACTCGGCATCACTACCGGTTCCGACAGTTGCAGTTGCCGGTGGAGGCGGCAGCGACGGGCCGGTTTGTCCGGCAAAAGCATTACACGCTAACATGGCTGCCAGTGCCAAACTGACACCAAACAGGATTATCAGTCGCTCCCTCATCTGCCTACCTCGTGATTCGTTACTGTCCATCGAGTTGCAATTCACGCCGAACTCTCGCCGATTAAGACGCGCGCTCATGACCTTCCTTGTATAATATCAGGGTATGGTGGTCACAAGCCATTACGAAGGATTAATCCATGAGCTTCCGACAATTCATTGAAAATACCTCCAGCAGCGGTGACTTGGTAGTCATTAACAAAGCTGTTGATACGAACTATGAAGTAGCCAACGTTGCCCACGCATTGGAAGGCAAGCCGGTGCTGTTCGAGCATATCAAAGATTACCCCGGCTGGCGTATTTGTGCCGGGGTTTGTTCCGATCGCCGCTATTTCAGGATGGATTTGGACACACCGATGCCGGAGTTAATGCACCGGCTGACGCAGGCGATCAGTCATCCGGTCGTACCGGCCGTTTTGGAGGAAGCCCCTTGCCAGGAAGTCGTCATTGAGGATGTTAACCTCTATGACCTGCCGATATTACTCCATCTGCCCGAAGATGCCGGGCATTATGTTGCCAGCAATGTCGTCATTGTGAAAGACCCGGAACTGGGGCGCAATATGTGCTACCATCGATTATTGCGTCTGGACGAGAAGCATTTCGCCGCGCGTATTGTTGAAAATCGCGGTACCTATAACGCCATGCAAAAAACAGAAGGCGATCTCCCGGTCGCCATTTGCATCGGCGTTTCCCTGGCAACCCATCTGGCGGCCTCCATGTCACCGCCACCCGGCGTGGACGAGTTGAGTGTGGCGAATGCACTGTCACCAACCCCCCTGGTCAAATGCTTGACCAACGACCTTGAAGTTCCGGCTGATGCCGAGATCGTCCTTGAAGGCCGCATTACGCGCAGAACCACCAGCGAAGGTCCGTTTATGGACCTGACCGAGACGATGGACATCATCCGCGACCAGCCGGTGATCGAGATTGACCTGATAACCCATCGCCAGGATCCGATCTACCATGCCCTCTTGCCGGGCGGACTGGAGCACAAGACGCTAATGGGTATGCCCAAGGAGCCGACGATCTTCGCCGAAGTCAACAAGGTGGCCCGGTGCACCGGCGTTGTCATCACACCGGGAGGGACTTCCTGGTTACATGCCGTTGTCCAGATAGACAAGCAAGGCGAGGAAGATGGCCGTCGGGCAATTGATGCTGCTTTTAAGGGGCACGGGTCACTGAAGCATGTGTGGATCGTTGATACGGATGTAGACATCTACGATCCGGCTCAGGTGGAATGGGCGATGGCAACACGGTTCCAGGCCGACCGGGATCTGGTTGTTTATGAAGATCAGCCCGGCAGCTCTTTGGATCCGTCTGGTACTCATGTGCCGGGAGCAAAAAGCCGCACAGCCAAAATGGGTCTGGACTGCACGATCCCCTGGGGAGCGGATCGCCGCAAGTTCGAGCGTGGGGAATACGGACAGGTTGATCTGAACGATTACCTCCGGTAGTATCCTTGGTAACCACTTGCCTCGCCTGATTCGCCTACGCTAGTCTGTTCACCCAATCGAAATGGAAACTGTAACTTCAGTCGCCGGAGAGAGTGTACTTATCCAACAGGAAATTGGCTTTGTCATCCTGTTGTCTATTGCTGCCTTCGTCGCCATCCTCATCCGGCGAATACGCCTCCCCTATACGGTTGCTCTGGTGCTGGTTGGTCTGGGTTTGTCGTTTTTCCCCAACTTTCTCAATCTGGACATCAGCAGCGACCTCATTCTGGCCGTCCTGGTGCCGCCGCTTATTTTTGAGGCCACACTACATATCAAGTGGCAGGACCTGCGTCAGGATCTGTCACTGGTATTGCTCCTGGCAATTGTCGGCACGCTGGTCAGCACATTCATTGTCGGCGGCATCATATCGCAGTTTCTTTCTGTGCCGCTGCTGGGCGCGCTGGCATTTGGCGCCCTATCTCGGCCACTGACCCGGTCGCCGTTATTGCCTTCTTCCGCAGTCTGGGGGTTGACAAACGGTTGAGCATCGTCATGGAAGGCGAGAGCCTGTTCAATGATGGTGTTGCTATCGTCATCTTCAACCTGGCGCTATCAGCCGCGGCTGCGGCCATCTTGACCGGCTCCAGTGGGACAAATATCAACTTGCCTGGGGCCATTCTGGAGTTCCTACGTGTCTCCGTCGGCGGTGTTGGCGTCGGATTGGGGTTGGGTTTTCTTGTCTCCTACCTCATCCTCAAGAATGTAGATGACCATCTTATCGAAACGGCCACAACCGTAGCCCTTGCTTTCGGTGCATATGTCCTGGCCGAACGTTTTCATCTCAGCGGTATCCTGGCCGTGGTCTCGGCCGGTCTGATGGTGGGCAACATCGGCACGCTGAGCACGTCACCGACAACCCAACTCACGCTGGATAACTTCTGGGAGTTCCTGGCCTTTGTCGCCAACTCCCTCGTCTTTCTGCTGATTGGACTGGAAGTTCAAATATCCCAACTGGTTGAGTTTGTTATCCCGATTCTGGTAGCGGTGGTAGCCGTTCTGTTAAGTCGGGCCATTACCGTTTACTCACTAACCGGTATCCACAATCGTCTAACCCCACCACAGCGTAATGTGCCGCGTTCCTATCAGCATGTCATGTTCTGGGGTGGTCTGCGGGGAGCAATCAGTCTTGCGCTGGCACTGACCCTGAGCCGTGATTTGTTCGGCGGCACTATTCAGCAAGAGTTGCAGGTTATGACCTTCGGTGTTGTGTTATTCACCATCCTGGTTCAGGGCACGACTATTGAACGGCTAATTCAACGCCTGGGGCTGGCCCATAGCTCACCACAATCGCTGGAGAGCCAGCGTCGCCAGGCTCGTGCCTATGCCAAACGCGCCGGCCGAAGAGAGCTGGATCGACTTTATCACGAAGGCATTCTGTACCCCGATGTCTGGGAGGCAATGCGCACCGTGTACAGCGAAGAGTTGGACGAAGCAACCAAAGCCCTGAGCGACCATCTCGTGGCCTTCCCGGAATTGGAACAGGAAATCTACCTTCAGGCTCGCGCGGATGTGCTGACGGCCGAACGATCAGCTTATAGCGATGCAACCAGCCGCGGGTTTATTGGGGAAGAAGTCTATGAAGAGTTGATCGATGAAACAGACAAGCGCATGGCTGCGCTTGATCTGATCGTTGAGAATCGTTCCCGGGTATCCGAAGCGATAACCGACAGCAAGGAGCCCCATGAGTAAGATCGTTTGTGCCACGCGCGCCGGAGAGGGTAGCCGTGCGGTCCAATTAGCCGCTATTGAACGAGCCAGGGAACCGGGACAGCAGCTCACTTTCCTCTATGTGATCGACCCCGATAGTCTGGCTGACGTCGACGAAATGATCAGGGAGCATCTGCGCAGCGAACTTATGTGGATGGGCAAAACGCTGCTGCGAATTGCTGAGAAGCGAGCCAGTGAAGCCAATCTACCGGCAGAGCTGATCATTCGCGAGGGATCGGTGCGCGACGAGATATGCAACTTCGTCACTGAAACCGGCGCTGTGCTGTTATTGCTCGGTGCGCCACGCGAAACCACTGCCAACATCTTCGGGGACGACGAGATTGAAAACTTTGCCCAATACATCCATGAGACAACCGACGTCCCGGTCGAAATCATCCGCCCCGAGAGCATGTTAACACCTGACATAGCTGCCAACGTATAGCGGTTAAACTGTATTACCTATGAAGCATTCCATCACATTGAACGAAGATCAACGGGCCATGCTGGCCGGCGAACAAGGTTTGGCCCGGCAAATGGGCATGCGGCTTCTGCTGGATATGTGCGCCATGAGTGGGGCTGATTCACTAGTGCCCGTCAACAGCGCCCATCTGAGTGGTGTCTCTCCGCTAACCGGCGGTCTGGGCTTACGACTCTTTCTACAGCGCATGGCTGAAGCCGGCGGTCAGGGGGTCGCTGTACCAACTACCTTGAACTCGGCCGGTTGCGATGAGAATCAGTTTGCGGCCATGCGGATTGTTGCCCCGGATTTTCTGGACCATCACCGCGAAATCATCACAGCCTATGCCGAGTTGGGTGTTCAGACCATCCAATCCTGTGTGCCATATGAGTGGGACGGGACCGTCCCTGAAGCGACTACCGGGCCGACACCGGTCGCCTGGGCTGAGTCGAATGCCATTTGCTATGCGAATTCATACGCCGGGCTGCGCACCAATCGCGAGTCAGGTCTCTCAGCATTGGCAAGCGCGCTTACCGGTTACGCACCCGATTACGGATTGTTGGGTGACGAGGCACGACGGCCGAATCTGCGAGTCGTTGTTACGGCCGACTTAGCTGACCCGACTGATTTTTCGATCCTGGGTGACTGGATCGGCAAGCAGCGTAAGCCCTCCTGGAACATGCCCTACGGACCGATCCCCTTTATCGACGGGTTGCCCACTGATTTAAGCCATGAACAACGCAAGGCGCTGAGTGCGGCCGCTGCCAATTATGGCTGCGCACTGCTTATCCTGGACGAAGCGGAACCGGTTAATGAGGCCGCTATTCAGGATACGCTTGCCTTTACACCGGACGTGCTGGCCCAACGCTACGCAGATCTTGAACCCAACCAGCCTGTATCCCTGGTAGTTGTCGGCTGCCCGCAGGCATCTATTGGGGAACTGCGCGCCGTTGCCGCCCTGCTTAAGGGCAAAACAGTATCGGCCGATCCCGCCAAACCGGACCAGCCTCCCCCGCTATGGGTCTTTACATCCGCCCACGCGAAGTATATCGCCGAGCAAATGGGCATTGCCCAAACTATTCACTGACAGTGGGGCCTTGCTTCTGGAGAATACCTGTCCTGAAGTCGTCCCTTATGACCGGAATTGGGTCCGGCACATCCTGACCAATTCCATGAAGGCCGAGCATTACATCAAGTCCGGCTTGAACGGTGTACCGACTTCGGTCATGCGCTTACGTGATGTCATCGCCATAGCCACCGGAGAAGTGGCTGTTCAGACAGTGCCGCCCGCAAAGGAACCGGCACCGGCAACCAGTGCAAGTAAGAAGACAAAACAGGTCTTACCTGCACCGGCATCGGCCATCTTGAGCGAGGCAACAACCGCCATCGGGCAGGGATTGCCTTCCCAACCGACTTTTCGTGTTATCGCAGAAGCCTTTGTTACCCCAGCGCCTATCACGTTTCTGGGTTATGTCAATCGCAAAACCGGTGAAATCGAAGAGGAAGGGCATCCCGCGAATGGGCAGAGCATGCAAGGCAAGATCGCCATTTTCCCCGCGGTACCGGGTCCAGTGTTGCCCCTTATGTTCTGCTTGAACTTTACTACAGAGGTGTCGCTCCGGTTGCCATTATTAATAGCCAGATCGATCAACAAACCGCCCCAGCCTGTTCGCTCGAAGGCATTCCCTATGCCTATGGGTTCGATCAGGATGTCGTAAACATGGTTAAGACAGGTGATGTGATTGAGCTAAAGCGCGAGGAAGGTACGGTTACTCTGCGCATATTGGAGCGGAACTCCGCGTGACCAACGAATTTCTACACTTTATTCTGGCAATTGTCATCATCATCATTGCCGCCAAAGCTGGTGGCTATATCAGCATTCGTCTGGGCCAACCCTCGGTTCTGGGCGAGCTGGTAGCCGGTATCATTCTGGGCCCGACGGTTCTCAACATGCTTCACGTCTGGCCCATTTTCGCCACTGACGAGGTACTGCCCGAATCGCTGACGCAAATGGCTGAAATTGGTGTCATCCTTTTGATGTTCCTGGCCGGACTGGAACTAGAGATTGGAGAGCTTCTGCGTTCCGGTAAGGTTGCATCCCTCGCTGGAACATTGGGCGTTGTTATCCCGCTCATCATGGGTACCGGCACAGCGCTACTTTTCGGCAGCCAGTTCAACGAAGCCTCTATATTGGCCTGGCCCTTTCCGCAACGTCGGTCAGCATCTCCGCCCAGACACTTATTGAGTTGGGCGTTCTACGCAGTCGGGTTGGCCTGGCCCTGTTGGGTGCGGCCGTTTTCGACGACATACTGGTTATCCTGCTACTATCCATCACTTCGATTGTCCTGGGTACGGGTGGTGCAGAAACCAGTCTGGTTATGACCATTGCCCGCATGGTGCTCTATTTGGTAGGAGCTGTCGTTGTCGGTATATGGCTTATCCCCCGGCCATGCGATCGTTAGCAACCTGCCCATTAGTCAGGGAACCATTGCTTTCGCCCTGGTTACGTGCCTGTTCTATGCTTGGGCGGCCGAGGAGTTGGGCGGTATCGCGTCGATTACCGGCGCGTTTATGGCCGGCTTGTTCTTTGCCCGTACACCGCTTGTCGGACAGATCGAGTCGGGTGTGTCGGCTTTGGCCTATAGCTTCTTTGCCAATCTTCTTTGTCAATATTGGTCTGAATCCGATCTGCGGGCGATCAGCGGAAGTTTGTGGCTGTTCGCTATCGTCTTGACCCTGGTAGCTATTTTCAGCAAGGTTATTGGCAGCGGCGGTGGTGCACTGCTGGGTGGGTTTAATCGCACTGAAGCGCTACGCTTGGGCATCGGCATGATTTCCCGTGGCGAAGTAGGGTTAATTGTCGCATCCGTTGCTCTGGCGGAAGGAATGATTAATCAGGATATCTTCTCAATTGTCGTTTTCATGGTTATCATGGCTACACTGATCACACCACCATTACTCCGGGCTTCCTATTCCGGTGACATGGCAACAGGATCAGCAGTCGACTCAGGGTCAACGTAGACCATTTCAATTTCCCACAGAGAGGTAATTCCCATGCACTATCTTGTAGTCCTTATCATTGACGACATCAGCCAATGCCCACAACTGTTCAATGCCTGGGAGGAGGCTGGTGTCACCGGCCTCACCATTGTCGAGAGTACCGGGCTCGGCCGTATTCGCCGCACCATTGGGCTTCGTGAAGATATGCCTCTAATGCCCAGTATCCGATCCTTGCTTCAGGCACAAGAGGAACATCATCGAACAATCTTTTCTATTGTGGAAGGTGAGGCCATGATAGATGCCCTGATCGAAGCCACCGAGAATACACTCGGCAAATTAAGCGAGCCCAATAAAGGTATATTCTTTGCCCTACCACTAGCCAGAGTGGTCGGCCTTGCCAGCGAGGAAGAAGTAGCCAATCGCAACCGAGGCGAATAGTGGGGAAGCGACGAATGTGACGGCAACTAGCAGGCTTACTGTCCTTATCGTCGCTAAAAAGTAAAATGCCCCGCCCATTTACGAACCGGAGCATTTCTATGGGCGCGCGGGGACTCGAACCCAGGACCTCACGGATGTGAACCGTGCGCTCTAACCAACTGAGCTACGCGCCCAAGATTGTGCTAGTATAGCATTGGGCATTTGACTTGCAAACCTGTATAGTGCCGCTTAACTTATGAACGAGACATCCAAATCATCCTATTCTCTGCACGCGGTTCTGCGTGGTCTTACCAGTGCCGCTATCTTGACTTTCCTATTAGTCGCCTGCCAAACGCCCACTTCCAATAACCTTCCCTATCTGGAAACTTTTGACGAGGCCGGACAATGGAGCACCGGCGAAGATGCTTACAGCATCGGGCAAGTGACGAACGGCGTTTATGACTTTACCGTCACCGAAAGCGACATTAGCCGCTGGGCGGCCGCCGGTAAGCAGTTCGGGGATGGTGTCTATACAGTTGAAGCCCGCGTGACCGACGGGCCGCTGGACAACGGGTACGGCATGATCTTCCGCGCCGACCCGGAAACGGGCGATTTTTACCTGTTCAAAATCTCGGCCGATGGGTATGTCTGGATCGGCCGCTATCAGGGTGGTGCCGAAGACACCACTATCGTCGGCGATCACTGGTTTGAATCCCCGGCAGTGCAACAAGGGCTGAATGTGACCAATATCCTGCAGGTCCGGGCCGAAGCCGGCAACCTCATTTTCTTTGTCAACGGTCAGGAAGTCGGCCGGGTGACGGATGATACATATACAACAGGGGATGTCGGCCTGCTGGTACAATCGCTGGGAGAGGCGGGGGTACGGGTCGAGTTCGATAATCTGAGCGTCGTATCTGTGCAATAGCTGTAGAATGTAAGACGATCTTGATTTCAGGCAGCTCTCGCCTGTTCATCCGGCCTGTTTGTGCTATGATGAAATAAATACCCACTATTCCACCATACCGGTTTCGGAGGAAAACTGAACTGACAAGCCCGCCTCATTTGTGCAACATCTGACAGTAAAGGATCGCCCTCATCCCACTAACGGCATCCGACCCGTACCTTGATGCACAGTACACCTCACTAGCTGACGCAGGTGTATAGCCATCCTCTTTCAGGCACTCTCAATGGGGCAGGCCGCGAGGCAAGAGCGCATGATTGAAACGAAACAAACTGCAAAACAAGCTGAGAAGGCCGGGCGCCAGTTGGTAATTAGCTCGGCCGAAGTGCTGCGAGATTACAGCCTGGCCGTCCAAAGTCGTCAAGCCAGCCTGGTTGGCCGTCGTGAAGTCCTCAGTGGCAAGGCCAAATTCGGCATCTTTGGCGACGGCAAGGAGATCGCCCAGATCGCTATGGCTAAGGCCTTTCGCAAGGGCGATTTTCGGGCCGGTTACTACCGTGACCAGACCTTCATGTTTGCCCTGGGGGCAACTACCATCCAGCAGTTCTTTGCCCAGCTTTACGCCCATGCTGATGTCGGGCCGATCCGAATTCCGCTGGCCGGCAGATGAATGCCCATTTCGCCACACGTAGTCTGCGTGATGACGGAACCTGGCGTGATCTGACCCAGATGTATAACTCCTCGGCCGATCTTTCGCCGACAGCCTCGCAAATGCCTCGTCTCGTAGGGCTGGGGTATGCTTCGCGCCTGTACCGGGAGCTCGCAGAACTACATTACCTGACGCAATTCTCACAAGGAGGGCGCGAGATCGCCTTCGGCACAATCGGCAATGCCTCCTGCGCTGAAGGTCTGTTCTGGGAGGCCGTCAACGCTATCGGCGTTACCCGCGCGCCAGTCATCATTTCCATCTGGGATGATGAATACGGCATCTCCGTCACGAATGAGTATCAGGTCACCAAGGCTAACCTGTCAGAATTGCTGAGCGGATTCCAGCGTACGAAAGACTCTACAAGTGGTTTTGATATTTATACAGTCAAAGGGTGGGACTATCCGGCCCTGATCGAGACATACGCCCGCGCGGCCGAAACAGCGCGCACCGACCATATACCAGCCATCGTTCATGTGATTGAGCTAACCCAGCCGCAGGGCCATTCGACTTCCGGCAGTCATGAACGGTACAAATCACCGGAACGGCTGGCCTGGGAAGAGGAACACGACTGCCTGCGCCAGATGCGGCGCTGGATCATTGAACAGCGTATTGCCCCTGAGGGAGAACTCGACCAGATTGAGCGCAACGCTGAAAAACTGGTAGAAAACTTTCGCATGAAGGCATGGAGTGCGTTTACCCGGCCAATCTATGATGAGCGCAAAGCTGCGGCCGAACTGATCCAGCATATTGAGCAGGCGCTCCCGGAAGAAGAAGCCGTGACCGAGATCCGCCGGCGTTTGCTAAAGAAGGATGCACCGCTTCGCCGCGACATTCAGGCGGCCGTTCACGAGGCACTTGTTGCCTTGCAAGGCATCACGGATCCACCCGGTCAACCCATCGCCCAGCTCATTGACTGGCGTAACAAACAGGTGGCTGAGAATGACGAACGCTATGGCTCCCATATGTATAGCCAGTCGGCCGAATCCGCTTTGCGAATCGGAACGACCGAGCCAATCTATGCCCCTGATGCCCCTCTGGTTCCGGGGTCCAAACTACTGAACGCGTGCTTCGATGCCATGCTGGCTCGTGACCCACGGGTGGTTGCATTCGGGGAAGACCTGGGCCATCTCGGTGGGGTTAACCAGACCTGGGCCGGGCTGCAATCCAGGTACGGTGAGCTTCGCGTCAGCGATACCGGTATCCGCGAAGCGACAATCATCGGCCAGGCGATTGGATTGGCGATGCGCGGGTTGCGGCCAATCGCCGAAATCCAGTATCTTGATTATCTACTCTATGCGCTGCAGATTCTGTCTGACGATTTGGCTAGCCTCCATTGGCGAACGCACGGCGGCCAGAAAGCGCCGGTTATCATCAGCACACGCGGCCACCGGTTGGAAGGCGTCTGGCACGCCGGTTCACCCATGGGCAGCATCATCCACTTGCTACGTGGCATCCACATCTGTGTGCCGCGTGATATGACCCAGGCGGCCGCATTCTATAACACGCTGTTGCTGGGAGACGAACCGGGGCTGGTAATCGAAGTCCTGAATGGATATCGTCTCAAGGAGCAGTTGCCGCTTAACATCGGTGACATGACGCTGCCGCTCGGTGTTCCGGAGATACTGCGTGAAGGGGAGGATGTCACCATTGTCACCTACGGCGCTGCCTGCCGCATTGCCATGGATGCCGCTGAGGCATTGGAGAAAGTAAATATCTCAACTGAAGTCATTGACGTTCAGACGCTCTTGCCGTTTGATCGCCCTCGCTCCATTCTTGAGTCCCTGAAAAAGACCAGCCGGATCATCTTCCTGGATGAAGACATGCCCGGCGGGGCAACGGCGTTCATGATGCAACAGGTTATTGAGGAACATGGCGGCTTCTACTGGCTGGACACCGAACCTCGGACCGTTACAGCCAAACCTCACCGACCGGCCTATGGGTCAGACGGCGCTTACTTCTCCAAACCAAATGCAGAATCAGTCTTTGAAACCGTCTACGAAATGATGAACGAGTCTAATCCGGCACAATATCCCTTACCAGCCGGTACGGAATAAATTGGGAATACAATGGCAACAAAAGTAATTCTTCCAGAGATGGGTGAAGGCGTTATCGAAGGTACACTGTCACGCTGGCTGGTGAAGCCCGGGGACTATGTTGAACAGTATGCGCCTATTGCTGAGGTAGAGACAGACAAGGTTACCACAGAGACGACGGCCGAAGCCGCCGGGACAATCCTGGAGCTATGTATCCCTGAGGGGCAGACAATTCCGGTCGGTACTGTACTGGCCTACATCGGGGAGCAAGGCGAGCAAGCGCCGGCAGATGATAAATCGGCAAATGCACAACCGGCATCGAACGGCAGTACTCAACCGGTATCCCCTCCGATACCTGCACCAAAATAGAAGCCGTCACTGCACCGGGAACCGCCTACACCGGCCGTATCAGCCCGGTGGTCGGCCGTATTGCCGCAGAGCATGAAGTAGACCTTAGCCAGGTGATCGGAACAGGCCGGGACGGCCGTATCACCAAGAACGATATCCTGGCCTATATTGAGCAACGCAAAACACAGCCCGCGATACAGGCACCACCAGTTGAGACTCCGGCATCTGCGCCAACGCCGCCGGTATCGGAGACAAGCAAGCCATCCGTTGCTACCGGCAGTCTGACAGAGATGCTACCCCTGACCAATGTGCGCCGATCCATTGCCGAGCATATGGTTATGAGCAAGCGCACCAGCCCGCATGTCACCACCGTCTTTGAGTTTGACTTCAGCAGTGTCGCCGACCATCGCAAAGCCCACAAGGAAGGCTTTAAGCGCGACGGCGTTAACCTAACCTTTACCGCCTACATTGTTGCCGCCACCATTCAGGCGCTCAAGGCGCATCCGGTCGTCAACAGCACGTGGAGCGACGACGGCATCATTCTCCACAAGGAGATCAACATCGGCATGGCCGCAGCCATTGAGGATGGTCTCATCGTGCCGGTTATCAAGAACGCGGACGGGCTGAACCTTCTGGGGTTGGCGCGAACAATTAACGACCTAACTTACCGGGCGCGCAACAAGCAGCTAAAGCCAACGGATGTGCAGGGCGGTACATTCTCAATCACCAATCACGGTACATCCGGCAGCCTGTTCGCCACGCCAATCATCAACCAGCCGCAGGCGGGTATTTTGGGGGTCGGTAAAATCGAGAAGCGGGTCAAGGTGATTGACGACGCAATTGCCATTCGGCCGTTAGCCTATATCAGCTTCACCTTCGACCATCGAATTCTGGATGGCGCATCGGCCGATGCGTTTGTCAGCACAATCAAGGAACAAATCGAAAACTGGCGTTAAGCGTTAATCCGCACTTACGGGCCGGGCTGCTTCCCACTGTTGGCGAAGGGGTTCGGGGATACGAATCGGCCGCAACGTTTCCAGGCTGGCAAAGTATCCCACCTGCGTCGCATCGGCCGCCACAACATCACCAAGTAATATCTGGCCGCGAACCGTCCATCGGGTTCGGCCGACTTCGCTAATCCACATCCGGCCGAGTGGCTGATCCCCCATCCGTACCGGCCATTTGTACTCAATGGTGGTCTTGGTGAGGATAGGGCTGATGCCGCCATCCAGCATCTCCTCCATGGGCAAGAAGTCAGCCAGAAACTGGAAGCGCATATCCTCCAGCCAGCGGATATAGACCATATTGTGGACAATGCCGGCAAAATCCACGTCATAGGTCTTGACGGTGATGGGCAGTTCTACAAGGGGTCCAGTGTTTGCATTGGCTACCATAATGGCTATGCGAATCGCTGGCGAAGGTAATCCACGACGACGCTATCAATCGTATCGCCGGTGCCATTCCATCGCTCCTCAAGGTTTTCATTTCCAATCAACTCGCGCAGCGCACTACGCGTCTGGTCATCAAAGTCGCCGTTGACCGGTCCGCCATAGTGGCCTGTTTGCCGGAGGATGCCCTGCAGTTCGGCCGCTACGTCAGACAGCGGAATCAAATTGTCGGGATCCACCTCACCAAAAAAGAGATGGTGCATTCCTACCAATTCGGTCAGCTTCGCAATGGGTTCGGGGTCATCATCCACACGAAGATCAAGATAGCGGTCATTGTTGCCACCGTAGCCACCACCTTCGCGGATAACCAGCACACCGGCTGCCTGCCGGCCGCGTTTATCACCACCGGCGGCCTGCCCTGCGGCCAGAGCCGTCACCAGCCAGTCGGCTAGCTCACCCGGCCCCCGGCGAGCTTCTTCAAAGGCTGCGGCCATTGCCTCAACAGTACCCGGTATCAGGATGTTCCCCTGGCAAGCAAACCCGTCACCGACAATATGCCCGGCCCAGTCATAGCACCCATCCCCCGTGAAGGAGGCAGCCTGACCACTTTGATCAACCATGCCCACCTGCCGCAACGCCCGATCCGCATCAGCTTCAGTCAACGCCGCAATCGTATCGGCCGCACTGGCACCGCCGGCCATGCTGTCCAATCCTTCCGGTCCATAAGCCAGATTGGCGTAGGATTGTGTTGCCACAGCACCGGCTCCGGCGCGGGCCCAGATGACCACCGCGCCACAGGCCAGGAATTTGGATTGAACGGCCGCCCCCCACTCCTTGCGCGCGGGATCATAAGCCACGATGGAAAACGTTGCGATCGGCCGCATATCAAAACTCCTGTATTTCGTCGTCGGCTGCGGGCAACAGGGCAGCTTCCAATACTTGATCCACCCGTTCGGCCAGCACGAACGTCAGGTCCTGCCGTAGCTTTTCAGGGATATCCAACAGGTCACGTTCATTCTTGTGCGGCAGGATAAAGGTATTGATCCCACCACGCCGCGCGGCCAATGCTTTCTCCCGTACACCGCCAACAGGCAACATCCGGCCGCGCAGGGTGATCTCACCGGTCATGCTCACATCACGACGGATCGGCCGATTCGTAAATGCTGATACCAGCGCCGTTGTCAGTGCTGCACCGGCCGATGGGCCGTCCTTGGGTACAGCGCCTTCGGGTAAATGGATATGGATATCTTCCTGTTCAAACCGATCAGGATTGATACCCAACGTCTTGGCCTGGCTACGGATATAGGTTAGCGCTGCCTGGGCACTCTCGCGCATCACATCGCCAAGTTGCCCGGTCAGGATCAGCTTGCCCTTGCCCGGCATCAGATTGACCTCAATGATCATCATCTCGCCGCCGGTTGGCGTCCATGCCGCGCCGGTCGCGACACCTACCTCGTCAACATCGGGGCGAATGTCATCTGTGAACCGTGGTGGGCCTAACAGTTCGCGCACTATTTCGGCCGTGATCTGCCTGGGGTAGCGCTTTCCCTCCGCGACCTGCCGCGCGATCTTGCGGCAAACATTAGCGACTTCACGCTCCAGATTACGCACACCGGCTTCCCGTGTGTACTCACGGATCAGGGTTCGCAAGCTATCTTCATCAAACTGGATTTTCTTCTTCTGCAACCCGTGTTGTTCCAGTTGCCGGGGCACCAGGAATTGGGTGCAGATGCCGAGCTTCTCTTCCTCCAGATAGCTGGAAAACTCAATGATCTCCATGCGATCTTGCAGCGCCGGGGGAACCGTGTCCAGGTAATTCGCCGTGGTCACGAACATAATCCGTGACAGGTCATATTCCATTCCCAGGTAATGATCCACGAACGAATTATTTTGTTCCGGGTCGAGCACTTCCAGAAGCGCGGCCGCCGGATCGCCACGAAAATCCTGGCCCAACTTGTCGATCTCATCCAGCATAAACAGGGGATTGCGCGTTCCCACATGCCGCATGGCCTGAATGATCCGGCCGGGCATGGCCCCGATATACGTTCGACGATGGCCCCGAATCTCAGCCTCATCCCGCACACCACCCAGGCTGATACGCACAAATTCACGCCCCATCGCTTTGGCAATCGAACGGCCGAGTGAGGTCTTGCCCGTTCCCGGCGGTCCCACAAAACAAAGAATGGGGCTGCGCATGTTGTCCGGGGCAATGCGGCGGACCGCTATATACTCCAGGACGCGGTCCTTAATCTTGTTCAACCCGTAATGATCGGCATCCAACACGGCCGCAGCATTCTTTACATCCAGATTGTCCTCAGATTCCTCTATCCAGGGCAAGTCCAGGATCCAGTCAATATAGGTGCGGATAATGCCGATTTCCGGCGACATGGGTGGCATGGCGCTCAGACGAGTGACTTCCTTCTCGGTCTTCTCGCGCACGTCATCCGGCAGATTCTTCTTGAGAACCAGTTCCCGCAATTCGCTCAGCTCCTGGCCGAAAACATCCAGCTCACCCAGTTCACCCTGAATGACTCGCATCTGCTCACGCAGGAAATGCTCGCGGTGTGACCGGTCAACTTCCTGCTGAACCTGGGATTGAATCTCATCCTCCAGTTCAAGCACTTCCAGCTCTTTAGCCAGCATAATGCTGATGCGCTGCAGGCGCTCGGTGGGTTCGACGATCTCCAGGATTTCCTGACGAAGCGTCAGAGGAATGGGTAGCGCCGACGCCATGAAATCAGCCAGCCAGCCCGGTTCATTGATGTTCAGGGCATAGGTGTAGGCGTCTTCCGGCAAATTGCGGTTCAGCGATATGACCTTTTCAAACAGCGCCAGAACAGCGCGCATTAACGCTTCGGTGCTGGGCTGCCACTCTTCCGGCTCCGGGATCACCTGCGCCCGCGCCCGGATATAGGGATACCACTGGGTGAACTCGACGATACGCACACGGCGGCGGCCCTGGGCCAATACACTCGTGCTCTCGTCGGGCATACGCAGGACACGGCCGATTGTGATCTCGGTGCCGATGCCAAAAAGGTCAGCTTCGGTTAATTCTTCGTCTTCCTCGCTCCGTTGTGCGGCAACAAGCAGGCTCTCACCATTGGAGTAAGCGGCATTGATCGCTGCCAACGAGCGTTCGCGTCCCACAAACAAGGGCATGACCATTTGCGGGAACAGCACAACATCACGCAAGGGAAGAAACGGACATTCGATAAACCCATCGTCATCTTGGGCAATGGGCTGGTCAAACAGATCATCCCCTAGTTCAGGGAACATTTCGGGAAAATCCGGGTACTGGGCGAAGTCAAAGTCATCCATAATCAGATAGTTGGCGATTGTAAATCGTCCCACTGATTTAGCAAATCACCTACAACAATGATCGAGCCGGTCGTGCAGAGCAGGTCACCCGGTCCAGCCATCTCCAGGCCCATCGTCAGCGCCTCGCCAATTGTCTGGGCCTGGATTGTTGCAAAGCCCAGCCGGGCCGCCTCCTCCGATAACCAGGCCGGTGTTGCGGAACGGGGATGATGGGATGTAGTCACGATAATGGCGTCGGCCAAGGGAAACAGGATCGTCATCATCTGGGTGATATTCTTATCGGCGGGAGCGCCAAAGATAAGAATCAGCTTTTTATAGGTGTAGTCGTTGAGAAGCGCCTCGGCCAGCCGGGTAGTCGAATCAACGTTGTGGGCGCAATCCACCAGTACCATCGGCTTGTCGTCCCCTTCCTGCAATACCTGCAATCGCCCATCCCAATGGGCAGAGGCCAATCCGATCTGCATTGCTTCCAGTGTAAGCGTGGGGAACATTTCCCATACCTGCTCAAGTGCCGCCAGCGCGACGGCCGCATTCTCAAGCTGATGCTCTCCCGCCAATGCCACCCGAAAGGCGCTATCCGGCGGGATAAATGCCGGGTCCGGCCCGGCCGTGATGATCAGTGTCTGGTTAACGGTCGCGCCATATTTCTCACGCGCACTTTGATACTGCCAATCCTCACCAATGACTGTTATCGGAGCACCTCGTTCGTCACAGATTTCCTTGAGTTTTGTCAATGCTTCCGGCTTCTGCGAGGCGGTAACTACCGGCACACCGGGCTTGATAATACCGCCCTTTTCATAGGCAATCTGCGCCAGCGTATCCCCCAGTAACTGCGTATGATCCAGACTGAGCGTCGTGATAACAGAAACTTCAGGGGTCACGACATTGGTGGCATCCAGACGGCCGCCCAGCCCGACTTCAATAACCGCCACATCTACCTGCCTCTGGGAAAAGTAGAGAAAGGCAATGGCGGTCACGATCTCGAACCAGGTGATACCCGTCACTTCGTCCAATCCCGCACGCACCTGTTCCATGCACGCGACAAATTCATCCGGGGTAATGCGGCCGTCGCGATCATCGGGCGTAAGAACCCGAATCCGTTCGCGGAACTCGCGCAAGTGCGGGGACGTGTATAGCCCCACCGTCAGTCCGGCAGCCTGTAAACTGGCAGCAGCCATGGCGGCAACGGACCCCTTCCCCTTGGTTCCGGCAATATGGATGGCGGGGTAATCCTGATGGGGATCACCCAAGAACGCCAGTAATTGTCGCGGCCGATCCGTGTCGATCTTGCTGGCCTGATAGCGCTCCAACGGATTCTTTTCGAAGTTAATATAGCCGTAGAGAAAGTCGAGCGCCTGTTGATATTGATCTTCCATATGCTGAATTGTATCGCAACGCCATGGGCAACTCTAATGGGTTTTGACAAGCGACTTCACGCTGGCTACACTCAGCGAAGTTACAAAGGAGCGAGCATTATGGAAACCCTCATCACGATTCACGGTGCCCTCTCGAACACCGCCTGGATATTTTTCCTTCTATTAGGTCTTTGGGGGCTCTTCCGCGCCATCCGCGGCCAATCCGTGGATGGAAGTTACCTGGGGGCGGTGTTTATCGGCCAGCTCATCTTTGTAGTACAGGGAATTCTGGGAGCAATTATCTGGTTCAGCGGCGGCAATCAGGACCTCTCTCGTGGGGGAATGCACGTCCTGTATGGCATCTTCGCCCTGGTGTTCATCCCTTTTATTTACCTGTCCGTCCTGCGTGGTGATGATACCAATCGCGCTCAATGGGTCCTGGCTTTCACGACGCTCTTCATGTTCGGTATCGCCCTGCGATCAATTGCCACGGCCATCTAGCCGCACACAGCAACACTAGTCCAAAGGGGTTGGGTCCGTCGAGGATGTTATTGTAGTCGCCACAGTAGCTGGCGGCCCATCCTCAATGTTCATCACAGCCGGGATAAAGAAGCCGGTAATTCCCGCCACAAGAGTGGCAGCACCACCAATCGCAAACCACTTTTCAACACCGACTGCATCGGAGAGAGGCCCGGCCACGGCCAATCCCAGGGGCATCATGGCGGATGAAGAACTGGATATGAGCGTGAAAATGCGCCCTTGCATAGATGGATCAATCGTTGACTGAACAATTGCCATAATAGGCCCATTGATCAGTGGATTTGTGATTCCGGCAATAAATATGCCAATTACAGCCATAACAAACATCGTTGGAGGGGTAACGCCGACAATAAATATCCCAACCCCCATCCCAATCAACCCGACAAAGGAAGTCACAATCTGACGCTTGAATCCACCCCAGGCACTCAGGGCCAGGCCGCCTACCACCACCCCCACACCAAAGGCCGCCTCGGTAAAACCGAGATGATAGGCTGTTCCGTGAAAGTAGTCCGTAATAAGTAAGGGTAGCAAACTAAAGCTGGGACTGAGTACCAAATTAATCAGCATCGCCAAGCCCATAAGGATCAGGAAGCCCGGCCAATTACGTACAAATCGCAGCCCATCGCCTAAATCGGTCCAGAAAGATTTCCAGGCCGAGACAGTCTCATCCCGCTCCACCTTTTCAGGTTGCGGCACCGGGACAATCGCTAACGTGCTAATCGCTATTAGTGCCGTTATCACATCAATCGACAAGACGCCCTGTATCGGCAACAGTGATATCAGCAGCGCCCCCAAAGGGGCGGCAACGATATTGAGGCCACCTTGTACCATCTGGTTAAGACCCTGAACGCGAGCCAGATTCTCTTCCGGGACCATGAGCGAGGTCGAGGACTGCAAAGCCGGCCAATGGAATGTTCCGGCCAGTGAGCGAATGAACAGGATGAGATAGACGTGCCAGGTTTGGATAGCCCCTGTCCAGAACAAGATTGCCAACACCACAGTCGCCAGAGCAACGGATGCATCAGCAATGATCATCGTCCACTTCCAGTTCCAGCGGTCTACCAGCACGCCGGCGAAAGGGGCCAAGCAGAATGGAGAACGCAGCCCGGCAATTGAAGCCCGGGGCCAGAACCGTGCCGATATTACGTCTCCTCCGTCAACCACCAGATCAAGGCAAACTGGACAAGCTGGCTGCCCAACAGGGAAAAAGCCTGCCCTACCCATATGGTCAGGAACGGCCATATCGCGCAAGTCAAACTTTGTCTAGATGTCATCCTATTCTCTCCGGTCAATACCATACTTCCAATGCCCGCATTGTAAATTATCCGTACATCAATGTCAATATTATAAATATTTATATCAATATATTAAATATTCCGCGATTATATCTGGGGACTAGCTGTCTGCCGGGTGTTAACCCACCAGCCCGATACCTGTGCAATTCGCTTTGCAATCTGAACGTCAGATCATAGGCGCGGGGATTGATCTGTACGCGGGTATCGTCTATACTGCTCGTGGAGCAATAAAGACCTCAACGACACCCCCGGCAAGGAAGTGTTGCCTAGCCCAACATCCCTGCCACCTCTAGGTTTGAGATTACCCAACTTAAAATCCATTTAGCTTTGGAGGACTGTCTGAGATGAAACGTGAAGCTCTGTTATTATCGTCTGTAATCGCAGCTTTGAGCCCTGAGCCTCGTAGCTGCCGTATCCGCCCGAGGAAGACGTAACCGACAATATCGTTGACATCACCGCCAAGGATGACAACTTCACCATGTTACACGAGGCAATCATTGTGGCCGCCGGGTTAGCCGACACGCTGGCTTCGGCCGATGAAACGTTCACCGTATTTGCTCCCACCGATGCGGCTTTTGCAGCTCTGGAAGCAGCGCATCCGGGTATTCTGGATAGCCTGTTTGCCGATCCTGAAGGTGCATTAGCTTGCCTTGCTGGACCATCATGTCGCGTTCACCGGCACGCCCTATCGTGAGGAACACTCACCTTACGGGCTGGTGGCCTCTCTCCAGGGAGATTCTTTGGGAATTAGCCTGCGTGACGGATTGCCGTACATTGGTGATGCCCAGATCCACGACAGCCAATATCCCGGCCAAGAACGGCGTTATCCGTAACTGATAAACGCGGTGTTGCTCCCGGCGCGCTTGATCGCAGTACCGGCCGCGGAGCCTGTTGTCGCTGAACCGGCGGCAACCGAACCGGAAATGGATGAGACCGTTACGGCCGAACCGCAAACTACCCGACGAAGAAGCAATGCCGGAGGAAAGCACTGCCGCATCGCGATCAATCATTGGTAGCCACCAGAAACAGCAGCCTTAATCAGTTCCTGGCGGCGCTCTCCGCTGCCGGACTATCGAGATGCTTTCTGAGCCGGGAAACTACACAGTCTTTGCCCCCTACCGATGCGGCGTTGAGCGCTGGCAGATGAATCCTTTACCGAGGATCGGATAGAGGCCATCTTGCAATATCATGTTAGCTGAACGATGCCCTGAGCCGTGATCAAATTGCCAGCTGCTTACATTAGATCCCCGCTTTCCAGTGGTTGGCCATTGTTTGTACGCCAGTGATTCCCAGATCGAGGACGTGGCGGCGCGGGTATCATCCTTTATCCCGGCTGGCAACGGCGTTATTCAGTTATTGACAGCGTGATGATCCCTAAGCTCCCTTAGCCCTACCGGTTGAGGTTGCCGGCTGAACGGGTTAGGCGTTCAGTGAAGGATGGGCCTGTCGCCAATGGGGAGTGACTAATACTAAAGGGTATGGTAAAACAACGGGATGAATCAATGTCCACACTGTTTCAGCAGTGAAAACCAAAGTCAGGAACGGCAAGACAGCCGCCGGCAGCTGATGTTATCAAGTGCAAGAACTGTCAGCGCAAGTACACACCGTCGCCACAGCCGATTGGCTATGACCGGGCTGTACGCGAGCAGGCTATCCGGTTAGTCCTGGACGGCAGTAGCCAAAGGCAGGCGGCGTCGCCGGGTGTGAGCCGCAGGACGGTCGCCAACTGGATGAAAGCCTATGCCGATGGGCTACCGGCGGTCTTGCCCGGACCGAATGCACCGGTGGAGGTCCATCCACGAACTGGATGAACTCTTCACCTTCATCGGCCATAAAAAACGAAGCCTTCATCATGACCATTGTTGACCAGCAGACCCGTTGTTTCTGGCTATTATTGAGGCGGTTGCCTGTCGGACGCAGACCATCGCCCAGCAGATGGTCAATCAGGCACCGGCCGGGCAATACTACAGTGACCAATTCCCTCTCTACAATAGCTTGACCTATCGCCGCGGTCCGCACTTGTCCCTGAACGACAAGAGTGAGACCTATTCAGTCGAAGGGCTCAATGCTGAGTTGCGTCACTACCTGACACGACTGGTACGCCGGAGCCGGTGCTTCTCGCGTTGTCTGGTGTGGCTGAATCGTCATCTTAAGGCGTTTGCCCATGCCTGGAACCAACGCCAGATGCACAATTGGGAACACCCCTTTGACAAGAAGCCCTTAATTCATTTCGTATGCCTACAGGATTAGTCACTCCCCGCCAATGCGGCAGGCCTTTTTTGTGCTATAGTCAGATAGTTATCGACCAACCAAAGAAGTTATGTTATGAGATTGAAAACCGCTAAAGATATTTCACGTATGCGCGACGCCGGCCGATTGGTGGCGGAGTGCTTTGCCTTGCTTGAAGAGAATGTACAACCCGGCGTCAGCCTCAAGGCGCTGGATCAAATCGTTGAGAAGTACATTTACGATCACCACGCCGAACCGCTTTACAAGGGGTATCAGGGTAGTTCCAGTGAGCACCCGCCTTTCCCTGGTGTGATTTGTGCATCCGTTAACCACGAGATTTGCCACGGCTTGCCCGATGACCGCATCCTCGAAGAAGGGGATGTAATTGGTATAGATATTGGGCTGCGCTATAAAGGGTTCTGCGGAGACTCTTGCGTCACCTTTCCCGTCGGTAAGGTTTCCCCGGCCACCGAACGTCTGCTGGAAATCGGCAAAGAGGCGCTCAACGTAGGTATCGCCGCCGCTCAACCCGGTGGGTATCTAAACGACATCGGCCAGGCCATTCAGGATTATGCCGATACACAATACGTTACCGTCGTTCACGAGTGGGGCGGTCACGGCATCGGCCGTTCGCTACATGAAGCCATGTCTGTCTCCCATGTCCGGCAGCCCACGCCGGGACCGCGTCTTGTTCCCGGCATGACCTTTACCATTGAGCCGATGATCAACGAAGGAACACATGAGTGGATTCTGCTCAATGACGGCTGGATGGTGATCACGGCCGATGGGAAGCTGTCGGTACAGTTCGAACATTCGTATAGCGATCCGCGCCCGCCAGGGCACGAGAATACTGACAACCGCTCTAGATCACCAACCACACCACTTTCAGGAAACATCCATCCGTGCTGGCCTATCTAACTCAGGGGCTGCTCCTGGGCGGCACCAGCGGCCGTCAGCCGGCCCCTTTCAGGCATTGCTACTATCCCTGGCGCTGGAAGGGGTTTCCGCCGGGCGGCGCGGCCACCCCTCGCCCGTTGATTAGCGACGGCCCGATCCTGCTCATTGTCCTGCTGCTTTTGATTAGCTACCGGACTGGTTGTGTCTGGCCCTTACTGGAAATTGGCGGGGGTCTATTTCTGATGTGCCTGGCCTGGGGCGCTTACCGCGCCGTCACCTCGGCAGAACACGGCTGAGGTGAATGGATCGCCTCCTCCCGAACAATAGCCGGCGTACTCAAGGCTGCCTGACCAACTTCCTCAGCCCCAATCCCTGTATTCTGGGCTACGGTGGGTGGCCCCATTCTGCTTTCTGCCTGGCGCGAAAGCCCGCTATTAAGGTGGGGCTTTCCTGGTCGGTTCTATACGGCCCTGATCCAGGGCATGCTTTTGATTGTGGCTGTATTCTGCAACCGCCGGTCAAATTGGGCCGCGAATCAATAAAGCGCTGGGCTGGCTGTCAGTCGCGGCCCTTCTGGCCTTTGGATTGTTCCAGCTCGTACGCGGAATCAGCAGCATCAGCGCCACGCAGTTGCTTAACTGGGCAATAAGGGACACACAACACCACGATGCGGTCAAGATGAAGATCACCGAAAGGATGTCTATGAGTGGCTCCAGCCGCATCTGGGCCGACCGTTTTGCCACGGATGAGCAAGGTGGCCTGCTCGTTTTCGCCACTGGCTTACAAGCTACAGGTAGAAGGAACCTACCCATGACGGGATGAGTGCCTTACAGTTCACCCGGCATCATCTGGACCGGCTGGGCATTGGGCAGGAGTTGACCCACATCCCTGGGTAGCAAGCGGTTCAGATTGCCGCCGTCGCGGATGGGTAGTTAACGGTTGACTGGTTTTTAAGGTGCTGGCGACAACGGTATAGGTTGCCGTCCTGGAGGACCGTTATGTTTGGTTCTGGAGCTAGGAGATTGATGCTAGCCCAACCTCTCCTGACAAGACGGCGAATTGCAACGATAAGTCCTATGAGAAGTAGTGCAATAACAGTACCGACGATTATGAGAGTAATGTTCCAAAGGATGATCTCCGCAGCTAAGCCTACTTGTATATCAAACAATTTGGAAACATAGAATGACCCAATGCTGGGAACCTAATGGCACACCAAGCATTTCTGCACCAAAGAGAAGCGTGAGGGAGCGTAAAAAGCACTGTAATGAACCCTGCCCAGAAGTCTCTCTTCATCAGTATCAATGCTTCCAAAAACCAGCAAATGCCCCTACACTCACCAACCCCACGGATTGCACCAAAGTAATCCTAAGCCCGTCGAATGTTAGAGACACCGAGAAGAGCCAGATTAACAGAGTAGACAAAAAGCTGAAAGTTAACGCTCCCAAGATTCCGTTGACCATAGACTGCCAAAGCGAGTGTTTTTCATTGCTAATCATGCGTCTTCCACCCCTATGGCTGTAATGTGTTTTGTGTACTGATGAGGGGCGGACCGTGCCAAAATGGGAATGATTGTGCTCTAAGAATCATCGATGGAGGCCTGTAATACGGCTCCAATCCGAAAGAGGTCGTGTGGGTCCACCTCGAATCGCCGGGTCTTGAAAAACATTTCCGTCTCATCCCTGCATACAAGTATGCCTCAGCCCAGAAACCGTCCCGGTTAAAGGCGTAGCTAATTGAACCGTCCTCATTTATCGTGAACTGCACGGTTCCGGCGTTGATATGGGGTGCAGCCTGCATCCACTCCAACGGACCGGAGATAACCAAATCGCGGCTGACTGTGATCACGCCATCATCGCCAATCGAGACATCCCAGACATTGAGTGAACTGGGGTCGAAGTAGGCAATTGAGTCAACACTGAAGAAAACGGATTAACCTTATAGAGATAGCCGGAGGGGTTCATATGTGTTTCTGGCCTGACTCGATATCAATCCAGATATAACCACGCGGGAGCACCCGAGGATCGCTATCGATCTGAAAGTCCCTGCCGTCCCCGTGTACTGTAAACGGCCCGGCCTGGATCGTTGATGGCTTGATAAAGAGTGCCAGGCAGATGACTGAAGATGTGCTTCCCTCCGGGCGAGGGCAGTATCCACTGGGGGGATCGGTATAATTAACAGGGTTGTTATATCCGTAGCTGTACCTGTTATAACTCTGCGGATTCCCCGGGTCGGGCACAATGGTGTCTGGGCTGGCAAACCGCTACTTCCAGCAGGTAGGTGCGGGCATTCATGTAGATGAGGGCCGAAACCATCCTTTTACCGGAAACACCTGAGGATTTCGGTCACGCACCGGGTTAGTCAATGCCTGAAATATCGTAACGCATGAGCTTGTACTCGCTACATATCAGTTCTTCCTGATCTGCTTAGCGGCAATAGTTGGCAATAATCTCGTTGTTAGACAACCAGTTAGCTCCATAGAACTTCTCACCAGCACTGACAAGATGAAGATCCTTGTCCACAAGGCGATACACCCACAGCCCGCAGCGTCGCCTATTCCTATGCAACCATCGATCAATACAGACTGATCATCGGGAGACCATTCGAGAGCGGATGGGTTGTGTATGTTTTCAAGAATGATTTGTGGTTGAAGTTCCGATGGCGACATGAAGTAGAGATTGTATGTAGCGTTCGCCCTAGCCAGACCTTCCAACTGAGTCGCCATCGGCAGTAAAGAAGGCAATGGTTGCTCCATCCCCGGAGACCAAGCCGGCCTCGTGGCAATCCCCCACACGAGGCCATTCATTCAACAGTAAATCTGGAGCGTGAGATCAGATAATGCATCCGAAAGCGCCCACTCCTGCGTCCCCTCACCGAGAACGATCTCCAGAGGTTTCTGGCCCTTCGGGAAATACCGAATAGAAGGTTCCTCACGAGGATCTCCGTACTAACAACTCCACGAGTCATATCAGGATTCAGGAGTAATTCACTATACCTTGCTCTACGTACAAAGGTTCATCAACGAGCCGCTCAACCTCTCGAGTCACAAGGTCAAGGGCAACCAGCGTGAACTCTTCTCTCTCTCGCCAACGAGGCCTCAATGATCTCACACAACGCTTGACAAAGCCCAGTCAGCCCATCGGGTAGTAGGGAGGGATTTTTGTATATCGTGCCAGTTAAGCATGACGCGTCAGTTGGCAATGAAAGCAGGGTTTAACTCACCGTTGCTGAACAGGACATAGCTGGGGGCAGTGTTGTTCCGCACACTGCCGTGCTAGAACGCTGTGAAAACAGAAACTGGTCGTTGGCCAAGACTTCCTCCATGCGAAGCTGATCAATGGGGAGCTGTTCTTGGCCTGTCTCTCCAGCCGGGTCAATCGTACAACCGACCATCAAGAAAAAGTGCGCCACATGCGCAGTACTTCAGGTAACGTCTAATCAGTTCAAGAACCGTTGCACCTTCCAAATCGCGCTGGAGTACCAGTAGACTGGTGACTTGCCATAAATAGGATCGACGCTTCGCGGGTCATTAAACCAGCCACCCACTATATATGACACAACAGGATTGACCCCTGTAATAGGCGATATAACAAGCGCCCAATACCCCAATCCCTGATTAGCGGCCGCCCATCTGTAAGCGTTGCCGGTGGTAAGGAAAACTTGTTCGGCCGTATTTGGGTGGATATTCCGAGCTGCTGCAATAGCTTCGCCGTGCTGGGTTGATTCCGCCTCCGCGATTCCCCACAGTGCGACAAGCTCATCATCATTTGCTCCATCAGAGAATCGGTTGAAGAAATCTCCCCACTTGATTTTTCCAGGATTGATTGTGTTGGAGTTTCCCCTAACTCCACTCGGCGATAAGTTGCTGCTTGCATACCCGTCCTGAATGCCCTGCAAGATAGCTGCGTCTACTACCGATAACCAGGAACCGGAATCTGCCAATCCAGCTTCTACAAACCCCTGGATAATACCGACGATATTGTTGAACCAGCCCACAGTCCCGGTTTGGCTCATGAAGAGCTCCATCCAAAGTAGTCTGTCCGCTATCGACATTGCATCGAAGTTGTCCAGAGTGCAATCGAAGTGAGCTATTGAGGTGCCCGATTCATCAAACGGATTGTTATTACTACGCCAGCGTCATGCCCGCTAGGGTCGGTATAATTAACAGGGTTGTTGTAGGAATAGCTTTACACCACAATATTGACCAATGTCCCACGCACAACAATGACCTTGCGTGGCGTTTTACCCTCCAGCCATTTCTGAACCCTGTCGGAATCCAGAGCAAGCTGCTTCAACGCCTCATCATCCATTCCGGCCGGAACATCGATCTTCTCACGAACCTTGCCGTTCACCTGAACAATCAGGTTGATTACCTCTTCCTGCGCCGTTTCCTCGTTCCATTCCGGCCATGATTGCAAATGGACACTGTCTGAATGTCCGCGACGGAACCAGAGTTCTTCGGTAATGTGGGGGGCAATCGGGGCCAGCAGAAGCAATAGTGTATCAACTGCCTCAGCCCAGGCTTCGGTCGATGCCTGACCTTCACGCTGGGCGGCCAACAACGTATTCCGCAGTTCCATCAGCGCCGCTACGGCCGTATTAAACGAGAAATCATTCAGGTCTTCAGTGACTTTGCGAATGACCTGATGGGACTTACGACGCAGCGCCCGCGTCGCCTCGTCAGCTTCGGCCGATGGCGCATACTCCGCCTGACCCAGTTCCCACACATCTTCAATCAGGCGCTGGGCGCCCTTGATGCCTTCGTAATTCCACGGGCCACCCTGGTCCCACTTGGCAAAGAACATCAGGTAGGTCCGCACCGTATCCGCGCCGTATTGGGCAACCAGCTCATCAGGATTGACGACATTACCCTTGCTCTTGGACATGCGCTGCACTTCCAGATGATGGTGGAGTTGGTTCACCGAGTTGTCGCCGGGAATGGACGGAATCAATACTGTCGCGTCCGCAGGAACTTCCACAACCGTCTCATCCGGGCCATCGGCCGCAACCTGCAACACGTTCTCGGTACGGCGCATGATCTCACCGGCCACGACGCCATTTGCCGCAGATGTGGGCAGATCTCCGGCCTCGACAACCTCAACCTGCGTGGCTACAAACCGGGCGCCGTCCCATTCGCCCTGGGCGACGATGAAATCACCACTGCGCTCCGCACCCAGGATCTGCCCCTGATTTCTGAACATGATCATCGGCTCTTTCAGCGCCGCATCAGGATCCCGGCCATGCGCCTGCATCATCGCGGCCGTTTCATCAAACACGCCGGTATGCCGCTTAGCCTTTGTAAAGAAGCGG
>JAWKOY010000029.1:0-97680 GCA_041390945.1 Chloroflexota bacterium
GATGATGGCCGGTTGGGCCAATGCGCTGGACCCGGTTGATATCGAATCGCTGGTGGCGTTCCTGCAAAACTGGGATGCGATCTACGATCAGGGACTGGCATTGACCCCGCCGGAGCCGGTACAGATTGATGTGGATGACCCGGAGGAAATGCTGGCATTGGGCGAGCGCCTGTTTACCGCGACCTGCACCGCCTGTCATGGAGAGAATGGCAGCGGCGGCACCGGCCCGGCCCTTAACAGCCAGCAGGTCCTGACGAGTCTGACCGATGAGCAAATTCTGGAGGCAATCGTCAACGGCGGGCGACGAGCCAACTCGACCATGCCTGCCTTCGGTGACCGCCTGACGACGACAGAGCTGGAGGCGCTGGTGGGGTATATTCGCGCCTGGGAGCCGACAGCACCTGTGGTCGAGAACCCACGCGGGACACAACAAGGCGGCGGCCCGCCGTGGCTGCGGGCCACACCTGACCCCGACAACCCGGTCAGCCCGCAGGGCAACGGTCAGGGACAAGGCCAGGGGAATGGAAACGGCTATCGTGGTGGGGCTAACCCTGACTTCCAATCGGGTAATCAGGGTCAGGGACAGGGTAATGGAACCGGTACCGGCCAACAGGACACGACCACAACGGCCGAGCCTCAGGCGACGCCTAATGCGCCAACCCTGTCGTTCCACGGGCGGGTAACGGCCATTGACAGCAACCGGCTGAGCTTCACAGCCGACGACGGCACCGAGGTTGAGGCGATGCTGGGGCCGCCCTGGTTCTGGTCCGCCAGTGGCATTCCGCTGAGCCCCGGCGATGAAATTGAGCTGGAAGGGTTCGAGTCAACCGATCACATGGAAGTGAACTGGCTGACCAACCTGACCACCGGGCAGACTATACAATTGCGAACGGCCGAGGGAATGCCGGTGTGGAACAGCGGCGGCTAGATCGGGTCCAGCATTTAATGAATTAAAAAAGCGGGAGCATTGTGCTCCCGCTTTTGCTTTAGGGATAGGGCGTTACCGGCGTCGGCGACGCAAACGGATCGAAGATGATCGGCGTTGCGGTCGGCGTTGCCTCCGGGGGCACCGTCGGTTCAACCGTCGGCACCGGGGTCTCCGTGGGCAATGCTGTGGCCGTCGGTAACGGGGTTAACGTCGCCGTGGGCGTCATCGTCGGCGTTGGGGTTTCCGTCGGTGTTGTCGTGGGTGTCGGCGTCGGCTGGCGAACCAGTACCACCGTCCGCGCTTCGGCCGTTACCGGATCAAAGTCCGGCGTGGTTGGATTGTCCGGCCCGTAGACGACCACACGAATCGTCACCGGTCCGTCATAGCTGATGGATGCGGAATCCCAGACAGCCAGTTGGCCGCCCTGCACCACTTCAGATCGGCGATCCTGGATGAGGCCCCAACCACCGGGGTTCTCGCCCAGACCATATTCCACCTGATAGCCGCCATAGTTCGGCGCGTTGACCGTGCCCCAGATTTCGACCAGACCCGATACATCGCCGCCGCGCGCCGGTTGGGATATCTCCACCTGCGGCCGTTGCGTATTGGCGTCGCATTCCTGTGTCGGCGGGAGGCGCAGCGGTAAGCTGATCCCATTCTGGGCGGCCCAGGCTTGCCCGGCGGCCGTTTTGCTCAATCCATTGCTGCGCCTGATCGCTCGCGCTCCTGCACGTCGCACGGCCGCTGACCAGCAGGTCCACAAACGTCGCGTCGTAAACCGCATCTGAACAGGCAGCCGACGCCTTCAGTCCGGTCCACAGGTCCACTGGCGTGGTCGTCAGAAAGTCCTGGCTGGCCGGTAACGGCGGCTGATCTCCGGCAAAAAGTTCGGTCATCCGCTGGGTGCAGTTGGGGCCGGGTTCCGTGCCGGTCGGCGCAGATCTCGCGTTCGACGATACCCGGCGGCCGGACAAAGCCCAATGCCTGCCCGGACAGATAGCTCGTCATGAACTGGCTCCAGATAGGAGCGGCTAGCTGCGTACCGGACTGGCCCTCGCCAATCGGCTCGTTGTCGGTGTTGCCGACCCAGACGGCCGTCAACACCTGCGGTGCGTAGCCGATGGTCCAAACGTCGCGGACGTCGAAGCGGGTACTGCCGGAGGTGCCGGTCTTGGCCGCTACCTCGTATCCGGGGATGACCAGACTATTACTGACGCCGAATTCCGGCTGTCAGGCGTTAATGTCATGGGATGTTGGTCAGCAGATAGGCATGCTCGGGCGCACTACCTGGGCGGCGGCCGGGTCGGCCGGTAACTGCTCATAGAGCGTCTCGCCCTGGCGGTTGGTGATGCGCTTCTGGATGGCGTAGGGTTCAGTATAGCGACCCTGGTTTTGCCAGCGCGCCGAAAAGCCCGGCCATCTCCAACGGCGGATTCACCGCCACCCAATGCCAGGGGCAGGCCGTAATTGCGTGGCTGGCCCACCTCAGCAACCGTCATCACGAAGCTGGTCAATCAACCTTCTGGACGTTATTGATGAAAGACGCCCCACATATTCCAGCGCCTTGACAGCCGGCACGTTGTAGGAGTTGCCCAGAGACGGCCGCAGTCGCAGCGGTCCGTGGAACGTATCGTCATAATTCTTGGGCACATAGGGCGGATTTGCTCCGTCGGGGAACTCGGTGGGTACATCCCAGATGAGCGTCGCCGGGGTCCAGCCTTCTTCAAAAGCCGACATATAAACCAGCGGCTTGATGGTGGAACCGGGCTGGCGCGGAGCCAGCGCCATATTCACCTGACCGCTGATACTTTCGTCGTAATAATCCACGCTGCCGACCATGCCCAGGATTTCGCCCGTCTCCGGCTGGATGACGACCATGGCGGCATTGTTGGCCCCGCCGGCGTTGATTGACGGCCGTGCGGCGGCGATTGTTTCTTCAGCCAGGTTCTGGGCGGTGGGGTCCAGCGTCGTCTGAATGCTCAGCCCGCCGCGATAGATGGACTGTGCGCCCAATAATGCCTCGGCCTGCTGCAGGACGGTCAACGTAAAGTGCGGGTGGAGGATGGTGGCCTGTGGTGGTTCCAGATCGTAGATACGCGCGGCCATCTCGTCCAGCGCCGCCTGCCCTTCGTCCAGCGTAATGTCGCCGTTGGAAACCATCAGGCCCAGCACTTCGCTCTGGCGGCCGATGGCCTTGTCCGGCGCGGTATAGGGGTCCCACAGGGCCGGAGCCTGGGGTAATCCGGCCAGCAGCGACGCTTCGGATAGTGAAAGGTTGGCGGCTGACGTCTGGAAATAGGTCTGGGACGCCGCTTCAATGCCGTAGGCCAGATTGCCGTAATAGATTTCGTTCAGGTACAGTTCCAGGATTTCGTCCTTGGAATAGGTACGGGAAATTTCGGCGGCCAGGATGATCTCGCGTATTTTGCGTCGCACGGTACGCTCGGTGCGTTCGTCCTCATCGAGTAATAATGCCCGGACCAACTGCTGGGTGATCGTACTGGTGCCGCCGATCTCTTCCTGATCGAGAACCGCCTGGATGACGGCGCGGGTCAGGCCGATGGGATCAAAGCCGGGGTTCTCGTAAAAGCGTTTGTCCTCGGTGGCGATGGTCGCCTGGATCAGGTAAGGCGAAATCTGGTCCAGCGGGACGTAGATACGATTACCGGCGTTGGGATCAGCCGGGGCATAGAGCAGTTGTCCGGTGCGATCGTAAATGCGGGCTGTCTCGAAGTCACTGGCCCGTTCGCGCAACTCGGCCGGGTTGGGTAGATCGCGGGCGACCAGACTGTAGCCGATGGCCGCCGTAGAGGCTGCCAGCAAGGTCAATACAATCAGGCCTACCAGCAAGACGGCAAAAATCCGCGCACACCCGCGACCGGTTGACGGCGCAGGCCGCGTGATGGTCGGCGGGGCCTGCGCCCCGCGCGGGGTTTCGCGGATCGGTCCGGCCGGTCGGGCTGCCGGTTGGGTGGTGACCGGCGCGCGCTGCGGCGGCCGTTGCGCGGGGACAGTGGTCCCCTGCTGGGTTTGCGACTGCCCGCTGCCCGCCTTCTGTGTCGTTTGCTGGGAGCCGGGAAAGGCCACGCGCGGCTGGACCACAGTAGCGTCCGGGTCGAACTGCGGCGGGATGGCCTCCGGCGGCTGGAGTTGTTCGGCCGTCAGCGGTTGCGGCGGCTTCTTGGTCGTGTCCTCCTCCAGAGGCGAGCGGGGTTCGGGGATGCTGGTGATCGTCGCTGTGTAGTCATCCGGCGGTGGCGTAACATTGGTCTTCGGCCGAGTAGTCGGTGAAGTCAGGGGCGGCAGTTCGGTTGGTTCCGGCGGTGTGGTGGGAGTCGTGTCCCCATCATCACCGGACTCCTGCATCAGATCAAGGAGTGAGATCGTCTCCGGCGGCTCGTCCGATTCCGGGCGGCGGGTATACGGTTGCGGCGGTGTGGGCTGGGTGGGTGTATTCTGGTCCTCGTCGGACGCCGGTTCGATTGGTTTTTTGTCGTCTGTCATGCTCCCCTTTAGACGATTTTAGCCGCTCAAAGGTTCCGCGAAAATGGCAACTAGCTGCGGGTCTTGACCAGCATGACCCAGTTACCGCGCTGAACCGTCTCGCCCTTCTGGTTGACCACGGCGTACTTCATGGTGACGTTGCCGCCGCCCAGCCGTGGAAAGGGCTTGGTTTCGATGATTTCAATCGTGACGTGAACGGTATCGCCGATGAACACCGGCAGGCTGAATTTGCATTCCAGTTCGCGGAAGGCCAGAACCGTACCCTCAATGACGCCGGACTGGACGGCCAGCCCGGTGGCGATTGATTGCACCAGCAGCCCATGGGCGATGCGCTGGCCGAAGGTATCGGCCGCAGCGTAGGCGGCGTTGGTATGAATCTGGTTGTAGTCGCCCGACAATCCGGCGAAGCTAACGATGTCGGCCTCGGTGATTGTCCGGCCCGCCGTGCGCAGTTGCAGGCCGACGTTGAAGTCTTCGAAGTACAGGCCCTTGGGTTGGTAGGTCAATTCGGTCATAGTCGTTTCCACATGCCGGGTTCGGCTTACTCGGTCGCGGCCGCCAGCTTCTCGCTTTCGTCGGCCAGGATCAGGGCATCAATAAAATCGTCCAGGTCCCCGTCCATCACCGCTGCCAGATTATAGCTGGTAAAGCCGATACGGTGGTCGGTCACGCGGGATTGCGGGTAGTTGTAGGTGCGAATCTTCTCGCTGCGGTCGCCGCTGCCCACCTGGGACTTGCGCTCGGCAGCCACGGCTGCACTCTGCTTGTCGCGTTCCATTTCCTCCAGGCGGGCCTGGATGATCGCCATCGCCAGCCGCTTGTTTTGCGTCAGGCTGCGTTCGGACTGGATTTTGACCATGATGCCCGACGGCTTGTGGATGACGCGGGCGGCGGTGGCGTTCTTCTGCATATGCTGGCCGCCGGGACCGGAGGAAAACTCGGCCGTAATCTGCAAATCCTTCTCGTCCAGCGTGATCTCCACATCGTCAATTTCCGGCATCACGGCCACCGTGGCGGCGCTGGTGTGGATGCGCCCCTGCGATTCCGTCTGCGGAACGCGCTGCACGCGATGGACGCCGCTCTCATACTTCAGCCGCGAATAGGCGCCCTTGCCCTTGACGGCCAGAATGACTTCCTTATAGCCGCCGACGCCGGTCGAGTTTTCGTCCACGATCTCCGTCTTCCAGCGGCGGGCTTCGGCATAGCGCGTGTACATGCGCAGCAGGTCCCCGGCGAAGATACCGGCCTCGTCGCCGCCGGTGCCGGCGCGGATCTCAATGAATACATTGCGCGTATCGCGCGGGTCACGGGGGATTAACAGACGACGGAGACGGGCTTCCAACTCATCCATCTCGGCTTGCAACCGATCGGCTTCTTCAATAGCCAGCGCGGCCAACTCTTCGTCGTCTTCCATGTCGCGCAGTTCATACGCCTGTTCCAGCTCGTCATTGAGCTTCTGGTATTCCTGGTAAGCCTCGACGACCGGAGCGACCTCGGTCCGTTCCTGGGCCAACTCAGTGAGGCGCACATGATCGGCGATCACGTCCGGGTCGGCCATCTGCTGGTCGATTTCTTCGTACCGGCCGACAACCTTGTCGAGTTTGTCAAAAATGGTAGCCATGGTGTTTTTGTCGTGCAGATCCCGGTATGGGCGGATGTGCAATCGTCGATTATACGACGGGACCGGCGCAGCGGCTACCGCCGCCGCGACCCATGAAAAACGGCCCGGCAAATGATGAATATGCCGGGCCGCACAAATAACACGCGATTCGCGTGTGGCAGACAGTGACCTAGTAGTAGATCATGCGCGGCAGGTCTTTGGCCTGGGCAACCCAGCCGGCCACGACGGACTCGGACGGAACCGTCGGCAGGAGGTGCTCATAGTCGTTGACCTCGCTCATCTTGGTCGCCAGATTGGCGGCATTACGACCGGCCAGCTCGACGACCGTATCCACGCCGGAGGCCAGCAGCAGATTGGCGTACTTGACGCCGACGCCATCAATGCGCATCAGGTCCATCTTCTTGGCTGATGACAGGATGATCGCCTCATCCAGCCCCGTTTCCTTCGCCAGCGCCGCGCGACCCTTGGGGGTGGAGGCCTGGCCCATCAACGCGGATGCCTGGGTGAATCCGTCATCGTACACCTTCTTGGCGTCGGTCGCGGAAAGCCCGCTGACGGCGACCAGTGAACTGATGGCGGCGGCTTCCGCCCCGGCGACGTCGGGCAACTCGGCCGATACGGCGCGGCTGGCCGTTTCCGCCAGGTCCGGTTCCAGATCAATAGCCTTTTCGTCCACGACTGCGGCGGCGTTCTTCTGTTCCTCGGCGGCCATTGCCAGCATCTCGGCCGTTACGTCCGGCACATCGTACATCTCGACCTTGCCGCCCAAACGGAGCATCTCGGCTTTGGTCGCTTCCACTTCAAAGTCGTCGCACATGATGCCCAAAGCAGCCCCGCCGTGGCGTAACTGCTCGGCCATGTTCTCGCGGTCGGCATCGGTCATGCCCAGGCTCTTGTGGTTCAGCGCCCCGGCGGCCGCGCCACCCGCTGCCCCGGCGACGATACCGGGGATCAGGAGGATGCCTGCACTCAGGACGCCCAGCGTCGCGCCGACGGCCGTTCCCCACAACGCACCCTTGCCGGTGTCGCGCTGGCCGACTTCCTTGACTTCCAGTTCGCCGTTGTTGGGATTCAATGTCAGGATGCCGAAAGCACCCAGCTTGATATCCTTGCTGGCCTTGTCCCAATCTTTCAGCTCGTCGGCGGCCGTTTCGGCCGCAGCGGCATTCGTGTAATACGCCACCACAAGGTGGTTGTTCTTGTTCGCCATGTGAAATTCTCCTGTTGTTTAAGGGCTGAGAGGACTTGTACGGATTGGGTCGCCATTCGACCCGTTAGTATCTTAGCAGATGGGGCCGGGGTGGATCAATGGTCGCGTGGGGGATTGGTTGGTTTTTGGTGCCTTGCTCAGATTGTCGCAAGCGGGATAATGGGTTTGTCAGGTTGGACATATAGATGCCAAAAAGAGAGTTGATGCGTATCGTAGAACCTCCCGATCAATTTTAGGCGCTGCCAAAAATTAGGAGGTAAGACTTTAGAGAGTGCTACGCAGGCACCCGTACAGAGTCTTATTAAATAACTGGCTTGATAGCGAAAGGTAAGAGTTATTTTGTAGAATTCTAAGCAACGATATTTGTTACGAGAGTTAAGAGGATATATGACAATTTACCCTTATGAGTTCATAAACTCATCCTTCCCGCCCGAAGATCATAGTTGCTTTGTACTCATGCCGTTTGCGGAAAGCTTTGATGACGTATATGAAGCCATCAGTAAAGCGTGCAGCGCCCCAAGTGTTTTACTTTTATGTAAACGTGCAGATGATTATTATCATGCCGGAAGTATTATGGA
Organism: Chloroflexota bacterium; assembly: GCA_041390945.1. Lineage (GTDB taxonomy): Bacteria > Chloroflexota > Anaerolineae > Promineifilales > Promineifilaceae > Promineifilum. The sequence continues at coordinate 7,842 of JAWKOY010000029.1, forward strand.
AGATATCCTTCGAGGGATAATGGCATCTGAGTTTTGTTGTCGCCGATCTGACAGGAAGGGGCAAACGTTTTTTATGAGCTGGGCGTACGCTCTTGCAAAGTTGCATCAAGAGTCATCATTACCTCGCAGAATCTTGATGATGTGCCTTTTGATCTTAGGCATGTGCGGTGCATCATTTACGGCAATGACCCGGCTGGTTTGCAAAAACTGGTCCACTCTCTAGAGAGCTTTCCTGGCTGACCTTCAAGACGTGTACCACTTTAGTAGAAGAGGATCAGGTTTATCAATTTAACTCACGACTCAGTGGAAGAATAAATTTCTATACTTTCATATTAACAAATCTGCGTGTAGGAACTGGTGCTGCGAAGTTCTGAATTGTTCTAAGTAGAGAATCTCTTGATGAAGGGGATGCCACACTCAAACCCGAGAATCATTATTTGGATATTGGCAAAAGCAGAGTTAATTCGTATGACAGATTGGGAAATAAAGCGAGCGAACTGATCGTTTCAAGCCTACTTCACTTTCAACGATCCACTATAAGGACATAACAAGAATTTCGTCTACAATCGCTTGACTGCGTTTGCACATGAATGTGTTTCAATTGCCGAACAGCCTGCCTTATTATTTACTAGCACATAACAATCATTTATTTGGCTAGATATCCCGTTGTTTTACATTATCTCATCGTCTTCCCGCAATTTATTGCAGTTGCGAGAAAAGTTCCCCTACTTCAAATACCCATCAAACCAGCGCGCCATATGCTCCAGCCGAACGATCCGCCACGGTCCGTTCGGCAGATCACGCGACAACCCGTGTGATTCGCCGGGGAAGAGGATCGCTCCGTGTCCACCCCAGCCGCTTGAGGGCCACAAAGACCTGCTCACCCTGTTCAGGTCGCAGCGGTTGTCCTGCTCGCTGTGGAAGATCATTGTCGGTGTCTTGGCGTTGCCGATGCTGCTGATGGGCGACTGGCTCCAGTTGGCGTCCATATCTTCCCACGGCGGCGGTGACCCGGCCAGATTCTCCAGCCCCCAGTTGAGATCGCTGGACCCGTAGAAGCTGATGAAGTTGCTGACCACCCGCTGGGCGACGGCCGCCTGGAAGCGGTCGGTACGGCCGATAATGAGCGTCGTCATGTAGCCGCCGTAGCTGCCCCCGGTTAGGCCCATACGCGCCGGGTCAATATAGGGCTGCTGCGCCATGTAATCGGTCCAGGCCATGACGTCATCATAGTCCACCGTCCCCCACTGACCGAAGATGGCTTTGGCGTGGGCTTCGCCGTACCCCTGGCCGCCGCGCGGGTTGGACCAGTAAACGACGTAGCCCTGCCCGGCCAGATAGGCGAATTCGTGTGAGTAGAGATTGCCGAACTGCATCTGCGGCCCGCCGTGGATTTGCAGCACAGACGGGTAGGTTTTGTCGGGATCGAACCCCGGCGGCTTGAGGATCCAGCCGTGCACGTCGTAACCGTCGGCTGACGGCACCCAGACTTCCTCCAGCGTCCCGTGGTCAATCTCGGCCAACCAGTCATTGACGGCCGTCAGGGTCCGCGTTTCGGCCGTGGCGTCGCTGAGCGAGCGCACGACAATCTGCCCCGGATCATCGGTCGTGATCCACTGGTAAGCTATCTGTTCCCCGGCCGCGTCGAAGCTGAAAGCGCCTATCACGCCGGTGTCATCCAGCGCCCACGCCATTGCCGGTTCCTCGCCAAAGGCGTCGAATACCCCCAGCCACTGGTTGCCGCGTGTCGTTGCCTGGCAGTAGACGCGCTGCCCGTCGGCCGACCAGGCGGGAGCCATGGCCGGGAAGTCGCTGAAATCGCCGGTGGTGGCGGTGATCAGTTGCAGGTCAAACCCCGCGCTGATCTCCCGCGCCGGGCTGCTCCCGTCCACTGGAGTGACGAACAGCGAGGCGTTCTGGTACCAGCGACCGGATTCCCGGCGGCCGAGATAGGCGATATGACGGCCGTCGGGTGAAAAGGCGGGGAGCAGCTTGCGGCCGTGATGGGCCGGGACCTGCTGCATCTCACCACCGGCCGCCGGGATGAGATATAGCTCCGACTCGTCCAGATAGAAGTCGGGGTCCGCGCTGCGATTGGAGACAAAGAGAATGGACTTCCCATCAGGTGACCAGTGTGGGTCTGTCTCGTCGAAGTCGCCCTCCGTCAGTTGTGTCGCCTCGCCGGTCGCCGCGTCAATTGTCCAGATATGCCAGTGTTCCTGGGGCAGATACCCCGCGCCGTCGAACTTGTAGGTAAAGCGCTGGATGCGGCGCGAGGTGACCCCCAGCTTTTTCTTCTGCTCGTCCTTCTCCCGTTCGGCCGCATCGGCATCCTTCTTGCGAAACTGGACCACAAGCTGCGTGCCGTCCGGCGACCATTCGTAGGTCGCCAGGCTGCCCTCCAGCGTCGTCAACACGCGCGCCTCACCGCCGTCCACGGCGATCAGGTAAAGCTGCGCCTGCTGTTCGTTGCCCCGGTTGGAGACAAAGGCAATCGTTCGGCCGTCGGGTGACCAGCGGGGCTGCCTGTCGGCCTGCTTGCCATAGGTGAACTGACGCAACCGGCTGCCGTCGGCCGCAGCCAACCAGAGGTTGGTGTACTTCTTCTCGGTCTCGCGCTCGACGGTGCGGATGCAAAACACCACGTTCTGTCCGTCAGGTGATAGCTGCGGATCAGACACGAGTTGGTAGCGGTATAAATCATCAGACGCCAACGGCCGACGATCAGAGGACATAGGAAAACTCCTTATGACAGGGTTGGTAGTTGGCCGAAAGATACCACGAATAGAGGGACCGGTCATCCGCCGAGAGTCGAACCCGAATCCTGTCTGAGTCTTTCGGCCCCGACCTGTGGAATTGGCTAGAATCAGGGTGGAGGTGCCATGACGCCGCACACAGTGATCCACCTGCTGGACCAACTGGAAAGCGACATCCGCTACAATACGCCCCCCGACGACGGGCAGGAGCCGTTTCGCTACACGCCGGGAACCTTGCCGGTGCTGCTCTCCGCGCCGCATGGCGCCGCCCACTGGCGCAAAGGGCGCTACAAGGACGAGGACGAATATACGGCGGCCATCGTCCGGCTGCTGGGCCAACGGACCGGCGCGCATATCCTCTACACCTGGGCCCGATCCGACAGCGACCCCAACTGGGATCGCCACTCGCCCTACAAAGAAACGTTGCGGCAGATTGCCGGGGAGCAGGACATCGGTTTTGTGCTGGACCTGCACGGGATGTCGAACCGGCACAAGTTCGGCGTGGCCGTCGGCACCATGCGCGGCCGGAGTTGCCCGGAGCAGATGGGTCTGGTTATCGACACTTTGCAGCAGCAGGGCTTTCGGCCGATCTCGGCCCAGGAAGCCCGCGCGTTCAGCACGCTGCAATGGGACCGGTATGTGGTGGACCACAAACGGTTTGCGGGTGGACTGACCAACCATACGGTTACCCGGTTTGCCAGCGAAGAATTGCGCATAGCCTCTGTGCAGCTAGAGCTTTGTTCGAGTCTGCGCGCGGCCCGACGACTGTCCCGGAGCCGGTCGTCGGCCGAAGGCGCGGCCGCGATCGCTCACATAATCCGCACGCTGGAACTGCTTGTCGCGGCGCTGGCCGAATCTGTATCTGCTGCCTCGCAAATTTCTTAACATTGCCGGGGTTTGCCCGGCACACCCCGGTTCTCTTATGTTGCCTGTCGGGGCAATTCTGTTTGCCGTTGGAGTGATATTTCAACAGGAATGGCCGATTGCCTGTCTGAAGCGTGAGTGACCGGAGCAGGGTGTGGTGGAGTGGGCAGTCAGACGGTTGCCTTGATGCAGCTCTACACGAAGCGGTCAAAAACGGCCGAAAATTGGCATATTGTGAACCAGCGTTCAATTCATAGACCTGATTTTGCTCCTCGGAAATCTTCCCCCTGGTCGTGCTATAATGATCCCCAGTTCTATACGGCCCGCATGTGCGTGGCCTTTTTATCATCTCGATACGGAGTGAGATCATTGAAACGCCTTCTGATTCTATTGTTTGCCGTCCTGTCGATTGGAATGTTGGCTGCCTGCACCACAACGGCCGAAACACCGGCCGACCTGACGACCGTTCGCCTGCCAATGGGCTACATCCCCGACCCCCAGTACGCGCCGTTTTATGTGGCCGTGGACAAGGGTTACTTTGCTGAGGAAGGGCTGGCGATTGAGTTCGACTATAGCTTTGAAACTGACGGTATTGCCCTGGTTGGGGCCAACGAGTTACCGCTGGCCGTAGTCAGTGGTGAACAGGTGATTCTGGCGCGAGCCGAGGAGCTGCCGGTTGTCTATGTGATGGAATGGTTCCAGAAATATCCTGTTGCGGTAGTCAGCAAGCAAAGTGCGGACATTATTGAGCCGGTTGATCTGGTCAGTCGCGAGGTGGGCGTCCCCGGTTTTTTCGGCGCGACCTATGTCGGTCTGGTGGGGCTACTGAATGCCAACGGGCTGACGCTTGACGACATCAATGCCACCGAGATCGGGTTTAACCAGGTCGAGTCACTTCTGACGGACCAGTCAGAATCGGTGGTCGGCTACGCCAATAATGAGCCGGTCCAACTGGAGGCGCAGGGCGAAGCCATCAACACCATCTACGTCAGTGACTATATTGACATGGTTGCCAACGGCATCATCTCCAACGAGGAGACTATCGCCGAGAACCCCGCACTGGTTCAGGGCTTTGTGCGGGCCTTGATGCGCGGGACGGCCGATACGCTCGACAATCCCGACGAAGCCTACGAGATCAGCAAGAAGTTCGTCGAGGGATTGGACGACAGCCGCAAGAATGTATTGATGGCTAGCCTGCCGTTCTGGGAATCACCCAACCCCGGCCGGACCGATCCCGCTTCCTGGGAAAACACCCAGACTGTACTGCTGGGCATGGGGTTTCTGGATGCGCCGCTTGACAACCTGAGCCAGTCCTATACCAATCAGTTCGTCCTTGAGGCGCAGCCCTGACATGGAACCGGCCGGTGATTTCCTCACCCTTCAGGATGTAGGCGTTACCTTCCCCGACACCCAGGATGAAGTCCTGGCCGGGGTGTCGTTCACCGTGCCCGCCGGGGCGTTTGTGGCCCTGGTCGGTTCGTCGGGGGTGGGCAAGTCCACCTTGCTGCGGGTGATTGGTGGGCTGCTGCCGCCGACCAGCGGCGTCGTCCTGCTGGAAGATGCGCCACCCTACCGGTCGGCCGAACCGGTGGGGATCGTCTTCCAGCGAGACAACCTGATGCCCTGGCGAACAGTTGTCGAGAATGTCCGGTTGCCGCTAGAGATTCATCCCGAAGCATCGGAACCCGGCAATGACCGGGTGGCCGATATGCTGGAGCTGGTCGGGCTACAGGGGGTTGGTCAGAATTACCCCGCCCAACTGTCCGGCGGCATGGCCCAACGGGTGGCGATTGCCCGTGCGCTTGTCCAGCGACCGGACCTGCTGCTGCTGGATGAGCCGTTCGGCGCGCTGGATGCCCTGACGCGGGAACGCATGGCTCAGGAGTTGCTGCGTATCTGGCAGGCCATGCCGGTGACGGTGTTCATGGTCACCCACAGCATCAACGAAGCGGTGTTGTTGGCCGATGAAGTTTTGGTCATGAACGGCCGACCGGCGACCATCACCGACCGGATCACTGTGGATCTCCCCCGACCGCGCACGTTGGCGATGGAGGGCTGGCCGGAGTTTCAGGCTTGTGTAACGGTCGTGCGAGAGGTAATTCGCAACTAGTCCGGGGCTGGAGTTGCCAGGATAGCTGATGGAAGAGAATTCAACAGAACAGCGCATTGCCGGGTTTATCAACGCCTATTCACCGGAGATCGCCGGACAACTGATTGTTGCCCGTGCCCGGCTTCATGAGCTATTTCCTACCGGCTATGAGCTGGTCTATGACAACTACAACGCGCTGGTTTTTGGCTTTGGTCCGACTGTGACCAGTCAGGACGCGATCCTATCGCTGGCGGGCTACCCACGCTGGACAACGCTGTTCTTCCTGCATGGTTCGAGTCTGGAAGACCCGGACAGTATCTTGCAGGGCACCGGCAAGCATTCTCGTAGTATTCGCCTTGCCGGGCCGGAGGATTTGGATCGACCTGAGGTACTGGCTATGATTGACCGGGCGCGTCAGCCGGTAGAGCTCATGTTGGCGATGGCTCCCGAACTCATGACCATCATCAAGTCGGTATCTGCTAACCAACGACCGAGACGGCCGAAATCATAATCAAACCCGCACAGGTGAGAAAAGACCATGGATGACGGAACTCGCACCAATCTACGCACTGCCTATGACAGCAGGGCCAATGAACGGGATGGGCTTACCTACCAGGATTGGAAAGCAGCCGAGCGGCAGGCCTTTCTTGAGTTGCTTCGGCAGGAGAACCGGCAGTCGTTGCTGGAAATCGGGGCGGGACCGGGTCGTGACAGTTTGTTTTTTCAGGAGCAGGGGCTGACCGTAACGGCCGTTGACCTGTCCCCGGAGATGGTAACGCTGTGTCGCACGAAGGGACTGGATGCACGGGTGATGGATGTGACGGCGCTGGACTTCCCGGCCGGTTCGTTCGATGCTGCCTATACCATGAACACTCTGCTGCACGTACCCAAGGCCGAATGGCCGGCGACGCTGGATTCGATAGCGGCCGTTCTCGTGCCTGACGGGTTATTGTATCTCGGCGTGTACGGCGGGATTGATTCGGAGGGTATCTGGGAAGATGATGCCTACGAGCCGAAGCGCTTTTTCGTTTTCCATACGGATGAGCAGATCCGCGAGGCGGTGGTGGGAGTGTTTGAGCTGGTGTCCTTCCGGCCGATTGAATTGGGTGAAGAGGATAAGCTGCATTTCCAGTCGCTAGTCCTCAGAAAACGGCCGTGATTTACGAGCGCTTCAAGTGCAACGCACTTTCAAAGTGCGTTGCACTTGGGGACAAAAAAGCGGGAGCCGAAGCCCCCGCTTATCTCTTACAATCGTGAATCTCGTTCAGCCTTAATCCGTTGCGGCCGTTTGCTCCGGTGTCGGCGGTTGGTTCTTCAGTTGACGGCGGCGCAGGATGTAGCGCACAATCAGGTACAGCGGGATGCCGATGATCAGCGCAATGGGCAGGACGTAGATTGCCAGCCAGATCAGGATATTCGCCAGCGTCTGCAAGCCGGAGATCAGCGCCTCCAGCGCCTGCTTGGCAACGCCGCCGGGCTGCCATCCGGCTACCTGCACCGGCTGGGCGAGGATGTCGGGCGTCAGGCTGGCGGTGATGGTCGAGAAAGCGGCCGACTGGCTCAGATACTGCATCCGGCCCTTGATGGACTCGATTTCGCCTTCCAACCGGCTCAGTTCTGATTGACGGCCAGCGCATCTTCGACGTTGCGCGTCTCGTCCATGAAGCCACGCACCCGGTCGGCCGTTGCTTCCAGATTACCCAGCCGTGCTTCCAGGTCTACGTATTCCTCGGTGACGTCCTGCCCGGAAGTGGACAGGCTTTGCACCTCGACCGCCATGCCGGAGATGGCGTCCAGGGCGCTCTGGAACCCTTCGGCCGGAACACGAATGGTGATCGTCCCATGCTTGGCGTTTTCGTCGGCCTGGAAGACATAGCTGCTGACGACCCAGCCGCCGTTGTCCTCGGCCATGGCGGCGATGCGGGCCAGTACTTCGTCCGTATCCGCAACCACAACGCTGATATCCCCGGTGCGAATAATCAATCGCGATTCGTCGGCGGCCTGAAGAGCTGTTGTATCATTGGTGATCATGGCCGCGCCTTCAGCCATGTCGTAGGCCATTTCGGCTTCAGGGGCCATAGCCGGGACTGCCTGGCTAAAGTCACTTTCCTCAATGGCTGCTACTTCTGCGAATCCTCGATCCATCACCGTCTCATCACTAGCTGCCTGACCACCGCATGCTGTCACCAGCACGGCTAACAGGATCAGTATCCCCACTAACAAACTATTGCGGCGTTTCATCTCATATCCTCCTTTCATGCTCCAACTAATGCCTTTCATCTCTCTCGCTCCTTTTACCGTGTACAGGTCTGCCTATAAGACGCGAAGGAGGGGGTAGAAGTTCCCGCTATCGGGAAAGATGTTTCCGGGAGGGGGGACTAGAGGCCTTGCTCAAGGCGCAGGATGAGACGGTGAGGTAGCCCGGCTTCACGCAGGCGGCGTTGTGTCTCGGCCACGTCATACGGCACGCGCCGATATTCCCAGGTGAGTGCCTCGGTGTCGAGCAGGGCATAGGCGGCGCGTGGGTCGCCGTCACGTGGTTGGCCGACGCTGCCGGGGTTGAGGATAAACCGGCCCTGGCTCAGATCAATAACTTCGCCGTGCGACGTCACATAGCCGATTAACTCATCTGCCCCTTCATCCAACTGAAAGAGCAGCGGCATGTGCGAATGGCCGACAAGGCAAATGGGTGTGTCGAAGTAGGCGAAGTTATCAAGGGCGGTTTCCAGATCGAGGATGTATTCCCAGACCGGGTGGCGGGGACTGGCGTGGACCAGATTGAACGGGTCCTCCACGGTTTGCGGCGGCAGTGACTGGAGGTAGTCTTTGTTGTCATCGGAGAGTTGCCTGCGTGTCCATTGCACGCTGGCGCGGGCATCTTCATTGAAGTCGAACAAATCCAGTTTACCCAGCACGGCCCAGTCGTGGTTGCCGGATAGCGCCAATGGGTTCAGCTCGCGCAATCGTGTGACTGCCTCCTCCGGGTCAGGGCCGTAACCTACCAGATCGCCCAGGAACCATAGACGATCCCACTGACCGTCAGCATCAGCCAGGACGGCCTCAAGCGCGGTGAGGTTGGCGTGGATGTCGGAGAGGACGAGAATGCGCATGACGATGCCTTAGAATTGGCCGAATAGCGAGCTGGCGTGGCCGCCATTACTATATCACGAAGAGGTTGGGTATAATAAATTATCTTGCCAACTGCGCCACGCGAGTAACCTATGGCTATATTGGATGAACGGACGCTGGATTTCACGAGCAGCAGCGCCGCCCAAACCGAGCGTTTGGGGCTGCGGTTGGGCGAATTGCTACAGCCCGGTGACGTCGTTTGTTTGTTTGGGGATCTCGGCGCAGGCAAAACCATGCTAGCCCGCGGCGTGGGCCGGGGCTGGGGCACGGCCGTTCGGGTCACCAGCCCGTCGTATGTTATCGTGAACGAGTATCCGCGACTGCGTGACGGCCGGATACTGTACCATGTGGACTGTTACCGATTGGAACGCGAGGCCGACGTGATGACCGCAGGGTTGGAGGATATCTTCAATAGTGGCAGCGCCATGATCATCGAGTGGCCGGAGCGCATCGAATCGCTCCTGTCGGCCGATTATCTGGCGGTTCAGCTTGTATACGATACGCCGACACGCCGCCGGATGCGCTTTACGGCTCTGGGCGACCGGTCAACCGAATTGTTGGAAGATTTCAAGAAGAGCGCCTTTGGCGTCTGAGATTACTTATGATCCTGGCAATTGACACAGCTACAAACTGGACCGGACTGGCGATTCATGACGGATCGGCCGTACTGGCTGAGCTGGGCTGGAGAAGCCACCGTAATCAGACCGTCGAACTGGCTTCGGCGGTGGACCAGATATGGGCGCAGGCTCAAATTACGGCCGCCGATCTGGAAGCCATCGCCGTCGCGATCGGTCCGGGATCGTACACCGGACTGCGTGTCGGATTGGCGCTGGCGAAAGGGCTGGCGCTGGGCCACAAGCTGCCGCTGGTCGGCGTGCCGACGCTGGATATTGTCGCTGCCGGAATCGGCCGTCTGGATGAACCATTGGTGATAACGGCCGAAGCCGGGCGTAACCGCTTGTGGGCCGGAACCTATCGCTGGAGCGACCGCCGTGGCTGGCAGCCCGAAGGCGATCCGCATCTGACGGATTGGGAAACGCTGCTAACTGCCGTTGAAGAGCCAACTGTGTTTGCCGGTGAAATCTCGCCGGACGCCGCCAAGGCGATCCGCCGCACATCCGGTGCGCGGTTGATATCCCCGGCAATTGGGGAGCGACGTGCCGCCGTGCTGGCCGAGATCGGCTACCAACGCTGGAAAAGCCGTGCCGTGACCGAGGCCGACCAGCTCATTCCTCTCTATTTGCGCGAGCCGTCCTGAGCCGCCATGCTGCACCCCCCACCTCCGTATGTGTTGCGTCGTATGACGCCCAGTGATATTCCGGCTGTGTTGGCTATTGAACTGGCCTCTTTCCCACGCCACGTCGGGCTGGCTTTTCTTTAACGAATTGACGGACAATCCTCTGGCCCACTACCAGGTACTGGCGCGGCAGGAATCAGGCGGCCGTGAAAAGATAATCGGCCATACTGGGTTCTGGCTCGTCGCCGGAGAAGCCCATATTGTGACCATCGCCGTAGCCCCTGCCGAACGGGGGCATGGGTTGGGTGAACTGCTGTTGCTCAACCTGCTGACACTGGTATGCGAGGTCGCTCCGTCACGGGTGGCCCTGGAAGTGCGCGCGAGCAATCAGGCTGCCCATGACCTGTACTTGAAGTATCGCTTTACCGATATCGGCCGTCGCCGGCGTTATTACCGTGATACCGGGGAGGATGCCATTGTGATGGAGGTAGACCTGACGGCCGTATCCGGTTACTGTACGTGGCTGGGTCGGCAAGCGGACAGACTGTTTGCCAGACTGGGGCGTGCGGATTTGGCTGCCTGAGCCTGTATAACCTTCTAGACATTTACAACACTAATCTGCACGAGTAATTCCTGTTATGAGTAACTATTTAATCACCGGCGGGGCCGGGTTTATCGGCTGTAACAGTGCCGATCATTTTCTGCGCCAGGGCCATTCTGTCACCATTTACGACAATCTGACACGGCGCGGCGGCCGATCCAATCTGGAATGGCTGCATGCCAACCACGGCAACGACTGCCTGCAAATTATAGAAGCTGACATCCGTGACCATGACCGGCTGACAACGGCCGTAGCCCAGGTACAGCCGGATGCGGTTGTGCATCTGGCCGGCCAGGTTGCCGTCACCACCTCAGTCGTGGATCCGCGTGAGGATTTTGAAATTAACGCTCTGGGGACGTTCAACGTTCTGGAGGCTGTACGCCAACAGGCCCCCCAGGCGACGCTGCTTTACGCCTCTACCAACAAGGTATACGGCGGCATGGAAGAAGTGGAAATCGTAGAGCGCGAGGGCCGCTATGCCTACGCCGATTATCCCTACGGCATCCCGGAAACCTATCCGCTGGATTTCCATTCGCCCTACGGTTGTTCCAAGGGAGCCGGTGACCAGTATGTGCGCGATTACGCCCGCATCTATGGGCTGAAGACACTGGTGCTGCGCCAGTCGTGTATCTACGGCCAGCGCCAGTTTGGCGTGGAAGATCAGGGCTGGGTGGCCCACTTCGTTATTGCCGCCGTCAAGGAACGGCCGATCACCATTTACGGCGACGGCAAGCAGGTGCGTGATGTGCTGCACATCAATGATCTGGTTCGGGCCTACGCGTTGGGGATTGACCGCATTGATGAGTTGCGCGGCGAAGTGTTGAACCTCGGTGGCGGGCCGGAGAATACCCTCTCGATCTGGGCTGAGTTTGGGCCGTTGCTGGATGAGCTGGCCGGGCGATCGGTGGAGGTTACCTATGGCCCGTGGCGACCGGGTGACCAGCGTGTCTTTGTGGCCGATATCCGGCGCGCCTGGGACCTGCTGGGCTGGCGTCCGGAGATATCCCCTGCGGAGGGAATTGGCCGTCTGTATGACTGGGTAGCCGGAAATCCGGAGCTGTTCTAGTCTTTTCGATTCCCTGGGGGCAGTTTTGCTACAATAGCCCTATGGGAACTCCCAAATTTTCACTGGCCTATAAAGACAGGCAGACTCAGGCGCTTGTAGAACAGAGCGATCACAGGACGCTGGCTTTGTGGGCCAGGGACTGTGCGGAGCGCGTCCTGCCCTATTTCAGGGCTGATTTCCCGGAGGATCCTCGCCCGCAACAGGCGATTGACACGCTTCAAACGTGGATTGACACCGGCGAGTTTAGTATGACGGTGATTCGCAAGGCGTCGCTATCCTCCCATGCGGCCGCTCGCGAGGTAGGAGAGGATACGCCGGCCCGTTCCGCAGCGCGCGCCGCCGGCCAGGCGGTGGCAACTGCCCACGTTCCTACTCATGCCGTGGGCGCGGCGAATTACGCGCTGCAAGCATTCCATAGAGCGGCCGCGCCTGATGCAGCGGCCGAAGCCGTAGCCCGGGAGCGCGAGTGGCAATATCGGCGCTTGCTCGAATTTAGCGAGAGTCGGGACGCCGTGTCGCTATAGTTGCTAGTCGAACCGGGAATTTCTAATGACAACCAGGCAACCATCAACTCCCATCAATGAATCGTATATGCAGGCGTGGCTGGACCTGATCAACAACAGCCCCTTTCCTCAGCATCTCCGCATGCGTATTGACGAGATTGCTGAGGATCGTAGCCGGATTTCCCTGGATGCGGACGGCCGTCATCTACAACCATACAACATCATTCACGGTGGGGTTTTGGCAACCCTCATTGATACCGCGACCTTTTGGGCCGTGTTCTACCGGTTGCCGGAGGATGCGGGGCTGGTCAATGTGGACCTCAAGCTCAATTATCTTCAGTCGGCGACGGTTGGCCGGTTGAGGGCCGAAGGCCGGTGTATTCGTCCCGGCCGCACCATCAGCTACGCCGAGGCGTACGTGTACGATGAAGCCGACACCTTACTGGCTCACGGCACCTCAACACTGATGGCTTTGCCCGGCAAGGGAATTGATATAGGGGTTCGGAAGTTTGCGTCGGATTAATCGATCTCAATGCGCGTAACCGCATCAAAGTTCAGCGACTCGCCATTACCCAAAATGGCGTGCAGTGCCAACTGGGCAAACTGGAAAAGGCTTTGCAGATCTGCCATCCGGCCCAGATAGTAGCGAGCCAGTTCCTGTTCCTCTGGGGTTAGTTCGTCTTCGGCCGCCTGCAGTTTCTCAATACTCTCGCCCAGGACCTGGAGCGCCACCTGTACTTCGCGTTGCTCACGACTGCCCAATACGCTGCGGATGATCTGCCACATATCCGATTCGGCCGCATAAAACTTGCGGCGATCCCCACGCACCCAAACTTCCTTAGCCATCCCCCAGCGTTCCAGATCGCGCATGTTCATGCTGACCGACCCCTTGCTGATCTCCAGCGTGCCCGCCAGCTCATCCAAAGAGAGGGGATTGGGGCTGAGAAGCAAGGTGCCATAGAGACGGCCCATCACATCGCTGAAACCAAAGAATCGGGCCAGCCGACCGAGACCGGAGACAGTACTGTCATTGACATTTTCCAGCGTATCGTGCATTTTTCCCTTCGTTCAAAACGTTTTGAAACAAAGGTAGCTTAGCAGATTGAAAAGGCGGGGGCAAGGAATGACGGATTAGAGTGGGTGACGATGAACTGATCTACCCTGGTGGTCTGCAAATCAATCCGAGGGTGCCTGCGATGTGCCGAGATTGGCTGTGGAAGATGGGCAGATGTCGTTCAATGGGCAATTGGGGCAGTCGGGTTTACGGGCCTTGCACACCTGTCGGCCATGCCAGATCAACAGATGGGATATTTCAATCCAGCTTTCACGGGGGATGATCTGCATCAGATCGCGTTCGACCTTAACCGGGTCTGTCTCCTGCGTGAAACCCAGCCGGGCCGACAAACGTTTGACATGGGTATCCACGGTAATACCATCCGCCAGCCCGTAGATTTCACCACGTACTACATTGGCCGTCTTGCGAGCTACGCCGGGTAGCCGCAGGAGATCATCCATGTCCTGGGGGATGTCGCCACCATACTCGTGGAGCAGGGTCTGGGACGATTCTCGGATGTAACGTGCCTTCTGCCGGTAGAATCCCGTGGGTCGGACCAACTCTTCCACTTCGGCCTGTTCGGCTCCGGCCAGATCTTCAACGGTGGGGAATCGCTCAAACAGGGCCGGCGTTGTCAGGTTCACGCGCTCGTCGGTGCATTGCGCGGACAGAATTGTGGCAACCAGCAGTTGCATGGGTGTCTCGTAATCCAGCTCGCAATGGGCATCCGGATAGGCGGCGCGCAGCCGCTGAATGACCTCTTCTACGTATGCAGGATTAGGACGTGCCTCATTAGTACCGGATTCCATGACTTTTCATTATACTAATAACGTTGCTGATTGCCTCGGCGAACTAACAGGGAGTTATGAGTGTAAAAAACCGACATTTAAGACTGTCCCACAAGTCAAACGGTTTCCCACGACTCATTACCAACCAACAGCACAAAACGGACGGGCATATGGTGAGCTTTACCATGGCATACCCGGTTCCCTACCAAGGAGCATTGTATGGTCTTTGATTTTGGCAGCGAAGTATGCGGCGATCTCTCCGTCGCCTCCAAGCGTGAATGGCTGGTTACCAATGGTATCGGGGGATACGCGTCCGGGACCATTGCCAATGTACTGACGCGCCGGTACCACGGCTTGCTTATGGCAGCGCTGACCCCGCCACTGGGCCGGACGTTGCTCCTGGCTAAACTGGACGAAACGGCCGAGTATGACGGTATTTACCCTGAAAGCGGCCGCTTCTATCCGCTGCATGTTAACCGGTGGGCCGGCGGCATCGTTGAGCCGCTGGGGCATCACCATCTCATTCGTTTTCACCTCGAAGGCACTACTCCCGTATGGACCTTTGCCATCGCCAACGCGCTTCTGGAGAAACGTATCTGGATGCAACCGGGGGCGAATACCACCTACATTCAATATCGGCTGACACGGGCCTCCGGGCCTATGGGGCTGTCCATTCGCGCCCTGGCTAACTACCGTGACTACCACAGTACAACCATCACAGGCGATCTGGACCCGGATGTGGAGGAAGTGGATCACGGGCTGCGTATTCAGATGGATGACGATGCCGTGCCTTTCTACCTGCTGAGTGACCGCGCCACCATCACGCCGCGCCTTGACTGGTATGAGGATTTCTTCCTCAGTGTTGAGGAGTATCGTGGACAGAACGATGTCAGCGAGGATCACGTTTCCGTCGGGCGAATCAACATGACCTTGCGGGCGGGGGAAACCTTTGCCCTGGTTGCCAGTACGGAAGAAGATGCCAATCTTGACAGTGCGGCCGCCTATGCTGAGCGACGTGCCTATGAACAGCATTTATTGGAGCGGGCCAGCAGCCTGCACCCTGTAGACAGCCATGGGGAACTGCCCCAACCGTTGCAGCAACTTATTCTGGCGGCCGACCAGTTTCTGGTGGAACGGCCGACCGCCCGCGATCCGCATGGGATGTCGATCATTGCCGGGTATCACTGGTTCAGCGATTGGGGACGAGACACGATGGTCGCCCTGCCCGGCCTGACACTGGCGACGGGCCGTCCTGAGGTGGCTGCCAGCATCCTGCGCACCTATGCCCAGTTTGTGGACCAGGGTATGCTGCCCAACCGTTTCCCCGATGCCGGAGAGACGCCGGAGTACAACACGGTGGATGCGACCCTGTGGTACTTTGAGGCAATTCGCCAATACTATCAGGCGACAGGGGATACTGACCTGCTGCGTGAGCTATATCCGACGCTGGTAGATATTATTGAGTGGCACCAACGCGGCACGCGTTACAACATTCATGTGGATCCTGCTGACGGCCTCTTGTATGCCGGGGAGGAAGGTGTGCAGTTAACTTGGATGGATGCCAAGGTTGACGACTGGGTTGTGACCCCGCGTACCGGAAAGCCGGTGGAGATCAACGCCCTGTGGTACAACGCCCTCTGCATCATGCAGGACTTTGCCACTCACCTGGGTGAGGATCCGGTGCCCTACGAGAAAGCAGCCACACAGGCCAGGGAAGGCTTCGCCAAGTTCTGGAATGCGAAGATGGGGTACTGCTATGATGTGCTGGACGCCCCGAAGGACAGCCCTGATCTCAGCTTGCGACCCAACCAACTATTGGCGATTTCACTCCCGTATAGTCCCTTAACGGCCGAGCAGCAGCGATCCACACTGGATGCCTGCACCCGCCATCTGTTAACGCCTCACGGATTGCGAACGCTATCGCCTGACGACAAGGCCTTTATTGGTTCATATGTAGGTGATGTACACAAGCGGGACGGTGCCTACCATCAGGGAACGGCCTGGAGCTGGCTGATTGGCCCGTTTGTCAGTGCCCATTTGCGTGTTTACCAGGATATGGCCCAGGCTCGCACGTACCTCGCCCCGTTGCTCCAGCAACTGGTGGATCATGGCGTAGGCACCATCAGCGAGATATTTGAAGGGGATGCCCCGTTCAAGCCGCGGGGATGTATCGCTCAGGCCTGGGGAGTTGCCGAAGTCCTGCGTGCCTGGCAGATGACCGACATACGGGATTAAGATGACCGATCTGGCCCAGCTAAAGCGACAGGCGGCCGAAGCGGCTGCGGAGCAGGTGCAGTCGGGAATGGTTGTCGGGTTGGGGACCGGAAGCACGGCCGTCTATGCCGTCAGGCGAATCGGTGCAATGCTGGCCGATGGTTCGCTGCAACGTATATGGGCCATACCGACATCTGAGGAAACGGCCCGCGAAGCCCAATCACTGGGGATTCCCCTAGTATCACTGGATGATCATCCGGTGATTGACCTGACCATTGACGGGGCCGATGAAATTGATCCGCATTTGAATCTCATCAAGGGCTTGGGTGGGGCGTTGCTGCGCGAAAAGGTCGTTGCTTCCGCCTCACGCCGGATGATCGTCATAGCGGATGAACGCAAGCGGGTAGACCAGTTGGGGACGCGCGCGCCGGTCCCGGTTGAGGTTATTCCCTTTGCCCAGCGACCGGCGACCGATTACCTGATCTCGCTGGGGGCACGGGTTGTTGAGCGCCGGGTTGGTGATGATGTGTTCATCACCGACGAGGGCAATCACATTCTGGACTGTTATCTGCCGGGGATCAGCAATCCGCGCGAGTTGGATCATCTGATCCACTCACAGCCGGGCATTGTTGAACATGGATTGTTTCTGGGGCTGGCGACCGAGGCGATTATTGCCGGGGCCAATGGTCTGGTGATGATGCACGGTTAACAGCTTTTTCTGTTAAACCCAAACAAAAAGGCTGGATGGGAAAACCCGTCCGGCCTTTTCTGTAATCAGGAAGCCCAGGCTTCGAGGATCAAGCCAGGGACTTCTTAGCCACATCTACAATGGCTGCGAACGCCGCCTCATCGCGCACGGCTACATCAGCCAGTGCCTTGCGATCCAGCTTTACATCAGCCAACTTCAAGCCGTGCATGAAACGGCTGTAGCTCAGGCCATGGACCCGGCTGGCTGCATTGATCCGCGCAATCCACAGCCGGCGGAAATCACGTTTGCGATTCCGGCGATCGCGATAGGCGTACCAATAGGACTTCATCATGGCTTCATTGGCCCGGCGATACAGCTTGGAGCGTGATCCCCATTGGCCCTTCGTCATGTGAAGAAGCTTTTTATGACGGCGATGGGTTACAAAACCACCTTTTACGCGCATTTCTCTTTACCTCGCATTTCTTGAGCCTGGACGCTCAACCCATGGGGCGAGGCCAGGCAGCGATTAACTAAATCTATAAATCAGTTCCGGTAATTATCCGGGCGGGTTGGCCTTGTACTGTTTCAAATACGGAGCCATCCGCTTGATACGGCGGCGGTCGCCGGCGGACTCAACCACCAGCATTTCTGAGAACAACCGCTTCGTGCGCTTCGACTTACGACGCCGCAAGTGGCTCTTGCCACCCTTTGTGCGGACGATCTTGCCGGAGCCGGTGACGCGGAAGCGCTTGGCCGCTGCCTTGTACGTCTTCAGCTTGTACTTTTTCGTCTTTGCCTTTGGCATCTTTTATCCCTCGAATCAGTCTTCTACATTTTTACGACAAAAAAGCCCCGGCCGGGGCTTTCACTGCCGGTAAACTACCTGTGTCTGCCTACGCTGTCTTTGTTGCTTCGCTCTCCGGTGACATCGTCAAGGTCATGCGCCAGCCTTCCAATGTGGGCTGTTGCTCGACCACGGCGACATCACTCAATTGCTCGGCAATATCCTGTAGCGTCTTCTGGCCTATTTCCGGATATGAAATCTCACGTGATTTAAACCGGACCATGAATTTGACTTTCTTACCTTCAGAAAGCCACTTTCGTGCATTGCGGACGCCTATTTCAATATGGTAATCATCTGTTCTCGGTGACAACCGGATTGTCTTGATTTCGACGGTTTTCTGCTTCTTACGTGCTTCCCGATCTTTCTTGGTTTGCTCGTAGGCATACTTGCCAAAATCAAGAATTCGGCACACCGGTGGTCTCGCATTCGGTGCGACTTCCACAAGATCGAGTTCTGCCTCTTCGGCCAATTTCAAGGCATCGAAGAAAGGCATGACTCCTTGGTTCTCTCCGTTCTGATCAATTACCCGGACTTCGCGTGCGCGAATCTGGCGGTTGACCCGGACATTGAGTGCTTCAGGTTTTGGTGCTGGTGCGCGGCGTACTCTTTTAATCTAACAAATCCTCTTCTTAACCCCAGTTACAGAGCAACTGGGATGTTTTAATCTCCCAACCACAAACGGCCGGGATCCCTATTGACCGAACGCAAATCTTACCATAGCTCCTGTCACGCGTCAACCACCCAGGAGGGTGAACGCCAGGTTGGCAGCAATGAGACCTACGAACACGATACCGGCCAAAATAAACACGCGCCGGAGGTCATTAACCACATAGGCGTACTCTTCTTCCAACGGGATCGTCTTGGCCTGCTTGCGATTCATGCGGTTTGCTCGCCGCTGCGCCGTCGTGGTCGTGGACTGTTCTAACGTATCGGCCGATGTCGTCGCGGTGGCCGTGGCTGTTGTTGTGACCGTTTCCGTGGTGGCAGTTACCGAATTGGTGGCCTTTTTGCCCTGCTTTGCTTTTGGCTTGGCCGATGTTTTTCTCTTTGTCATGATTCTTCTAACCTCACAAACGAGGACTTCACGCCTCGCGCCTCAGTAGTATAGTCCACTACGGTAATCTGTCTACACCCTTTTTAGCCGGAGTTAACTGATGGCTCAACCAAACGACCGAATACGACGATGCGGTGGGTGTCAATCAGGTAGGGAAAGCAGGAGATGAGCGTCACCTGGGAATGATCAGTGGGAGCCATGACCCAGGTCTCGGTCGGCTCGACGACGCGAAGTTCCTCGACCACGTAGGTGTAATCGCGGGTGGTTGTGGAGATGATGATCTCGTTGCCGGCCGCCAGTTGGTCCAGATGCCGGAAGATTTCACCGTAAATATCATTATGGGCCGAGCACCATATTGCCCGACTGCCCCGGCCAACCTGACCCAATGTGCTGACCCACGCCCAGCATCAACTGCTCCCATCCATCACCCTGTATAACGGGATGATCCACGCCGATAGTCGGGATGCGGATACGCAGGGCCGGTTCCAGTTCGGCCGCCTGTGTGGGGATGGGCTGGGGGGTTAATGTCGCCGGTACCAATTCGTTCAATACTTCGCCGACTTCTCCCGGTTCCGGCGGTTGGTCCGGCTCCGGTGGTTTATGCCCACCGGGCAGAACCGCTACCCCGACAGAGGAGGCGTAGTTGCCGTAACGGAAACGGCGGACTGCGTTGGCAGGGCTGTTGCCGTCGGCTGGTCGGTTGCCGTGGCCGGGACAACCTGTGTGGGAACGGCCGCGACGGCTGCTTCGTTTTCTAGTGGGTTGGCTGTGGGTTGAACAGCGGCCGTTGCCGTTTGTTGGGCCTGTGCCTGCTGTTCCGCGATCTGGGCAACCTGGGCCCGTTGGAGTGCGCTCAGGTCGGCGTTCAGGTCCCGATTGGTTTGCCAGAGCCGCGTGGCGACGAATACCAGACCAATGAGAGCCAGTAGCTCTATGATCAGCAGGGATTGATCAAACCGGTGGCGACGCGTGGCGCGACGGCCGTAATGGGCTGTGGTTTGCTCGGCGACCTCCGCCCATTCTGACGGATCCGGTGGAGATGGTGTGCCGGGTATGTCCCGAATGCGGCCCTCACCGTTCAGGCGACTTAGCCGCAGCCGGGCAGCCTCTGCCGCCGTTCCGCCAACAGATGTTGCAGCTCGGCCGTGCTCAAATTCTCGCCGATATCGTGGTGGGCCATATCTCAGGTACTACTAGGTTTATTTGACGTCTTGGGCTATTTAGGGCCCATGTTCAGGTCCTGCCAGCGTCTTCCGCGTACGGATTCCAGTTGTTCCGAAGTCCAGCCCATAAATTCGCGCAGAAGGTACCACTCAGATAGACGGGTAATTGCCGGTTCACGTCGGTCATTATTGTGCCGAGGGATGTTAAATCCTTGTCTTCGCTAATCAGACAGTCAGCCTGTGCCGTAAGTGCCGCAGAGCCACCGGGATATCGGCAACGTCACGCACCAGGTTTGCATGCATTAACATCTTCTATTGCAGGGTCGGCCGTTTCTTCATAGTTGCATGAGTCTAAAAATGCCCGGAATTGTTCAGCGGAAATGGAGAAACGGGATGTTAAGACACGCTGAGCTTCATTAATTACATACGGGCTCAAGACTGAGAGAAATCGCCTAATGGCGTGTTGCAGAACTTCATACGGCCAGACAACACCGGCTATCAGGATGTTTGCATCGGCAAAGCACGCAACTTATCCCGGCTGTTGTCCATAGGTCTCTATGAAAACCTGCTTTTTAACTTCTTCAATTCAGCCAGTAATTGTTCTTCGGTAGTCCTGGCGTTCGGCCTCCTGACTCAAAGCGATAACCAGTTCGCGGTGGCTCGCCAACGCGCGTTCCTCAGTAAAGCCTCGTATTCGGGGTAGGACAAAGCACGGCCACTGGGTACCCGGACCGTTCAATGACCAGATGTTCCCGCCTACAGCCACGCGCTTTAGTGCACTCTGATCGTCGTTGCAAATCGGATGCGGTTATTGTGTTCTGCTTGGACATCATTCATTTCTCCTGTTGCATGATATTACAGGATGATACTTAATATTACATAATACTACAGCCAGATTGGAGTTTACGCAATCGCGTACGGGCAAATTCCAGATGGCCTTAATATTAATCGATGGAGGATTCGACAATGAGCGTGGGCACCACGGCCGTATCAGGCATGTCGCTGCCGGTCGCCGGTAGCCGCGTGCCGGACGTGCGATCATACAGACCGACAACGGCCGTATATGCTCCCGGCTCGGCCGGTGCGGTGAGGGAGTGAATTTGCAGCACCAGATCATCGGGTTGCCATGACCAGGACGGCGCATCCAGACTGTCGTGCTGGGCGACAACCTGCCCGGAGCCATCCAGCACATGGGTGAAGGCAACTGCATCGGTGGTGAAACTGGGTGGCACCAACGGCCCCGCCAGGATTGGATCCACCACACGCCAGACGGTTAGCAACTCGGCCGTTCCTCCGGAGCAACCCTGTCATTCAGCCAGCGCGCGCCAGCCAGTTCAACCGCCTCACCAAAGTTGACCGGCGGATCACTGGTTTGTACATCCCGCGCAAGTGCCTGTATCTGCCCGGTATCCACAGCGTAGAGCGCAAAGCCGGGATCGAGATCGTCCGGTTCCAGGGCCACGCTGTCAATCTCGTGCAGTAACGGTTTCAGGGCCGGGTGCAGGGGTGTGGAAGCCGGGACGACGACCGTGGTTGATGGAGCGTCCGGGAGTAGCAGGGCATAGCGGGCATCCGCCCAGCGCGCGCCGGTTACCGCCGGGCGATCGGCCGCCATCACCAGCGCCACCGATGAGTCGTGAGCCGGACCGGGGTAGACGCTGGAGAAGACAAGCGGTTCGGCGTTCGGGTGCGCCTCCTCAAGGTAAGCCAGGGATTCCACCAGCGTATGCTGGTAGGCGCCGCGCACCTCCGGCGATTGGCCCCAGCGGACAAAGTAATCACCGGCGGATTGCCAGCCGGCCCAGAGCACCCATCCCACAGCCAACGCGCCGATGGCAATAGTGGCCCAGCGCCGTGCATCCGGTGCGAATCGGGCCGCCAGCCACGTGGCTGGGGCGGCAAAGCCAACGGCCGCAATCAGATACACGGTCGGCAGCGCGGCCAGGTTACGGGTTGTGTTGGCGGTAGGGCCGGTGATGAGTGACGGGGCAATCCCGATCAGGAACCATAATAATAGAAAGGCGTAGACCGGTTTGCGCCAGCGCCAGAGGCAGACGCCGATGCCCACGACGAAGAACACGGCCGACACGATGCCGAATACAGGCCGGCCGGGGATGTTGTAGGCCAGAAACTGATCGCCAAAGCCGGGCCAGACAAATGCCAGTAACGCATCCCGCGCATTGGTCAGTGTCGGTAACCAGTCGCCACTGACGATTTGCTGTAGCGATCCGTCGAGCATCCCCAGGCGGGTTTGCATTTCGGGGTGGGCGTTAAGGTAAAGCGCCATGGGGATGGTCAGCAGCCCGGCCAGACCCAACCCGGCCAGCACCGGCAGCCAGGTGCGCCGGAACACGCTGCGATAGAGCAGCGCCAGATAGACGAGAAACAGCGGGAACAGCAACCAGCTCACACGCGCCGCCAGATAAATGTGCAGCGTGGCGACGATTGCCAGAGCGAAGCCCGGAACCAGCCAGCCAATGCGACCGCGCCGTGCCGGGAGATAGTCCTCCGGCCACCCATCCGGGGCCTGTGTTTCCAGAATCCGCCAGAAGAACCACACGGCCAACGCCATGAAGAAGGGCAGCATCCCCGCACGCAACGCCTCCCGGCTGGAAGCCAGCGGCCAGAACGACACCGCCATCAGCGCCGCACCAAGCAGCGAAGTCAGTCGTCGCTCTCGGTCGCTCAATCCCAGGCGAGGCGCGGACCAGATGGCCGTCATGGCAATGGCCGCCACGCCAAAGACCACGTTTACCAGTCGCAGGGCAAAGAGGTTTTTACCCAGCAGGGCCATGAAGGCGGCGACGGTATAGCTGTAGAGAGGTTCGCTGCCGTAGTTTAACGGGAAGAAATAGAGATAGATGCCGTTGAGGATGCCGATGGCCTCGCGGCCATGATTGGCTTCATCGTGGGTCAGGCCGGGGGGAACGGCCGTTAGCTGGTAGAGTCGCAACCCCAGCGCCACCAGCAGGATGATGATGTAGGGCAGGGCCGCCCATAACCAATCGTACCGGCGAGATGGGGACATTATTGTGGGCGAATCGGCCGTTTCCGGGCTGACCATGCGTAGGGCGGGTTCAGGAGCGTGCCGTTTCGGCCACGGCAAAAACCTCGCGCTCGAAGAACCAGCGGAAGGGTGGAATCTTGAAGGCCAGCCGTCGCAAGCTGCCCAGCGATGCCGTCTGCTGCCAGTCCTGCGGCGGCGAATCAAGCCAGACCTTGATGCCTGTAAAGCCGGCATCCTTCAGCGCCCGGCGCATACTGAGCATATCCTGCTCATTGACGTGGACATCCTGATTTACCGGCGTAATGGCACGCGGATCCTTGCGGATACTTATCCCCTTCACCCAAGAGCGTGCGCATCCGGCGCACCCAGGGATAGGCGTAGTTATCGTACCAGCGGTTTGGGGCGGTGTGGATGATGAAACGGCCGCCGGGTTTAAGCACCCGCCCGACGTCAAGCATGGCTTCGTGCAGTTCCCAGGGATGGAGATGCTCGACCACATCGAACATCAGCACGCGGTCAAAGGAATGAGTTGGGAAAGGCAGCACCTTGGCATCGGCCAGAGATATGCCGGAAGGAACCGTCGGGTTGTCCGGGTGCTCCGCAGCCAGTCGTTCCTGCTCGGCCGCGATTACCTGGCGCGTCATCTGCATGGCGGCTTCGGCATAATCAATACCGTACGCCTCAATACCTTCGCCCAGGCAGTGGCGCAGGATTTCACCCCGACCGCAGCCGACGTCAAGCACGCGCATGCCGGGTTGGACTTCGGCTACGGTAAAGGCGTCGCGCAACCGGCGTGACAGATGAGCGCCTTCGGATTCGAGAAAGACGTCATAGCCTTCACAGGCTGTCAGAAAGTATTCTTCCGTATAAAGGGTGGAGGGTAACGACCTCGGTTGTTCGTTGGTCAAGTCGGATTGTTTACTCATATATAATATTGATATGGCATTATAAATCAGCGAATGATACCCCGGCAACTGCGATGACGAAACCGCTCATACGCGCGGACCTCATCCAATCGGGCCGGGGTCATTTTGTATATGAAAGGTTCGCAACTTTCTGTTACCCCATGCGTAATGAAGGGTAAGTAGACAGGAGATTGGAAACGTGAACGAGGAGCAAGTCTGGCTGGAACAGGCCAGACAAGGCGACAAGTTTGCATTTGGCAAGCTAATTGAAGCGTATCAGGCGCCGGTTTATAACCTGGCGTATCGCATGCTGAGTAATGCTGGCGAGGCCGAAGAGGCCGCGCAGGAGGCGTTTATTCGGGCATGGACGAGGCTGGATAGTTACGACCCGGCCCATAAATTTAGCACATGGCTCCTGTCTATTACGTCGAACTACTGTATTGACCAGATCCGCAAGCGGCGGGCCGTCCTGTTATCCATTGACGAGCCGCTGCCGCCACATCCGGCATTACATAGCGACAATCACCAGGGGCCGGAAGCGCAGGCAATTGCCCATGAGCAAAGCGACCTGGTACAGACAATGTTGAACCAGCTATCTTCCGAATACCGCGAAGCGGTTGTTTTGCGTTACTGGTACGACATGTCATATGAAGAAATAGCGGACGTCCAGCAAACCACGGTCAGTGCGGTAAAGTCTCGCCTGTTCCGCGCCCGCCGCCAACTGGCGGAGGTGTCGCAGGGTAGCGAGGCCATGCCCGCGCTGGCATTGGGACTGGCGACGTGAGAAGAGAGGACAGTGTTCAATGTGGGCATGGATCAGAAGCCTGTACACAATGGAGAGCGACATGGCACACAATGAAACCTACTATGTGATGATGATGGACGCGCTCGATGGTGAGCTGACAGCGGTACAACGCACAGAGCTTGAATCTCACCTGCGCGCGTGTCCGGAATGCGCGCGTGAGTGGGAAGCGTTGGCAGCGCTGGATACATTATTCCGGCAAGCGCCGCTGCTGAGTCCGGCGGCCGATTTCGCCGAGCGAACCATCGGTCTGTTGCCGAACCGGCGCACGCGCGTCTGGGCCTTAACGGCCGTTTATACGGCTCTGCTGATTAGCGGAGTTATCCCGGTTATATTGGGTGTGTGGCTGATCAGCCGCTATACACCTGTTTTGACCAACCCGGACCTCCTGCAACACGTCTGGTCTTCCATGCAAGGAACAGCGCAAGTATTTGCGACTGTAATTGATGCCTTGCTGGCCGGAGCCGGACGTGTGGTGGCCGAACAACCCATGATCTTGGGCCTTGCGATGCTGATGGCGGGCATGGTGTTCCTGTGGGGTGGTGTCATACAACGTCTTGTTGTGCAACCCCGGAGCGCCGGCTCACGTAATTAAGAGCAAGAAGAGCTGACTGATGTGGATCAACAGCCGGCAAGGAACAATGAAGAAAATGAAGAGATATGTGCTGATTCCAATCCTGCTTGTCCTGCTGCTGATGAGTGTGGGCGTCTCCGCGGCTTTGGCCGCACCCGTTGAGTCGGGTGGGGACACGATTGTTGAAGATGGCGCGGTCGTGAATAACGACGTTGTTGTCTTGGATGGCGACCTTGAAATTGGTCAGGGCGCGATTGTTAATGGTGATGTTGTCGTCTTTAACGGCGACGCAGAGGTGGCCGGTCAGGTAAATGGGAGCCTGACGCTGTTCAATGGCGATCTGAAAACTCGCGAAGGGGCAGCTATCAGCGGTGATTGTGTATTGCTTAACGGCGAGACACGCGGTGATGTGGTTCCCGGTAACTGCACAGCCATTGAGAATTTGAACATGGACTGGGGCGCGCTGGCTGCGCTGGCACCCAAATGGTTTAACGCCCCGCCTGTACCGGAGATTCCGGCTGTACCGGATGTCCCAAATGTGTCTCCCCTGCCAACACCCCCCGTGATTCCGGTGTCGCCCGATATGGTTGTATCGCGGACGGTGGAACCAGGTGGCGCCGGGTTCTTTGGCTTCATGGCCAAACTTGTCGGCGTGTTGCTGAGTGCGGTGCTGATGGGCTTCCTGGGATTGCTGGCAGCCTCCATTGCGCCGGACAACTTGCGTCAGATCGTTACCGTGACGCGCAATAAACCGGTCACCAGTGGCGCGGCCGGAGTGCTGACGGCCATCGCTGTTCCCTCGCTGATCGTCCTGCTCATTCCACTGTCCATTATTCTGACCTTCGTGTGCATCGGCTTGCTGGGATTCCCCCTCATGCTCTTGTTGGCGATTGGTCTGGTTGTGGGCGGATTGCTGGGCTGGATTGCTGTGGGGACCGTTGTCGGTAACCGTCTGTTCAATCAGGGTAAGAATAATCGTCTGACGACAACGGCCGCTCTGGGTACCGGCGTCCTGACGCTTGGTGTCGGCCTCTTTGGTTTGCTGCCGTTTGAGTTCCTGACCGGGTTGCTGGTCTTCCTGATATCGGCCGTCGGTTTGGGGGCTGTGGCCCTGACGCAGTTTGGGATGAAACCCTACCCGCGTCACTCAGAACCGGGGACACCCGCACCTGATGAGGATCCCGACAAGGTCGAGGAAGTGCTGCTAACACTGGCCCCGGACGAAATCGGCGATATTGCCACTGAGAAATAACTGTTCGACAATCAGCATTTACGGACAAATAAAAGGCGTGCTCCCTACAAGGAGCGCGCCTTTTTGTTTACTTGATCCGATACAACTGTTGGCGTCTATTCGAGGTCTGCGCCGGTCAGTTCCTGTTCCAGTGAATCCCAAAACCGGGTGTAGGACGCCAGTCGTTGGCGGGCTGCCCGGCGGGCCGGTTCGGTGTGCATACTGGCGACGGTCTTCGTTTGCCACTCGGCGCTGCGGCTCCGGGCAATGAGGTCATCTACCGTGCGGAAATCGGTCCCGGCCAGTGCGCCGCCTGTCCAGTGGAAAACGGCCGTCAGCCCGATCTTGGCTAACTTGTCGGCGTCCCACAGGACCTGCGCCTCCAGGTTCTGGAGCGGCTCCTCCAGGAAAAGGCCCTTGTGGACGGCGATGGCGTCGGCCACCGCCCCGATCTTTTCCGGAGGAAGTCAGTCTGTGGCAGGAAGGCGCGGGCGAACGCGGCTCCTGCTGTGGGGTGCTTTTCACCATCCGTCCACTTGCGGACGTCATGCAGCCAGGCGGCCGCTTCAACGACTTCCGGGTCCGCGCCGGTCAGTTCAGCCAGGCGTTTAGCCAGGGTGACAACCGTCCGGACATGTTCCCAGCGGTAGTTAAACGAGACGTCCGTGTTCCCGTGACGACCGGTCAGCTCCTCCTGAGTGGCGTGGAACATCTGCTCACGTACGGCGTCGCGCCAGGCATCAGAAGCGGATATGCGATTAAAATACTGACTGGGAGGTTCGTCTTCGGGAGTGCCGTTACTCTCAACAATGGGTTGGCTAACCGTTGCTCCGTTCATCATGTAAAGTATCTCTTGCGGGAACAGCCTTACCAGCAAAAATCAGCGACTGTATCCCTGAACTCCTTGTAACATAGTTTACCTGTAACCGACCGGTGGGCAAGGTGGGCCGGATTGCCTGTCGGCAATTTCTCAGGAAGACTCCGGCGGTTGGGGGAATTCCCCTATTGAGATCACGGTCATAGCCCGTTACACTGTGAACAAGTTTCAGTGTCGCAACTTCGTGTGGCAGCCCGAAGTGATCGTCCGTCGCGACTGTTGGCTGTCTGAATGAGGGTGACAACATGAGAGCTTTCAAGGTCGTGACCGGCATTTTTACCGGTGCCATGCTGGCTGCTTTACTGATTTTCTCCCCGGCCGGTTTCAAGTCAGTGGTATCGCTGGATACAGGGACAGTCGAGCCGTCAGCTACGGCACCGTTCAGAGGGACGGACACGCCGACTCCTGAGAACCGATCCTACGCCCCGGCCGTTTTTGATGCTGTGTCAACAGCGACGACAACACCGATTCCAACCGCCACAGGGCAAGCCCCGCCAACGGCGACCACGCCACCTAACGGGACGCCACCGACGGCGGCACCGGTGACAGCGACGACTGAACCAACCGCAGCGGCAACATCGGCATATACGCCAACGCCTTTCCCGACCGCGACCTTTCCACCGTCTCCCTGATATCTGTCGGGCAAGGTGACGGCCGGAACGGGTTAAGGAAATCCTGCGGTCCTTGACATCCATCCGGCCGGGCCTATAATGAAAGCACAACACATATCCAAACGCGTTGACTGGGACGAGTAGCCGCCGCACGCGCGAAAGAGAAGGAAGACCACCGGCTGAAAGTCTTCCCCGCACTCGACGACAGCGAAAACCCCCCAGGAGCGACCATCCGAACGGTGAAGACAAACCGATCAGGTTTGTCTCCCCGGGCAGACCCGGTGTCTGCCCACTTAATAAGATGGTCCGGTAGGCCCCGTTATCGGCCGCCATTGAGTATGATGCTCAGGACACTGGGTATCTGAAGTTGGGTGGAACCGTGACAGCCGTCGCCCCAATCGGGGTGGCGGCTTTTTTGTTTGGAGAATAAGGCAATTAACAATCAGGAATTTTCAATTAGGAATTACGGATTGCCGAGAGGCGATCACCGTTTCCCGATTCCTAATTCCAGATTCCTAATTCGTCATTCACTGAGGTAATTATGTCTGAAAACGGAAACATTCCTTACGAAGAATCTGATCTCTACCGTATTCGCCACTCGACGGCCCATATCATGGCCGAGGCGGTAATTGACCTGTTCCCGGATGTGCGTCTGGCAATCGGCCCGCCCATTGAGGACGGCTTCTATTACGACTTTGACCTGGGTCTGGACGAGGACGGCAAGCCGCGCACTTTCACACCGGAGGACCTGGAAGCTATCGAAGCCAAGATGAAAGAGCTGCTCAAGAGCAACGCCGAGTTCGAGCACTCGACCATGACGGTGGATGAGGCGCTGGACTTCTTCAAGGACCAGCCCTACAAGGTGGAGTTGATCCGGGACCTGGCCGCAGGCAAGGTGGACGAGATGGGGAACCCCACGACCGAACCGGCATCGGAGGTGGGTATCTATCGCCAACGTGACTTTGTTGATCTTTGCCGTGGCCCGCATGTCGGGGCCACCCGCGAGATCAAGCGCAATGCCATCAAGCTGTTGCGTACCGGCGGGGCTTACTGGCGCGGTGATGAAAATCGGCCGCAGCTCCAGCGCATTTACGGCACGGCCTGGCACAACAAGACAGAGCTGGACGAATATCTGAAGCTGTTGGAAGAGGCCAGAGCGCGTGACCACCGGCGGCTGGGCAAGCAGTTGGGCCTGTTCCACATCTCGCCGTTAGTGGGAACCGGGCTGCCGCTGTGGCTGCCGAATGGGGCCATTCTGCGTGAGAATCTGGAAGGATTCCTGCGCCAGGCGCAACTGGAACGCGGCTACCTGCCGGTCATTACGCCCCATATCGGCAATCTGAAACTCTACCAGACCAGCGGTCACTACCCTTACTACAAGGACAGCCAGTACACACCGATTACAGTGGACGAGGAGGAGTTCCTTCTCAAGCCGATGAACTGCCCGCACCACATTGAGATTTATCGCAGCGAACCGCGCAGCTACCGCGATCTGCCCCTGCGCCTGGCCGAGTTCGGCACGGTTTACCGCTACGAAAAAAGCGGCGAGCTGAACGGCCTGACGCGCGTGCGCGGCTTTACGGTAGATGATTCGCACCTGTTCGTTGCCCCGGAACAGTTGGACGAGGAGTTCATCGGCGTGGTGGATTTGATCCAGTATGTGTTCAATACGATGGGCTTCGCCGACTTCCGTGCCCGGCTGGGGATCAATGATCCCGACAGCGACAAATATGCCGGAACCCCGGAGATGTGGGAGCAGGGTATCACCGCCATTCGGCAGGCGGCCGATGAATTGGGTTTGAACTACACCATTGAGCCGGGCGAAGCCGCCTTCTACGGTCCCAAGCTGGACTTCATCTTCCGTGATGTGCTCAAGCGTGAATGGCAGTTGGGCACGGTCCAGGTGGACTTTCTGTTGCCGGAGCGCTTCGGCCTGGAATATACGGCCGCTGACGGCCAGAAGCACCGTCCGGTCATGATCCACCGTGCGCCGTTCGGCAGCATGGAACGCTTTGTCGGTATCCTGATTGAACACTTCAATGGCGCATTCCCGCTGTGGCTGGCTCCGGTCCAGGCCACCATTATCCCGATCGCCGACCGGCATGTGGAGTATGCGCGCGAGGTCGAAGCTGAGTTGAAGGCCCACGGCCTGCGCGTCCACGTTGATGACGGCGACGAGCGTATGAACCGCAAGATTCGCAATGCGCAGTTGCAGAAGACTCCTTACATGCTGGTCATTGGCGACAAGGAAATAGAGGCTCATGCGGTGGCTGTGCGCACGCGGGACAACGAGGACCGGGGCGCCATGCCCATCATGGCTTTCCGCGAGCACGCGCTGGGCCTGGTCCAGGCCCGTTCGATGGAACTGTAGGATGATCATCCACAGGTGAGCACAGATTGGCGCAGATGAGGAAAGCATTTCGCTTGTCTGAGGCTTTTTGGTTTCAGGTAGGCATCTTGTATTTGCTTAACCGGTATCTGTGTTTATCTGCGTCTATCTGTGGATAGTTCTCCGGGAGGGTTCTCATGGACGAACCAATCTTTGCCCGACCTGAACCAGACGAGGAGTCTGAGCTGTTCCGCCTGCGCCATACGGCCGCCCATGTGATGGCTCAGGCTGTGCTGGAGCTGTTCCCCGACGCCAAACTGGGCATCGGCCCGCCGATTGTAGACGGCTTTTACTACGATTTTGATCTTGGCGTAGACGAAGACGGCCGCCCGCGGACATTTAATCAGGCTGACCTGGACCAAATCGAAAAGCGTATGCGGCAGATCATCGCCGGGGACTACCCACTGACCTATCGCGTGGTAACCGAACAGGAAGCGCGCGAGCTGTTCAGGGATCAACCCTACAAGCTGGAGATCATTGACGGCCTCCTGCAGGGAGAGTTCAACGAG
This sequence comes from Chloroflexota bacterium, assembly GCA_041390945.1. Lineage (GTDB taxonomy): Bacteria > Chloroflexota > Anaerolineae > Promineifilales > Promineifilaceae > Promineifilum. The sequence continues at coordinate 38,797 of JAWKOY010000029.1, forward strand.
TACGGCGATTCGGTGGATGACCGGCAGCGCGCGATTGATGAACTGGTCATCAGCACTTACCGGCAGGACACTTTCGAGGACCTGTGCAAAGGCCCGCATGTGGACCATACTGGCCTGATCCCGGTGGATGCGTTTGAACTGACCGGGACGGCCGCTGCCTACTGGCGGGGTGATACTTCCCGACCCATGCTCCAGCGCATCTACGGCACGGCCTGGCAAAGCAAGAAAGACCTCAAGCGGTACCTGCAACTGCAGAAGAAGCGCGCAAGCGCGACCACCGCAAGTTGGGGCGCGAACTGGAGATCTACGTCATTGACGAGGAGATCGGCCCCGGACTGCCGCTGTGGTTGCCGAATGGGACGATCCTGCGCGGAGCTGGAGAAGCTGGCCCACGAGATGGAGGATGCCGCCGGATATGTGCGCGTGGCGACGCCCCATATCGCCAGGAAGACCTGTATCTCCATAGCGGCCATCTGCCGTTCTTTGCTGAGAAGATATGTACGCGCCGATGGAGCGTGAAGGGCAGACTTATTATTTGAAGCCGATGAACTGCCCCTTCCACCACAAGATATATGCCAGCAAGCCGCGCAGCTATCGGGACCTACCCCTTGCGGCTGGCCAGGCTACGGCATGGTCTACCGCTACGAGCAGAGTGGCGAGCTGTTTGGCCTGATGCGTGTGCGTGCGGCTGAGCAAAACGACGCCCACATCTACTGCGCCGAAGAACAGGTTGAAGATGAGTTCATGGCGGTCCTCGACCTCTACCGACGGTACTTCGATCTCTTCGGCATTGACAAGTACCAGATGCGCTTCAGCAAGCATGACCAAAAGGCATTGGGTGTGAAGTACGCCGACAACGAAGCGGCCTGGCTCAAGACCGAGGATATGGTCCGTCGGGTGATGGATCATGCCGGTGTGCCCTACGTGGAAGTGGCCGGGAAGCGGCTTTCTACAGCCCCAAGATTGATGTGCAGGTTTGGAGCGTCATCGGCCGTGAGTTTACGCTGGCAACGAATCAGGTGGACTTCACCCACGGCCCGGTTTGACCTGACGTTTACCAACCGCGACGGCGCACCGGAGATGCCCTACTGCATCCACCGCGCCCCGCTGGGCAGATCATGAGCGATTCATTGGCTTTCTCATTGAGCATTACGGTGGAGCCTTCCCGGTCTGGCTGTCTCCGGAGCAGGTCCGGGTGATTCCCATCACCGATAACCACGCGACTTACGCGATCGAGGTGGTGGGGAATCTGCGCGCGGCCGGTATCCGTGCCCATGCCGATTTAGGCGGCGACCGGATGGGCAGCAAGATCATAGGCGCAGACAATGAAGGTGCCCTACATGCTGATTGTCGGTGATCAGGAGGTCAACAACGGGACCGTCTCTGTGCGCTTCCGCGACGGTGAGCAGCAGAATGATGTGGCGCTGGACGGATTGATCCCGCACATACAGAGGCGTATTGCCATGCGTTCGGCCGAATTGTAGGCCAACCCTGCTTTCTCTAACCGCATAGATAAAACAAAGGAGGCGCGCCATAATTGGCGCGCTCCCGTGTGGGAGAGGAGGAAGTAAGGGGAGGGCCACCCTAGCCGTGGCAACCCTCCCCCGTGGCCGGGGAACTAGACACCCTGGCCGGTGCTGGTGTTAGTCGTGCTGTTTGAATCAGGCGTTGTGCTGTCGGGGGTCGGGACGGTGCCGTTGAAGCCACCGGGCATTCCACGACCGCCGTGACCGCGATGACCACGACCGCCGCCGAAGTCACCGAATCCACCGAACCGGAAAGACTGGGACTCCAACTGGGCCAGATACGCATCGGCCTGGGCCTGGGTAATCGTGCCGTCCGCCACGGCCGCATTCAGAGCTGCCTCATAGGCGGCCAGAACCTGAGCCTGTAACCCCTCGGTGTCGAGGTAATTTTGGGCGGCCTTGCGGGCAATCATGATGTCAGCCTGTTCCTGAGTCAGGTAACCGGCTTCTACCGCAGCTGCTGCCTCTGCTGAGTAAGCTTCGAACTGCGCTGTCTGTAGTGCTTCGACGCTAGTGCCCAATGCATCGGCAAGATATTGATCGTCGTCATAGATGCCGAAGTGACCGGCGCGGTGGAAGCCGAAGGTGTTTTCCTTCAACTGGTCGGCCTGATCCTGAGTCAGGTAGCCGTCTTCGACTGCCTGATCAATCATGGCATTGCGGGCTTCCAGTTGCGCTGCCTCAAGGTCTTCCAGGCTAATACCCAGCGCGTCGGCCAAGGCCTGGTCTGATCACCCACACCACTCCGGTAACCGTCCATTGGGGCGTTTTCGGGTTGCGTTGAATCCGGTGTTGCCGGTGTGGTATCGTCCGATTGGGCAAAGGTGATAGCAGCACTGCCCAGTAGGCCAAGAGCTACGGCACCGCCCAAAACAGAATAAACTAGCTTGCTACGAACCATAATCAGTTTCTCCTTTCATCAGATACGGCCAATCTAATTGACCGTCAAGGTATTACTGCGCCTTGGTTGGTGGTGCGCAGGCCACGTGGGTGGCTTTTTGATAACTGTGACTATATTAACCGGACAATGTTTAGAAAGTTTGAAGATTCCATTGGAAATGTGTTGATTCTTGAGAAGAGGTAGATGAGAAGCGTATGCTTTGCTTCTAGCTGGCGTTTGCCGTTCCTTATTTACCGCTTCACGTAAGCATCTATTGGCCTCCACCTCTTCCCTTTGCTATACTGCCCTCGCAGCGAGGAATAGTCTCGAATGCCTGGGAGGAGAAACGTCATGAAACTAGCTCACACCACAACTTCCGTTCAACCAAATCTGCGTTTGGGGTATACCGTCGCCTGCTAGGTTGCTCGCCTTCAATATCACCACCTAGTCACAGCGGCCATATCCCGGCTGCCGCATCCCAAAACTGACATCTTCATACTGCGGCCGCAAACGCCGATTCGGTGCGGTTAATTTTGCGCGTCTGCATACCACCACCTCTACCAATTTATTGATATATACAGCAGCCTTAGTGGCTGCTATGGATAAAGGATATGGAATCCGAATCGAATACCAAACCGATTACTTTGTTGGCCCATTACCTGCGCCCCTATCGGGGCCGGGTCGTGGGGCTGACATTATTGCTCCTGGCCGGGATTGCCCTGCAACTCATTGCCCCGCAGGTGATCCGACGTTTCCTGGATACCGCGTCGAACAGCCGGGATGCGGCCGCTCTGACGACCATTTCAGCTCTGTTTTTTGTGGTTGTTCTGGGCCAGAAGACCCTGTCTATGTTGACCACCTACCTGACTGAGGACCTGGGTTGGGCAGCTACCAATGACTTGCGGGGTAATCTGGCTGCCCACGTCTTGCGACTGGACATGGGCTTCCACAAGCTGCGCACGCCGGGTGAACTGATCGAGCGCATTGACAGCGAAGTGGGCAATATGGCTGAATACTTCTCCGAACTGGTAACGGCCGTTTTCGCCAATGCCATCCTTGTGATTGGGGTGATTGTCTTACTCTTCTTGGAGGCATGGCCGGCGGGATTGATCGCTCTGGCTTATGCGGTGATCATTCTCGTGTTCCTCCGGGCCATCCAGAATCGTGTGGTCCATCTCTATGGCGCAATCAGCCAGGCAACGGCCGATCTGTTCGGCTTTCTGGAGGAGCGCCTGACCGGTACAGAGGACATCCGGGGTAATGGCGGTGAGGCTTATGTGATGACCCGACTTTACCCGTTGCTACACACATACGAAGCCCTACGTACCCGCACCTACACGTTTGGCGCGTTTACCGGGTCCTTTAGTGACTTTTTGTTTGCCGTCACTGAGGCCGCGATGTTGGCCTATGGCGCGTATGCCTTCCTGCAAGGCCGCATGACCATCGGCACGGTGTTCCTCTTGCTCTCCTACGTTGTTCTCATGTCGCAGCCGGTCAACGAAGTGCGCCGCCATATCGGTGACATGCAGCGTGCCCTGGCGAACATCCGCCGAGTGGGGGAGTTCTTCGCCATCGACCCCGAAAGGAGCCAGGCGGGGACGGCTCAATTGTCGAGCGTGGCTCCGACCGTCACGTTTGATTCCGTCACCTTTGCCTACAAAGACCGCCGGCCGGGAGAAACGGATGACGCCGGGGAAGAGGCGCCGTCGCCTGTTGTCCTGTCGGATGTCTCGTTTATCGTTCCCGCCGGTCGTGTGCTGGGCATTCTCGGCCGAACGGGCAGCGGCAAGACCACGCTTTCACGTCTTCTCTTCCGGCTGTATGAGCCGGATGAGGGAGCTATCGAACTGGATGGGATGGATGTAGAGGCGGTCAGCCTGGATGAGTTGCGTTCACATGTCGGTCTGGTCACGCAGGACGTGCAGCTTTTCGCGGCCACTGTGCGCGACAATCTGACGCTCTTTCGCCATCTGGACTCCACCATGCCGCCTATTCCCGACGCGCAAATTGTTGACGCACTGGCAACGTTGGGGCTGGAGGACTGGTACGGTAGCCTGCCGGAGGGGCTGGATACGCAACTGGGTGCGAATGGACAGGGGCTTTCGGCCGGGCAGGCCCAGTTGCTGGCCCTGACCCGCGTGTTTCTGCGTGATCCCCAGGTGGTTGTCCTGGATGAGGCATCTTCACGGCTGGACCCGGCCACGGAGCACCTGTTGGAACAGGCGATAGACCGTTTGCTGGACGGCCGTACGGGGTTAGTCATTGCCCACCGATTGCAAACTGTCCAGCGGGCCGACGGCATCCTGGTACTCGAACAGGGGCGTGTTGTTGAACATGGTGCCAGAATGGACCTGATGGCTGATCCGGACTCGACATTCTACCGGCTGTTGCAGACCGGATTGGAGGAGGTGCTGATATGACCCAGACCGTTGCCAGACTTCCTATATTCAAAGGCATGTGGTCGCTCATTCGCTTCCGACCGGGCTTTTTCATGGTCAATCTGATATTTGTCGTCTTCTACTATGTCTCCCAGCTTATTCCGGGACTGATTATTCAGCGCTATCTGGATACGCTAACCAGCGTGAATCCGGCGGTCGTCAGGCTAGTCACGCTTCTGGGGCTGTTGCTCCTGGTGGAACTGCTGCGGATGGTATCTATCATTATCGGCGATTGGGGTAGCTGGAAAACACGTGGCATGGCCGGTATTCTGATGATCATCAACGTTGTTGCCAATGTGCTGCGCAAGCCGGGTGCCGAGCCGTTACCTGTTCCGGCCGGAGACGCTATCAACCGGTTGGATCGGGACTTGGCTGATTTTGCCGATTATCCCACATGGCTCCCGGAACTTTTCGGCTACGCACTTTTCTTTATCCTAGCCTTGATCATCATGGCCCGGATCAACCTGCCGGTCACGCTCGTTGCGGTTGTGCCGCTGATTGCTGTTTTCTTCATCAACCGTTTCACCTGGACGCGCTTTCTTCACTACGATCGCCAGAGTCGCGTGGCCGATAGTGAGGTAACCAGCTATCTGGGCGAGATATTCGGCGCAGTCCAGGCCGTGAAGGTAGCCGGGGCGGAAGGCGGCATCATCCACCATCTGACCGGACTCAGTGAACGTCGCCGGCAGGCAAACGTGCGCAAGGGTGTTTTCTATTCCATGATGTCAAGCATAACTGACAGCCTGGGGGAAATTGCTGTAGCGGTTATGGTCTTGCTGTTGGGACAGGCGTCGGCAGCGGGATTATTGGGCGATAGCTTCACCGTAGGCGATTTCGCCCTTTTCACCACCTACCTCTTTCTGGCCGCCCAGTTTCCGGGCAACATCGGCATGTACCTTTCCGAAACAGCCCAGCAGCGTGTCGTGCTGGACCGATTGCAAGAGATCACGCCGGATGCGTCTCCCGAAAGTCTGGTTCAACATCGTCCTGTCTATGAAGACGGCCGTTACCCGCCTGTTGCCATCAATCCCAAGACAGAGGCGGATCGCCTGGCGCTTCTGGAGGTGAATGGCCTGACTTATCGGTACCGGACGCCCGGCCGTGACGCGTATTCCGGCGGTATAAAGGATGTCAGTTTCACGGTTCCGCGCGGTTCCTTTACGGTTATTACCGGTCGGGTCGGCACGGGCAAGACCACCCTCCTGCGATCGTTGCTGGGGTTACTTCCCTCCCAAGCGGGCACTATTCGCTGGAATGGAGAAGCAGTTGCTGACCCGGCCCTGTTCTTCAGACCACCCCACTCAGCCTACACGCCCCAGGTCCTCGCTCTACAGCGAGCCGCTCCGGGACAACATCCTCATGGGACTGCCGGAGGATCAGGTTGACCTGCCGCGCACCATCCACACGGTTGTGCTGGAACCGGATATTGCCGTGTTGGAAGACGGTCTGGCGACGGTTGTCGGGCCACGCGGCGTACGCCTCTCCGGCGGACAGGTGCAGCGTTCGGCCGCGGCGCGAATGTTGGTGCGCGATGCGGAGTTGCTGGTCTTCGATGATCTGTCCAGTGCCCTGGATGTGGAAACGGAACATCAACTGTGGGAACGGCTGGTAGACGAGCAGGGTGAGTCGCGCCCGACCTGCCTGGTGGTTAGTCACCGTCGTCCGGCGTTGCGCCGCGCCGATCAGATTCTGGTGCTGGACGACGGCCGTCTGGTGGCGCAGGGAACGCTGGATGACCTGCTGGAGACCTCACCACAGATGCGTCATATCTGGCATGGAGAAAGTAATGAATAATCAATCGAAATCGGCTTATCAGGAAACACGTGAAGAACTGCTTGTCACAATTGCAGATGTACTTGGCCGCGACAAGCGGATTCAGGCAGCCTGGCTTACCGGTAGTTACGGCCGTGATCAAAACGACGCGGTCAGCGACGTAGATATCACGCTCGTCATTGGTGAGCAATTCGTCCCGGATCTCTGTGTCCGGTCGGAAATGGTAACTGCATCTCCCGATGCTGCGCGAATGGTCTTTTTCAGTCAGTTTGGACAGCCGATTGTTGTTCATGAGAATAATTACAATGCACCCGGCGGCGGTACGTTTACGGCCGTGCTCTATCATCCTGCGACGGTGATGGTAGACTGGACCCTCTGCCCGCGAAGCGAAGCGATTCGGCCGAGCGATACTCGCCTGCTGTTCGATCATGTGGGGATACCGGCGGCATTACCGAGTGGCCCCACTACCCAGACCAGCGACAACAAAGACATCGCCCAGGCCATTGCGTTTTTCTGGATGATGGCCTGTGTGACGGCCAAGTACATTGTCCGTGGCGAAGCGGTGTTGGCGGTATGCCAACTGGAAGAACTGGCGAAACTCTCTGAAGATGTCGGGCGGTAACTGGAGGGGAGAGAGTGGACTTACCATCGTGGGGCACGCACAAAGCTGGCTGCATCACCGGAAGCGCAGGCGGCCTTGCTTATGGAACTCGGCCGAAAGATGAGCCGGATGACACCTGAACTGATTGAGTTGGGGGCCAATAGCTCGCCTGAAGCGCTTCTGGCTGTCGAGACACTATTGAATCTGGAGTAGCCATCCGACCGGCGCGCGACCGACTGATTCCAGGCAGCGGCCGTTGTTACCGGCGGTCTGGTGAGTACCGGGAAGCCTCTGCCGGAATTGGTCCCCCGGTTGCATCAGGTGATGCCGTTCTTGACAGTGACCGCAGTGTCATGGGTCTCATTTTTGACCGTATAGTTGTGCTGGCAGAATAATGGAGCAGAATAAAAAGGCCAGTGTAGCAATACGCTGGCCTTTTTATTGTATTGAACTAATGAACGAGAAAACCAAGGATAAGATTACCTACGGATAATACGCCTTACCCTGCGTCTTAAATTACTTTATTAGTGCAACTTACGGGGCCCTCACTGCCTTCAATTTCTATAGAATTCAAGGATAGATCGAAATCTGTGCAGGGTGAGGTTGCCCAAGGCTTGAAATCAATGCCGTCGCCGACAACCAGCCCGCTGCCGGATGGGTTACTCGGATGCGTGGGACCCGAATCATCTCCCCACCAGTGCCCAGTAGCGACGACCACATTTTCCGGGTTGTAGTTATACATGCCGGTGTAGGTATACCAACTGGTGTCCTGAGTGATTTCTATATCATTGCACTCCAGTTGGGGTGCGGCATCGTTATAGAAGTCAATGGCCCGGTGGTTGTTCTCAAAGAGAACATGGGAAATTGTTGGTGAGACGTCATCAATGAGTATCGTTGCCTTCCATTTGTCAGGATAAAGAGGGTGGGGCTCATAGTTCCGCCCGCCGTAGCGCAGGAGGGCGTACCGAACTGTACTGCTCAACTGGCTATCGGCAGCGAACTCGATCCATTGCCAATCCCCCATCTCAGGCACGCTATCAGTACCGTCATCATTCGTGTCGCAAATCCCCTCCCCGTCGATCCCTTTGCCACAGACGGCATCGTCTTTTTCCGAGGTAAACATGACTGGCTGCCCGGCAGTACCCGAAGCATTAAGAGCGCCCCCAATCCAGATAGCATGGTCATAGGCGACCTTAATTTTGACCCCCGGCTCTATCGTTAAGGTGTTGCCGGGCAGCACGTTGAGCTGCCCGTCATAAATCCAGTAGACGACAGTTGTTCCAGTGATTACCTGAGATGTCCAGTCCCCACCAATGAGTTGGACAGCGTTGCGATAGCTGTGCTCGATCGTGAGCCGTTCAAACGTAGGAGTTACATTGAAAACTCGAATTGGTGCGCGCCAATCATCCGCTTCAAGAGGATGTGGTTTATAGTTCCGCCCGCCATAACGCAGGATTGCATATCGAATAGTACTGTTTGGATCACTCTCCTCGGCAAACTCGATCCATTGCCAGTCACCTGCTTCCGGGATGCTTTTGGTTCCATCATCGTTCGTATCACAAATGCGCTCGCTTGCCGCTCCCAGGCCACAGACAGAATCGTCCTTTTCCGAGGTAAATACGATTGGCTGTCCGGTAGCGCCCGAGGCATTGAGGGCCCCAAAAACCCAGATAGCATGATCATAGCCTACCTTGATTTTGACTCCAGGCCCTATTGTCAAGGTGTTGCCGGGCAGTACCTTGAGTTGACTGTTGTCGTAAATCCAGTAAACAACCGTAGTTCCAGTAATTGCCTGAGATGTCCAGTCACCTCCAATGAGTTGAACAGCGTTACGATAGCTATGCTCGATAGTAATATATTCAAACGTAGGAGTTACATTGAAAACTCGAATTGGTGCGCGCCAATCATCTGCTTCAAGAGGATGTGGTCTATAGTTCCGTCCGCCATAGCGCAAGATGGCGTATCGTATTGCGCTGTTCGCATCGCTCTCTTCTGCGAACTCGATCCATCGCCAGTTCCCTGCTTCTGGGACTGTCTCAGAAGCATCGCCATTGGTGTCACCACACAGGCTGTCATCTTGCCAACTAGTAAAGTAAACAGCATTACTGCTAGTTCCTTGAGCCACCAACCTGCCTTCTACGTAAATGCCTCGGTCATATTCAAACTTGAGCACTGTGCCTGGCAGAATTGTCAACGAGGCGTTCGGCTCGACAGTTATGTCACCGTTAATGATGTAGGTCTTCGAGGGGTCTAGCGTGATGTCGGTCGTAATTGCCCCACTGAACTCAACGACCTCCCCGCAAATTGGTTCTATCGGTGGTTTGAGAGTAACAGGAAGCAGCGCAGTGTGTTGACCACCCTCCTGGCTAAAGACGGGGATAACGGATACACCGATGAGCAACATACCGAGAAGAACGAATAGCAGCCCGATGTCTGTAAAAAGAACCTGGAATATTTTCTTGCCCGCTTTCTCCGACATAACAACCTCCTGAGATGATTATTTTTAAACGCGGCTGGAACACCTCGCCTAGATTAAATAAACCTCAAGTATTTGTGACCTGCCTGCTTCAGCAATAGCTAAAATCAGCTATTTTGTCGGTGATAAATAGCGCCGGCCTGGGTCCTGTTGCGCGCATTCAGCTTGCGAAGAACGCTCTTGACATGGTTCCGAACGGTGTATACTGAGATATCCAGCGTGCGGCCGATTTCCTTGTCGGTAAAGCCCTCAGCCATATGGTGCAGGACTTCTTCTTCTCGCGCAGTGAGTGCCTGTGTGCGGTGTGGTACGGCCAGCATGAGTCACCCTCCTCATTTTCATCAGCGAAATTTAGCTATATACTTGACTATGCAGCCGCCTTATTCCAGTTTAATCGGGCGATAATCGGATCAGGATCGGGCATTTTCAGCGGAGGGCGTGCCGACGATGAACATCGACGACATCACCCTATCACTTGTGAGTAACACGTTGCGTGCATGGCGCGGAGCGGAAGATCTGCCTGCCGGCCTACTGGCACTGGATGTTCTGCGAAAAGGGGGATCTGCGACCGAAGTTGAACGGGGTATTCACCTGCGGGACCTAATCGAGTCGTTAGTCATAACTGAGTTGCAGGATCAACGTGCAAGCGAGCATGCCCTGAATGATGCGCTGCCGACCACACGGGCCGACCTGCTCCAGGCTGTCGGTATGGACTTTAGCCGGAATAATGGCGAGCTGGAGGCCTGGAGTGCACTCTACCATCGTTATCTGGCGCCGGTTCCATTGAGTGTGGAAGAATTGGCTACGGCGGCCCACCTTGATGTCCGCAATTTCCGCCGTCGTGTTAATGGTGGTGTCGAGCGACTGACGGACCGCTTGCAGCGTCTGGAAATGGCCGAGCATAATCGTGTGCAACAGGCACAGCTTGGCCGTCACTTACCGCCGCCGGAATATGCCCGTTTGTTTGGCGTGGACCAGCATCGCCGCAAACTGGCCGATCTGCTTCGCCATGAAAACGGCCCTGATTTTGTCAGCATTGAAGGGATGGGAGGTATCGGCAAGACGGCGCTGGCCCGTGCGGTAACCTCAAGCCTGGCTGAGAATAGCAACCTGGACGGCATTGCCTGGATCAGCGCTCGTCAAACGTGGTTCAATGACCGTGGCGAGATCGAGACTACATCTGATCCGGCAACTACCCTGGCTGATATCGTCAGCCGGTTGGTGACCCAGTTAGGTTATTCGGAACTGGCCGGGTTGAATACACAGGAAAAGCTCGATCGGCTGGCAGCCATTTTCCGGAGCACTCGCCACCTCATTGTCATTGATAATCTGGAGAGCATCAGTGATGTGGACATTCTGTTACCAGCATTGATGCCGCTGGCCCGGCCGACACGCTTCTTACTAACCAGTCGTGAATCCATGAGCCGTTACCCAATGGTGCCATGTTTTCGGGTACCCTCGCTGTCGTTCGATGACAGCCGGGCATTGGTAGAGTCGGAACTGCATCGCCGAGGATTTAATTCGACACCGAGTCTAGAGGATATGACTGCTCTCTATGAATTGGTTGGTGGTGCACCATTAGCTCTCAAACTGGTCTCGTCACAAATGAGCCGCTGGCCGCTGGCCGTATTGATAAACGATATGCGTCGCGCAAGTCGCAGCGCACCGGAAAGCCTGTACACCTTCATATACCGCCGAACCTGGATGGTACTGGATGACTCTGCTCGTGAACTGCTGCTCTCCCTGTTGACCATAGCCCCCGACGGTGAAGACATTCATTGGTTGCGGGTGATGAGCTTCTTGCCGCCGGATGCATTTGACAAAGCTCTGGACCAACTACTCACTTACTCATTGCTCCAACTCGCCGGTTTGTCTGATTCGCTACATTATCGGCTCCACCGCCTGACAACTACGTTTTTGCAGACAGAAATCCTGTCCACGTGGCAAGAGGCGGATAGTGGGAGCAATCCTGAATTCACCAGTGAATGATGTAATTGGAGCGGCCTATTGGGCTGATGAAAAACAGCGCTGGACGGAGTTCTATCGTGATCGCTTGACCGCCCAGTTGCGTACGGCCGGCGATTTGGTGGGAGATGGTTCGCCGGAGCGGCTCCAACCACATTTCGACAGCTTCGTCTCCTTACTTAATACCACAATCGGTCAGCCGGACCTCGCTGATTTATGGCTGGACCTGGTTGATCGGCTTCACCCATTGCCGGTGCGTTGGGGCCAGTGGTCAACCTGGCTGGCAATTCTGCGGCAGGCGAGTCAGAAAGCGTATGAATTATACCGGCCTGCCCAACAAGCCGAATATCTCTCTTATACCGCTGATCTGCTCTTGAATACCGGCCAATCTGAGCAAGCATTGACTGCTGCACGGGAAGCAATGCGCCTCGCCCGACAAAGTGGCGCAGCCTGGCCGTTAGGCGTAGCTGGAAACGCAGCCGCAGCAACATTGCGGTCAATGGCACGGTATGACGAGGCACAGGCTCTTATTGACGAAGTTCGATTCGCTTTGACTCATCTGCCGACTCCCCAACCGACGGCGCGGGCGGCGATGACGGAAGCGTTGCTCGATTTGGAGCAGATGGATTTGCTACGCTATTTCAAGCGGCTGGATGACGCCCTTGACCTGGGAGAAAGGCTGATTGCCAATCTTTCGGCCGTAGAAGGTATTGATCCCCATGACCTTGCCGGCGCCTATCTTCGTCGGGCAACCATCACCTGGGTCAGCGGCAACTATCAAGTGGCTGTAGATGATCTAAAGCAAGCCGCGGCGCTGTATCGTCAGGCAGGGGATGAACTTCAGGACGACTTTCGCCGAAGCCAATCTGGGACTGGTTTACTACAGCATGTCGCGATACCGGGAGGCTGAAGCACTAAAGCTGGCCGCCATAAGCGCTGCGGAGGAGATCAATGCTCGACATGTTCTGGTTTCCGAACTCGGTGACATGAGCACCATCTATATTGGCCTTGGTCATATGGATTTGGCTTTCGATTACGCTAATCGTGCTGGTTACGCTGGCTGCGGAACTTGATAACGCCGCTGAATTGAGCCGTGGTCGAGGAAATCGTGGTTACACATTATTGGGACTGAGACGCTATGACGAAGCGTTAGAGGATATCCAATACAGCCTGGACCTCTATCGTCAGCAGGGACGACTGGAGGGGCACCATTATCACAATGGTTGATATGATCATGTATCTTTGGGGTGTAGGGGAAGGGGAGCGTGCTGCCCAACTGGCACAGGAGAACTATGAGGCGGCCTGGCAAGAGGATTTTCCCCACCTGCATGTTGTGACTGCGCGCTGCCTGGCATTATTCCTGCCATCGGCTGAGCAGGAAGCATTATTGCAGGAAGCACTGATTCTGGCGCGGAACTACAAGCGGCCGATGGATGAAGCAGGGTGTCTTTTTTCACTGGCGGCCATAACCGAGGACGGGGCAGAACGGAATGATCTATATCGTCAGGCCGTCGCTTTGGTGAAGCAAATGGGTTGCCTTGCATGGCTGGAGGGAAGATCAGTAAATGATCCGCCCCTCTTGCCCATGACGATATGATCGTATGTAATGACAGTTCAACCGATCATCTGACGGTGATCCGATTCAATTATATTGTCGGCGGTCATGTTTTCAGGACCTGGTTCCACCCAACCGCCCAGATGCTCAAGGGCAACAGCCCCCAGCGCTTCGATGTGATTCGGCCGGGCGTTTAACGCCGGGATATAATGGAACTCCCCACCGCCGGCTTCCTGGAAAGATTCCCGGCCCTCACGCCCTACCTCGTCCACGGTTTCCAGACAGTCGGCCGAAAAGCCAGGGCAGATAGCATCCACATGGGCCAGACCGGCCTGACCCCATTCAGTCAGTGTCACATCGGTGTAAGGTTGTAGCCATTCGGCCGGGCCAAAGCGGGATTGGAACGTCACCTGCCATTCATCCGCATCCAACCGTAATTCTTCAACCAGTAGCTGTGCCGTTTCGTGGCACTCGTGATAGTAGGGGTCGCCCTTATCGGCGTACTCCTGGGGGATGCCGTGGAAGGACATCAGCAAACGCTCCGGCCGGCCGGTGTGGGTCCATTGTTCCTGCACGGCTGTCGCCAGGACCTTGATGTAGAGCGGGTGGGTGTGGTAGCGATTGATGGTGCGAAGTTCCGGCATCCGTCGCCATGTTTTGAGTTCGTCAAACACTGCATCAAGAGAAGTTGCCGTGGTTGTCGCCGAGTATTGCGGGTAGAGGGGAAAGACGAGAATGCGCCGCACATTGGCCCGGTCAAGCTCGCGTAGTGCATGGGCGATAGACGGATCGCCGTAGCGCATCCCGGCTTCAACCTTCACCGGAACCGGGAGTCGGGTACCCAACCATGCCTCTAGCGCCGCTGCCTGCTGATGTAAGACGGACAGAAGCGGCGAACCCTCCTCGGTCCACACCCGTTCATAGAGTCTGGCTGAACGTCGCGGACGGGTGTTGAGGATAATGCCGTGAAGTATCGGCTGCCACATCCAGCGCGGATATTCAATGATGCGCTCATCGCCCAAAAACTGAGCCAGATACGGCCGTAATGCTGCGCCGGTAGGCGCGGCCGGAGAGCCGACATTGACGAGTAAAATGCCAATGTCTGAAGATGTGTGAGGGTCCAAAGATGCGGGTTCGCGGTATGCCAAGTGGCGACTCCTGTATGTATGGATCCCGGCGGTTGGTATTGCTAACCCAATACCCCGCTCGGCGATCAGAATCTGATTAAACCCTGCTAATCCTAATTAAATCTATGTGTAGCGTCAAATGATAATTGTCATGTCTGGAATGGACATATGGCACCTTTAGATCTCACCTATTCTGCCTCCCCCTGATTGCTTTGGGACAATGCGCCCATGACTCACCCTATTGCTCTCCAGTTGTATTCTGTGCGCGAGGAAATGGCGCAAGTAATTTTGAAGGAACCATTCGACGCGTGCGAGATCGGTTACGCCGGTGTGGAAACGGCCGGTTTTCCCGCGTCGGTAACACCAGCCCAGGCCAAGCGTCTGTTCGATGATCCCGGCCTGACGGTATGCTCTGCCCATGCCCCACTGCCGGTGGGGATAAACGGCAGGAGGCGTTTGATCTGATGGCCGTCCTTGACCGCGATCGATGTATTCCTCCTACCAACCTCCGGAAGAGTATGCGGGGCTGGACCGGACATTGAGGACAATTGAACGCTTTAATAAATCGGCGGCGGTGGCGGCCGAAAACGGACTCCAGTTCGGCATCCACAATCACTGGTGGGAGTTTGAGCTGCTGACCGGCAGCGATACTCGACCCTACCAGGTCTGGCTGGAGCGTCTGGATCCGGCTGTGTTCTTTGAACTGGACGCCTATTGGGCCCAGGTCGGCGGCGTTGCTCCGTTGGATGCTCTGGCTGCTCTGGGCAGCCGCAATGGAACTGTTGCATGTCAAAGACGGTCTGGCTAACCTATCCTCGGGCGGCGATGACGGCTGTGTGGAGAGGGAGCACGGACTACGAGGCGATCATCCCCGCCGCATCGGCCGTTGAATGGTTGATTGTAAGCTGATCGCTGCGATACGGATATGCTGGTTGCGGTCGAAGAGAGTTTTCAATACCTGATAGCAAAAGGCCTTGCCCATGAAACCGTTAAGCCGGGTATCATTGGTTGTGGCAATATCAGCAGCGCCTGTCAACGGCTGCCGCCGGTTTGATTTTCTGAGATTGCGGCCGTGGCCGACATCGTACCGGAGGCGCGGCGCTGGCGCAGCTGAACACAACATCCCCCCGCGCATTGTCCGTAGATGAGCGTTGGCTGATCCCGACATAGATATCGTCATTACTCGGATCGTTCCTGCTGTCCATGCGGAAGGGGTCTGGCGGATCATTGCTGCAGGCAAGCATCCGTATAGCGAAAAGCCCCTGGGCGATTAGCCGCGCTGACGGCCGGGCCATCCTTTACGCAGCGTCGGGCCGGGGCGTTCATGTCGGCTGCGCGCCTGATACTTTCCTGGTGGCGGGTTGCAAACCTGCTGCAAGCTTATTGACGAAGGGGCCATTGGGGCGCCTGTGGCGTACACAGCGTTTATGTTGGGGCATGGCCCGGAGGGCTGCGAATCCAACCGCTTTCTTTCTATCAAAACCGGAAGGGGCCGTTGTTCGACATGGGGCCGTGTTACGTCACAGCCCTGGTTCATTTGCTGGGTCCGGTCGAGAGCGTAGCTGCTATGGCGCATCAGCTTTGCCGAGCGGATCGCCACCAGCGAAGCGCGCAATGGCGAACGACTGCCGGTTAGCGTGCCTACCCATGTGGCCGGGACAATGGCAATGGCATCCGGGCCATTGGCGACGATGATTACCAGCTTCGATGTCTGGGGGCACACACTGCCCCGTATTGAGATTGCCGGGTCTGAGGGATCGCTGATTTGCCCTTTAACTTCAACACCTTTGGCGGGCCGGTACGTTATTGCGTGCGGGCAGTCAGGAGTGGAGGATGCTGCCGCGTATAGCGATTCGGTGCGGCGCGGCATCGGCGTCAGCGCATATGGCTCTGGCGATCCGCAACGACACGCCGCACCGCTTCAGGTGATGGCCTACCATGTGCTGGATGTGTTGCACAGCTTCTTTATGACTCATCAGACGAAGGTGTACACATCCGGTTGTCCAGCACTTGTACACAACCTGAGCCGTTGCCGGGTGATTTCCCGACAGGATAAGGAAACGAAAGGATCATGACTGGAGAATCTTACGACTACTCACGCCGCGAGGATATCCTCCCGATCTCCTGGGAAGACTTTCACGGGTTATGCAAGGCGCTGGCCCTGGCTGTTGAACCCTACGCACCGGAGATCATTTTGCCGGTTGGTCGGGGTGGGTATTATCCCGGTACGCTGTTGGCCCATCTACTGCGTGTGGAAGTCTATCCGGTGCGATTGTCCCGTCGCGTTCGTGATGAAGTGATGCATGAGACGCCTCAGTGGTTACAGGCGCCGCCGGCGGCCGTGGCCGGGAAGCGTGTGTTGGTCGTGGATGAGATCAGTAGTACCGGTCAGACGTTGCAGATGGTTGTGGAGAAAGCCGGGGAGTACGGTGCGGCCGAATCGCGCAGTGCGGTTCTGTATGCCCACTCATGGAGTGTGGATATCCCTGATTATATCGGCCTGATCTCTGACGCTCTGTTGCTCAATCCTTGGGATCGGGAAGTGTTGGTTGATGGCCGTTTCATCGTCCACCCCGAATATGCTGAGGCGCTTACCTTACAGGATCAGCAACCGGATGCGTCGCTGCTGATTCCGGCCACGCCGTTCGCAATAGCAAAGGGGGGATAATTACGGAGTTGTCTCGCCTTTTCTAGTCCGGTGTTTGGTGCAGGCGGGCGTAGCGCTGGGCGATGTCAGCATAACTGCGGACAAGAGTCCAGTATTCATCGGGGGTGTCAGGTGGCTTATGCCAATGGGGATCGGGGTAGTTAGCCTGCGCTTCCGACCAATTTTCTGACGTCATGAATGCATCGTCTACTGTGCAGCCCTCGAAGCGATCAAAGGGCATGGTATAGACATACCCGTCCGCCAATTGACTCAGCGTAAAATCTGGATAACCGGTAGCAAAGAAGCTGCCATCGGGCAGGTTGCCCATAGGCGTCCCCACCAGATCAAAGCCGACCGGTCGGTTTCCCAAGCCTTGCATTACCGCGTCCAACACTCCATTAGCCGGATAGACCAGTTGGGCTGCGCCGTTTAGTCGGCTATCAAACGGCTGGTGCAGCAGAATGGTGAACACACGATCGGGGGCCATCCGGTAGAGGGTTTGCCCCATATAGCCTTCTTCCAGCCGGTAAAACCCCGGTGAAAGGTAATCGAATACAGGCGGCGCATACCGGGTGAAGGCGTGGATGGTTCCGGTTAGCACAAGTACCTTCTCACCCTTGTCCAGTATCTCGCGGCGGATGATCTCGGCCCGGTAAGGTTCAGTGTTGCCCTTGGGGAAGACAAGCCGGGTATTCTCCGGCGTTCGCACCGGACTGGACATACGCCAGTTATACCGATAGCTCAAATTGAGAATGCGGAACGGTTGCGTGTGGGCTGGGCGAGTGCGATTGAAGGCCCAGGCCACACGATAGAGATCCATATACTCTTTGAACGCCCAGCCCGTGTTGTAGTTAAACATCAGGCGACGGGCCGCTGCTTCATCGTAATTACCGGCCGGGCCGCTAACTCCCACCAGCGCATCCAGTGCTGCCTGATCCTCGCTGGCCCCGAACTCCATCCCCAGCGTATAAACCCCGGCTTTATGCAACCGGGGGATAAGCGCCTGAGCCAGCAGGAGATTGTGTTTTATGGCATGGTCTTCGGCCAGCAGGACAACGTCGCGGGTGTTGAAGACACTAACAATATAGTCTTCAGGAGCGACTCCATTTTCTTGGAGCCATTCTCTAAGGTGTTCAACGGTTTCAGACGGCACAGGCGTATGCGATTCTGTCAATTGAGATCAGGATTCGTTGGCAATCAGCCACTGTAGGTCAGTCAGCATATCTTCAGCCGGCGTGTCATGTGAATAGGCTACCCGTGCGTTACCCGCCGGGTCAATCAGGTAGGTGCGCGTAGAGTGATCGATCAGGTAGCCGCCGGCTGTTTCGGTTTCGCTGCGTTGATAATAGATGCCGAAGGGCTGCCCGGCCGCATCAATTTCCGCTTTGCTACCTGCCAATCCAATGAAGCTGGGATCAAACCGGGTCACATAGTCCGCCAGGACGTCCGGTGTGTCCCGTTCCGGGTCAACGGTCACCATGATGACCTGCATCTCGTCTGCGTCGTCGCCTAAATCCTTATGCAGGGTTGATAGCTTGGAGAGCGTGATGGGGCAGGCGTCCGGGCAGAATGTGTAGCCGAAATAGAGATATACGTACTCGCCACGAAAGTCTGACAGGCTGACCGGCGTATCACCGGCGGCCGTCAGGGTGAAATCCGGTACCGGCTTGGGCTCCTCCAACACAGCCCCGGCAAACTCGTGGGTCTGCCCACCACAGGCAGTCAATAAAGCCAGCAAAAAGAGTAGGAAGAAAACCGGTGTCCACCACCGACCTGTTGGCTGATTACTCATTCATTCTCCATGCAATAGACACCGTCTTCGGTGACGGAAATATCAAACTGGCGGCTGGCCTGACGGCCGTCGCCCAACTCTGCATCCACCGTGAGTACCCAATCCCCGGTCATGGTCCACTCAAACGGGACGCGGTAGAAATCACCCTGGGCGCCGGCGGATTCGGCAAATACCGGTACCATCCCGGCATGGGTCATGTCACCGCGAAGGTGCAGGGTGGCATCCGATACCAGACTCCCGGCCGGGTCCAGAATGCGGATATCCACAAAGTTACGACCGGCTTCAGGATCAAACAACGGCGTCATCAGTTCGATGCTCAAGCCGTCGTCACTCGTTTGCCGGCTTTCGCGCCGGCATCCTGTAGTTAGCACCAGTGCCAGCACCAGAATGAGCAGCCACCACAACGGCCGTCCGGTACGCCGGGTCGTGCTAGTAGGTAAATGCTTACTCGCTGCCACCACCCATATCCATGTCGCTGTGGTCCATGTTATCCATGCTGTCCATGTTGCCGCTGCTTTCGCCGGGCGCAACGACCTCGGCGGTTAGCTCCCGTGTACCCGCAGTTTCGAACTCCAGCGTGACCGGCACCATGTCGCCGATGGCATACTCAACCGTCTTGTCCATGCACATGACATGCAGGCCGCCGGGTTGGAGGACAACTGTCTCCCCAGCCGGGACAACAATCTTGCCACCCTCGACCGGGCGCATCACCATGACATCCCCGTCCATCGACATCTCATGCAGTTCCACCACGCCACAACCCGGCACGGCCGCCCCGATGAGGGCATCGTCCTGGTCAGTGTGGTTGGTGATGTGCATGTAGACTGCTCCGGTCGCTGTCGGTAGGCTCAAATTGGCGGATATCGTATCCACAACCAACTCGCCGTCACTCATATCCCCCGTTGTATCACCGGTCTGGCCGCCGCAGGCCGCCAGCAGGACCAACAGAATCAATCCGAAAAGAGAACCAATAGCTGCTCGTCGCATATTTGTTACCTCTTATGTGATATTATGTTATATATGTGATATATCACGGAAAGTAACACTAGCTGATTGACGGTTTATAGTCAAGATTTCAACCATTATTGGGTATCATAGACGTATTAGTGAACAAAGCCACGTAGATATTGGAAAAGCTCATGAGCCAACAGGTATGGACCGCACGACAAATGCAGATTATGGAATTGCTGCGAACCCACCAGTCGCTCAGCATCGCGGAACTGGCGGACCGGTTTGATGTGTCAACGATGACAATTCACCGGGATTTGGACCGGCTGGCTGAGGATGGTCAATTGCACAAGGTTCGCGGTGGTGCAGTCCCGACCACTACTGCAACTTCACCGGCGAAGAATGCACGTGCATGCGCGATGTGCGGCAAGACAACCCTGTCCCGCACGGCGTGGATCGTTACCCCGGCTGATGGGCCGCAATGGTATGCCTGCTGCGCTCACTGCGGATTGCTTGAGCTGCAACGAATCAACGAGCCGCTTTCGGCATTAGCGACGGATTTTATTTACGGCCGAATGGTCAATGTCTATCAAGCCACCTACGTGATCGGATCGGACATTAACCTGTGCTGTTCCCCCAGTACGCTCTGTTTTTCCACGCCCGGGGATGCGGAACGGTTTGCTTCGGCCTTCGGGGGCCAAGTACACGATTTTACTTCAGCGATGACAACCATGACCCATCTGCACGGATCCCATTCACATCACCCCCACGACCATTTGGGTTAGCCGGCTTCCTGCCGCCAGACCAACACATCCCCACCCTGACCCATCAATACGCTGCCGGGAAAGACCCGCAAGCGCCAGGGTGCCAGACGCAGCACGGCAAAGGCATCGGCCGTCGGGCTGGTCCAGGCCGGGACAATGCGGGGATCATAGCCAACCGGCTCCGGGCCGTTGGCAAACACGTCCCAGACCATCGTCCGCGTCTCATCGTCAAAGGCCCACTCGACAGCGCATTCGGCCGTACAGGTATCGTGGGTGGGGGTCCAGTAAGTGATCGAGGCGTAAGGGCTGTTTTCGATGTGGGCGCGCTTGGTTGGTGTGGGGCTGGTAGCAATCCAGCCGACGAGTTGGTCACCGTCCCACTGCCAGATCGGGTGCAAAATACGCGAGCGGGGACGGCCCTGGCGATCAACAGTCGCTACATTTGCCCATACAATTTGATGGGCCATTTCGACAAAAGCAGGGGCGGTTTGCCCTAGATCATTCATGCGCTAACTCCTTAATGGTTCGACCAAGTATGTGACAAATTCTAACCGAACAGCCGGGAGAGGCATGTTTTTATGTGGTGGAAAGAGATTGGGTCAAGCAGGGGAATCTAAGATTGGAGCAGCCTGAGCTTCGACGATCCCGGCCACAGACTGAATATGCAGGGCATCCCGTAGCTTTTGCGTGTCCTCATACAATTCCATGTAGACAATCCGCCCCCATTCAAGCCGGATGAACTGGGCGACTTCGTTGCTGTAGGCAGAACCGTCCTCCAGTGTGGTGCTGACCTGAAACTGAATGGCAATAGCGGTGCGCCAGGGCCACCCCTGAATGACGATATTCCTGACAGCAAACCGGATGCCGGGAAATATGCGGAACAAACGGGCATACCATTCCCGAACGCTTGCCCGGCTGTGACGTTCTCCGCCAAGCGCCAGATCGCCGGCAAAGATATGGAGAGGAGCCGGACCAAACTGCATCACAACGGGTTCGTAGTTACCTTTGTTGAGGTTATCGAAGTTCTGAGTTAATTTCCGCTGCACGATGGAATGATACATGAGCCGCTGCCTCCCGCTGCCGAATATTCTCAGGTTGTTTCAGGCGTTGAAGGTGCCTCTGTGCCGGTGATGGAATCCAGTTGCTGCAGAGTCCGGTCCAGCCATTGCAAGTCGCTTTGCAGTCGATGAATGCCGTAGTCCAATGTCAGTAGCCAGTAAGGTACATCCTCTGGTGCGTGAAACGCATCGGCATAGGCCACTGTACTTTGCGGGACTTCCGTTTCATAAATTTCCAGTGTCCTACGGATGCTTGCCCTGCGATCTTCCAGCAAAGCCCGCAACTCCGCGTTGCTTAGCTCGGCCCCGAAGAAGAGTTGCCCCAACCAGGCTTCATGGAAGGATAGGGTGGATTGAGGAGTCCTCAGCCAACGCTGTAATTCCTCACGTCCCGCACCGGTCAGATGGTAAAGTTTTTTGTTGGGCAGGCCGTCCTGTGTTTGTTGTTCGTACTCTATCCAGCCCAAATCAGTCATCTTGTACAGGGCACGGTAGATCAGGCTTTGCTCAGTGTCCCAGAAATGCTGTATGGATGCCTGGAACGCTTTGTTCAAGTCGTATCCCGACATCTCCCCATATTTGAGTAGCCCCAGAATTAGATGTTGTAGTGACATGCACGCCTACCTATATGCTATTACATATATATGATAATACATATTCACTTGAAATCAAGCCCAAATTACCGGGGAAGACAACATGTAACCCTTTGCCGCGTCAGGGGGGACCGGGCGTGGATTTGGTCTTTGGAACCAGTACAATCGTGACAACATGAACGAGACCATCGGATATGTTCACTGTATCCCAACAAGAGACCCAGACTTATGAAGCAAAGCATTGTTATTACAGGCAGTACACGGGGCATCGGCTATGGACTGGTCGATGAGTTTCTAAAGCGCGAATGTCAGGTTCTGTTGAACGGCCGTTCGCAAGAGAGCGTGGATGCGGCGCTCGCCGCCCTGTCCGACCGACATGGGACCGATCGCATCGCCGTGCAGGCAGGGGACGTGGTTGTGCCGGACGTGCACGAAGCGATATGGGCGGCGGCCGTTGCGGCCTTTGGCAAGGTGGATATCTGGATCAACAATGCCGGGGTGGGACACCCATATCTGATGGGGTGGGAAATCCCGACAGAAAAGATCGATCAGGTAGTGGACATCAACCTCAAGGGGATGATCTACGGGTCGCAGGTTGCCGTCCGGCGCATGCTGCAACAGGGGTTCGGGCACCTGTACAACATGGAGGGCTTTGGTAGCAACGGCCGTATCCGTCCGGGATTGAGCGTGTACGGCAGTACCAAGTCGGCTCTGAGCTATTTCACCCGTTCGCTTGCGGCCGAAGTAGAAGGCACCCCGGTGAAGGTTAGCAGCCTCAGTCCGGGCATGGTCATCACCGACTTCATTACCGAGCAGTATCAGGATGATCCGGAGGGATTCGAACAGACCAAAGCCGCCTTTAACGCGCTGGGCGACAAGGTTGAGACGGTGACGCCGTGGCTGGCGGATCAGGTACTGGCGAACGACAAATCCGGGGCGGCCATCAAATGGCTGACAACACCTAAAATAATGACGAGACTGGCGATAGCCCGGTTCAACAAGCGCGACTTATTCGATTGAGCCAACGGCCGCCTGTTCGATAAAATCCAGCAGCGTCGCGCGCTCATCCGGCAACAGGTCGCCAGTCTCTCGGACCGCCGCCCGCAAGTCATCTACCGTGACAGACGCTTTCTCCCCGGCCCACACCGGCCGGCCCAGGGCGTTCATCATGGCCCAGCTACGCGGATCGGCCACATATGGCGTGTGGCGCAGCGCGGTCACAACACGTGCCATCTCCGGCGACAGGATGCTCTCATGATAGCGCGCGTAAGTGGCGTTGAACCCGGCCTCCCAATCAACAGAGGCTTCATAGGGCTGCGGATCACCGGTCACATCAATATGGGTGACGAACGGCCGTCCGTCATCCCGAAGGTAAATCCGGGCGACAGTTTGAATGGTCTGGCGCATCCCCCCGCCGCCTGAGGCGATAGCGCCCGGATTGATGAGCCATACGCTGTCCACCTGAGTGACAAACGGGATATGCAGATGGCCGCTGACGTAAATGGTCGCCCCGGCGCGATGGGCTAACGCTGCGTTCGCGGACAGCTTGGACTGCCAGTCGTCATACCGGCGGGAGGCCATTTCCGCGTCCCGGTCGGGCAGGTGGCTGTGACAGAGCAGCAGGCGGTGACCGTTGAAGGCGATCACTTGCTGGTAGGGCAGGACTCTTTGCGCTTCGGCCGTTTCGTCGTTGCCGTGCACGGCAATCACCGGAGCGATGATGCTGAGCTGGTCCAGCACCACCAGTTTACCGATGTCCCCGGCGTGCAGGAGCAGGTCCACGCCATCCAGCGCTTCAAAGATGGCCGGCTGCAAGGCCGCCCAGCGGTCGGGCATGTGGGTGTCGGATATGGCGCCAATGACGGCGATGATTCGTTCCGGGTCCAAATCGGGGGGCAGGTAGGGATCATTCATACTGATATCATAGCCAGACATACGAGAATGTGTCCCGCCTCTCCCTTGCCGCTTGCCCTATGTTTTATTGCCGCCGGTAATGCCTTTGGCTATGCTAAGGGCCGTGATCCTGATTGAGCGGCTTCCTGTAATCTCCAGGAGATAGACTAATGAGTGACGACCTCCCCACTATCCCTTTCGAATCCCCGCAGGCCCTGGCTGGCTGGCTGGAGCAAAACGGCCGCACGGAGACCGGCCTCTGGCTGCAACTGGCGAAGAAAGGTTCCGGGATTCCTTCCGTTACCTATGGCGAGGCGGTGGAAGTTGCTTGTGCTACGGCTGGATTGACAGCCGGAAGAAAGGCTATGATGACACCTGGTGGTTGCAGAAGTTCACCCCCGACGGCCGAACAGCATATGGTCAAAGGTTAACCGCGAGAAAGCCGCGCAGTTAATCGCCGAGAGTCGGATGCAGCCCGACGGCCTGAGCGCTATTGACCGGGCCAAAGAAAACGGGCAGTGGGACGCTGCTTATGAATCCCAGTCCACGGCCAAAGTGCCGGATGATTTACAGGCCGAGCTGGATAACAATCCACAGGCAGCGGCTTTCTTTGCCACGCTAAAAAGCGTCAATCGCTACGCCATCCTGCATCGCATCCAGACCGCCAAAAAACCGGAAACGCGCCGGAAGCGGATTCTCAAGTATGTGGACATGCTGGAACGCGGGGAGATGGTATATCCTCAATGACCCGTTACGTTGCCTTTCTCAGGGCTGTTAATGTCGGCAATCGTCAGATGAAGATGGAACGCCTGCGCGAGCAACTGGAACTGCTCGGTCTGGAAAATGTCGCCACCTATATTGCGTCGGGCAATGCCATTTTTGAAACGGACACGGATGATATTCCCGCGCTGGAGCGCCGCATCGAAGCCCAATTGGAGGAAGGATTCGGCTTTGATGTGCCCACCCTGATCCGCACGGAAGACGAGCTGATCGCCGTTGCCAATACGCAGCCGTTTGGCGCGGCCGCCGACCATGACGAGGCCGTCGTCTATGTGGCCTTCCTGCGGGGAGACGCCCCCTGCGGACGGGATTGATGCAGTGATGGCCTACGAGAGCGACATCGACAAACTGCATGTGGACGGCCCCAATCTGTATTGGTTGCGGCGGCGCGATCTGGGTGAGAGCGCCATTACCAATGATCGCCTGGAAAGGCGCTGGGTGTGCAGTCTACCGTCCGTAACACCTCCACCCTGAACAAACTGATCGCCAAATTCCTGACAAAGCCGACTGCCGGCGCATAACCCATGACCTACGCCATCGAAACAAAAGGGCTGGGCAAACAGTATGGCGACGTGACGGCCGTTGCTGATCTCTCGCTGCATGTGACCCAGGGTGAGATTTACGCCTTCCTGGGGTTGAACGGGGCCGGCAAGACGACGACCATTCGCATGTTGCTGGGCATGGTAAAGCCCACTTCCGGGGAGGCGGTGGTGCTGGGAACGGCCGTTCGTCCCGGTGTGGTAGCTCCCTGGGCGTCGGTAGGCTACCTGGTTGAAACGCCCCATGCTTACCCGGAACTGACTGTTCGCCAGAACCTGAACGCCCTGCGCCGCCTGCGGCCGGGTGTACCGGTTGAGGCCGTGCAGGAAACAATCGAATGGCTGAAGCTGGATGAGTATGCCGACCGCCGGGC
Source organism: Chloroflexota bacterium (assembly GCA_041390945.1). Taxonomy (GTDB): domain Bacteria; phylum Chloroflexota; class Anaerolineae; order Promineifilales; family Promineifilaceae; genus Promineifilum. Next base: position 64,526 of record JAWKOY010000029.1, read on the forward strand.
AGGCACGTTGTCGCTGGGCAATGCGCAACGGCTGGGACTGGCGAAGGCGCTGCTGCACCGGCCAGACCTGCTTATCCTGGATGAACCGACAAGTGGGTTGGACCCGGCCGGTATCGTTGAGATTCGGCGCCTGTTGCGTAGTCTGGTGGCGGAGCGCGGCGTGACCATCTTCATGTCCAGCCATATGCTGGGCGAGGTGTCGCGGCTTGCGGACCGCATCGGTATCATTCATCAGGGGCGTTTGCTGCGCGAACTGGACCATAGCGATCTGGAACGCGACCGGCGACGCTGGCTGGCGGTGCAGACGCGAACCACGGACACAACGCTGGCCTTTCTATCCGGCAACGGGTATGCGGCTTCGCTGGCACCGGACAAGACCATCCTGCTGACCGGTGCCCAGGCGGTTGATCGTCCCGATGATGTGGCAACCGAACTGGTCCGTAACGGGATGCCGCCGACCTTGCTTTCCGTGGGACAGGAAGACCTGGAGGACTACTTCCTCCGGCTTGTGAGTGCGGAGGTAGAGATCGTCTCATGAGCAACCTGTGGCAAACCATCCTGGTGGAGAGTATGAAGGCCCGGCGCTCGCGGGTGCTTTTCTTTACCATCCTGGCTATCTCATTTGTGCCGTTTATTGGCGGCTTCTTTCATGATCGTGCTCAAGGACCCGGAAGCGGCGCGACAACTAGGCATCGTCAGTACCAAGGCCCAGATCGTGGCCGGCGAAGCTAACTGGGCGACGTTTTTCGGTGTCCTGGCTCAGGCCGCAGCCATAGGCGGCTTCATCATTATCAGCTTCGTCGGTAGCTGGGTATTCGGTCGCGAGTATGCCGATCACACCGTCAAGGACCTGCTGGCATTGCCGACGCCGCGGGCGACGATTGTCTCGGCCAAGTTTGTGGTTATCGTTATCTGGGCCGCCCTGTTGTTTCTGGTCATGACCCTGCTGGGATTAGTGGTTGGATATCTGGTGCTGGGTCCGTTTGCGGCGGCCGATCTCTCGCAGGGTCTTACCCTTATCGCCATACCGGCCGTTTTGACCATTCTCCTGGTGACGCCGGTGGCCTTTTTCGGCGTTGCCGGGCAGGTATTTGCCGCCGATGGGCTTTGCAATTGCGGCGGTGGTTGCCGCCCAGATCGTGGCCGCGGCCGGTTGGGGCGAATATTTTCCCTGGTCCATTCCGGCGTTGCTGTCTGGTGTGGCAGGATCGGCCGATGCGCAACTGGGAACGGCGAGCTATGTCATCGTGATTCTGACCGGTCTGGTCGGGTTGGCGGCGACCTATGTCTGGTTTATGCGGGCCGATCAAACCCGGTAAACTGACGAATACAATGACTCTACTGTCGGTATGAGACTGACGACCGGAGCGACTTCTACTGCGGGATTTCACGACAGGCGACTGGCCGGCTGTGTTGGCCTATCAGCGCGATCCCCGCTACCTGCGTTACAATGAATGGACGGATCGCCTGCCGGAAGACGTCCAGCACTTCGTGGGCATGTTTGTGGGTCAACAGCGGGAACGGCCGAGGTTGCGCTTCCAGTTGGCCGTCGTAATCAGAGAAACCGGCGAGCTGATCGGGAACTGCGGTGTGCGTAAATCGTTCCCGACCGCAACGGACGCCGAGATGGGGTATGAGATCGCCCCGGACCATTGGGGGTATGGCTATGCGCCCGAAGCGGCGCGAGCCATGCTGGCCTTTGCCTTTGACGAGCTACAGGTCCACCGGGTTGCGGCCTGGTGCGTGGCCGAGAACGTCCAGTCCGCCCGTGTTCTGGAGAAGGTGGGCATGACCTGCGAGGGGCGACTGCGCGAAGCCCAGTATTTCAAGGGACGGTGGTGGGATTCGCTGGTATACGCGATCCTGGAGCCAGAGTGGCGTACCCTCCATCCTGATCAGCAGATTGGGTAACTCTAATCGCTCTCTCCCAGCAGCCTCGCGATTTCGCCCAGATGATCGTCCGGTGAAGCGAACGGTCAAACCGGAAATGATTACCGGAAGCCTTGATGGCCGCACCAGCTCCTCGCTGGTGGCCGCCAAAGCTGCATCCGCTTCGGCGGATTGAATGCACAACGCCACAGCCGCGGGGGTCAACGCCAGGGCAAGGGGCTTTAACGAGTCGTTGATCATGTCCGATCGACCGAAAGATCGCTGACCCCTTCCGCCTGCCAGCTGCAGCAATACAACCATTCGCTGATCCCAAAACGCCAGATGACCCAGCAGTGCCGCAACTGTCCAGCCGCAGGCCCATTGTGTTCAGTTGCTCGTCTGTCAGGTTGTTGAGAAGGTTTCCAATCGCTGCCGAGATTCATCATTCTGCGCTACAAAGTCATGAGCCATGTTAATCCTCCGTAATCAAGACCAGGATATTGTCTTATCGTTACCCGATTCGCTCCGCCAACTGCATGGCTTCCGGTAACGTCAATGTTGCTCCCTGAGCCCACAACGTCGTGAACCGGTCATCACCCAGTGACTCCCTGAGGCGAGTCAATGTGTGTTCAATTTCAACGCGATCGGCCGGCCACCAGGCAGCCCCGGATGAGGTCAGTTGTGTTTCTGCTGCGGCAAGCAACCGGGTGGCAACATCTTCCTGTCCGGTTTCCGGGCCGAGAGCAGCCAGCGCGGCCAGACATTCGGCCATTCCCCGCTTGTTGCCCAGGGTACGAAAGGCAGTCAGGCTTTCACGGAACAGCCTTCCTGCTTCGGCCGAATCGCCGTCATGCAGGGCAATATACCCCAGCGTATGAACCAGCCGGGCCTGATCGCCGACAGCATCGGTCTCCCGATATAACTTCTCCGACCGCAGATAAAAGTCGCGGGCCGTCTCGTAGTCGCCCCGAACCCGCGCTACTTCCCCAAAATTATTCAGGCAGAAGGCGATCTGCCAGGATCACCGATTTGTTCGACCAGAGGCTGGGCTTGCTGCAACCAGGTTTCCGCCGTAGCCAACTCACCCAGCCCCAGGGTGGCATTAGCCAGATGGATGAGCGCATTGCCCTTGTCCCAGCCGCTATCCCCCTGGTCAAACCGTTCGGCGGCCTGCATCAACTGGGCATAACTCTCCCGGTCACGTCCCTGATTAACAAGGTTTATACCATATACGAAGTGGCTTATGGTGACACCCAGATCAAAGTCCCCTGCTAGGGCCAATCCCAGCGATCGGACTATCCGTTCGTCGGCGACATCCAGATCCCCCTGCCACATAGCCATCATCGCCGCGGCAATTGTAGCCAGAATGCGAGCAGGGCTGGTTGTGGATTCTGTGGCGGCCATAACCCGGTCGGCCCATTCCCGCCCTTCCTGAAAGTATCCATACCGGTACCAGAACCAGGCCAGAAAAACGCAGATGTACGAAGCGATCATGAGATCATTTCCCGGTTCAAGCCCCCAGGACATCGCCGCCCGGAAGTTGTCATGATCTTCTTCTACCAGCGCCATTGCTTCAGTTGCATGGGGACCGTTGATTTCACTCCATTCATCTACCGCGTACTGGTAGAAATATTGGGCATGTGCCAGCCGGACTGCGTCCAGTTCACCGTCTGCCTCCAATTTCTCCAGGGCGTAATCGCGAATTGTCTGGAGCATGGCGAAGTGAGGTTCCTCTCTCGGTGATTCAATCTGGCGCACAAGGCTGTTGCTTAATAACACTTCAAGGCCCGTAAAGATGTCAAGCGTATCGCCGGGGTTGCAGATCACCTCAACTGCCGGCATGGTGAACCCGCCCACGAAAACGCCCAGGCAGGCAAAGAGCGTCTGCTCCTCCGGCCTCAACAGGTCGTAGCTCCAGTCAATGGTCCCGCGCATGGTCTGTTGGCGGGTGGGCAAATCGGCCGCCCCGCCTACCAGCAGTTTCAGGCTCCGGTCCAGTCGTTTTAATATGGCATTTGGTGACAGCATACGGAGACGTGTGGCGACAATCTCCAGCGCCAGAGGCAGTCCATCCAACCGGCGACAAATGTCTACAACGGCTGCGGCATTTTCTGTCGTCAGTTCAAACGAAGGTTTGACCGCTTGCGCCCGACGAACAAACAGGCGCACGGCTTCGTAGCTCTGAAGATCCTCAAGACTCAGGAAGGTATCAGCCGGGGGAACAGGAAGCGTCGCCAGGGGATACTCTCGCTCCCCGCGGATTTGCAGGGGGATCCGGCTGGTGGCGATCAGCTTAACCGACGGCCCCGCCGCCAGCAGACCCGCCACCATGGGTGCAGCGGCAATGACCTGCTCCATGTTGTCCAGGATGATCAGTACTGTTTTATCGGCCAGGAAGTCTCGCAGGTTCTCGAACGGCGGACGGCCGCCGCCTTCCCGGACGCCCATAGCATGGGCGATGGTCGAGGCGACCAGAGCCGGATCGGTGATCGGGGCCAGATCGACGAAGAAGACACCATCGGGGAACCGGTCGAACAGTTGCTGTCCCAACTCCAGGCTCAGGCGTGTCTTGCCCATGCCGCCCGGTCCAGTCAACGTCACCAGTCTTACGGACGACTGGGACAACAAATCGCTCACCACGCTCAAATCCTGCTCTCGCCCGACAAGGGGTGTGGGTGGTTCTGGCAGGTTGAGACGGCGCTGCCGAAGGATTGCAGGGTGGAAACTCGTTCGGCAGATCGGCCAGCCAGACCTGGTAAATCGTCTCCGCCCGGCTCAGCCCCTTCAGGTAGTACTCGCCCAGGTTGACCAGCGTAATCCCGTTGGGCAGTTCATCCGGGACCAACCGGCCGTTGCCTGGGAAAGCAGCGTTTGCCCGCCGTAGCCCAATCCGCGAATACGGGCGCACCGGTTTACGGCCGAACCGTAATAATCCCCGTTGTGCCATTCCGCACTGCCGGTATGAAGCCCGATACGCACCCGAAGCGGGAAGGGGGCTGTGCTGAACTCGGTTGCCAGTGCATGCTGGATGCCCGCCGCCGAACGCACCGCATTGGCCGGCTGCTCAAAGACAGACGAAGCGACTGTCCCCTTCACCTCGCGGGCGGACGACAAAGCCACCATTATCAGCAACGATAGCCTCGATGATCTCATCCTGCCGCACCATGGCCGACCGCATATCAGTGGGGAATTGCTCCCACAAAGGGGTGCTGCCCTCAATGTCGGTGAAGAGAAAAGTCAATGTCCCGGTAGGGTAATCCATGGAATCATTGCCGCGGGTTTAAGATGATCTTTGCTTCGGTGAAAGGTAGGGTCAATTAAACTATACTGATAGGGATTGTCCATAAGCCGGGCTGTCGCATGGTTCGGTATGCGTAGCATCACACGCCGAGATAAATATGATCAACCAGGAACAGTACGACCGCATCATGAATACACTGCCGTTCTTGCGGCAACTGGACGCGGAGCAGGCGCGGGAGTTCCGGCAGTGGGCGTTCCTGACCCGCATCCCGGCCGGGCGGGATGTGTTTGTCGAAGGTGATAACAGCGAAGCGATTGCCCTGTTGCTGTCCGGTGTGGTGCGTGTTTACAAGATTGGCGAGACGGGCCGTGAGATTACGCTCTACCGCTTCGGCAATGGGGAATCGTGCATCCTGACCGCCAATGCCATCCTGAGCCGGCAGACATTTCCAGCCATTGCCACTGTGAAGAGGAAGCGGAGGCGGTCATGATTCCCGCCGACGTCTTCCGCGAGTGGGTTCGTCGCTATGATCTGTGGCGCGACTTCGTCTTTGGGCTGCTCTCCCAGCGGCTGTCCAGCATCATGACGACTGTGGAAGAAGTGACGTTTCACCGCATGGATACCCGCGTCGCGGCGTTACTGATCGAACACAGCCAGGTGAACCCGTCTTGAAGATCACCCATCAGGAGATCGCCGCCGAGCTGGGCAGTTCGCGGGAGGTCATCAGCCGTATTCTGGAAGGCTTCTCTTCCGAGGGGATGATCCGCCCCGGCCGAGGAACCATTGAGATTCTGGACACGGCCGCACTGAAGTCACGCGCGGTTATGTGATATTGTCACAGACACCGGGTTCTTCCTGATCTATAGTTGGGTCATAACCGTTTTTACTGTTGGACCTATAGGTATAGATAAGGAGTTATCAAGATGAATCCGATTATTGCTTTTCTTGCATCAACCGCCGGTCGTATCATTCGCGGCATTGCCGGTATCGCCCTGATCGCCTGGGGTATCTGGGGCCTGGGTGGTACGGTCGGTATTATCGTAGCCATTATTGGTGCCGTACCGTTGCTGGCCGGGATCTTCGATTTTTGCGTCTTTGCACCCCTGTTTGGCAATCCGTTTAGCGGCTCAAAAATCCGCGAGGGCTAAATTCGCCCCTCTGGGAGGGTTGAAGAAGAAGAGCGCCAGGGTCCCACGGACTCTGGCGCTTTTTGTTTTGCCGCTGGTACAATCTGGGGGAGGAGAACACCTGAGGCATTTGTGCGCTGCCGGGGTGTGAGCGACCGTCTTATGACCGTTAGATATACCGAAATCAATTACCGAAGTAGATTGGGCTGAACTGGTCGATGACCTGACGGCCGACAGCTTCCATAACGACCGCACGCCGGAGGAGATGCACCAGATCATTCGAGAACAGCGCTGTGGTGGTGCTGGCTCTGGATGACAATGACCGGATTATCGGCACGGTGCGGGCTTTGTCTGACGGCGTGGTAATGCCTATGTGGTGGATGTCTGGACCCATAGTGCCTACCGTCGTCAGGGAATCGCCACGCGCATGATGCAGTTGATGGAAGAAGAATTTCCGGGCCAGCATGTCTACCTGTTTACCGACGACATGATGCCGTTTTACGAGTCGTTGGGCTACCAGGTGCAGGATACAGGGCTGGGCAAGGTGATCGGCCGCTGGTTGAACCATTAGGTTGTTATGTAGGAGCCCGATGGTCCTTGAGGCGCAGTCGTGACAGGCGAGATCAGGAGTAACGATGAAGACAATCGGCCTGCTGGGCGGAATGAGTTGGGAGAGCCAGCGTATTACTACCGCTATATCAACGAGGGTGTCCGCGAGAAGCTGGGCAAACTCCACTCCGCGCCGATTGCCCTGGTGAGTGTTGACTTCCAGCCCATAGAAGAATTGCAGCAGCAGGGCGACTGGGACGCCGCCGGACGATTGCTGGCCGATGCGGCCCGGCAGGTGGAAGCTGCCGGTGCAGACTTCCTGCTCCTGTGTACCAACACCATGCACAAGGTGGCCCCGGCGATTGAGGCGGCGATTAGTATCCCCTTTGTTCACCTGGCTGACACGACGGCCGACCGCATCCGTGAGGTGGCATCCAGACAATTGGGTTGCTGGGCACGCGCTTTACGATGGAGCAGGAGTTCTACCGCGGCCGTCTGGAGGCGCAGGGGCTGACTGTGTTGGTGCCGGAAGCGGCCGACCGCGAACTCATCCATCGGGTTATCTACGGCGAGTTGTGTTTGGGGCAGGTGCGTGACGATTCCCGCCAGGCCTATCTTGAGATTATGGACTCGCTGGCCCGGCGTGGTGCAGGGCATCATTGAGGGCTGTACCGAAATCCCCATGCTGGTGCAGCAGTCTGACACAGAAATCCCGCTGTTTGACACAACGGCCATCCATGCCGAAGCGGCCGTCGCGCTGGCTCTGGCAGACGAATAATCACAATAGATTGGCGTTGGCAATTCAATGGTCAAGGAGAGGTTCGACCGGCGGCTAAAGAACTAATAGCCTTGTTTGGTCAGGAGTATTTTGCATGAAAATAGGATTTATCGGTTTAGGGATCATGGGCAGCGGCATGGTTGCCAATCTGCTGCAGGACGGTCATGAGGTTACCGTCACCAATCGCACAGCGGCCAGGGCCGAGCCTCTCGTAGAGCGAGGTGCTGGTATTTGCGGCCACCCCGGCGGCCGTCGCGGCTGCTGCACCGGAGTTGCTGATTACCATGCTGGCTGATCCGGCTGCGGTTGAGTCGGTTGTCTATGGCCCGGATGGGTTCCTGGATGCCATGCCGTCCGGTAGTTTGTGGGCGGATTGCACTACCGTCCACCCGTCTTTCTCGCGCCGGATGGCCCAGGAAGCGGTCGGGCGTGGCACCCGTTTCCTTGATGCGCCAGTGATGGGCAGTAAGCCGCAGGCGGCCGCCGGTGAATTGACGTTTATTGTCGGTGGGGATGCGGCCGGATCTGGAGACGGCGCGTCCGGCCTTCGAGAGTATGGGCTCCCGCATTGTTCATGTCGGCGGGCAGGGCATGGGTACGTCCCTGAAGATTATCTTCAACCATATGCTGGCTGTCAGCCTGGAAGCATTCGCCGAGGGAATGGTGCTGGGTCAGGCATTGGGGTTATCGGAGGAGATGTTGTTCGATGTCCTTTTGACTGCGCCGGTTACTGCCCCGACCCTGGCCCGCAAGCGGGAGAAGATGGCAAGCGGTGACTACAGCGATACGGAGTTTCCGCTGGAACTGATGCAGAAGGACCTGCAAATGACCGCAACGGCCGCCTATGAGGTTGGCGTAGCCATGCCGGTTGCCAACGCCGCCAAGGAAGTCTACCAGTTGGCGAACCGCGCCGGTTGGAGTCGGGCCGATATGTCTGCCATTTACCAGTTTCTGAAAGATCGATCCGGTGACGGAGCGTGATCGGCAACCTTTCCTCCTATGACAAGCTTGCTGATGATCCGGTCATCAACCACCTGATCGCCTGGGCCACGGCCGATCCGCGTGTGCGGGCCGTCGTCTGGACCAGCACGCGCACAAACCCGCAAGCCGCAACCGACGCTCTATCGGATATGACATCATTCTGATTGTGGAGGACGTTCGGCCGTTTCTGGAGGATGAACTCTGGTTGGGCGACTTCGGCCCGCTGCTGGTCGTCTACCGCGACCCGGTTCAGTATGACCATGACCACCACCCTCTTTCTTTCGCATTACCCAGTACGAGGACGGCCTCAAGATGGACTTCCACGTCATGCCGGCCGCGCTCTGGCGGCGATGGAGCACCGAGTCGGCGCTGCCGGCCGAACTAGATGGGCTACCGGGTGCTGCTGGACAAGGATGGCCTGACGGCCGATCTCCGGCCGCCGACCGATACCGCCTACATTCCCCGCCCGCCGGACGAGGCCGCCTACCGGGAAGTGATCGAACTGTTCTTTCATGAAGGCACCTATGTTGCCAAGAACCTGTGGCGTGATGAACTGCTCCCGGCCAAGTACAGTTTTGACCAGGTTATGAAAGGCAAGAACTTGCGGAGGATGCTCGAATGGCGCATGGAGATGGACCATGACTGGTCAGTCAAGACCGGTGTTTTGGGCAGGGATTGAAGAACGGCTTTCGCCCGATCTGTCGGGCTGCGTTTGAACAGACTTACACCGGGGCCGATATCGAAGCCAACTGGACGGCGTTCTTTGCCACCATTGATCTCTGCCGGGTGGCGACGGAGGTTGGTGATCACCTGGGTTATGCTTACCCGTATGAGCTGGACCGGCGGGCCACAGCCACTTCCAGGATGTTTACAAGCTGGACCATGAAGCGACGACCTTTCACCGGTCGATTGGAGACGATTAACGAAACAATGATGAAAGCCACACGTATCTTTGAGACAGTTATTTATGCCGACGATCTGGTAGCTGCCCGGCAGTTTTATACTGAGGTGCTGGGTCTGGAACTGGTGACCGCCTTTGACGTCGCCATTTCTTTCCGCTGTGAGTTTGGGGCACTGTTGATTTTCGATCCCGAAAAATCCATCCTGCCCGGCCGGGACGTACCCAGTCATGGTGCAATTGGTCCCGGACATATCGCCTTTGCGGCGCCGGCCGATACGCTGGACGATTGGCGGGCGCATCTGGCGGCACATGATGTGCCCATTGAGAAAGAAGTCACTTGGAGTTTTGGCGGCACGTCGATCTATTTTCGTGATCCCGCCGGTAACAGTGTGGAGCTGGCCCCGTCAACTTTATGGGGTGGAGATTGGGGGTTTTGACAATCGTACCCGTGCTGGCCTACACTATTCCTGAGGGATTCTTCATGGTGGATGATCACATTGTTGGGTTGCAGGACGGCCGAGTGCGGTTGGTGCCGCACTCCCCCGAATGGGCACGGCTCTTTGCCGAAGAGAAACAACGCCTGCAGACGGCGCTGACCGCCTATATGCCTGACATCGTCCGGGACATCCAGCACGTAGGTAGTACCTCCATTCCCGGTATCCCCGCCAAACCCATCATAGATATCGCCCTGGTTGTGGACGATTTCGAGAAAACGCCGCCGGTCATTGAGACACTCCAGCAAATGGGGTACATCTATCTTGGCACGGACGTTGTGCCGGGCCGTCATTTCTTTTATTTGGGTGAGGCCACCACAACCGGCCGTACCCACCACCTGCATATGTTTGAGCAGTCCAGCCGGGAATGGCAGCAAACGACCGGTTTCCGCGACTATTTGCTGGCCCATCCGGCCACAGCCGCAGCCTATGGAGAGTTGAAAGCCGAACTGGCCCTGGAATTTGCCGAAGACCGCCCCGGTTATCTGGACGGCAAAGCGCCGTTTATCACCCAGGTGCTGCGCCTGTCGGTCCTGGAGCGCCCCATGCTGTGGACCACTGTCCACGATAGCGAGACAGCTCTCAGCTTCAGATACTCACAGGATGTAGTGGACCAGCCGGTTACGCTGGAGCACGGCCGAATCGGCGACTCCCGGCGCTTCCACCTGCTGACGGCCGATCGCTGTCTGCTCTACTTTGAGGTTGCCGTCTACGAGCAATTCGGGGATCGGCAACAGGCCTATGAGCAATTCGTGGCCGGACTGCGTGACAAGTTTGCCGATCTGACCACAACGGAGCTGCACGATACGCGGGTGGGCGATATGCCGGCTGTGCAGTTTGGTTTCGCCTGGGATGACATGCGCCGTGAAGCAGTCTTCATGCAGCGCGATGATACGCTTGTTCGCATCATCTATGACCCTCGCGGCCCTCAATCTGGCTATATTGGAGACTGTTACCTGGTCGGCTGCTGACAGTCAGACTGTGTAAGCCTGACCGGACTACTCAAAATTGAGTAGCCCGACCCCCGGTAAATCCCTATCGTTGACTGTAGGTTTCAGGAAGGCGATCAGCGCCTCGATTCCTCATCATTCCGGATTCAGGTTGGGCATCGGCGTTCCCGGCCGGATAACGGACGGATTCCTGAGCCATTCGCGCAGAAACGCCGGATCAGGATCGTAGACGATCAGATTGACTGCCCCGTTCAGTCCGCGATCATGGCAAACCGGACAACCCTTGTATTGGAAACAGGGCCGCCCCCTCTTCCGCCAAAGTCTGTTCCGAATCTACCTGCTTAATCGGGGCTGCTGTTGGCCGTTGCATGACCGACCATCTGGCCCAATCCCGCCAGCAGGATCAGGAGCCCACCACCGATAATGGCGATTGAAGTCAGTCTGGACAGGTTCATCCTCAGCCTGTACGTGGCCGGTTGCCGGCGTGTGGCGCTTCCTGTCCCATATCAGGGCAACCACACCCAGCAGAACCAGGCCGACTCCCGACGAAGAGCATGAGGCTGGTGGCAGTGGACATGCCGCCCGATAGCGACATTGATTGGCCGGTACCCAACAGACTGGCGGGTGCGGCCTGGTGTACAGTCAAAGTACCCAGGTCCTGTTCGCCAAACGGCCGTGGCGTCACAGACCATTTCCACTCCCCTTCGCTGGGGAAGGTGATTTCAGTCTCGAAGTGACCCGGCTTCTTGGTCGGCAGAGCGTCTACCTGCACGTGTTCATCCGTCACCGGGTTAGTTGCAAACAGAACCGGTTCCACCGGATAGCCTTCGCCGAGTTCGTGGACCGGAGTCTGGCCGTGTTGCAGGACAGTGAAGCCGATTGTATACGTTTCCCCGGCCTGAATTTCACCGGGCAACGCATCCAGAGTGACGGTCGCCCAGCCCCGCAAAGACGGCCGGTACGGCAGCCAGCAAGCCAATCAATAACAAAGCAATTCCTGTTAGTCGTTTCATCAGGGTAACTCCTTTTTCAGCAAGTGTTCGTTCTGCGGGTAATACACCGGCCGGTAGGAGAGGGTTCCCTTTTATGGATCCGGGGATACTGTGGTTAAGGATTCAGCCAAACGGATTGCATCCTCCATGGCGATATCACCTTCAATTCGGTAGGTCATGGCGTCGTCACTCCAGAGCAGGACATTGCTGGCGATCTGCTCATCAGTTGCCGTGCCGTCAAAAAGCAGTCCGGTCGTATGCGGTCCCTGGATCCACACGCCGTCATGTCCCTGCACCTGTAGCCATGTGACCTGATCCGCACTTACCATCTTGAAGGCCAGTTGTGGAATGTCGGTTTGCGAGAACGTCAGGTAAGGATGTCCGGGTTGCCGGGGATCATCCCAAATCAGCGTCAGCAGGGAATGGTTCGCTACCTGGTGGACAACGGCCGAATCCGGCTCACCCCAGGGCTCCTTCACGTCCGGCAGACGCACAGGGAATGCCGCAAACTCATTGAGCGCTCCTAATGCAATTGGCTCGCCGGGGGCGGCGGCCAGCAATGCCAGCGGAACCGGAGTGGGTGCGGCGGGTAGAACGCCTTGTGATGCAGTGGTCGGGGTTGCGGTGGGGGAGGCGTCGTCAACGAATAATTGAATGGCACCGATGCGGGCAATCAGTGATCGGACGGCCGCCCGTGTTTGCGGCACGGCCAACATACCCAGCACGAGCAGGGCGATAACGGCCGCCAGGGCAACCGCCCAGGACGGCGTCCGGCGAGGATGGTTAGTTGCTGTGGTAGGTACATCAGTGAGTTGTTGCCGCACAGATTGCGCGATATCAGGCGTAGGCGGGTAGGGATACGCTCGCGCCAGTTGTATCAAGGTGTCATCCTGAAAGAGTGGTTGTTGGGTCTCGTTCATGGCTTACTCAAATGCGTCTTGCAGGTCTGGAAAGTCGTCCTCAATAATCGTCCGCAACTGCGCCAATGCGCGGTGCAGCCGGGATTTGACCGTCCCGGCCGGAACATCCAGCGCCTCGGCCGTTTCCGCCTCAGACAGTTCCATAAAATATCGCAGGTAAACAACGTCCTGGGCCAGTGGACGCAACCGGCTGACAGCTTCCCGCAAGCGCCGGGCGTCGGCCGCCACCGTTCGCTCAGGCGGCGGGTGGTACGGTTCCGGACTGGCCTGGAACGCACGTTGTACGGCTCCCCAGTAACGGCCGAGGCTGCGCCGCCGGTTCCGCGCCAGATTCGCGGCAATACTCAGCAACCACGGCCGAAGCGGACGCTCCGTGTCAAAGCGATCCAGCGCCAGATAGGCGCGCACAAACGCCTCCTGGGCTACGTCCTCCGCATCGGCGGGATCATCCAGGATCAGGTAGGCCAGCCGGAACACAGGTTCCTGATACCGACGCACAATCGCCTCCCAGGCAGCGGGGTCATTCCGGCGGGCCCGTTGCACCAGAGCGGCTTCGTTCACGGCCGCTTCTTGGGCGCGTGCCGTTTCTGCAGGCTGCATGTACTTATCATACACCGCCCAGCACCAGCGGGTTCCATCACCGATGAAAGCGTTGAACCGTTGGCCCGGAAAGCGCCTTCTAGTATGCTTATGATCAACACGTTTTATTGTGAGTCAGGAACGATAAATACCATGGACATTGAAATATCTACCGACCCCGCACGACTGGACCTGGATATGATCTACCGCTTTTTATCGGAGGATTCGTATTGGGCGCAGGGTGTTCCGCGCGAGATGTTGGAGCGGTCGTTCGCAAACTCGTTGTGCTTTGGCGTATATCTCGACGGGCAACAGATCGGCTTTGCCCGTGTGGTGTCGGACATGGCGCGGGTCGCTTACCTGGGGGATGTGTTCATTCTGCCGGATTTTCGGGGGCGTGGTTACGGCAAGGCACTTGTTCAGGCGATACTCGATTACCCGGATCTGCGAACCCTGTCCCGTTTCATGCTGTTCACCCGCGACGCCCATACGCTCTACGAGCCATATGGGTTTGAGACGGCCACTGACCCAAAGCGGCTTATGGTGCTGCAACGGCCGCTTCCGACCGATGAATAAACAAGCGCGATCAGCCCTTTTTGCCCGATCCCTTTGAGACGTAGAGGTTGCCGCCCACCCACCAGCGCCAGGGCATGGAATACCACGGCTCCGGCGTTTTGCCCATGCCGATGCGTGGTCCGGTGCGAACCAGTTCCTCCGGTATCGTGATGTCCGGTTCAATCCACAACCCGTTTTCGTGGGTCGTCAGGTCCACACCATTCAGTTCCTTGCCGATATCAAGGGCGACGGCCAGTTTTGCCGGACCGTTGGTCCATTCTTCCGGCGGCCGTCCCGTGCGGCGGCGAGCCATTTCGTCCAACCCATCCAGCGGTTCCAGTGCGCGAATGAGGACGGCTGCCGGTGTGTCCTCCGGTTCGGCGACTACATTGGGCATCCACCAGTTGCCGTAGGTGAAATAGACATAGGCGTGACCGGGTGGGCCGTACATGACCGTGTTGCGCGGGGTGCGCCGGCTGTGACCGTGGGAAGCCAGGTCATCCAGCCCGGAGTAGGCTTCGGTTTCAACAATTCGGCCGCTGATCCGTGTGCCGTCGGGCAGGATGCGTACCAGTTGCGCGCCGAGGAGTTCCCGCGCTACGGTTAAGGCCGATTGGGCATAGAACGATTGGGGGAGGGGTGTGGTCACAGTGGAATGGGAGGTTGCCGACTAGCGTTGCGCCGCTGCCCACACATCAGCCACAAGTACGCTGAAACCGGGCAGGAGCGCGGATGTAGCGATGTCACCGGCGGTGAAACGGCCGTGTTCGGCGTAGGTGTCCTTTTCGAGGTGCAGGACGATAATGACTTCGTCTTTGGGATCGACGATCCAGTATTCAGGGATACCTGCTTCTGCATATATCTCAGGCTTGATTTCCAGGTCGCGCACCCGATCCTCAGGTCCACCGCTCACGATCTCCATAACAAGGTCTGCCCCAAGAGGGTAATCTCCGGTTGTTTGTTCCAGCCGGGCATTGGCGATAAAGACTATATCAGGCTCTCTATACTCTTTGGGGGTGAGCCGGACCCGGAGTGGGGCGAAATAGACCTTCCCTAACGAAGCGGCCGTAACAAAAAGCTTCAGCATCTCATAGAGGTATGCAAGGATATCCTGGTGAGACAGCGTGGGCATGGGCAAAAACTCCAGATAACCATCAACATACTCAATAAGATGGTTGGTGTTTAGGGTGAGATACTCGTCAACGGACCAATCACCCTGATATGGAAACAGGTGCGCCAATTCCCATACCGGCTCACCGGATTTTCGTGATCCAACCTTTGGCATGATGTTTCCCTGTGCACTCATGGGGACATTATAGCACACGCACATGACCTTCATTCCGGGTAGATAGTCAATCCCGACTGTTGCTTCCCCTGCTATGATGTACAGGATAGATGTCACATTTTGTTGTCTGTAACGTTTCCCTTAATAGAACTCGCGAGTTTTAACGAAGGAACAACGATTTTTTATGTCGGAAGAACACTTGGGCAAAGCCGCACAATGGCAACTGACCGGATCGGGCCTGAACTGGCCCAATCTGTTGGCACGTCGCCGACCATATGCGGATCCGGCCGCTTTTGCCCGACTGTACGAAGAGACCCACCCTATTGTGGCTCGTTATATTCTGGGTTTGAGTGGACGGCCGTTAGCCGAGATCGAAGACCTCACGGCTATAACGTATGAACGTGCCTGGAAAGCCCGCAAGCGGTTCCAGGGCGAAGCGGATGCCGCGCTTGGCTGGCTGCTGACGATTGCTCGCCGTCTGATCATAGACGCCTATCGGCAACAGCAGCGACACGGCGAAACCGTTACGCTGGAACACATTGTGCTGGCTGACCGGGAAGCCGGCCCTGAACAGCAAATCATTGGGCATGAGCAACAGCAACGTTTGTGGCAGCTCCTGGCAGATTTGCCGGAAGAACAGCGCGAGATGCTGGTGCTGCGGTACATGGTCGGCTGGCAGGTTAAGGAGATCGCGGCGTATATGGGGCTACGCCCCAACACCGTGTCTGTGACGATACAACGGTTGCTGGCTCGTCTTCGCCGGGATTGGCGGGCCACAGAGGGAAGTGAGAAATGAACCATCAAGAAATGAGTAACCGTCAACCACGGCCGACAGAGCAAGAGATCATCATCTGGCTGGAAACGGCCGATGTGCCTCTGAGCGATGACTACCGGCGGCGTATGGCTGCCCAACCGTGGCTGGCGCAAACGAATAAGGAGACAACATTCATGGAGAGCAACATGACGACGAGGCAGCAACGGGCCGGTCGTTTTATCCTTGGCCTCAGCTTTTCCCTGGCAGTATTGGTCCTGGCATTAACGCTGGTTTTGACCCCTGCCGGGCGCGCGCTGGCGCAAAATGTATACCGTTACTTTGTGCCTATCAGCGAGATACCGGCCGTTAAGTACAGTGATACAGAGCCTGTCGTTATCGAAGATGGCAATGTGTCCATACCGGAGGGGAGCAACATCACGGTAGAAGCGGCCGTGAATGAGGACGGCAGCACCCACATCACGGCGGAGGATGCCGATGGCGATCCCGTGGTCGTCCAGATTGAGACAGACAATGGCAGCCCCATACTCGCTGATGAGGAAGGTAGCCTGGACGTAACTGTCACCGAAACAGAGAACAGTCTTTCTGTGGTAAGTGCAAATGGCGGTGGTGGTGGCGGTGGTGGTCAAATCCCACCAGAAGTTAAGCTAACAGTCGAACAGGCCGCCGAACTGGTTGGTTTTCCTGTTAAGGAAATTAGGCAACTGCCTGACGGATACCGACTTGGACCGGTATTTACACCACTGGCACTACCTGATCCCCCTCCGGATAACCCAGGCATATACTTTGTCAGTCTTATATACGGCAACGGAGCAGACACGATCCAGCTAACGCAATACAAACAGTTCCCTGGTATCGGAACGGGTAGTGGTCAGGTGATTGGTGATGAGGCCGAGGTGCAGAGCGTGGGATTGGGCGAAGGTATAACGGCCGAGTATGTGCGCGGCCAGTGGATCATGCCTGAAACAGTTGAGCCCGGTACGGACCCACTGGCAGAGGCCACTTGGGACAATGATGCCCCTGACCAGCGTCTGACCTGGCTGGCTGATGATGTTCGTTACGAACTCTCTACGACCAGCCCGGATCTGACACTGGACGATCTATTGGCAATGATTGCCAGCCTCCAATAGACCGCAACCCTATCGGTTGTTCCTTGTATACCCGCCGCAGATTATCTGTGGCGGGTATTTTGTTTAGGATGTCCGAATATATCTTGGGAGATTAATTGGCCCACAACAATAGGGCAACCGGATCAGGCATCCAGCAGGGCAATGGCCTGCCGGTAGAACGGGTCACGGGCGGCGAGAGCGAGAGCACTACGCGCATCCGCCGTGCGGCCGACCAGCCGGTAGAGCAGCCCCAGCACATAGAAGACGGCCGATAACTGCATCCCCCCGGCGATCACCTGTTCATAGCAGTCAATTGCCTGCCCGGCACGTCCGCTGCCTTCGCTGAGCATTGCCTGTCCCAACAGGATGTTGCGTTCCAGCCGGGCCGGATTGGGCGTCGCCAGGGTCCCCTGCCGAAAAGCGGCCGTCAGTTGCCATTGGGCCAATTCATTGGCCGCATTTGTCAGATCACTGGGGCGAATCTGTTCACCCGGTCCCGGTCCCCGGTCATTAGCCGTCGCCACGCGCCGCCAGGCGTCATTGGTTGCCTCCTGAACAGCCGGATCGTCTGGGTCCATCTGCAGGGCAACGCTGCAAATGTGGAGCGCTGCCACCCGGCGACCCTGCTTCTGAAGCGATTCAGCCAGGGCCAGGTAGTGACGAATCGTCGCCGACTTGTCCCCTTCGTACCGGTAGAGCATCGCCAGACGTTCGTGAGGGCTGGGAGAGTCAGGTCGTAGTGTAGCCGCGTTCTGCCATCGCTTGGCTGCCGCGTCAATCTCCTTGCGCTCCCACAGAATATCACCGGCCAGAACCATCGCCCGCGCTGCCTCCAGGGTATCCCCTGCCGGTTGCGGGCTTCCGCAACACGATCGAGGATGACCGGTTCCTGTGGATTCATCCGGGCGGCCTGCTCATAGAAAAGCTGTGCCTTGCGGGCGTCACCCTGACCCAAATTGGCGTCGCCCAATCCAAGGTAGACGCGCGGGTCGTCGGGCAGGCCCTCCTTGGCGGCGTCGAAGCACATAACGGCATGTTGCCATTTCCCTGGCGAATGGCCTCAATACCCACGCGAACAGCCAGCTCGTACCGGTTGTTGTCCGGATCATTGGAAGTCATGCTTGTTCGATCAGCGTCCATTATGGCCTACCTCCTTCCCCCAATTTCATCACTCAACTCTTGCAGGAACGTGCGCATAACGGCTGTGCGCTGCGCTGCCAACTTACGACCTGCCTCTGTCTGCATCATGGACTCCAGCTTAAACAGCTTGGTGTAGAAGTGATCAACGCTGGATAGCACATCTTCCGGTTGTCGTTCAACGGGCAAAGGCTCAGGTTCGTAATATATCGGCCGCTTGAGCAACCCGCCGACACTGAAGCACCGGGCAATACCGATCGCCCCAATGGAATCCAGACGGTCGGCATCCTGGACCACCTTCGCCTCCAGTGATTCCGCTTCAATCCCGGCGGTGAAACTATGGGCGGCAATGGCATGTTCAATGGCCGGGATGGCCTCCGGCGGATACCCGCTGGCCCGTAAGAAGGCACCGGCCTTTTTGGCGGCCATGCGCGAAGCGCGCGGCCGATCCGGTGAATCCTTGGGCACGCTGACACAATCATGCAGCCACGCTGCGGGTAGCACCACGGTCAGGTTCGCCCCTTCCTCGGCTGCCAGGTGCCGGGCCGTGGCGACAACGCGGTGGATGTGGGACAGATCGTGGGCACTGTCGTCAGCCGACATCGCTTCCGACAGGAAGCTGGCGAACCGATCCTCCCAGATGTCCCATGAGACGTCTGTGCTGCCGGGTTGGGTCGCGGTGAGGTCAGATGTCATGCGAGTGGTTTATTCACCCGGTCCGTCACAGTGTGGTACGGACCTCTTTCTGTTGGGGGGCGTGGATCAGGAAGTCGGCCGTAAAGCGGTCATGGTACTGGGTCAGCAATTCTTCCACGCGAGATGCCTCCGGCGACGCGACCAGCAGTCCGGCATGGTATGCTTTGGGGACGCGCCAGACAATTTCCGGGTCAGTATAACCGGACATATCCGGCCATTCGTCGCGGGCCAGGCAGGTGATTAACCCGGCGTATCCGTCGCGAGCATCCGGTACTTCGTAGGACCCGCCGCGTATACTGGCTAGCTCGATCCGTGCCGCTTCGGTCCATAAAGAGATGCCTGTAGCCGCTTCGACCATACTGTCAATATTGGCCCCGCCGACACGCGCACTGGTTTCCAGGAAGTAGAACTCGCCGTCATGATGGGCGCGAATGAATTCGGTGTGGGTTACACCGCGCGGCAACTGGAAGGCAGCGACCATCTCGGCCGTTCGTGCTGTTAGCTCTTGGGCAACGGTGCTTTCTCGCGCCAGAATACGCGTGCTGAAAATACCGCCGCTCTGGATGAGCGCCAGCAGCGGCGCACCGTATTGGCTAACTGTGGCAAAGACGATCTGCCGTCCCACACCAGCGCATCTACATGGAAAGAGGTCGCCCGGCAGGAACTGCTCCAGGAGATAGAAAGATTGCTGATCACCCAACTCGTCCAGCGCCCGCCAGACCTGTTCGCTGTCGTACTGTTTGCGAATACCGACCGCCCCTGCCTCGAAGCGCGGCTTCAGTACCCAGGGAACCGGAATGCGAGCCATAAAGTCTCGCAGATCGTCGTAGTTGAACAGGGAGGTAAAGGCCGGAACGCGAATGCCCGCCGCGGATGCCTGCGTCCGCATAGCCAGCTTATCGCGGAAGTAGCGAGCAGTGGTCTCGCCTAACCCCGCCAACCGCAGATGCTCGCGTAGACCGGCGGCCGTACCCACATCGTAGTCGTCCAGGGCAATGATGCGATCAATGTCATACTCGCGTGCCAGATAGCTTACGGCGTAGGTGATGTTGGGTTGGGTGTAGAGATCGGGCATGGGGAAGTGCCGGGTGATTGCCTCCCACGGCCACTCCCTGTCGGAAATCTTCTCCGGTGTGACGAGGATAACCTGTGCGCCCTGGCGCGCGCACTCCTCAATGAAGGGAACTCCCTTATACTCGCTGGCGAGACACAACACGGTAATCGGCCGATCATCCGGCATGGCGCTTCTCCTCTCGGTCAGGATACGATTGTTATGTTATTGTAGCAGCAAATCAGGCTTGTGAGTGATCCGGCTAAGCAGTGGTGAATTCCATGGCCCGGCCACGCTTGCCGGTGACCTCAAGGAGGTCCAGGCCGCGCAGCGTGTAGGTTATCTTCTGGGCCAGATTGGAGGAACACCCCGCTGCTGTAGCCAGTTCGCGGTTGGTGAAGGGCTGGGCCAGGTCCGGCGGTAGCAGCGCCAGATAATCGGCCGGTTCAAGAAATGTATGCTCAGTCACCACACCCAGCAGCCGGCGGTCGGCCAGACTCCAGCCCTTGCGCCGCCAACTGCCCTGACCATCGTCCCGCCAGACCTCCTCTTCCCGGATCAACAGGACTTCCAGTGAGAAGTTGGGATGAGCCAGCAGATCAGGGACGCGCACCAACTCCCTGAACACGTCAAGTACCCGGCCCTGCTTGGGCGACTTGCGCCGTTTCAACGGCCGATCGTTGGCATCCACACGCTGGATCCACTTTTCGGCCGCAATGGGGTGGATAAGGGCGACCGGGTACCGGTCCAGCAAAACCGTGAGTTTGCGGCGCATGGCATACAGGTGGCGCGTCTGGATTTCAATCAGCAGGCCGTCGCGGAAAATATCAATGACATACCCGTCCAGCGCCGCCTCGATCTGGTCACCGGGCTGCATCAGGTATTCCTTCAATGCCGCGTGGAGCGAGCGCTCCGCAAGACGGCCGATACCGGGGGAGGGGGTCTTGCTCACAGTTGCCCAGTGGTGGGGTCCCAATTCGCCAGAAGGGTTTGGTAGGTGGGGTCCTGGTAGCGGCCGATATGCAGCGCAGGCGCATAATCCGGCAAGCGACTGCCGCTGATATAGTCGGCCAACAGGTCCGCCCCGGCCTGCGAGGCCATAATGCCGAAGCCCGACAGCGCCCCGAAGATGTAGGCGCCATCCACCGGCAGCGGGCCGATAAGCGGCCGATTCTCCTGCGTCTTGCAGTAATAGCCGCCGTCTACATACGGGCGACCCATATTGCCGCAATACGCTTCCAGACCGGGGATCATCCGCGCCAGCCCCCGCACCACGACTTCAGCATATTCCTCCGGGAAGCGGTAGGGCCAGACAGCCGGCTGCGGTTCGATGTGGTAGGTCCACAGCAGGAGCAGCGTTTGTGCGTCCAGGCTGCCTTCGGGCCGGAAGTGAACCCCGGCCGGAAACGGCTCGGTCAACCAGTACGTTTCTTCAGCCGCTGCCAGTTCGTCGCGTTCCTCATCACTCCAGACCAACTCAACGGGATCGCTCCAGACCATCAGCGGCGCATCACGCGGAACGATGCCCAGCGGGTCATTGATCGCCACCTTGCCGTGCAATTCGTTAAAGACCGGGATATCCACACCCAGCAGACGGCCGACCTCATCCACCAATGGCCCGGCGCTGTTGACAAACACGGTTGTCTCCACCGTGTATTCCTGCCCGTTTGTTTGGATAGTGACGCTATGTCTACCCGGCCGCCGGTTGTGTCTACGGCGGTGACACGGCCGTTCACCAGCCGCACGCCATGCTGCCGTGCTTCATCCAGCAACCACTGGCCCAACTGCTGGGCGCTCAGCCAGCCGCAGCGACGGGGGTTGAGCATGGCAACCGCATCAGGCGTGATAAACGGGAAACGCTGCCGAATGAGGCCTGGGTCCAACACCAGGTCAGCCCCGTTGAGGTGTGGGTCATAACCTTCGGCCCGGTGCGGGGGATAAACCGGATCGTCAGGCAGGCCACGATGGATCCGCAGGTCACCGGCCCCAACTGCGAAGATTCGGCGACCGATTGTTCGTAAACGTTGGCCCGCGCCGGATCGGCCGTCAGGAAAACATAGCCACGGCGGTTGAGGTGAAAATAGTTATCGCTGACTTCGGCCAGTTCCTCCAGCAGATCAATGCTCCGGTTCATGAAGCGGACCATCGTGTCTCCGGGGCCGGGCCACCAGTTGCGATACGCCTCCGTGGACTTGTCGCTGGTCATGGTCAGCGGCGCCT
The DNA here is from genome assembly GCA_041390945.1 of Chloroflexota bacterium. Classification (GTDB taxonomy): domain Bacteria; phylum Chloroflexota; class Anaerolineae; order Promineifilales; family Promineifilaceae; genus Promineifilum. Next base: position 86,732 of record JAWKOY010000029.1, read on the forward strand.
CGGCTTCGATGAGCAGAATGTTGCCGATACTCCGGCGCACAGCCAGATGATAGGCGGCCGATATGCCGGCGATACCGGCGCCGCAAATAACGATGTCGGCGTTGGGTGGGATCATGGCATGGTTTTAGCGCAAAGACGGACGGCGAACAACAACAGGTTCGACCGACTTAAGGTGAGGATAAAGCTGCTTATTGTGGTTCGGACGACTTGGTGTCGTGGGAGAATGCAGTAATAACGGCCGACAGCAAAAGGATGAACTCCAGCAGCAGGGGCCAGCTACCGAGGCTCAGCATGAACCGGTTGGCAACGTTACCCATGAGCAACTGGGCCGCCAGCCACAGGAAGTAGGCCAGTAACGTCCAGGGCCATAACCAGGCCAGGCTATCTAGCAGGTTGCCCGGCACACGAGACCGCCACCAGGTCAGCGAGCCGTGGATGCGTGTCCCGGCCAGCCCGGCAATAATGCCCGTAAATGCCGGGATGAAGCCCCCGCCAATTAACAGGAAGAGCAGCGATAACCCTATCAGGACGAGACCGCCATGACGCCGGACGATAAATACGGCCGCCCAGATGATAACCGCCAGCCCGACAACCATCGCCAGTATCCCGGAGATCCGCAAATCGGGAATGAGGGTCATGGCCGGGAAGCAGGCATGGTAGACAGTCTCCGGTTGGCACGGTGGGCCAATGGCGTTAAAGAGAACCCCGGCGGGTCGGGTGCCGCCCTGCACAAATGTGAAATAGCCATGGATAAAGCCCAGCAGCCCGGCATAGACGCCGCTGAGCGAAGCGGTAAGTCTGGTCGCCTTGTTCATGGAATGTGCTCCCTCTGGGAGGGATATTAACAAGAAATGCGGGTATTGGCTGTTGGTATGGGCGAGGAATTATTGTGCGGCCATCGCGCAACGGAAACCGAGAATTGCCTGCGAGACTTCAGGCTCAAACGAGCCGCGACCGGTCACATAGACTTCATTCTCCGGCGACAACCACGAGCCACCACGCACGACTTTGAACTGCCCTTCAACCGGTCCCATCGGGTTGGTGTCGGTGATGGTTTCGTAGGTGTCCGAGTCATACCAATCGTTGACCCATTCCACCACGTTACCCAGCATATCGTAGACGCCCAGCGTGGAACGTCCCTGCGGGTAGCTGCCGACCGGGGCTGTGTCCCGGTAGCCGTCATCATACTGGGCACTGCGGTCTTCACGCTGGCAGTTGACATCACAGAAATTCAGCGCCGTGCCGTCGAATGTATCACCCCACGGATAGCGGGATTTCAGACCGGATTCCGGGTCGAACCCGGCCGCCAGTTCCCATTCCGCCTCGGTGGGGAGCCGTGCGTCCCGCCACCGGCAGAAGGCGTCGGCGTCGTACCAACTGACATTGATGACCGGGTAATCGTCATAAGCCGGGTCGCCATAGTAGCTCTGGTAGTAGGTGGCCCCGGCCCGGTCCGGCCGGTCGCAAGCCCCGGCGGTCACACATTGGGCGTAGTCGGCATTAGTGACCTCGGTCTCATCCATGAAGAACGAGTCGATATGCACCAGTTGCGACGGCTTTTCATCCGATTCCTCACTGGCGTCGTCGCCAATGCGAAAGGTGTTGCCGGGGATGTAGATCATCCGCGAGCCGGTACTGGTGATGAACGGCTCCGGCGTCGGCGTGGGCGCGATGGTCGGCTCCGGCGTCGATGTGGCTGTCGGGGCCAGCTCGGTCAGTGCGGCGATAATGGCCGACTGGACGGTCTCGGTGGCTTCCGGGCCTTCCGGTTGTTGCAGGATATCCTCCGGGTTGAAGAAACCAGCCAGCCGATCAATCCCAGAACCGCGATCAGTAGAATGGATAGCCCCAGTATGGTGCGCTGCTGGATTTGTACACGGCTGCGCGTGGCGACGCGAGGCGCCGGAGCAGCGGCCGTTTCCGGGACGGGTTCGGCCGTTCGTCGCCCGGTGCTTACCTGTGGGGCCGGTCGCCCGGCCGGCCGTTCCAGCGCCCGGCTGAACGCCTCAACCGATTCGTAGCGCGTATCCGGCCGCAGCGATAGGGCGCGCATGGCGACGATGGACAGATACGGCTCGACGTCGGGATTGATCTCACGCGGGGCTTTCAGATCCGACAGGCCGCTTTCCCGGCCGAGCGCATTGGCCGGTACGGTGCCGGTCAGCAGTGTATAGAGCGTGGCTCCCAGGCTGTAGATATCGCTGGCCGGACTGACTTTCCCTTGCGCTTGCTGCTCCGGCGCACCGTAGCCGGGCGTATGCGGCCGAACGCCAAGCCCCGGCAATCCGCTGTCTACCAGAAAGACTTCGCCTTCCGGTGTGACGCGAATGTTGGCCGGTTTAATATTCAGGTGCAGATGCTTCTGTTCGTGCAGGTAGGTCAGTGGTTGGCAGGCGCTCTGGAGCCAGGGAACAATGAGGTCAGACGGCAGGGGGCCATACTGGTCAACCAAATCCTGCAGGGAGACGCCGTCCACGTAGCGGCTAACCAGGTACTGCCCGGCGTCCTCCAGGGCAAAATGGTCCAGCACCTGCGGCAGTTGCGGGTGGCGCAAGTCCGCCAACCGGCGGGCCTCGGCCCGAAACCGTTTCTGAATCTCGACGGAGGTGTCGCGGTACTCCTTGATGGCGGCCCCGTCACCGGCTACCTTGTCCCAGGCCCGGTACACAGCGCCATAGGGGCCGGTCGCCAGGAGGCCGACGATGCGGTAGCGATTGTGGAGATGTTCTTCGGGCAGGAGAGGCATGGGGTCAGGTTGGTGAATTTACGTGTTGTCTTGCCGATCAAATCGCGTCATGCGCGTGGTTTGTTTGTGTCCGGAATCATCCAGCGACGTTTCCATTTCAACCTCGACGACCGGGGCGCTTGCTGCCGCTCCGGCGAACGCTGCAATCATAGCGTAGTCGCTGGGAATGATCGCCCCCTGCTCATGGAGCGTTTCGATTTCCTGACGGCCGAACCATTGCACCTCACCCTCCGCCTGCTCGGCTGCTACACCGTTCTCGACCGTTAGATCGCACAGAAACAGGAGAAAGTGGGCGGCCTTAACGCCCGCTGTACCGGGCACAACGCGCTCATCAACCACTCCACGCAAGGCGACAAAGCGCGTTTCCAGGCCGGTCTCCTCGCGCACTTCGCGCACAACCGCCTCGGCCAGTGCCTCACCGAAATCCCACTTGCCGCCGACCAGCGCCCACTGTCCGACGTAAGGATCGACTACCCGGTTGATGAGCAGGAATTCCTCGGTAGTGGCCGATGTGCGCCGGATAAGCCCGACAACAATCGGGGCCGGTACCGTTTGGGCGCGCCACCGTTGCTCCGGCGGTATCCGAGTCAGGATAGTCGTCAGCGATTGATCCATCTGCTACAGCGTTTCCTTCTGACTGAAATAGTCCAGCAGCAGGGCGTGAACGTAGGAGTAGCCACCGCCGACCTTGCGCAGAAGGCTCCGCTCGGCGGCGTAGTCGAGGAAGTTGGGTAAGTTTCCAGGAATGAGGTCGTTTTCGCGTAGTAGTTTTTGGAGCTGCCGGTGCTGTAATGCTGCCAGCACACCGTACACCAGCCCGCTGCCCACACCCCAGAACAACGTGGCCCACAAAATCCAGGGGATCGCCGCCCGGAGCGCCCCATCATATCCGGCCAACTGCACAACGCCGGCGGCCACAAGGCTGACGACGGCAATAGTCCCACCGACAGCCAGTCCGACCATACGGCCGTTTTGCCGGGATAGCTCCACACCCTGTCCCGGCGCGGTACGCAGGCGGATCTCACCGCGCAACAGGGCGTTCTCGACCATCTGCCCCAAACCCACGGCGGACGGGGATCAGCGCTGCAGCCAGGGGACGGCCGTCGATTGGTCAATGGCCGCGAATATCAGCCCCAGCACCAATCCGGCAATAACCCCCACGGCCAGCCCCAGCCCGGCCCACGGCCAGGACCAGACCAGTGATTCTACCAGTTCCACGCGGTCCACGACAACCGCGCCCGAACCAGAAAACGGCCGGTGAGGACGGGGATAGCTGCTGCCACGAGTCCTCCGGCCACGGCAACCAGGGCGCTGCGCCAGCCAAGAGGAACAGGGCCGCCAGCCCGTACTAGGCCGCCGATTGACAGAAGTCCCAGGGCGAGCAATCGTGACCAACGGCTGAACGCTTCGGCTTGCTCCGGCGGCAGCCAGGAGGGCTGGATGTCCTCCACGAAAAACGAGGGCCGGCTTTGCTGGGCCAGACGCTGGGCCAGAAAGGTCAGCCAGCGCACGGTGTCTTCCGGCGCATAGGCATTGTCGCCGCTGCGGTAGCGGGCCATGCGCTCCACATAGACATCGAATAGCAACTGCGGCTGAACTGGCCGTTGCTGATACCCAGGGCGATATCCTCCGGCATCCGGTAGTAGGCCAGAGTCATGATGCTCAACATGAGAGGGGATTGGGCCAAATCCCGTAAAGTGGCGTCGGCTTTCAGCGAAGCGCGGAGACCGGCCAGCCGTTTGCCCCGTTTGGCAAGGTACTGGTCAATCTGGTCTTCATTCAATGGTTGCAGCACGATGGCCTTGTCCAGATTGAGCCGGGTATTCAGGGCCTGATAATCCAGATTGCGGGTCGTTACCAGGAGCGACACGCCTTCATGCCGGCGACGAAAGGTGTTAAGTGCCTCCGCGCATGCCCGGCGGTGATGGGCGTCCACTTCATCAAGCCCGTCGAGCAGGGGGATGAACGCTCCCTCGGCAATCCATGCCGCTCCCAGTTTGCGGGAACTTCGTATTCATTCGCCAGCTCGTCCACCAGCCACTCGTCCAGTTGCTGACGGCCGTCAAAACTGGCGAGGCTAAAGACGGCCGGTATGGGGGGAAGTCTCGTCCGCCTCGGCCTGGGCCAGTAGGCTGGTCACCAATTGCAGGAGCATGGTCGTCTTGCCCGCTCCCGGTTCGCCCAGGATTAGCAGTTCTCCGCCGGATGCCGCAAACACCTCGTCAATCGTCGTCCCGACCGGCAGCAGGTAATCATATTCGGCCGCCTGTTGCCAGGCAGGCAACTCGCTGCCGGCCAGTGCGCTGGGCCGGTAGGCGAAACCCAGGTCAATGATCTCGCCGCCGTGCAGGGATTTTTCCAGCACGTCCTGGAGCCAGACGCTGCGCACACGGCGCAGCATGACGTTGCGGTTGTGGCGTTCCTGTTCGTTCATCAAGAAAATTCGATTGCCGGCTACTTTCTGAATCGGATGGTGATTATACAGCCGGATGCGCTGCTGGTATAATCCGCGACCGTATCGCAATGTTAAAAGGTTCAGCCTCCTTCTACAGGACTATCGTTCATGCCATTACCGACGCCTCCGACTTCCCCGACCCACTGGCTCTATCCCAGGTGCTGTGGCGTATTTACCGTCGCCCGGAACGGCCGCCTCTTTGGGTCGGTGGCGGGAACCTGCCGTGGGACGATCCGGCGTTCTCCGAGCGTATGCTGCGCGAACATCTGGATCAGTCGCACGGGGCTGCCTCGCGGACGGCCGTGGAGCGCGAGTTGCAACTGGACTGGTTCCAGAGCAAGCTGGGTTTGGCCGCCCATAGCCGGGTGCTGGACTGGACCTGCGGACCGGGTTTGTATGCGGTTCCCCTGGCTGAACGGGGCTGTGTGGTGACCGGCGTGGACTTCGGCCCGGCATCCATCGCCTACGCGCGCGATCTGGCAACGGCCGCCGGTGTCGCCGATCTCTGTACATTTGTGGAATCGGATGTGCGTGACTTCGAACCCGTTGACGGCGGCTACGACGTGGCGCTCTTTCTCTACGGGCAACTGGCCGTATTTCCCCCGATGAGGCGGCGGTGCTATTGCGGAAAGCGGCGCAGGCGCTACGGCCGGGCGGCCGTCTGGTGGTGGAGCTGCTCAATCAGAACCGGGTGGACAAGGCGGACAGCTCGTGGTGGTTCACCGACGACACAGGGCTGTGGGGCGAACGGCCGTTTCTGCATCTGGGGGAGCGTTTCTGGGACGCCGCCGCGCAGACGTCTATTGAACGGTTCTACACGCTCGATCTGGCAACGGCCGAATTGTCCGAAGTTGTACTGTGTGACCAGACCTATGCCACAGGCGAGATGATCCGCATCATGCGCGACGCCGGGTTTGCGACGGTGGCCGCGTACGAGGCCTGGGACGGACTGGGGCTGTATGATGCGGGGGAATGGATTGTGTATGTGGGAGAGGTATAAGTCGCTTTTCGCTTCTTAAACTGGCTTTTGCAAGGTCGCGTAATAGAAATCCCGCTCTGACCAGGCTAATTCAAAGTCACCAATAGGCACGGCTATAGCCGGGTTCTCAAAGAACGGATCATTGAGAAAGAGTTCGCCTTTTTCGATATCATAACCCACGATGACAATTGCATGATCTGTATTTGCCTCCCAATATGGCAGCTCACCCGTTCGCACAAAGACAATAATGGGTACTCCTTGCCCTAGCAAATCAAAGAGACCGCTTATATCGCTAATACTATAGGTCACACTCAAACCGAGACTCGCAAGTGAGCGAATATTGCTTGCCGGCGCGCCATAGAGTTTGATATTTAGTGTTTGCAGAAGTTGAGGATACTCGACAGGGATGCCCAGGTATTCCAGGATCATGGCTGCACAGGCAGCGAGGCAATCACTGTCACTCGCCTGTGTCTTGTGGGGAGTGGGTAGCAAGACCTTCGGCACGGGCATTGATCTCAGCAATCAATTGTGGACTGGTTGTCATCTGACCGGTTTGGGTGTTTACAAGGATCGCGCCGACCTCGCCAACATCCCCACGCGAGGGTAGAGACAAGATCAGAGGGACACGCCAATTAACGGATTCACCGACAGTCAGGATCGGCTCACCCGCGTGAATAAGATAACTGATTTCGCTTAGGGCGAAGCTGTTGACTTTCTGGCGTGCTGCAAGGGCGGAGACATTGATATCGGTCGTTACCTTAATATCAATTTCGAGACGACCTGATTCAGGAATTGACTGGATTTCTACACTCATGGCAATGTTCCCTTATCGTGTACATTGCTGCACATAATCAAAGAGTACCATAAACCTCAGAAATATCCTCATCAAATTTGCTTGTGCATAGCAATGCCTTATAACATCAGACAATGATCCGGCCCAATAGTGTCGTACACCAATACGGTGTGAACCCGGCCTTGCGGGGAGTCAATCTTCAGGTCAACGAGGACGAATTTGTGACGCTGGTCGGTCCGAACAGGGCCGGTAAAAGCACGCTCATGCGCAGCGTCGCCACGCTGCGCCGCCCAACTTGGCTAATCCAGGTAGGTCACGCCGGTCAACTCCTCACTCAGCACCCATAGCCGTTGCGCATCAGCCTCGTCGTAGGCTGCATCGCTGGCGCGTGTCTCGACCGGGTAGCCCTTCGTATCCCCATCCGGGCCGTAATACGCGCCGGGTTTGGCATCCGGGGAAGTTGCCGCGTACAGTGGCGACAATGCGCCCATTTCGGCGCTTTGGGACGTGAGCCGGCTCATGGCGGTCATTAAGACCTTCGACGCTCCGGTGAAATTAGCCGGCCAATTCGTATTGGCGCGCCCGGGATGAACGCCAATCGAAACGGTTGGTGCACCGCCAGCCGCCAGCCGGCGCTGTAACTCAAAGGCAAACAACAGGTTGGCAAGCTTGCTCTGACGGTAAGCGTCCCAATTATCATAGTCTTGCTCGCCCATCAAATCGTCCCACTTCATTTCGCCCTCGGCATGCATGCGGCTGCTGACGGTCACCACCCGACTGTCCGGCGCGGCCGCCAGCGAATCCAGCAGCAAACCCGTCAATGCGAAGTGTCCGAGGTGGTTGACCCCAAATTGCATCTCTGGGCCATCCTCAGTAACAGTTCTGGGCAGGCCCATCACGCCGCCGTTGTTCACCAGTAAATCCAGCCGGTCATGACTGTCCGCAAACTGCGTGGCAAAGGCGCGGATGGACGCCTGGCTAGCCAGATCGAGTTGCATAAATTCAACATTGGCGTCGGGTACGGCCGCTTTGATTGTCTGCACGGCACGTTCGCCACGTTCCCGATTACGGCAGGCCAGGACGACTGTGGCGCCATGTTCCGCCAGTTTGAGCGCGGTTTCATAGCCCAGGCCGCTATTAGCCCCGGTAACAACGGCCGTCTTCCCGTTGAGATTCGGAATCCTGTCTGCTGTCCAACTTGCCATGACGCAATCTCCTTGTTGGCTTGAATGATTATGGACGACATACCTGCTTCACACCGAATCCGGCGCGTGCGATTGTCAGACCCAAGTTGATGATACAAATCCCGCGAGCGGACCGGATTATACTCCCTAGTCTTTCTCTCATAAAGTAATAAAGTGAGATTGTTGATTTTCGACCTGCAAACACAGTTACCCACGGACATCGGCAGTTCGCCCTTGCCTGCCTGAACCAAACACCTACAATACCAGACAATGATCCGGCTCAACGGTGTTGTACACCAATACGGCATGAACCCGGTCCTGCGGGGAGTCAATCTTCAGGTCAACGAGGGCGAATTTGTGACGCTGGTCGGTCCGAACGGGGCCGGCAAGAGCACGCTGATGCGCATCGTCGCCACGCTGCTCCGGCAGACCGGCGGTGAGGTCACGGTTGGCGGCTGGCCGCTGCCTGCCCAGGCGGATCGCGTGCGCCGTCATATCGGTCTCGTCTCCCACCAGCCTCTGCTGTACCATGACCTGACGGCGGCCGAAAACCTGTCCTTCTTTGCCCGCGCCTACCAGATCGAAAATGCCGAGGAGCGCGTGATGAACGCCCTGCGCCGGGTGGGATTGTTTGCCCGCCAGCGTGATCCGGTGGGCACGTTCTCGCGGGGGATGGTCCAGCGTCTGACGATTGCCCGCGCCACGCTGCATGAACCGGACGTCCTGTTGCTGGATGAACCCTATACCGGGCTGGACCAGGAAGCCAGCCACCTGCTGGATGAATTACTCCGGGAACAGGCGGCGCTCGGCCGAACCATTTTGATGATTACCCATGATCTAGGCCATGGGCTGGGGCTGGCTGACCGACTGGTTATCCTCTACCGGGGTCAGATTGCCCGCGAAGTGTCCCGCAGCGAGATCAATCCGGCGGCCGTTTACGATGTGTATTCCCAGGTAATGCTCTCATGAACCGGACAGTCCACGATACGTTGCGGCGCGAGGTCGCGCATGTCTGACTTTTTTGCGGCCGTCTGGGCGGTCGTCCGAAAGGACTTGCAGATCGAGTTCCGCACGCGCCAGATCATCAGTGTGATGGTGATGTTCTCGCTGGTGACGATCATCATGTTCAACTTCGCGGTCGGCTTTACGCTGGACGCGGCCCGCAGTTCATCAACCGGCCTGCTGTGGGCGACGGTCCTGCTGGCGGCAACACTGGGGCTGAACCGGTCGCTGGCGACCGACCGGGAGAACCAGGTATTCGACGCCCTGCTGATTGCCCCCATACCGCGCAATGCCATCTACCTGGGTAAGGTCATCAGCATCACCCTGTTCATGCTGCTGATGGAACTGATTCTGGTGGTGCTGTTTACCGTCTTTTTCAACCAGCCGTTCTACCAGCTGCCGGTGATTCTGATGCTCGTTCTGGGAACCATCGGCTTTATCGCCGCCGGTGTGCTGGTCACATCCATGACCATCCAGACCCGCGCCCGTGACGTCCTGTTGCCGGTATTGCTGTTACCCCTCTCGCTGCCCCTGGTGCTGCCTGCAGCCTCGGCAACGGCCACTTATATTTCGGCCGCTGCGGCCGGCGGCGCGACCTGGGGTGAGGTGCAAAGCGCGTTTTTGCTTGTATTGGCGTACGATATATTGATGCTTGCTGCCGGTTTTCTGACCTACCGGTTTGTGGTAGAGTCTTAAGAATAGTTGCTCGGAAATCTGATAAATTGCAGGAGCTAAACCGAATGGCCCAAACATCTGTCTCATCTCCGCGTATGGACCGCTCAATCCGCATTTTGAACATCGCCGCTGTTGTGGCAATGGTCATCAACATTCTCGCTATTTTCTTCTATGCGCCGGTGGAAGCCACCATGGGCAATGTCCAGCGCCTGTTTTATTTTCATGTGGGATCAGCCTGGGTCGGGGCAATAGCCTTCCTGTCGGCCTTGATTGGCGGCGGACTTTATCTGCGCACGTCCGATCGCAAGTGGGACAATTTGGCGCTCGCCAGTGTGGAGGCCGGCCTGGTGTTCCTGTCCATGGCGATTGTCGGCGGCTCCTTTTGGGGCAAGCCGGCCTGGAATACGTGGTGGATATGGAGCCCGCGCCTGACGCTGGTCACGGTGGCCTGGCTTGTATATGCGGCTTACTTCATGCTGCGCGGCGCGATTGAGGATCCCTATCGGCGTGCCCGGTATGCGGCCATCTATGCCATTATTGCTTTTGTGACGATTATCCTGACCTATATCAGCATTCGTATCTTCCGCGATATTCACCCCGTTGTTTTCGGCGGCGCGACCGAAGCGGCTTCCGGCGCGTCCGAGGGGTTGCAGGAATTCAGCAACGGTCTGGACTCGGCCCGTATGGGTATCACGCTCATGATCAGCACGATCGCCTTTACGATCCTGGGCGCAGCCTGGGTGTTGATGCGCATCCGATTACAGAACCTGAGTGATTACGTGGATGTATTGAAAATGCGCACAGCGACAGTTTTGAGCAATCGGCCGGTTGCGGGAACGGCCGTAGCCGCCGGTGCGCTGTTCATGGCTCTCCAACCGGACGGGTATCCCGACACCTTCAATGTCTATCTTATTGGTGGTTATGCGGTCATGTCAGCCATTGCCTTGATCTACGTTGTTTACCTCAACATCCGCGAGCGAAATCTGTCGAAAGATTTAGCATTGTTGACGCGTCTATTACAGGAAGATAACAGAGCGCCCCGTCAATAGCCTACCGTATCGAAAGATCGCGTAAAATAGACAGGCCGGTTGGCGAGCGCAAGCAATACGCCGGCC
>JAWKOY010000030.1:0-96615 GCA_041390945.1 Chloroflexota bacterium
TGCTGTTCGATACCCAACGGACCGGCAACGGGCACCTGATCGAGCTACAACGCTGGCGGGCAGAAGATGTGGCGGCATTGGTTGTCGCCAGCGAGAATGCAACCGACCTGCCTGAGAATATCAGTGAACGACTCTATGATGAGACAGAGGGGTTGCCATATCTCGTCGTTGAATATCTCAATGTCCTGAAAACCGGCGCGGCCGATGACTGGACAATGCCGCAAACGGTCCACGACCTGCTTACCGGACGGCTGGCCGACCTGGATCAGACGGCGTTGCAGCTCCTGCAAACGGCCGCCGTGATCGGCCGATCTTTTGATTATGACAACCTCTGGAATGCCAGCGGCCGTAGCGAGGAGGAAGTTGTTACCGGGTTGGGGCAACTCCTAGCTCGTGGGCTTATCCGCGAAGCGCCCGGTACCGACGGGTACGCACTTTGCTATGACTTCAGTCATCAGCAACTACGTTCCGTGGTCTACGAGGGTGTTCATCTGGCCCGGCGTCGCCTGCTCCACCGCCGCATTGCGACGGCATTGGCCGTCCACAGTAACACCGCCCCGGCCGGATCCATCGCCAGCCAGATTGGGTACCACTATCATGCGGCCGGACAGGATAATCTGGCCGCTGAGCAGTATTGCCTGGCCGGTGAATTCGCCCAATCGCTTTATGCCAATCGCGAGGCGCTGGGTCACTACGAAACTGCGCTGGCCCTGGGATATCCATCCACCGTTGAACTCAATGAAGCCATCGGCGACCTCCACACCCTGCTGGGTGAATACAATGCCGCACTCCATGCCTATGAATCGGCCGCCGCGAGGGCTGACGAGGTAGCGCTGGCCCAACTGGAACATAAGCTGGGGCAGGTTTACGAACGCCGGGGTGACTGGGAACTGGCGGAGAGCCATCTGTGCGCGGCGCTCGAAGCAGGCCGGCCGGACCAGGCAGCCCGGAGGGCGCTAATCAATGTCGATCGCAGTCGTGTGGCTCACCGGTCCGGGGACCCGGACACCGCAACGGATCTTGCGACCGAAGCCCTTTCCCTTGCGGAGGCAAGCGGCGACCGTCTAGCCGAAGCGTTGGCCCATAATGCGCTGGGCATTTTGGCCCGGCAACAGGGAAACCCGAAAGAGGCACGCGACCACCTGACACGTAGCCTGGCTCTGGCGGAAGAAATCGGCTCGGAAAGTGCGCGTATTGCCGCCCTCAACAACCTTGCCCGCCTTCATGCAGAACTGGATGATACGGCCGCTGCACTTGATCTGCTGGAACAAGCCCTGCAACTGTGCCGGCAGCGTGGCGACCGGCATCATGAGGCAGCTCTATTGAATCACCGGGCGGATGTGTTACATCAGGCCGGACAGGAAAATGAAGCCATGTCCAGCCTCAAAGAGGCTGTTGCCATCTATGCCGAAATCGGTTTGGAAGCCGGGGACTGGCAGCCGGAAATCTGGAAGCTGACCGAGTGGTAAGCGCCGTCCGACTCTAGGGCTGATTCTGTTCAATCACCAGAGGCTGCCCATCCCGATCGCGGGTCGTGCTCAACGTATAGCCGCCATAGGTACAGTCGCCCTGCTGCACTTCGCGCACCTTCCCCTCAACGGTTAAATTATGAGTCGTATTGGGCAGCAGGGTGATCTCTATTTCGGTCGGATAGGTATCGACCGGTGCAGTAAATACCCCTGATTCAGTCGTGACGGTGATCGTCTCCCCGTTCCCCAGTTCGGCCGAAATGACCTGCGTCAGTTGATCGGTTGGTGAGGTTACCGCGTAGACATCGAAGTATTCCGGGGTCGCCTCCGGGCACATAATCTGGGTTGGCGTGGGTGTACCTCCCAATTGAGGGAATATCCGGCAACCGGAAACCAGTAGCAAAGCAACAAGAATGGCAATCAAGCTGACCAACGAAAATCGTTTCGTGCAGCTATCCAGGTTCATAACGTCCCCCTTATCGCACCAGATTCGGATCAATGATGTACCGCCACCAATTATAGGAAATCCCGTCGTCTGATCCGGTGACATGAGGCAGCAGCTTGAACCACCATTTATGGTGCTCGCGAATATCGCCGTCACCCCAATCGCTACAATTACACATAATCGCGTCCCCTTCCAGATTGGGGAAGTTCTGCCATGTTTTCCAACGGCTCATAACCAGACGCTTGTTGCCCCAATCATAATCACGTTCACTGTTAGGAGCATAATGCATCCAGCCCACCTCAGCCTGACCGGGGTTCTCTTTTTCATGACGCCAGAATCGTTCCCATAGGTTCCTGTTCCCCTTCTTATTACGGAAGGTATATTTCATAATGGACTCGGCCCGGTGGCCGAAAGCTTCCAGCGCCTCCCCCACACCGCGCTGGTAATTAAAGCCCATAATGATGAACCGTTTGGAAGCATGAGCGGTTTGCGTTAGCGCCGGAGCGTTGCACCAGAATGCACCGGGGCCACCCATGATGGATTCGTAGTAACCGGCATACGGAAACGCGTAAAGCCAGAATTCGTCAATCTTGCCCGAATCAACCTTCTTGAGCATGTCAAACTCTTCGAGCAACGCATCATAATCGACAGCATCCAGGTCATGAAACCCCTTGCGGCTTTTCCAGGCGTTATAGAATTCATCCGCCTGGTAAACAAATCCGTCGGCCTTGCGGGGGAATCTGTCGACTTCGATCTCCTCGACAATCTTGTAGTTTACATAACCATAACTACACTCATGTAGATCGGCAATGTATTCCTTGGCTAGTTTTCGGGGATCGTGCCAGCCAAGCGCTTTGTTCAGGCGCTGATTATCGGCACTGGGTATGCGCGGGTTATGGATGATCAGGGAGACTTTCTTGGTAACCGGCTCCGGCTTTTCGCCGACCACCTGGTTCTGCTCCTCAATACCCAGCGCTTCACCAACAATATCAAGCAAAGACTTGCGCTTTGCCATGCATCAATCTCCTTTCCACAATAAATGATAACGTTAATATGTAAGCAATTATGGCTACTTGGTCAGGACCGTCAACAATAAAGCCACCGATCAATCCCCTTCTGCCATACCGTTGATCGCCTTCAGACGAATAATGAATGCTGTTCCCTCTCCGGGCTGACTTTCCAGACGCACCTCACCACCAATTGCTGTGACCAGTTCCTGCACAATGGCTAACCCCAAGCCGGAACCGCGCTTATCGGCACGTGTTCGGGATTTATCCACACGATAGAAGCGTTCAAAAATACGCTCCTGCTCAGCCGGTGGAATGCCCGGACCGGTATCCCGGACACTAGCTTCCACCCAGTCCGTACCCACCGGGTGCGCAGTCAGTGTAACGCTGCCACCCGGCGGTGTATAGGTCAGCGCATTGTCCACAAGATTGGAGAAAATCTGGGTTAGGCGATCGGCGTCGCCCAAGACTGGGGGCACGGGCTGTATAGCCAGGGAGAGGGTAATGCCCCCGGCCTCCGCTTGTGGTTCAAACGTATGCTGCACCTCAGCCAACAGCCCTCCCAAATCAACAGGTTCATGAGCAAGTACAATCTGACCCGACTCCAGCCGTGCCAGGTCCAGCAACTCGCTCACCATCCGATCCATCCGTCCGGCTTCACTATGGATGGTAGTCGCTGCACGTGTCTGCTCTTCCGGCTCAGTCGCCGCCCCGTCAAGCAGTGCCTGGCTCCAACCCTGAATCGCCGTAATGGGCGTCTTCAAATCATGAGATACATTGGCGACAAAGTCTCGTTGGGACTGTTGGGTTGTCTGAACGCGCATAGCCATGCTGTTAAAACTTTCAGCTACCCGTCGCACTTCTTCAGGGCCTTCCGGTGGAACGCGCTGCTCATAATCACCCAACGCAATTCCCCGGGCCGCCGAAGCCATCTTGCGCAATGGCCCGGTCACAGAGCGGGTAATAATCAGCGCCAACAACACGGAGAGGAGCAATGCCAGTATGCCGGCAATCACCAACGGCCGCATAAAGTATTCACTGAAGTAAGCCCGCGCCGTCGGTTCCGGTTCCGAATAAAAGATGAGCGCCCGGCCCAACTCCGGGTTCGGCTCCGCGAATACCAGCCAGGCACTACCGTCCGGGGCGATATAGCGGCCGAATAAGCTGCCACGGCCGATATTGGGCAGCACGACGCCCGGCGGCCGCTCGACTTCGGAGAACTGGTCACCAACCCAATCATCCCCTTCGGCCGTATCCAGCACAATCTCCTCGGCACCGGTATCTACCACAAGGATACGCGTATCAGTCTGGTTGGCCGTGTCAATGAGCAGTCCCTGTAGATCGGCCGAACTTCCTCCGGACACCCACAATTGCAATAGCTCGTTCTGGTTTGTACGGCTGATGGCTGCCAATCGCTGAAGGGAGGGAATGAGCCGTACACCTGATACAGTGGCAAATCCAAAGAGCGCGGCCGCCACGACAAGCAGCGTCACGCCGATGATGGCAAAATAGGACAGGAGGAGACGATTACGGAGGGAGCTTAACATAAATAATACGTCGGAGACCGGCGAGAATGGTTCATACGGTGAAGGATTGACAGACCACAGTTTGCTAGGCTACATCTGTTTCCGGGTCGTCCACTGCCGGTCCAACCAGCTTATACCCCCGTCCCCACACTGTTTCAATCTGGACATTGCTTTCCGACAACTTCTCTCTCAAATGAGCAACATGCACGTCCACCGTGCGCGTCTGGCCGTAGAAATCATAGCCCCAGACCAGGTCCAGAAGTTGGTCCCGTGAGAGCACCTGATTCTCATGGTCGGCCAGTGTTACCAGAAGATCGAACTCCTTGGCTCGCAGGGTTACCGGTTTGCCGTCGACAGTCACTTCCCGGCTGGCCGGGTCGACGATCACATTACCAACCTGGCGCGGCCGATCGGATTGCGGCTTGCCGCTATTGGCGCGCCGCAAGAGCGCCCGCACGCGGGCCACAATTCCCGCGGGTTGAACGGCTTGGTCATGTAATCGTCGGCACCCATCTCCAAGCCGACGATCTTGTCAATATCCTGGTCCCGTGCCGTCAGCATAATGATCGGTAAATCGCTCTCGGCCCGTACCCGACGACATACTTCCCAACCGTCAATATCCGGCATCATCAGATCAAGAACCAGAAGGTCCGGGCTGTTCTTGAATCTGCGCCAGTGCTTCCGACCCTGTTTCAGACGAGACAACGCGATAGCCTTCCTTCTCCAGATAGAGCCGGGTCAGGTCGCGGATATTGGCCTCGTCGTCAGCAATCAGAATTGTTTCAGATGACATGCCGTGAGTTTCAGGCAGGAATCGTAGCGATCACTTCAATTTCAACACGAGCGCCCAACGGCAATGCCGCGACAGCCACCGTGGATCTTGCCGGAGGGGCGTCCGTGAAGAACGTTGCGTAAACCGCATTCATGGCGGCAAAGTCGGCCATGTCCTGCAGAAAGACAGTCGTTTTGACAACGTTTTCCAGTCCGGTCCCGGCCGCTTGCAGAACGGCCGTCAGGTTTCTCAACACCTGTTCCGTCTGGGCCGCTACGTCGCCGTCAATCAGCTTCCCTACGGCCGGATCGATGGAAATCTGCCCGGCTGTATACAGCAGGTCGCCAATGCGCACGGCCTGGAGTAGGTCCGACTGCGGCCGGGGCCGCATCGGTATGAATAATTTGTTTGGTCATTGAGGATATCTCCGTGTACTTTTAGCCAGCAATTGCCAGCGACCTTTTTTCTGCTCAGCAGGTAATACCCAAAATACAGGTGAGGACATCTCCAGCGAAAAATCGAGTTTCTTCAGCCAGTCACGCCGGGCGGCTTCAAATGTAACAATCGCCAATTCCAACAACTTCTGGGCATCTTCCGGTCGAATGACGGCCGGTTGAAATATGGCCGTGTCAGGGCGATCAATTCGCTGGAAGGTTGGTTGCGATTCTAACAGACTGCGCGTCAATTCGCTGGCCTGAGGCAAATCAATGTCCCATGCAGGAACAAAAAAGCGGCTGGCCCGGTTCCAGAAGGATTGTGAATCGTAAGTAGAAATCCAGCGGTTTAATGATATTTTGTTATTTTGTGCTTCGCGCGATTGGACATTAACCTGACCGTCGAACCCCCAAAACGGCAGCCAGGCCTGTGGGTTCTTATGGCTTGGGGCCGCGACGTGGTCGTCAACCAAACGCAGCCCGCCCTCCTCCAGGAGAACGGCTGATTTGCAGTTTGGGCAGGCAATGACCACATCATGCTCGTCAGGTGTAAGGGATGACGCGCAGTGGGGGCATTGCAGCGCCAACAGTTTCATTCCTCATCCGCCTTTTGCTGATAGGCTTCGGTAAGCTCGTCCAGGGTTGCCTTGCCGCTGTTGACCAACTTGCCGAAATCGTCTTCACTCATAATGGAGCCGAATAGTCCTTTCGCCGCGGTGGAACCGAGTTGCTGATATTCTCGTCGTCGGTCCTCCACTTCCTCACCATATCGAAAGTTACGGTACCCCCACAGGATAATGAATAGCCCCACAATCACCGGTATGAAGAGCAGGCCGCAACCATCCTCGCTGATACCGGATGTCACCACCAAAATTGAGCCATTGACAAGAACAAAGGTACCCGCCGCCAACGCACTGACCAAAACGGCCGCCCGGTACGTTGTGTTTCCCGGCGCATTGCCCGATATCACCTTGGCCGACACACCGTCAATGACAACCTGGTAAGTACGCTGCCGGTAGGTGTAATGCACAATCCAGACCGGATAATATGCCAGGCCCATAACCGGATCGAGAAACTGAATATTCCGGTAATAAGTGGTTTTCTGCTTGGCCTTCCGCTCGGTCTGCTGCATAAAGTATTGTTGCGCCCGAGCCAACGCATCGGTTGATGAATCGATCGGGTCGAATACCATCGCCTCCGCATGAAGGCGCTCACTGTCCATAGGCTTCAAATCCAGTCGATCCATCTTGACCTGGTGAATGGCAAGGTCGCCGACATCCAGGGCGGCTTCATTCCAACGCATTCGTTCAAAGATGGAAAACTCGGCCGGTTTGGTACTGTCCTCGCTGGATCGAACACGACCAAACAGCCAGCCCGCCACTGTAGCCTCTACCCGCCAAAACGGTAAATAGACCAGAATAATCTCGCTGATCTGTGCTGACTGGCGCAAATCGCTCGCCTTACGCATACCGGACAGGTAATCCCGCCAGACCTTTTCCGCACCGTTGCGATCAACCTTGTGGTCAATTTGCCAGCGCAAGATTCCGCGGTCGCCCTGGATAAGAGAGTGAGTTCCGCAATAGGGACATTTAACGATACGTGTCCCCTCGGTAACAGGCACAACACCGCTACAATTGGGGCAGACAAGGCCCTGGGCAGTTTCCTGATGGATATTCAGACTCATATCGTTAATCAATAACGCCGTGATGTATTGGCAGCCGCAGCAAAAACCGGAATGGCTAAAACAACCGCTACCACCAGGTATATGATCAGGCCAATAAGCAGGCCATTGGTATCACCAATCAGGTAGGCAATGCCGGGAATGAGGGCCGCCACAAAATATGCCAGACAGCCCAATCCCCCAACAGCCATGTATGGTGTTTCGTTCTTCTGGGGAAAGACGGCCGCCAGAACATCTCCACTGGCCGCATTGATACGCACCACGTATCTGTCACCTGCATATTCATAACGGAACTGGTAGAAGGGAATATGGACCAGAGATGTTTCGGTAATTTGACCCGGATCGATACCTTCATTATCAGCCAGCCATGCCCGCACGGCCGTTAGAGGCACTGTCGGCTGAACCGCAGCACTATCCATCTCCGGATCATAAGCCACCAAACTGCCTGCCGGGAGTTCGAGCTTCCCCAGGTTAGCTGATGCCAGGGCAGCGGCCGGCTTGAAGTAGACATGTTCGCCGGAGGGTTGCCTGGTACGAACCAGCCATAGGGGAAAGAGCTCATACGTCTGATCCAGGATGTGGGCATCGGTATCCAGCCCTTTCACCGTGTCGTTTCCCGCCATCCAACGTTTGAGGGCGGTCCCGGCCTCTGCCTCATTCAAAATGGGCCGGACAACATAGTGGAGTACGGCCTCGCTCTTGTCCAGATAGTTAACCGTGCCGCAATATTCACATGTCGTAAAGGAGGAACCCTGTGTAACAGGCAGAACGGCCGCACATTGACGGCATAGTAGTTGGGTCGACGCCACAGGTTCAGGCATCATGCGGGCATTGTAACACGGGGTTCGGGGACATTGCCAACGTCTGTCCTTTTATGCTACACTGTGACTTAGGCGTTATACATTATGTCTGGTTTGAGTAGATTTCCCAGAGTGAAATGACAGCCAGGAGCGCCGGACAGAACGAGAGATAACCAGGAGTTGCTGAAGTAATATGATAGATGTTAACCAGCTCCGTCGAGGGGTCACATTCCTCAACGACGGTGCTTTGCTGAAAGTTACTGAATATTCCCACACCAAGCCGGGCCGTGGAAAGGCCACCATTCGCGTCAAGGTACGCGATCTGCGCACAGGAACTAACCGTGAAATCACCTTTACCTCCGGTGATCGGGTTGAGGATGTGCGTATGGATAAGTCTACCTATCAGTACCTGTATGACGACGGTCAGTTCTACGTATTCATGGACACCAGCACATACGACCAACGCAATGTCGGTCACAGTGTATTGGAAGATGATGCGAAGTTTCTCCGTGACAACATGGAAATTGAGCTATTGTCTTACGAAGGCGAAGTCATTGACTACGAACTACCAAAGTCAATGGAGTTCGAAGTCGTTGAGGCAGAGAATGCCGTTGCCGGGGATACGGCTACCGGCGCGACCAAGGATGTTATTACCGACACAGGCCTGAAGGTGCGTACACCGCTATTTGTTCAGGCTGGTGACCGGATCAAGGTCAACACGGAAACCGGGGAGTATATCACCCGCGTCTAGCAGGTGCTGATCATTGGCGGCAGTGCACCTTACCGGGCCACAGTTCATTAACGCTTGTCTTGATGATCAATCGTTTATTGGAGGGTTCAATGAAGAAAGAGTGGTTGATTGAAAATCGCGAGGCATCCCGCGTCATTCTGATCATGGCGTCGTTTGTCCTGATGGCAATGGCTCTGGCGATTACGTCCCGACCGGCCGTAGCCCAGCAAGTGCAACCTTGCTACACGACTCATATTGTCCAGCCGGGACAGTACATCGCCCAAATTGCCCGGATTTATGGCGTAACGCCACAGGCCATCATGGCAGCCAATCCGCAGGTGACAAACCCCAATCTGGTTTTCCCCGGACAAGCGTTGAACATTCCGCTGTGCGGCATGCCCACGCCTCCTCCGGTTCAGCCGGTGCCACCCCGTTTACCCCGGACCCGGCACAGGCGGCATACCCGGCACATGTCGTTGGTATCACTACGTCAGCCCAGGCCAGACGATGTTGAGCATCTCACGGACCTACGGCGTCAACCCCTTTGACGTTGCCCAGGCCAACGGCATATTTAACTTGAATCTGATCTATGCAGGGACCACCCTGTGCATCCCCTAATGGGGTCAATGTAAGTCTGTAAACCGGGATGATAGAGTGGTAATTAGCTCTACCATCCCGGTTAGCTCTCACTCCACGCTACTGAGCGCCTGTCACAACGTTCACCAACCTACCCGGCACGACAACAACATTTTCTACAACCGAACCATCTATCGCTGCCTGAACGGCCGGTTGGCTTAGTGCTATCCGGCGTAGTTCATCGTCGGTTATATCGGACGTCACCTCCATCCGGTCGCGCAGCTTGCCGTTCACCTGGACGACAATTGTCACAACTTCATCGGCCGCCAATGACTCATCGAATACCGGCCAGGATTGGCGGTGAACGGAATCCGTCCCGCCCAAAACTTCATGCCAGACTTCTTCAGTAATGAACGGCGCGATGGGTGCCAGTAGCAGCGTGACCGTCTCAACGGCCGTACGCCACTGTTGTCCAGGGATGGCAGCATCCCGGCTTCGCACCAGATAGTTCACATACTCCATCAAGGCGGCAACTGCCGTATTGAACCGAAATTGCTCCATGTCGTGCGTCACCCGCCGGATGGTTTGATGGCGCACCCGTTCAAATTCGACGTTCGTGCTGCCCGGTGATTCGAACTGCACCGCAACATCCTGAGCCAGTTTCCAGAACCGTTCCAGAAAACGGTTGACGCCGACAATCCCACGGTCATCCCAAATGACCTCGGCATCGAACGGGCCCAGGAACAGCAGGTAGGCGCGCAGGGCATCGGTGCCATGCTCGGCAACCACCTCATCCGGTGTGATCACGTTGCCCTTGGACTTGGACATCTTCTTGCCGTCAACCGGCGACAGGACCATGCCCTGGTTTCGCAGTTGCGTAAACGGTTCCGTGAAGTGGATCAACCCGGCATCGGCCATGACCTTGGTCCAGAACCGCGAATACATCAAATGCCCTACAGCATGTTCCGCCCCACCCACATAAGCATCAACGGGCAGCCAGCGCGCTACAGCGTCCGGATCAAAGGGGCGGTCAGTCTCATGCGGGCTGGCAAAACGCAGAAAGTACCACGAAGAACAGGCGAAGCCGTCCATCGTATCCGTCTCGCGCTGGGCCGGTCCGCCGCATTGCGGGCAGGGAACGTTCAACCACCAACCCACACGGGCCAGCGGTGAACGGCCGTCCCCGGCCGGGCGGAAATCCACCGGTTGACCGTCATCCCCAACTTCCGGCAAGCGCACAGGCAGGTCTTCTTCCGGCACCGGCACCACGCCACACCGTTCGCAATGGATAATGGGTATTGGCGCACCCCAATAGCGCTGGCGCGAGATTAGCCAGTCCCGCATCCGGTAATTCACCGTGGCGTGACCCTGCCCATCCGCCTCCAGATCGGCCGTAATCTTTTCCGCGCCGGTAGTCGAGTCCAAACCGGTGTAAGAGCCGGAGTTGACCATCATCCCTTTGCCGGTAAAACACCCTTTCTCTCCATCCTCAGACTCATCAGGCGAAGGGATCAGAACTTCTTTTATCGGCAAGCCGTAGCGTTGGGCAAAGGCATGGTCACGCTCATCATGCGCCGGTACGCCCATCACGGCTCCGCTGCCGTAAGAAGGCAGCACGTAGTCAGCCACCCATATGGGGATTCCTTCACCACTCAGGGGGTGAATGGCATATGCGCCGGTGAAGACCCCGGTCTTTTCCTTGTCCGCCGTCATGCGGTCTATTTCGGTTAGTCGCTGCGATGCCGAAACATAGTCACGAACCTCGTCAGCCTGATCGGCGTTGGTAATGTCAGTTATCAGGGGATGCTCCGGGGCCAGGGCCAGGAAGGTAACACCCAACAGCGTATCCGGCCGCGTGGTAAAGACCGGTATAGTATGCGACTCCCCATCAACTTCTATTGAGAAGACAACCTCTGTCCCCTCGGATCGGCCGATCCAGTTGCGCTGCATGGCCTTGATGCGCTCCGGCCACTCAACCAGGTCCAGATCAGCCAGCAGCCGGTCGGCATAGTCTGTTATGCGAAAGAACCACTGCTTCAGGGATTTGCGGGTAACCGGTGAATCACAGCGCCAGCAACGGCCGTTCTCCACCTGCTCATTCGCCAGGATGGTCTGGCAGTGGGGGCACCACCACTGCTGCCCAAAGGCCTGATACGCCAACCCACGCCGGAACAGCAGCAGGAAGAACCATTGCGTCCAGCGATAATAGTCGGGGTCTGTCGAGCTGAACTCCCGCGACCAGTCATAGCTACACTCCACCAGTTTCATCTGCCGCCGGTAGGTGTCACTGAAACGGCGCGAGCTTTCACTGGGGTGGATGCCGTGCTCAATGGCATAATTTTCGGCCGGCAGGCCAAAGGCATCCCAGCCCATCGGATGCAGGACATTGTAACCCCGCATCCGGTAGAACCGGGCATCTACGCATGTCGGCACATAGTTCCGACAATGCCCAACCGACAGGCCGTCACCTGATGGATACGGGAAGAAATCCAGGATATACCTGTCGGGTTTTCCCGGATCGTTGCCCGCTGCATACAGGTCCATTGCCTCCCAAATCGGCCGCCAGCGATTCTCAACTGTCCTGAAATCATATCGTTCTGTTTGCTTTACCCTCGGCTTCATCCTGTCCAACTCCTTTTCAGATTACAAGTTACTCATACGACCAGCCGCAACAACGCCCTGGGCCGCACAAGTCGGGTAAAACAAAACGGCCACAGGGAATGCCTGTGGCCGGATAGATTGGTGTCGTGGTGGGAAAATTCTTCAGACTATCGGCAAGCACAGACATACCGGACAAGTATGTTGCCAAGTAATAAACCGTTTGCCGGAATGTGGTAGGACATGTTACACATCATATTACCTGTCGTCAGAATTGCGGACAGCATAGCATGGGCGAAGGTCGGTGTCAAGGCGTGGTGAATGCGTTTGCTGCTCGTTGTTTTCGGGACCATTAGGGCTATGCTATACTTGGGAGCCAGAGTTGCAAGACACTTGTACAAAAGCCAAAGGCTTGTTGCTCATTATTAGCTCTATAATTATCCGGCTTCATCATGCTCGTGGCAGATTGTGCCAACATGGCTACCGGCGACCATGATCCTGCCCGTGCATTTGTAGTCACACATCATTGGACAGCCTCACTTCAGCGATCGAACGCTTCTCCCTGATCGGCATCGTTGATGTCGTCGATATTTTGCTGGTCACGGCCATCATCTTTGGCGTATTCCTGCTGATCCGCGGCACGCGCGCGGTCCAGGTGCTACGCGGGTTGCTCGTGCTGGCGGTCTTCGTTTTTCTGCTGGCCCGTATCTTCGAATTGCGCGCGTTCTCATGGCTCGTAGACAACATGCTGCCCGTCCTGTTGATCGCCATTCCGGTCATATTCCAGCCGGAATTGCGGCGCGCATTGGAACAATTGGGGTTGGCCGGACGCTACTTCCGCATCTTCCGACGGGAAGATGTTAACCCGGTCGTCATTGCCTTGAAGGATGCCGCCCTGCGTCTGTCACAACGTCGTCACGGCGCTTTGGTTATCTTCGAGCAAGACACCGGTTTACAGGAGTATATGGACACCGGCATCAAGCTGGATGCGGACCCCTCACCGGAACTATTCCTGACCATCTTCAACAAAAACACCGAATTGCATGACGGTGCGGTCATCGTTCGCGGCGACAAGCTGGCAGCGGCCGCCTGTGTTATGCCACTGTCCACAAGCAGCCTCTCCGACCGGCAAATGGGCCTGCGTCACCGGGCAGCTTTGGGTATTTCCGAAGTCAGTGATGCCGTGGCGGTGGTCATCTCGGAAGAAACGGGGCAACTATCAATTGCCCACAACGGCCGAATCTTACGGCGGCAGGATATCTCGCGGCTGGATTCCATCCTCACCGCCTTCATGCAACAACCACGGACAACAGGCAGTAAAAGTTCAGGAACATGAAAGACCGTCGCTCAGTATTGGAAACCCTGGCAACCCTTCTGGTTGCGTTAGTTCTCGCCCTGGTTATCTGGGCCAACGCTGCGCAAACAGAGGATCCGATCAGGACACGGTTCCTGGAAGTGCCGATCTCCTACGAGGAATCCCCCAACAAACCGTGCTTCTGGAAGCCAACCGGCAGGAGACCGTGCAGATTCGTCTGGAAGGTCCGGATTCGATTCTTCAGGAATTAGCTCCCACGGATTTCACGGCCACGGTTGATCTCAGCCAGGTTACCCCCGGCGAGCAGGTCACCGTGCCCATCATTGCATCCGGGGAGCACAGGGCGTTACAATCTCGTTCATCACCCCGGAAGAAGTTGATGTCCAGCTTGAACAACAGGTGACACGGGATATCCCGGTAGGGCTTGACTTGCGCGGCTCGGTCGCGCGCGGCCATTCTCAGGGTGAACCGCTGATCGAACCCAGCACCATCACCGTCTCCGGGCCTGCCAGTCGAGTCAATCAACTGGATCTGGCCCTCGCAACGGTCTTCCTCAATAATGCGGTTGAAACACGTGTGGAAGCAGCGCAGCCCATCTTTTATGATCAGCAGGGTCGTGTCGCCAGCGTGGCCGATCTCGACCTGAACACAAACCAGGTGACGGTCACCATTCTGGTGGAAGAGTCGGCCGGATTTGCCGACAAACTAATCAACGTTGTCTGGTCGGGCGAACCTGCACCGGGTTACCGCCTGCTGAGTGTGACGGCCGATCCGCCCTCCCTCCTCGTCGAAGGTCTCCCGGCTCAGTTGAACGCCCTGACCAGCATTCGCACCGAGCCGGTTGACATCACCGGTCTAACCGGTTCTTTCGCGCAGACGGCCGTATTGGACCTCCCGACGGGGATGACAGTAGACCCGGAAGAAATTGTCACGGTTCAAATTGAAATTGAGCCAATCCTGACAACGGACACCTACAACCGGTCAGTCGAGGTATTAGGTTTGCAGGAAGGACTGGATGCCATACTACAGCCGGAACTGGTGCGGGTTGTCCTCTTTGGTTCCCTGCCGGTTTTGGATGCCATGCCGGAAGAAGACGTCCATGTGTCCATTGACGTGTTCGGCCTGGAAGAAGGTACGTACAGCATCGCTCCCAGCGTTGATATCCCTGATCGTGGTCTGGAGATACGGTCTATCCAACCCAGCTCGATCAGCGTCACGCTGACGCCAACTATTACCACAACGACGCCCATAACCAGAACCGTTACCCCGGAAAGTTTCCTTCCGCAACCGGGCGATGTTGTAGCTTCAACAATACCTGTCGGCAGTTCAGCACCTTCACCATACCTGCCGGCAACATGCTATATCCCGGATGCAATTGGCGACCTGCGCCGGTACAATGGAGTCTGTAACAGGAGACTGATCATCCAATGAGTCAACGCGCACTTGTGGCCCTTGTGGGTCGGCCAAATGTGGGTAAATCCACACTTTTTAACCGTATCGTCGGCCGTCGCCTGGCTGTTGTCTCCGATACCCCCGGAACCACGCGAGACAGGCTATACGCCGATGCCGAATGGGGTGGCGTGGGTTTTACAATTGTTGATACCGGTGGGATTGAAGTTACCGAGGGTCGTAATACCAAACCTCTCTCCGAGGACTCGGAACGCTTCTTGCCGGCTATCCGACAGCAAGCATCCATAGCTTTGGATACAGCCGATGTCATCGTCCTGGTAACTGACGGGCAGGCCGGGCTTACGGCTGCCGACCGGGAAGTCGCCAATATTCTGCGCACCACAAACAAGCCGGTTATAGTCGCCGCCAACAAACTTGAGTCCACCAAGTTGATGGACACGGCCTATGAGTTCTACGAGTTGGGTCTGGGGAAGTCTTTGCCGTATCCGCGTTACATGGCTCCGGTACAGGGGATCTGCTGGATGCGATTGTGGAATCCGTGCCTCCGGCTGACCCTGATGAGGAAGACGAAGAGACGATCAAGATCGCCCTGCTGGGACGGCCGAATGTCGGCAAGTCTACCTTACTGAACAAGCTGGTCGGGCAGGAGCGCGTGATTGTCAGCCCCATTGCCGGAACAACCCGTGATGCCATTGATATTGACCTGAACTGGCAAGACCAGGCATTCAAGATCATTGATACGGCCGGTATCCGACGTCGCGGCAAGATAGACCCCGGCATCGAAAAGTACAGCGTGCTTCGGGCCATCAAGACATTGCGCCGGGCAGATGTCGCCCTGCTGCTTATTGATGCACAGGACGGCGTCACTGCCCAGGACAGCCATATCGCCGGAATGCTTCTGGAAGAGTCAGCCGGCATTATCGTGCTGGTGAACAAGTGGGATCTGATCGAGAAGGACACCCATACGATGCCCCAGTTCGAGGCCAAGGTTCGCGCTGACCTGAACTTTATGCCCTACGTGCCGATTTTGTTTATCTCGGCCGAAACGGGCCAGCGCGTTAACAAGATTCTGCCGGCCGTTCTGGAAGTGGATGAAGCCCGTCATCAGCGCGTCTCCACAGCCGATCTCAACCGCATTATGCGGGATGCACTAATCGCGCATCCGCCACCACTGAAGGCCGGTCGCCGCCTCAAATTCTATTACGCCACCCAGGTAGGTGTTGCGCCGCCAACGTTTGTCTTTTTCGTCAACCGGCCGGAATGGGTTCACTTCGGCTATGAACGGTTCCTGGAAAACAGACTACGCGAGGCGTTTCCGTTTACCGGCACGCCGGTGCGGTTGATCTTCCGGGGCCGCAGCGAAGACAAGATGGGTGCGTAGTCGCTACTTGCCCCACATATCCAGCAGGTCAATCAACGCGTTCTTCATTTTCCGTCCGATTGCAACGGTACTGTTACCTGCCAGGTACCGCTGATAGCCGGATTGGGCCATGGCTTCCCTTCTGACAGGATCGGCACGCAACGCCAGGATAGCTTCCGCGAGTGCCTTCGGGTCCTCACGGGGAATGAGGACAACATCCTTATCGGCCGTCAGGAACTCCTGCACGGTAGGTGCATCCCCGGAGATCAACGGCCGGGCCATCGCCAGTGTTTCCCACACCTTGTTCTGGACGGTAAACAACGACTGGCGGGTAGTGCCGAATACGCCCAGGCACACGTGCGATTGGGCGATGCCGTCCAGCAATTCGTCTAAACTGACAAACCCGTGGAAGACAACATTGGATAAACCGGCGTCCTCGGCAATCGCAACAATCGCGTCCCGCTCCGGCCCAGTCCCATAAAAGTGAAACTCTATATCCGGCTCATCACGCAGCCGTTCGGCCGCGCGGATGATCGTCTCCATCCCGTGCGAAGGGAGATAGCCACCGTGATAGGTGACGCGGAATACGTCATCCGGCGGTTGGATTGGCCGAGGATGGTAGACGGACTCGTCGGCACCGTGCGGCACCTGGCGGAAGCGATCCTCCGGTAGATCATACTTCGCAGCAATATACGCCTGATATTCAAGGTTTTCGGCAATCAGCAAATCCGGCTGGCGCAGGCCGCCACGCTCCAGTTGAAATATCAAATTCCCCGTGGCCGGGCTTTTCTCCGTCAGTCCACGCTCCTCAGCCACCAGATGCAGTGACATGAGGATATCAAGCGCCACCGGCCGGCCGCGTCCGTGCGCCAACCGCCGCCCCAGATACGCATCAAACTGGCCGGGGTACCCAATCAGCATGACATCGTATGCATCCATCCGGCGATGCTGGGCCAACAACTGGCGATAGGCATCAACGACCCTGCCCCAGAAGCGCGGGCTTCGCCAGCCGCCACTGGCCTGCTGGACACGATCCTCAATGCCCTGCCAGAGCGTGGCGTGGCAGACCTGGATCGCGACATCGGGTTGTGCCTGAAGGCCCTTGAGTACAATCTGGTTGCGTGTATATCCGGCACGATATGTCCCGAAATAACAGACTCGAAGCGGCCGATCACTGGAGAAAACAGACATGCCGGACAATTATAACCCCGCCGCGGGCCTTGCAGTACAATTGCCCCATGATCCTCGTTACCGGCTCCACCGGATTTATTGGGCAGACGTTGTCACGTGCACTCGCCGAATCCGGTCATGAATGGCGCGCCTATTCAGGTCGGATGAATGCTCCGCAAACGTTACGGATTGAGCTGGAAGGGATCGATACTGTTATTCATCTGGCCGGGATTGAAGCACGCGGCCGTTCACGGATGTTGCAGCATGTGGACGTGGAGGGTACCCAACGGCTGATCGAGGAATGCCGCCGTGCCGGTGTGGGGCGACTGATTGTTCCCAGCCGTCTCAACGCTGATCCCTACGCCATGCAGCGTCTGCTGCGCGCCAAGGGCGAGGTGGAACGTCTGGTTCAGCACAGCGGGATCCCCTATACCATTCTGCGCAGCGCCACCCTGTACGGCCGTAATGACCGGTTCAGCGAGATTATCCTGAGCCTGGCCCTATGGAGCTGGCCCCTGGTCTGGTTACCGGGTGGGGGTCGCGTCGCCATGCAGCCGCTTTGGGTGGATGATTTTGCCCGTTGTCTCGTTAATGCGCTTGACCGGACGGACCTGACCAACCAGATTGTCACCTTAGCCGGCCAGGAGCGTTTCACATACCAGCAGATCGTGCGTGTGATTCTGGAAAATCGTGGGTTGAAGCGACTCATGTTTCCGATACCGGGCGCACTGGTACGGCCGATAACGACCATGACCTTCGGTTGGTGGTACTGGCCGCCGGTAAGCCGCTTCATGGTAGACCGTTTTTTTGTCCCGGAAGTCGCCGATCTCGATAGTATCTATCGCCAATTTAACTTCGCCCCGGCGCGCTTCGGCGACACCATCTCGTATCTCAATCGTCGTGGACTACCGGCACGGCTGTTCCGTCACTAGCACAGGTTTATTGCAACTGTCAGCAGCGGGGTTCGTATAAAGTTCATTAGAGGTATAATGCCGGAGATATCGACTTCATCCGGTAGCCGCACGTTGCGGCACAAATCAAGAGTAGGAGGTATTCAAGATGCGGTTTATTTTGCGGTTTCTGTTGAATGCGGCGGCCCTGGCTATCACATTCTTCATCGTTGACCTGTGCTGGGCCGGTGACATCTGGCAACTGCTGATTGTGGCGGCCATCTTTGGTGTGGTCAACGCCTTAATCCGGCCAATTATCACGATTCTGAGTTGCCCACTGATCATTCTGACGTTGGGTCTGTTCGTTATCGTGATCAATATCCTGATGCTTTGGTTGACGATCTGGTTGGGGAATCAGTTCGGTCTGGGCTTCACCTGTGTACCGAACTTCTTCTGGAACCTGATCTTCGGTGCATTGGTGTTAAGCGTCGCCAGTTGGGCAACCAACCTGTTGATTCCCGACAGCTCCGAATAAAGAGCCAGACCGTCGCAGTTGCGATAATCGCAGCAGTAGATAGAGCCGGTGGCATTCATCCCACCGGCTTTTTCGTTCCCACTTACTGCGCGGCAATCCCGGTATTTTCCAGCACAAAGACGGCCGTCTTCGCCAGCCAGTTAGGTGCAAACGACCAGAGGCGCGAACCGGACAGATAGACGTCTTTCCGAACCCGAAAGCCTTGCCGTTCGCAGAAATGCCTGAAGTCGGCAATCGTCAATGCTTGCCAGCGAGGAGTCGTGTACCAGGCAACCGGGTAATCCGGCGCCTCAGGCATATGGCCTCTTACCAACAGTGCCAACCGGCTTTGCCAGTAAGCCCAGTTGGGGAAGCTGATGATCGCTCGCTGACCCACCCGTAACATCTCGTTCAGGACCATGTCGGGATCATCAAGGTAGGGCAAAGTCTGACTGAGTATGACGTAATCAAAGCTACCATCGGGGTAGTCGGCCAGCCCCTCCTGCAAGTTTCCCTGCCGGACGCTCAGGCCACGTCGTACACAGGCAAGAACGCCTTCCTCGCTCAGTTCAATTCCCCGACCCTTCACCTGTTTGTACTGGATGAGATGGGCCAGCAACGCGCCATCACCACAACCCAAATCCAGAACACTGACATCCGGCTCTACAAGACCCGCAATAACTTGCAGGTCGGAACGCAAATCGGCAAGCGGCGGACGATGGGTAGCAGGCATAGGGGATGGCTCCTCCAGAACGGGATATGTTTAATCCGTCAGCACGATCTGTTCTTCATCCACAAGACGGTCAAGGAAACTGGAAAGCAGCCGGGTCATTGTGTCCACTTCCAGCAGAAAAGCATCATGCCCCCAGGTGCTTTCAATGTCCAGATAGGTCACATCTGCACCGACAGCGTAGAGGGCGCGCACCAGTTCCTTACTGTGATACGAAGGGTAGAGCCAGTCGCTGGTAAAGCTAACAACCAGGTACTTGAGTGATGCTGAATCGGCGAAAGCGGCCGCTAGTGATCCGCTAGGCGCGCTCAGGTCAAAGTAATCCATAGCCTTGGTGACATACAGATAGCTATTGGCGTCAAAGCGGCGAGTGAAGTTGTTGCCGTTGTACTTGAGATAGCTCTCCACCGCGAACTCGGTCTGGAATTCGTAGCCGTACTGTTCCTGGGTTTGTAACCGGCGGCCGAACTTCTGCTGCATGGACGCATCACTCAGGTAAGTGATGTGGCCGACCATCCGCGCCACCGCCAGACCGGCATCGGGTCGTTTGCCGTTGTCGTAGTAATCGCCGCCGTTCCAGGCCGGATCGGCGTAGATCGCCTGACGGCCGACTTCGCTAAAGGCAATGAGCATGGGGCTGTGGCGGGCTGTGGTTGCCAGGGGGATCACCGCCCTCAGGCGATCCGAATGATGCGCGGCCCATTCCAGCGCCTGCATTCCCCCCATTGACCCACCAGCCACACAGAGCAACCTATCAATGCCCAAATGATCGATCAAGTGCTGCTGGGCACGCACCATATCGCCAATTGTGACGACGGGAAAGTTCAGGCCGTAGGGTTTGCCTGTAGACGG
Source organism: Chloroflexota bacterium (assembly GCA_041390945.1). Classification (GTDB taxonomy): domain Bacteria; phylum Chloroflexota; class Anaerolineae; order Promineifilales; family Promineifilaceae; genus Promineifilum. Next base: position 20,280 of record JAWKOY010000030.1, read on the forward strand.
ATCAATGCTGCTCGGTCCGCTTGATCCGTAGCAACTACCCAGCACGTTGCTGCATATGATGAAAAACCGGTCGGTATCAAACGCCTTTCCCGGCCCGATGCACTCGTCCCACCAACCGGGATGCTGGTCATCGGCCGAATGTAGTCCGGCGGCATGACCGCTGCCGCTCAAGGCATGGACAATGAGAATAGCATTGCTGCGATCGGCGTTCAATCGGCCGTATGTTTCGTAAGCCAGCGTAACCGGACTGAGTGTGGCCCCACTTTCCAATACGAACGGTTCATCCTCGGCAAACGTATAAGATTGGGTGGTAACAATACCAATTGAGTCAGTAGGAAGCATGGGCATTCCTGTAGTCCCGGACAGGCAACTGGTCTACAGACCGGCTACTCGTCCGGGAAGGGTTCTTAAGCAGTTGTGGTTTCCAGAGCCTGATCCAGATCCCAGAGGATATCCTCAATGTCTTCCAGACCAATACTCAGGCGGATGAAGTCCGGCGTCACGCCGGCTGTTTCTAATTCCTCTGACGACAGTTGGCTATGCGTAGTGCTGGCCGGGTGAATTGCCAAGCTGCGGGCATCGCCAACGTTTGCCAGATGGCTGAATAGCTGCAAGTGATTGATAAAGGTTTCCCCGGCAGCACGACCACCTTCAATGCCAAAGCCCAGAATGGCGCCGCTGCCTTTGGGTAAGTACTTCTGGGCGCGGTCATGATCAGGGTGACTTTCCAGGCCCGGATAGTAAACCCACTTCACAAGCGGGTGGGCTTCCAGATGCTCAGCAACCTGCTGGGCATTGGCCGTTTGGCGTTCCATGCGCAAGCTCAGGGTTTCAATTCCCTGGATGGTCAACCAGCTATTAATCGGTGCCTGGCATCCTCCCAGGTCACGCAGGATTTGCACGCGGGCCTTGAGAATAAATGCCGGCTCGCCCAGATCGGCATAAACCAGGCCATGATAGGAGGGGTCAGGGGTGGTGAAGTTCTCAAAACGGCCGCTGGTCCAGTCGAAGTTGCCACCGTCCACAATCACTCCGCCAATGGTCGTGCCATGACCGCCAATGAACTTGGTCGTGCTGTGGGTGACGATATTGGCCCCCACTCCAACGGCCGGCATAAATACGGTGTGGCGAATGTGTTGTCAATCAACAGAGGAATATTGTACTTTTGGGCAATTGCTGCCACTTCCTCAAACTGAAAAACACTGATGTCGGGGTTACCCAGCGTCTCGCCATAAATGATCTTCGTGTTCGGCTGGATGGCCCGCTCGAACGCCTCCGGATCATGTGGGTCCACAAAGGTTACATCTATACCCAAACGCGGGAAGGTGTAGTTGAACTGATTATACGTACCACCGTACAAACGGCTGCTGCTGACGATATGGTCACCCGCACCACAAAGCGTCAGGATCGCCTGGGCCTGGGCTGCATGGCCGCTACTCGTCGCCAGCGCACCGACGCCGCCTTCCAAACTGGCGATCCGTTGTTCCAGTACATCTGTCGTCGGATTCATGATCCGGGTATAGATGTTGCCGAACTCTTTCAGGGCAAACAGGTTGGCCGCATGTTCCGTGTCTTTGAACTGGTAGCTGGTCGTCTGGTAAATGGGGACGGCCCGGCTACCGGTGGTGGGGTCCGGTTGCTGTCCTGCGTGCAATTGGCGTGTAGTAAATCCGAAAACATGTCCGTTGCTGGTCATCTCGTTTTTCTCCCAAATATCTGTTGTCTGGTTTACCGGGGCAACAAAAAACCCTCGGCTTGTGAGCCAGAGGGTCCGGTGGCAGCTATTCAGGTGATGCAAGACATGTAGGGATCCGCGGTTCCCTGTCGCTCTCATCTTCCAGAACAATCTGCCGGAATTGGCACCCTGTCGCCAGAACGATCCCTACCGTTCTGTACCGGGTTGCCGAGGTTTCAACGGGCCGGTCCCTCAACCTCTCTGGATAAAAGTGACAAGTATTAAGTTGTTGGAGAGGACTATACAAGATAGCGCGATGGTTTGTCAAGCAATCAATTGATTTAGTTTATTTGAGGGTTAAAAAATTACATCTGGTGGTTAAACAGCAGGGGATGGGCGCCAAGCACATGGGACAGCGACCTGTTCCCTGTGTATAATGGTTATGTCGACAAGTTGGCAACCATGATGGGAGGCATCAAATGAGCAATCAACGACCGTTCTTCGTGACTGTAACCGGGGTGTTGGCGGCAATCGCGGCCATTGCCGGATTCCTGACCACTCTGCAGATGCTTGGCCTGTTCCCGCTATACCTGGGTGAGGTTGGTTTCTTCAACATGGGATGGCTTGGCGCAATCCTCTGGGCTGTGCTGACACTGGCTACAATCTGGGCCTTAATTCGACTCTGGCGAATGGAACCGGGAGGCTGGCTACTGACAGCCATTATGTCAACACAAGGTATTGTTCTGGCCCTGGTCAGCATCTTTGGAGGTTCAACCATAACCTCCATGCTCCCCGCCCTGATCCTCTACGGACTGATGCTTGTTTTCCTGATTTTCCCCAACACGCGTGAGGCTTCCAGCCCGCGCCCGGCAACTTTAGAGTAAGCCTTCCAGCGCGTCCAGAAGCGCGTCCACATCAGCTTGGGTGTTGTAACCCTGGACAGAAATCCGAATCAAGGGGTGATCATTCCAGCGTATGGTAGGGATTTCGATCCGGTAGTCGTCATACAACCGGGTCTTAAGTTCAGCGACGTCCGTCCCCTCAGGTAACGGGGCCAGAGCCATCTGGCAAAAGAAATTACCACCACCCGATGGGTACACACTGTCCAGTCCGGTCAGGTCGTGCATGCGCAGGACAAACTGCCCGGCCAGATCTCGGCACTGGGCTCGGACTGCACCCCAGTCGTGCTCTTCCTGAAACTGAATCGCCGCCGGAACGGATAGATAAGAAGCGTAATCGTTGGTGCCCGGATACTGAATGTAATCCAGGAAGTCGCTTCCAAAGGTTGCCTGACGATCCGCTCCCCAGCCCCAACCGATAATCAACGGCTCAATAAGGTCTTGCCGTTCTGACCGAACATACAGGAACGCCGCACCTTTGGGGGCGCAAAGCCATTTGTGGGCATTGCCGGTATAGAAGTCCACCCCCATGGCCGTCAGGTCCAGCGGAAGTTGTCCCGGTGCATGAGTGCCGTCCACAACCGTCATAATACCGGCTTCTCGCGCACGTGCGCATATCGCCTCCACCGGCAAGCGAACGGCCGTCGGAGAAGTGATGTGGCTCAGAAAAATGACCTTCGTGCGCGACGTAACCCCCGCCCAGAGCTGCTCCACAATCGCTTCGGCCGTAGTTATCGGCAGCGAAATGGGCTGACGCACATAGCCAAAGCCGCGTTGTTGGCTGAGGTAACGCCAGATATTCTCACACGCACCGTACTCATGGTCAGTCGCCAGCACCTCATCTCCCGGCCCCAACGGCAACGAACGGGCAACCACATTGACACCAAACGTGGCGTTGGGTACATAGACGAGATCATCCCGGTCAACGTTCACATACGACCCCAAGGTCTGCCGTGCATTCGCCAGGAGATCGCCTATCTCGCGCCCCAGAAACTTGACCGGCTGATCTTCCAGACGGCGCTGCCACTGTTGGTAATCCTCGAATACCGCGCGCGGCGTCGCGCCAAAGGAGCCATGATTGAGAAAGGTAACATCAGGATCAAGCAAGAAGAGTTCACGCATATAACAACACCTCAGTGTCGAGATTGTAAACCGTTCATAGGCACAATCCAATCAACAAAGGAGACAAATTTCCTCTTGCCATCACAGAACAAAGGTTCTACAATGAGAGGGTATTGACCAATTATTCGTACGCTTGTCAATTTGGAGGTTCAATTATCATGATGCAAACGCAACCCGAAGGCTATCTTGCTCTCCCGACTGATGGTGAAGGACCCGGCGTTTTGGTTTTACACGCCTGGTGGGGACTGAACGATACTATCAAGACTTTATGCGATCGGTTAGCCGGAGAGGGATACACTGTCTTTGCGCCAGACCTCTACCATGGTCAGGTAGCAGATACCATTGCCGGGGCGGAAGCACTCGGCAATGCGCTCGACAGTAATTACCTTCAGGCTTCGGCCGAGATTGTCGAAGCGGTAAACTTCCTCGAAGGGCGATCCAGTCAATCCGACCATGGTGTGGCCGTCGTCAGCTTTTCCCTCGGTGCGTACTATGCGCTGGTTCTCGCAGCAGCCGAACCGGAGCGCGTCCACTCCGTTGTTCTGTTCTATGGCGCGGGCGGCGGGGATTTCAGCACAGCTAAAGCAGCCTTTCTCGGCCACTTTGCGGAAAACGACATCTACGAACCGCTGTCAAGTGCAAAAGAGTTAGAGGAAGAACTGCGAAGCGCCGGCTGTTCAGTGACGTTCCACGTCTACCCCAACACCGAACACTGGTTCTTTGAACCGGATCGCACGGATGCCTATAATGAGGCAGCAGCGAATCTGGCCTGGGAACGGACACTGAGCTTTTTGAATGAACAAACCGCTTCGTAAATTATGCTAACAATTGACATTGAGGTTGCCCGCCGATTCATCCTGGGTAAGCAGGGTTTATGGCCGGGACGGCGCTGGCAGGGTATCGACGGTGTGGTACAGGCCATGCGCGAGATGGAGTATTTACAACTCGACCCCCTGCAAATCATTGCCCGCAGCCAAGACCTCACCCTGCATAGCCGTGTGCTCGACTATACACCCGGTCTGTGGGAAGTCGCGGCGTATGATCAACGCCAATTCTTTGATTGGGGTGGCTGGCTGGCAACCCGACCGATGGAGGAACTCCCTTATTGGCGGGTAATCATGCACCGGGAACGGGACGGTCACCCTGACTGCGACCCCCGACAACGAAAGACGGCCGTTGAGCACGCCGAGGCTATCACCGAAATGCGGGAGATTCTGCGCGAGCGCGATGTCGTCAGCAATCGGGATTTTAAGATGTCCTCGCGTAAACGAACCGACAGCTATCGCGGTCGCAAGGATAGTGCCGTGGCCTTGTATTATCTGTGGCGGACCGGTGAGGTGATGACCCACCATCGCGAGAACTTTGAACGTGTATACGCCCTCACGGAAGCAGTTGCCCCGACGGATCTCATCTACGAGAGCAGCGACGCCGAAACCGACCGGTTCCTGTTCAAAAAAGAGATCAGCTTCTCCGGCCTGTCTCGACTACGACGCACCAGTCATGCCTACCATCGGGGTGTATCATTCAGTATCTCCAAAGACATCTGTGACAATCTTCTGGCTGAGGGCGAGATCATCGAAGTTAAAGTGGAAGGTTGGAAGCAGGTGCATTACGCCCTGGCAAGCGATGCTGCGGCGCTGGATGATCTGATCGCCGGGCGAACCCCGGAAAGCTGGACGCCGCTGGGTCCTACCACAGAAGAGGAGGTCGTCTTTCTGGCCCCACTTGATCAGGTCAGCGCGCGCGGCCGGGCCAAGAAGATATTTGGGTTTGACTACGTGTGGGAAGTCTACAAACCCGAAGACAAGCGGCAGTATGGCTATTACACGCTGCCGGTCCTGTGGGGCGATCAACTCGTGGCCCGATTTGACAGCAAGCTCGACCGAACCACTAATACCTTTGTCATCCTCGGCTTTTGGCTGGAGGATGAGAGTCTGGCAACCAATGAAGCATTTGCCGAGGCGTTGGGACGCGGGTTTGCACGGTTCGTCACCTTTCTCGGCGCAGACCGGATGGATGCAGCCGCGATTCAGGAGCCGCTGTTGCGCGGTCGTGTGCAGTTAAGCTGAAAAGCCCTACTCCGTAGGCACATCCAACTTCTCCCCTACCACAGTCGCCAGCGTAGCTTCCCACGACACAACCTGGTCAACCAGTTGCCGAGTGTATCGTGCCTTAACCGCTTCGATCTCCCCGGCATCCAGACCGGCCGCTGCCAGTCGCTGGGCATAGGAGGCGCGATCCTCCTCCCCAACCTCAAACCAGCGCTCCAGGTGAGCGACCGTAATGCGCCGTTCCTCCGTCTGCGAATCCGTCGTCACGACCACGCCTACAAAGCCCGCCGCTTTCAGATCGGCCGTCAGATCGTCGGTATCCCAATTGACAAGGGGATCATCCGGGTCAGCATAGATTGTTTCCTCAGCAGCGCGAATCCGCTCGCCCAGCGCCTCTGCCCCGTTCCAGTCCACCAGCGCGTAGAGCCGCTGGGTGTGACGAGGTACGGCTTGGGACAGCACCAGACGGCCGTCAGGTGCCAGTCGCTCAAACAATAGAGGTATCGCTTGCCCCCACTCATCGCTACGCGAAGCGGTATTGCGTGCCAGGATTCTGTCGAACCGAATGTCTTCTTCATCGCGCAAAGCGAGAATGAACGGCAGTTCGTCGGGTCGGCCGATTAGCACCACGGGGCGCTCGACTTCAGGCAGCCGTTCAGCCTGCTGGCGCAGCGCCTCCCCAGCCTGCGGATCGGCCGCCAGTGCCCACACACCACCCTCCGGCGCGCGTCGCAACGCTTCCCAGGTCAGCAAGCCACTCCCGGCGTTGATATCCAGCACCAGATGGTGGCGTTGAACGGCCGCAAGATCAAACATCCGGTCGCGCATATCACCCAGTTTTCGGCCGCTTCCGGCAATCACCCGCTGCAGCCAGGCATCGCGGCTGCGGTTGGTTGGGCTGGTGGTGAGGATTTCCAGATGCTCATCCGCCTCCCCTTCGACCATGGCCGCCAGTTGGGCCTCGCGCCGCCGGGTAACCTGGATCTGAATGTCCGCTTCATAGCCGATGTCGCCGGGCTGGTAAAACACCTTGCCCTGAAGCGTATCCGGCAAATATTGCTGGGCTACCCAGTGATCGCGGTAAGCATGAGGGTACAAATATCCCTCGCCATGCCCAACCCCTTCCTTGTCGCGCTGCCGTCCTTGAGATGATTAGGGACGTCGGCTTCGCGTTCTTTCTACTGTCGAGAGGGCATCAAAGAAAGCAAAAGCTGAGTTAGATTTAGGGCAGTCGCCGCAGTAGATTGCCGCGACAGACAGCGGGAAGGACCCTCCGGCATGCCGATGCGCTCGAACGTCTCCCAGGCACTGGTTACAACGCCCATCGCGCCGGGGTCGGCCATGCCGATATCCTCCCCGGCAAAGGTCGCCATCCGGCGAAAGATGAAACGCGGGTCCCTCCCCGGCATAGATCATCTTCGCCATCCAGTAGAGGGCTGCATCGGGGGTCCGAGCCGCGCAGCGATTTAATAAAGGCGGAGATAGTGTCGTAATGAACGTCACCATCTTTGTCATAGAGGACAGCCCGCCGCTGGATAGACTCCTCGACTACCGCCAGATCAATAGCGATCACCCCGTTCTTGTCTGGTGTTGTCGTCTCTACCGCCAGTTCCAGCGCGTTCAGAACACCGCGTGCGTCTCCGTTAGCTACATCTACCAGATGATCTAGCGCATCATCCGATAACTGCACATTCAGCGCACCATAGCCACGCTCTGCATCTTCCAGCGTCTGCCGGGCAATCGCTCGCAGGTTATCCTCAGTGAGGGGTCGCAACTGGAAAATTCGGCTGCGGCTGACCAGCGCTTTGTTGACCTCAAAGTAGGATTTTCAGTTGTCGCGCCAATGAGGATGATGGTCCCGTTTTCCGCTACGCGGCAGAAGCGCATCCTGTTGGGCTTTGTTCCAGCGGTGAACTCCATCCACAAAGAGCGTCGTTCGCTGACCATACAGATCGGCGGCGCTCGCGAGCCACCTCAATCGCTTCCTGAATCTCCTTCACCCGGCCAGTACCGCATTAATGGTGATGAAATGGCTTTGTGGAGTTGGCAATGACCATCGCCAGTGTCGTCTGCTCTGTTCCCGGCGGTCCGTAGAAGATAAGTGACGAAAGTTGGTCAGCCAATAGCGCGCGGCGGAGTAACCGGCCGGGACCGACAATGTGATCCTGCCCGACATACTCATCCAGCGTGCGTTGTCGCATCCGCGCTGCCAGCGGCGCTTCGGTTTTCCTCGTTCCTTCCCGGCGTAATTGAAGAGGTCCATCTGTTGATTTCCAAACGGCCCAATACTTATTCAGCCTAGGCCTTACATCTCACCCTATTATACCGTTGATCGGCAACGAACGATGAGGATAGGGGATATCCCCGTATCCAAAGTAGCTCTTAAGGTTAATTGTAACCGGCGAGTCCTATAGTAACGGTACTTAAGTACTAGTATTGCTATGGTTACCCACTGACGGGTGACTGGAATACCAAAGTGCCTGTACCAAAGCGTGACCAGCAAGCGAATAATACTCATCATCGACGACGAAGCGCCCATGCGCTACCTGCTTGAAAGACAATTATGCCGTTCCGGTTACACCGTCCTGGAAGCCGCAGATGGATTTGCCGGTGTCTCCATGGCGCTGGCACATGCCCCGGACCTGATTGTTCTCGACTTATTGATGCCGGGCATTGATGGGTTTGAGGTCTTTCGCCGCTTGCGCAGTAACACCAAGACATCTTCTATCCCCGTTATCTTCCTGTCGGGCTCAGTCAATACCGAGATGCGCCGGCGAGCATTTGGAATGGGTGCGGCCGATGTGCTAGCCAAGCCTCATCAGGTAACTGATCTGGTTTCCGTCATTGACGGTATCTTCCGGCGACAAGCCGCCCAATCCGAACCGCCGCAAAAGGGGCGCATCGTATCGCTCTTTGCTCTGACATCCGGTCAAACGGCCACCTCAATGGCCGTTTACCTGAGTCGAATGGTGGCGCTGAATACAACCTGGCCGGTCCTTCTGATTGACCTGGACATGGCGTTCAGCCCTATTGCATCCCGTTTGTCATTGCAACGGGCCCCCCATGTTCTTGACCTGCTGGAACAGGCTCCTGTTCCCATGACTTCCAATGAGGTTTCACCCTACGTCCAGCCGCAACATATTGGTCTGGGTGTGATCACGGCACCTGATCAGCCAATCGAGGTTGACTTCGCCAGCCTTCCGCGCCTGCGGGCTGCGTTGGATGAACTCCGTACCCTCGGCTACTATGTTGTCATCCATCTGGGTAATGAGCTAACTGATTTGGCTCTCTCGGCTATGCGGGGATCAGACCTGGTTTGCGCCATGACAAGCCAGACCAATGACGATGGTCAGTATGCGTCTTTTGTCTCCACTGTAGCGGAACATGGAGTGGATGCAGCACGAGTAACCCCAATCGTCGGGGACCTCACGGATTTAGGTTCCTACCCCCAACCGGGCCAATCACCAATCCAAACGCCAAGACGAGCAGCCGGCAAGAAACCGGCAACGCCCCCGCGAAATGTTTCACAGCCTACACTGGATGTCTTTCTGTAATCCGGGCCAACGCACGGTTCATTTTAGTCATCTAGGTAAGGTGAACGGCGCGCCATGAGTGTCAGTTGCCTGAATAGAGGCTGCGCGGTTTCCGGCACCGACTCGTCGGTCATGCAGTAGGTGTGTTCATACCCACCGACTTGCAGAGTCAACTCATAAATAATCACATCCGGCTCGTATACATCAGGCACACTTTCCAGAGTTTCCGGAGGTTGCTCTAGGATGCCGGACGCATCCAACTCTTCCAGCAGGCGAGCGGCCTGATCCGGAGGCAACTCACTGGTATCAACAGTTGTCGATACCCCGATGCCGGTAAACCCACCGCTTTTCTCGAAATGTATCCGCATATGAACCTCCTGTCCCAACGGAGGCTGAACGGCCGTTAAGGGTTAGTCAATATTCAAAATGGATCGAAGTAGACCGGCAAAAGATGCGGCGCATCCCGGTCGCTGACCGGTATCCCCGCCATTCGGGGGTGTATCTGTATTCTGCACGCTGATGCCGACTTCGGCCCAACCCGCCAGAACGGCCTGTTGCTCCAAACTACCCTGTCCATACAGCTCACCGGCCACCTGATAGGTCAGCACGGCGGCATCGGTAAACTGTGTATTTTCACCGAATCTGGTTTGTAAGGCGGCGAACCAGATTCGACCGGCCTTCTCCCAGGCATACCCGCCAATATTCTGCGCAATCACGTAAAAGGCCCGATTCGGAATACCTGAATTTATGTGCACACCACCGCTATCAGCATTTGTTTGCACATAATCGCTCATATGTCCCGGCTGGGGATCATGCCCCAAGACCGGATCGTTATACGCAGTGCCGGGTTCTTTCATGGAACGAATGCCGACACCATTCACATTACTGGTAAACAACCCTTCACCAATAATCCAGTCTGCTTCATTGACCGTTTGGCGGGTCTGGTACTGCTTAACCAACGAGCCGAACACATCAGACATGGATTCATTAAGCGCACCCGGCTGATTCTGGTAAACCAGATTGGCCGTAAACTGGGTGACGCCATGGGTTAGCTCATGGCCGATGATATCCACGCAGACGGTAAACCGGTTGAACAGTCGATCCGCTTCAGGCAGATCTTCATCACCGTCACCATACACCATCTGACGGCCGTTCCAGAAGGCGTTATCGTAACCCGTCCGATAATGAACGGTCGAATCCAGACGCACACCATGACCGTCTATTGAGTCGTAGCTATAAATATCTTTAAACAGTTCGTAGGTTGATCCGGCACCGTCATATGCCTCATCGGCCGCCGGATCCCCCGTCGGCGGGCCACCTTCCACACGAACCTGTCGGCCGGGTAACGCTCCGCCATTATCGGCTGAATAGACAACACGTTCGAGCCCCGGTCCCGTTGCCTCAAGTGCTGACGGCGGCACCCCTTCCTCAACGACTATCTCACGCTGCAGGCGCATTGCCTCAGAAGAAACAATATTGCGCAATGCATGCTGCCGCTGTTCCTGTGTACCGTTTTCAACGATATTCTGCAGCAGATGGGGCGGCAGAAAACAACTGAGTGAGTGGTGACCGTTGTGCATGAATGAATCTCCTTATGCCAACATTGTACAACAGGACATCGGCAGCCGTAAACCGCCGGGCCTCATATCAATCAGGTTTTTAACTTGTACCCACCATCTTGTACAATCTAGTCAAGACTACGGCTATATAAAGGGGGCAAGATGATTGAGCAGCGCGAGGGAAGGAAGCCTGCATTGACACAGCAAACCATCTGCATTGAGGTAGTCACCCAATCCGACATAAACGAAACGGCCGAAACCATGAACCCGTTGGTCAGCGCCGGACAGCAGCTTGGCGTAGTCTCACTGGAGACGTGCCGCATCAGCCAACTCTACTATCTTCAAGGCGAGATAGACGATACAGCAATCACAACGCTAGCGGAATCCATCCTCGCTGATCCGGTAACGGAATCATGGCATCTCCATGATCTTCAGTCAGCCGGTTCTACGGCATCAGGGACACATTTTGTGGAGGTGAGCCTCTTACCCGGCGTCACCGATTCGGCTGCAACCAATCTGGTTCGCGCCGCACATGAGTTGGGTATTGCCGGCCTGGAACGGGCCGCGACCGGGCAGCGCTATGACTTAACCGGCGATCTCTCATCAGGCCAACTGGAGTTGCTGGCTTCCGGTCTGTTTGCCAACCCGGTCATCCAACGATATGCGATTGACACTGCCGCTGTCGCCGCCGTTTCTCCCCTATCAGGCGGCCGACGGCACGGTTGAGATCATCCCCCTACAGGAAGCTGATAACGAAGCGCTCCTGGCAATTAGCAGCGAGACGACGACTGGCGCTCGATCTGGCGGAAATGCGTGCGATTCAGGCCTACTTCCGCAAGGAAGGCCGTGAACCAACAGATGTGGAGTTGGAAACGCTGGCCCAAACCTGGAGCGAACATTGCGTCCACAAGACCTTCCGGGCATTCATTGATTATGACGGTCCTCCGCCGGGACCGAATGCCCATGCCGCGCCGGTTCCCCAAACGGTAGACGGCTTGCTCAAGACCACCTTACGTGCTGTCACCGAGCAATTGGACAAACCCTGGGTCTACTCCGCATTTGTGGACAACGCCGGGATCGTTGCGTTTACGGATAAATTTGACCTGGCATTCAAGGTGGAGACCCACAACCATCCCTCGGCACTGGAACCGTTCGGTGGCGCCAACACCGGCGTAGGGGGTGTGGTGCGCGACATTCTGGGCGTCAGCGCCCGGCCGATTGCTAACACGGATGTCCTGTGTTTTGGCCCTCAGGATTTATCCCATGAGGCTTTACCGGCCGGTGTGTTACATCCGTCACGGATTGCCGCCGGGGTGATTCATGGGGTGGAGGACTACGGCAACAAGCTGGGCATCCCCACAGTCAATGGAGCCGTTTGCTACCACAATGGCTACACTGCCAATCCGTTGGTCTACTGCGGCTGCCTGGGCATTCTTCCGCACGGAACACACCGCTCTCAGGCACAGCCCAACGACCTCATCGTAGCCATAGGCGGCGGCACGGGGCGCGATGGGCTGCGTGGGGCCACGTTCTCCAGCATGGAAATGGACACAGCCACCAGCGACGTCGCCGGATCGGCCGTGCCAAATCGGCAACCCCATTATCGAAAAACAGGTGATGGAGGTTATCCTGCGTGCCCGCGACGAGGAGCTCTACACGGCCGTTACCGACTGCGGCGCGGGTGGGTTCCTCATCGGCCGAATCGGCGAGATGGGCGAAGAACTCGGCGCAACAGTCGAACTCCAGAACGTTGACCTCAAGTATCCCGGCTTGCGGCCGTGGGAGATATGGCTGAGTGAGGCGCAGGAACGCATGGTCCTGGCCGTGCCGCCGGAAAACCTGGAACGGTTACAGGCTATCTGCGCGGGACAGGACGTCACCGCCACCGTCTTGGGCACATTTGAGCCCAGCGGCCGTTTGCAGGTTTACTATGGCGGCCAACCGGTGGGCAACCTGACGATGGACTTTCTCCACAATGGCCTGCCGCGCCGTCACCTGCAAGCACAGTGGCGGCCACCGGTGGAAACGGACCACGCTCCCGATGAGCCTGTATCCAATCCGCCGGCAGCAGACATGTTGCTGGCGCTACTGGCCCATCCCGACATTCGCAGCAAGGAAGACGTCATCCGCCACTATGATCATGAAGTTCAGGGGGGCGGTGCGGCTAAACCACTGGTCGGTTCGGCCGCCAATGGGCCGGGAGATGCGGCTGTCATTGCCCCGCTCGACACACAGGAACCGGATCACCCACAAGCCGGAGTTGCCGTCAGCAACGGCCTGTGCCCATGGTATAGTGACATAGACCCCTATCGCATGGCCTGGGCAGCAGTTGATGAAGCGATGCGTAATGCGGTTGCCGTGGGTGCGGACCCGGATCGTGTCGCCATCCTGGATAATTTCTGCTGGGGCAACCCCAATTTGCCGGATCGTCTGGGCTCCCTGGTTCGCAGCGCCCAAGGGTGTCACGACGCGGCACTGGCTTACGAAACCCCGTTTGTTTCGGGTAAGGACAGCCTCAACAACGAATATACCGACGAGCACGGCCGTAAGCAGGCCATCCCCGGAACGCTGCTCATCTCAGCGATGGGCTACGTCCCGGATGTCACCCGGACGGTGACGATGGATCTCAAACAGGCGGGGAACTTCGTCTATGTCGTGGGGGATACGCGCCCGGAACTGGGCGGCAGCCATTTCAGTCTTGTGGGTGGCAAAATCCGATCCCAACATCAGGCCGCTCCGGGGCCGGTCAGCAACGCTCTGGGCCGGCTGCGTGTATTGCATCAGGCAATCCGGTCCGGTCTGGTCCGGGCCTGTCATGATTGCAGCGAGGGCGGTATCGGCGTGGCTCTGGCGGAGATGTGTCTGGCCGGGGATTTGGGCATGGAGGTTCAAATGCGCTCTGTGCCGGTCGATCCCTATTACGCCTACGCTGCGGATGAGGCCGTGCTTTACAGCGAATCGCTGACGCGCTTCCTCATCGAAATACGGCCGGAAGATGCTGATGCGCTTTCGGCCGCGTTGGGTGATGTGCCCCACGCCTGTATCGGTGTCGTCGGGGGTACATCCCTGCGCATCCATCCGCGACTGCCGGATACGGCCGATCCGCTGCTGGACCTATCCGTCAGCGCGCTGCGGCAGGCGTTCACCGGACAAGCGCAGGTGGCCGTACAACCAGCGCCATCTCTCATCCACGCAGTCCCGACGACGTGAAGCCCAGGCCGCCTATAGCCCAACCTCGCGACCGCGTATTTTGATCCTGCACGCTAACGGAACAAACCGCGACCGCGACGCAGCAATGGCGTGCGATCTGGCTGGAGGCGATCCGGAAATCGTCCACCTCAACCAGTTGCGAAGCGGCGAGCGCAACCTGCTGGACTATCACATGCTGGTCGTGCCCGGTGGGTTCTCTTATGGTGACGACCTGGGTGCGGGCGTACTTTGGGCCGTCGACCTGGGCCAACGAGGTGAAGCCACACTTGGCGATGCGCTGGCCCGGTTTGTGCAGGAAGGGCGGCCGGTTCTGGGAATTTGCAACGGGTTCCAAACCCTGGTCAAGGCCGGGTTATTGCCGGGCGATCATGACGGGCCACGGCCGGTAACGCTCACCCATAATGCGTCCGGACATTTCGAGTGTCGCTGGGTTTATCTGGAGCCAAATCCCAATTCTCCATCGCTGTTTACAAAAGGGCTAACAAGCGGCATCCTCTGCCCGGTGGCCCATGGCGAAGGGCGGTTGCTGGCGCGGGACAAGGCTACGCTGGATCGACTGGAAGCAGACAACCTGATAACCCTGACCTATTCCACACTCGACAGCTCACTCGCCACCTACCCGGCTAACCCCAACGGCTCTGCCCTCAATATTGCCGGTCTGAGTAATGCTGCGGGCAATGTTCTCGGCCTCATGCCCCATCCCGAAAACCACATTTTCCCCTGGCAGCACCCACGCGCTCATCGCGGCGAGACAGGGTTGATGGGACTGCGCCTCTTTGAAAACGGAGTAAGAGCATGCTAACTCATGAACAACTATTGTCAGCAATTCCCCAAGCCCTGGCGACAGTAGATCTCAGCCCGGAATGGGGCGAGAAACTGGCCGGCAAAGTGCGCGACATTTATCGGCTAGACGGAACGCGCGTCCTTATCACAACTGACCGCATTTCCGCCTTCGACCGGGTGCTGGGGCTGATTCCCTACAAGGGGCAGGTACTGAACGAATTGAGCGCCTGGTGGTTTAGCCAGACGGCCGATATCGTCGGCAACCATCTCCTCTCGGTGCCCGATCCCAATGTGGTTATCGCTGCCGAGGCCGAGCCGCTGCCGGTGGAGGTTGTTGTTCGCGGCTACATTACCGGCGTTACCAAGACGTCACTGTGGTACCTGTATGAGCAGGGTGACCGGCGACCATACGGCATTTCCCTGCCGGACGGACTGCACAAGAACGATCCGCTGCCCCAGCCGATTATTACGCCGACGACCAAGGCAGAAGCCGGTGGTCATGATCAGCGGCTGACACGAGAAGAAATCCTGAATGGCGGATTGATTGAACCGGCATTGTGGGCCGAGATTGAGTCCGCAGCGCTGGGTTTGTTCGAGCGCGGTCAGCAAGTTGCCCGCGAAGCCGGACTCATTCTGGTGGATACCAAGTATGAGTTCGGCCTCATTGATGGTCAACTGGCATTGATTGACGAGATTCACACGCCGGACTCCAGTCGATTCTGGACGGCCGAAAGCCTGGGCGAAGGCAGCCCGGAACACTTCGACAAGGAATACCTGCGCCAATGGTATGCTGAACGCAAGATTATCGTGGCGACGGAGAACCGCCGACGATGCCGCCCGACTTTGTGGCCGAGGTAGCCGCCCGTTACATCGGCGCGTACGAACGGCTGACCGGACGGCCGTTTACACCGGCAGCTCAACCGGCAGCCCCCGAATTGCACAAGCACTTGCCGCGCAGGTCCCATAGGGCCGAAGCCGTTCCCCACCGGATCATATGAGAGGCTTGCCGGGCCCGATGAAATCACCATTGATCTGCGGTAAACTAGGCGTGAGTTGAGGAGCCTATGGAAGAAAACGATCAAGGTGTCAAGCTGTTGCTTGAGTACGAAGTCTTGCAAGAAACCGTTCAGGAATACTATCAGTTCGTGATGGGCCGGTATGTGCCGACATTGCAAACCATGGGATTGCAGATGAGCGAAGCGTGGCATACTGCCTACGGAGATGCCCCCAACCGGTTGATAGGATTCGTCTGCAGCGATTGGGATACGATGCAGTCAGTTTTGGAAAGCGATACCTGGCTTGATTTGAACACCGAAATGGAAAAGTACGTCAACGACTTTCAGTTCAAGGTCGTGCCGTATCGTGGTGGTTTTCAGATGTAGAAAAGCCTGCGGTTTCGTATCGGGCGGTGGCTCCCCGAAGTCCCTGATTTAGTGCGTATCGAAATACTCCAGCAGCCAGGCCTGGACATTCTTCTGGCTGCGAACATTGCCCGGTAGCTCCGTGGCAATGACTTCGGCAACGCGCTTGACATCTTCAACCGAATCAAAGCCCTTGGCTTTGCAAATCTTCTGGATCATCCGTACAACTTCATACCCCTGCTTGCGGTTGAACATGACTGCATCATGCTTGATGCTGTGCTTGTCATCACCTTCGCCGGCCTGCCATTCGTACTTGCTGGTATCGAGCATGGAGCGCTTTACATCAATAGCCATCGTTATTTCTCCTGATTCAATAATGGGATTAGTGTAAATATGCAGCCCATATAACCTTCCTGCTGCATGAACTGCTTTCATATTACTTTAAATAAACATGGTGTCAACTCTCGGGGAAATTTATACGGGTTTTCCCACAAAGATACATTCGTTACCGGCACTTTCCATCCCGCGGATCCGGGTGCATCCTCCCCCAATTTCTGTTAAGGTACGCTCGTTATGCCAATTGAGTATCATGTAAACGAATCCGGGATAGGCCTGCTCCGGGTCAATCGTCCTCACGCACGAAACGCGCTGGATTGGGCTGCGCAGGAAGCCTTTGCGACGGCCGTATCTGAGGCATCACAGAACGAATCATTACGCGCCCTAATCATCACCGGAACCGGGGACAAAGCATTCGTATCCGGGGCTGATCTGAAAGAGTTGGCAGGCCACCCGGACGAGGCTGCCGGAGCACGGCTGAATCGGGTCATGAGCAAGGCCCTGTCCGATCTGATTGACCTGCCCGTGCCGGTCATTGCCGCCGTCAATGGGGATGCAATTGGTGGAGGATGCGAGATTCTGACCGCCTGCGATCTGCGGCTGGCGGCAGCTTCGGCCCGCTTCGCTTTCCGGCAGGTTTACAATGGCCTGACAACTGGTTGGGGTGGGACAGGCCGACTGGTGGAGTTACTCGGTCAAAGCCGGGCTATGGAGTTTCTCCTCACCGGCCGGATGTTCACCGCCGCAGAAGCGCAAGATTTGGGATTAATCCACCGACTTGCGCCGGATAATGAGGACGTCGTTCAGGTCGCAATGATCTGGGCGGGGGAACTGACGACCCTGCCCCGACGGGCACTGGCTGCTACCAAGGCGCTGGTACATGCGGCCTCCCATTTGTCGCTTGATGAAACAAACCAGTTAGAGACGCATCTCTTTGTCAACCTGTGGCCGTCGGCCGATCATCTGGAAGCAATGAACGCCTTTACCGAAAAACGGCCGCCCCGCTTCAACCAGGACTAGGATGTACGATCGTCTCAGCCGCTATTACGACCTCAGTCATGCCGCACTGGTAGACGATATTCCCTTTAGGCTGGACCTGGCGCAGAAAGCGGATGGCCCGGTGCTGGAACTGGGATGCGGCAGTGGACGGCTACTACTGCCCCTGGCCCGCGCCGGTTATGAGATCACCGGCGTAGATAACAGCCCGGCCATGCTGGCTATGGCCGAGAGACAGCTACGAATGAGCCCCTTGATGTACAGAAGAAGGTGCGCCTGATAACGGCCGATATAGCCTCACCGCAAGACCCTTACTTGCCGAACGAAGCACAAACAATCACCCTGGCAATCATTGGCATCAACACTTTCATGCACCTTGATGAACGGCAGGCTGGAACGGCGCTTCGCCATATCGCCAGATTGCTCAAGCCCAACGGCCGGCTCTGTATTGATATGGACAACCCCTTTACACTGGCGGCCGTCGGTGGATATGCTGAGCTTGAAGTGGAACAGGAATGGCTGGACCCGGATACCGGACAGGCGATTCGCCAGCTATCGGCGTACCGTGCCGTAGAAGATGATCAGGCGATTGACGTCACCTGGGTTTTTGAGGAACAAACGGCCGACAACCCGGTACCGGAGCAAACAGTGGTTGAGATGCGCTACGCCTACCTCTACCCTCACCAGTATGATCTACTGTTGAGTCAGAGCGGGCTGCGGCTCGTAACGTTGTATGGGGACTATGACCGTAACCCATTCGATGAAGCGAGTGACCGGCTTCTCGTTATCGCTCAACCGGCATAACCGTACTGTCCGGCGATCAATTCGTCAGTGTTCCGTCATCGTCAAGGAGCAGCCCCAGCATGGCTGTCGCCTCCCGGAAAGCCTGCCACTCCCCGGAACGAATCGCCACAGCCAGATCGCCGAGACTTTCGCCAATATAGCTTCGGGTCTTGGGGTTGGAGCGCAATTTCTCCAGAATGTCGGGGTCGCTTACGCGCAAGACAACAACCTGCTGCAAGCGCCCTTCCACGCCGTTCTCAGCCCAGCGATCGATACTCCGGCGCACGCTGGCCGGTATGGGACGGCCGCTGGTTTTCGCCAGAAAGTCCATCACCCGCTTGACGGAAATTCCCTGTTCCTGGGCCAGGGCCAGCGAGGATGGTGTGATGCGATAAGGGTATAGACGATCTTCGCCCACGGGCAGCGCTTCAGCAATACGCGCCGCCTGAAAGCGATCGAGCCGGCTGGCATTATGCGGCACCAGGAGGGTTGCCTCCGGCTGCACAACCAGGGGAACCCGGACTTCCTCCTCGGACGGCGGCTGATCAGCCAGCCACGCTAAAGCCCGTTCTGTTAACCGAAAAACTGGTTTACCGTCGGCACCATCCGCGGCAATATCCACCATTCCCAGCCAGTGAAGCGGACCGGTCAGGGAAAACTGAGCAATCGCCCCTCTACAAGGTCCCAATCGGCAAACCCGGATAGATATTGGCGTGTGGCTTCATCCCGGATATACCAGGTATCGTAATTGCCGTCCGGGCGCTGGAAGTCAGGATCAGCACGCTTGACCGTAGCTAGAAGGTCATCACCGTGCACCCATTCATCTGTTCGCGGCAGAGCATCCAGCAAGGCTGTGCGGGCCGCAATGGGATCGTTTTGCCAGCCCTCTCCTTCACAAATCAGCCCCGGTGTATGACGCAGCTCATTCCACCCGCTCTGGCTCCAGGCATCCATCATTGCCCGAAGCTGCTGTTCACGACTCTGCTGCAGCCAGTCAATGGCCGAACGAGTCGGCCGTAATCCATCATTTTGCCGTTTAACCAGACCCATCTCATCAGCCAGGGTCAGGAACAACGAGCGTCGCTGCCGGTCGGGGTTAACCAGCAACGCATTCAGTTCATGCAAATGGTCTGGTAACAAACCGGTATGGTGGGCAAAAGCGAGTAATGTCGTCAGATCATCGACTGCATCATTCGAGGCCGGTTCTACGGCCGTTGGCGGTTCGATGGCATGAATCACCGGTACAGAGACAACCGGCTCAGAAGGAACGACCTCTTCCATAGGCAAGTGGGCCAACATATCTGTCGGAATATAGAAGAACTCCAGATGGCCTTCGCTGGTAGTGTCAAAGCCGCGAAAGAGAAAGCCCCGGTACCAGAGGGCTTCAGCGGGGCTATAGGGATCAAGCCACGGCTCTTCCCGTTCCAGGCGACCCGGTCCCATCGGTCGAATATCGCCGAAGTCTCGCGAGAACGCAGCCACCGGAATGCGTCCGCCCGGAGCAATTAACGCTCTGAGTGCTTCGGCCTCACCCGGTTCCATCTCCGCCATTTCCTCGCGCAGATCCACCTGGGCCAACATCTGGGCCAGGGTCTCCACTGCCTCGCCCTTATCGGTACCGGTCAAGTCGATACCGATCCACTCGGCGATCACACGCAGGACAATGAGGTTATGTTCGCTAAGGGACTGTTCCAAAGACCGCATAAGTAACCTGAATCAGCAGATAATCCGCAGAGCACCGGGCAGACACGTAACGGTCACATGCCTGATGTTATCTTCCGGGTAAGCCAGCATCTCGCCGTCAACATGTATCGGCATTGGCGCAGAAGATACAACATCCAGTCGCCGATTTTGCCGCATGGTGACGTGTTCGGATGTGGTATGCGTACCGTTAATGACACGGAGAAGCATGCTAAGCATGGTTGTTCGACCAACGACGTTGACGAGACAACTATCAACCAGGCCATCGTCCAGCTTGGCATCCGGCGTCAGCAAAAACCACCCCGTGCCGAGGGCCTATGCCCAATGTGAGGAAAGAGCGACGGTTGGCAGACTTCTTCGTCATCAAAATGAAGTTCGAGATCGGGCGCATCATAATCAAAGGCGATTGTCTGCAAGACGGCCGTCATGTACATGACAAAGCCATGCAGCCGGGTTAATTGTTTCGTACGGATGACAACTGTCGCATCAAATCCGATGCCCATATTGTTTTCAAACACTTCCGGCCGATTGCTGCCCCCCTCGATGAGTCCGAGATCAATGTCACGACGCTGCCCGTTAAATATACGCGCGACGGCACCGTCAATATCATTGGGAATGCCTAGCCCGTAAGCCAGGTCGTTGCCGGAACCGAGAGGGATAATGCCGACGGGAAGCCGGGTACGCGTGCCGTCAAAAAGGCCGTTTACCACTTCATGAATAGTGCCGTCGCCACCGGCGGCAACCACGATATCGTAGCCTTCCTCAACAGCCTCGGCGGCCAGGTCCCGTGCATGGCCGGGCCGGGCTGTCAGGAGGATATCTGCCTCGCCGTGATTGTTGCAACGAGCCTCTACAGCCTCTACAAGATGACGGGCTTTTCCTTCGCCGGAAACCGGGTTCATGATGACTTTGGCGCGCATGCCTGCTTGCTTTACACCCCATGCCAACCATGCTATACTTGGTCGGCACGGTATGTTACGTCAAGTTAAACCATCCGGCAACACGGTTGCGGGGACGGGTGGCATCATAAATACGACGTGCTTCGTGTACACCGACGACCTGTTGAGCGCCTGCTCAGCAAACCAGGAGAGCATTGTTCATGGGCCCGGACGAATTCATCGTTGATGAAGACGAGCCGCTGCAGGATGCAGCCGATACCCCCAATAACACATTCCTGGTTGCGGCCACCATCCTGACCCTGACCCTTCTGGGCCTTTCCATTGCAACCATCGCGATTCTGTTAACCAATCGTTCGGCCGATCGCACGGAAGCAGTGACCGCCATTGAGACGCAAAACGCGCTGATTCTGGTAACAAACGCGGCCGTTACCCAAACGATCGAATCTCTTCAACTGGAAGCAACGGCAACGGCTGTTGAGGGGCTTGCCCGGAACAACGGCGCTGACGAGGATTCGGCAACGCCAACCATTGAGCAGGGCATAGTCGGCGGTATCAGTCCCGATAATGCCACCGCGACCGCCGCAGCGGAACAACCTGCAACCGCTGAACTGACAGCTACCACGGCTGTTGAAACAACAGCCACTCCGGTAGCCGAGATGACAGCCACGCCTTCGCCGGCTCCCTCACCCACTGAGGACGCGACCGCCACTCCGCTACCGCCAACGGCCGAGACGCCGCCGACAGTGGAACCGGAAGTTGTGCCGACAGAGACAGCAACAGTTGCTGAACCGGAACCGACAACCGGAGTCCCTCCGACTGTCGAGCCGGAGCCGCTACCGACTGAGACAGCGGTCGTCGAAGTTGAGCCAACAGCCGCGATCCCCCCCACCGTAGAGCCGGAACCGTTGCCCACCGCAACATCGGTTGTGGATGTCGCGCCAACGGCAGTCGCTGACGGATCGGAACCGGCGGAGTCGCCTACAGTATCAGCCGAAGAAGAGGAAGCCACACCTACACCGGGACTGGTCATTGTCGCCACACAAAGCGCCCCGACGCAATTGGCTTCTTCGCCGGAGCCACAGGCGGCATCAACGAGCACTCCACCACCGACGGCTACGCCGACACCGGTGCTTGCGGAAACACCGGTCACGGCAACTTCGACACCACTATCCACAGCAACTTCCACGCCACCACCAACCGCAACCGGTACCAGCCTGCCGGCAACGCCGACACCCGTCGAACAGGCCGGAGGATATCCCGAACCACCCACACCGGAACCCGATTCAGGCGACGCTTACCCGGCCCCGGCCACACCGGACAGCCCGACACCGGTGCCCACACCAACAGTTGTCGCTTCGCCGACGCTCGCGCCAACAGGCACCCCGGTGGAAACGGCCGAGGCGACGGAAACCGGAACTCCCCTCCCCACATCAACACCCATTGCCACGGCAACGCCTGTGCCGCCACCCACCACCTTACCCAACACCGGACTTGAAGCCTGGAGTTATGGTCTGATTGGTATGGCGTTGGTGGCAATCCTGCTCATGGCTCGTGGGCTCCGCCGCAACTAATACAATCCAGTTTCTTCCGGACCGCGATACCCAACGTAAGTTTTACGACCTGGATCACTCCCACCAGCTACCATTACTTAAGCAAGTGATAACGGTGGTTGTCAGACCACAGGTGCTCTGCTAACATAATTGATTGCTTTTAATAATGATAAACATCCGGCGTATACGACGTAAAAAGGCTTATATGAGGTCATTTACGGTTCGTGTCGCCGGTTTTTAGGAGAATCTGCTGATGAAAGTGCTGTTGAAAGAAGACGTCGACAACCTCGGTTATGCCGGTGAAGTCTACACGGTTGCCAACGGTTACGGCCGTAACTTCCTGCTCCCCCAAGGCCTGGCAGTCAAGGCGACGCCGGAAGTCATGAAGCAGGCCGAGGTCTGGCGCAAGCAGGCGGAAGCGCGTCGTGAAGAGTTGCGGGCCGAATACGATGCATTGTCTGAGCGAATTCGCGAGGTTTCACTAAGCTTCACCGCTCGCGCGGGCGATAATGGCAAGCTGTACGGTTCCATTACAACCTCCCAAATCGCTGACGAGTTGAACGATCTGTTGGGCACCGATATTGACCGGCGTAAAGTGGGCAACGAACCGCTGCGCCAACTTGGCGAGCACCAGATTGTTGTCCGGCTGGATGCTGACCATCACCCTGAATTCGTTGTCCTCGTAAGTCCCGAGGGAGGCAGCGTAGCCGCCTCTGAGGCAGCAGGGGAAGCAGCCGAAGCTTTCGCTGAGGATGTTGTCGAGGTCGTAGAAGTAGTAGAGTTCGAAGACGTCGAGTTCGACGAAGAAGAGTAAGACCGCCGGCCGGAGGCTACCGGCCGGCAACTTTATGGACGAGATCGGCCAAATCCTGCGCGAGGCGCGGGAAAACAAAGGTCTTAGTCTGGATGAGGTCCAGGCTACGATTCGTATCAATACCCGCTACCTGGAAGCCCTTGAAACGGGTGACTATGATGCATTGCCGACACCGGTTCATGTGCGCGGCTTTTTGCGTAATTATGCGCGTTACCTGGGATTAGACCCGCAGCCGTTGCTGGATCGCTACAACAATAACCAGTCACTCTGGATGGCAAACGGCGGGAGCAACGGGAGTATCTCCCCGGATAATCCCCTGCCGATCCGTGAAGACCAGCCGTTTTTCGATCCCGTCAATATGGAAGTTGAGGGGCGGGGAAATTTTAGCAGTAGTAGCAGTAGCAGCGGGTTTAATAGCAGCGGTATCCTGCAAATTGTTATTATTGTCGCCCTGCTCATTGCGTTGGGGCTGGTTGCGAACCGATTCATTCCGTTGATTTTGGGGAACGGTAATAACGAAAACGCTGTGGCGGAAATCAGCGCCGCGGTGCAGGACGTCATTGCCGATGTGACCAACAGCACCCCAACGCCCCAACCGACCCCCAATATCCCCACCGAAGCTGATTCCGGTATGGTAGCAGGGGGGTCAGGTGAGCAGATCGTTTCCACCAGCCGTAATAACCCCGAAGGCGCGCCGACCATTACACCAACGCGGCCGCCGCTTCCGGCTACCCTGGATGAAATTCGACTCAAGCTCGACATCCTGGAACGGACCTGGCTGGAAGTTACGGTGGACGGAGAGGTTGTCTATAGTGGTATCGCCAAGGCTAATGACGCCTTTGAGTGGACAGCACAGGAAAACGCCAAGCTGGTGACGGGCAATGCCATCGGCGTATTCGCGACAATTAACGATGTCGAACTCGGTCGTTTGGGCGGTCGTGGCGAACGATACGAAGAAAGCTGGCAGACCACGCAACAGTAGCATGTGTCTGCCTTTAGTCCCGGAGAGTAACCCATACTCCGCCGGAAGTTATTCATGAGCAAAGCCAAGCAAAAGAAACAGTTCTACCTTCTCAGCCTGGGTTGCAGTAAGAATACCGTAGACTCAGACAGTATGGCCGACCTGCTGATGCGGGCCGGCTTTTCTGATGTTGATGATCCAAACGACGCCAGTGTCCTGATCGTCAATACCTGCGGCTTCATCGAGAGCGCGCGTCAGGAATCCATCGGCGCGTTGCAAAATCTGGCAGCAGTCAAGGGGCCAAACCAGTTACTCATTGCCGCCGGGTGTATGGCCCAGCGATATGGAGATGAAGTAGTGGAGTGGGTACCCGGCATTGATGGGGTCATCGGCACACGGCGCTGGATGGATATTGTGCCGTTTGTGCGCCAGTTGCGCCGCCGCAAGCACCCTGAACCACTCTATCATTTACCTGATGAGGCTACGACTGTGGGCCGCGACGAACGCGGCGTGATTCGTGCATCGGTTCAGGGCCAAAGCGCCTACCTGAAGATCTCTGATGGCTGTCGCCGGCCCTGCGCCTTCTGCGCCATCCCCCAAATCAAGGGCACACATGTCAGCCGCCGGCCGGAAGCCATTGTTGCCGAAGCTGTTGCCTTGCAGGAAGCCGGGGTGCAGGAGCTAATCATCATTGCCCAGGACACAACTGATTACGGTCATGACCTGGGTATGAAGAACGGATTGGCGACCCTGCTCAAGCAAATCACAACGGCCGCACCGGATATTCCCTGGATACGGCTTATGTACGCCTATCCTGGCTACGTCACCGACGAACTCATTGAGACGATGGCGACCACACCGCAGATCCTCCCCTATCTCGATATTCCTCTGCAACACGGCCATCGTGAAACGCTAAAACGGATGCGTCGTCCGGCCAACATCGAATGGGTCTATAGCACCGTCGAGAAGCTGCGTGCGGCCATGCCCGATATTGCCATTCGAACTACGTTCATCGTCGGCTATCCCGGCGAAACAGACGAGGAATTTGAGGGACTCAAGACCTTTGTGACTGATCTGGCCTTCGATCGCGTCGGTGCGTTTACCTACTCCTATGAAGCCTCGACCCCTTCGGCAACCGTGTCCTGGCAGGTCGAAGATGAGATCAAGGAAGCGCGACGCGCCGAATTGATGGAACTTCAGCAACAAATCTCACTGGCTCGCAATCAGGCCCAGGTCGGCCGTGTTCTGCCCATTCTCGTTGAGGGATACGGCGACGGTATCAGCGTCGGCCGTTCTACCGGGAAGCCCGGAAATTGACGGCTACGTACTGGTCCCCGGCGAATTACCGGTTGGCGAATTGGTACCGGTGCGTATTGATGGGGCTATGACCTACGACCTGACGGCCGTACCTGACCTGAAAGACCCGTCCCTGCTTCAGTCACCCATCATCGGGTTGTCAGAGGTGTCATGAACCGCGAGAGGCTGGAATGGGGGATTATCATCGTCCTGGCCGCACTCATGGGTGCCGGTTGGATTTACGTCTCTCGTGATGCCACACCCTTCACCGGGCCGACACCGGTCACTACTGCCCCGTACGTATTGGGCAATCTGGCGCCGGACTTCACCCTGACAACGCTGGAAGGGGAAGAGGTAACCCTGCGTAATTTCACCAACGACAGCGGTCAGCCGGTCGTGCTGA
The DNA here is from genome assembly GCA_041390945.1 of Chloroflexota bacterium. Lineage (GTDB taxonomy): Bacteria > Chloroflexota > Anaerolineae > Promineifilales > Promineifilaceae > Promineifilum. The sequence continues at coordinate 46,212 of JAWKOY010000030.1, forward strand.
ACTTCTGGGCCACCTGGTGCCCACCCTGCCGCGTTGAAATGCCCTACTTTGAACGGGTGAATGCCAAGTACGAGGGTCGTGCGGCTGTGTTGGGTATCAATCAGGCTGAATCGGTCGAGGCCATCCAGGAATTCGCCACGCGCAACGGCCTCACCTATCCACTCCTGGCGGATCGGGATATGAAGGTCAATAACCTGTACGGCATTTTGAACCTGCCCACTACGATCTTTATTGACAAAAACGGCGTGGTAGACGAAGTTTTGATCGGTACCATCAGCCAGGCTGTCATCGAAGATCGCATCGAGCAATTGCTGGACTCCTAACTTTACCTGAACTGTTATGCTCCCTTATATCAACCTCGGCTCAATCGGCTTCCCCACAGCCCCGCTGGTTTACATCATCGGCGCCTGGGTATCGCTCTATGTGGTGGATCGTGCGGCTCGCCGATTGGAACTGGATGCGGAGACAATCTATTCGCTGGCGGCCGCCACACTTATTAGCGGGTTTGTCGGGGCGCGGCTGACGTTTGTCCTGCTGCACTGGTCATCGTTTGACGATAATCTGCTGGGAATTCTCTGGCCGTTAAACAGTGGTTATAGTGGTGTAGGTGGTGTCCTGTTTGCTGCGGCAGCAACTTATTTCTACGCCCGCTGGAAACGGCTGGACCTGTGGACAGTACTGGATGCTCTGGCACCGGGCATTATAAGCTGGCTGATCTTTACCAGCCTGGCCGACTTTCTGGGTGGACCGGGATTCGGTGCCCTGACTTCCTTACCCTGGGGAATCGAACAGTACGGCGTGCAGCGCCATCCTGTCCAGATCTATGAGATATTGGTCGGCCTTGCGTCGTTAGGCGTCTGGTGGCTGGCTACCCAACCGGAGCGCAGGTCACTGGACGGCCGTGCCTTCCTGATGACAACGGCCGTTTACGCCGGGGGCCGGTTATTTGTCGAGGCGTTCCGTGACAATGCGTGGTATACCACCAACGGTCTGCACGTGGTCCAGATTATCAGCTTTGTTATTATGCTCGGCAGTTTGCTGCTATTGGCGTGGCGATCATCATATTCGCCCGTCAAACCGGCAACTGAATCCTGACATACCCTGTTTACTATTATGCTTTTAACCAACTATCTGACGGACGTATCATGCACAAGTTATTGTGGCTAGGAATTGCCGGCGGACTTGGCGCCTTATCCCGGTATGGCCTGGCCGGTGTTGTACAACGCTATAGTGGGACAACATTCCCCTGGGGTACATTCGCTGTCAATGTGCTCGGCGCCTTTATATTCGGTTTTATCTGGTCGCTGGTTGAACAGCGGCTCGTTATCAGTGTGGAGACGCGCGTTATCCTGCTCACCGGGTTCCTCGGTGGATTCACAACGTTCTCCAGCTTTATGTTCGAGACGGCCGCTCTGATGACCGATGGGCAATGGGGTTTGGCAGCTCTTAATCTGGCCGGACAAGCCGTAGCCGGGATAGTTGCCGTGTTCCTGGGTATGGCTGTTGGTAGATGGATATGATGCGTCGGGAGGTAAGGCAACCATGAAGCTATTCAATGAAGCACGATTGTTGCGCATCCTTATTGGTGAGAGTGACAAGTATCAGGGAAAGCCACTTTATCAGGTCATTGTCGAGCGCGCCCGTGAGCGCGAACTTGCCGGGGCGACTGTCGTTCGGGGATATCTGGGGTTCGGCGCCAACAGTCGTATTCACTCAGCCCGAATTTTGCGCCTTTCGGAAGACCTGCCAATGGTGATCGAAATCGTTGATGAACCGGAGCGAATTGCTGCGTTTGTCGAAGAACTGGATGGCATCATTACGGAGGGTCTGGTCACCCTGGAAAAAGTAGAAGTGGCAATGTATCGCCATAACACTGACGGATCATCTTCGGACTAGACTCTCGTCAACGCTTCACTGCCCCAAAAGCCGCAAAGGTCGAGTTTTTGTGCAGCAGTTCAACTGCGCTAAAACCAACCCTGCGCAACAGTTCCAGTTGATAGGTAACCGGTCGCGGTGAATCCTCCCGGTCTATCGCATCAAACACGACATCACGATATCTCTTGCCGCCGACACTGATCAGATACTCTCCGTATCGCTGCCACATCATCTCCTGGACGGCCGCTGTTTCATGGCTAACCAGGTCCGTAATCCAAACGCTGCCACCGGGGGCAATGATGCGGTAAAGCTTGGCGAAAGCGGCTTCCCAGTCAGCATCGTCACGTAGGTGGTGCAAGACGGCCGCTGCCAGCACAACATCATACGCACCATCCTCCAGATCAGCCTCACGAAAATCAGCCTGAATCGTCCGCACCGGATGGGTTGTAGCCGCACGAACACGCGCCCCAGCCCGGTCAAGCATGGGTTGGCTGAGGTCAAGCAGGTCACAGGCAAATCCACCCGGCGTCGTTTGTAACAGCTTAAGCGTGTTGTTCCCTGCCCCGCACCCAACATCCAGCACGCGGTGAATGGGAGGTTACGGAGACGGCCGCCTGGGTAATCAGATCCATGGCTAAAGGAGCGTCAACTGTAGCGACCTGGCCTGTCTCCAAATTGGAAAACCGCTCCACGTCCTGGTCAAATCGGGCGCGAATTTGTTCGGGGTTGATTTATCTTTGAGTACTGTATGTGTGTCCATGGTTAGTGTGGATTCTAACGCCAATAAACTGCCTGTCCACGAAAACCAAAACTCCCCTTGACGTTGACGTTACGTTATAGTTTATCATCTTTGTCGATCGAGGTTTAAGGATGAAACGAACGGTTAAACAACTCGCCCGCCTGGCGGGGATCACTCCGCGGGCACTCCATTACTACGATGAGATCGATCTGTTGCCACCATCGGCCGTCGGCGAGAACGGCTACCGCTACTATGACGATAGTGCGACATTGCGGTTACAGCAGATTATGTTCTATCGTGAACTCGGCTTGAGTCTGACTGACATCAAGGGGGTTCTGGATGATCCCGGATTTGAAATTCGTCAGGCGTTGTTAGCCCATCGCGAAGCCTTGCAGGAGCAAGCGCAACGCATTTCGACCTTGATCAAAACGATTGACAAGACATTAGTCCAACTGGAAGGAGAACAAGAAATGGACGCAGAAGAATTATTCGGTGGCTTCGACAATGCGCAGGAGCGCCAGTGGTCACAGGAAGCCATCAACCAGTACGGTGCCCATGACTCGTATGTTCAGGAATCGGCCCGCCGTTGGCGCAGCTATACGGCCGCCGACAAGGCCGGATCAAGGAAGAAGGGGACGCCATGTATGCGAAACTGGGCATCTATGTTGACCGAGATCCGACTGATCCGGAGGTTCAGGAGTTGATTGCCGGTTGGCATCAACACTTGCGCTACTTCTATGAGCCCAGCCCAGAGATGCTGTCCGGATTGGGGCAACTCTATGCTGAGAACCCCGACTTCGTGGAGACGTTCACAGCCATAGATCCCCGCCTGCCCGAATTCCTGCGTGATGCCATCACGTACTATGTGGCCGGTCTGTAATTTGATTATCGGACCCTGGTGGGAAAAGCCCATCATCCGGCAAACATCCCGGATGATGGGCTTTTTGTTATCGGCGGCCGCCGGGGCCGCTCACGACCCGGCCGGGTGTCGCACCGGTATGCTCCCCGTCACGCAGAACTGGGACACCATTCACCAGGACATGGTGTACGCCGGTCGCGTATTGGTGGGGCTGGGCAAAGGTGGCATGGTCCCGGATCGTCGCCGGGTCGAATACAACGATGTCGGCAAAGCAACCGGGCTGCAAACGGCCGCGCCGGTCGAGTCGCAGGTTGTCCGCCGGTAGCGACGTCAATCGCCGCACCGCCTCTTCCAGCGGGATCAATGCCTCATCGCGGACATAACGACCCAATAAACGGGCAAAGCTCCCATAGGCGCGCGGATGGGGATTGGACTTCAGGAACAAACCTTCCGGTGCCAGCGATGCCGAGTCCGAGCAGAAGCTTACCCACGGAAGCTGAATCTTCCGCCGCACATTATCCTCGGACATGCTGAAGAAAATAGTACCCACCCGGCTATTGTCCTCAATGACCATGTCCATGGCCGTCTCAATCGGGTCGGTCCCGCGTATCGCGGAGATCTCGGCCAATGACTTACCGGTCAATGGCTTGAGGGCTTCGTTCTTAAAGCTCACCAGCAGAACATTCTCGGCCGATCCCGCTTCGGCATACGAGTTCTCCCAGTCCGGGCTGCTGCTGGCGATCTCCTGCCGCAACCGGACGCGTACGTCCGGGTCCTTAAGGCGAGCCACCCAGGCATCGTGCCCACCTTCCTGGACCCAACCGGGCATCATGGCATCCAGCCCCGTGGCCGAGGCATGATAGGTATACATGTCGGCCGTCACCGCCAAACCGGCAGCGCGAGCCTCCTCAACACGGGTAACGGCGGTATCAAGTTTGGACCAATTGTTGCGGCCGGATGCTTTCAGATGATAGATCTCCCCACGGACTCCTGTCTCCTCTAGTATAGCGAGGAACTCGTCCAGTGCCTCCAGGAAGGTCGCCCCTTCACTGCGAAGATGAGCCGTAAAGAGACCGTCATATTCAGCAGCCACCGATGCCAAGGCCATCAATTCGGCCGTGTCGGCGTAGCTGTCCGGTGCATAGATCAGAGCAGCCGACAGCCCCACCGCCCCCTCAGCCATGGCTTGCCGGACCAGGGCCTGCATCTGCGCCAGTTCGGCCTCATTCGGCCTGCGATCGGCAAAGCCCAGCACATTGGCCCGTATTCCACCCGCGCCGACAAACGAGGAGACATTTGGTGAAACACCACGCGCTACCAGATAATCCAGGTACTCCCGCAAGGTTGTCCACTCAATTTCGTACTGAATATCCCCCTGACGGGCCTTCATATAGGCTTTAAGCTCGTCATTTAGGGGGCCCATTGAGAATCCCTCACCAAGAACCTCCAGTGTCACCCCCTGGCGAATGTCAGATTGGGAACGGCCGTCATGGATAAGCGATTCATTCGCCCAGCACATCATATTGATAAAACCCGGAGCAACTGCCATGCCACCGGCATCGATCTCCACGTGGGCAACGCTGTCCACCTTACCCAGAACGAGGATACGATCATCCTGAACGGCGATATCCCCCTCATAAGGAACCCCTCCGTTGCCATCATAGATCAGCCCGTTGCGAATAATCAAATCAGTCATAGTGCTCCTGTTATCATGGGTAGAACTGCTGCCGGCCGGTATTGAGCAACACCTTGCTTCACCGGCATATGGCATTATAACAGGCACAGATACAACGAAAACACCTGCGTGGAGCAAGCTTTAAGACACTCAGGATATTGTTGACTTGGAAGCAGGTTTGGGTCAAACTGAAGCTGGTAGCATGGAATATCCCGAGATTTAGGATCGTCTTTAGTTCATTTCGTTCTAGGAGAACACACATGGAAATCGGACCGGTAGAATATATTGTTATTGATTTTCCCGGGAATCAGTTCAATGGGGAAATCCTCCCTGCCCTGCAGGATTTGGTTGACTCGGGCACCATTCATATTCTTGATTTGCTCATCGTCAGCAAGGACAGCGAAGGCAACATAACCATCCTGGAACTTGATGAAGTTGACGAACTTGCTGTCATATTTGAGGGAGTCGAATATGAGGTAATGGGGTTATTCAACGATGAGGATATCCTGGCTATTGCTGAAGAATTGCCCAGCAATTCCACATCGGCACTGATGGTTTGGGAAGATGTATGGGCAGCTCCGTTTGCTCAGGCGGTTCGGAATGCCAACGGCATCATCATCGAGAACGAACGCATTCCTCATGAGCTTATCCAGTCTGCCCTTGAGTTTGCAGGCGAGTAAGCCCTATTCGTATCTATAGATATAAGGAGATTAATTATGAGACGTGCAGGTCCAGGACTGGTTCGTACGATGGGTCGTACGGCCGTTATTGCCGGAACAGCAACCGTAACATCGGCCGCAATTGGCGGCGCCATGCAGAAACGGGCCATGGGTAAGCAGGCTGCGGCGCAAGAGGAAGCGGCTGAGCAGCAGGCGGAAATGCAACAGATGGCGGAACAAGCCGCCCAGGAGCAGCAAGCGGCTCAAGCCCCCGCTGCGGCCCCTGCTGGCAATGAAAATGACACCATTGCCCAACTCCAGCAGTTGGCCCAGCTCAAGCAGTCAGGAATTCTGACCGACGAGGAATTTGAAGCACAGAAGAAGAAAATTCTGGGCGAATAATACTACCGGCTTTAACGGGAGCCCGCTTGTGTCCACAAGCGGGCCTACCCGTTTACTCAGTCCTCAATCACCCGCCAGTACACGCCCTTGTCGCGGGCCATATAGCCACTGTCAACCAGATAACGCCTTAGGAACGCGTAATCCTCGTTGAACTGGGATAGCCACTCGCTAAACTCTTTTTCCGTCCAGCGGCGATCCGGGTCAATTTGATCTGCGACCCACCGCACAATCACCTGCTTTTTCTTCTCCTGGACAGGTATGTCTACAATACGGCCGTCTTTCACCCACGTATGCAAGATACGCTCGTCTTCGCTCATGTCTCGCGTATCCACCAGCGCCGCCAGATTCGGCTGGGCAAAGATATCCTTCCCCATTCGTTCCAATGCCTTGCTGTCCAGATGGTATATCCGCATCGTGCCCTGCGGCTGAACAGTGACCAAGCCCAGTGCTTTCATTTCTGAAAGATGATGGGAAATGGTCGGCTCTTTTAGATCCAGGAGATCGGCCAATTCACCGACACTGCGATCACCGTTTGCCAGATGGCCGATAATCTTCAACCGGCTTTCATTGCCGAATACCTGGAAAAAACGTAGCAGCTTGTCAAACTGTTCCTCAGTCAGCGAGTCCTTGTATGCAGTAGCCATATTCGACCTCTATCTAATTAGATTTTTGTCTATATAGAATATTATCGAAATACCGTCAGGACGTCAACGAACAATGAATAAACATCGTGTCCCTGATACAATTAACAGTCACCCTATTCGGACTCAGCTTCAAGGTAGATGCGAGTTCGCGGAGGAAGGAATCTATGGGAAACGCCGACAATATCATTGACGTGACAGACGGGAGTTTCGAGTTTGATGTCATCAATCAATCCTTCGACACGCCTGTCGTCGTTGATTTCTGGGCACCCTGGTGTGGACCTTGCCGTATGCTTAGCCCCATTCTGGAAAGTCTGGCAGATGATCCGGATCTCGACTTCATACTGGCTAAAGTCAACGTGGACGAGAATCCCAATGTTGCCATGCGTTACCAGGTTCAGGGGATACCGGCCGTCAAGGCTTTTGTGAACGGACAGATTGCGGCCGAGTTCACCGGTGCGCAACCGGAGCCGCGTGTACGCGAATTTCTGGAGAAGCTGCTCCCGGACGAATTCGACGAAGCATTGAATCAGGCGGCTGGGTTACTGGCTATCCATCAATGGTCAGAGGCTGAAGACATTCTAAGTGACCTGTTGGACGCCCGCCCGGGGAGTCAGCGTGCTCAATATCAGATGGCTCGCGCCCTCTTGGGGCAGGCATACGGCTGCGACGCCTTGCCTCATTTGAAAGCAGTTACGGATGGTCCTGAGTTTGTATCGGCCGCACGTTTGAAAGTGCTGGCAGATTATCTTTGCCGGATCGAAACCGCCGGGGAGATTGATGAGGAACTGCCGCCCCTGGAGGCGCTCTACAACCGGTCGGCGATCCTGCTGCAACGTGGGAATCTGGAGGCAGCACTGGATGGGCTGCTAGACGTCTTGCGGCAGGACAAACGGTATCGGAACGGTGAAGCCCGCGAGGTGATGCTGGCAATCTTCGAACTCCTGGGCGACGGAGATGATCTGACCCAGGCTTATCGTAACGAACTGGCGATGGTGCTTTTCTAGTACCCCAGGAAACATTATGAGCGACACACCAACCGCCAAGGACGCTGCTCGTCTACTGGCGCATCTGGCCCAGGCTCGTCCAGGCCACCATCAGGAAGTTCCCCCTGAAGAGCTAACTCCGGAACTCATCCTGTTGCGCACATGGCAGTCGAACAGGTTGGAAAAAACCTACGCCGATCTTATGGGCAGCAAACGGTTTCGACCGGCGACCCAGTTCTTCTTGTCTGATATTTACGGCCCGCAAGACTTCAGCCAGCGCAATTATGATATAGAACGCTTCTATCAGGGCGTCAGCAAGGTGCTACCGGAACGGGCCGTATCAATCCTGGCCGATGCGGTTGAACTGGCCCAGATGAGCGATCAACTCGATCTTGATATGGCAACCGTCCTGCTGAATGATCTGGATGCACGCGAGGCAATCACTGCTGAGCAGTACAGCGAGGCATACCGAATTCTGGACAATTACGATAAACGGGTGCGGCAGATTCAACTCGTCGGCCGTATTGGACGCTTCAGGTCGATAAGCTGGTCCAGATTCCGTTTGTGGGCGTGTCTTGCGTCTGGCCCATACCAAAACCCAATCCTTGCCGGATGGTCAGAGCTTCAGGGATTTCTGGAACGCGGCTATGCGGCTTTTAAGCACATGAAGGGAGCGGAGACATTTATTCAGACCATTGAACAGCGGGAAATGGATATTCTGAACGCAATTTTCGCCGGGTCGCCTGATCCGTTCACATTACCATCCTGATTAAGCGGATGAATATCCAGCAATTAAATTAACATATGAATTTTCTCGTCACCGGGGAGCCGGATTTCTGGGAGTCGGCGCTGGCAAACCGACTGGTCGCTGAAGGGCATACCGTACAGGTATTGGACGATCTCAGCAACGGCCGTCATGAGCATCTGGATCCCGTGTCTCTTTTACGAAGGGATGTTGACAATATCCCCCTCATCTGGTCGCTTCTACAGGATGTGGATGGCGTCTATCATCTGGCCGCGCGCGTGTCCGTTCCCCAATCCGTTCTTCATCCCCGCGAATACAACCGCGTCAACGTGGGCGGAACAGTCAGCCTGATGGAAGCAATGCGCGACACCGGAATTGGCCGTGTCGTCTTCGCCTCCTCCGGGGCAGTGTACGGGAACCAGCCGCATCAACCGGTACAGGAAGACAACCCGCCCCATCCCGACAGCCCCTACGCCGTCAGCAAATGGTCGGCCGAACAATATATCCACACGATTGGTGAACTATGGGGGATTGAGACGGTCGCCCTGCGCATCTTCAACGCCTACGGCCCCAACCAGAGCCTGCCCGTATCACATGCCCCGGTCGTGCCCCGCTTCCTCCAACAAGTGCTAAGCGGTGGGTCCATTGTTGTGTTTGGCGATGGTCGGCAAACGCGCGATTTCATCTATGTGGATGATGTCGTTGACGCCCTTGTGACTGCGGCCACAGCCCGCGACATAAACCGCCAGGTCATCAACATCGGCCGTGGGGAAGAGACAACGATCCGCGACCTTGTGCGGCATATCGAGGCGGCGGCCGGTAAGCATGTAACCCTCATCACCAACCCTCAGAAACCGGGAGGTGTACCTCGCCTGGCGGCCGACATTAGCCGGGCCAGGGAGCTATTGGGGTTTCAACCACAGATTGATTTGGATACCGGTTTGCGATTGATGCTGGAGCGCGACACACGATTCAACAAAACGTAACGGATGTTCGTCCTAAAGCGTAACGCGAATCTCCGGTTCCGGATCGGCCGTCGCCAGTTTCAGCTTCACAAACACCATCGGCGCGAAGTAAGCTACCCATAGTAATATAATGAAATAGCGAATGACGCGCAGAGGGAGCCCCAACCACTCCGGCTCGGCGGGGAATATCGCATCCAGGCCGGCCCATAATGCAACCGTCACGGCAATCCCCAGAGCGTATCGGGCGGCGCGCTGCCAGAATGAACCCTCGGTACGGAAACGAACACGGCTGCCCTCAAACATGATACCAACACCAAAGCCGAGCAGCGCCCCCAAAGAAGTTGCCATCGTCTCCCGCGCACTGAGATCGGCCGCAGGTATATAAGATGCCCAGGGGGCTGAGAGGTCGGGGGTTCCAAGCAAAAGCATTATCCCGGCATAAATTGCCGTAAGTCCAATGGGGATACTGACCACAAGCAGAAGCCGGCGGCCCAGATTGCGCTTATCAAAGCCGGCGGCAAAGTAATGCTGCCATATCGCCACACAGATAAGTAACAAAACCGCAATCAGCGCGCCGGCCAACACATCCTGAATAAAGTGGGCACCCAGATAGATGCGGCTCAAGCCCATCAAAATAACGAGGACAATCGCCGCCAGCCAAAGCCAAAACTTGCCGTACCAGCCGGCGAGGAAGAAGTAGATGGTTGCTGCAAATTGGGTATGGCCGCTTGCCAGCCCATATCCCTCATGATCCCCCACACCAATATCCGGATCGATCCAGAACGGCCGTGGTTGACGGAAGATTCCCTTGACCATGGTATTGAGCATAACGGAGAGGAGGAACAGGTAGCCGAGGAACTTACCCAACCGTTTGTCCACACACCAGTAGAAGATTGGCATGACAAACAGGTAAAACTCTTCAGTACCCAGAGAGGAAATGAAAGACATGAACCCCTGTATCTGGGGCCAGGCTTGTTGAAGTGCGGATGTCAATGCCAGGCTCAGTTCACTCCATGGATCCATCACTTGGATTACTCCTCTATCATTAGGGGAAACCCCCTAAGCCGGCGCATTGTAACGCAGCGTCTGGTGGACAACAAATATAGCAAACGGCGGGTAAGCAGTGGCCTGGGTGTCTTGTCACGCGCACGAATGCCTGTGTTATAATCGCGCCGTTATGGACCATGAGATGGATCATAAACTCAACCAGCCGAAAGAGCTTCTGGGCCTCGGCCAGATCCTCCTGAGTATTGTACTGTTAATCTGGTTGCTGAGCCGGATTGGTCTGGATGAAGTGCTGAGCACGCTAGTCCACGATCATTGGATCATGGTGGGCTGGCCTTTTGTGCTGTTTCAGTTAAATGTGTGGTCATTCGCGCCTTCCGATGGTATATTGCTTCTGCATTCCCTGAACGACCGGCCGCGGTTTGGTTACCTAGTCTATCTATACTATATCGGCTTCTTTGCCAATAACTTCATTCCCTCCGGGTTCGGCGGCGATCTGGTCAAGGTAGTTAGCCTGCGCCAAAGCCATGGTCATGGGACTGAAGCCCTTAGTTCGGTAGTTATGGAACGAGTAACAGGTCTGGTCGGCTCGTCAATCATTGCCTTGCTAGCTCTACTCTGGAATATGTCCAGTCACACGGCCGATCTGCACTTGCCGACGCTGCTATGGATATTGATCTTCATCATAGCGTTGGGCATCCCGGCAGCTTTCTTCATCGCCCGCTGGTCCAACCCTATCGGCTGGGTACTGCGGATCTATCCGAATGCACGCAATCTTCCCTTTTTCGATAAAATTGAGAATCTCGTCAACACAATCCATCGCTACCCGATGCAGTCCCTGGCGATGTCTTTGCTGATCAGCATTCCGTTCACGCTTAATCTGGTTCTGATCCAGATGTTGATCGCCCGGGCGTTTGATGTCCACCTGCCATTCCGCATCTTCGCCCTGTTTGTACCGCTTATTGCTATCATTAATCTCCTCCCGATTGCCTTCAACGGTCTGGGGTTGCGGGAAGGTATTTATACGTTCCTGTTCGTACCCATTGGGGTACCCGCCGCAACGGCCGTTTCTATGTCGCTTGCGTTTTACTTCTTACGATTCAGTGCCGGGCTGATAGGCGGATTGATGTACGCCTTCAAGGTTGTCATCCAACTCGTCCATCCCCGGAACCGAACAAGCCATAAAGGCTAACCATTCTGATGTCATTGCAACGGAAAGTGGCCGTCTTTGGTCTTGACGGCATTACCTTTGACTTGCTCCAACCCTGGCTGGATGAAGGGCGTCTTCCCAATCTGGCTCGACTGTTACAAACCGGAGCCAGCGAACAGTGCGCTCGACGATCCCGCCTGTTTCCGCCTCGGCCTGGCCTTCGTTTGCCACAGGCACCAATCCCGGCCAGCACAGCCTCGTTGATTTCACTACCCTGCCCCGGACGGATATTGATATCCGCGTGTCCATGGGCTGACCGTCAGCAGTACCGGCCATCTGGCAAATTGCCAGCCAGGCAGGGGCACGGGTTGGCGTCGTCAGTCTGCCCATGACCTTCCCGCCACGGCCGTTAATGGCTTTATGCTGTGGCGTTTCCTGACGCCCAGTGCGGAAAGTGACTATACCTACCCACCGGAACTGAAGCAGGGTTGCTTGATGCGTGCGGCCCTACCCCTGCGCATGTCGGAGAAAGGTCGGGCGTTGATCCTTCCGTATTCATTGGGGCCAGTAAGCAACTGAAATTGATCGGGCACGCAGTGTCCAGCATTTGCTGCAAACCAAACCCTGGACCTGTTCATCTATGTGCTGAAACAACTGATAACCTCCAGCATGAAATCTGGCATCTTGTTGACGAAACCCATCCCGCCATGACCCGGAGATGGCGCGTCGGGTGCTGCCCGATATCCTTGATTATTATGAGACAGTGGATCGTCTGCTGGGCGAGATGGTGGCCCAGGTACCAGAAGATGCGCTGGTCGTCATTCTATCTGATCACGGATTCGGTCCGTTCCACAAGTTCTTCCATATCAACAGCTGGCTGGCCAACGGCTTGGTGTTCAAACGCACCCCTGTCAGCCAGGCCAAGCGTGCCGCGTTCCAGGCCGGTGTAACTCCCATCAATGCCTTGAAATGGCTGACCGCACTGGGCCTGAGCGACATGCGCAAGAATGTGAAACGGGGTCGTGGCGGGGGAATGTTACGGCGTGTATTCCTCTCTTTCAATGATGTTGACTGGTCACGAACCAAAGCCTTCTCGGTCGGCAACTTCGGACAGGTTTATTTGAACGTCAAGGGCGAACGGCCGCAGGGAGTTGTCGATCCGGCGGAATACGACGCCCTGCGCGATGAGATCATTGCCGCCGCCAAGCAGCTTCGCGATCCGGAAGACGGCAGCCAGGTTGTGCCTGTCGTCTATAAGCGCGAGGAGGTTTTTCAGGGCATCAGCGCCAGTCACTTGCCTGACCTTGTTCTCCATACTGACCGGGCCAAGTACGTCTCATTCGGCCACGCAGATTTCGGCTCCAACCAGATCATTGAGCCCAGCACCGGACAGACCGGCCACCATCACATGAACGGGGTATTGGGACTGAACGGGCCGGGAGTAATCCCCGGTGTAACCGTTCAGGGTGCCGGCCTGCTTGACGTCGCCCCGACGGTTCTCCATTATCTGGGCCTGCCTGTGCCGGAGTACATGGACGGACATGTTCTGACCGAGGCTTTCGATGAATCATTCAATGATGCGAATCCGGTTACGCTCCAACCCGGCGGGCCGGGTGAGGGTCAGGGTGATGACTCGGTTTACAGCGAAGAAGAAGAAGAGCTGGTCATCCAGAAGCTCCGTGACCTGGGATATATCGCCTGATCCACCGGCCCATGATACCTGCTAACACCACTCCGCCGCCCAAAGACCTGAGTCTGGTCATCCCTGTCTACAACGAAGAGGAAAACCTGCAACCACTGGTTGAGGAAATCCACGCGGCGTTAGACGACCAAGACCTCGATTACGAAATTATCCTGATTGACGACGGCAGCCAGGACAGCAGCTTTGACTGCATACGGGAGATGGCCGTCGAAGATGATCGTATCGTCGCCATTCGTTTCCGGCGCAATTATGGTCAGACGGCCGCCTTTGCCGCCGGGTTTGACTATGCGCAGGGAAAGGTCATCGTCACTCTGGATGCAGACCGGCAAAACGATCCGGCCGACATCCCCAACCTGATCGCAGAACTTGATGAGGGGTACGACGTTGTTAACGGCTGGCGCGTGGATCGGCAGGATAATCTGATCCGGCGGTTTCCCTCCCGCGTAGCCAACTGGTTGATCGCCACGACGTCCGGCGTTCATCTGAAAGATCGTGGCTGTTCGCTACGGGCTTTCAACTACTATGTTGTGGATGAACTGCATTTGTATGGCGAGCTTCATCGTTTCATCCCCGAAATGGTCAACTTCGCTGGTTCAGCATGGCTGAAGTGCCGGTTAACCACCGCCCGCGCGTGGCCGGGAATCCGTACGGTATTTCGCGCACCTTCCGCGTCATTCTTGATCTGATTACCATCCAGTTTTTGCGCCAATATGGGGATCGGCCGATGCAGTTATTCGGACGGGTAGGCATCCTGCTGGGCAGCGTCGGCGTCATCATCGGCCTGTACCCTCACCGGTACAAAGGTCTGGGGCGGCATCACCGGCGGCTGGGCCGGCTTTAACGACACCCAGATCGGCAATCGGCCGTTGCTGCTGCTGGCCGTCTTGTTGGTCATCCTTGGCGTGCTCTTCCTGGTGATGGGACTGATCGCCGAGCTTATCGTTCACGTACTTACTACGAAAGTCAAGGATTGCGTGTCTACCGCGTGCGTGAAACCCTGGGTCAAACTGATATTCCAACAACAACCTGAATGAACATACGGCTATAAATACCGGTAGGTGCAATCCATCGCTCACCTGTCCGGCTTGTATACGGTATACTCTTTCCTCATGCTACTTATCATCGGCTTCGACGGTGCGACTTTTGACTTGATTCGACCCTGGGCTGCGGAGGGGCACCTTCCCAACCTGGCCCGTCTGATGGATCAGGGGGTTACGGCCGATCTGGCCTCGACCCTGCCGCCGGTTACCAGTCCGGCCTGGCCGACGTTCATGACCGGCGTCAATCCGGGCAAACACGGCGTCTTTGATTTCATCCAGCCGCACGGTGAAAACTTCACCCTCGTCAACTCGACCCGCATCCGGCAACCCACCATGTGGCAGCGGCTGTCCGAAGCGGGCTATCGTGTAGGGGTACTGAATGTGCCCGTTACCTACCCGCCCCAACCTGTCAATGGCTTTATGGTCACTGACATTCTCAGTCCGCGCAACGCAACGATCAGCTATCCGGCCGATCTTGTCAGCCGCTACGAGAACGAGATTGGGCCGGACGGACAACCTCTGGGGCCATACCGCATTGCCCCGGACGTTCATTACAAACCCGGCAACGAAGCTGAGTTTATTGACGATATCTACAGCCTGATTAACGCTCACGGCCGTTGGGCGATCAAGCTGATGGAGTCCGAGCCGGTAGATGTCCTCATGGTCCACTTCATCGCCATGGACGTTGCCAAACACGCGCTTTGGCGCTTCATGGACCACACCCACAGCCAGTATGAGCCGAGCCCCTACGAACACGCTATCCGCGACGGCTACGCGTTGGTAGACAGTTACATCGGTCAATTAATGGACAGGCTTCCGGCCGATTCCGACACGATTGTGATGTCTGATCACGGATTCGGACCTCTGAAGAATATGGTCAACCTGAACATGTTCTTCCTCGAAAAAGGTCTGATGCACCTCAAGCCGGATGTCTCGACCCAGCTCAAGGCCCTGGCCTTTCGCCACGGTATCACCCCTTCATCCGCATACCAATGGGTAGCCCGGTTGGGGATGCAGAATGTCGTCGCTCGCGTCAGCAAGAAGGCCCGTAACGATGTCGTCGGCAAGTTTCTCAGCTTTGACAGCGTGGACTGGAGCCGCACCATTGCCTACAGCATGGGGCATGTCGGACAGGTGTACCTGAACCTTGAAGGGCGCGAGCCGCATGGTATCGTTCGTGAGGAGGACTACGACCGGCGTTTGCAGGAAGTCATCACCGCCCTCGGCGATCTACGCGATGAAGACGGTACGCCGATTGTCACCAATCTCGAACCCGGCCATACCGTCTACCACGGTCCGTATCGGGACAAGGGACCGGACCTGCATCTGGAACTTGATCACTACGCAATGATCGCCTGCCCTCTGTTTGCGACAGAAGGCAAGGTCATGACCAACCAGATCCGGGGCGATTCCGGCTGTCACCGCCGAGAAGGTATATTCATTGCTCAGGGAGCAGGTATCCGGCAGGACGTAACATTACCGGAAGCCAGCATCCTTGACCTGGCCCCAACCATCATGCACCTGTTGGGCGAACCGGTACCGCAGATCATGGACGGCCGTGTACTGGAGGAAATATTCACTGAGCCCAGCGCAGTCGTCTATGACGACAAGGACGGCGAATTAACCCAGGTCAATGAGGAAGCCGGTTTCAGTGCTGATGAGGCTGACCAAATCGAAGAACGCCTTCGCGGTCTTGGGTATCTATAAGTTCTATCCGTAGCAGACTAATAGCTTTTGGAGGCTCCCGTGAACGAACCTGCTACTTCAATTTACCTCTGTGCCCCAATTAATGCCTTGGTTGAGGGCATCTACGAGGAGTGCATCCCCTTTACTGAAATCAAACAGCATGGCGACTTCGGCCTGGGCCCCTTTGACCACCTTGATGGCGAGATGGTGATGCTGGACGGCGATATCTACCAGATTACGGCTGACGGGTGCGTCCAGAAAGTTGAAGAAACGGCCCTGACGCCTTTCAGCGCCGTGACGTTTTACCAGCCGGCAGCGACATTTGACCTGGATGAGCCGTTGGATGAGGAAGACTTTGAGTCATGGTTGCTAGGTTTGCTGCCCTCCCCCAACATCTTCTACGCCATCCGCATAGAGGGAGCGTTTGATTACATCAAGACCCGCTCCGTCCCCAAGACGGAATGTTATGTGCCGTTGGTTGAAGTTGCCGCACACCAACCGGTGTTTGAGTTCACCAATCTGGAAGGCACGTTAGGCGGTTTTTATACCCCCAGCTTTATGAGTTCAGTGAGTGTGCCCGGCCTGCATCTTCATCTGTTATCGGCCGACCGGGAACACGGCGGGCATTTGCTGGCTTGCCGACCACGGAGCGTGCGTGTCGGCATCCAGCCTCTCTATACGTTAGAGATGGGATTACCGACCACCGAGTACTACCTGAACTGGGATTTCAGCCGCGACGTCGGTGCAGACCTCAAGAAAGCTGAGAACTAGCACCGCCAATCCTGGTTGGGTTTCGTAATCTATGCTAGTTGTTGGAGATAGTGGGTAGTAAGGCCCGCATCGGGTATCGCGGATTGTAGCTTCCCGGATCGATCAGCAAGCTATCAGCAAACGCGTTAGCAACACTATCCCAACGCACGAATTTGAAATTCGTACTGTTATTTTCCAGTTCCTCGTCATCCGGCACGACATTCTGGGGATCGTTGGCCCCATCCTGAACAATCAATAGTCCCTGGGGGAAATCCGGCCCCAGCGGAACATTCAACACGTCCGCGCCATCCGATTCATTAGCCTGATCAATATCGCCACTGTCAGCAACGACGAAACTGCCGAGGTAAGCATTGTCGCCACCACGAGCGAAGATCGGATAGGTATTATTCCCCTGGCTGGAAGCGAGCAGATAGCCCGTATCGCCTGCACCATAGTAGATTGTCAGACCCTCAATGTCGGGCTGCAAATAGGGTTTATCTACTGAATGAATCACGGTGTAGTCGTTCCCCGCGTCCGGCTCAGCGTTGAACCGCAAGATACCAACCTCGTTTTCCATGGCTACATAGAGGTAGCCCAAAAACCGGTCCGCTACAATGCCTTCGGATTGCGAGTCTGCAGGGTCCCCGGTGGGAACGGGTAGCTCCAACATGCGCACAACCGTCCCGGTAACCAGCCCGTTGCCGTCGGCCGTCAGTTCAACCTGGGCAATATGGTTACCGTCCGCCTGGGTCACAAAGGCATATACCTTATCGGTGTAAGGGTTCGCATATATCCCCAGCCCGTAGGCAGTCTGCTCTCCATCGTCTACACCAAAGAGCGTCTCCGGCATGGTTGGGGAGGTGACATTTGTTATCTCGCGTGTGTCGGGATCAATACGGAATACGGCCAGCGTGTCATTGTGGCGATCAGAGGTCACAAAGAGATCAACCCGCTGACCGCCAAGACGGAAATTGTATACCACGTCTACATTATTGTAGCGAAACTCGCCATACGTAGCGGGGGTAACCGTTTGAAGGATATTGGCTTCCAAATCGGTCATGAACAATCCCCCATTTTTCAGGGTGAAGGCGACAATGCTTTGCTCCGGGTCGTCAGGATGAACCCAGATAGCCGGATCATCTGAGTCGCCGGGTAGGATACCCTGGGGGCGTTTTCATCATCGTAGGTAAGTGGCGTCTCCAGCGAGGGCAGTGCGGCCGGAATGGTCTCGACTGTCAAGGCCAAAGCAATAAACTGGGTCGGCAGCAGCGAAAAATTGTTATCACCTTCACCAGGATAAGCGTCTGTCGCCCATCCGGCAGGACCGGGCCAAGGGCCATACCCTCGTAGTTATTGACAAACGGCAATCCCAGATCAGCGAGATCCAGCAGCAGTTCCTTGGTTACAGGTGGATCGATCTCGTAAGGGATCCCCTTTGCGCTTCCCACATCAGACTGTCTATCCGCCCCACATCCAGTGTACCGGGTTTGCGCCTGATAGAGACGTACAGTCAACCCCGTTCCGCAGAAGTGACCACGCTCCAACATGAGCAGCGATCCGTTGTTGTCCAGTGCGGCCATATCCACCAACCCATGAGGAATATCCGGCGTCACCGGCGCAACTGCCGGGCCGGTTGGATACACCATTTCCTGTACGGACTGGCCGGCTGCGCGGTTAAACTTGATGAGACGGGACAAACTAGGTTGGTCTACGTCGGCTATTGGCCCATCCTGGAGCAAGGCATTCTCGACACCGGTCAGGAGGTACTCGCCATCAGGGGTAAACGCCAGGCTTTCAAACGCCAGATTGTTACGGATACCGGACCGTGCTACCATCGGGTAAGAACTTGGTGGGAATGGTCAGGTCGCGGATGTATTGCTCCGCCCAGACCAAACTCCGCGATTGACGGATTGATGGGCACGATATTCTGAAGTGCTCCCCCGGAGGAAATAAAGAGCGTACCCTGTGTTGACAAGGCGATGCCTTCCGCCACTTCGGCCGGGAACGGCTGCCCATTGGCTGCCGTGAGGGTTGTGACATCCTGAAAACCACATTGCCGGTAGACAGGGTTCCGCCACTCAGGTCAACTGCAACCGTGTAGAATTCGGCAGGATCACGCACACTGCGATCATCTGACAACACGTAGTAGACGTCAGCGGCCGGGTCATAGGTGGTGTGGCCGACAAGCCACCAATTTCGGTGCCGTCTTTCACCTCCCCCGTGGTAAAGGAAGCTTGACCCAGGTAATCCACTCCGGTCACAACAACGCGTCCCGGTAGCGTATCATCGGCCGACAGGCCTTGTGTATTCGATTCCGTCAAGACAAGTAACAGGCAACCCAAAACAAACAGGGCCAACCCAGCCGCCTTTCTCCGCATCACTCGCCTCCTTACCACCCACCTACAACACTACTCGCTCGCGGCTGCGCAGGTTCAGGGCTGTAGCCGGTCATGCTGAAATATGACACAACCGGCTACAACCAAATAGCAGGATGCACCTTGACCCCAATAAGCATCCTGAATAGGGGTATACTTAATTGTAACATAGGAAGTTAACAACCGTTTATGAACCCGTTATTTTTTTGTTATGGGTTCATAAAGCAAACGGCCGGTCCCCGTAAATGGAACCGGCCGCGTTGTTATTTCAGACTAAGGCTGATGGCTAACGTCCGTAGCACCTTATTCGTGATTAGACTGCCTCAAATTCACCTTCGATGATGTCCTCATCGCTGTCGGCTGTTTCCGGCGTTGAGCCGGCGGTTGCGGTGCTTCCGTTTTGGTAGGCTGCTTCGCCCAGGCTCATGGCTGTCTGCTGTATCGCGTCTGACAGGTTGCGAATGTCAGTGACGTTCTCGCCTTCCATCGCCTGCTTCAACTCAGCAATCTGGTTTTCCAGTTGAACCCGCATACCTTCCGGCGTGCTGCCATTCAGACTACCCAGCGTTTTCTCGGTCTGGTAAATGACCTGGTCAGCCATATTGCGGGCCTCAATCAAGTCACGTCGCTGCTGGTCATCGGCCGAATGCGATTCGGCTTCGCGCACCATCCGCTGAATCTCACTCTCGTTCAGATTCGTGCTGGCGGTGATGGTAATGGCCTGGCTGCGTCCGGAGGCTTTATCCTTGGCGGTTACGTTGAGAATGCCGTTAGCGTCAATGTCGAACGTAACCTCGACCTGCGGGATACCGCGTGGCGCGGCTGGGATGCCTTCCAGTCGGAATACACCCAGGGTATTGTTGTCATTCGCCATCGGCCGTTCACCTTGCAGAATGTGAATGTCTACGGCCGTCTGGTTGTCTTCCGCCGTGCTGAAGACCTCGCACTTGCGGGTCGGGATGGTAGTGTTGCGCGGGATAAGCGTGGTCATCACGCCGCCCATCGTTTCCACACCCAGGCTCAGCGGAGTCACATCCAGCAGGAGGACATCGTTGACGTCACCGGCCAGAACCCCAGCCTGCAACGCAGCGCCAACCGCCACAACCTCATCCGGGTTCACGCTTTTGTTGGGTTCCTTGCCCGTCAGTTTGCGAACCAGTTCCTGAACCATCGGCATCCGGGTAGAACCACCCACCAGGACAATCTCATCCAGGTCGCCCGGCTTCAGGTTTGCATCCTGTAGTGCGCGATTAACCGGCTCAACCAGTCGTTCAACCAAGTCCTCGGTCAGTTGCTCGAATTTGGCGCGGGTCAGCCGCATCTGCAAATGCTTCGGCCCGTTCTGATCCGCGGTGATAAACGGCAGGTTGATCTCCGTTTCCATCGTGCTGGACAGTTCGATCTTGGCCTTTTCGGCCGCTTCACGAACGCGCTGCAATGCCTGACGATCTTGTTTCAGGTCGATGCCCTGTTCGCGCAGAAACTCGCTCGTCACCCAGTCAACTATTGCCAGGTCCCAGTCATCGCCACCCAGATGGGTGTCGCCATTGGTGGATTCAACCTCAATCAAGCCTTCGCTGACATCCAGAACGGAGACGTCGAATGTACCGCCACCGAGGTCGAAAACCAGAATCGTCTCATCCTCTTTCTTGTCGAGACCGTAGGCCAACGCTGCGGCCGTGGGCTCATTGACGATACGCAGGACTTCCAGACCGGCAATCCGGCCCGCGTCCTTGGTCGCCTGACGCTGGCTGTCATTGAAATACGCCGGTACCGTGATAACGGCCTGGGTTACCGGCTGCCCCAGATAATCCTCAGCGTCCTTCTTCATCTTGCTCAGGACCATGGCGGAAATTTCCTGGGGTGTATAGGTCTGGTCCTTGGCCGGGACGCGAATGCGTACATCGCCTTGCGGACCTTGCTCAATCGGATAAGGCAAACGGCTGCGATCCTCTACTGTTTCGGGATCATCAAAGTGCCGGCCGATAAACCGTTTGACGGAAAAAATAGTGTTCTCCGGGTTAATGGTCGCCTGCCGCTTGGCGGTCTGGCCGACCAGTCGTTCACCGTTTTTGCTAAATCCAACCATAGACGGCGTCAGGCGACTGCCTTCGGCCGTGGTAATTACTTCGGGTTCGCCACCTTCCATCACTGCGACAACAGAGTTGGTAGTGCCTAAATCAATTCCTAAAATCTTGCTCATATGCTCTCACTTCCTTTTGGTAAGTGTAATCTTCTAAATCTTATCGAACGCTTCTAATGTTAAAGAATTCATATAAGAAATATATTGGTACAATATATGCGATACATATGAACCTTAAAGAAAGCCTTCTGTTTTCCCATTTTCCTCCCGGAGACACATCTCAATGGACTGGACCCCGCCTTCATCCTGGACTCGTATTACTTCCATAGACGCCCACACAGCCGGTGAACCACTGCGTATTATCACCGGCGGCATTCCATCAATTCCCGGCGACACCATTCTGGCGAAGCGACGCTATGCCCGAGAGCACCTGGATGGCCTGCGCCGGTCGCTGATGTGGGAGCCGCGCGGTCACGCTGATATGTACGGCTGCATCCTGACCGAACCGGTGACACCGGACGGCGATCTCGGCGTTCTGTTTCTTCACAACGAGGGATGGAGCACCATGTGCGGACACGGCGTTATCGGCCTGGTTCAGGTGGGGCTGGAAACGGGATTGATTCAGGCCGAAGGAGAGGAACCGGTTATTCGCCTGGACACCCCTGCCGGCCGGGTGACGGCTACTGCCTACCGCGAAGACGGTCATGTAACCCATGTTGCCTTCCGCAATGTGCCCAGCTATGTCGTGGCTCTGGATCAGGCAGTCGAGGTCAATGGCATCGGCCGAGTCCGGTATGACCTCGCCTTCGGCGGCGCGTACTACGCCTTTGTGCCTGCGGCCGATGTCGGCTTATCGTTAACCTCCGACAACTATCGGGGGCTTATTGATGCAGGAATCCAGATCAAACAGGCTGTGACCGCCGCTCATCCATTCAGCCATCCGTTTGAGTCGGACCTGAGCTTCATCTACGGCACCATCTTTGTCAGTGAGGCACAGATCTACTCACCATTCCCGCAACGTCTGTCTTCGCCGACGGCAGAAGTAGACCGCAGCCCCACCGGCACCGGCGTCAGCGCCCGCACAGCCATCCACTACACGCGCGGCGACATCAGCCTGCATGGGCCGTTTGTGGTCGAAAGCATACTGGGCACCGCCTTCACCGGGAAGCAGTGGAAGAAGTGAACTTCGGGCCATGCGATGCGGTCCCCAGGTATCGGGTTCAGCAGCCATTGTCGGCGAAATGAGTGGTGGATTGACCCGGATCCGTTGCGAAGGGTTTGTTGCGGTAAGGAAACAGAAGTATCCTCTCGACCTATAGCGGTTGCTCTCGGTACTCGCTTGCACTGCGGCGTTATAATACCTGTAAATAACCGATTGCCGAACAGGTGTCAAAGGTCATGCGAAATAACGACACATGACACATGACAGACCCGCCTCTCACGCCGTATCATGGCTCAACAGATAATATTACCGATCCGGCCGGGCCAGACCATTCGGTTCCCAAACACATGTGGCTTACGGCCGTACCGCCGGTGAATACCTGACCATTAACAAGCGACAGGGCCAGACCGTTCGTAGTGTGGATGTACCTGTATGCGCCGACTGCGCGCGGCTAGCCGGCGCCGGTCGGCCGGGAGGAAAGCCTGCTACGAATGGGGTGGTTGGCGGCGGTTGGTGGCGCACTTCTCGGCTTTCTGTTGATCTGGCTGCTGACCGGTTTCCATGCCCCTTTGGGGTCGATTGATAGCCGGGCTGATTGGTGCCGTAGTCGCCGGACTGGCCTACTGGAGTTTCCGGCAGGCTGCCAGGCGGCCGGGTACCTGAGGCACGTCAGGAAGGCTGCCCGAATTACCAGGTTCTCCTGGCATGATGTGACACTGATGTTAGCCAACGCAGCGTTGGCTGAGCACGTGGTCGAATTGAACACCCCCAACAGGCTGAGCTTGCTGATGGGATGAATAGCGCAATGATCAAACTCTGATGGAGGTTGTTGTATGAAAGTAGTCGTATGTGTTAAGCAAACACCCAGCACGACAGCCGTTTTTTCCGTTCAGGACGGCTACGGTTAGCTGGGATGATCCCGGTGGTAAGCCCAATGTGGTCAATCCCTGGGATGAGTATGCCGTAAGAGGAGGCCATCCTCATCAAGGAAAACCGCGGCGGCTCCGATGTTATTGCCCTATCTGTTGGCGACGAGGCCAGTGAAGAGGCGTTAAAGACCTGTCTGGCAATGGGTTGCACAGAAGCCGTCCTGGTCAATGACCCCGCCTTTGCCGGGGCTGATACCCCTGGGAACCGCGCGTGTTCTGGCTGCGGCCATCCAAAACGTTGGCGACGTCCAGGTCGCCCTGTTCGGCAAGCAGGCGATTGACGGCGATTCCGGCCACACACCGGTTCAGGTTGCCCGCAAGCTGGGCTGGACGCCCCTCACCTATGTATCAGCCATCACCGAACTGGGTGACGGCAAGATCACTGTTGAGCGTCTGACTGATGATGGCAAGAAAACGGTGACTACCAATCTGCCGGTTGTTATCTCCGTGGTCAAAGAGATCAACGAGCCTCGCTATCCATCCTTCATGGGTATCCGCAAGGCCAGCAAGGCCACCATTCCCCAATGGACAGCCGGTGATCTGACCATTGACGGCGCACCGGTTCATCAGCCAGCCAGGCCGACTGGTCCGATGTATACCCCGTCCCACCCGCGAGGGGCGGCGTGGAGATCATCACAGCCAGATTCGGTCCAGGAACAGGCGCGCATTCTGGTAGAACAAGTTGTTTGAGGAGAAAGTCATATGAGCGGCGTCTGGGTATTTGTCGAAAATCATGATGGATCTGTCAGTACCATTAGCTGGCGAAGCAATTGGTGCGGCACGCAAAGTCGCCTCTGACCTCCGGTCAGCCTTTGACCGGTCTGGTCTTCGGGGAAGGCGTCTCGGCCGTGGCCGACCAGGCATTTGACCTGGGTGTAGATGCTGTTGTCGGCTCAGACGACGCCAGATTTGCGGCTGGCCATCTGGAAGCCTTGGGACCGGCAGTGGTCAAGTTGGCTCAGGAGCGGCAACCCTCTGTTATTCTGCTGGGGGCCTCACCCGTGGCCGTGATTTGGCGGCCTGGATTGCGGCCGATCTTGACGCCGGACTGGTAGCCGAGGCGGTAGATGTCAATGTAGACGGCGATCGGGTCAAGATCACCCGGCCGGTCTTCACCGGCAAGCTGCTCTCCAACACGTTTGTAACAGGTGACCCGCAGGTGATTACCCTGCGCAGTCGCGCTTTCGCCCAGGCGGAATCGACCGGCAAAACCGGTTCGGCCGAATGGGTAGACGCTGCCGTGGCCGAGGACGACATCCCGACCAAGATCGTCGGCTTTGAGGGCAAGGGCGGCAAGGTTAGCCTGACCGACGCCAGCATTATCGTCAGTGGTGGTCGTGGCGTTGGCGGGCCGGAAGGATTCGCCCCGCTGCAGGAACTGGCGGATACACTTGGCGCAGCCTTGGTGCATCACGGGCGGCCGTTGATGCAGGCTGGATTCCCTACGAGCACCAGGTCGGCCAGACCGGTAAGACGGTCAGTCCTGATTTGTATATCGCCTGTGGTATCAGTGGTGCCATCCAGCATCAGGCCGGTATGCGCACGTCGAAGGTCATTGTTGCTGTCAACAAAGACCCCGAGCGCCTATTTTCAAACTGGCGCAATACGGTATCGTTGCTGACCTGTTCCAGGTCGTCCCGGCCCTGAACGAGGAATTCAGAAAACGACTGTAAGCAATAAGCCCCTTAACATGAAAGACCTGCGCTTCAACTCGCGGGTCTTTTTTATTTCCCTGACTGGCAGTGACCTGTGCCGATAGGTAGAATCTACATTGTGGAACCTATAACTGATTCCGGGCTTGTCGTAAAATCACAGAGTGGCTTCTTCACGGTAAAGACGGTCGATCATGGTCTGGTGATATGCCAGATTCCGGGACGCCTGAAGCGCGATCGCCAGCGTTCAGATATCGTTGCCGCCGGTGACCACGTTACCATATCACTTAATGAAGACGGCACCGGCGTGATTGAATCAGTCGCCGACCGTACATCCGTACTCAGTCGGTCCCGTCCGGCTCCCGGCGAGCAACGCAATCTCCTGACTGACCGCGAGCAGGTATTGGTTGCCAACCCGGATCAGGTAGTGGTGGTCTTTGCTGCCGCCCAACCCGACCCCAGCCTGCGCAAACTTGATCGGTTTCTGGTGGTTACCGAGATGAACGAACTCCCGGCTGTCATCTGCATCAACAAAACCGATCTGACCGGTGCAGACGAACCAGGCGATCTCTTCAAGGTGTATGAAGACATCGGCTACCCTGTTATCTACACCAGCGCCAGAACGGGTGAAGGTGTTGTGGAACTGCGCGAAGCTTTACATAACAAATTGTCTGTCCTGACCGGCTCATCCGGCGTCGGCAAAACAAGCCTGCTGAACGCCGTCCAGCCGGACCTGGGTTTGCGTGTGAAGGAAGTCAGCGAGGCCACCGGCAAAGGGATGCACACCACCCGCCATACGGAGCTGATACCGCTTGACGAAGGCGGGTATGTAGCGGATACACCGGGTATTCGCGGCCTGGCCCTGTTTGATGTGGAACCGGAAGAGTTGGACGCCTACTATCGCGAGATCGCCCCGCTGGTGCCCGATTGTCAGTTTAGCAACTGCACCCATCGCAACGAACCGAACTGCGCAGTTCGGGCCGCCGTCAAAGACGGCCGCGTTTCGGCCGAACGGTATGAAAGCTATTTGCGTTTGCGTGAAGAACTGGAAGATCTCGAAGAGGGAATGTATTAATCCTGGTGTAAATGTTGCGGTCCGAACGAGTCCGGCAGCAGGGCAAACAACGTCGTTTCGCGGATCATGCCTGCCTCATCAACCATCCACACCGGCGGGTCCTGCTCCGGTGAAGCAAACTCAGCCAATACCTGACGGCACAACCCACACGGAGCCACACCATTAGCGGTACACACGGCAATGGCCCTGATTTGCCGCGCCCCTTCGGAGACAGCCTTGAAGACGGCCGTTCGTTCGGCACAGACAGTCCCCCCGTAGGATGCGTTCTCAATATTGACGCCGGTGAAGATACGGCCGTCATCCATAAGGATTGCTGCGCCAACAGCGTAGTGGGAGTACGGCACATAGGCATTGGCGCGTACCGCGCAAGCCGCCTCGATCAGGGTATCGCGCATGGCTTCGATTGCAGGGTCATTCATTAGTCGCTTCCATTATCGGCGGGCGTCAGGTGACTAAATGGCGGGATAGTCGTTTCGTCGGGCAACGTGACACCCTCGACAACGGCTTGTTCCACCCGGCAACCGCGACCAATTACTGCATCACGCACGATCGCCAACGGTCCAATCACGCAATCCTCACCAATCACAGTTTGCCCCTGTAAATAGGTATTGGGCCATATAACCGTATCCTGCCCCACCACAACATCCATGTCAAGATAGGTGCTCGACGGATCAATCAGAGTCACGCCATGGGCCAGCCAGTGACGGGCCGTGCGCCGTCGGAAAACCTGCTCCACAGCCACCATCTCGGCCCGTGTTCCCGCCCCCAGCCCCTCTTCCGGGTCATCCAGAGCGATTGCCTCCACCAGGTACCCCTGCGCCACAGCCAGGCCAACCATGTCGGTCAGGTAATACTCCTGCCCCCGACGCGCCTGCCGCAAGGGCAAATCCTGAATGTTGTCCCATAACCAGGGGCCATCAAAGCAGTACACCCCGGCATTCAGTTCAGGGATTGCCAGCAACTGCTCACTATCCGGCCGCCTTCGCGCTTCGGCGACCTCGACGATTTCAGTGACACGGCTGTTGTCATCACGCACCACCCGGCCGAATGTGCTATCCGGTTCACCCGTTACAGTCAGCATGACAATAGCTGCCCCGGTTTCGCGCTGGTGCTCGGCCATCCGGGCTATCGTCTCCATTCGAAGCAAGGGCATGTCAGCATAAGTTACCAGCACCTGATCCGCTTTGCCGCGCAGGAGACTCGCAGCCTGTTGAGCGGCATGGCCGGTGCCCATTGGTTCCGCCTGGACCACGTAATCAGCGGCTTCACCTATCAGGTCAGGTACGCCGGTCTCGCCGGGAGCGATCACCAGTACCGGCGGCAGATCAGCCACAGCTTCGGCCGCCAGGAACGTGTGCCGCACCATCGGCCGTCCGCCGACCTCATGCAGTATCTTCTGCTTTTGGATTGCATCCGGGTGCCCTGCCCGGCGGCAAGAATGACAACAGCCAGCGTCATGAATTGATTATCTCCAACAGGCCGGAACAAAAAGGACTGAGTGGTTAACCTCAGTCCTTGACACGAAAATGTTCAGGCAGGGGCGGAAGGATTCGAACCTCCGAATGGCGGATTCAAAGTCCGCTGCCTTACCACTTGGCGACGCCCCTACATTGTGCAGAATGCTAACATGGCTAAAGGCTTTTCGCAAGCAGCCTTAACCCATAAAGTACCGGTTACAGCAGGTGCGAATTGTTTCCTGCGCCGGGCCTTGACATCGCACTCAGATCCGGATATTAGTTGTCATACAACCATACCTTTTGACAGTGCTATGCTAAAACGCGCCCCTTCACTCACGGACCAGGTAAAAAGCCATATCAAGGAACTGATCCTCAATGGCGAGTTTCCCGACGGCCGTATTCCGGCCGAAATGGAGTTAGCCGAAGTACTGGGCGTTAGCCGCACTACCGTGCGGGATGCACTCGGCCGATTGGAGATGGAGGGAGCGATCAACCGCCGTCAGGGTGCAGGGACATTCGTCAATGATCCCGTACTACAGATACGCTCCCGGTTGGAAGAGATATGGTCCTATGAGGCCATGCTGCAAGCCCATGGCTTTGCCCCCTCCACGGTTGTCGTTGAGGTTGCGTCGACAACCGCAGGATCGGATATGGTCGGTTCAGGAACGGCCGAAGCACTGAATCTTGAAGCCCACGACCCTGTCCTATTCGTCAAAAAGCTATTCCTGGAAAATGATGTGCCGGTGATTTTGGCCTGCAACGTCCTGCCGGACTGGGTCTTCACCAGGGTGATAGATCAGGACGAATTGAAGCGGCCGATCTATGAGTTGCTTGATGAGTATGGCCTTAGCCGTCTGAGCTATTATCTGACCGAGATCGTGCCTGTTCTGGCGGTAGATGACGTCAGCGACCTGCTGCAGATCGCACCAGGCACGCCGCTCATTTCGTTCGACGAAACCGGCTACGATGCCGACAACCATCCCATCATCAAATCTTATTCCTATTTCCGCGACGACTTATTGCGGTTGCGCCTCATGCGCCGCCGCGTTTGACAAATAATCCAACATCACATCCTAAAGGAGACTCTATTATGAGAAGCTTTGCTGGAAGAGACATCTTATCGCTCAAGGATTTTGAACGTCAGGAGTTCTTTCGCGTTTTCGAAATTGCTGAGGAGCTGGAACCAATTGCCCGCAATCGACGCAACACAGACATATTGAAAGAGAAAACACTGGTAACTGCTTTTTATCAGCCTTCGACTCGCACACGTCTGGCACACGAGGCCGCCATGATCCGCCTCGGCGGTCAGGTGACCGGCTTTTCCGATGCCAAGATGACACGAGCTGGTGACTTCTACCAGGAGTCCATCAAGGATACCGTCAAGATGCTGGAGTTCTATGGTGACGTCATTGTCATGCGTCACTTCCAGCAAGGCGCGCCGCATGAAGCTGCCAAGTGGGCTTCTATTCCCATTATTAACGGCGGTGACGGCTGGGGTGAACACCCGACTCAAATTTTGACTGACCTCTATACTGTCTTGCGCGAGAAAGGTCGTCTGGATGGGCTGAAATGGTTGGCGGTGGGCGATATGCGCATGCGTACGATGCACTCTCTGGCCTACGGCCTCACCCAATTTGACTGCCCCATCACCTTCGTATCCCCGCCGGATATGTCGCTGACCGATGAGTTTAAGGCGGACCTGGCCCAATTCAGCCTGGATTATAAAGAAGCAGAACATGTTGAACAGGCAATCGCGGATGCGGATGTCATCCTGGTTGAGCCGGTGGTCCAGCCCGACTACACCAAGTCGCGTGATGAGCGTTCCGGTGATGTCAGTCTAACTCCGGCCAACTACAAGATCACCCGCGAGCTGTTGAGCACGAAGGCCAAATCAGACGCTATCCTGCTGCACTCCTTGCCGCGTATGGATGAGATTCCGGCCGATGTGGATATCACACGGTGGTCACGTTATTGGCAGGAAGCCTTTAATGGCGTTGTTATGCGTATGGCGCTATTGGCCCTCGTATTGGGAGTGATGGAATAAAGAGCAAGGGTACAGGGAATAAACGCCTCCCCTAGCCTCCAAGGAAACACATTATGCAGACCGATTTACGCAATCGTGATCTTATCGGCGATTTGGATTTTTCTAAAGAAGAAGTTGAGACTGTGCTGGACGTAGCCTGGGACTTGAAGCGCAAGCGTGCGCTGGGCGAACTGCATCCTTATCTACGGGACAAGGTCCTGGCAATGCTATTCTTTTACAGCAGCACCCGCACCCGTGGCTCGTTCGAGGCGGGAATGGCCCAGCTCGGCGGGCATGCCGCTTTCATTGAGAGCAAAACCACCCAGATTGCCCATGGCGACACTGAAAAAGAGATGGGCGAGATCTTCGGCCGTTACTTCGATGGTATTGCCATCCGCCATGTAACCTGGGGCGTAGGTAACCGCTACCTGAACCTGGTTGCAGAGGCGTCTCGTGTGCCTGTTCTCAACATGCAATGCGAGATATACCATCCGTTCCAATGTTTGGCCGACTTAATGACCATCATGGAAAAGAAAGGACGTGACCTGCGTCGCCGTAAAGTAGTCGTCTCCTGGGCCTATGCTTCATCTTATCTGAAACCAATCTCCGTCCCCCAATCACTCATCCTGCAACTTCCACGCTTTGGTATGGATGTAGTTCTGGCCCACCCGCCGGAGTTCAAGCTGATGCCCGATATCATGGAGCAGGCACAAGAGCAGGCCCGAAAGTATAAAGCGGGCTTTGAAGTTATCAGCGATCCGGACGGTATGACCGAGGCGGTTAAGGACGCTGATGTCGTATACGCCAAATCATGGGGTCCACTCGTCACGGCCGATGAGCAGGAAGGCAAGCGTATCCAGGACCAATACAAGCACTGGATAACCAATAGCGACCTGATGTCGCTGGCTAAAGATGATGCCATCTATATGCACCCGCTACCCGCTGACCGGGACGTGGAAGTAACCAGCGAAGTAATGGATGGACCCAATTCCGTTGTCTTTGATCAGGCCGAGAACCGCCTGCATGCGCAAAAAGCGGTTATGGCTCTGACAATGTAGGGTCACCCCACTAAGACCCACTGTCAGCCTTGGCCGTGTTGCTCCCACAACACGGCCAGGGCTCATGAGGAACCTGTATGACCAACAAGCTCGCTGTAGTCGCCATTGGCGGCAATTCCCTGATCAAGGATAAGAAACATCGATCGATTGAAGACCAGTATGACGCCGCCAGCGAAACAGCCTTCCATATTGCGACCATGATCAAGGACGGCTGGAATGTGGCTATTGCCCACGGAAACGGCCCCCAGGTCGGCTTTATCTTGCGCCGGTCGGAGATAGCCCGACATGAACTTCATGAAGTGCCGCTTGATGTTTGTGGGGCAGACTCCCAAGGTGCAATCGGCTATGCACTCCAGCAAAACCTCTACAACCACTTTGTTGAAATGGAGATCAACCGGCAGGTGGCAACCATTGTAACCCAGACGGAAGTCAGCCCGGATGACCCGGCCTTTCAGAATCCGACCAAGCCCATCGGCTCATTCATGAACGAGAAAGAGGCCAGCCGTCGAATTGCTGTGGACGGTTGGGATTGTGGCGAGGATGCCGGACGGGGCTGGCGGCGTATGGTCGCCTCACCGAAACCCATCAGAATTGTTGAGGAACCGGTTGTGCATGCGCTGCTGGATAGTGGTGTCGTGGTGATCACTGTCGGCGGCGGTGGCATCCCTGTCATTGCCGATGAGGAGGGCAAGCTGCATGGCACGGCTGCGGTCATTGACAAAGACCTGGCCTCGTCATTGCTGGCAGCGCGCCTGAAAGCCGATATGTTCATCATCAGTACGGCCGTTGAGAAAGTGGCTCTCAACTTTGGAAAACCGGATCAGATTTGGCTGGATCATGTGACATTGGCCGAGGCTCGGCAGTATCTGGCCGAAGGCACGCACTTTGCCAAGGGCAGTATGGCCCCAAAGTTCAGGCCATTATTGACTTCCTGGAAGCCGGCGGCAAGCACGCAATCGTCACTGATCCACCCAATGTGGCCCGTGCACTTGCCGGGGAAACAGGCACTCACTTCGTCCCCTGAGAAGGATAAGCCGGTAGGAAATATTATGGATCACGTACTACACCTGAAAAGCCTCCTCAGCGGGCGAACATTTGGCCCATCCGAGATTGACTATGTTGACCCGGAGTTCGACCGGACGGCATCGTAGATGTTGTCTATGACTACAACCTGATAGCCCGACGCATCAGCCGGGAGAGTTTGCGGTCAAACCGCGATATGTCCATCTGGCGATACAAGCCGCTGCTGCCGGTGGAACAGGACGCGCTTGTCCCCCCGCTTCAGGTAGGCTGGACGCCTCTGTACGAGACGCCGCACCTGGCGGAAGCACTCAACCTGCGCCACGTGTGGGTGAAAGACGACGGCCGTAATCCAACGGCATCGTTCAAGGATCGCGCCAGCGCCATTGCCGTGGTTAAGGCACAGGAACGTCAGGCCACGGTAATCACCACGGCCAGCACCGGCAACGCGGCCGCTGCCCTGAGCGGGCTGTGCGCCAGCGTAGGCCAGGCCAACGTCATCTTCGTCCCAAAATCCGCACCACCGGCCAAGATCGCCCAACTACTGGCCTTCGGCTCGACGGTGTTGCTGGTGGAAGGGACCTATGACGATGCCTTTGAGTTGTGCCTGCAAGCGCCGATGCCTATGGATGGTACAACCGCAACACCGGCTACAACCCCTATATGAGTGAAGGGAAAAAGACAGCCAGCTTTGAAATTTGTGAGCAGCTAGACTGGCAGGCACCGGACCGAATCTTCGTCAGTGTGGGGGACGGCTGCATCATCGGCGGATTGCACAAAGGCTTGAAGGACCTTCTGGCGCTGGGCTGGATCGACCACATGCCCCAATTAATGGGCGTTCAGGCAGCGGGCAGCAACTACCTGGCCGAAGCCTGGGAAAATGGAGAGGATGTTCTAACCAAACGGCCGATTGCCGCCCATACGCTGGCCGACAGCATCAGCGCCGGGTTGCCGCGTGATCGCCTGAAGGCCATGGCCGCTGTGACGGAAACGGATGGCGCTTTTGTGACGGTTAGTGATGAGGAGATTCTGGCGGCGATTCCGGCAATGGCCCGTGGTAGCGGCGTCTTCGGTGAACCCGCCGGTGCGGCCGCCTATGCCGGGTTGGTGAAGGCTGTAGAACAGGGATTGATTGGCCGAGATGAACGGATTGTCGTCCTGAATACCGGCAGCGGGCTGAAGGATGTAGCCGGGGCTATGAAGGGCGTTGAACTGACTCATTCCCAGGCTCACATAGTTGAACCATCACTAACTGCGGTACAGGAAGTGATGGGCCGGTTGGGTTTTCAGGGCCGGGCTGCTTCTTGATCCGGCCCTGCACGTCACTGAGTCTACTTATTCGTTCGGATTAATGGCCCCGACAACGATCGTCCAGACGATAAGGATTGCCGCCGCAACGCGGGGATCATAAAACGACAGCGTATCAAACGGCGTGCCCAGGGCAATAGCCCATACAGCAAAGGCTACTGTCGAGACGATGATCTGTACCCAGGCCGGCTTTTGGCCTGGTGCCGAGGTTTGCCGGTAGGTCCAAAAGAAAGTTGCCACCAGGAATACGCCGGCCAAAATCCACATAATAGTCGTTGTTTCCACATCCGGGAATGTGCCGAGCGGTGTCTTGAACAGGCCGAGGATGGCTGTCCACCCGGCCACAACATCGGCCGGAACGTTTTTAACCACCTTGTCCCAATAGCCGTCAGCTTGAAGATCGATGGATTCAGTCCCTTCAAGCGCCTTGGCGGACTGGATGCTCTCTTCGGTAACAATTCGCCTACCCATATCTGAAATCCTCCGTGCCTAAGCTAAGTTGTTGGTTGTTTCAGGATGTCTGCTTATAACGCTACGCTTGGGGCAAGTAGCGCCCAATTTTGGGGATAATGGCCTGCATGGGAATACCTTCATTAAACTTGTAATGTCCCCTGAGTGCTTTCTGCAGGCTGTCTGACATCTTCTGTGGCGGGTGTGGTCCACCGCTATGGTGTATGCCCACAACCTCCCAGTGCCGGTTGAGGATGGGAGATCCCGATGAGCCGGGCATGGTATCCGCCAGATAGTGCACACGATCCGTAGCCATATCCGCAATGGCGTAATTCTGCGTCAGCACCACCTTTTGCGGATCACCGTTGGGGTGCTGGATGATATTAAGCCGTTCTCCCTCGACAATCAGGCTGGGAGTTAACAGGAGATAGCCACGGTGCCGGCCCCGTCGAAGCATTTCCAAATAGGGCAGATCTTCCTCTCCGGGTTGCAGTTTCCAATCCGCCAGCGGCTCTCCTTTCACGCGGACCAAAGCATAATCCAGTTCGGTCGAGGCACTGGATTCATACAAATCAGGCATAAACTCGAAGACACGTCCCTTGTCGGTCACGATGCCGTCAGCATCAGCGCGGTAGTCAAACCGGATAACAGCCGAATTCAATTGCGATTTTGCCTTGAGGACGTGCTGGTTAGTGAGCAGTAGATCGGGACCCACAAGAAAGCCGGTTCCCAAGGCACGACCCTGGGGCATCTCCACCCGGCCAACAGCCTGCGCTGTATAAATGGCTCCGGCCAGTAGATCAATGTCGAGGAAGTTATCCTCTGTGTTGACAATGATCTCCAGAGCATCAGGATTAGCCAGTTCAACATCGAAGGCCGGCTCAACATCAAAGACTGCTCCCCCGGAAGACTTTGCGGTATCCACATCATACCGGCGCAAGGTACCCACCCAGTCAATATCAGGTCGGGCATCCGGGCCGACGGTTGCCAGTTTGTCAATCAGATCATGGCGGGATAAATAGGTCGCCAGTTCACGGGCCTTGGCCTTGCGCGAGCTTCCCGGCAAGTCTTCCAGATCCACCCCCAGCTCAAGGGCAAAATCCGTCAGTTCATCAGTATTAAAATTGGCGGCAAAGATGTCTCGGAGTTCAACGATCAGTTCGTTATGCGGGCATGGCATCCGGTTCCTTGTGCTTTGAGCTTTCGCCTTGGCCTATCTTATGTCACACCGGATTATGATAGCACACTATGTCAACCTACTTCAAGCGTCAACCGGGCCATGACCGGAGGCAGGCAAACTTTTACAAACACAAGGGGGAGGATGGGCGTACCAGAAAAATGAAAGAGTGCTGTCCGGGCCAGGAGGGGGAACCGAGACAACACTCTTTTCTTGGCGACTTCAATCACTATCATAGTCGTAATAAGTGAATGCAGCTTAAATCCTGGTTAAGTAAAACCTAGTGTGACCGGGTATCCAGCAGTTGCCAACCGGCCATTTTTATCGTAGGCTACCATAATTGTTTGGCTCACAGGCACCGTCTTTGCCACGCCCCAAACTCCGACGTTAACGCTATTTTATTCTGATTCAGGAGACGTCTACATGTACGTTTTTGATGACCACGCCTTGATGGAAGATTTACACCAGCCGGGCCAGAAGATCGTCCTGCTGGTCATGGACGGCCTCGGTGGTTTGCCCATCGAACCCGGCGGTAAGACCGAACTCGAAGCCGCCCATACCCCTAACCTTGACAAACTGGCGGCCGAGCACCGTCGGCCTCAGCGTCCCCATTCGTCCGGGCATTGAGCCGGGCAGCGGCCCAGCCCACCTCAGTTTATTCAGCTACGATCCGGTCAAGTACCAGATCGGCCGTGGCGTGCTGGAAGCATTGGGGATCGGCTTTGACCTCGGCCCGAATGACCTGGCGGCGCGCGGCAACTTCGCCAGTGCGGACGCGGACGGCACCATTACAGATCGCCGGGCCGGTCGCATCAGCACCGATGAGTGCATCCGCCTGACCACAAAATTGCAGTCGGCAACAGCCGATCTCCTGCCGGGGTACGAGGTTTTCGTTGAACCGGTAAAAGAACACCGCTTCGCCCTGGTGATTCGCGGCGAAGGGCTGGGCGGCATGCTGACCGAGACCGACCCCCTGGTGACCGGCAAGAAGCCACTACCCGTTGAAGATGAGAGCGACACACCGGAAGGCCAACATTCGGCCGAACTGGTTAACAAGTGGGTGGAGGCTGCCCGCGCCGTATTGGCCGACGAGCCGACCGCCAACAGCCTGAACCTGCGCGGTCTGGCAAAGGACCCCGGCCTGCCCCGTTTCCCTGAAATCTACGGCATGCGCGCCGGCGCGATTGCTGTATACCCGATGTACAAGGGCGTTGCCAAGCTGGTGGGAATGGAGACCGCTCTCTTTGAGGGTGATCGCCCCAAGCATGAGATTGACGCACTGGAGCAGGTCTGGGATGACTACGACTTTTTCTTCATCCACGTCAAGAAGACGGACAGCTATGGCGAGGACGGCAACTTCGAGGCTAAGGTGCACGAAATCGAAGCGGTTGACGCTGAGATTCCGCGCATTCTGGCTTTAGGGCCGGGAGCGCTCATCGTCACCGGCGATCACAGCACACCGGCTGCGCTGCGGCAACACAGTTGGCACCCGGTACCCACGCTGTTGTGGAGTCCGGTCGCCATGCCCGATCAGGTCCAGAGCTTCGGTGAACGGGCCTGCGCCGGCGGCCACATGGGCGTTTTCCACGCTACCAACATGGTTCCCCAGGCAATGGCCCACGCCCGTCGTCTCAAGCGGTTTGGCGCATAATAGCTGTTAACCCGCATAACAATTAAAAAAGCCAGGTACGTTTGATGATGTACCTGGCCTTTTTTGTGTCTATTCCTCGCGATCGATCCATCCACTCTCAAACGCATCATCCGGCACCGGGTTCTTGTTGGATGTAGCCACAAGTCGATCCCCGGTTGCCGGGTCATACAGCCCCACCCGCACCGGGTATCTTCCGGGTGGTAGCGTGCTGACTTCCACAGGTAACACAAATCGGTCGACAAGCATATCCCCAGCTGCCACAAGGAAAGGGGGGACATGCCCCTGGCCGGGTGGCGTATCAGCCTGAGCCAGCAACGTTTCATCCGGATTGTACAAGTGCACAAAAACGGCCGGTAAACTCTCAGGGGATCCACGACTTGCCACTGTAATCCGACTACCAGTTCTGAGGCACCCTGCTCTATGTCCGCTGACGACAAATCGAGAACCCCATCAAATGAGGCTTGCGGCGTTTGGGCAGGGCCATGGTCCGGCTGCCAGATGGCGCTCAGATCAACAAAGCCTTCCTGTAACAGATCAAACACATACACACGGCCGTTCTGCACCAGTCCACGCAACCCATCATTGCCAACAACCTCGCCAGAGGTTTGCCAGCCCGGTGCATACCCACTCATACGTAACGGCCGTTACTGCCCTGTTCGGTCCGCCATTGAACTCACAAAGTCTTTTGCCTGCGCATAGGGCGGCATCACGACTGCGCCAACCGGCGTCCAGGGATAGTGACCGGGACAGCCATTCTCGGCCGAGCCGTTGTCGAACTAAAGAAGAAGGGAACATTGATGAAGGTTAGCGATTCATCGGCTGGCGTTTCGGCCGCAGAGTAGGCCATCTCGCGAACAACCTTCCCAGCGGACTCATAAAAATCCATCTCGCAAGCCAGAAACGGCACTGGTGGGAGAACAACCAGGAGGATAAAAGCGACAGACAGGGCCAGTCGCACCATCTCGCGTGCCCGTTCACCCAGGCCTTCAAATAGCGGCCGCGCCACACCCACAGCACAGGAATACCCCATAGCAAGCCTATCCCCACCGAGGGAAGATAGCTCAATCGCGGGCTGCCATAGAGGTAATCCGGCGATAGAAAGAGAATGGCCGGTAGAGCGCTCAGCAATATCCAACCCAGGCTGAATACCCACAGGCGCAGGGCATCACAGCGCCAGAGCCAACACGCCTGTCACGACGATGACTGCCGTCACTAGAAGGACCAACAGGGCGGTATTGCCGGAATTCAGTCGCAGCACCGGCAGTAACGGATACACCAGGGATTGCATAAACGGCACGGTATTACCGGCGGCGGCTGATAAGGAGAACGATACCGCCTCGTTGTCCTTGGGAATCATCAGCCACAAGGGTACATAGACCACAACAGGCACGGCGTACGGCCACAACGGCCGTATCCAGTCCCGCCAGGTCTCCGGCCGGTGTCTCACCCATTCCACTCCTGCCAAAGCCGGTAAGGCAATCAGGCCGTTCTCATGTGTGAGCAGCGCCAGAACAATTGTCACCCAGGCCAACACCAACGGCAGTCTGTGACCGGTGTCGCGACCCAATATGTATAAATGCAGGGTCAGGAGCAGCCAGAAAAGCAACAGGGGGTGGGTCAGCGATGCAACGTAAATGACCGCTTCATAGTTAAAGGGAAAGGCGATGAATACCAGCGCCGCCGCCCAGGCATAGGGCCAGTTGGCGGTTGCTCAGGCGATACGCCAGAAGCCAGACCATGGCCGCGTTGGCTGCCTGGAGCACGAGCAGCAGGGCATGGTCAGCCACAGGCACATGTCCACCAAACACGGTTTCTGTCAGTCTCAGAACGGCAAAGACGACCGGACGGTAGTAGCCATAATCGGCCGAGCTGAGGAAGAAGTCCGCGAGTTTTGCCCTCCATCCAGGCAAAGTGTCCCGTAGGATCATCATTGAAATAAGCAAAGCCCAGCGCCCGGCCATAGAGCGCCGCGGCTGTAATTGCCACGATGACCAGGGCGAAAATCACCGGCCAACGATCACGGCGGTCGCTCTCTGTTTCCCTGTACGATATGCCTGTGGTCACAGGCAAACCTTAGCACGGTTGCAGCCCGTTAGCTACCGGCACCACATCCGGATTGCCGGGCTGCTTATCTTTGAAATCGGCCGCCTGTGGCCTAAACTAACCGGATGATTAAACCCTGGGACAAACTGAACAGCCGATATTTGGGCAACTACTACATTTTTCGCCTACGCCAGGACGATTGTGTTTCCCCCGCGCACCGGCAAGGAGCACTCTTTCTACATTCTGGAAGCGCCGGATTGGGTCAACGTTATCCCCCTGACACCGGATGAACAGGTTGTCATGGTCCGCCAATACCGCCACGGCACGGGAACTGTGACGCTGGAGTCGCCCGCCGGGATGGCTGATCATGACGGTGAAGCCCTGGCCGTAGCGGCCGCCCGTGAGCTGCGCGAGGAAACGGGTTCGAAGCCCGCGAGATTGTCCATCTGGGCAGTGTGGAACCAAACCCGGCGTTTCTGAATAATCGCTGCCACAGTTATCTGGCGCTTGATGCACTCCCCAAGAGTGAACCGGCTCTGGACGGTGGTGAGAGATATCGCCATCGAACTTGTGCCCCTGGCAGCAATTCCGGGTATGATAACCGCAGGCCTCATTACCCACTCGCTCACAATCTCCGCTTTCTACCATTTTGAACGGTTCCGGGAGAGATAAACATATGGCGGTCACACGTGAACTTCAGGAAAGTCTCAGCGATGATATTCACCTTTTGGGTGACATCCTGGGTCACGTTATCCGGCGTCAGGCCGGGATTGAAATCTTTGAGTTGGAAGAGCGCATCCGCGCCCTCGCCAAGACCCGGCGCGTGGAAGACGATCCGGCCGTTGACCGGCGGCTGGAATATATCGTCGGCCGTTTGACCCCCAAGGAAGCCGAGCTGGTTGCCCGCAGTTTCACGACCTACTTTGAACTGGTCAACCTGGCGGAAGAGCAGCATCGGGTGCGTGTCCTGCGGGAACGGGAACGTACCGCCCACCCCCAACCGCTTAGAGAATCCGTCACCTCGGCCATTGCCACACTTCATAGTGCTGGTATGGATGAGTTTGAGATGCGCCAGCTTCTTAACCGGTTGCATGTCGAACTTGTTTTTACAGCTCATCCAACCCAGGCCAAGCGCCGTACCGTGTTGGCAAAGCTCCGGCGTCTGGCCCATGGGCTGACCGATCTGGACCTTCGCGATCTGCTGCCAGCCGAACGGGAAACGCTGATTGAGCAGATGACGGCCGAAGTCACGACCCTGTGGGTAACCGGCCGCAGCCGGACAGCCAAGCCAACCGTGACGGATGAGGTACGTACCGGTTTGTACTACCTGGATACGACCCTCTGGGACGTAATCCCCATTATCTATAAGGATATGACCGGCGCGTTAGCTCGCTACTACCCCAGCCTGCAAACACCCAAACGCTTTCTAACCCTTGGCTCCTGGATTGGCGGGGATCGTGATGGAAACCCCAATGTAACGGCCGATGTTACCGCCGAGACATTGCGCCTGCATCGTGGCCTCGCCCTGGAGCGCCACCGCGAAGCAGCCCGCGATCTGGATCGCTCGCTCAGCATTTCCAGCACGCTGGTACCTGTAGACGACGAGATTGAAGAAGCGATTGATAATTACGGTGATTTGGACGGCCATCTGGCGTTCCTTTCAAATCGCTACCCGGATGAGCCATATCGGCTGTATGCCGCCCAGCTCAGCACCGATCTGGCCGAAGCATCGGCCGGGGATATGGTCGCCCGTTTGAAAGGGGTTAGCAGTCCGCCGTTACGGATGCGCCAGATAAGCAATTTGCTGGACCCGCTGTCCCTGATGGATCGGACCCTGCGCCGTTCGGGACTGTCCGATATTGTGGATGGTGGACTGGAGGACATGCTTTATCAGGCCAATGTCTTTGGCCTCCATTCCGCCCGTCTGGATACCCGGCAATACAGTGAATACAATACGGCCGTTCTGGATGAACTGTTCAGTCGACTCGGTTGGCTGGACGGATTCGGCAAGATGGATGGGCCGAAGCGTGCGGAAGTTCTGACAGAAATGCTCCAGCGCCCCATCCCCACCCTGACCGGGCTAGAGGGGCTTTCGGCCGAAACCGAAGAAACGCTTGAACTGTTCAATATCCTGAAGCGCGGTGTTGACTATTACGGCACTGAGCTGTTTGGACCCTATATCGTCAGCATGACCCACGGCCCGGAGGATATTCTGGCCCCCCTGCTGCTGGCGCGGTGGCATGGTTTATGTCTTCGTGAGGAAGGTGGTGAAGAAGGGATAACCTTCGCGCCCCTCTTTGAAACGCGCGAAGACTTGCGACAGGCACCAGAGATCATGACCGCTCTGTTCACCCATCCCGGCTATGCGCCCCATCTGGCACGAGTCGGCCGTCAACAGACGATCATGATCGGCTACTCCGACAGCAACAAGGATGCCGGGTATCTTGCCGCTAACTGGGAGCTCTATCAGGCGCAGGAAACGCTCACCGATTGCTGCCGCGAACACAACGTCGTGATGGCGTTGTTCCACGGTCGTGGCGGGACCATTGCTCGTGGAGGCGGTCCGGCCAACCGCGCCATCCTGGCCCAACCACCCGGTTCGGTCGGCGGCCGAATTCGCATCACCGAGCAGGGTGAGGTCATTGAGGATCATTATGGGCACGCGGCCATTGCCGAGCGCCATCTGGAGCAGGTCATCCACGCCGTGCTGCTTGCCAGTGCGCCGGAACACTACCGGCTTTCCGTTCGCCCCCAACCCCAATGGCGCGAAGCCATGGATGAGCTGGCCGCCCTGTCCTATCGCGCGTACCGGTCGCTGGTCTACGAGACACCGGAACTATTGGTGTACTGGAGCCAGGCCACGCCGATGAACGAGATCAGTCAGATGCGCATCGGCTCGCGGCCGTCCCGTCGGGCGTCCGGGGCAGCATTCACCAGTCTGCGGGCCATTCCCTGGGGGTTTAGCTGGATGCAAAGCCGCCATGTCCTGCCGGGCTGGTTCGGCGTCGGGGCCGCTCTGACTGGCTACGCGACCACACCGGAACGACTGGCCCTGTTGCAGGAAATGTACAATGAATGGCCGTTCTTCAAGGGTTTACTGGATAACGCCCAGGTATCCCTGGCCCAGGCCGATATGGGCATTGCCAGACTGTACGCGGGGCTGGTTGAGGACCCCAGGTACGCGACCTGATCTTCAACCAGATTGAAGAGGCTTTCCACCAGACATGGGCCTCCGTTCTACAGGTCACCGGGCAGCGGCGAATGCTCGACCGTGATCCGGTCCTCCAGCGATCCGTCCGCCAGCGTAACCCCTATATTGATCCGCTGAACTTCGTCCAGGTGAGCTTGCTGCGCCGGCTGCGCTCCCTCTCGGATCAGGAAGGGCTGAGGCGGAAGCACTGCGCGACGCAATCTTCCTGACCATCAACGGCATTGCCTCCGGCCTGAAAAACACCGGCTAGGCATCACCCCCACACCCTCATCCATAGCAGGCAGCAGTTGCCAGTTCATTGCAACTGCCTTGCTTTGCAGTATTATCATCTGTGAGCCCGGTCAGGCATTTTGCCTGGCTGTTTAGAAATATGACCACACCCATTCGCATCGAACTTCCGACAGGTTTGGCGGTTGGTACCGTCAATGCCTACTTGTTCATCCAACCGG
The DNA here is from genome assembly GCA_041390945.1 of Chloroflexota bacterium. Classification (GTDB taxonomy): domain Bacteria; phylum Chloroflexota; class Anaerolineae; order Promineifilales; family Promineifilaceae; genus Promineifilum. The sequence goes on from JAWKOY010000030.1 coordinate 88,214, forward strand.
AGCCGGTTCTGATCGATGCCGGTATCAAATCTGAAGAATGTTGGGAAGCGCTCGTGACTCAACTGGCAGAATACGGTCTGGCCCCGCGTGATTTATCCCGCATCGTCATTACCCATGCCCATGTTGATCATTTCGGTCTGGCGGCACGACTCGTTGAGGAAAGCGACGCGACCGTCTGGTCATGTGACCTGGGGTTCCTTGGCTCGTGGCCGGTGGCGACCTGTGGCAGGAACGACTTGCTTACTATCGAGATGATTTCTGGCCCATGTAGGGATTCCCAGAAATGGCTGAAACTGTCATAACCGGCATGCGCGCTCTGGAAAGTCAGGCCGACCCCATACCGGAAGAAACCATTGTCCCGTTTTCGCCGAATGGCGTATTGCAATTGGGAGGACAGACGTGGGAGATCCTGCACACGCCCGGCCATGCCAGCATGCAGACCTGCTTTTACCAGCGAGACACCCGGCAGCTCATCTCGGCCGATATGCTTCTGGCAATCACCCCCACACCGGTTGTGGAGCAACCACCTGCTGGTGTGGATCATCGTGTTCCCGCCTTACCGCTGTTCATGGAGTCGCTCGATTTGATAGAGCAATTGGAGGTTGAGGAGGTATTCCCCGGACACGGACGGCCGTTTGGCGATCACCGGGCAGTCATCGCCCGGCAACGGGAACGGATTTTGGGGAGGAAGGCCGAGTGCCTGGAACTGGTGCAACAGGGCATTGATACACTGCCCGAACTTACCGAACGAATGTATTCCCATCAACCAAAGGGAGTGCGTCTAACCGGTCTGTGGATGCTTATAGGCTACCTGGACCTACTCATTAATGACGGCCTGATACAGGAGGAAACCGTTGACGGTGTATGGCATTACACACCCGTCTAAACCAGAGGCGATTGCTGTATGAGCAGCCCGCTCGAATCCCTGAAAGTGCTTGATTTCACCACGCTGCTGCCCGGCCCCTTTGCCACAATGACGCTGGCCGATCTGGGGGCGGATGTTGTCCGTGTGGAAGCACCCACTCGCCCGGACATGGTGCGCACAATCCCACCCTTCGATGGCGATGTATCTGTATGGCATCAGGTACTCAACCGCAACAAACGCTCGCTGGCTCTGGACTTGAAACAACCCCAAGCAGCAGATATCGTCAAACACCTGGTTAGTGCAGGTGGGTACGATATTGTTATTGAGCAGTTTCGTCCCGGCGTGATGGACCGGCTGGGTGTTGGTTACGAGGTGCTGAAAGCAGTCAATCCGCGCCTGATCTACTGTGCGATTACCGGCTACGGTCAAACCGACCCTATCGTGACCGGGCCGGACATGATATCAACTTTTTGGCTTTGTCTGGGGTCATGAGCCATAGCGGGCGCAGGGGATCAGGACCGCCGCCGCTTGGCGCCCAACTAGGTGATTTTGGCGGTTCCTTTGGCGCACTGGTGGGTTTGCTGGCAGCCGTTATCCAGCGGGAACACACCGGTCAAGGGCAGTTTGTTGACATCAGCATGTTCGACATGATGGTTGCCTGGCAGTCCCATATCGCCGGGCAAAGTCTGGTGGCCGGGGAAACACCGGAGCCGGAGGCAGCATTGCTGAACGGCGGTCATTACTACGATTACTACCAGACAAAGGACGGCCGATATCTGGCCGTTGCCAGCCTGGAGCCGCAATTTTGGGCCGGGTTCTGCAAGGTGATTGACCGCCCCGATCTGCTGGAGTTGGGGCAAAGTTCACGACCGGCTGATCTGGTTGCGGTTAAGGCTGCTATCAGCGAGACGATCTGGCAACGGCCGCTGGCCGAGTGGCTGGCGGCACTGGACGGGTTGGATGTTTGCGTGGAACCGGTCCTGACGATCCCGGAGATGCTGGAACATCCTCAAACACGCGCCCGCGAGTTGATCGTGGAAGTATCCCGACCCGATGGTCATTCCCAGTCACAAATTGCCAGCCCGTACCGGTTTTCGGAGGCTGAGCTTACCTATCACCACACAGGAACGGCCGCCGGTGTTCATACCGATGAGGTCCTGCTTGCAGCCGGCTATCCGGCTGAGAGTCTATTAATGAATTACGTGAGGAAGGTGTGTTCGGCTAGTCCGACATGGAGGCATCATGAATTTCCAACCGTTTAACCAACCCCCACCCCGATTGGGTAATCAATATGACGATGACCGGGTGCTGCGCTCTTATCTGCAACGCCACCTGCCGCCCGACGTACTGACCGATATTGAGCCGTCACTGCGCGAGATGGGCGGGCTCAGCGGTGGCGAGCTGTATGAAATGCAGCTTGCTGACCGGTTGAATGAACCGGTACTGACCCAATGGGATGCCTGGGGTGAGCGAATAGACCACATTGAAGTCACTCCCCTATGGAAACGCGCCGAGCGTCTGGCGGCCGAATATGGTCTGGTGGCCGCCGCCTATGAGCAAACCTACGGCCGTTTCTCGCGGGTCTATCAATTCGCGCTGGCCTATCTGTTCCACCCCTCAACGGATGTTTATACCTGTCCGCTGGCAATGACCGACGGTGCCGCACGAACGCTCTCACTATCCGGCAACCGTCCGTTGATTGATCGCGCCATTCCCCGCCTGACCAGCCGCGACCCGGATACATTCTGGACCAGCGGCCAGTGGATGACGGAATCCACCGGGGGGTCGGATGTCGGCCGATCAGAAACAGTCGCCATGATGGACGAGGACGACGTCTGGCGGCTGTATGGCCGCAAGTGGTTCACTTCGGCGACCACATCGCAAATGACACTGACACTGGCCCGGCCGGAGGGCAACGGCACCGGTGGCCGTGGATTGGCTCTATTCTATGTGGAGTTGCGCGACGAAAACGGCCGGTTGAGGAACATCCAGGTCAACCGCCTGAAGGACAAGCTGGGGACGCGCAAGGTGCCGACGGCCGAATTGACACTCGACGGCACGCCGGCCACCCCGGTCATCGGCCTCAATAACGGTGTGCGCAATATCATTCCCATGCTGCATCTGACGCGCACCTGGAACAGCATCGCCGCAACATCCACCATGCGCCGGGGCATGGCTCTGGCCCGCGATTATGCCCGGCGTCGGGTCGCCTTCGGTGCGCCCCTATCACAGCAACCCTTGCATGTAGATACCCTGGCCGGGCTGCAAGCCGAAACGGAAGCTGCCTTTCACTTGAGCTTTTTCCTCGTTGACCTGCTGGGACGGGATGAAGCCGGGGAAAACACACCGGAAGAAGCTGAGTTGCTCAGGCTATTGACCTCTGTCGTTAAGTTAACCACCGGACGGCAGGGTGTGGCCGTGGTCAGCGAGGTCCTGGAAGCCCACGGTGGGGCCGGCTATGTGGAAGATACCGGACTCCCCCTGTTGCTCCGCGACGTGCAGGTTACACCGATCTGGGAAGGAACCACCAACGTTCTGGCGCTGGACACCTTGCGGGCGCTGTCACATGGGCCGACCGGGCTAATAGCCCTGCGCGGACGCATTGCCCATCCGACCCAACCTGTTACCGATCCGGCACTAGCTACAGCTCTGCAAACGGCCATATCCGCTGCGGACCATGCGATTGCCTGGCTGGAGAATGCACTGGGCGATGACAAAGCTCCTCTGGAAGCCGGTGCGCGCCGATTCGCCATGACACTCGGCCGTTCGTTGGCCCTGGCGCTATTGGTGGAACACGCGGAATGGTCCGTGGTTCATGAGCAGGACGGTCGGGCAAAAGCCGCTGCCTGCCGCTTTGCCCAGACACCGATTGACTTGATCCAGGATGAGGTCGCCCCGATGGTTGAGGCCCTGGCCCAGGACCAACCACTGCCGGTAACAACCGAAGATCAATTGATCAGCTAGGGCAAGTACCGCGTCAGTCACAACATAGCAGTTCGCAAAAGCAACCAACTGTGCTAAGCTCCTGGTAGAGCTTTATTCAGTAAGCTACCGCCTTGCCTCAAATCTACAATTCAAGCTATCCGAATGCGGCGATGCCGTGTTATCGGGTTGCGTGATCAACACGGAGGCAAGGGTGTCAGATTTCAACGATTCCATACAACGGAAGATCCGGGGATTAGCTTCGACGTGGAGCGGCTTGGTCCCTGTCATATCCCCACCCCCATGGAGATCGGCCGTTTCACACAAGATACCGAGCGTGTGATCTACCATACCGATCCCGGCATTATCCGGCAGGCGTACGAAGAGGGGCGTGAACCGGCTTCGTTCGAGACAGCCGGACCCCGTGAGAAGTTATTCTTTGACCCCAAAGGTCTTAAATGCGGTATCGTCACTTGCGGCGGGCTGTGCCCCGGCATCAATGACGTGATCCGCGCTGTGGTACTCAGCCTCTTTCATCATTATGGCGATTGAAACCGTACGGCTTTCGCTATGGATATGCCGGGCTAATCCCATCGTACGGGTATGACCCTGTCCAGCTAACGCCCCAACTGGTCAGCGAAATCGGCGAATTCGGCGGGACCCTGCTCGGTTCTCGCGTGGTGACCAGAATGTGCCGGCCATGGTTGATACGCTGGTGGACATGGGTATCAGTATTCTGTTCACAATCGGCGGTGACGGAACGCTGCGAGGAGCCAGTGCCATTGCCGACGAGATTGCCCAACGTGATCTGCCTATTGCCGTGATCGGTATCCCCAAAACAATCGACAACGATATCTCCTTCGTTGAACGGTCATTTGGTTTTGTCACGGCCGCCTCGGAAGCGCGCCGGGCTGTCTACGCGGCCCACAGTGAAGCCATCGGCGCCTACAACGGCATCGGCCTGGTGAAACTCATGGGGCGCGATTCCGGCTTCATTGCCGCCTATGCCGCTCTCGCCGACAGCCAGGTGAATTTCTGCCTGGTGCCGGAGGTCACCATTCACACTGGAGGCACTGTTGCCCGCGCTTAAGCAACGTCTGGAACGCCGGCATCATGCGGTCATTGCCGTAGCCGAAGGGGCTGAGCAAGACTTAATCAAAAAGGCGGAAACCCATGATGCCTCCGGGAACGTGATCCATGCCGATATAGGCTTGTTCCTGCGTGATGGCATCCGCACATATTTTCAGGAAATTGGCATGGATATGACGCTGAAATACATAGACCCCAGCTACACCATCCGCAGTCTTCCGGCCAACGCCTTTGATTCAGCCTTTTGTCTGCTTCTGGGTTACAACGCCGTGCATGCCGGTATGGCCGGGCGAACGAACACCGTAGTTGGTTACTGGAACAGCCAATACACGCACGTCCCCATTCCCCTGGCTGTTCACCAACGCAAGAAGATTGATCCTGATGGCTGGCTGTGGAGCAACGTACTTTCCGCGACGGGCCAGCCGCGCGACCTCGTTTAAGCAGACTCCATATCTGGAAAGGAGAAACCCCCAATGGCCCTGCCGTTGAACAAAACCAAAATTGTGTGCACCATCGGACCGGCCTGCGAATCACCGGAGGTCATGGCCCGGATGATGGAGGCGGGCATGAATATCGCTCGCCTCAACTTTTCTCACGGCACCTTCGAGACCCATCAGAAGTCATCGCCAATCTCCGCACCGTCGCCCATAATCTGGGCCGGCATCTGGCTATCCTGGCCGACCTGCCCGGTCCCAAAATCCGCATCGGGGAACTCGATCCCGAACCTGTGGAGCTGGAGATCGGCGATCCTTTTATGCTGACTACCCATGAGATCGTCGGGGACAAGACCAAGCTTCCGTCGCCTTTGCCGAATTACCGGCGGCCGTTAAGCGCGGCGACACCATCTTCCTCAATGACGGCTACATTCAACTTCGCGTCGAATCCGTTGAGTCGCCGGATGTTCACTGCCGGGTTGTAGTCGGCGGAGAATTGCGCTCGCGCAAGGGCTAAACCTGCCGGGCATAGACCTGGGCATCAGTTGCTTTACCCCGCATGATTATGAGGCCATGACCTTTGCGCTGGAACAAGGTGTGGACATTATTAGCCAGTCGTTTGTAAACTGTGCGGCCGATATTCAGGAAGTGCGTCAGGCAGCCACCAATTTGGGATATCATCCGTTTATCGTCGCCAAGATCGAGCGTTCCAGCGCGCTAGCCAACATAGATGAGATACTGGAAACGACCGACGGCGTTATGATTGCTCGCGGCGATCTGGGTGTCGAGATCCCCATTGAGCGAATTGCCATCGTCCAGAAGCAACTCATGCAAAAAGCGGTTCGCCTGGGACGGCCGGTTATTACCGCAACCCAGATGCTGGAATCCATGACCAATAATCGACGGCCGACACGATCGGAATCCACCGACGTTGCCAATGCAATTCTCGACGGTACCGATTGTGTCATGCTCTCCGGCGAATCCGCGGTCGGCCGGTATCCGGTGGAGGCGACGCATATGTTGGCCGAAATTGCAGCCGAGACTGAACCCCATCGCCCGCGTCACGACCTGTGGGCAACAGAGGAGTTCTTCCGTAACGAGCACCCGGCCACAATCACTGATTTGGTCTCGCTGGCCGTAGAAGCCACCATTGAAACCGGTCGCGCCAACGTTGTCTTTATCCCACTCACACCGGCAACACGGCTCGTGCCGTCAGCCGTTTTCGGCTACCGGCGTGGATCGTCGCCCCAAGTGCTGATGAACAAATCTGTCGGACCTTGCAGCTTTCGTATGGCGTATATCCCTTGCATCAGATTGATCAGGAATCCGATTGGGATGATTTTGCCCGCGCCTGGATCGAGGAGCAGGCAGTCAATGGCGAACTTGCCCTGCTGGTTCGCGGACCATCACCAGCCAAACCTCAGGCCAATATCAGCCTGGAGTTACTTGACCTGCAAAATTGATCCGGCAATCAGTAGCCGTTTGCCCCTGAGCCGCTACGGGATAGAATTTGATGATACACTGGACAAAGCAAGCTTTTCATTGGGCGGTCCCAAAACGGCAAACCGATATCGCGCATGAGCGTTACCAGCAGTTTCAACCCCTTCCTGATTGGCCTACTAATCGGGGCTACCATAGCTCTCATCGGAGGAATCGTTGAGTATGTGCTGCACCTGCGACAGGATCGGGCTCCCTTCACCAGTACCCCCAGTTGATCTTTTGTTTGTCATCGGCGGCCTGGTTCTCGCGGGTATCGCGGCCGTTATAGCCTCCCTATTATTACCGGAGGTATTTGGTCAGCGCTGGTCATGGGCTTTGGCGTCATGATTGGCTTCTACGGGGTGTTCATTTTGCTGGTTGGCCTATGGTTGCTGTGGGATGCACATGGCGCCACCAGCGATAATCCCATTGCCGTCCGACAGTACTCCCAATTAATCAGCAACCGCCTTCTCAACAGCCAGGCTTTTAGCGTCCCGCGCAACAAAGGATCATGGAGACACGCACAAAAATCATCGGCAGTGTGATCCTAATCGGAGCCGGGATCGGTGTCATGTATGTCATCAGCGGCTTGCCGGGGGCTCTGATCGGCTCGTTGTTCCTGATTGGCGCGCTCTTCCTGTGGACACTTCCCCCACCGGCGGCCGAACGTGGCAGCGGCCGACAGGACCCCATGCAGCGCCGCGTCAGCGGTACACTGCTTGGTATCGGATTAGGTATGATCGGCGGGTTGGCGGCAGCGATCTTCATCCCCCCACCGTGGCTCTGGCTGGTATTGGGTGCCATCCTGCTAACGGCAATGGTCTGGTGGTTCCGGCAATAGGAGGTTCTTCCCATGTCTGATAAGTACGATCTCGTCTCATTGCAACTCCCCCGGCTGCAAGGCCGAACACTGAATCTTTTCGCGGGATCACTCGATAACGCTGCTGTACGCTCGGCGTTACTGGGGAAGCTGCTTAAGGACGGCGGCATCAGCCGGCTGCGGGAAACGGTCATCACGGATCCACCCACCTATTACCCGCTGAGCCTGGAGGAAGCTGAGGTTGCGCGGGATCGGGCAGCCCTCGACCGGATTGAACTGGAGAAAGAATCCCTGGCGAGTAACAACCCGGTGCCGTTTGCCGGTATCGCTGACTATGCCCGCGCTTACCGAGACGGCGAGGCGACACCTACGGCCGTTGCCGAACGCATCCTGACCGCCATTGCCAGCAGTGATAGCGGCTCCCAACCCCTGCGCGCTTTCCGCGCGGCCGATCGCGCCGACGTCATGGCCCAGGCCGAAGCCAGCGCAGCCCGCCTGCGGGAGGGCCGACCGTTAAGTATCTTCGATGGCGTGCCCATTGCCGTCAAGGATGAAGTGGACATGATGCCCTACACGACGACGGTGGGCACCAGTTTTATGGGTACACATCCGGCGACCAGCGATAGCACGGTTGTCGCCCGACTTCGCGCGGCCGGGGCACTCCTGGTCGGCAAGACCAACATGCACGAGATCGGGATTAATCCCGACGGGTTTAACCAGCATTACGGTACGGCGCGCAATCCCTATGATCTCAATCGCCACGCCGGTGGCAGCTCCAGTGGGTCGGCGGCGG
>JAWKOY010000031.1:0-94562 GCA_041390945.1 Chloroflexota bacterium
ACCGCCGCCGGGCCGCCACTGGCTCGGCTGTAGCCATCGGCCGCGTAACCCGCGTTTAGCTCGTTGCAGCAGGATATCATCTGCATCGACTCATTCTTCAGTAGCTCATCAAGCAGGACGAGATTGTAATCGCCGGGAACTGCAAAATAGTGGTGAAGGCCGATCTGCTCCAATCTGAATGCCAGATATGCCCCTACCGTTGTTTGTGAATCGAGTGACATTTTCATCCTCCTTAATTATCGGTTTGTTGGTGAGCGAGTGCGCTGCCTTTATCTTCTAGCCGTGAATGTAATCCAGCAGCGCTTTTCTTAGCGACGCACCACGAAGGTCCGTATCGGCAAAGCGTTCTCGAATCTGCGGCGAAATAGGATACCTGGCGGGTTTTGCCTGCGATACATCAATTTCATCATATTCCAGAAGATGCCCCAGCAACTGCGCAGGGTAATGTCCTTCTCTCAGCAAAACCACGCTTTCAGGACCAACACCGAGGATGGGAAATGAGCCTCGTATGTGGGGGTTGGGATGCGGGTCGTGGAGCAGCATCGGTATACCATGCCGGCGACTGAACGCCATTGCCTCCTCCTGATTAGCGATCTCTGGTGTGCCGCTGATATTCATTGAGGTTGCGGCAGGCAGCGAGATCCCTGCCAGCGACAATTCATGTACAAGCTGGCTGGTTGCGGGATGTCCACTGGGTATGAAATCTTGCAGCCAGTAGGTGCCGTCGTCCGACAGGGAAACCATGTAGGATGGCAGCTCCCTTGCTGCCTCGGCGCGAACGGGCAAACGGAGCGGCGCCAGCGCGCCTATTCTTGCTGCAAGATTCTCTGCATTGCCGAAGATATCTCGCAGCGATGGTGGAATGAGATCCAGATCGATCAGCGGCACCAAGGCATCTGTTTCAATGATGGCGCTCAATGGCTTGCCGACGCGCGCTTCACCTTTGATGGATTGTATCTTGGCCGCTGCCTGACTTTGTCGGCCATCTATCCACATCGTATCCACGCCGTCGATGAAGATGCCGATCACATGCCCATTGGCGACCAGTTGTGCTGCCCGCCTGATTCCTTCATCGTTGCCAAAATCTACTAGTTCTGTATCAGTCGCCATAGCACCCACTCATATCTCAGGCCTAGTAGATACGGCCCTGCTTACTTCTGCTATACATTGTCCGGAACACAAGAGGGTCTGGCCGGTTTCGCACGGCGGTGGTTTTGGCGAGCACTCTCAATTGAAACAGCAACCTTTATACAGCACTGTTGATCGCGGGAAGAAGCAACTGTCTCCCAAAGCCAAGTACGTTATGTAGCCCAAGTAGTCGACACAACCCTTTCTGCATCAGGTTGCCGCAAGACTCTTAACCCAATGCAACTAGCCACGCAGTCGGCAACATTGTACAAAGGGCCAACAGTCAGGACAAATACGCGTGAGGTGCATAAACTAAAGCGCAGGCAATCAGAGTTAATCCTGCCTGTTTCATGGGCTTTTTGGTTGGGTGTCGGTGTATGCACGAAGCCCGCAGATTTGTTGTCCTACTACGTACCAGGGAAGAAACATCACTACCATAGTTTTACACGTGGCGAACGTAAATCGGTCTCAGGTCTTAATCCCTCTAAGGGTCTGGAGCTTATTCGGCCCGTTTTATTTCTTCGGAGACCCCGGAAGCCCCGGAAGCGTCTTAATCCCTCTTAGGGTAGCCAGCCTCTTCGGACGCTAGTTATCCACAGCCCCGATAATCGCACTCAATCGCCTTCAATCGACGTTTTTCGCGTCCATTTGACTCGCCAGATCAATGTTTGCGAGGGTCCATCGCAATTACCTGATTTATTGACCGTTTTAATCTCTCACTCACCATTTTTCAAGGTCATGATCTGCGGTAGGTTGTTACATGGCCCTGTTACAATATCGTCGCCATTTCAGCGATCAACGCCTCTGATTTCTCATCCGCGGCAAAATGCCCTGCGTTCGCCCAGCGAATGACTCTGGCGTCGGGAAAGTTCACAGCCCAGTGATTAAGCTCTTCTCACGGAACGCAATATCTTTCATCCCCCAAGCGATTAACTTGACTTTGCCCTCTAATGCCGAACGCCAGGACCAGAGGTCGTCCAACCAGCCGGAAGAGCCAATAATCTGTCCGGGGAAAACCCAACAGCCTTTCCGTTCGGCAGGCACGGACAAGGCCATGAGATAGTGCCGATGGATTTCAGGGGTTAACCTGGCTTTGTCGCCATAAGCCATGGGCATGACAACTTTAACGAAGAAGTTGAAACGACGGATCAACCAGCGGCCGATCAAACCACCCATAAAGCGGCTGAAAGCCTGATAGTACCAGTCGTTACTGACCGACCACAACCAGGTGTTGGTGATAACGATGTTCTTGATCCGGTCGGGGTGGTTAATGGCGTAGGATAGCCCTGTTGGCCCACCCCAATCATTAACGACCAGGGTTATATTGTCCAGGTCAAGGGTTTCCAGCAACGTTTCCCAGATTTTCAGCATGCCGCCGGGGTAGATAATCCCAGTCCAGTGGTTTATCAGAAAGCCCGAAGCCAATATGATCGTGAGCAATACAACGGTGGGTAGCAGAGAAATGCTTGATCAGGGCCCGGTATTCGAAGGACCAGGACGGATTGCCATGCACCATGACGATCGGCTCTCCCTCACCCTCATCCACATAGCTCATGGTACCCATCGACAGCGAAAGCTGTTTGGGGTTAAACGGATATTCACTTCGGTTAATCCAGGTCGGGATCATCGGGTTGCTTCCTTTATGTGTTTATTGGATTATGTGTTTATTGACGTAAAGCCATCAATCACTTTTTGCAAGATAACGCGACTCATGAGAAGCAGGTCGTTGCGCTCATCTTGCAGGACATTCGCCTGTAGTGATGCGATCCCATGCACGGTCGCCCAGCAATGATAGGCAATGGTATTGGCGTCATAACTCCCGTCACAAACTGCCCCTGATCGATTCCAAGCTGGATAATGGTCAGCAAGGACCGCATTGCGATTGCCCTGTTGCTCGCCGGATGGGCCCAGGAAGGCTCCATATTAAACATGAGATGGTATTCCTGCGGGTACTGTCCGGCGTATTCGATATAAGCCATGCCGCCCTGCAACAGCATATCGGCCGCGTTTGTAGCGGATTGGACCCGTTCCAGGATAAAGATATTGAGCCGCTCAAAGCAGTCAGCGCGTACAGCATCAATCAGATCATCCTTGCTTTCAAAATACTTGTACAATGCTCCTGGGGTGTAGTTAATGCTGTCGGCCACGGCGCGAATTGATAAACCACCGATGCCTTGGTCAACAATCATTCGATGGGCATTTTGGATTATGTCTTGACGAGTTTGCGCCTGACGACGTTTCTGGGGGTTTCGATCTGACATTGGCATATACCCAGTATACACTGTTCACTGAGTGTACGCTATATTCATATCAGTCACTAACGCATTGAGGCCCCTTCCCCGTATTTCCATAACAAATCCATAACATCAGGTTAAACAATCATTAACGAGCGTGACTATGATGTAACTAAAACCGCCTTACCTTGAGTGGGTCGTGGTTGTTCGGCTAGCGTGCAATCAAATATCTTTTCCACGACCTGGAGGGGAGAAGATGCCCAAGTTGACAAAATTTGAATGGTTTGTCGCTATCCTAACCGTCGTGCTAATCATATTGGGCATATTCTGGTTTCTGACAGTTACTACCGACATCTTTGATAAATCGGTTGCTTTAGGGGAATCGATGGTGAGGTTTGAAGGGGGGCTAACTATGTCCGGTTCAATAGTGATGCTGCCTATGGGGAGCACGGTCGGTAGCTCCGCAAACACTCATCCTAATGGCTCTGTCTTCACCCAAGACAGTTTCCTGCCAATCCCAACAAGTCTTCAGTCCGATACTAGCTAACGCTTAACCTCTTTAGCATAGGGGGGCGTTTAAGCTGGAAGTAGGGTCCACGGTAGATCCGTGGGTGTATTTTGTTTGTATTGAAGGTAGTAGGAAAAGTTAAGTAAGGAAAGGAGTTTTATCATGTACGCAAGTAAGGGAAAGTATCTAGTAATTACGGCAGTCCTGGCCCTGATCAGCATATTTGTTGTGGCTTGTGGTGGCGGCACGTCGGAAGGCTCAGCCACCAGTGGTAATCTGACCATAGCTGGTTCCTCTGCGCTTCTGCCCCTGGTTCAGGAGGCGGCAACACAGTATCAGACTGCTCATCCCGATGTGACTATTGCTGTGAGTGCCGGTGGTTCCGGAGCCGGCCGTTCGCAAGTTTGCGCCGGTGACATCAACATTGGCAATAGCGATGTGCCGATTTCAGAAGAAGAAAAGCAGGAACTCAATTGCCAGGATGCTGTTATGACTTCGATTGCCCAACAGGCTTTCGTTATGGCAGCCAATCCCACTGGCCCCGCTGCCGTCAATGACCTGACCAAGCAGCAATTGCAGGATATCTTCAGTTGTAAAATCACCAACTGGAGCGAAGTTGGCGGTGACGATCAGGCAATTGTCGTAGTTAACCGTACACAAGGTTCCGGCACGCGTGCCACCATGGCTAACTATCTCTATGGCGGAGACGATGCACAGTTCTGCGTTGGCGCGTCAGAAGAATCTAACAATGAGACCGCCTACCAGACGACAGCACAGACGCCTGGTGCCATCACCTACCTTGGTCTGGCCTATGGCGAACAGGCAGGTATTGTCGTATTTGGTATCGACGGCATTGAGCCGCCGCTTGAGGGGCTTACCGGTGATAACAATTGGCCCATTACCGGTCCGGGATACTCCATCACAAAGGGTGAACCAACCGGGCTTGCGGCCGCCTTTCTCGATTTTGTGACCAGCAATGAATTCCAGAATCAATCAGTGCTTGTGGATTTGGGCTACCTGCCCATTCCCGCAGATCAACGCAGCAATTAAACAGTTGCGATCATAACTGACGTGGGCAAACAGGGATGAGGACCACCATGAGCACCTCCTCAAGATGGTTCGGATCCCTGTTTGTCCAGTCAAACTTGGGCGAGCAGCGGTCCAGTCCACCAAGTGACCCCAGCTAGGAGGTATATATTGAGGCAAGGCAAAGGAATACAGTATCTGTTCTTGATATTCGCCGCCATTGTTGTTGTGTTAACAGCCCTAATCTTCCTGTTCCTGGCAACGGGGTTAGGGTTGTTTTTCAGCGACGGATACTCCCCGTTAGCATTCTTTACCGGTACCAGTTGGAACCCGCATAGTGGGCTCTACGGCATCCTCCCCCTGCTGGTTGGGTCCTTCGCTGTTGCCGCGCTGACCCTGTTGATCAGTGCCCCCCTGGCGCTTCTCGTTTCCCTCTATATCGTGGAAGTAGCTCCAGATGCAATACAGCGCCCCATGCGCACAGTCATCGATCTCATGGCCGCCCTCCCATCTGTAATTTACGGCCTGTTAGCCTTGACAATTGTCGTCCCGTGGGTGCGCGTAACCTTCAACGCCCCGTTGGGCAAGGGCATTTTGCCGGCCGTGATTGTGCTTATTTTCATGGTCCAGCCGACGATGGTAGCTGTGGCCGAAGACGCGCTGCGGAATGTGCCCAGGGAAACAAAAGAAGGCTCTTATGGACTGGGTGCCACACGCTGGCAAACCATCACCGGGGTGATGATACCTTCGGCGCGGCGTGGGCTGATCAGTGCCGTCATCCTGGGATTAGGGCGCGCGGTAGGCGAGACAATGGCAGTGCAGATGGTCATAGGTAATGTCGCCACACAGATTCCAAAGAATCTGGTCACTGGCGCTGCCACCATGCCCTCACAAATTGTCACAGAATGGGCTGAGGCCACAAGCCAGATCCACAAAGACGCACTCATCATGGTTGGTTTTGTGTTGTTGGTCATCACCATGGGGCTGATCATCGTTGCCCGGCGGACAGGTGCAAGAACTGCATAGGCAGAGGTGCATGAAACATGGCTATTTCAGAAGAAGTTGGAAACCTGCCGGTAATTGACGAAGAGAGTTTTGACAAGAGCGGCTCGCTCGACCGGGCGAAGATATTAGACAAGGTCATGACCGGGGTGATGTGGGTTGCAGCACTCTTTCTCGCCATTACGATGATTATCGTCATTGGCCTGATTTTCTACCAGGGTGTTCCCACCCTCTCGTGGGATTTCTTGACCAATTCAAGTTCATACTCAAGCGAGACTCCCGGCATTGGCCCCCTGATCTGGACGACGATCTATGTGGTCGTGCTCTCACTTGTTATCACTGTACCCATTGGCATTGGTGCGGCGATTTATCTCAATGAATATAGCACGGGCGAAGGTCGCTTCTCCAATGCCATCCGCTTCAGCATTGAATCGTTGGCTTCTATTCCCTCGATCATATTCGGTATTTTTGGTTCGATTCTGTTCGTGCGAATCCTGGCTATGGGCCTCAGTGTCATGGCCGGAGCCTTGACTCTCGCCGTCATGAATCTGCCGGTGACCGTGCGTTTGGCCGAAGACGCTTTGAAAGGGGTGCCTGAATCATTTCGCGAAGGAAGCGATGCACTGGGCGCGACCAAATGGGAAACAATTCGCAAAGTCGTTCTACCCAATGCGTTTCCTGGTTTTATTACCGTCATGGTACTGACCGCCGGCCGGGCGATGGGCGAAACTGCCCCAGTGATTATGACATTAGGCACCACAATATCCCCCAATGCCGAATACAGCCTCAACCGTTTGTAACCGGTTCTACACTGGCGGTACACATCTGGGTCCTGAAAGTAGTCGGCATCCCCGGCCTGGCGAATACGAATGGCATCGCCATGGGTTCGGCCGTTGTGCTGCTGCTGGCTGTTTCTATTTCAATCTACTCGCCTCAGTCTTCATTCTGCGCGCGCGTCGTCGTCTGGAAGGCAAATAAGTAAGATGGGACAACATGATGGTTAAGAAGGTAGGCACTTACGATTTTTCCGACCAATCCGGGCCGGACGGCGAAGACACCAATTACACCGCGGGCCGTACCCATGATGACTACAGTCATAGCAAGGCTATCATGGACACGGAGCATTTCAATTTCTTCTATGGTGACTTCCAGGCTCTAACTGATGTGAATGTTCAAATACCGGAGCATCACATCACGGCCTTTATCGGACCTTCCGGCTGCGGAAAGAGCACCTTACTGCGCTCATTAAACCGCATGCAAGATCGCGTTCCCTCCGTGCGCATGGAAGGTGCTATCCATCTGGACGGCAAGAATGTGTTGGAAATGGAGGATGTTGTCGAATTGAGAACACGGGTGGGCATGATATTCCAGCGGGCCAATCCCTTTCCCATGTCGATCTTCGATAATGTCGCCTATGGTATGAAGTTGAGTTCACAGGAATACTCTAAATCCGAGATGGAAGACCGCGTCCACGAAGCATTAAAAGATGCCGCACTGTGGAATGATGTTGGCGACAATCTGGACAAAAGCGGTATTGCTCTATCCGGCGGCCAACAACAACGGCTCTGTATCGCCCGCGCCATTGTGGTCGAACCGGATGTGCTGCTAATGGATGAACCTTGTGCGGCTCTCGACCCCATTTCAACCCTGGCTATTGAAGACACGATGTTGGAGCTAAAAGAACGGTATACCATCGTCATCGTAACACACAATATCCAGCAGGCAGCACGCGTCTCTGACCAGACCGTCTTCATGCTCATGGATCCGGAAACGCGTTCCGGTTACGTGCATGAGTACGGGACGACCATCGAAATGTTCACTTCGCCCCAGACGCAAGAGACCAATGACTATATTACCGGCCGCTTTGGCTGATGCCGGATCAGGCAGCGCCGGCCAGTTTCGAAAGCCGATAGTGTGAAACGGCACGCAGAATTAGGAAAATAAAGATGCCCAGAGAACACTTTTACCAAGACTTGTTGGCCGTCAGTGGACAGGTTTCAGAATTAGGTAATGTCGTTGTAGAGGAATTTTCAAAAGCAGTGCCGGTCTTTATTGCCCACGACACCGATGCTGCGCAGCATCTAATTGACTCCGATGAAGATATCAACCAGCGTCGCGTCAATATCGTAGTTGACTGTCTCAAACTGCTTGCCACGCAGCAGCCAACGGCCTCCGATCTACGTATGCTCGCTTCAAACATTGAGATTGCCGGCGAATTGGAGCGCATTCATGACTATATCAAGGGCATCGGCCGCGTGACCATTGAGCGCGGTGATGAAGTAATCCCCCCTGAGGTTCAGGACATCCTGACCGAGATGTCGGACCTGGTGCAAGGAATGCTCAACGATGCGCTATCAGCATTCGATAGTGTCAATGTGGAGATGGCACAATCAATTCCGGCGCGCGATGAACAGATCGATGTCCTGTACCGGCGTGGTACGCATAGACTGGCTATCTCCGTCACAGACGATATGTCTACCTTCCAACGTTATCGCTCTTTGCAGGAGATACTAAATTACCTTGAGCGCACCGGAGATCGGGTAAAGAACATCTGCGAGTGGGTTATCTACCGTGGAGCGGGCCATTATTCTGAGTTTGACTAATCTCACTTTTAGCAGAGTCCGCCTCTTACGCTTGCTCTATTACGTCGACATCAAGTACCCATTTCTACTTGATCCGACGACATCCAAGACATTCTTCTTTCGGGTGTAAGGTTTGAGTTCTAGCCGGCTGGCAACAATCCTGACCAGGTGGGTTTCTAACGTCCGCAACTCTCGCACCGTACTGAACCTGCAAAAGCGATTTACATTCTCTACGCAAACACAGCCGGTTGAGGAACGGCCATTCTACCCAAAAGCTCTTCAATCCCCTCGACAACGGCCGTATCACCGCCGGAGCCGGCAAATGCGTTAGCAATACGCGTAGCTCCTTCCTTCCTGGATCGTGCTTCTCGGACAGATGATGTCAGCGTTTCTGCATTAAGATCCTTAGGCAGCAATCGGACACCAGCCTCTGCGTATTCGACGCGGCGAGCCACTTCGGGTTGGTCACGACCAAACGGGACCACAACCACCGGCACCCCGTAAGCGAGTGCACGCTGAGTAATTCCCATGCCGCCATGACAGATGACAACAGCAGCCCGGTTGAGAAGCGGGTTATGCGGTATAAAGCGTTCCACTCGATAGTCGGAAGTAATGCTGCTACCGAATTCCTCCGGTGCATGGGCCGCCGTGGTCGCTATTACATAATACCCTTGCTGCGGCAGAACATTCAGCGCCGTATCAATCAGATCGCGATCGCCCTGCCGCTCGGTAGAAAGGGTGACCAAGGCGATTGGTCGGTTGATTTCCGCCAACCATTCTGGCGCTTCAGTGGGCGGCTCCCATCGCGTTGGTCCGACGAGACGAAAGCTTTCCGGCCACTGTTCGCGAGGATATTCAAGTTCCTCAACCGTGAAATAGAATACTCTCGGTGGCCGCTGGAGCAACTCAAGATAGCTTACAAGCGGCTCAAGACCCAAGCGTGTGCGCGTAGCGTTGATTGACGGCAGTGCATACTGACTCATCTTCGAAATTATGACCTTGCCAGCCAACGCATCCCGTGTGCGGCCGACTAGGTTTGTTGAACGCTGTAAGCCGGGGCCAAATGGGGGAACGCCGGGAGCAGGCAAGGCAGTGAAATAGGGTTGAAATGTAGCCCATGGTAATCCGGAAGCCTCAGCCACAGCCTGGGCGCCCCAGCTATTGGTATCAACGAGCAGCACATCAGCGCCAGTTTCCTCGATTGCTTGTTGCACATCATCAACTTCCATGAGGGCGCGATCGCCAAAGGTACGCATTGCAAATTCGAGCACTTGCATCGTATTGCTTCCGCGCCAATCGTCCAACTCACGAGCCTCAATCCCGGGCGCGATCGGCTCGGCCGATAACCCTAGCGCGCATACACGATGGACCTCCGATGAGAGGGTTCGAATATTGACGCTGTATCCGCGGTCCCGGAGCCCCAGTGCCGTCCCCAGCACCGGGTAAAGATGTCCGCGTGCCGGTGATGTGTAGATGAGAATGGATGCCATTACTTGTCTCCTTTCAGTGCGTTGAGTATTTGACTCATAACTGCCATGACCTCGACTTGTTGCAGGCCGAGATCACGACGTAGCAATTTCCACGTGCTCAGGTCAGTGGCAACAATGGCCGCATGCAATAAACGTTCCCGCTCGACACCGGCCGTATCCACGAGCAGATCATGACAATAGCGTTCTACCCACTCACGGTGCACACGGCGGCCTTCTTCAACGACGCTCCCGACGTTTTCAAAAAGGTGCTCCTGAGCAATGAAATTGAGCACCATATCGCCGTCCTGTTCATAATGGTTTAGAAGCACTTCAAGAGCGGCCGACAAACCGGCAGTCTCGGCCGCAATGCGTGACGCCAGTATTCGTGGTCTCTCGCGTTCGACCAGGATCTGGAACAGACTTTCCTTGGAACCAAAGCGTCGGATCACAGTCTGCACTGTAACGCCGCTGGTATCTGCAATGCTCTGTAAGGTCACGCGATCGAATGGCTCATGGCTGAAAGCAACCAGAGCAGTATCCAAAATCGCCTCACCAGTGGCTTCTTCAGCCTGAGCGCGTTGGGACTTGCGATATTTGCGCTTCTGCTGTGGCCCGGCTTCGGGATCTCCCAGTTCGGCAATGTTCTCTTCGGTGTCTAATTTCATGTTAATTACATTAATATGAAATTATGGATGCGTCAAATGGAAAGACTTGAATATGGGTGAATCCTCGATCGGCCGTTACTTAAACCACCCTCTGCTGGTCAGATCGATCCCAGCACACTTTTATGTTCTCCGTGGTCTGGTATTCACGTGGCTCTTTGTGATGTTCTCAAAGACAACGAGCTTCTGTGCAATTCCCCAGTTTCTCATCCGCGTGCGATGGGCAGGTATGCCCATGCCGGCAACGCTGGCACGGGTACCGAACCGCGATAACTATCTATTGATGGGTACCGATCTGACGCCTCTGTTGAGTGGCCCGGCCACGCCGGTACAGAACGAATTTCTGTTTGCTCTCGGTGACATCTGGACGTTAGACCCCGATGGTGAGGTCGTCAACCCGATTGCCGGGAGGAAATTCCCGTGCCCCTCAAAAACACCCTGGGGGTCTTCACTCAAAATATGGACAGTGAATGAGAGTACGCCTGCTACTTTGATCCCACAGGGGAAGAGCCAGAATTGAGATATCACACCAAAAACAGATGGGCCAACCAAGTTCTCAGTTGACCCAATGTTTATCATATATGGGAGCGACGGGGATGGGCGCTCATGTGTATACCTATGTCAGTGAGGTTTATGACCCAATATGTCGGCCAAACGTGCATTAACGGACTTCATTAAATGAAATGTGCTCAGAAGTATTCCATGGTCTTCTTGTCTGTTCGCGACCAGTGTCACTCACTGGCTAACCCTTTAGATTGATCTGATTGAAAAACCTGAGCCAGCCGGTCGGCATCCGGTTGGTCCAGATGGTAGTTGACATCAAGTATCGGGCCGGGAGACACAATACCATGGGCATCAAGAGCCTCCTGAATGGCTTGATATACTCGGTCGTTCACTTTGCGCATATCGGCATAGTCGGCAATCCACCAACGTACCCGGAAGACCATGGATGATTCTCCAAATTCAACAAAAAGAACCTGGACCGGTTTCCCCGACATCACATCGTCAACCTGACTAACTGCATCACGAAGCACCTGGCGGGCTGTATTGATATCCGTACCATACGCTACGCCGATATCTACCTGCAACCGGTAGTTATGGTTGGGGAAGCTGTAGTTGATCACGGTATCGTCGCTGAGATCGCTGTTAGGAATTATGACCATCCGATTATCGCGGGTCAGAACCTTGGTCGAACGAAGGCCAATCTCCACCACATCGACCCAACCGCCGACATCCTTATTGTAGATACGATCATTAATGCGGAACGGCCGACTGACCGCAATGGTGAGACCGGCAATGATGTTGGTTAACGTGTCCTTGGCGGCCAGCGAGATAGCGAATCCGGTCAGCCCCAGAGCTGCCACAACGGCCGTGATCTCAACGCCGAACCAATGCAGAATGATGATAATGGCGACGATGACCAGGAGTCCCCTAGCGAAAGTTCGCACCAGAGGCAGCAGCCGATCGATTGACTTCATATCTGCATCGTTCTCTTGGGCTATGTCCCGATAAATGTTCAGACCGGAATCAATGATCACCCACACGATCATACTGCCCAGTATCGTATAGAGAATAAAACTCACGTTGTCGACCAGTTCCCGCAGGGAGGGGCTTAGAAAATCAAGGCGGGAATAAGCCACCTGGAAACCAAAAATGACGGAAATCCATTGGAGAGGCCCACGAACGGCCAACAACAGGCGGTCGTCAATTTCGGTGTTTGTTCTTCTGGAGATCAACTTGCCCAACCAGATGAGGAAACGCCATCCAAAAATAGCGATGACCAGGAAGAGCAAGAATGAAATAGCCACATCAGCCCATTGTTCAGGGGTCAAACTCAGGAAAGGGTTGGAAGCATCAGACACAGACGCGCCGGATGACTGATCCGGCGTGGGGGCAGGGGTCGTTACCGGTTCCTGCGTTGCTCTTGCATCCGGCGTCGGTTCTGACTGGGCAACTGCAATTGGCGCAAGACTAGATGATGCAAGAACCAACAGGATGACCAAACAGGCAAGCACAATATCGCTGTGCCGTCTCCATTTCATCTGAACCATGTTTTATCTCCCATCCTTACCGGCCGTATTTCACTATGGTCAGGATCCCTCCTGGTGCAACACCCAACGTTTTGTTGACAGAAGAATTACCCTTCACAACCCGGATGCAAAGATGCTGCTATTGCTGCGCATCAGCAGCATGGTAGGTCTGCAATAGCTCCTCTTCCTTTGCGTGATTGGGGTAGAAGAAGTAAATGAGCGCGGCGCCGATCAATACGGCAATGATCCCGGCAATGTAGGCATAGTTATCACCGGCGAGAAATGCGGTTTTGGCAGCAGACGTGATCTGGTTGGCATATTGCGGATACTGCTGGGCGATCGTTTCGGCGCTTGCGTATGACAGCATCAACTGACTGGCGACGCTGCTTGAGATTTCGGAAGAGTTTGGCGCGGCCGCAATGGCTGAACTCATTGAACCGGCAAACCCGGCGGTCAGCAATGCTCCGAAGATCGACTGCATCAGCGCTCCACCCAGATCGCGTTGCAGGTCCGTCGTACCTGAGGCCATGCCCACCTTTGTGATGGGCACCGAGGCTGCAAGCGAGTTTGAAGAAGGCGTTCCCCCCAGACCAACACCGGCACCGAGGAAGACATAGGCAAGCCCAATTAACCAGTAAGAAGTGCCTTCTTTCCAAAACACGAACATAAGTAAAAACGCGATCAACACGGCGGCAAAACTCAGAAGCAGAGTGAAACGAGAACCCTGCCCATGCACCAATTTGGCTGAACGCGGCGCGACCACGATCATAAGGACGGCCGCCGGCAGAATCGCAGCCCCGGCCGCCACGGTTGAATAACCAAGCACATTTTGCAGGAATTGCTGTCCGAGGAACATCGCACCCATCAGGGAGCCAAAGACAATGATGCCTCCGACCGCCGCTACCCAAAAGGTGGGGCGCACTGCCACTTTCAGATCATAAAGAGGATTCTCCGCTCGACGCTGACGGATAATAAATAGAACCAGGGTTACAAGAGCAACAGCCGCCAGACTCAACACCAGCTTACCCATGTTAGGTACCGGCGCTTAGTTGATAGTCAGAATGAGCGCCCCAACAAAAACCATCGACAGGATGCCGCCGATATTGTCGACGGGTTCTGTCGATTCGTTGACGTGCGCCGGGATGTATTTGAAAGCCAGGAAGAGAGCCACCAGTGCGACAGGAATGACCACCATAAATACCGCATTCCACGGCAGGAACAGCAACAGAACGCCGGAGATCAGGGGGCCACAAGCGTTAATTGCACCACCCGTCGCGGCCCATAAGGCGATTGCTTGCGTTCGTTTCGGACCCGGCCCCCATAGCGCCGCGATCAAGGCCAAACAGGTAGGGAAGGCCATACCGGCGGCGATACCGCCAAATAGACGGCCGGCAATCAATATCTGGATTGTTGGTGCAAACCCGCAGATGAGTGCGGCCGGAATGGCTAGCGTTACGCCAAGCAGGGCGATTTGCTTGCGCCCGTAGCGGTCACCCAGAGCGCCAAGCCACAGGACAGAGCAAGCCAGGCCCAGTGAATAGCCGACTGCCACCAGGTTGAGCTGTGTTTGGGAAGCATCAAAATAGGTGCCGATAGATGGTAGCGCCACGTTAGCCATCGCCAGAGGGAGGTTGGCTACGGCCGCCACAACGATTAGGGTGGTTAGGATAATCCCGGCCTTCTCAGGTGCGCCTGATGAGCTAGCCCCATTACTATCCGGCGAATTTTGGACGGATTGTTGTTTAGTCATAATTACCCTCCAATGAGTGGATGATCAGATTGCCTGTTAAAGTGAATGATCATTTCTATCCGATGGTTTCCCCGCCCAGGATGGAACCCAACCAGTCTGCATCCTCTCTTTGAGGGATTCACATTCGGGCATGCCTTTAAGCAACCAATCGGGGATTTGTCTGAGCATTGATTCCTCTCGCAGACACAGTAGGCGATGCAGTTAAAAAGCTCATAGATAGCCGTGCCGAACAAACGAACAATACGTCCCTGGAAGGACAGGTTGAACGACTGTCAGGTCAATACACAACTCACCGGACTAAAAAGTGGGGAGCCAGTTGGGAATGAAAACTATATTGTTATGATGCCTGTCGGTGCAGTTGGCGCGTTAACTATAGCCAAGTATTTTCTTCTACGACAATTCACTCGACAGATTTATTGCTTCGCCCTGATCGTTCGTCGAGATGGTGCCAGTGAAACCGGCACCATCTCGCTGCATCTACAAACGGGAAGTTCTCTTTAGTAAAGCTCTCGCCTGGACATACGCCTGCGCTCACGTCTGCGACCGCGCCGGCGTCCCCGGCGATGTACCCCGGCAATCGACACCGGCGTCAAAGGCCGGCCAATCATGTCGATGAACAAGGTACTGGCTCCGCCGCTGGCCGGCATCTCGCCATCAAGGATTTCAACCTGGTAGCTGAAGGTATCGCCATCCAGTATCGGGTCCTGAAGCACAACAACAACGTCATTGACTTCTCGCTCCGAGAATGTTGACAATACAGCGTTTGGCGGGTCATCGGCGAAGCTATTATCCCCTTCACCCAGGAGTCCAAAACTCCTCTGTCGGGACGTGACCCGTAACCCGCTGCGGCCGGTCGGCAAACATCAACGTTGTCGGGGCAATTCCGGTCAGGGTGAGGCGGCCGTCTTCATAAACCATACCCGCCGCCCCCTGGACAAACAGAGCCTCGATCTCATCGGCCGACGCGACCTGCTCCATTTCTTTGTCTTCGTCTAATAGTTGGTTTTCCTGAGTCATTCAGTTCTCCATAATTGTGTTTATCACAATTCCAAAAAGCAATACCACAGGGTACCGCCTGGGGCGGCACCCTGTTAATGAAAAACCCAAAACTGTCAGGTCGCGGCTTAGTCAACCGCCATTGCCGCAGCCATCTCTCTTTCGAGATCGCGGTATTGCTCTTTCTCTACCGACACCTCCACATACTGGATGGTGCCGCCGGTGAATTTGCCCTGCGTCTCAGGTGTATATTCTGAGGCAACCGCGTCGGCGCTGTCACGACCGACACACAGACCGTCACCGCACAGTGTAAACTTGCCGGTTTGAGTCCGCATCGGGCCTTCGGCTACGACCTTGTCGTTGATATAGAGCTTGGCCTTGCCGTGGGACTCGCCATACTGACCGGCCTTTTCCCGGATGAATTCCATGCCCAGCGTGTACTTGCCCGGCTTGAGCTCCTCACTGGAGACCAACTCCTGCTGTGGCGGAATGCCCAGGAAGTTGTACACGTAGTAGAGCTTCTTGTCGTGAACGAAGAGCGAGTGGCCGCCGAAGCGCGACCCATGGGCGAAGATGACACCGGAGCAGTTATCGCCAACTTCGACATCGGCCAGGATTTTGTACGAACGGCCGCGCACATTGGCGGCAACGCCTTCGGGGACCGGGGTCGTGTCTGGATAGTAGGTGTAGCGCTCGCGCGGCGGTTCGGTAGAAGGCCGCTCAATGTTGGCGACCTGTACCGCGGGCCAATCGTTAAGCGGCAGCACCAGGTTCTTTTTGGCTTCGTCCATCCACAATTGCTTCAGGTGTTCCAGTTTCTCCGGGTACTTGTCGGCCAAATCGGTGGATTCAGAGCGATCTTCGGCGACATGATAGAGCTCCCACCTGTCCTGGTCGAAGTGGCCGACGCCGGTCAGCGGCGCATGGGTGGCGGCCGCATGCCAGCCATCTTCCCAAATGCCGCGCGTACCCATCATCTCGTAGTACTGATGCTTGCGCTGGGTCGGGCCATCCGGGTCGGCGTCGAAGCTGTAAGCCATCGAAACGCCATTCATCGGGTATTGCTTCACACCGCGATAGGTATCAGGCATCTCCAGACCGCAAACGTCCAGGATGGTCGCCGCCACGTCAACGGAGTGATGGTACTGATGGCGTACCTCGCCGCGGGCCTTCATGCCCTTGGGCCAGGAGATAATCATCGGGTCGCAGGTACCGCCGGAGTACTGCGAATAGCGCTTGAACATCTTGAACGGCGTCGAGAACGCGGCCGCCCAGCCGGTCGGCATGTGGTTATAGCAATCGGGACCGCCGAGCTTGTCGAGCATCGTCATGTTCTCGGCGAGATCATCCGGGAAGCCGTTGAAGAACTTATTTTCATTGACCGAGCCGTTGGGCGAGCCTTCGCCGGAGGTGCCGTTGTCCGCGGCGTAGAGCACCAGTGTATTCTCTAGCTGGCCCGATTCCTCCAGGTAGTCAATGATCCGCTCGATTTGCGCATCAGCGTACTCAGATGCACCGGCCCAGACCTCGGCCATGCGCGAAAAGAGTTTTTTCTGGTCGTCGCTCAAGCTGTCCCACGGCAAGACAACATCCAGCGGGTTCGCCTGGTCCTCCGGCATGGGATTGAACGGCGTCATCTGGGTATCTTCGGGGAAGACGCCTTTCTCGATCATGCGCTTCAGCACCCACTCGCGATAGGCGTCGTAGCCGCCATCGAACTTGCCCTTGTCCTTGTCGATGTAGTCTTGAGGACAGTGGTGGGGAGCATGGTTCGCGCCGGGGCAGTACCACATGTACCACGGCTTGGACGGGTTGCTGGCCTTGTTGTCACGGATCATGCGGATGGCCTGATCGGCCAAATCCTTGGACAAATGATAACCCTCTTCGGGCATATAGGGCTGATCAATAAAGTGATTGTCTTCGACCAGGTCCGGATACCATTGATTGGTCTCGCCACCCAGGAAACCATAGAAGCGATCGAAGCCCTTCTGCAACGGCCATGTATCCTTGTACCCACCGGGGGCATTATCCTGTTCGGGCACGTTGTGGTTCTTGCCGATCCAGAATGTACTCCAGCCGGCATCCTGCAGGATGTGGGCAATCGTGGCACACTGCGCGGGGATGCGGGCATGGTAGCCGGGGAAGCCGTTAGCGCCCTCCGCGATTTCTGCGAAGCCGTTGACGTGGTGGTTGCGGCCGGTCAGGCAGGTGGAGCGAGTTGGCGCGCAGAGCGCGCATGTGTGCCACTGCGTATAAATCAAACCGTTGTCGGCGAGCTTCTGCGCTGCCGGCATATTGATCCCGCCACCGTAGGGTGACCAGGCAGCCAACCCGGTATCATCATACAGGATATAGAGTACGTTGGGTGCATCCTTGGGTGCCACCGGGGGCTGTAGGGTCCCCAGTCCGGCGTCGAATCGCGCACATCAAGTTCGATCTTTCCCTTGAAGACCTTCTCGGTATACTCTTCAGCATATGTTTTCTTTTCAGTCATTGCATACCTCCTAGCAAAACCGTCATCATCTACCTTGTTAGAATTCTTTAATCTAGCGCACTTAAACGCCAAGCCAACTTTGCGAACGCTTCATGTCGCATTTACGAAGTCACGTTTGACGGAACAGCCAAATCTGCCGGATCGCTTTGACGGGCCCTAACTTCCCTTATCGACATCCCCTTCACGCAACCAGGCCCAGGCATTGTCTAATTCCTTGAGGTGGAAGAATTTGCCGTCCTTGGCATAGAATGGTTTGACAAGATCGCTCACCCACTTTTCCCATCGCTCGTCGCCGACGATAGCCATTTTGGCAATCTTGTCGTGGAAGTGGTGGCCGAATTCCAGGTCAGGCAGCCAGGCCTTGACTTCTTCACCACCAAATTTCTCCATGTCCAGAAGCACGTACACATCGCTGTACTGATCAACAAGGGCTTTCACTTCCGAACTCAACTGCTGATAATCTTCAGCCGTGACCTTGTCCACCACTTTGTAGCCGACAACCGGACCCGAACTTTCACTCATTTTTTCTAACATATCATTGCTCCCGTTTAGCGAGAACCAATGAGAGATAGGAGATACCCCCATCTCTCATTGGCTATTACTAACTTTTGGTGTCAGCACTACTATCACCGGCTTCATCGGTAACAGTAGCATCAGCGGCGACCATCTGGGCAATTTCGCCGGATAGCTCATCACCAACGGTCAGGGTGACAACATTGGCGCTGACGCCCTGCATCTTGCCAATGATGGCCTCACTTTCTACGTCCTCTACCAGCAGCAGGAAAGCTGACGTGTCGGGCAGCATTTGCTCACCGATTTCTTTGAGATCTTCCTTGGGAAACGGCCGTCCCAGGTACTTGCCGGCCACACCGCCTATTACGGCACCACCTATCGCCCAGGCCAGCAAGCCGGCAGGGCCACCGATCAGTCCCAACAGACCGCCGCCGGCAGCACCTACACCAGCACCCAGGGTGCCGTGTCCCGGTTCGTGGATGTGCGGTTTGCCTTTCTCATCTACAGAAACAATAGCCTCGGCAACGATAGCCTGACCTTCCAATGCACCAGACTTCTTGATTTCCTTGACTGCTTCTTCTGCCGATTTCTCACCTGCAAAGTTGAAGGCTAGAATGTTATAGACTGCTGATTTCTCTTTATCGCTCATTTTGTGTTCTCCTTGAACTGATTTGATCCGGCAAAAAAACCGGAAACTATAAAACTAATTTGTTATGCGCCTTTTGTTTGAACGGCCGTTTCACGCTTGCCAGGTTCACCGCCGATAACAATCAACCGCTACACTTCTTGATCACGTGTGACGGGCGCGGCGTCAATACCAGGCCTTAAATACCGGACGAAGAGCAATGGATAATTGTTGTTGTAAAGCATATTTAGAATGCCAAGCAGGGCGGCCTGATCCGCTAGCGTACCTTTGATAACCGTAATTGGACGGTCACCCCCCACCTCCGCCTCAACATATTTAATACTTACATCACCCAGATAGTCCCCCAGCTTAAGGGCAACTGCCCATCAATGTGAATGGCGTAGACTCCAGGATGATCATAGAGATAGGGTGTTTTCATGATGGTTGGACCGCTTCAGTCGTTACCTTACCCACTTGTTGGCACCGGTTGGTAATCATAAGGAATGCTCTTAAGCCCCTACCCCCCTGACCGTGACTGCGGAGAAATTGCAGGCTGCCTCTATCAGATATGGCCCAACATTGGCGGATATCAATGCGATCAGGCGGCGCAAGTCCAGTTCATTTCAATTGTATGGACGTCTCGGGTGATTAACATCCCCCAATGGGGTAGAAGGATGAGCAGGTTTTTTCTTGAGCAGGATGGCTGGGAGCTTATAAGAGATTGAGTTCTTTGGCACGAAGGGTAGCTTCGTATCGGCCGTGAACGTCCAGCTTACTATAAACGTTTTTGATGTGGGTTCTGAGAGTCGACCAGGTGACACCCATCTCCGCAGCAATTTCCGACGTGGAAAGATCCGTTGCCAGATATTCGAGGGTTTCCAGCTCGCGCGTTGTTAGTGGGTCGGTGGGAACGAAGCGGGAAGAATCGGCTTTCGCGTCTCTGGTCTCTATCTCAGAAAACAGCGCCAGAATTTGGGCGATGTATGCTATATGATTCGTGTCGTCAGGATTTCGCTGCTCGTATAATTGGGTCAACAGTACCCGCATTGCCGGCCCCAGATTAATGAAGTTCCGGATCAGTTTGCCCGGCACGGCCAGCGTTATTGATTGCTCCAGTTTTTCCAGTGCCTTCGGCCAGTTATCCAGAGATTTGTATGCCAGTGCTTGCAAAGCCAAACATCAATGCGATGGATGCGGCGATTTATCTTCTGTAAGGATTCATCCGTCTCTTCCAGAGAAGCAAGCACCTGTTCCAATTCCTTACCCTCAGCCAGCCGAAGCTTGATAGGGTTAACAAGGGGACGTAGTAATGCCAGAACCAGCCAGGAACCTGCAAATCGAGGTTTTGTGTCAATCCCAGTCTACGAGCCTGATCAACATCTCCCTGGTCAAGTGCCAGCTCAATCTGAAACATATCAAGTAACAGCACCGAATAGGGGTTGTTTATGCCCTCCAGGAAGGAGCGGGTTTGCTCCAGGGTTGCCCGGGCTTTTTCCGGCTGCCTCCGGGCATGATAAAGGCGCATCAATGTACAGGCAGCGTGGGTAAGGATGGCAGGATCAACCCGCGCCGGATGTTCCGTCACGGGCAACAAAAGCACCTCCGCCGATCCTAAATCATTTTGCAGGTAATAGGCCGAGCCCGCAAAATATCCGGCCGTGGTTGCATCAAGATTTTGTTTTGAGGCAAGCCGGATGCTCTTGTCGGCCAGAATTTGCGCCGAGGTCAGATCGGCTTCCATAAAATATAGGAAGGTTTGATTGACGAAGGCTTTGACCTGTATATTCAACGGCCAATTGCTTGCCCCTTGCGCTCTTTAAAGATCTCCACACCCTTCTGGATGTTGCCTGACATTTGATATCCAAAGGCTTCTACACCCAGCGCCTGAATGCGCAGATAATACGCATCCTGTGGCAGCGTCGCTAACATCGTTTTGCCGGTGTCAATTGCAGCTTCCGCCGGTCCTTCCATGAGCGCATTGAGACCACTAAAGTACGAGAGTTCTGCCCAGAGGTTTGGCAAATCTGGTGAATCGGACGGCAGGCCGGCTAATAATTGCCCAACCTGCATTAATAGCGGCCCCAGCTCGTAGCCATAGGTAAGGGGAAGATGGGCCGTTGTTAGTAAAAGGATGGGGCTGTTTTGGATGACCTCTTCAGGAAACAGGCTAACCCATTGTTCCAGTTGTCGCCAATCTTCCCGGTTCATTGCCGCAAGACGATTGGCCTTAAAAATGTCGAGGGCGGTTTGAGGATCATCAGCCATCAATGCATGGCGAATTGCTCTGTTGACTAAACCGTTTTCAGCAAACCAGCGACTTGCTTTCAGGTGTAATGTATTGATTTCCTGACGGGTCCATCTCTTTTCCTGCATCCGTACCAGATAATCCCGGAATAGGTGATGGTAGCGGAACCATTCATTTTCCCGGTCCAGGCTGATCAGGAAGAGATTTGACTGTTTCAACCACTCAATGAATTGCTCACCTGTCATGCCTGGGCTTTTGTCATCATGAGAATCCAGGCGACAAGCTTCATAAAGGTCGGCGCAAAAACTATCGAGTATCGCTGTTCGTAGCAAGCTGTCGTATTGATTTTGCGGCAGTCGTGTCAAAACCTCGTCCAGCAAATATTCATGAAGAAATCGGTTTTGGCTGGGGACAACATCTTCCCAACCAGTCATTTGAGGCCGTTCCTGGAGCGAAAGAGCAGCAAGTTGAAGGGCGACGATCCAACCCTCTGTCTTGGTTGTCCACGCTGCCGCCTCTTCACTGACTTCGCGCCCTAATATCCCCTCCAGGTATTGAGAGGTTTCTTGTGTTGAAAAGCGCAAATTGCGGGTGCGGATCTCAGTAATTTGTTGATAGGCGCGCCAGGATGCAATAGGCAACGAGGGGTCGTGGCGACCAACAAGCACCAGATGCAGGTGGTGGAGGATGCTTTATCAATGCGGTAAGAAAATCAAAAACGCGCTGTTCCCGAATATAGTGGATGTCATCCAGAAATAACAGGAAAGGTGTCTTGATGTTATCGAGGTCAGCGAGTAGATGGTGAGCCAGGGTATCTACCTGCGCCAATGGGTGCTCTTGTAGAGCAGCACGTGTTTGTAATGGCGTGTGAGATACGGCCGTTTCGATGGCGGCGAGCAGGTAGCTGACAAACGTATGAAGATCGTTATCTGATTCATCCAGAGAAACCCAACCGGCAGGCAAACCGGAAGCTTCCAGCCACATACTGGCAAGCACGCTTTTGCCATACCCCGCCGGCGCTGAAATCAGGGTTACCGGCCGCAACTGATCTTGTTCAAGATGGCGCAGCAGATCTGCCCGTGGTACGAGATCCGCGGTGATCAGCGGCGGATAGAGTTTGGTCCTCAGTATTTCAGGGGAGTCGGGTGGACGTGGTTCCTTCATCAGATCCGGTAAGCAAGCTATTTCTTCGCTTGTTGTTCAGCTCATCTTGTTGAACAGCAAATTCCAACAGATCATGAGCCCCTGAATTCTCTATGACATCATACGCTCGGTGTTGACATTCGAAACGGCGATCTGTTAAACATAGAATACACTCAGTGTAACATAATGTGGTTACCTAAGAAATTTTTAACCAGAGCACAAAGGAGGGTTCTACATGACTTCTGTCGTCGCACCAGCGCCGTTACCGGCGGGATAAATCTTCACGTTAGCAACCGGGAACTCCGCGAACTTGGTTTGACACCGGGTAGTTATACGGAGGTCTCTGCGGATCGGATGGAGCAGCTACGACTTGCGCTTGAAAACAGGCGCGGAACTCTTCCCCATCCCAATAGCGGTGGTTCAGTTGCCAACACCGCAGACCTCATAGCGCGTGCTGGAGTAAGCTGCGGATTTATGGGCGTTGGCGGAGATGACGCCTTCGGCAGGATTTTTGTCTCCAATTTTGAGAGAGCCTCCCTTGAGTTTCTCTCTGAACTTGAGGACGGAGCCATTACGGGTTATGACTTCTATTTGTACAGCGACGATGGCGTCCGCACTATCGTCCTGACTCATGGCGCAAACTCCCTGCTGAGTCCGGCCCGGATTGACCTCGAAGCCGTTAAAGGCGCGGAGCTCGTGTTGCTTGATGGCGGTGCCCTTGACTTTGGCCCGGACTCTGAAGCAGCCATGGTGCGGTGTGTACAGGCAGCGGAGGAGAAAGGTGTTCCTTTAGTGCTTACGCTGGCAAGCACCCAGGTTGTTGAGGGCCATCGTGCGTTCTTCGATACCGTTGGGCCTAAAGCGCAGATGGTGGCAGGAAACCTGGAGCAAGCGGCCGTTCTCGTGGGGCTTGATCCAGGGGCATCCCTTGACGACGTGAGAGTCGCGCTTGCCAGGGCTTCTATCGATGCGGTGGTTACCCTGGACGCAGATGGCGCCTTTGCCCGATTCGGCGATGAAGAGGTCTTACAACCCACACAGAAGATTGAAGCGGTAGATTCCACGGGGGCAGGAGATAATTTTCTTGCGGCGTTCCTCGTGGCGAGAATGAAGGGGTTTTCGATACGCAAGGCGCTCGCCGTCGGCAATGTTGTTGCCGGTGAGGTTGTTCACTATCACGGTGCCCGGCTGCCGATAAACGTTGATGTGTCGGGGCTTATGCAGGCAGCGATGCAAATCGCTGAAAGTCTGGACGTTTAGGGGTGCGAACTATTCAAGACGATCCATGCATCCGTACCAGAGTGAATTATTTGATGGCTGGAAAGCCCGCCCTGCTCCATAACCAAAGCGGGGTATGAATATCAATAGGAGCCAATCCGGTACCTTCCAACAGGTACGCCCACTTCTTGGCGATATCCTGCCTGTTTTTGTTCGCCGCATCCTTGTCGCTTAGTAGACCCAATTTAATGCTGGCCTGGATTACGTGCGTATCAGGGGCCACAGTAATCGCGTTACGGTTTAAAAGATCGGTAGACGTGTACGAATCGATCACATACAACCAATAGTTGAAAATCTTCTCCCCGCTGAGATAGGGAAAAGCTCTTTTGTGTTCAGTTTGAACATACCGCCTTATTTCAACCACATCGTTGTTTTTCGTCTGAACAGATTCTTGACATCCCCGTCAAGAAGATTGACGATTGTAAAGGATATCCGCATCCAGATATCTACATGCCTGTTGGGTTGTAGAGCGACCTTGTGTTTTAAAAGTCTCTGCCTCAGTTCACTCTCAGACATGGCCGCAACTTTCTCTGGGGCAAATATATCCCGGCACTCCACGTCTTGATAAGCATTTGCCGCAGACTTCCATAGGGAATATGAATTCCTTTGGTAATTAAGCGCCATGGGGAGGGTCAGAAATGATAGTTATCTTTCGAGGATTCGCTAATGGTTTCGGGTCTGGCATCCTCCGGCATTGTCGCGCCACCCAACTCTCCTTTTCTATGCATCTGGATTAATGCCGTGACGTTTTCCACAACCTCATCCGGATCATAGCTTATCGCCTTATCATCAAAGTTGATTTCTTGCTGAACCATATCGGCCGTATTAATTCCTCTGCCACAGGCGTTACGGTCTATGATCTCATGGACCGGTCGAATACGATAGTTGGATGGAAGTGGAAGCGGCCGACCTTTTACAGAACGTCTTGCCTTGTTGGAATGGGGGATGGCCGCTTACGTGTAAAACTATGATGGTAGTGTTTCTGCCCCGATGTATCAATCAAGGGATTTTGTCGAATATTGCCTCATTTGCTGACATCATATCAAAGGGCCAAACAACATTTCAGGCATCGATTTCTACCTGATTGCATGACGTGAAAAGTTCTCTTTTAATGATGTTAGTACTATTTTCGCGTTGCTGATGTTTGGGCGAGGTATTTGCACCCGTCGGGATTCCTGGTTAAACGCATGATCACCATGCAGCCCATGTGCAACTTACAGCGAATTAGCTAAACAATGATATTTGTCACGAAAAACCATGACAAACAGCCGTTGCCTACATTTCAATAGGCCGAGTATACTTGGCGTCAATGGTCAGCTAGATCGCTTCCAGTTTGCGATACGTCCACGCATTTACCATATGTGATGGGTTCTTAGAACTCTTCGGCGTCTTGCCGAGACTAGTGTCATGGCAGGCCAGACTCTTTTGGTCCAGTTGCAGACCGGTCAGCGGTTAATGCTGCTCGGGAAGGGAGGTTTCAATTCATGCCGATCACTGTCACGGTGCTGGATACAGCTGGTATCCAGCCGTTTATTTTTGGCACAATGTGCTGCACGAAAATGTGGGGGCATCCGAGATTGTCCACCGAGCCACGCGCCTCTGGGCCTTTGAGGCATTACAGGAAGAGTTGAGCGCGCGCGGCATTCCTCATAATCACAACACTGACAAAGATGCTGCCAGAGAGGATCGAATCCGGGATATGTACACCGGCCAATTCGAGGTGGATGGCACTCGGGCAGAGCCGGAGCCGAGGTCCTCTACGCTGGGGGCGGCAATACCGTGATTCTATTCCAGGGCGACACCTCATCGCAAGGCGAAGATCATTCGCTAGAGATGGCCAAGAGTTTTGTCTACCGCCTTAGCCTGCGCCTGCTACAAGAAGCGCCGGGCCTGAATCTCTACGCCGCGCACAGCAACTACACCTGGGGCGGTGAGGAAGCGCTGCCCACCGTTGTTGACGCAGCGCTCAAGGAGTTGGGCCAGCTAAAAGGTCAGGATCCAGGCTCAGAGCCGGCGCTGGGTTGGCCGGTTACGGCCGCCTGCACATCTACTGGACTGCCCGCCAATGGCGCACACCCCGACACACAGGGCAAGATCGGCAGCGCCAGTCGGGCCAACCGCCAGGTCAACTTGAAGTGGAACGCTCACGATGAAGCCACTGACCGGCTGAGAAGTCTCTTTAGCGACATTGGATCAGGCAAGGAGTTTGACTGGACGGACAACTTCGACTCGCTCGCCGACCTACCAGGGCACAATGACAGCTACATCGCCGTGGTTCACGCCGACGGTAACGGCATGGGCGCCAGAATCAAGGCACTTACCGATGAGTGGGGTAAGAAGCCCAAAGAGTCGCGCGCGTACATCCAGAGAATGCGTGAGCTGTCCAACAGGGTTCAGGAGACAGCCCAGGATGCCCTGAAGCGAACTGTAAAAGCCCTGATGGATCATCTTGGTGACTATGAAGGCCCTGGTCCCAAGCAGCACCCGACCGACGAAACCGAAGAAATCGTAAACGGCAAGTCGATGAAAAAGACGCAAAAGTATTTGCCCGTTCGCCCCATAGTCTTTGGCGGTGACGACGTCACCCTCGTCTGCGCCGGGCCCTGGGGATTAGCTATTGCCCAGCGCTATCTGCAAGAATTAGAGGAGGAGAATCTCGGCGCAGACAAAAGCGACAAGCCCTACGCTTGCGCCGGCGTCGCCATTGTCAAGACCCATTACCCTTTCTCACAGGCCTACGGACTCAGCGCAGAGTTGATCGGAAGCGCTAAGGAACGGGCTAAAGATTTAGCTGACAAGAAAGCTTCTGCCCTTGATTGGTATTACACCACCACCGGCCTCACCGGCGACCTGAAGCGGATGCGTGAGCGTGAATATAAGGTGCCGACGGGTGAATTGAACATGACACCGATTATGTTGCACGGTGACTATAAGGAAGGCAAATATACTTGGCGTAATTGGGATAATTTCGAAAAACTGATGGACACTTTCGGGCCGGATGGCAAGTGGACCGGCCAGCATAACAAGACAATGCGTCTGCGCGAAGCCCTGCGCGGCGGGCCGGACGAGGTGCAAAAATTCGAGGCCATCTATGTTGAGAAGCCGGAGCAGTCTCTGCCAGGCCTTACGCTTAGCCCATCTGATACCCTGACGCACGGCTGGGTGAAGAGCCAACCACTTTCCTCCAGTGATGATCAAACAGAAGGGCACTGCGCCTATTTCGATGCCATTGAGATTGCCGGCCAGTTTTGAATTGCCCGCGAAAACAAGGAGGCTGAGTCATGAGCAACTATTGGCCACATTCACCCTGATGAGCGAGGCCACCTTCGGCCGTGGCGAGGGCATTGCCGGGCTGATCGACCGCGAAGTGGAGCACGACCGCTACGGCCTACCCTACCTGCGTGGTCGACGCTCAAGGGTCTGGTGAGCGAAGAGGCGGACAACATCCCCTTTGCTTTGCAGAAGCAAGGCAACCTGATGACACGCTGGGAAGAGGCCCGGCAGAGCCTCTTCGGGAGCCCGGGTTCCCTGCGTGGTGACCAGTCGCAACTCCGCTTTGGAAATGCCGAATTGCCAGCTCCCATCCGCCAGGCAGTTATGGACACGCCCAACAGCGACCGGTTGACGATATTGGAAAGCCTGACGGCCGTGCGACGGCAGACTGCCATTGACGGCGAAGAGGGTAACTACGGCGTCCCGTCCGAAGGTTCGCTGCGCTCCATGCGCGTCGTTTTGCGTAATACCCCATTCGAAGCCCATTTGCTGAGTGATCAGATGCTCAACGACGACCAATTGGGTTTGTTGGCGGCAGCCGTCATGGCTTTTCGCCGGGCCGGGACCGGTCGCAACCGTGGTCACGGCCGGTTGATCGGCCGACCTGCGGGATGCGGGGAAACACTCGCTGCTCGACACGGCTATCAGCATTTCATCACGGAGGCTTTCTCATGACTGGCGCTATTACATTTACCATCGGTCTGCAAGAACTGGCGCTGTTGGGCGCGCCCGGTGGCGATCCCAACACAGAGTTTTCGCAGCGCTATATTCCCGGTGGCGCGCTGCGCGGCGCGCTGGTCGGGCGCTATCTGGCGCAAGGCCAACGTGCGTGGACAGCGACCAGTTCAAAACACTCTTTCTGACTGGTAAGGTCCGTTTTCTCAATGCTTACCCTGCCGTGCCAGATCGTTCGCTGCCCATATCGCTAGCCCGGGCCAGGAAAAAGGATGCTGGAGACTACGTATTTGACCGGACGCAGGACGCGCAACGCAAGGAGGTGGAGAAGGGTATTCTGCCGGGAGCCGGGTTCTATCTGGGCATGACCCGGCAAGGCGATGACTGGTGTAGGCAGCCGGAGGTGGAATACGAAATCGCCATCCACACAGCCCGCGACCGGCAACTGGGGCGAGCCACGGAGAACAGCGGCGCACTCTTTCGCTACAAGGCGTTGGCTCGTGGTCAGGATTTTGCTGCCGCCATTGTGTATGATGACGATGTAGCTGACGCTGATGTGAAGCGCTGGAAAAGCTGCCAGCCGAGCCGCAGATAATCTTGGGCGCTCGCGCAGCGCCGGCTATGGCAAGGCGTGGATTGCCGATGTGCAACCGCTTGATAGTAATTGGACTGGAGGGATCGAGCATTCTGTCATCGGGTGACACCTTCAGAGCTTTACCTGACCAGCGACGCCATCCTCTATGATCCTGCAACGGGTGCACCGGCACGGGATATTTCTGCCCTTCCTACCCGGTGATCCAGGCCGGTTCAAGATCAGCCGCAGTTTCGCTTCCACCGGCTGGGCTGGTGCGGGTTTAACACCCACTGGGGACTGCCCTTGTCACAACAATGGGCGTTCAAGATGGGCAGCACGCGGGTGTTGACGGTCAAGGGCGGGCCGCTGACCGAGGAGGAGATTGGCGAACTACGCGCCTTGGAGCGCCGCGGTCTTGGCCTGCGCACGGTTGAGGGCTTCGGCCGCTTCTTGCTGGCCCCTCGCTGGCCGGATGACAAATTCCTGCTGACGGAGATAAAACAACCGCATCTCCGGCGGAGACGCAGCATAAAATGAATAAGGCAGAGCAGAAACTGCTTGACCGGATGAATAAGCGCATCGCCGAGGAACACCTGACCGAATGATGATGGCTGGGTAAACGAGTTGACCGAGAAGAATAAGGTGTACGCGGCCGCCTCTCCTGCAGCCAGTTGGCACGCATCCGCCTGCGTATTCGGCAGGAGGCGGGCACCGATGACTTCAACGGTTTCATCAACTATCTGAATAGCACAAAAGACCGCAAATCGGCCGACGATCAGTTCCCGCGTTTCGCGTGAACGGCCGTAATTTCCGCGAGTGGTTGCTTGGGCTTGCCGGTGAGCCGGCCACTATCTGGACTGAGCTATGTGTGCCGAATGACTGGAAGCCACTGACCATCGGTGATGAGCCCCTATGACTTCCGCGAAAAACTGGCCTACGAGTACACGATTAAATTTATCAGCAGCCTGTGCCGCCAACTCGGCCAAGGAGAAGCGAGCCATGGACGTAAAGACAACGCCCAATTACTGAGCGCTGGATCATCAAGGGTAAACTGGAATTAGTCACACCGACCAGTCTCGAGCAACGGCGACGATGATCCACTGGTGGACATCTCCATCGTCATCGACCCGGTGGGGGAACGAGCACTACTGACCGGCGCTTGCTGGCCGGGCGCTGCGCAGTTATGTGGCCGGATATGATAAGGACCTCGCTACGGATCTGTTCGGTAGCGCGCGCGGCCAGAGCGATGGCGCACAAAGCTCGCTGATCGTCGAGGATGCGCTGGCGACAAACCGGTCATCGAATTACGTGACGGGGTAGCTATCGATCCGGCCCACGCACGGCGAAAGATGACCATAAATATGACCGGCAGTTGCTGGCGGCGGGTACAGTCTTCGATATTGGGTTTGAACTGATTATCACGGATAACGGCGACCGAGAAGCGCTGCGACAAGCACCACTCTGGCCTTGTCCGGCCTGCAACCGGGCGAGATCCGACTGGGGCGGCCGCAAACGACGCGGCTACGGCCAGTGCCGGGTTACGTCCTGGGAGGCTCAGCGTTATGATTTGACCACACCGGAGGGACTGAAAACCTGGCTGACGCACGACCACGAAGGTTTCGAGTCATACCAGGCCAAGCCTGGACCTGGACCAGCAGCAGGCAAGACGATGGCGGTATACGCGACTGGCCGGAATTAGCGGGCATTGCCTTACCCGAAGCACTGGCTGATGAATTCCGGTTATGCGCCACCTTCGGCATTGACGGCTCGGTGTTGATCTGCTCCGGCTTTGAAGCGAAAACGGGGCCGGACACGGTCCATCTGCGCTCAAGGCGGGACAACGAGGAAGTTCCGGTGATGTCCGGCACCAGTTCCGGCCGGGGTCATCCGCGCGCAGGCAGGTCGCATTGTTCGCACGATGGCAGGTGCGAATGGCAAAGCCCGTTCTGCCGATCTTGTGAAGCATATGTTTGGGCATATGGATAAGGATACTAAACAAGCTAGTGCGGGTAACGGTTGATGAGAGCGTCATCACCGGTCAGAGGGACATCGTGCAGTCGCGGGTGAAGATCGACCGCTTCACGGGCGGGGCGTGCGAGTCGGCGCTGTTTGAGGAACAGCCGACCTTTGGCGGGCAATTCGAGCTGCGATTGGCTTTGCGTGCACCCCAAGAGGCCAGAGATTGGGCTGCTCTTGCTGGTGTTGAAAGATTTGTGGACTGGTTTCACGCCAGTGGGCGGCGGCAGCAACGTTGGCCGTGGGCGATTGACCGGCCGGTCAGCGACGCTCACCTATGGTGACAAGACCTGGCAGTTGGAAGCCGAGGGCGACCGCGTGCGGGTCATGACAGGCGGTGACGCCCAGCCCGCCGATCTCAACACCTATGTATCTGGGCTGAAAACGTATGTGCAGCAGGGAGGCAACAATGGCGACGAATAATACCGTTGCGCGACCGGAAATCATGTCGATCAAGACGGCCGTAGCAAAACTCGACCCGACCACGGCGTCGGCCGATCTGCTGACCTGCTGAATGAGGGCGACCGCAGCAAGCGGTCTGCGTACTTGCTGGCTACGACGTACGATGGCGTGGTCTGGGGCAAATGGGGCGCTAACGTCTGGGTGTTATCGAACCAGGCGACGACACTCCCAGCCGATGCTCTGTTGGACCTCAGGGCCTTTGGCCCGGAGGATGAGATCTTATCTGGCGTGATGCGGAAGGGTTGCGGGCGCGCCACCGCCACGACCACAGCGGTGATGAACGCGACACGTTCATCGAAGAGCAGCTACTGTGGGGCACTGGGAGTGGAGTCTAACAGCGACGCACCAGCCGGTTTCACGACGCTGGTTGACGGCGATCAGGTCTGGCCCACACGCCGCCGTTGGTGTTGGACGATAGCTATTTTGACAGTGACGGCCATCGCCCGGCGCGGTTGCGGTTGCGGCATTATATCGCGCGCGACAAGGTCACTGGCATCGCACGCATTGAGGATTCGCGGCTGATTGATCTAACGGCCGTGAAACCGATGAAGAAGGAGGAGAAAGATGGCTCCCAAGCATAAGAACCCAACCAACCCACAGCGTGTAGCCAAGGCGCCTTATAATTTCGTCCTTTGCCGGATCGGGTAATCAGTTTTCCAGATGTTCCGGATAGTCTGATTCGCCCTGATCAGAGTCTATATCATGTCGATCGATTCACCGGCTGGGTTGACGTCGATCTGGAGACATTATCGCCTTTGTATATTCGCGGCGGGTTATCCCTTGAGGATTACGAACGGATGGAGCGCCAGAAAAGGACCAAACGATAAGACACCCCACCTGGACAAGATGCGCAATCGACCGGGGTTTTTCCATACGGGTAACCCAAATAGCCCGTGATTCCCGGCAGTAGTTTGCGTGGTATGCTACGCAATATGTGCGAGATCATCGGACATGGCAAGTTGGCGCCGGTTAGCAAGGAGGCACTGGCTTATCGAGCTGTGGGCGACACATCCAGCCACGGTGATGCCTACCGAGAAGAGCTGATGGAGGAGGTGCCGGGCAGGAAGAACTGGTTCATCCTCGGTTTGAGGCCGGCTACATCCGCGAAGAGTCGGATGGCTGGTATATTGAGCCGGCCGAGAACCTCGTTCCCGGCGATCCCAGCACACCTACCCATGCACGTATCAGGATAAATATTCCGTCCGGCCTCAAACGTTGGCATAGCTGCAAACAGGCCTACAACATATATGTTCGCTGTGACGCATATGATTTCAAGGAAGTACGAGGCGGCTTCGTCCACATCAAACGCTCGAATGTAACTTCCTCTTCGTCATCGCCGAATAGCGGCCATCGCCCAGCCGTTCTGGCTAAGACGGGACCGGTACCCAGGAAGGCCACTGAAGCGGTGATCTTCGCCCCATCGGGTGCGTCCAAGGAGCAATGGATCCGGATCCCCGACGGCACAGACTCCGATGACCCGCGAGATCTGGTCACGGCTTATCTGGATCAAGTAACCAAGACTGGTCGCTTCAATCAGAAGGAACAATTGGGTAGCGATCAAGGCGTGCTGCGCAACCATCATCCGGTCTTTTATGTGATGCAGGGCAACAAGTTATTGCGTTTCTTCGGCCATACGCAGATGTTTCGTATGCCCTACCGTCGCTCACCGGAGGACTTGCTGCCGGTAGCTCACTCAGATGATAGCAGGGTTGATTTGGCAGAGGCGATGTTCGGTTCTGCCCGCGGCCGCAACACCGGCGTGGCCGGTCGCATTTTCGTCAGTGACGCACAGCTAGCGCCTGATCAGGACCGGACCAAGCTTTGGCTAGCGCAAGACCCGGTCATCATCCCAAGAATTCTGAGTGGACCGAAGCCGACAACCTTTCAACATTATCTGGTACAGACGAACCCGGACAAAGAGAAGGGTAAGGGGCTGCTGACCTACAACAATGTAGGCAAAACCACGTTGCGGGGCCACAAGCTCTACTGGCACAAGGGCAACGCGCCGCGTTCGGCCTTTGCCGAACAGGATATGGACGAAAAGGCGAAGAGTAAGGACACGCAACACACGCGCATGAAGCCAGTGCGTGACGGCGTACGCTTTCGCTTCCGCGTCCGGTTCGAGAACCTGCTGTCGCAAGAATTGGGTCTGCTGCTGTGGTCGCTCAAGCTGGGTCAAGCGACGATGCCTGAATCGCCACAGTACGTCCACAAGCTGGGCATGGGCAAGCCACTGGGTCTCGGCTCGGTCTGGCTCAAACCAACGCTGACGCTTATCGACTTTAACAACCCACGTCGCTACCAATCCTTCCTGACAAGCAATGGTGACACGCTTGAACAGGGCTTTGTTTCCGACGACCTGACCCGGCGAGTGGAAGAGACGGCCGTTAGCGAGTTCGAGCAACTGGTAGCAAAGGCTACGAAAGTTGCATCAGAGACCCCGCTGGCAAGCATGCCGCGCATGCGCCAGTTATTGGCGATGTTGAGTTGGCCCGGACCGAATCCGGGCGACGTCCGCTATATGTCGATTGGGCTGGACGAGACGACCGGCAAGATGACGGGCAAGAATGAGTTCCGCGACCGACCGGTTCTGCCGGATCCACTGGGTGTGACGACAGGACGTTGATACTGTGAACTCGATAGAGATTGCGCAACCAACTGGGACCCAGGATCAAGCAAAGTCCATCAGGCGTTTAGTAAGGTGGTCTGTGTTGGTACTGGTAATAGCGGGATTCGCCGCTATCTTGGTCTGGGTCTATTGGGTTCCTGCAAGAGCTGAGGTAGTCGGATTTGAAGACAAGAAGCTTTGGCAATGGATGGAGCTTCTTATCATTCCGTTTGCACTCGCGATGGCTGTCTGGCTTTTCGAGCGTCTTGAACGAAATTCTGATCGTCAGGCGTCTGGTAAAGCGTATGGAGCATGAGCTAGAGGTAACTGGAGAACGCAACGAACTGGATCACGAAATCACTCGCAAAACGGTCAATCAGCGCACACTTGAGGCTTTTCTTGAGTATGTTTCACAACAGCTACTTGCTGGGTCGCAGCCAATGGATGCTGAAAGGTTAAAGATAGTACCTCCGGCTCGCACACTTGAGACCCTGGACAGCCTGTCAGACGATCCTTCCAGACGTGATCGAGCTCTTAGTTTTGTACAAGAGCTAGAGTTACTTAAGCCGAAGGATGAGAGGAAGAAGGCGTCTGATTTGGATCCTCTTTTTTTGCCAGGCCAAT
The DNA here is from genome assembly GCA_041390945.1 of Chloroflexota bacterium. Taxonomy (GTDB): domain Bacteria; phylum Chloroflexota; class Anaerolineae; order Promineifilales; family Promineifilaceae; genus Promineifilum. The sequence goes on from JAWKOY010000031.1 coordinate 33,918, forward strand.
TTGGTAGGCTTGAGGTTAGTTCGAGCCCAATCCGAAAATCGGCGCGTTGACCTGCGAGAAGTAGATTTCGGCCGGAGTATTATGTCAAACAGCGTTTTGGAAGACGCCGATATGACCGACTGTATTTTGGAAGACGCTAACCTATCGGGCGCCAACTTGGGTGGGTTCTCCTCGTCGGTGCGAATCTGCAAGGAGCAATTCTGGAGAACGCTATACTGACCGGTGTTGATCTGACGGACGCAAAGCTCTTTGAGGCAAATCTCAGAGGGGCTCAACTTAACGAAGTCGTTTCGGCGAAACGAGCCAATTTTAGTGGCTGTGATCTGGCGAGTACCGATCTACGTGGATCCAACCTAGTTGGATCCGTCCTTGATCACGCTCGGTTTCATTCTGCCATTGTTGATGATGATACAATGCTTGATCGCAAGTGGTGGTTGGTCAATGGTATTGTCAACGGTACTCAAACGGATGGGCGCGATCTTCACGGTGAGGATTTACGCAGAGCCCGACTTGATAGCGTATATCTTAGAGGCGCAATCTGCAGGCGCTAATCTTAGCGAAACCGATCTCAGTGAAAACGGATCTGAGCAGGGCAGATATTCATGAGGCCGATCTTACGAGTGCCAGGCTGAACCAGGCTAATCTCAGTAGGGTAAATCTACAAGATGCCGGGCTGTATGCTACCGACCTGAGGGGCGCGGACCTTTGCTACGCAAACTTGCGTGGTGCAATGCTGGACGAGCGTACGCAGTTGGATTTCAAATGGCGCTTGGTCTGGGAGATATTGAACATCGGTCGCGAATCTCAAGAAGGAAATGACGACGGACAGACCGATCTGTTCGAAACCCTGGATGACTCTTCGGTCAGTAGTAGAAGCCTTCGCGGCCAAAACCTTTCTTACGCCGACCTTGCCGGCGCAAACCTGCAGGGTTTCAATCTCAGCCATACAGACTTCAAAGACACAATTCTTTCAAAGGCTGATCTGACAGGAGCCGATCTGACCAGGGCCGATCTGACAGGAGCTGATCTAACCGAGGCTGATCTTTCAGGCGCGAATTTGAGATGGGCGACGGTTACCGCTGAGCAGCTAAAGTCGGCAACAAACGCACCACTACCAGAGGCGACTGAACTATGATCCTCCTCAACTTCACCCACCCGCTGACGGCCGCTCACCTTGACCAACTGTCGGCCCTGATCGGCCAGCCTGTATCCGAATCCCTCGACGGTCCCAACCCAGTTTGATCACGCGCAGCTCTTCGCCGAACAGGTCGCCGCGCTGGTCGACAGCGCCGGTCTCCACCGTACCAGTGGCAGACGGAGCCGATTATCATCAACCCGCCCGCCTACGCCCCCGTCGCGGCCGCGCTCATCGCCGAACTGCACGGCCGGATGGGCTATTTCCCGACCATCATGCGCCTCCGCCCCATCCCCGGCATTACTCCACCACAGTATGAGGTGGCCGAGGTGCTCAATTTACAAGACATTCGGGATACAGCCCGTCATACGCGGCAAGGAAGCGAGGACAATGGCTAAACGGAGTCATTCCTATTTGGGGCCTCTGGTAACACCGGGGCGTTTACCTGTCCTGTTTGTGCTTGGGATCATTGTGCTTTCCCTGTTCAGCGCCGCCATCTACGATTTGGCGAAGGAGTGGTTGACCACGCCGATAGCTATTTTGCTACTCAGCATTGGACTGCTTATTTTCCTTTTGATCGTTAACCAAGCCTGGGTTCGCTTTGTACGGCCGAAACTCGAATCGACGCCGGAAATCAAACCCCGCCCAGGATTGTTGGTGCTGGTCAGTCAGGGCCGTTTTAGTGAGTCGCCTGCGCTGGGTGCTGTCCGCTATCACTACAAGGGTGAGAAGAACGAACGGGAAATGCCCACACTCAAACATTGCTGGTTGGTCACCTCGCCACGCGAGCCGGAGAAGGAAGATGATCCACTGAAGGACCCACCACTCGGCGAGCCTTATTTGACGGCCTGGGAGAACACTCTGAAACTTCAGGGTTTCTTGCAGCAGAACGGTGGGGTGCAGGTAGTGGTGCACATCGTGGAGGTGGACCCCAATGATGCCGAGGATGTGTATGAGAAGGTCACCGCAGCGATGAAACAGGCGGAACGGCTGGGGTTGTCTGACCGCCAAATTGTGGCCGATATCACCGGCGGGACTAAGGTCATGACCGCCGGTATGACACTGGCGGCCGTTGCAGCCGGGGGAGCTGTCGAGTATATGGTCGCCCGCGAGCTTAACGAGAAGGGGCGTGCCATTTCCGGTGCCGGTGCCTACCCGGTCATGCTCAATCTGCAATATACGCTTGGTGCCGATACCAGCGACTGATTCCCCATGTACCACGTCACCATCGCCTTCGAACCGACCGGTGTGCCTCTCGACGGCCGCCATGTTACCGGCCGCGGGCTCCACGGTCTGCTCTTCAAGGCGCTGAAGCAGGTCGACCCAACGGAGACGGACTGGCTCCATGAGCATATCTCGCCCAAGCCGTTCTCGCTGGCTCCACTGTATACCGAAGGCGGCTTCCTGGCCGGTTTGCGGATTGGCACGGTTAGCCCCCGAGTAGCCCAGCTAATTGTCCGCGCCTGGGACTGGCACCGCAGGCAGCACCATGTACCAGAGCATCGGCCGCCAGCGTTTCCGCGCGGGTGATGTAACCTGCACAGCCGGGCCAGGCTGGCCGGAGTTGGCAGACGCCCGGCCGGTGGTGCGCGTGGATATGGAGTTCCTGTCACCGACGACCTTTCGCCAGGGACCGGGTCACCTGCCGTTACCTGTGCCCTACAACGTTTTTTATTGGCCCTGGCGCGTCTGGCAAGCCTACGCACCGCCGGCCGATTTGCCCGACGACTGGCTTGACTGGTGCCGCGACGAAGTGTTCGTTACCGACCACCGATTGGAGACGGCACCGGTGCGTATTGCCGGGCAGAGTGAGCTTAAGGGTTTTGTCGGCTGGGCGCGTTTCGAGACACACAAGGGCACGCGCGAACAGTTACGCCTGCTGCACGCGCTGGCCCAACTGGCTGTCTACACCGGCGTGGGATACAAGACCACGATGGGTCTGGGGGCGGTAGCGGTTCACAAACCAGCGTCAGCCGGGTAGTCCAGTCGTCTTCAGTCAGATAGTTCAGCAGTTAATTGAACAGCCATACAACCGGCAGGGTTCTAAGGGGATTGGGTGACATTTTGGTAACAGGGGGCAAATGACCCTCGAAACGGCGATTGAGGGTGATCGGAGGCAATTGAGGGCGATCAGCCGGTGTATATTACGGCTGCACACCTCGTTGTTCGTAAGCCAAACCAACCCTGTACAATAGAAATCCAAGAGAACACACTGCTGACACAATAAACTGTATACGTTTCCACAATACCTATTACACATCAGGGAGGACCTGCGGCAATTCCCGCAAAAGGGTAGTGACAAATGCCGCATATTCGTGTAAAATGCCTAAGTATACGGTCGATACCTGTAAAAAAGGTCCAACTTGGGGAGAGTACGGGGGCCTTATTTTTGACATAATGTGTGGAAACCTTTACACATTTTACCACTGATAGCTTCGATGGAACTTACTGGCTGGGTAGGATGAAAAAAACAACGGTCACAATCAAGGATGTTGCCAATCATGCCGGTGTGTCGCAGGCCACTGCTTCACGTGCTCTCAGTGGTGGCGGTTATGCCAGCCACGAAACCAAACGCCGTGTTGAGGAAGCTGCCAAAGAATTGGGTTATAAGCCCAGCGGTCCTGCGCGTAGCCTGAAGCTTCAACGTACCGATACCATCGGCTTGATGATCACTGACGTAGTGAACCCCTTCTATGCCTATTTAGCGTCCGGCGTTTTAGAAAAGGCCAACGATCTCGGCTTTCATGTCATTCTTTGCGCCACGGATGAAGAACCGGAAATGGAACGCGAGTACCTGGAAGTGCTAATGGAAAAGCGTGTCGATGGTATCGTGGCCGTTTCTACGGGACAAAATCTTGATTTGTGGCAAGAAGCCATAGACCTGGGAACTGAGGTGGTGCTGGTCGATCGCGAGATGGAAGAAAAATTGGATGTGAATGTGGTGCTTGTGGACAATGTTAAGGGTGCTTATGACGCGGTTTCCTATTTGTTGAAGTTGGGTCATCGACGCATCGGTATCATTAATGGCCCCCTGACCACCACCACAGGCTTTGACCGTCTGCAAGGTTACAAACAAGCGTTCGCCCAATATGGCGTTCCTCTTGATGAGGCGCTGATCGAAAATGTCTCCTTTAAGGGAGAGAGTGGTACCGACATGGCTGATCGCTTGCTCGATTTGCCCGATCCCCCGACAGCTATTTTCGTAGCCAACAATGTGCTTGGCGAGGCCATGCTCTTTGTGCTGCGTGAAAGAGGGCTGCGTGTACCGGACGATATTTCGCTAGTTGTGTTTGACGATGTGCCGTGGGTGTCGTTGGTGTCCCCTGCCCTGACGGCCGTATCGCAACCCACCCGCGAATTGGGGATCGCCAGCATGGAACTGCTGGCGCAGAGTCTGGAGGCGCACACCAGCGTGGAAAACAGCCTTTACCGCAAAATTATTTACAAACCCAATCTTATTCTACGGGACAGTTGTAGACCATTGACCGAATAGTAATCAAGCCGATCGAGCAGCGAGCGGATCGCAATTACCGAGAATGTGGAGGTAAGGAATATGTTAGAAGTCCAGGCTATAGAGTTTACCGTAAGCAGTGATGACAAGGAACTCCTTCTTCACCTTTACGAAAGAATGCAACTCATTCGTCAGTTTGAGCTACGTGTAGAGATGTTGTTTGCGGAAGGTAAGCTTCCCGGCTTCGTGCACCTATATACAGGGCAGGAAGCGATTGCTGTGGGTGTTTGTTCGACTCTGAATACAGATGATTTCATCACGAGCACTCACCGCGGTCATGGACATACGATTGCCAAGGGTGGCGATGTGCGGCGTATGATGGCCGAATTGTTCGGCAAATCAACAGGATATTGCAAAGGTAAGGGCGGCTCAATGCACATCACCGATATGTCGATCGGTATGTTGGGCGCCAATGGTATCGTGGCCGGCGGGATTCCTATGGCCGTGGGTGCAGCCTACGGTGCAGCCAAGATTAGGAAGACCAAACAGGTGGCCGTGCCTTTCTTCGGGGACGGAGCAACCAATGAGGGTGCTTTTCATGAAGCCGCAAATATGGCTTCCGCCTGGGATTTGCCTGTCGTGTTTGCCTGTGAGAACAATCTCTATGGTGTCGGCACGCGTTTGGATCGAGTTTGTGCTACCAGCGAGGTCTCAGTTAGAGCTTCTGGTTATTCAATCCCCTCGGTTATCGTCGACGGCAACGATGTTTTAGCTGTGCGTGAGGCGGCACTGCAAGCCGTGGCTAAGGCGCGCGCCGGCGGCGGACCTACTTTCCTGGAATGCAGGACGTGGCGTCACAGAGGGCATTTTGAGGGTGAGGTGATCACCTATTGGGAACAAGAGGAAGTGAAGGAGTGGATGGCGCGCGATCCACTACTCCTGTTGGCTAATAGATTGACTGAGGCCGGTATTGCCACCACGGAAGAATTGGCAGCAATCGAACAGGCAGTCGTAGGTCAAATTGATGACGCGGTAGCCTTTGCCGAATCTAGCCCGCTACCCAATCCCGAAGAGGCACTAGACGACGTATACGCCTGACCTATCGCTCGACATCAAGGGAGAAATATTATGGCAGAGCAAACCTTCATGACCGCAATCCGCAGCGCAATTCGTGCGGAGATGGAAGATGATCCAAATCTATTTTTGATAGGCGAAGATGTCGGCCCGTATGGGGGCGAGATGGGTGTGACCCAAGGGCTGTGGGACGATTTCGGCGATGATCGTGTTCGTGATGCGCCTATTTCCGAGAACGCCATTATCGGTTGCGCGTTAGGTGCGTCAATGACCGGTTGTCGCGCGATTGCTGAAATCCCTTTCGGCGATTTCCTGGTGTCTGTATGGACCAAGTTTATAACCAGGCAGCCAAGATCCGCTATATGTCCGGTGGGCAGGCAAAAGTAAATCTGGTTATTCGTACAACAATGGGCGGGTATCAGAGCGCCGCCGAGCAGCACTCGCAGTCTTTGGCATCCTGGTTTGTCCACACGCCGGGCATCAAGGTTGTTATCCCCTCCAATCCCGCCGATGCCTATGGGCTGTTGCGTTCCGCGTTGCAAGATGGCAATCCAATACTCTTCTTCGAGCACAAAGATATGTACTCCGATAAGGGCGAAGTGCCCGATGATCCGAACTACACTGTGCCGTTGGGGAAAGCCAGGATCGTCCGCGAAGGGAGCGACTGCACCATTGTTGCCGTGGGGAAACAGGTTCAACTGGCGCAAAAGGCGGCCGACGAGCTGGCAGAACAGGGCATTGACGTGGAGATCATTGACCCACGCACGATAGATCCATTGGATGAGGAAGCGATCCTGGCTTCGGTCGAAAAGACCAACCATGTGGTTATTGTTCATGAAACATGGACCAACGGTGGTTATGGCGGTGAGATTGCAGCACGCATCGCTGACAAAGGACTGGATTTCCTCGATGGTCCTATCAAGCGCGTGGGCGCCAAGCATACGCCCATACCCTTTAGCCCTCCACTGGAAAATTATATTCTGCCGCAGGTAGAAGATATCGTGCAGGCGGTGCAGGACACTCTGGCCTAGTCTGTTTGAGGCTGGTTAGTTTTAGGAAGATTGCTATGAGCGAGAACGCAGTTGTTAATGTGGGATTGATCGGTCATCGGTTTATGGGTAAGGCACATACGCACGCCTATACCGATGTCACACTCTTCTTTGATCCGCAACTGCGGCCAGTGAAGCATACCTTGTGCGCCAAAGGTGATGACGTCGCCGCGGTAGCCGAAAACTGGGGATGGCAGCATTGGACGAGTGATTGGCGAGAAATGATCGCTGATCCTGATATTGATGTGGTGGATATTTGTGCTCCCAGCATCTTGCATAAAGAGATCGCCATCGCCAGTGCCCGCGCAGGAAAGCACATTTTTTGTGAGAAGCCATTAGCCATGACCCTGGAGGATGCGCGTGAGATGTTGGCAGCGGTAGAGGAAGCCGGGGTGACGCACACCATCGGCTTCAACTATCGTAAAGTGCCGGCTCTGGGTTTAGCCAAACAGTTGATTGATGAGGGGCAAATCGGCCGGGTTTTCCATTTTCGCGGCATGTATTCACAGGATTGGCTGGTCGATCCCGGTTTCCCTCTGGCCTGGCGGCTGCGCAAGAAAGACGCCGGTGCCGGGTCGTCCTGGGATTTGGGAGCGCATGTGGTCGATCTGGCGCGCTACCTCATTGGTGAGGTGGATGAGGTTGTTTCCTTTCAGACGACCTTCATTAAAGAACGGCCGATTGCCTCCTTTGAAGATGGTCTGATGGCCTTGCCCGGTGATGAGATGGGTGAAGTGGATGTGGATGATGCCACCGCATTTTTGGCCCGCTTTGCTAATGGTGCCATGGGCGTATTTGAGTTCACACGCTTCGGCACAGGGCACCGCAATCAGAATCGCATCGAAGTCTATGGTAGCGAAGGCGCGTTGATCTGGAATGGTTTCGAGGAAATGAGCAACCTTCATTTCTATTCTCGCCAAGACCCCGGACATGCTCAGGGCTTCCGCGTGATTCAGGTGGGCGAGAGTTCACATCCTTATGGTGGGAATTGGTGGCCTGTGGGCCATGTTATCGGTTTTGGTGACACATTCGTGCATGAGATCTTTGACTTCCTGGAAGCGATAGCGGCTAACAAGGCTGCTGCGCCTTCCTTCGTTGACGGTGTGAAGTGCCAGGAGATTCTAGTTGCTGTAGATACCTCTGCCGCCGAGCGGCGTTGGGTAAAGTTGGAAGAATTAATTTAAAGAGAATTGAGAATGATTAGCAAGCAAGAGTACGAAGAGGCAAAGCAAACCGCGCTTGACATGTTCGAGCAGGCCAATATCTCGCTAACCGCTGAGGAAACTGAGCGCATTGAAATTGCGGACTTTGGTTTGGCCGATCTGGGGCGTACAGGCTTGCAACTGGTGATATATGTTGATACGGAACGTGTGTGTGCCAAGGAGTTGGTGCTGTTTCCGGGCCAGACCTGCCCCGAACATCGCCACCCGCCGGCTTACGGTGGACCAGGCAAGGAGGAAACATTCCGCTGCCGCTGGGGCAAGGTATTCCTATATGTAGAGGGGGAACCGACAAAAACACCCCAGGTGACGCCACCTGCCGGTGATGAGGCACATTACACAGTATGGCACGAAATCGTCCTGGGTTCAGGAGAGCAATATACGATCTATCCCGATACACGGCACTGGTTCCAGGCCGGCCCTGAGGGATGTATTGTCTCCGAGTTCTCGACCAGAAATACAGACGAGTTTGACATCTTCACTGACCCGCGTATTCAGCGCGCGCCAATGGTAGCGGAGAGCTAATGTGTGCCACTCGTGGCAAGCGACGATAAAGGTGAATCTGTGAACAATATTGATACAGCAGTGGAAGCCTTAACGCCAGTAAGCACTTTTGGTAATGAAGTGCCGCTTTTCAGTGGCAGGAAGTTAACCAAGATTTTCGGTGGAACGATTGCCTTGCAGGACGTCGATATTGATGTGCATCGCGGGGAGGTCGTCGCTGTTGTAGGGGAGAACGGCGCAGGTAAATCAACGCTCAAGAATCTGTTGGTAGGCCTGTTCCCTCCGGATATGGGGACGATTGAGCTGAACGGCGAACGGATTGGTAGTTTCAAGGCTGCTGATTACGGCATTGCCGCAGTGCACCAGGAGTTCAGTCTGTTTGGTAGTTTATCCATTGCCGAGAATATCTGCATCAACGATTTTCCCGGACGTTCACTACGTATCAATTGGCCTGAAACACGTGACGTTGCCGAGCAGTATTTAGCCAAAGTGGCTACGGACATGGACCCCGACACACCGGTTGACAAGCTGAGCACCGGCGAACAGCAAATGGTGGAGATCGCCAAAGCTCTGCGCCAAGCCAGCAATCTCTTGATATTAGATGAGCCAACTGCTTCCTTGACTGAACCGGAACGAGACCAACTCTTCGAAGTCATTAGCAACCTGCGTGCGCAGGGGCTGGGCATGATCTTCATCTCCCATTTCATTGATGAGGTCTACGAAGTGGCGGATACGATCATGGTCTTGCGTGACGGCAAGCGCGTGGGGGGCAGTCCGGCGTCGGAGATGCCGCGCCGCACGTTGCAGGAACTTATGGTCGGCCGTCCCATTTCGGAGCGCCAGGTAGATACAGGTGATCCGCGTGAAGCTATAGCCTTGCGCGTGGAGAATCTGAACTCAGAGGATGTGTCCAATATTTCGCTGGAAGTGCATGAAGGCGCAATCGTGGGTCTGGCCGGTTTGATGGGCGCAGGCCGGACAGAATTAGTGGAAGCCATTTACGGCTTGCGACCATCCAGTGGCAAGATCTGGGTGGGCGACACACTGGTAGAACGTCCCAGCCCGCCCCTGATGAAAAAGCTCGGTGTGGCCCTGGTACCGGAAGATCGGCGACGACACGGCTTGTTCGGTATTCGTCCACTTCGGGAGAACCTGTCTGCCGCAGCGATTGATAAGTTGGTGCAGCGTCGCATTCCCGGTATCGGTTTTCGTGGGGAAGCACAGAGTACGGCGCAGATAGTAGACACGTTACGTATTGCCAACCCCGGCCTGGAGGAACCAGTTGATGATTTGAGCGGTGGCAACCAGCAAAAATCTTTGTTGGGCCGCTGGTTAGCCATAGAGCCGCGCGTATGTATTTTAGATGACTCCACACGCGGGGTAGACATTGGCGCTAAAGAGGAAATTCACAACCTCATCGGCCAGCTCTCTAAAGAGGGTGTTGCAGTACTACTCGTCTCGTCAGAACTCCCTGAATTAATTCAACTGGCCCATCGCATAGTCGTGTTGCGCAAAGGGGAAATTGCAGCGGAGATTCCACGCTCAGCATTTGACCCGCGTTTGATCATTCAGTATGCAGCGTCGGCCGTGGAGGACAGCGATGACAACATCTGAAGTTAGCCCTACAAGAAAATCAAGCTCTCCCCTGAGCGCAATTCGCGGGGCGCGTTGGCTGGCTGTGCTGGGCGGCATAATCGTCCTGGGATTTGTTTTTACGATGCTTTCTCCTGCATTCCTCAGCCTGCGCAATATGCAGAATATTGCTGTACAGGCTGCGGTTACCGGCGTGATGGCGGTGGGTATGACGTATGTCATTATGACGGCCGGCATTGATATTTCTGTCGGCTCCATCCTCTATCTGACGGTTACCGTGGTGGCCTGGGTAGCACTGACATTTCAATCACCGCTTGCTTCCTATTCAACATATTTCATCGCTATAGGTCTGGGCGGCCTGCTGGGACTGATTAACGGCCTAATTATTAATTATGTGGGGATTAACGCCCTCGTGGCTACGCTAGCCACCTATGTCGCCTACCGGGGTATGGCTACACATATCACAGAAGCACGGATTTTAACCGTGCCTGCAGAGGTGCGTATCCTGGGCATCGGCTCCATTGGGGGCTTCCCCATGCCTGTTCTGGTGCTGCTTGTTGTCGCAGCCATTGGTGCGCTGGTGCTGCACTTCACACGCTTCGGCCGTTATGTATTGGCTATCGGTTCGTCTCAACGCTCGGCTGTAGAAACCGGGCTGCCGGTACGAAAGACACTCATTGCCGTATACGCCATTGCCGGTGCCTGTGCGGGCATTGGGGCCATGATCTTGCTGGGGCGTGTGGGCGCAGTGCAGTCCGACCTGGGTGTAGGCATTGAATTCACCGTGATCACGGCCGTTGTTTTGGGTGGTACCTATCTCTCCGGCGGTCGCGGCTCGATCATCGGCAGCGTTCTGGGTGCTATTTTTTTGGTCATGATCGACAACGGTCTGAACATTATTGGTGCCTCACCCTTCATCTACGACATTGTACGCGGGGCGGTACTTATTGGTGCCGTGCTGATTGACAGGGCGGCAACTGTTGAATTCTTCAGGAAAGGGTTTCCGATGAACGCAGGTCGCGCCTCATGATTCATGCGTCAGAGCTTTTTATTGCATCTATTTTTAGAACAGCCAGGAGGTAGGGATATCGAAAAGAACTAAGGTAAGGAGACACTGTTGGCTTTCGAAATCGGACCTGACTTACTCACGAAGTGAACCGAACGTACTCACAAGGAAGAGAATGCGATGAAAAACAGATTTGCCCCCATATTAGCTTTACTACTTGGGTTGTTCCTCGTTTTAGCCGCCTGCCAAACAACGCCATCCGTACAAGAAGAGGCTACTGCGCCGGCAGCAGAGGAAGTGACCCAGCCGGAGGCCACAACGCCGGCTGAATCTCAGGAAGAAACCGAACCTGCCGAATCGGGAGATATTACTATCGGTGTTGCTCTGGACGCGCTCTTCCTGGGTCGCCAGGCAGAGATGGAAGGCGTGCGTGCTGTGGCGGATGAGCAGGGTGTGACGTTGCTTGAATCCGTGGCTGACAACGATCCGCAGGAACAGAACGCTCAGATTCAATCGTTCATTGCTCAGGATGTGGACGCCATTTTGGTGGTGGCTGTAGATAATGCGGCCATTCTGACGGCGATTGATGCGGCGCAAGACGCCGGCATTCCGGTTGTTACCTTTGACCGTCAGGTTGACCATGACTGGGTCTCCTACCATAGTGGTCTGGATTCCTACTCAGACGGTTATGCCTGTGGTCAATACGTAGCCTCCCAGAATGACGGAGAGCCACACACGGTTCTGAATCTGTTAGGTGCGTTGAATGACGACAACGCCATTCAGCGACGTGACGGATATGAAGACGCATTAACCGAAGCCGGTGCGGACAATCTGGAGATCATCCAGGCGCCGACCGACTGGAATGCTGAGCAAGCCCTGGCGGCTGTCGAAAATGCTTTCCAGGCCAATCCCGACATCTGGGCGGTACAGATTCCTTCTGACTTCATGCAGGACAGCATCAAGACAGCTTTGGAGAGTTCGGGAGTCCTGGCAAACGTTGGCGAGGACGGACACGTGATCGTCTGCACCATTGATGGTGCCGAGCCGGGTTACCGCGCCACAGTTGAGGGCTGGACAGATGCGGTTGTCGCCCTGCCGTTGGCTGAATTGGGTCGCGGCGCGTTGGAGAACGCCATCACCGTTATCAATGGCGGCACCCCTGAAACAACGGATCAGCGCTTCCCGGGCACGCTCTATACCTGGGAGAATGCCGAGGCGAATGCCGATCTAATCTGGGGTTCGGCCGGAGCTGAGTAAACACTTCATCTAAGGTGGCTGCCGTCTAGGTGACGGCAGCCACCCTTCTCGTAAAGAGATCGCTATGGTTACTGAAACTGTTGACACTATCAACCAGGACCGATCTGTGAATTTCGGTCGACAGTTGGGTAGCATATTCGAAAAAGCATCAGTGCTGCCTATCTTGATCCCTGTCTGTCTTTTGTTCGCTTTCCTGGCTCCATCATTTGCCACCCCGACCAATATTAGTGCGCTGCTGGCCGTGGCCGCAGTTGTCTTTGTCGCAGCAGTCGGGGAAACCTTTGTGATGCTGACAGCGGGCATTGATATATCTGTGGCCTCTGTCCTTGCCTGTAGTGCAATTATCGGGGCCGCAGTTATGGGTCAGGATGGCAGTCCCTGGGTTGGCCTTATTGTTTCCGTGACTGTAGGGCTGATCTTTGGAGCCTTCAACGGGTTTTCGGTGGCGGTCTTGGGGTTGACACCCTTTGTCTTAACCCTGGGTACCCACCTGATCGCCAGGGGCATCGCCTTTAGCGTATCTGAAGGCATCGCCATGCGCGTGCCGCAAGCGTTGCGCCAGTTGGGACGAGTCGAGTATCTGAATATTCCATTCATTGCCTTTGTGGCTGTCGCTGTGCTCCTTGTCGCTATGTTTGCGCTACGTAAAACAACCTGGGGGCGCTACATCTACCTGCTGGGAGCGAATAAAGATGCCGCTAACTACGTGGGCATTCGCCACAAATGGATAGAAGGCTCTGTCTATGTTATTGCCGGCGGCCTGGCCGGGTTGGCCGGCTACCTGTCGGTCATTAACCTGGGTGTTGCCCTTCCGGGCGTAGGTGATCCCCTGCTGTTGACGATTATTGGTGGGGTAATCTTGGGCGGGACGAGCATGTTCGGTGGGGAAGGTGCAATCTGGCGTACCGCGTTGGGCATCTTGCTGCTGGCTGTGCTGTCCAACGGTCTGAACCTCTTGGGCTTTGAATTCTACGACAAACTAATCGTCGAAGGGTTAGTCATCCTGTTGGGTACCGGGCTTGCTGTCCGTCTGGGCAGAGCTTCATAAGTTTGCCACTGACAAAGAGTTGGACGGGGGTATCACTTTCTTAGGTATGGAAATCAGGTCGACAGATATCCCCAGAGGTAGTTATGAACTTACTGGCGAATAAGATTGCTGTTGTTACCGGGGCGGCGCAAGGTATTGGTCTGGCAATCGCGGAGGCCTATGCTGCGCAAGGCGCACATGTGGTTGTCGCCGATATCGACAGCACCGGGGCAGAGAGAGCCACGCGGGCAATCAAAGAGCGCGGATACCAGGCTACGGCGTTAACGCTGGATGTCGCTAATGAACAGAGCGTTACGTCCATGATAACGGAAGTTATAGATACATTGGGGCGATTGGACGTGTTGGTCAATAATGCGGCCGTCTTGCATGCGGACTATGTGATTGACTGCCCCTGGAAACCTGGCAGCGTATCTTTCGCGTAAACATGGAAGGGACATTCCTTTGTTCCCAAGCGGCCGCCAGGCAGATGATTGATCAGGGTGACGGGGGTGCATCATCAATATTGCCTCCGCTTCCGCGCGCAAAGCCGATCCCAAGCATGCGGCCTATTCGTCCAGCAAGGCGGCCATTATCGCTTTTACACGCATTTTGGCATTGGAAGTAGGGCAGTACGGTATTCGCGTCAACGCCCTGTTGCCGGGTGCGACGGTAACCCCTATGTTGGAGAACGTGTTTGCAACTGTCCCCGGTATTCGCGAAGACTTAATAGCCAAAACGACCCTGGGCAAACTGGGTCGACCGGAAGATCAAGCAAACGCGGCCGTTTTCCTGGCGTCCGATTTGGCGGGACATGTCACCGGTGAGTATATCGTCGTCTCCGGTGGGGAATTCATGAATGCTTGACCATCCATATAGCTACGGAGAAATAGATGGCACATAAAATTATCATGCCCAAGATGGGGCTGGGCTTATCGGATGCGCGCATCGTCGAGTGGTTCAAAGCCGAAGGGGATGTCGTTGAAGCAGGAGAGCCTCTCTTTGCATTTGAAACGGACAAGGCTAGTGTGGATGCAGAAGCTCAGACATCAGGGATACTGGGCAAGATTCTGATCCAGAATGGTGACTCGGCTGCATCAGGAACGGTGGTGGGGCTTATCGTGCAAGAAGGGGAACCGCTAGAGGTTTCTCATGCTGCGGACCCCTCTATGGTTGACGATACCGTTACCGAGCAGATAGCGCCGGCTGCTGAACCGCATGAGCCGGCGAAGGTGCAGGATAAGGGTTCGTTGAAGGCTTCTCCGGCTGCCAAGCGGCTGGCGAAAGCAAACCAGATTGATATTACAACGGTCGAGGGCACGGGACGAGACGGCCGAATCTCCCTTGAAGATGTGCAACGGGTTATTGATAGCCGTGCCGAGGTTCCTGTTGTAACTGCAGAAAACCAGATGGCTTCGGAGAGAACAGCCAAGATATTGGCCTCTCCCATTGCCAAACGACTTGCCGAAGCAAATGGTATTGATTTAGCCTCTATCACAGGCAGCGGGCGCGAAGGGAGGATTACTCAAAAGGATGTGCAGCAAATAATTGACTCGTCCAGAGGTGATCAATTGCCGCCTTCAGGGGAGGAGTTGATCGCTATAGAAGGTGTACGCGCCACGATTGCAGAGCGTATGGCTTCCAGCGTGCAGCAAACAGCGCCGGTCACCTTGCATACAGAGGTTGACGCTACGAGACTGGTCGATTTGCGTCAGGCTTATAAGCGTGTGGCTCCTTCCGCTGGCACAGGTGTACCGAGTTATAATGCCCTGCTGATCAGCATGGTAGGGCAGGCACTGCGCGAACACCCTCACATGAATGCCCGGCAAGATGGCAAGTACATCAGGCTGCTGGAGCAGATAAATATCGGTTTGGCCGTGGATACCGAGCGCGGACTGCTCGTAGTTGTGGTTAAGGATGTCAACGAGAAGACGCCGTTGGCAATTGATTCCGAAGTAATCGAGCTTGCGGAGCGTGCGTTGGCCGGAACAGCAACGGTAGATGACTTGAGCGGCAGCACATTCACGATCACAAACCTGGGCGCATTCGGCATCGATCGGTTTACACCCATTATTAACCCGCCGGAAATGGGTATATTGGGGGTCGGTCGAATTGTAGACAAACCTATTGTCATCGGTGGGGAAGTGCTTGTTCGGCCGATGATAACCCTCAGCCTGACCTTCGATCATAGACTGATAGACGGCGCTCCCGCGGCGAAGTTCTTACAGCGTATTGCTCAGTTAATTGACAAGGGTGAATAAGCTATTTGACCTGCCCTCAGTGTTCTGTTTGGGCGAAATGCTGTTAACCGAATTTGTCGCTGGAAGCGCACGGATCACAATTTCCGGCACTTACCCTTCTTCCGGTTGGGGTAGCCTGTTTACGGACTCCTTCATTGCAGCCGGAACTTTTGGCGACGGATTCGGTTCGTGACGCATAATTGCGAGTAGGGCCGCACCCAGAACGGGAGGCATTTCAGTGGGGACGATTCGACAAGTGGGTGAGCAGCGGGCCAGCTCTGTCTCCAGGCGATCCCGAATCGCTCTGGCATTGGTTAATAACCCACCAATAAGCACCAATTCACTGGAGTCGGACAAGTTGAGTTTTTCAATGACGGCCGTAACGCAACCGGCCAGATCAGAAGCAGCGCGATCGAGTAGTTGTTGAGCGACCCTGTCCCCTTCTTCTGCCGCGACAACAACAAGTGGTGCGAGGGAAGCAATCTCGCTACGGCTCAAGCCCCGACCATACAGACGATGCATAATATCGTCTATATCGTTGATATCTAACTGTGCGAGAACAGCATCCTGCAAGTTTGTCTGCCGGCCACGTCCATCATACGCCCTGACAATGGACCGCATTGCCTGCACACCCAACCAGTATGCGCTACCCTCGTCGCCAATTAATTGGCCCCAGCCGCCGGAGCGCCAGCTCTCACCATTCACATTACGGCCGTAGCAAGCTGATCCGGTTCCGGCAATCAACGCAATGCCTGGACGTCCACTAAGGCCACCCGCCAAGGCGATGCGAATGTCATGGTCAACACCAACAGCATCAGAAGGGGCTAGATCGAGATTGGCGGCAATAGCGCGAATGACATCACGATCGGCTTCTGAAACGACACCGGCCATGCCCAGAAAAGCTGCTTCGCTTCGTTGGATTGGCTGACCAATCTGTTGCCATGCTTCAGTCACCGCCGCCGCGATGTTTAGCTGCGCCTGCGTTTGGCCTATGTCATCATAATTCGACGGTCCAGCCAGGCCGTAACCGTGAACCTGACCAAGCTCATCTACCAGAATCGCTCTGGTGCAAGTACCGCCGCCGTCTACGCCGAGGAAGAAAGTCACAGAGTTTACCTAGCGATACGCGTAAGCCGGTTTTACAAATGCAGTCACTACCATGATTGTCTCATCATTGGTGTTCTCAAGCTGATAATGGTCCGCTGCGGCCGGCACAACAAATGTTTCGGCGTAATTAAAGGTGTGGCGCATTCCGTTCGCTGTCTTGAGGGAGACCGTCTGTCCTTCAACAAGGCTAAGAACATGGACAGAGCCGTTAGTCGGGACCTCTACTTGCGCGTGGCCTTGCAGATCATGCGGTGGATATCGTAAAAATGCTCCTCATGGGTGGGCAAGTGTTCTTTTTCCGTTTCGTCGCCTTCGGCCGCCACATATGGATGGGACACAAACTCACGAGCAATGCGCTCTCCTTTGCGGTCGAAGTACAGATTAGCGAAGGCGCGCTCGATATTTAGCGGTCGTGGTTGTCCGTCCAAATCCAGCCGCAGCCAGTCATACATCTTGAAGGTAAAGATATACGGCGTGGCGCTAATTTCCGAGCACTATGTTGTCTTTGCTGGAGCAGTGGATTGTGCCGTTGGGGATCAGAAATAGTCATGCTTGCTTGCTTGTTCAACGTTCACAAACTGCTCAATATCCAGAGCTTGTGCGCTCTCATAACTGTCTTCCAGGGCACCGTGGAATTGATCCGGATCAATGTCTTCCTGAAAGCCAAGATAGACTTTGGCGTCTGAGCCGCAATCCAGAATGTAGTAGGTCTCGTCCTGCGTAAATGTTTCACCGAACGCCTGACGAATAAATTCGGGCCTTGGGTGGCATTGGACTGAAAGATTGCCACCATCGAACGTGTCAAGGAAATCGAAGCGAATGGGAAACTCGAAGCCGAACTGATCGGCACACTCTCCCAACACAGCATGGTGATCATGATACATGAGGCAGTCAAAGGAGCATCTCAAGAAGACGGCCGTCACTCTCCAGCATTAACCCATTTTCCGGGACGATCAGCTCAAATGACCAGGCGTAGTTGGGCACATCCTGTTCAAGCTGAGGGATTCTTTGCTTGATCCATTGACCACCCCAGGGACCAGGTTCGAACCATGGCCTGACGCGAAAGTAATTGTGGCTCATGTCAGTTAAAGCTTGGCGCATCCCCGTCGGCAAATGCAGGTTCATCCCGTTGGGCGTCAACCACCAGGTCAGTTGATGGTAGCAGATGAGCCTTGTGTGCATTAAGAGCCACCCAATCTACGAAGTACATGCGTTTATACATTTGCTTGGGTGGGAAGTGGTGTTTCGCTCCCAGATTGGTTACGCTGCTCGCACGCGCGCGGAACTGAATCTCGTTCTTTGAACGTCAAGATACACGAGCAAGCCGGACCAATTGAGTGATGCACCGCAACCGTAAACAATGTTGAGATCAGCACTTGAGTCAGGTTCGAGGGATGCCAGCTTGGCATCATCGAAAGTCTTCCGAGCACCCGTAAATCGTGTGCCGAATATGGGATCGTCCCCGCCAAGAAACGGCTCAATGAGTTGGTTAATTGCCTGTGGGGATAATAGTGACGATGATACGTCCGTCCAGGCCGTTCTTACACCCAGACTGGTCAGCGCCGTATCCAGGCCCGTGCGAATCTCGTCCCAGAATACGCCGAGGTACCCGTCCAGAATAACTGTGCCGGCCCCGGCGATAGCCTCGGCTAGCTTGTCATAGCCCACCCCAATCTTTCCCCTGCCAGGTCGGGAAAACCTCCGGCAATGCGTCGTCATACTGTCCGGGTGGAGGCCAGTCGCAATGGTGCGCTGTATTGCGAGCTTTTACGTTTCATGTCTCGCCTTGTTCAGGTCGGTTAAAGTCGTCTGCGTAACGGGTTATGTCCGCTCGCTGCCAATTGCCAAAGGCCACTTCGAGTACACGTACAGGTGAGCCGACACTACCAAGCCGGTGCTTCTCGTTGGCCGGAATCCATATCTCATCCCCTGCATCAGGATGGAGAATGGTGTCACCCACCTGAATTTCAGCCCCATCGTCAAGCACAATCCACAGCTCTGCCCGTCCGGTGTGTGATTGCAGGCTGCCGCCGCCTCCTAGCTTTCTGACAGTAGACATGAGACTAACAGTGACATCTTCGTTGAAAGCGTACTGCTTGAAGCTGCCCCACGGTCGCTCTACAAGAGACACATCAGCTTTTTTCAGGAATTGGTTTGGTGACGTAATCTGTCATTATCTCTCTGCTGCGATCATCTTCCGGGGTCATGCGTTGTTGTAGAGCAGGCTCCCCATTGCGTTCCACAACAATGCTTGAGAAGTTACGCTCGGCGATAGCGCTGAAGTCATGCCTGGCCCTGGCGGGGATATACAGCCGATGTAAACCAGTGGCTTGTCGCCAATATTAATTGTCCGGTGAGCGGTGTTGCCGGGCACATATACGATCTCATTGGCGCAGAGCGAGACGAGGCGAGCATCGTTGGTGGTTTCATCTTCCAACAGCATCAGACCCTTGCCGTGCAGGCCAATATAGACTCTGGCCGCTTCTCGCCACTCATGATAATGCCCCTTGGTCATAAAGTGGCACGATTGCCCATTTTCCGGGCATGAGAACACCGGATGCCGTAGTGTAAGTCCCATCGCCTGCGCCTGCCTCGGACGTTGCCCACCTGATGACAACGGGATTTTTCCGCAAGCATTTGACGATATGCGGATTCATCAGCGAAGATGTTCTCAGATCGACAGATACCGTTCGGGTGACATTTGCTCCGGGAAGCTCACCGGTGTCAGGGTCAAACGCCATTCCCTTTAACTACATCAGATACCATTAGTCTAATTTCCTCCTGGCTAAACTTCATAACAGGTTGTCGTTTCAGTTCGCCACAACTTCCAATACACCTGTTTGCGAATCAAAGGAACTTGAATTTGCAGAGAGCCCGGACTCATTTCTTTGGTTTCGATAGCCTTGTTGTTCCATGTGGCTGAATACGTTGGGCCAGGCTTCATATTTATGATCATTGAGACAGTTCGCGGCGAGGCGACTGAGCGCAGCCGGCCCTTAAACGAACGATTGTCATTAGAGAAATGTTGCTCTTCGATCCCAGATGTCAAAGCCGGTTGTCAACCGGCCGGGGCGAAAAGTAGGCGTTGAACCACGAGATGACGGGTGAAGACAATCCTCCAAATTGATGCCAGCCTGCCCCTCGGCCGGATTCGATGATGAAATGCTCGAAGCAATAATAAGAAGCTTCCACTTCGTTTTCCATAGGTCGAGGGCGGTCCTGGCAATGCGGTAAGCAAAGTCGCCCTGTCCTTAGATCAAGCGCGGTTTTCCACATAAACCACTGATGGGGATCCACCGCACTGTTCCAATAGCCGTCCTTCCGATAATACGGAGCCGATCATCAACAGTGGAAAGGCCGATCCTTGCCCAGAAATGCTCTGAACTCGCCAGACGGTCCAGCATCAAAGCTTCCCGTTCAGGCGTGCAGATTCCGCCGCAGCAGCGGCATCACACCATCCAGACCCATGTTGTAATTCACGCCGCTTTCGTGGCGCAGCGGACCAATTGCATGACCGTGGTCATCATGAAGGACGTAGCTAAAATAGCCGACTTCTTCATCCCAGGCGTCACGTTGTAAAGCTTCTGAAAATGCGGCAATATCCTCATGATAGAGGGCTTGATCCCTCTGGTATCCCCAAGGTCATGAGGCGGCAAAGTAAAATCCTGGCGCTGCGGATTACATGGGCAGTGATCGCCGCGCACGTTATCAGTGACTCATTACCTGTTTCGAGCGTAGTGAATTTGGGCTGGGTAATCGTCCCATCCACCGGAATCAAAGAAGTACATCCCAGGTTCTTAGCGTATCGGACTTCAGGCTGCGGGTCGTTGAGCTGCCCAACCTTCCGGCCATAAACAGGTAGTACTGGGCGCATTCCAGGATAGAATGCTTTGAGCAGTGTCTGATCCTGTGTGCGGTTCCACAATTCATGGAACAGGTACATCTGAGTGGGGACCGGCTACCATGATGGATGAAGGCCAGGGCTGGAATCCTTTGTTCAGGATAGGTGTTTAGATTGTCAACAGCACGCTGAATGTCAAGCTCCAGCAAGGCCAATCCGATAAAGCCGAGCCCCACGTATATAAGCAGTCCCACCATTTGCCGGGCGTATGATGGCGAACAACCGTTGCCGCGTATAGACCGGATATACAACGTTCACCATTTCTGTAGCGGCCATTCGCCCCTGGCTGAATCGAAACTGTTCTTCTCCGGCAGGAAGGTCATCAAAAGAGATGGCACCTTACGTGCTGACGGAGCAAATATCCTCCAGCGAACTGGCTGGTAGGGCTGCAAAGCCAGCCAGCGTTGCATTGCCTATCTGTGAAATATTCCCGGCCGTGACTACCCCTAAAGATAGTTAGCTCAGAATGCGCAGCTGGATATGGGCCGCAAGAACACATCGGTGAAATGACCTTCGCCCGGTCCATGTTGCCTCTTTGCTGATACATTGTCAGAACAATCATGCGCTAAACTATCCAATTCGTCATTGAAAAGTTGCCGCAACCAGTAATCAGGATAGTCCCAGGCCAGGCCATAGAGCATCTCTGTATCGGGGTATTGCAAGATGAGGCTGTTGGGATATGGACCTTCAATGATATCAGGGACATGCGTCCAACTGTGTTTCTCGAACCGTACATTCCCTGCCAACCCAGCTTCGGTTACTGCAAATCCGTCGAGCTCAATACCGGCCCCACCCAGCGAAGTCATGATCAGTGCCTGTTCCCCGGCGTCCAACTTTCCGATGGGAATGACCAGACAAGAGAACCCTGAATCATCAGGATTCTCCCCGGTAAGTTCTAACTCAGTTTGTATGCTTCCGGTTAGTCGGATTCGTGCCGGGTCGGAACCCTCTACCCGGTAACGGACAGTGAGGGCGGCATCTTGCAACGGTTTGTCCGGGACGAATTGAAAGGACACCCAGTCTCCCGCATCACGACCGAACGCCTGACCGATTCCACTACCGTTGACAAAACCATGATCACGGACCTCGGCCCGCATCATACCGTCCGGAACCAGGTTGTCTGTCGGCCGACCGATTGCAAACTGCAAATCGTCATAGTCGAGAGCATCTACCCAGATTGCATCCGCCGGCAAGGATACTGTTGATGCCTCTATCGGTTCGTCGGAGTAAGGACGCACAGGTGGGAAGTTTAGATAGGCTACCAGGTGCAGCATTAGGCTCTGGGTAAGGTCCGTGTTATTCACAAACGAGCACCGCACCAGCCGGGATTGTTCGGACAGTTCTGAGAAAGAGACGTCGCAGTAGACCTGGTCCTTCCACTCTATCTCATAACGGTAGGCGTAATAGCTTAGGTCGGTGGCTGCTTCCCAGGCATGATGGCCGGATGCCCATTTCTCGTTGGGTACCAGCATTTGGCGGCGATAATGGCCCGGCATGATGCAGACATCGAAACGAAGCCCACGACTAATATCAGGGATGTGGGATATCCCGGCATAGCGTTTGGAGTAGGGGCCCCAGTCAGGCAAGTGCAGGTCGTGATTTTTAGTTGGCGTAGGCACACTGTCTTCCTTAAGCGAGTCGGTTGAGCTTGAAGAGGCGGGTCGCGTTCCCAAACATGAAGTCTTCGTATTCTTCCGAAGAAAGCTCATCCTGAAGACCTTCAAAGCAGCGTTGATAGAACACAGGATCGCCGTAAGTATCCGGGCCGGCAATGGGGTTGTCCGTCCCAAACAGTATTTTCTTGCTGCCGCAGGTCCGAATGGCCTGGATCGTCTTGTCTGGAGTTACCCATGAGTTGTCGCCATACAGATTGGGAAGTCTGGAGATTAACTCAATCGCTTCCTGATTATCGGTTGCCAGGCCCATATGGTACATCACGAAGTTGACCGAGGGATATTTATGAGCTACCTCGTAGACCCTGCGGGGGCTGGAATCGTCGTCATTTGCTGTATGCGTAACCACTACCAAACCGTGCTTCTGCGCAAGTCGAATATACTGATCAACTTCGGAACTTCCAAGGATATGCCGGAAAGGTAGGGGTGCACTTTCAGCCCGACAACCACATCCCGGTTATCGGCAATCAGGGCTTCAAATTCCGGTGTGCATCCTTCCGTGGCCGGCTTGATCCACAAGAGAGCCGCCAATTTTTCAGGATGGGTCCGCACAAAACGAATTGTCTTTTCATTGACAGCCCGTTGGCTTATTTGCTGTTCCGACGGAATTGGAACCTGATCCCCATCTACCTCAATCCCCTCAACGTTGGAGACCAGAGCATAGTCGATATGGTATCTATCCATCGAATCTAAAACCATGGCTTCCGGCATATCGAATGTACCTATCGTGCCGATGTGTACATGGGCGTCGATGATCATTACCCTTTCACAGCTCCTGTAGTTAACCCACCGACAATTTGATCTTGCAGCAGGAGATAGACTGACACGGGCAGAATCGAGCCCAGAACCGCCCCGGCAGCGAATACAGCCCACTGGTTGCCGTAATCATTGGCAATCAGTTGCTGCAAGCCCAGCATGAGCGTAAAAAGCTCTGATTTGCGGATGACAATACTTGGGAAAACCCAGTCAGCATAGACGATAAAGAAGGTCAGAATACCGACGACAATCACAATCGGCCGAACAAGGGGGAAGATGAGTTGCCAAAACCGTTGCCAATCAGATGCACCGTCCAACATCCCGGATTCGTCGATATCACGAGGGACAGAATCGAAAACCCTTTCATCAACCAGATGTTAACACCCATTGAGCCGCCCATATAGAGCAGGATGAGACCGCCATAGGAGTTCAGTCCTAGCCAGGGTATGCAGCAACTGCCCAACTGATCAAGAAGGGCAAACAGAGCAACCATAGCCATGAGAGCCGGAAATACCTGGATGAGCAGTATACCGAGCAATAGCTTACCGCGACCGGCAAAGCGGAAACGGGAAAAAGCATAGGCCGTCAAGGTTGTAATCATAGTTGACAGTAAGGAAGTAATCACAGCTATTTTTGTTGTGTTTACCAACCATAAGCCAAACGGATATTCACGCACGATTCTCTGAAAATTGGCGAGCGTTGGATTATCCGGGATCAATTGGCGACTAAGCCCCTGCGTTGGACTAAAAGCCGAGGAGATCGTGTACAGCACAGGGGTCAGTGAAAAGATCAGGACAATAAAGGCCAGGATGAGTTTGATTATATTAGCCACTCGTCGTTGGGTGGTCTTTGATTGCCAGAACTGCTGTAGACTGGTTAGTTCCGGCTGTGATGTGACGCTAGACATTCTCGCCTACCTCCTCCCAAACCCGCATGTAACGGTATTGAATTAGTGTGATGGCAACCAGGATAAAGAATATGATCACGGTAATGGCTGTGGCATACCCCAGGTCTTGGCCGCCACCTCCAAACGCCAGCCGATAGACGTAGGTGATCAAGATATCGGAGTGACCGGCAGGTGTCGGAGTACCAACCATCGGCGGCCCACCGTTATTAAACAGATAGATAATGTTGAAGTTATTGAAGTTGACCATGAAGGTTCCGATTAGTAAGGGGCCAACACCGACCAGGAGGAGTGGTAGTGTCAGATAACGGAACCTGTGCCACCAGTTAGCGCCATCAATATCGGCCGCTTCATACATTTCCTGAGGGATAGCCTGCAAAGCCCCGCTATTGATCAATACATAGTAGGGGTAAGCCAGCCAGAGAGTAACAGTTAGTAAAGCAACCTTAACGCCGATCGGCGAGGCAAAACATTGACAGTATGGCCCATTAACTCAGATGCTAATGCGGCAACCCCACCACTTATCGGATTCCACAATCCCCGCCAAACCAGTATGGAAATGACATTAGGGATGGCAAAGGGGATAATTAGTAGCGATTTGATAATCTTCTGCCCGGGCATACCTCGACCAAACGCAATGGCGATCAACAATCCCAGACTGAAAGAAAGGACCGTTGCCAGAAACGCATACACGACGGTCCAGAGGAAGACAAGGAAGAGAGGCCCACGAAATGCCGGATTGGTCAGGAAGCGGCGATAGTTTGCGAGACCTATGGACACTGTATAGCCGGGGATAAGCTCACGACCACTATCAGAGATAAAGAGGCCCAGCTCATCATCCGCCTGATAAAGCACGTCTTCTTTTCTGTCGAAAATCGTGTCGGCCGTTGCATCGTACACATAACGCTGCTCCAGCGCGGCGGCGCTGTCCATTCCCTGAATCCTCACGGTGTAGTCACCGGAGCCAAACTCAATATCCTGTAGATCGGTTATTGCAGCCAGTAATTTATTTTGGGGTACGAGTGTGTACGGTTCATCCTCACCCACAACGGCGATGCTTTCGGCCGGTTCGCCCTGCGGCGAGATTGCATCCGCGTTTGATAACGGTAAGGTGTTTCCGGGCACAACCGCGATAGGTTCGGCGTCGGTGCTGCTTCCGGTTGCAACAGAAGCGCGTACTCCCCATAGGGGTTCTGGTAGAGTATGAACTCATAGGTGGAACCGGCTTCGGGTAGAAACTTGCGCTGCTCCAGCACATCAACCGTCTGTACTTTGGGTAACAGATGACCCGTACCGTAGTTGGTGAAGGAAATATAGACCGTATACAGGATCGGATATACGGAGATTAGGATCATGATCGACAGTCCGGGTGACATCCAGCGCAAAGGATATGCTTCCGGTCGAAGCCAGATGATCGTCACCAGCAGAGTAATGAACAGGCAGATGCCGGCCAATTGCCAGTAACCGTCTGCCCACATATTAAGCATCAACCATGCACCGCCGGCCCAAAATATCATCAGGGCAATCAGGCGTAACACGACACTGCTTAGCGTAATCGATCCCAGCCCCCCACTTGAAGGTTTTTTCGCTTCCGGAGCAAATGCTGTCATTGGGACCTCCTCTTCGAGTTGCTCAGGATGTAGCAGGCCGAAAACGTTGTGTTGCTTTCGACCTGCTACACGCAGGCGTTACCCTGTGCTATTCGGCTGCAATCTCTAGTAAGCTGGTTTCGGGATCAAAGGTGAATGTAACCGTACCGTCCTCGGACAGGCTGAAGGGGATATTGTCTCCATTGTGGAGACCGTCAACACCAAAGTTGATGTCCCAACCGCCATTGACCGCTACCTTGACCTCGTATTCGCCGGCAGGAACTTCGAAGGAGCCGGTCCATAACCCATCATCGCCCAGTGTTAAGGCAGTGGCTTCGCAAGCCGGATCCCAGTTTGCACTACAGCCCATTGCCTCTTGCGCCGTGCCGGGAATGTTGACCATTTCGAACTCAACTGGTGCAGCTTCTTCCACGGCGGCTTCGTCACTTTCAACAACTTCACCGCTGATGGCGGTGCGGATCTGATTGGCCGCATTGCGGAAGGCATCTTCAGGGCCATCTCCCTGCTGGGATATGAGGGTAATGGCATTGCCCCAGGCTTCCCAAACCGAATTCATTTCCGGAATGGCCGGCATGGCTAGTGCATTCTCTCCAGCCTTTCCGAATGCGACTAAATTGGGATCATCCAGTTTGTCCAATACCGCCAGATAAGCAGGTACTTGAGGCGTGGCGTCATAAAGCGCCTGCATGGTTTCCTCGCGCCCAAGAAACTCTTTCACGAAGATCTGCGCCAGCAGAGGGTTCTCGCTGAAAGCATTAATGACGAATCCGAACGACCCCATGAAAGGACGTCCTGTCTCTAGAACCTCACCCGGAATGGGGCATATCTCATAGTTAATGCCTGATTCTTCTACACGCTGTGTGTTCCACGGACCGGTAATCGTCATTGCTGACTGCCCGGTTTCAAAGAGGTCCATGATTGCTGCGGCGTCAACTCCGGGCGGTTGTAGTCCTTCCTTAATGTAGTCGTCCCAGAATATCGCGGATGCCAATGATCCTTCACTGTCGATCCCTACATCATTGGGATCATATCCCTGGTCGGTCAGGCCAAATACATAGCCGCCGAACGCAGTCATGATGGGGAAGAAGTGGTAGGGATCGTTTTCGATGGTGACGAAACCATACTTATTGGTGGGAATGTCATCGTCGTTATCGGCCGAGATCTCGCGGGAGATCTCCAAAACATCATCCCAGGTTGCCGGGCATTCCGGTACAACATCTTTATTGATGAAAAAGCCGACATTTTCAGTGGCATATGGTAGGCCGTATTGCTCACCGTTGTATTGCCAGGCCTGGAGTGCCGCCGGCGCATAATCGGCCGCTGCATCACCCAATTCGATGGGCGACACCAAACCATTGCTGACGATTTCGCCCAGCGTATTGTGAGCCGTTACCATGACATCGGGACCTTCACCAGCCGGCGCGGCAAAGAGGAATTGATTCTGCAGATCTCCGAAGCCAAACTGCTCCACAACGAGGGTCGCGCCATATTCATTCTTGAGCTCGTCAACCATCCCATTGATTACGTCATACTGCTTTTCATCAACCCAGACAGTCAAGGTAACATCGGAGTCGCTTGATGACTCACTTGCCGTCTCATCCTGAGCTGTGGATTCTTCTTCACCAACCATTTCTCCTTCGGCGGTGGGCTCTGGTTCATTGGCTACGTCAGTGGCAACTACTTCGACAGTTGCTTCCACAGATGATGCAGTGTCGTCTCCGGGAACATCGGCCGTACTGCCACCACAGGCAGCCATAACTGACATCGCCATCAACGACAGGATGATTAGGGTAATTACATGCTTGTGCCTCATGATTCTCCTCTCTTAAACATAGTGGGTGAAACAAAATAATCTATAACTTCTGTGGTTGAAGTGTGATGGGTCACATAGTCCCTCTCCTTATCCTTTCCCGGTGAACTGACGCGCTTCAAAGATCACCGTTGCGCCCAGCGAACCGTTCTTTTCGTGCCTGAATCTCCTGCTTGAAAAACGACAACAGGTCCGTATCCTGTTCATCGCCCCATATCATCGGTATCCGGGAAACGCCAAACCCCCGATCCATCAGATCATCGGCCTGCCTTACACCGACTTCTGTGCCGTAGTAGATAATGGGTGGGTTAGGTAACTGCATTTGGAATGAGACGGCTCTCTTGAGCTTTTCCGCATTGTTTCCGGCGATAAAGCTAAACCGGTTCATGTCGTGGTTGTCGAGGAATGAAGGCGCCACGAAGTCATCTGTGTAATAGGCTGCGTTGTTATCAACAAATGCTTGTAACTGTGGCTTAGTTAGGGTTTCCCAGACAAAGGTGCGCCGTAGAGCATCGTTTAATGGGAAGTCGAGACATCCGTCTAATCGACCGGTATATGTCCGTAGCCGGTGTGGCGTATCAATGATCTCACCGAAGATCAGGCAGTCCGGCTTGGCAGCTTTGCAAGCCTGGCGAAAGTACGGCCAGAAGCCTGGCCCCAGTCCATCAGCGACGTCCAGACGGTAACCGTCTACATCAAAATCACGGAGCCAGCGCACGGCGTTACTCGCCATCCAGTCGCGGGCAGCCGGAAACGCGAGATTCAACCGGGGCATAGAGGGGACATGAAAGAAAGTCTTGTAGCCGTGTTCGATTCGCTCATCGAAGAAGAACCAGTCACGGTAGGGGCTATGTTCGTCTTTCTGGGCTTCAATGAATATTGGATGCTCGTTGGACAGGTGATTACATGCCATGTCGAGCAAAACCCGTATGCCTCGCTGATGTGCCTCTTTGACAACTGCCCTTAGCGCCTCGTCGCCCCCCAGGCGTGGCTCGACGTGATCATAATCGGTCACATCGTATCCGTGCGGGCTGGGGCTGACCCATGTCGGGCTAAGCCAAAGACAGTTAACGCCAAGCTCAGCGATATAGTCGAGCTTGTCTCTTACGCCCCATAGTGTTCCTCCACAATGCTGATACACGTCGGTTGTTTGCCGCCAGGCTTGGTCGTCGCCGGGATAAAAACGATCCACCAGGACCTGGTAGATGATGGCCTCGCTGGCCCAATGGGGTGGGTGGATGATATCAACGTGATAGTTGAACACGCCTTGACCGGGGAATGGGCCGGATTCCGGGAGTGCTGTGTCTTCAGGGATGCTTTTGAAGTGCAGCATCGTGGCATGTTGGACCGCATCATCAATATCGGGCCAATCGGCAAAGGTTTCGTCACCGTCGTTGGACCAGGCGCTGATGATGTATTGCACCATAGTCTGATCCGGTTGGCCCGGAATCACCGCCTGCCAATGGACCACATAATCCCAAATCAGCGAGTCCCATTCGATGTGCACGCGCTCAAGAGGAATGACGGTTCCATTGACAGGTTCACCACGACTCCCAGCCGGAGGGCTACCGTCCGTTGTGTGAATCAGGGTAATTTGGTCGAACCCAGCTTGTCCCGGGGTCAGAAGGTGCACCTCTACTGGATCATAGGGTTGGGGGTCGAGTGGTCTGATATCGTGGCGGTGTTGAACACCACTGCGGAGCATACGGTGATTTACGAGCTTCAACTCGTCATTTATCAGTGTGCCAAATACCGTGTCCATATCTTGATTCTGATTTGGTGAAACAAACCTTTGTTCGGCCGTCGCCGGAGTCTTGGTTGTGGAATTGCTTAAGGTATCAATGAAACCTGTTTCGTTTATTCGTAATCATAACAAACATAAACGAACATATAAACACAGTATAGCACATAGCCTCTTGCGACACAAGTACCGAGCATCATATAATGATGCTGTCAAGCTGTATGTAATGACTCTCACTCTTGACTGACACGCACGAGGAATAATTTGGTATGTTGCCTGCTCAACGCTTGCAAAACATCCTGGAAGATATCAAGACTGACGGCGTCTACAGTGTTGGCGAGTTGAGTCAGAAATATGACGTCTCCGAGATGACGATCCGGCGCGATCTCAAGCTGCTCGAAGATCAGGGGCTGATCACCCGGACACACGGCGGCGCGGTTATCAAACCTTCCTCCTCCGTAGAATTGCAGTTCACCCAGAAACGGGGAATTAACGAGGCTCAGAAGCGCCAGATCGCACGCTATGCCGTTGAACACTTCCTCAAGGACAACGACATCATCGCCATAGAGGGGGGGACGACTGTTACCGGCATGGTTGCCTATATGACCGGCTACCGAAACATCACTGTGATGACGAACGGCATGCACACTCTTCTCGACCTACAGCGCATCAGTGCCGGGAATACAGTCATCTCTACAGGTGGTCTTCTGCGCGAGGTATCCAACACACTGGTTGGCCCCGTTGCTGAAGATCACTTCAAGACCTTCAATGCGTCAAAGTTTTCCTTTCGGCTACCGGCTGGACTGAAGAATACGGATTCACCGACCCGAATATGCTGGAAATTCAGGTCAAGAAAGCCATGATTCGATCAACGAACGAGGTCATCATGTTGATAGACTCAACCAAGTTTGGCGTTGTATCGCTGACCTCGATTCTAGGCCCCTTTGATGTAGATCATATTGTGACTGATAAGGGAATGTCAGACAGCTTACGAGAGAAATTTGTTGACCATGGCGTCATGGTACACATTGCTAATTGAAGCAGTCAGTAACTCTATCCTCTAGTCGGCCTCATAGATTCTGAAACGAAACCGGTTAATAGTCGCTTGATGAGATCACTGCCGGCGGCTGTCTTACCATTTTTGACTTGGTTTTCATTGCTGAAGCAATATGGACATTGATTCAGCCTGTTGTTTTTCATGCCTTTAGTATTAGCCACTTTCAAGGTACCCTGACCTTGGACCTTTTCATTTGAACCATGATCTTTGGCGAAATGATCTCGGTTGATATAGAGTTTTTGTTTGCAATGGTAGGGATCCATTGACTAGGATCGTAGGTATTTCACTACTGAACCTCATCAAGGTGCTCCCTAAATTTATCAGACACTTTGAAGCCGGTTACTATAGACGCAGTACAGATAAACAATGAATTGCTTTGAGTAGAAATTATGAAAACAAACGAGATCCAAATACGTGATCCCTTTATTTATACTGACCAGGACCAGCGGGCATATTACATGTTCGGGACGACAGACCAAAATTGCTGGCGTGGTCCCGGTCAGGGGTTTGATTGTTACCGCAGCGTGGATCTGAATGAGTGGGAGGGGCCAATTCCTGCATTCAGGCCACCAAGCAGCTTTTGGGGCAAGGAAAACTTTTGGGCGCCGGAAGTGCATAATTACAATGGACAGTTCTATATGTTCGCCACGTTCGTGGCCGAGGATCATTATCGGGCCACACAGATCCTGACCGCAAAGGATGTATCCGGACCCTACGTACCCCTGACGGCCGATCCGATAACGCCTGCAAACTGGCAGTGCCTGGACGGGACTTTGCATGTCGATGAAGATGGCAACCCCTGGATCGTGTTTTGCCACGAATGGGTGCAAATACACAACGGTTCGGTATGTGCTATGCGGTTGTCCACAGATTTGAAAGAGGCTGTAGGTCGACCCATTTTTCTCTTCAATGCTTCGGAAGCGCCCTGGGTTCGGAGACCCGGCTGGCCTGAGGAAGGAGCAAAATTCAGGTTTCCAACCTATGTGACGGATGGTCCGTTTCTTCGTCGCCTAAGTGACGGGACGCTTATCATGTTGTGGTCAAGCATCGGCACGAAAGGATACGCGATGGGAGTATGCCTCTCAGAAACCGGGGCGGTTCTGGGGCCCTGGCAGCAGATCTCTGAACCGGTGTGGGCAGAGGACGGAGGGCACGGCATGATATTTGAGACATTGGATGAGCGGTTGATGCTAACATTTCACAGCCCAAACAGAACTCCGGACGAGCGTGCAGTGTTTGTGGAAATCGAAGAGGAGCAGGGGGGCATCCGGTTGAAATCTTCATAAGATGCCGGACACGAGTAGCTCGTATTAGTTCAATTCACAGTTTTTGTTTTTATTGAACCCTGATCGGCCGTATTGCGGCAGGGTTATATATTGCCCTGTCAATCAGGCGGACCCTCCTCGGACCAATTTATCGCGCCCGTTGCTGATTTTGGGCGAGATCTATACGAATCGCTTGACACGGGAAGTGGTGTATGTTAATTTGTCCGTAGGCATTTACACGTGTAAGGTTAGACGTATTATGCTACACGTGTAAACGAGCCGTACCTATATTTTTATTTACGAACTTCCTGCTATCGGTCATCCGATCATAGAGTTGATCCCACTGAACAACCATGAAGCGACCGACTCAAGCTGATGGTTCCCGGCTTGCCGGAGTCCCCATCATTACGGTCTTTCCCCTAACAGGCAGCCGGCGCGCTGGTCGGATTCTGAATCTGACTACTTGCCAACAGGTATTGAGAATTGCCTCCAAATACCGAGCGAATAGCCTCGGTACGGCTGCTGTTAGCAATTGCATTCTTCCTTTCAACAGTCAACCTAAAATCAACACACTCTGGATTTCTCCAGACAAGCATCGAAATCCGGCTAGTTCTATTGGATATCAGGAATTGGTATCGCCGTTGATTGAGAGCCCCACTATCAACCGGCCAGATCAATTCCAGGATCATTCGTATATTCGGCGACACCAACGGAACTCAGTCACCCGGCCAACTATGCAGGGAACGACTGTTTTCGTTGGTGGCGACGATTTTTACCCACCTATCCCAATTTAAGGAGAAAAAATGAAAAAACTGTCCAAGCCTCTAACAAGTCTGTTGACCCTGATGCTCTTGCTTGGGGTCGTTGTGCCGGTTCTCCTGGCAGCACCGGGTGATCGGTACGCGTATGACCAGCCGGATGACAAAGACTATGTAAACAACACCAACATTTTGGAGCGTTATCACCCCTCGGCCGGTAATAACCAGAGTTACAAAGTTGTTGCCAATCGGGCGCAAGCGGACGCTTCGTTTACGACCGATGCCATCGCGGTTGATGGTGTCCGGGAAGCTGCCTGGGATGCAGCAACCAGCTATCCGATTGCCAATAAATACAACGTCGGCATGACGGCCGACGCACCCAGTGCCACCACTGAAGGAACCTTGCGATTGCTGTGGGACGGACCGGTGCTCTACGCTCTGGTAGAAGTGACCGGAGACAGCACCCAATCCGATTCCGGAACTCCCAATTGGAGTAGCGCCAGCTACACACCTAATACGGACGGCCTGTTCGTTTTTATGGATGTTTTTAACGACAAGTGGGGTCTGGAGACGGATACGCAAGGCGTCTTTTTCCTGGGTGCAAACCCGGCGCTCACATCGGTGACGTCATTTAGTAACGGTGGCATTCCCTCCCTTGGGTCGTTCTTCAATCCGAATAATCAGGATTACTCAACGCGGCTCAAGGCTTTCAAATCTTCCGGCTACACCGCTGGTTCCGGCGTCAACTACACCTACGAGATTGCTTTGCAAATTGAAGGGTGGGGCGATGCCTGGGATCACGAGTTGACCAATGGTGCAGAGGTAGGTCTGGAAGTCGGCATTTTCGACCAAGGCTCGTCCTTCACTTACTGGAGCAAGACTCAGTATTTTGCAGGTCTCGAGGGTGGCTCCAACTTACCGAACTCTGAGCGCGTAAGAAACCGGGATTGGGGCGTCGTTACTCTATCCGACTGGGATGGTTCAACCTCATTCGCTTATAGTGGTTGGCCCGCGGATGAGGATATTCGCTTCTGGAATTCCAAGAACAACCCCGGTGGCTCCGGCAACGGCACCGATCCCGGCAACGACGGAGACGGTAGTTTGGTATGGACTGCCGATTCCAAGGATCGCATGATTGCTGCCAAGGATGCGTATGAACTGATCAAAGACAGCCCTGCCACCCGTGCTGAGAAAGAAGCTGCTGTACAGGAAGTCGTTGAGGCGTTTGCCGGCCTCAGATGGGGCGATACGACATTCCCGGATCCGCACGATCTACCCGAAACACAAACGCTACCCGATGTTTGGGAGTTCTTTGACAATTCGAAGGGTACAGGGGGCATGGTAACCAACGAGGCGGAATGGGCTGAGCGCAAGGCAGAAATCCTGGAATTGGCCCAGTTTTATGAATATGGTTACAAGCCGCAACTAGGCGTGGACTACACCATTAATCTACTCACTAATGATTATACTGGCACAGGAAACGCCGTTGTCACAGCTCAGGTTGTCCCCACAAATGTCAATTACTCCGGTGGTGTTGCCCAGAATGTAAACATCTCAGTATCCATGCCTACCGCCGGTGTTCCTGAAGGCTACAGAGCACCGATTTCGTTCGGTGGTAGTTGGACAGCCAACGGCATTGCCAATGTTGGTTTCCCCAACTGGGCAGGTGATAGCCGTACTGATACCGGAGCCTGGGGTAATCCCAACCGATCCGGAACATTCTATACGCTCTTCCCCTATAGCCGTAATAGCACGTCCGAGGATTCAAGCATCCTGATCGGTAATGCCACGGCCGTTTCGGTCTACCTGGATATCCTGGAGATGGCTGTTGCCGAGAATCCGGATTTGTATGCCAGACTTGATCCTACCAAGGCAGTCACCAAGGGTTTCTCCATTGGCGGTAAGAACGCCTTTGTAGCGGCCGTATATGATGAACGGGTCAAGGTCGTCGTCAACGGCGGGTCTGGAGCTACCGGTCCGGCCAACTGGCGTTATAACGTTCAGGGTCAGGAGTACGATTTCACCGGCACTGACTATTACAACCCCGGTGCAGAAAGCATCGTGGCCCACGGTACTGAAGGCCCCGGTAATAGCTACCGTCATAATCGTGTCCGCGAAACCGAGTTGTTCCGTCACTTCTTGCCCTATGGTCATATGTATGAGCATCAGGACGGTTCTTACGCCTATGGTGCGTTCAGCCGCCTGCCGTTTGATCAGGCGTTGCTGGTAGCCACTCTTGCCCCGGACCGGGCGATTGTCATTGATACAAACCTCAATGACTACAACGACGGTTCTGCGACCGACAATATGAGCCTTCAGATCGCCAAGAGCGTCTACAATGCTCTGGGGGTCAATGCTGACGACTACGTCAAGTTCAACAACGGTAACTATGTCTCATCCGGAGATCCCCATGGTGCGGCAAGTGCTGTACCAGAGGGCAAATATCTGAGCGACTTCTTCTATGGCACCGAGACGCTGGTTGGGGCCGAAGCCGACAGATTTACAACCGACCCCTATGAACTGAACGTGGCGAACGGTCAGACCGAAAACCCGTACGATTATTATTGGGGTGGTTACAATACCATCACCGGTGGACAGGATGGCATAGAAGGCACCGATGGCTGGTATTTCTATGACGATGTGACGGTATCACCGAAAATTGTTGTCAAAGTACAGCCTGCCCCCAATTTGGAACTATTGACCGGATATGGGGCTGGGCACTCTCTGTACATCGTGGCTGAGAACAATGGTGGTGCCGGAACGCTTTCCTATCAATGGTATTCCAATACTTCCAATTCAAACTCAGGCGGTACCCCGATTAATGGGGCGAATTCTTCTACCTACGAGATCCCAACTGGTTTGGGGATAGGTGAATACCACTACTATGTAGTAATTAACTCGACCAGCGGCGCGGCAGAAGTTACCAGCGGTGTGGCTGAAGTCGTTGTCCGTACACCATCGTCCGATGCGGGTCTCGCCAGCGTTGCTATCACACTGCCAAGTGGATTCTCGACTGCAACGTATAATGGAACGCCAGATCCTTCCGATCCACTTGCATTTAATATTCAGGTGCCGTACGGTACAAACCTGAGTACGATAGGCACATCTGCGTTCTCAACTGCAGCAACTGATCCAGGTGCAACGGTAGGTACTCCTACTAAATTCGATAATGGTGCGAGATGGGAGATATTGGTCACTGCTGAAGATGGTAATACAACTGCGACTTACACCGTATTTGTTACTGCACCCTTTGTGCCTGTTGAATCCATCAGTGGTGTTCCGGAAACCCTGCAAGTTGACACAGACCTGAAACTATCTGAAATCTGGTATGGGATTGTATTCTATCGCCTGGATACTGTCTCGCCGGCAAATGCTACGAACCAGACCGTCACATGGAGCCTGGCTGATACGACCTATGCGAGCATTGTCACTTCATCTGGCAATTATGGTAGTACAGTCAAGACGTTACACTTAGAGAGCAACGCGGTTCCAGGTACGGAAATTGTGTTAACGGCTACAATTGTCGATGGAACGGCGATTGGTACGGATTACACTCAGGATTTCACCATAACGGTAACAAGGGCGCCAGAGGTCCTGTACCTTTCCCCAACCGGAAGAGTTACTGTTGAAGGAAACGTTTATCAGGATGAGGATATTCTCGAATTCGATGAGACTTCCGAAACCTGGTCAATGTACTTTGACGGATCAGACGTTGGTCTAACCAAGGCCGACATCACTGCCTTCCAGCTTCTGGATGACGGTAGTATCCTTCTTTCCCTCAACAAACCGATGAAGAAACTCGCTGGTATGGGTTCGGCGACTTTGGATGATTCTGACATTGCCCGTTTCATCCCGACTTCGCTGGGTGATGACACAGCCGGTACCTTCGAGATGTACTTCGATGGGTCTGATGTTGCCTTGCAAACAGGCGGTGAGAAGATTGATGCCCTATCAATCAGCCCCGAAGGCAACTTGATAATCAGCGTTACCACGAGCGCAACAGTTCCAGGGCCGTCAGGCAAGTTGAGAGCGATGGATGAAGACCTGCTGGTATTCACCCCCACAAGCCTCGGTACAACAACATCTGGTACATGGGATCTGTACTTTGATGGTAGTGATGTTCACAAGCGAATAAAAGATGTCGTCGCTACGTGGATTGATCCTGTCACTGGAGACATACTGTTGGCGCTAAACAAGAATTCGGCGTTGGATACATTTAATGTTACGACGCATGATATCTTGCACTGCACACCGGGTAGCTTGGGTGATACGACTTCGTGTACCACACTTGACCTGTTCTGGGAAGGGGGCTTGCATGAATTCGGTCAAAAGGCATTCAAGATTGATGGCTTTTCACTGAAGGCTGATTAACCCCTAACCTCACCTGTCGATGAGAAATCGGGTTTCCATTATTGGAAACCCGATTTCTCCCATGCCAATACTTTCTAACACAGACGAATGACACCTTGCTGGTGGGTAGTTGCTGCGTGCAAGGGGTGTAGTGTTATCATGCTCTACTGTTTCACTGGTAGGGAAATCGCAAATGATTAATCCTCGCAAAAGGAGATTATTGACAAGGGAAGTGATGTATGGTACTGTGTTTCACATCTATTTACACGTGTAAGGTTTATACGTCATAGACTACACGTGTTGAGATAATCCACTATTTCTATTGAAGAAGGCTTCATCATCGGTCAACCGATCATGGAGTCAGGTTCCACTGAACAATTATGAAACGGCCGACTCAAGCTGACGTGGCCCGGCTCGCCGGGGTTTCCAGAGTAACAGTTTCCCATGTGGTGAATAATCGAACCGGTGGCCGTGTCCCGATTTCTGAAGAGACACGCCAACGGGTAATGGACGCAGTTGCGAAGCTGGACTACGTCCCCGATGCTCGTGCACAGGCTCTTCGTTCAGGTAATACCAAGACAATCGGTCTCGTCATACCGGATATTCACAACCCCCACTTCTGGGAAGTGGTTGATGGTGTGGAACAGGAAGCCAGTGCTGCCGGTTACCACATCCTTCTCTCCAGCATCCCTCCTGAAAATAGATTAGCTGAGGATATCTTCAAGAACCTGTCAAACCGTCGAATTGATGGATTGATTATGGTGCCCAGCTTCATTTACCATTCGGAGGAGGCGCAGAAAACATTAGCCAATCTTCTTGAGCGCCGCGTGCCGATTGTTGGGGTAATGGCCGGTCTGGACGGAGTTGATTTCAACATCGACCTGGTGATCTCTGATTACCGAGAAGCAACACTTGAGGTGATG
The DNA here is from genome assembly GCA_041390945.1 of Chloroflexota bacterium. GTDB lineage: Bacteria > Chloroflexota > Anaerolineae > Promineifilales > Promineifilaceae > Promineifilum. The sequence continues at coordinate 71,326 of JAWKOY010000031.1, forward strand.
CAGCACCTGATCTCGCTCGGCCATCGGCGAATCGGTTTCATCTACGGCATCGCTGTACCGGAATTGGGTAATGACCGGTTGGTTGCTTATCGGGAGAGTCTGGAAGCGGCCGATTTACCTATTGACCCGAACCTGATAGTTGAGTGTGGTCCGACCCTTGAAGATAGCTACCACGCTGCCCGGAAATTACTTGAGTTGCCTTCACGCCCTACAGCGTTACTGGCGATTAATGACCTTTTGGCTGTAAGTGTACTGCGAGCTATCCGGGATCTGGGCTTGAATGCTCCAGAAGATATATCCGTATTTGGCTATGATGATATTCCAATAGCGAACTATTTAGTGCCTCGGTTAAGTACCGCTTCCAAAGACGGGAGAAAAATGGGGCGTGAATCAATGGGGCTGTTATTGGCTCGCTTGAAAGAACCGGACCGACCACGCCAACGGGTCAGGCTCCCGGCTCGATTGATACTTCGCGAATCTACGGGACCTGCACCCGATTAAGTTTCGCAGCCCTGGTGACACCCAATATCAGGGGTAGCAGTTTCGTTTGTTCCTGGGCGGAGCAAAAACAAACGTTTTCGACGAAAGAAATTCAAGAATAGTAGCTGGTGGAATTCCTGTGTTGAGTGTTGTTCTGTTATCAATATTTTCTGCAAACGTTTTCAAGGTTTAAGCCTTCCACTAAGAATCGAGTGGATTAGTTACAGAAAGAAGTTTATTTATGCGTAAGTTTTCCGGTATCAGCAAGAAGACTCTCAGGAGCAATGCCATCGGCTATATGTTCCTTGCGCCGTGGCTTCTTGGCTTCCTTGTGCTCACGCTTTACCCAATGCTTTATTCGTTGTGGCTCGGCTTCACGAATTATGACTTCACCCAGCCTGATTCGACACAATGGATTGCATTCGGCAATTACATCAGAATGTTCGGGTCATTGGCCGGGATATCTGAGTTCACTGTGCCCACGGGCGAAATCATGCACGTGGACCCGTATTATCTGAAGTCGCTGTCCGTGACGTTCATTTATGTGTTTGTGTCGGTTCCATTGAAGCTGATCTTTGCGCTCCTTGTGGCAATGCTGATGAATCAGAAGCTTCGCGGGGTGCCGTTCTATCGCGCGGTTTACTACATCCCTACGCTGCTTGGTGGGTCCGTGGCTATAGCTGTTTTGTGGCGCAAGCTGTTCGAAAAAGACGGCCTGGTAAATCTGGTTCTCGGTTCTATTGGCTTCACCGATTTGCCCAGTTGGATCACAAATCCGAAGTATGCTCTCTGGACACTCGTGTTGCTGACGGTTTGGCAATTCGGATCGTCCATGATTATTTTCCTTGCCGGATTGAAACAAATCCCGCAGGAATATTATGATGCGGCAAGCGTTGACGGTGCGAGCCAAACCCGTCAGTTCTTCTCTATAACGATTCCACTACTTTCGCCTGTTATTTTGTTTACCCTGGTTTTGCAACTAATTACTACCTTCCAGGCGTTTACTCAGGCCTACATCATCGGTGGCGGTAGCGGCGGCGTGCTCAACTCTACCCTGTTCTACACCCTCCATCTGTATATCCAGGGATGGACATATCACGAAATGGGCTATGCATCTGCCATGGCCTGGGTGCTGTTACTCATCATCGGTGTAATCACAGCGATCATCTTCAAGTCTTCAGATTTGTGGGTGTCGTATGGGTCCGGGGAATAACATGAATAAAAACCCTATCCTTCGCCATACGCTAACACACCTGTTCATTATTGCCCTAGGGTTGCTAATGATCTACCCCGTCGTGTGGATGGTTGTGAGTTCCTTCAAGCCGAACAACATGATCTTCAGTGACCCAGGCCTAATTCCCAAAGCCGTTACCATCCAAAACTATATCTCCGGGTGGAAGGGCTATGCAGGTGTGTCGTTCGGGCGTTTCTTCGCGAACTCCCTCTTCATGTGCGGGGCCGCTGTCGTTGGGAACGTGATTGCCTGCACGATGGCTGCATATGCGTTCGCACGGCTCAAATTTGTTGGCAGGGGCTTTTGGTTCGCCATCATGCTGGTCACGCTCATGCTCCCCGCTCATGTAACGATTGTGCCACGCTATATCCTGTTTAACTCCTTTGGATGGGTTGGCACATTCCTGCCCATTATTGTTCCGAAATTCTTGGCGACAGATGCATTCTTCGTATTCCTTCTGGTGCAGTTTATGCGTAGCTTACCCAAGGAGATCGAAGAAGCGGCGATTATTGATGGGTGTGGGACGCTCGGAGTATTGGTCCGAATCATCGTACCTCTTGCGCTGCCTGCCCTGGTCACAACAGCTTTGTTCACGTTCCTTTGGACGTGGGACGACTTCTTTAATCACCTGCTATACCTCACTAATCCCCAGATATTTAGTGTCTCGAGAGCCTTGCGTACGTTCGTGGGTGACGCAGGTTCGGTATCTAACTGGGGAGGCGCACTGGCGATGTCTACGCTGTCCATTATTCCCCCATTTGTCCTGTTCTTTGCCCTGCAGAAGTACTTTGTCAGAGGCATTACAACAACGGGTATGAAGGGGTAGGACGTTAAGAGGAGGATTTGAGTATGAAATGATGATTGATGACGTGATGGGGCTTCCCCAATAAACCTATATGTGAAAACCGAAACCAAGAGAAAAGAGAGGATTCAACAATGAAGAGTTTTAGAATATTTGCGCTCCTTGCACTGCTTGCAGTGTTGCTTGCAGCCTGTGGTGGACAGGCACAACAAGCTGTACAGGAAGCAGCACCGACCATACAGGCCGCTGTTGAAGAAGTCGCGCCGACAGTCCAGGCTGCTGTCGAAGAAGTAGCCCCGACCGTCCAGGCTGCCGTTGAAGAGGTTGCGCCGACAGTTGAGGCTGCAGTCGATGCCGCAACAGAAGAGACAATGGCCGAACCGGAAGCCCGTGCCGATGGACTTCCTGCATACACCGGCGGTCCTGCCGAGCTTCGCATGGGCTGGTGGGGTAATGATGATCGCGCTGCCAGAACCCTTGAAGTTATCGAGTTGTTCCAGCAAGCGTATCCCGAAATCACCGTCATGGGCGAGCCCAACGGAGGAACGCCGGATCACTTCCAGATCATTGATACCCAATTGGCGGGCAACAATGCTCCCGACATTATCCAGTTCGGCGGCAACTGGCCTGATTATCAGCAGTACCTGGAGCCCCTAAATGGTTACTTGGGGCAACAGCTTCTCATCGATACTCCTGAGACATTCGATCAGGCTGCGTTGATTCCTGCGACAGCGGCCGACGGCAATCTCTATGCCGTAAGCCTGGGCACCAATACACTCGTTCTTGTCTACAATAAGTCAATGATCGAAGCTGCCGGTGTCCCGTTGCCGGAAGACAACATGACCTGGGATGAGCTTATTGCTTACGGTCAGGAGCTCAAGGCCAACCTTCCCGAAGGTGTTGCACCTTTCGTAGATAACAGTACGAACCAGGCCAACTACCTCAGCTATTTCTACCGCCAGGAAGGAACTCCACTCTGGACATCTGATGATGGCGGCACATCCTACGCCACTGTTGAAACGGCCGAGAAATGGCTGCAAATGTGGGCTGATATGCGCGAAGAAGGGTTAATCCCTGATGCAGATACCACGGCAACCTATGCTGAGGAAGGTCCGGATACCTCGGCGCTCGTAGCAGGCCGAGCCGCGATGGGTTTGGTTTGGAGCAACCAGGGTGCAGCCTATCAGGAAGCGATGACTGATGAGTTGGGTATGACAACACTTCCCGCAGGTGGTGAAGATGCATACGCAATCCAGATGAGCCAATATCTGGGAATGAACAAGGATAGCGAGAACAAGGAAGCAGCAGCGTTGTTCATCAATTTCTTTGTCACCAGCCCGGAGGCCGGTGCGGTACTTGAGACGAATCGAGGCGTGCCCTCTTCGCCGATCGTACGTCAGGCAATCGCTGATCGCGCGACACCGACGGATGCGGCCGTTTACCGGATCTATGATGCCATCGCCAATCGATCAATTCCCGCCGATCCGAACCTCCCGAATGACCAGGAGTTTGTGAACGAGCTTGAGCTGATTGGTCAGCAGGTTGCATTTGGAGAGTCCACGGTGCAGGAAGGGGCTGCAAGCTTGCAAGCTCTGATCGAGCGCCTAGCTGTCAAGTAATATACCTGATTAAGTCGCGGGTTACCTTAGGCACGGGGTCATATGGCCCCGTGCCTATCTTGCACTCGATTGCCGATCCCTCATTTTGACAAACTGGAAAATCTATACAAATGGATCACTATCGCTATTCCCTGTTATTGTTATTGTCTTTTCAACCTTGTTTTGAGAGTATCTGTTAGATGAAATTTGCTCAATAGGTCTTGGGTTGGGATGCAGGAGGGCAAAACATTCTACCATCCGTATCTCCAGACAACCCCAAGGTTTTCGTGGCAAACCAATCAAGCCGTTAATATCTGCTTGTGCTCCAAATCCAATACCATCTAACGAATTGACATGCTTATCCCTGATCATCTTATTTGCGAGTATCACACTAATCCAATCGGCTTGGATGAACAGCAACCACGCTTGAGCTGGCAAGTTCTCGCCGATCATCGTAACGCTCAACAGACTGCCTATCAGATCCTGGTCAGCAATGATCCTGCCGTGCCAGAAAATTCGGAAGTCAACGTGTTGTGGGATACCGGCAAAGTGACCTCCGACAACACGTTGCACATCCCCTACGCGGGTCTGCCCTTGCGACCCGGACAGCGCTGTTACTGGTGGGTGCGGGTATGGGATGAGAACGATTCTGTCTCAGACTGGAGTGAGATTGCCTTTTGGGAGATGGGATTACTCGATAGTCGTAACTGGCAAGCGGAATGGATCAGCCCGAATTGGGATGAGGATTTAAGCCGGCCCCAACCTGCTCCTATCATGCGTCGGGACTTTCAGGTTGAAAGTGGTCTTGTTTCGGCGCGCGTCTATGCCACGAGTCTCGGGGTCTATGAGTTGCATCTGAACGGACAGCGTGTTGGGGATGGGGTACTTACTCCCGGCTGGACGACATACGAGCGCCGGTTGCAATACCAGACGTATGATGTCACGGAGCTGGTTCGGGACGGTAAGAACACATTGGGGGCCTTGCTTGGCGATGGTTGGTATCGGGGGCATCTGGGTGTTGCTACTACGAGAAACCTGTATGGTGACAGATTGGCCCTACTGATGCAGCTTCACCTGACCTATGCCGATGGCCGCGAAGATATAGTTATCAGTGATGAACAATGGCGGGCAACCCCCGGGCCTATCCTGATGAGCGATATTTATGATGGCGAGGTTTATGATGCCCGGCAAGAAAAACCGGGTTGGGACAAGCCCGGTTATGACGACAGTGACTGGCAGAGTGTCTGTCTGCTGGAACATTCCCGGGATCATGTCGTAGCTCAGGTTGGGCCATATATTCGTCGCCAGGAAGAGGTTCAGCCGGTTCGCATCTTACATTCTCCCAAAGGCGAAACTATTCTGGATTTCGGTCAGAACATGGTTGGTTGGGTGCAGGTACGTGCCCGAGGCCCGGAAGGGGCGACGATTACCTTACGCCATGCCGAAGTTCTCGACCAGGAAGGTAATCTTTATACAGCGAACCTCCGCAAGGCAGACCAAATCACGCGTTACACGCTGAAAGGCCTTGAGGATAGAGATGAGGTTTTCGAGCCGTACTTTACCTTTCAGGGATTCCAGTTCGTTGCAGTGGAGGGCTATCCCGGCGAGATCACGCCCGACAAATTTACGGGCATTGTATTGCACTCGGATATGCGGCCGACCGGCACCTTTGAGTGCTCGAATCCGCTTATCAACCAGCTTCAGCATAATATTATCTGGGGCCAAAAAGGTAACTTCGTCGATGTTCCCACCGATTGCCCGCAACGGGACGAGCGATTGGGCTGGACCGGTGACACACAGGTCTTTATCCGCACTGCCTGTTTCAATATGGACGTGGCTACGTTCTTTACTAAGTGGTTGCGGGACCTTAGCGCCGATCAATTGCCGAACGGCAGCGTTCCATACGTCATCCCGGATATTCATATCAACTCACGTTCCTATAACAAGAATGCAAAAATAGAGTCGGGAGCGGCCGCCTGGGGTGATGCTGCTGTCATATGCCCGTGGACCATCTATCTTTGTTACGGTGATGAACGCTTGTTGGAAGAGCAATACGAGAGCATGGTCGGCTGGGTAACTTACCTGCAGGACCGCGCAGATGAAAACTATATCTGGCAAAATGATCCCCAGTTTGGGGACTGGCTGGATTATCGTGGGGAAGATGCACGGAGACCGATGCCGGTCACGAACATTGAATTAATTGCAACAGCCTTTTTTGCATACAGCACAGAACTTTTGGCGAGAGTGGCCCAGGCGTTGGGAAAAACAGATGACACGAGATTCTATTTCGACCTGGCCGGGAAAATCAAGGAAGGGTTTAACAACGAGTTTGTATCGCCTTCCGGGCGGGTAGGACCCAATACCCAAACAGCCTATGTTTTGGCCCTGCATTTCGATTTACTGCCCGAGTCGCTGCGTCCGCGGGCGGTTGAACGACTGGTAGAGGTGATCCGGCGGAGCGATTATCACCTGACGACCGGTTTTGTGGGAACACCGTATTTATGTCATGTCCTGAGCCGGTTCGGACGGGCTGACGTTGCATACCGATTGCTCAATCAAGAGAGTTACCCCTCATGGCTATATCCTGTCACACAGGGTGCTACAACAATTTGGGAACGGTGGGACGGCATTAAGCCTGACGGTAGCTTTCAGGACGCCAGCATGAACTCGTTCAATCATTATGCTTACGGGGCAATTGGCGAATGGTTGTATCGTGTGGTTGCCGGTATTGAGATTGACCCGGACGCGCCGGGTTACAAGCGCATCCTGTTCCAGCCCAGCCCGGGTGGTCAATTAACCTATGCCAGCGCCAGCTTCGACTCACTGCATGGTCGGATTGAGTCCGCATGGACATTAGAAGAGGACTGCCTGAACCTGACTGTGACCATCCCAGCCAATACGGAAGGCGTTGTGCGTATTCCTGCCCGGTCGATTGAGAATGTTACTGAGGCAAACCTGCCGCTGGACGAAGTAGAAGGAATTCGAATGATCCAGCAGGATGGCGACGAGATCGTCCTGACCCTGGGATCCGGTCATTACGACTTTGCTGCAAGAGTGGCGCAGGTCGAGCGCCTGGTTGAGATTGAGCCTGCTTCATGATGACCTGGGTTGAGGAAATGTTGGAGCTTATCCCGGTACCCCGTTTATCCTGAAGGGAGCGCGTTTCAAATGCCACTATCGCTACTTGCCTTTGATTTAGGTGCCGAAAGCGGTCGGGCAATTGCCGGTCAGTTTAACGGCCGTCATCTGACGCTGACCGAAACCCATCGTTTTGCTAACACACCCGTTCGGCTTCCCCATGAGTTTCACTGGAATATTCTTGGCCTGTGGAGCGAGATTCTTCAGGGAATTGTTTCGACCGCTGAACTGGTCGGTGAGCCACTGGCTGGTATCGGCTTGGATACATGGGGCGTTGATTTTGCCTTGCTAGATGACCAGGGACATCTTGTCGGCAATCCGTACCACTACCGGGACGGTCGTACCGACGGCATGATGACCAGGGCATTTGAGATAGTCCCCCGCACGGAGATATTCCAACAGACCGGAATCCAATTCATGCAAATCAACAGCCTGTACCAGCTATTGTCACTGGTAGAGACCGGGTCACCGGCATTGGAAACGGCCCGGACCTTTCTGATGATCCCGGACCTGCTTAATTATTGGCTGTGTGGCGTTCAAACCTGCGAATTCTCCAATGCCACAACGACCCAGTGTTATGATCCCCAACAGCGTGATTGGGCGTACCCCTTGCTGAGTAGTCTGGGCATTCCCGAAAGCATATTCCCGGCCATATCGCACCCCGGTACCGTTCTGGGGCCATTGGCACATTCAGTATCGGAAATGACCGGGGTGGGATCGATACCGGTGATTGCCCCGGCCTGCCACGATACGGGATCGGCCGTGGCGGCTGTTCCTGCTGCCTCGGATCATTACGCCTGGATCAGCTCAGGCACATGGTCCATTGTTGGCGTAAACGTGAAGGAGCCGGTGATAAGTGACCTGGCGTTACGTTACAACCTCACTAACGAAGGCGGTGTTCACGGCGACTTTCGGTTATCCAAGAATGTGATGGGGCTGTGGTTGGTACAGGAATGCCGCCGGACCTGGGCCAATGAAGGTCGAAGCCTGGGCTACGATGAACTGACGCGTATGGCGGCCGAAGCGGCTCCCCTTCAGTCCATCATCGATCCGGATGTAGATGAGTTTCTGAAGCCGGGCGATATGCCTGCCCGTATTCGCGAGTTTTGTGCACAGACAGGTCAGCCGGTTCCGCAGGATGAAGGTGCGGTGATTCGTTGCGCGCTGGACAGCATAGCCCTGAAGTACCGCTGGGTGGTAGAACACCTGGAGGCAGTTGTGAGGTACCGACTGGAAACTGTTCACATCGTCGGAGGCGGCACCCGGAATGAACTTCTCTCTCAGCTAACGGCCGACTGCCTGGAGCGACCGGTTGTAACCGGACCGGTAGAGGCCACAGCCATCGGCAATCTGCTGGCGCAGGCAATCGCGCTGGGGCAATTGGCAAGCTGGGATGAGGCACGCGAGGTGGTAATTGACTCGTTTCCGGTCAAAACATTTGAGCCGCAACCGGACAGCGCCGATTGGGACAGCGCCTATGAACGACTCGGCAATCTGATAGCTGCAGTTCCCTTAATAACAACCCAAGGAGAAAAATCCTGATGAGCTCGCACACCAGTGCGTATTCAGTTTTAGAAGCGTTATTGGCACAACAGGGGATTGATGTCGAGATGGTCAAGGACGCCCTGAAGCGCCAGCACATTGAGACACCCAGTTGGGGATATGCCAACAGCGGTACGCGGTTTAAGGCCTTCCCCTGGACCGGCGCGGCCGTGACGACTCGCCAAAAGATTGATGATGCTGCCTGCGTTCACCGTTATACCGGTATCGCCTCGTCGGTCGCTATTCATATTCCCTGGGACGTGCCGGAGGACGACGATTACGTTGCCATGCGGGAATACGCAGAGGCACAGGGGATCAAGATCGGCGCAGTCAACCCAAACGTCTTTCAGGATGAGGCGTATCGGTTAGGGTCTCTGGGCAACCCGGATAGCGGTACACGTGAACTGGCTCTGGATCATCTGATTGAGTGTTGCGAGATCATGGTCAAGACCGGCAGTGATAATCTGAGCCTCTGGTTTGCCGACGGTACGAATTACGCCGGACAGGACAATCTGCGCCGCCGCAAACGCCACTTCGAAGAAGGGCTGGCGGAGACGTACAGGCACCTGCCGGAAGACGGCCGTATGCTGATTGAATACAAGTTCTTCGAGCCTGCGTTTTACAGCACCGACATCCCGGACTGGGGTATGGCCTACATGCTCAGCATGAAACTTGGCCCACAAGCACAGGTGCTGGTTGATTTGGGACACCATGCTTCCGGCGTCAATATTGAGCAGATTGTGGCTACGCTTCTGGACGAGGGCAAGCTGGGGGGATTCCATTTTAACAATCGCAAATATGCCGATGATGATTTGATTGTCGGCAGCGTCAACCCGTACGAGCTTTTCCTGATATACAACGAACTGACAGGTGCTGAGTTAAGTGTAGACGAACCGGCCCATTCCACGGCGAATCAGGTTGCCTACATGATTGACCAGTCTCATAACATCGAAGGCAAGATTGGACCGATGATCCTCTCTGTGTTGAACTGCCAGGAAGCCTATGCACGGGCGCTGTGCGTTCCCCGTACGCGGCTGGCAGAACTACAGGCCGCAGGCGAGGTCCTTGCCGCCCACTATCTCCTGACCGAAACATACCGTCTGGACGTACGGCCGGTGTTGGCCCAGGTGCGTGAGGAGATGGGCGTCCCGACCGATCCGCTGGCGGCCTATTGGGCTGACGGCTACGAGGCGAAGATTATGGCCGAGCGCGGTAAGCATGTGACCAGCGGCGGGTACCAATAAGAGAACGCATCAGGCTTAAAATGAACTTCGAACTTCTTCATCCGCGCGATCAGTTAGTGGCTATCATGAACCGAATTTACCACAACGGCATGACCACGCTGAGCGGAGGTAACCTGTCCATCAAGGACAACAACGGGGATATCTGGATCACACCGTCGGCCGTTGACAAAGGAAACCTGACTCCGCAGGACATAATGCGGGTGCAGCCGGACGGCACAACTGACGGTCCGCATAAACCGTCCAGTGAGCTGCCGTTTCATCGGGCGATCTATTTGGCACGACCGGACCTGCAAGCCATTGTTCACGCCCATCCCCCGGCGCTTGTTTCGTTTAGTACGGTACGCGAGGTGCCGGACACGCGGATCATTCCCCAGGCAAACCGGGTTTGTGGGCCGGTTGGGTACGCACCCTATGCGTTGCCGGGTAGTGAACAATTAGGGGAGAACATCGCGGCAACCCTGGCCGAGGGATACAACATTGTTATTCTTGAGAATCATGGGGCCGTTGCCGTCGGTGGGACACTGCTTGAGGCATTCCAACGGCTGGAAACACTCGACTTCTGTGCGCGAACGCTAATCCGGGCCCGTTCTCTCGGACCTGTCATGACACTTTCCGAACCGGCCCTGAATCTGTTCGACCAGCGACACAATACGCTACCGGAATTTGTGCCTACTGCTCACAGCAGCCGCGAGCGCGAACTCCGCCGGCAAATCGCGGAGTTTGTGGTCCGCGCCTATGATCGCCAGTTGATGTCCAGTACGGCCGGTGTTGTCTCAGCCCGTGTGGATGAGGCCAGTTTCCTGATCACACCAACCAATCGGGACCGGCGGTCACTGACTATCGAAGATATTGTGCTCATTCGTAACGGCGTTCGCGAAACCGGGCCGCTGCCCAGCCGATCCGTCCGGCTGCATGAAGCAATCTATGAGCGTCATCCCGATATCCAATGCATCATGACGGCGCAATGCCCCAATGTGACGGCGTACGCAATCACATCTACACGGTTTGATTCACGTACCATCCCGGAAAGCTTTATCCTGTTACGTGACGTGCCGGTTATTCCTTTCCGAACGTTTTACACCCAGGCGGATGACGTAGCCGACATCATATCGCTCGATTCACCGGTTCTCATCGCCGAGAATGATTGTGTACTGGTTGCAGGAACCGGCTTGCTTAACGCATTTGACCGGCTCGAGGTGGTTGAGTTCAGTGCCAGGTCACTGATCGATACTCAGGTACTGGGTCCGTTGGTACCGATTGGCGACGCCGACATCCGGGACCTGGAGATCGCCTTCGGTCTTAATTGAACCGGTACAAATACAGGAGCCTTCAGCCTAAAGCCGAAGAGACGTGACATGATTGAACGGCCGTCCCCCAAAGAAAAGCGAGTCTCGCTGTTTGTTACCTGCATGGTAGATATGCTGTCTCCGCAGACCGGCATGTCTGTCGTAGATGTGCTTGAGTACCTCGGAGTCGAGGTGGAGTTTCCTGCCGGGCAGACCTGCTGCGGCCAACCTGCCTTCAACAGCGGGTACCGGCGGGAAACACGACAGGTGGCCCGCCATTTCCTGAAAGTCTTTCATGATGCTGAAGTGATTGTTGCGCCTTCCGGTTCTTGCACAGCCATGATCCGGCATGAGTACCCTCGTCTGTTCGCCGACGATCCCGACACACAAGCAGAAGCGGAACGCTTGGCGAGTATTACCTGGGAATTCACTGAGTTCATCGTGGATGGTTTGGGCATCACAGACCTGAATGCGGCGCTGCCGGAACCCCGGACTGTGGCAGTGCACCACGCCTGCCACGGTCTTCGTCTGCTGGGTTTGGGGCAGGGGACTGAACAACTCCTCACTCACATGGGCAATGCGAATATCGTTGATTGGGACAGCGGCGAACTGTGCTGTGGATTTGGAGGGCTGTTTAGCGTCAAGATGGCTGACGTCAGTGGGGCGATCCTGCAAAAGAAGCTGCGCGATATTGGCGACAGCGGTGCGGACTGGATCGTGACTGGGGATATCAGTTGTCTGACCCACATGAACGGTGGGTTGGTGAAGCAGGGCCAACAACCTTCAGTTCGGCATGTGGCCGACGTCTTGGCGGAAGGTATTCGGGGGCAGCAGTGAAAGTCCGGTCGAGTCAGTTCATTCAGGCGGCCGAGATCGCCATACATGATAATGATCTGCAGGAAGCGGTTTCTTTCGGTACAAACTCCGGTTTTACCAAGCGCGAAACGGCCATGCATGTCGATGGCTACGAACACGGGGAGGCCATGCGCCACCAGGCCGCAGCCATCAAGCGGCATTGTCTGAAGCATCTGCCGGAACTGCTGGAGCAGGCTGAAGCGAGCATGTCGGCGAACGGCGTTCAGGTCCTCTGGGCCATAGACGCGGATGAGGCGAACCGGCATGTGCTGGATATTGCCCGACGGCACGGCGTGGAATCGGTGGTCAAGAGCAAGAGTATGGTCACCGAAGAGATTGGCCTGAACCATGCCCTTGAAGATGCCGGTGTAGATGTTTTGGAGACGGACCTTGGTGAGTATATTTTGCAACTGGGTGACGAAACACCCAGCCATATCGTTGTCCCCATCGTCCACAAGACCAAGGCCAGTATTCGCGATGTTCTGATCCATGAAGCCCAGATGCCGCCCACGGACAGCACGGAAGAGATGGCTAACTACGCTCGTGAGACCTTGCGTCGCAGTTTTCTCAGCGCCGATATGGGTGTCTCCGGTGGCAATTTCATTATTGCCGAAACCGGTTCCCTGTGCCTGGTGTCGAATGAAGGCAATGCGCGAATGGTGACCAGTTTGCCTCGCGTCCATGTGGCAATCGTCGGTATCGAAAAAGTGATCGGAACGGTTGAAGACTACGCTACGCTGACCCAGGTGTTGCCGCGCAGCGCAACCGGGCAGACCATGACCGTCTACACCCATATGATCAATGGCCCGCGCCAGACAGGCGAAACAGACGGACCGGAGCAGGTCTACGTCATCCTGGTTGACAACGGTCGCTCCGGGATATACGGCAGCGGTTACACGGAAGCCCTGGCCTGCATTCGCTGCGGAGCTTGCCTGAATGGGTGTCCGGTCTATCAGGTTACCGGGGGACACGCCTACGGCTGGGTTTACCCCGGACCGATTGGAGCGGTTATCACTCCCTTGCTGACCGGTCTGGAGAACGCCAGCCCGCTGCCTCATGCCAGTACATTGTGCGGGATGTGTAAGCAGGTTTGCCCGGTGGACATAGATATTCCGCGCATGCTGCTCGACCTGCGTCACGATCTCATTGCTCAGGGGCACACAGACACTGTCTGGGATCTGGGTATGAAAGCCTGGGCATTTGGGAATTCAGCTCCCGGCCGATTTGTATTTGGCGGGCAGGCTGCAGCCGGTGTGACCCGGCGGTTGCATATAGATGCGTTACCGGGCCCGCTCAGTGGCTGGACAGAATATCGCGCGATGCCGGAATTCGCCCCCAAATCATTCCACCAGCTCTGGCAGGAGCGTCAGGATGAGTAGTCGCCTGAGTAGCCGCGAGCAAATTCTCGGCCGTTTGCGTCAGGGTCAGGTAGCACTGCCTGGTGTAGCATCGCCGGAACAATACCGGTCAATGGCACCTATGTACGGTCGCTCGGTTGATGAACTGCGGGCTCGTTTTATACAGGAAGCAGAAACGGCCGGTTGCCGGGTTCATGTCATGAGTCGCGCTGATGAAGCTATTGAGACCATCCTGGAACTGGTAGGTGATGACCGATCCATCTCAGCCTGGGACATGGAATATATCGGCGTGGATCGGTCTGGCCGAGGCGCTTTCCCGGAGCGGGATACGGTGTGTGGGAGCAAGATTCGTCAGTGCGCGTGGGACTGACGGGAGCCGATGCCGGCCTGGCTGCGACCGGCAGCCTGGTTCTGCAAAGCGGCTCCGGACGCTACAGAGCGGCATCCCTGTTGCCACCGTTGCACATTGCCGTATTGACTGCTGACCGGATTGTACCGGACCTGGAAAACTGGTGGACTCAGCAAAGGGCCGCCGGACTGGATCAGGTTCGGCAGCGAAGCAACATTGTCGTCATCACCGGTCCCAGCCGTACGGCCGATATCGCTATGCAACTTGTGATGGGCATGCATGGTCCTCGCGAACTGCACCTGATACTCCTTGATAGATAAAGCCTTTTACATACCAATAGAGGAAATAATGCCAACCAATACGTACAAGTACGTTGATTATAAATGGGATGATGAAGTAGCCGATCAACTCGATCCTGTCGAGCGTTTACGCTACCGCTCCAACATACTGGGGGAAGACCAGCGCATCACCAATACGGGTGGAGGCAATACTTCATCGAAGGCGTTTATGACAGATCCCCTTTCCGGAGAGCAGGTAGATGTCCTCTGGGTCAAGGGATCAGGCGGCGACCTTCGCACCTCCACACGTGCTAACTTTGCTTCGTTATACATGAACAAGTTGCTTTCGCTGAGGTCTATTTATGATGGAGCCGAAGTCAAGGGTGTGAAGAGCGAGATTGAAGACAGGATGGTGGGCATGTACCCGCACACAACTTTCAATCTCAATCCGCGTGCCAGTTCCATAGATACCCCGCTGCATGGATTTATCCCTTACCGCCATGTGGATCACATGCATCCTATCTCGGTGATTGCCATTGCTGCCAGCAAAGATCAGGAGCGCCTTACGCGAGAGGTGTATGGTGATGCAGTTGGGTGGGTGCCCTGGCAACGACCGGGCTTTGATCTGGGCTTGGTGATGGGCGATATGGTTGATGCCAATCCTAATTTGCAGGGGTTGGTCATGGGCCAGCACGGCCTCATCAACTGGGCTAACGACGATAAAGCCTGCTATGAGTTGACGTTGGACCTGATTGAACAGGCGGCCGACTATATTGCCGAGCGGGATAAGGGAGAAAGTGCTTTCGGCGGAGCGCGGGTTCAATCGTTACCGGAGGAGGCGCGCGAGGCGCTTCTGGTCGAACTGCTTCCCACATTGCGCGGTATGGTCTCCCAACAGAACCGCTTCATCGGCACCATCCACGTTACTGACAGCGTGCTGCAATTCGTCAACAGTAACGATGCCCCGCGCCTGGCGGAACTGGGCACCTCCTGCCCGGATCACTTCCTCCGTACGAAAATCAAGCCGCTTTACGTGGACTGGGATCCGCAGACTGAAGACATGGCTACTTTGCTGGTTAAGCTTGAGGAAGGGTTGCAGCAGTATCGGGAAGACTATGCGGTCTATTACGAAGCCTGCAAGCACCCGAATTCCCCGGCCATGCGCGATCCGAATCCGACAGTCATTCTGATACCCGGTGTCGGTCTCATTGCCTGGGGCAAGACCAAGAGCGAGAGCCGGGTGACGGCCGAGTTTTACTCACTGGCTATTGAGGTTATGCGCGCTTCCGAGGCAATTAGTGAATACCAGGGATTACCCCGGCAGGAAGCATTTGATATTGAGTACTGGCTTCTCGAAGAAGCCAAGCTGCGGAGAATACCGCCGGAAAAGGAACTGGCTCGAAATGTGGTGGTGGTTGTCGGAGCTGGCAGCGGAATCGGGAAAGCAACTGCGGTTCGTGTAGCCAAGGAGGGGGCGCATGTTGTATGTGTGGATCTTAACGCAGAAGCGGCACAAGAAACGGCCAACGAACTGATTGAAAAGTACGGGATGGGAATTGGCGTGGCCGGGACGGGTATCTCCGCTTCCGGTCCGGCGATTGGCCTGGCCGCCGACATCACCGATCGCCGATCAGTTCGCCGGATGCTGGAGCAGGTTATTCTCGCCTATGGCGGCATTGATAATGTCATTATAACGGCCGGGGTGTTTGTGCCGCCATCAGCGGACGGCAAGATTTCTGACGACAAATGGGACCTGACTTACAACGTCAACGTCAAGGGTGGCTATATTGTTGCTGATGAAGCCCGCAAAATCTGGGAAGCGCAGGGTCTGCCGGGATCGCTGGTCCTGACAACGAGCGTTAATGCGGCCGTCGCTAAAAAAGGCTCTGTCGCCTATGACACCAGCAAAGCGGCCGCCAATCATCTGGTGCGGGAGTTGGCTGTCGAGCTGGCTCCACTGGTGAGGGTCAATGGTCTGGCGCCGGCTACGGTCGTCGAGGGTAGTAGTATGTTTCCGCGGGATCGGTGTGTCAGTTCGCTAATCAAATACGACATCCCCTTTGATGAAGGGGATAATACAGACGCGCTGCGCGGGAGATTGGCCGAGTTCTATGCACAACGGACATTGACCAAGACTCCGATCACACCCGCTGATCAGGCGGAGGCGGCTTATTTGCTGACCAGCCGGAAGCTCAGCAAGACAACCGGTCAGATTATCAGCGTGGATGGCGGTCTCCAGAATGCGTTCCTGAGGTGACGCTACTTTCGGGCTTCCGGAGGTAGGGAGTGTTGGTAGTTAGGGCTAAAGTCGATACGCTCGCTTGGCGAGGTCGTATGCCAGTGCCCTGACCATGGCGCTCCCGTCCGCTTCATCCACGATGTGGCGAACCGTCAGACCAGCCACCCAGTCGGCGGCGGCGCGACGCCACAGGTCATGCCGTGCGGGGATTGAAGGGAAGGCGCGCGTGTCATCGTTAAAGCCCGCCGTGTTATAGATCCCGGCGGTTTCGGCAATTCGATCGAAATAGCGGCGCATGCCATTCAGACTATCGAAGAACCACCAGGGCGGCCCCAATCTGAGAGTCGGGTAATGGCCGGCGAGTGGGGCCAACTCACGAGAATATGTTGTCTCATCGAGATTGAACAGGATAAGAGTCAGGTCGGGGTTGTTGCCCAAGGTATTCAGCAGTGGATGGAGCGAACGGGTGAACTCCGTTGTCAGGGGAATGTCAGCTCCCTTATCGAGGCCAAACCGGGTAAACACCTGCTCATTGTGATTGCGAAGTGACCCTACATGCAATTGCATGATCAGACCATCCTCCGCACTCATACGAGCCATCTCTATCAGCATATGGCCGGTGAATCGAACGGCATCATGGGCTGTGGCTGCCCCGTTCAGCGCTCGCTGGAAGATGGTGTCAGCCTCGGCTTCAGTCAGATTTTCCGTATAGGCCGTTTGGGCAGCGTGATCAGTCGCCGTTGCCCCCATTTCCTTGAAGTAGGCGCGACGTTGCTCCAGCGCCTGTTTGAATGAACGGTAGTCGGTGATGTCAATACCTGATGCCTGACTCAAGCCGGCGATGTGCTCCTGCCAATTTTTGGTATCGATATTGACGATAGCATCCGGCCGGAAAGTGGGGAGGACACGGCCGTGCCAGCCTGACTCGCGGATGCGGCGATGATCGATCAACTGGTCTGATGCCGCGTCGGTTGTACAGAGCACTTCGATGTTGAAGCGGTCATATAGCCGGCGCGGACTGAATTCCGGCGACTGTAACTGCGCGTCAATTTGATCGTAGATTGCCTGCGAATTCTTACCGTTGAGTTTTTCAGTTACGCCGAACACGCCGGCGAGTTCATCCTGTAACCAGATACCTGTTGGCGTTCCCCGGAACAGGTAAAAGTTGTCGGCGAAGATCTGCCAGATGCGTCGGTGATCTGTCTCTGTTTCGCCACCATCTGCTCTGGGTACGCCCAGGTTTTCCAGAGGAATGCCCTGCGAATACAGCATGCGAAAGATGTAGTGGTCAGGGATGATGAGCAGTTCTGCCGGCGATCCAAACCGGTAGTCGGGATCTGCGAAGAGCCGTGGATCAACATGCCCATGAGGGCAGATGAGGGGTAGATCTGCTACGGTTTCGTAAAAGGAAAGCGCCAGGGCTTTCTGGGCCGGGTCAGGCGAGAAATAGCGGTCATGGGGTAGATCGCTCATACGACATACCTCTTATGTGGCTGCGCGATTGGAGTATCGACCATGGGTATAGTAATTACACTGACTTCCCGGTGGCTGTTAACGTGCCGGGAATGAACTGCCAATCCGGGAATGCTGACAATCACAATCAGGTTTGGGATAGCTTGGGTTGCTGCTGCATAAGGGTTGTCAGTGGGAACAGGTCATCAATATGCACCATTTGTCCGGTTTGCATGGACAGGTTGCCTGCGATTCCTACCAGCACGGAAGCAGCGCCGTCCAGATGACTGGCCGCCCGTCCATAGGGATCCAGCGGCGGATCCGGCAGGAAGATATTCTCCAGCATAATCGGATCGGCTCCGCCATGACCGCCTATCCCCTTGGAAACGGGAATTTCATATGATTCGCCGAACATGGGAATGACACGAATGCGTGCATATTGGAACGGTCCCTTGCTGTTTGATGCCTCACCCTCACCCAACAGGTGAGTTACCTTTTCCTCAATTTCCATCTCAATCCGGCCCTTTGTACCGGTAATGGCTATTCGCAACCCTTCCCACGGCGCGTAGGCTACCAGGCAATAGGACAGAATTACGCCGTTGCTATATGAGGCGGTTACGGCCATCGTATCTTCAATGGTGATTGGTTCACCGAAAACATTGCGATCGCGGATATAGCCGGTCTCAGCCTCTGCATTCAGATAGAGACCCGTCAGGGATTCGTTTTTATCAAGAAATAGAGCGAAGGGATCATCCTTTGCTTCCGGCATCCCGGTATAGCGCGTATACCCATGAACTTCACCACGGGCTGCGGCGTTCTCCTGACCGTAGAAACCCAGTCTGCCCATGGCAAAAACATTGGTCGGGTAAGCATCGATCCACCAGTTCACCAGGTCGAAATGGTGGGTCGCCTTGTGCACCAACAGGCCACCACTATTGTTCTTTTCGCGGTGCCAACGGCGGAAGTAGTCAGCCCCATGCGAGGTGTCCAGCAACCAGGAGAAGTCAACCGACAACGGCCGACCAACCTTTCCTTCCATCACCAGTTCGCGAAACTGGGTGTATGCCGGCGCGTAGCGGTAGTTGAAGGTTACACGCAGAGAACGACCGGTACGTTCAATTGCGTCAAAGATAGCCTGCAATTTGGAGAGCTCTGTTGTCAGAGGCTTTTCCGAAATCACATCACAGCCGAGGTCCATCGCCCGTACAAGGTATTGGTCATGGGTCGCATCAATCGTTGCCACGATTACCGTGTCCGGCGTGGTCTCTTCAATCATTTGCTGAAATTGCGTTGCCTGATAGGTGGGTACCGGATCCAGCCCTCTTTCATTCTGCAGGATGGTGTTGTACCAGTTCATGCGAGTCTGGCTTAGATCACAAAAACCAACCAGCTCGGCAACATCTTTGAACCGATCGGTAATCGCATCTACAAACATTCCGGCACGAGCACCAGTGCCTACAATTGCGTATCGTTTGCGTGCAGTCATTGTCCTTTATCCTAGACTTCCGGGAGGTAAAACAGTGGCTAGTTATCTTAAAGGAAATAGCCGATTTGCATCGGTAGGTATGATAGCCTAATGCCTGTAATTCGCTACCGTTAAGACCGTAAAAACAGGTAAAGATCATCTCGGTTATTATCTCTCCGTCGGCATCCCGTAATTCCAGTCACAGGAGCAAGTCACGCGAATCGTTTGCGTCCACGAACGGCTGCAGGTTCAATTCTGTCACCGGTAAGTCCGCACCAGCCAGGACAATCAGTTTCTGGCTTCCCTCCTCAAGCGGTTCGCCATTGACGTGTGTTAGCTGCTAATGCAGATTTCCCGGCACTTCTTCCAAAAGATCACTGGTAACATGTACGGCAACCGCGCCATTTGTCTGGTCTTCCACACCGGAAACGACGGCCGACGTATAGAAGCGACGAACCGGAGATGATGCAGGACCTTCCAGCGGGGCTAGCACCTTGCTCACCAACATGATTGGCCGACCGTTGACGCTGGCTCGGTCGCAGACGTGAATGCAGGCGTATGGTTAGGTGAGAGCTTTACTAAAGAGAGCTTCGTTTTTTAGATGTGGCAAGATGGTGCCAACGAAACCGGCACCATCTCGGTGAATGAATGGATTTCGGCTGACTTTGACTTGTGCTCTTCTCTTTGAGAATAGAGACATTTGCTCATGTTCTCTATATATTCCAGTACCTGATTATTTAGACACTCCCCAAAAATGCTCCCTCGCAGACGTTGAAAGGTGTATACACAGCTTAATATGGTTGGTAAGATTAAGGTAGTTGTCCCTTTTTGTGTCAAGCGGTTTCGTTGGTAGTGAAAGATAAATGGTTAGAGGGTTACGGACTTCATAAGCTGCACAAGAGCTGAAGTAACCGATGACTGTTCGTATCTCACCAAAGGAGATTTGAAATGGCAGATAAGAAAACATATGCAGAGGAGTACACCGAGAAGGTCTTCAAAGGCAAGATCGAACTCGATGTGCGCGATTCGACGCCGGACTGGGGTCCCTATAGCCCGCCGGTAGCACCCAAGGATGCACCCAACGTACTCTATATCCTGTATGATGATACAGGGTTGGCTGCCTGGTCACCCTACGGTGGCGGGATCAATATGCCGGCAGCGCAGAAGCTCGCCGACAACGGTTTGATTTATACGCAGTGGCACACATGCGCTCTCTGCGCGCCAACTCGCTCCACCTGCCTGACCGGCCGCAACCACCACCTAAAGGGGTTCGCCAGTATTGCCGAGGCAACTAATGGCTTCCCCGGCCAGCACGGCCGCCTCCCCGATCAGTGTGCCACAGTCAGCCATATCCTTCAGGATGCCGGTTGGAGCACCTTCTGGGTGGGCAAGAATCACAATGTGCCCGAACAGGACAATGCCCCTGGTGGTTACCGGGCCACGTGGCCTTTGCAACAGGATTTGACCGCTATTATGGCTTCCTGGGTGGCGAAACCAACAACTGGTACCCGGATCTTGTCAATGACAATCATTTCATTGACCAGCCGTACACACCCGCGGAAGGCTACCATCTGTCAAGGATCTGGCCGATCAGGCTATCCGCATGATCCGCGACAACAAGGCCAGCAATCCTTCCAAGCCGTGGTATATGTGGTTCTGCCCCGGCGCCAACCATGCCCCTCACCATGCCCCTCAGGACTATATTGACAAGTACAAGGGTAAGTTTGACGACAGCTGAAGCTTATCGCGAGTGGGTGTTGGAGCGCATGATCGAAAAAGGCGTCATGCCTGAAGATACGAAACTGACGCCGATCAATCCAATGCCGGAAGATCGGGCAGTTGCTGAGGATGCTGTCCTGCCGTGGGACAGCTTGAGTGACGACCAGAAAAAGCTCTTCTCGCGCATGGCTGAGGTATGGGCAGGATTTTCCGAGTACACGGATGCCCAGATCGGGCGTATCATCGACTACCTGGAGGAATCGGGTCAGCTTGAGAATACACTTGTGTTTTACGCTGCCGATAACGGTACCTCCGGTGAGGGTTCGCCCAACGGCTCAGTCAACGAGAACAAGTTCTTCAACGGGTTCCCGGATTCTCTCGAAGAGAACATGAAGTTGATCGATAAGCTTGGCGGTCCCGATGCGTACAACCACTTCCCAACCGGCTGGGCGGTTGCCTTCTCCACACCGTTCAAGATGTTCAAGCGCTATTCGGAGTACTCCGGCGGTACCTGTGACCCGATGATCATCTCCTGGCCCAAGGGCATGAAGGCCCGCGGCGAGGTGCGGCATCAGTATCATCACTCTACGGACATTGTACCGACCATCCTCGACGTCTGCGGGCTGGAGATGCCTGACACCTATCGCAGTGTGAAGCAGTATCCACTCTCCGGTGTCTCCATGCGTTACAGCTTCGATGCCGACCCGGACGGACCGACCCAGAAGAAGCGACAATACTTCGCCATGCTTGGTACGCGTGGCATTTGGGAAGACGGCTGGAGAGCCTCGGCCGTCCATGCGCCGATATCCGGCTATGGGAACTTCGACCAGGATGAGTGGGAGCTTTATCACGTTGCCGAAGATCGCTCCGAATCTACCAATCTGGCCGAGACATATCCGGATAAACTGGAGCACATGAAGCAGGTATGGATGGAAGAGGCTCAGAAGAACCTCGTGCTCCCCCTCGACGATCGTACCGCGCTTCAGGTCCTCAATGTCGAGCGGCCTTCCTCTGAGCCACCCCGTGAGCGGTATATATACTATCCGGACACAACCGCAGTTCCCGAAGGCGTTGCCGCCAACGTGCGCGGCCGTTCGTACAAAATCCTGGCCGATGTCGAAGTCGGCGATGACTGCTCCGGCGTCATCTTCGCCCATGGGTCACGCTTCGGTGGGCATTCGCTCTTCGTTCACGACAAGAAGCTCTACTACGTGTACAACTTCCTGGGCATCCCGCCACAGCAGGAGTTGGTCTCCAGTGAGGAGATTAAGCCGGGCAAGTACACGCTGGGCATGGAATTCATTCGCGAGAAAGCCGGCCAGTACGGCGAGTCTCACGGCACGGTCAAGCTCTATGTCAACGACAAGGTGGTAGCCGAGGGGCCGATGCGGACCCAAACCGGCAAGTTCACACTGTGCGGTGACGGTCTGTGTGTCGGTCGTGACAGTGCTGACGCGGTTGCCTCAGAATATACACCGGAGACGCAGGGCAAATTCACCGGTGGCACCATCCAGTATGTGGAGGTGTCGGTGGAGAAAGAGCAATACCGCGACCTCGAAAGAGAGATGGCTGCGGCAATGGCAGTCGACTAAACCGAGCAGCGGCTCTCGTCTAGCCTTAAAATCGCGGGGTACCTAAGAAGAAGGTGCCCCGCGATAATGTAATAATGAACTGTTTACTATTGAAGAGGGTGATGCTGCGGATTAACACGCATACTTTGATGTAAAGCTTGTCTTATGACGACTCTCCTGCTTGACTTGTTACCATTGAGTATTGCCAGCGCTATCGGCCCGGGGCAAATCCTCTTCGATATTTTACTACTGCGATCGCCTGATCGCGGAGTCATCAAAGCCACGTCCTTCGTTGGCGGCATTACAGCCGTTCGCCTGTTACAAGGTGTCTTGTTCGGCTTTATTCTGACGGGGGCCATCAGTGCAACAATCGGTGCCGGTCAGTCTGGGGTCATCAGCTCAACGCTATTAATGGTATTGGGAATATTTCTGTTAATCACGGCTTTTAAGCAGTGGCGCGAAGGAGATAGCCCTGATGCATCACCACCCAAGTGGTTGAAAATGATTGACGATCTCACGCCCTTCAAGGCTTTTTTTGTTGGTTGTGTGATTGTCGCTACCAGTCCGAATCTATGGGTTTTTACCCTGAGTGCAATTTCCTCGATTGGCGAAGCCCAACTTGGCCGG
>JAWKOY010000032.1:0-85624 GCA_041390945.1 Chloroflexota bacterium
GTGCGCAAGGCCGGGTTGGGGTTGCTGATGTCGATGAAGGGGAATTTCAAGCCGGTGCCGTTTATCGAGGATGCGGCCGTGCCCGTGGCCGACTTGCCGGATTACGTTCGCCAACTGGAAACCTTCTGTGCGGATCTGGGAACGCCGATCACTTACTACGCCCACGCCAGCGCGGGCTGCCTCCATGTTCGGCCGTTGATGGACGCGAGTATGGCGTCTGATGTCGCCAAGATGCCCCTGATTGCCCAGTTTTCGGCCGATCTGGTGCGTGGCTATGGCGGCGCGATCTCTAGCGAACATGGTGACGGCCGCAGCCGTAGCTGGCTGAACGAAGCCTTTTACGGTCCTGATCTGTATGAGCTGTTCAAACAGGTGAAGCAGATTTTTGATCCCCATGCCCTGTTGAATCCCGGTATTATCGTGGACCCCCAGCCGATGACCGACAATATGCGCTGGCCGGCATTGGGCGGTCGTGATGCGCGCGTGGGTTTCTCTGATTACTTGCAGCCACCGGCGAATCTACCGCAGGAACTGACTGCCTGGCAGGTGGATGGTCCCACACAACCGGGCGACACCGGTCTGTCGCGGGCCATCAACCTGTGCAATGGCTCCGGCGTGTGCCGCCAAACGGCCGGCGGGACGATGTGCCCCAGCTTCATGGTGACGCGTGACGAGATGCACAGTACGCGCGGTCGGGCTAATGCCCTGCGGGCGGCCATGTCCGGCCTGTTGCCGCCGGAAGAACTGACCAGCCCCCGTATGCATGGGGTGATGGACCTGTGTATCTCCTGCAAGGCCTGTAAATCCGAATGCCCGTCGGCCGTTGATATGGCCCGATTAAAGATGGAGTTCCTGGAGCGCTATCATGAGGCAAACGGCATCTCCCTCCGCGAGCGTTTTTTCGGTAATGTGGCGCAGCTAAACCGGTTGGGCAGCGGCCGTCTGGCCCCGCTGAGCAACGCCGCTTTGGGTAATGGGGTTGTGCGATCCGTACTTAACCGCACGTTGGGGCTGGCCCCCCGGCGCAAGCTCCCCCCCTTAGCTGAGCAAACATTCGAATCCTGGTTCAATCAGCGACCTCGGCGGGAATCTGCGAAACAGTTGGTGCTGTTGGTTGATCCCTTTACCAATGCCAACTACCCGGAAATCGGACGTGCAGCGGTGGAATTCCTGGAAACTGCGGGGTATGGGATCACGATGGTAGCGGCCGACGAGGGGCGGGCGTTTCTGTCCAAGGGACTGTTGAGCGAAGCGCGGGAAGCGGCCGATCTGACGCTGGAGGCGCTCATGCCCTGCGCCGACAGCGGGCTGCCCATCGTTGGGTTGGAGCCGAGCAGCCTGCTCACGTTGCGGGACGAGTACCTCTATTTGCTGGGGGATGATGTACGGGCTTCACGGGTGGCGGCGCAAGCGTTGACGTTTGAGGAGTTCGTGGCCCACGAGGCTGTCGCCGGGCGACTAGACGTGGAATTCAAGAGGGAGGCGCGACGGTTGCTTCTTCACGGCCACTGCCACCAGAAAGCATTGATCGGCACCGGTCCTGCCCGTGCTGCGCTCAGCCTGCCTCCCGGCTACACGGTCGAGGAAGTGGATTCGGGGTGTTGCGGGATGGCTGGATCGTTCGGCTATGAGGCTGAGCACTACGATGTATCAATGGCAATGGCCGAACGGCGATTGCTGCCGGCGGTTCGGTCGGCCGATGAAGAGACGATCATCGTAGCGGCCGGGGTCAGTTGCCGACAACAAATCGCCCACGGCAGCGAACGAACGGCGCTGCACCCGGCGCAGGTGCTGCGACAAGCCCTGGCCGAATCGTGATTATGTTTCCGGCTGGCGCAGCGGCAGCCGGACCTCAAACCGGGTTCTACCCGGTTCGGAGAAAATGCGGATATCCCCGCGATGGCGATTGACCACGATGTTGTAGCTGATATCCAGACCGAGGCCCGTTCCCTGGCCGACCGGCTTGGTGGTAAAGAATGGTTCAAACACACGCGCCGCTACTTCCGGGGGCATACCGGGACCGTTGTCCTCCACGTCCACCACAACCCAGTTGCCGTCCTGCCGTGTACGCAGTGTCACTGACCCGTCTGTTTGTCCCGTATCATGAATGGCGTCGGCCGCATTATCCAGCAGGTTGGTCCAAACCTGATTCAACTCGCTGCCGTGGGCGTCAATATCCGGCAGGTCAGCATCATATTCCCGGCGGACGGTAATGTCGCTCTTGAGCTTGTGGCGCAGGATGAGCAGCGTATCGTCCAGTCCCCGGTTGACGTTGTAGCAGACGATGGGAGCTTGATCCAGATAGGTGTAGGATTTTAGCGCCTTGACGATCTCCGAGATACGCCCGGCTCCCTGCTGTAGTTCGTGTAGCAAGTTGGCAATTTCATAGTTGCTGGTCAAATATTGCAGCACCGTAATCAGTTGCGGTCCATGATATGTGTTAGCCAGATAATCGAGCTGATCCGGCGTCAGACACAGTTCGACCATGGTTGTTGCCAGTTCCCAGGCTGCATCTCCGGCATTCTGATCCTCCAGCCACATCTCAAGCTCCGATTCTTTGTCGCTGCGCTGGATGGGATCCAGGTAGGGGGCTGAGTCAGCCTGTTCGCGTACAACCTTCAGGAAATCGGCCAGGGCCATGAGCTGCTGGGCGTCCAGGTTTTCACTGACCAACTGCATGTACGTATCGGCCGAACTCGCAATGGCCTGCTCCAGTTGCTCTGAACTGCGCCGGACGGCGGCGGCCGGATTGTTGAGTTCGTGGGCGATTCCGGCCGTAAGTGTGCCCAACTGGGCCATCTTCTCACTGTGGCGGAGCTGGGATTGGGTTGCCTGCCACCGGGCCAGAACGATATCAAATAGAGAGGCCGCTACCAGGGGGCTGGTGTGTAACATTTCGCGTAGTTGTTCGCGACCAATGACGACCAGTTCGGCATCGCTGCGAGCCCGGACTGTGGCTGTGCGGGGCGTATCGGCTACGAGGGCGATTTCTCCAATGACATCCCTGCCATGCCGCGCACGGTTAACAGCACTTCGCGGTTATTGCTTTGTTTGACCACTTCAAGCTCGCCGGACTGAATAAGATAAGCGGAGTCGCCGACGCTACCCTCTTCAATCAGAATGTCACCGGCCTTGAGGCTCATGGTTTGGACCAGACGGCCGACAATATCCAGGTCGTCGTCCGACAGATCAGAAAACAACGGGAACTTGCGTAAGGCTTCGTGAGATATGGGAACGGTCATATGCTCTCAACTCCTCGTTCAATGCTGTCAGTGTTATTCTGATGCGCCCAGGCAATGCGCGGGTCAAGCCGCCGGACAAGCCGATAGGCGGCGGGCTTAAACCCCACCCCTAGCCAGAATCGCCGGGCTTCATTATTGGTCGTGCGCCAATCAACGAGGCAGGTCGCGTATTGCTTCTCCCGCGCGTCTTGCAGACCATGTTGTGTCAAAGCATAGCCGATGCCGCGTCCCTGCGCTTCTGGCAGAGTGGCGGCCAGATGAAGCACAATGCTCTGATTGGGGGTGAAAAGACTGTCATCGTCATCAGGATCGGCCGGTTCATACAACTGGTAAGCCAACATTTGGTTATCCGCAAAGGCTGCCCAAATATAGACGTCATCCTTTGTGAGCAACTCGGCCGACCACTTCCGAGCCGATCCAACAAACTCCGGCAGCTCCGGGGAAAATATCGGTGCCAGGGTCATATGGTGTTGCAAGACGGGAATTAGCTGGTTTACGAATGCGTCACGATCAGCAGGAGTCGCCAGGCGAATTTCAATTTCCGGCGGGCTGCCCCTGGGTGGAAGCGGCTTCGCCAGATCTCGCAGAGCATGGGCTTGTTGGAGGCCAAAGGACAGGTTGAACCAGATATCCAGACCTGCCTGGTCGGTTGCCGGCATCATTATGTAGTGTTCGAAGCTGCCCAATCGGGTCCATAGCGGAGCCGCTGCTGCATACATATCGGCGTACAATTCCGGGTTTATTCCCTCAGCCAGCGCGTGCCCCGGCAGTTGCACCCAGGCGTAGCGACCACGCCGGGTATCAACCTTGACCTCGCCGAAGAGGTAACCGATGAGCTGCCCACCTTGCCAGACCGCCACACCACTGGTCCATTTGTGTTCCCACACGGCCGTTATTGCCGCCTGGGCAGCGTCACGGGTGGCGAAGCGCTGGGGCAAAAGCGGATTCAAAGCGAGATCGCGTGCATGGCGAACAGCCAGCAAATCGGCCGCATATGGGATCGTGGATTCACGAAACGGTTCTATTTCAAAGCGGGTACTCATTATCGCAAAAACCCTTTCTGAATATGAGTGTATAAACTTAACTGCTGGTTCCGGACTTCAAATTACGAACGGCAGGCAAACTTGTAAAAGACTCAAGGAGTTCCGGATCACTGAGGTTAGCCGCCAGATAATCAATCTCCTCAATAGCCCTTGCTCTGTAAGCTTTCCTGGTCGATTCATCCGGCTCCAGAGCGGTCAAATCTATCAGCACCAGCCATGCAGATGCGTGCGCCTGTTGTTGTAAGGCGATCTGGTAGGCTGACTTCAGCGTAGCCAATGCTCCCGATTCATCTCCCAACCCACGTTGTGCAACTGCACGGTAACGCAAATAATGGGCACGAAGTGCGTTATATCCGGCCTTATCCATCTTGGTCAGCATGGTGTCTATTACCGCCAGCGCTTCCTCATTGCGGTTGTCCGCGAGTAAGGCTGCCGGTAGAACAAGGGCCACGAACAGACCTTCCGGCCCGTCGCCAAGGTTTTCGTATTCATAGATATCCTTGACAACTTCTGCTGCCTTTGCGGTCTTGCCTTTATTGAGCAAATGGATAGCATCCCAGGCTTGCCGGAAAAAGGCTGTGCTGTCGGACTCGGCAACGGATTCCATCCACGCTCTCATTTGCTCATGATGGTAGTTGATGTTACCCAGTAGACCATAGATCCAGGTCAGAATCACCGGTATGATAGCCTGAGGAAGATAAAACTGGGCGCGGGCCGCATAATCAATTGCCTGAATTAGCAGGTCAAACGACTCATCGAACCGGCCCATTTCCGCCAGGGAATACCCCAGAGCAATGCTGTTCATGGCCTCGCCCCATGGATTGCCGACACGGTGGGCGATAGCCAGTCCTTCGCGGGCCTGGGCGGTAGCCTCTTCAAACGGCCGCTCAGCATTAGGGCCTGAGCGGAGATGGCGAGCAAGTCCGCCAGCATATGTTCGTTCCCCAATTCTACCCATAAGGCGCGAGCCTGCTCAAAGCACGCCACTGAGTCGTCCATGCGGCCGGATATACCATAGGCGCGTCCGATGTCGTTGAGGACGTAGGCCTGCATTTCCCGTAGATCATGTTCCCGGGATATTTGCAGGGCACGTTCACCGTAGCTAATTGCCTTGTTGATGTCTATGTCGGCGTTCAGGTGCAGCAGTAGCAAACTCCAGTACCCGCGTGCCTCCGCATCCGGCCGATCCAGTATCTGGGCTAATTCGAGTACCCGCGCGGCTTGCGAACCTCCGCGTTCGGCGTCCATCCGAAAATTGGGAGTGCTGTAGATCACGGCCTGGGCAGCGACCCCGGCAAGCTCCAGCGTCAGGCTATTGCGTTCTTTGCCCAGTTGTTCGAGTTGTTCGTAGTTTTCGAGGGCCACATCATAGCGGCCTTCCAGTTCGTAGATCCGTCCCCGCCGCAGGAACAGGTTCGCTAATTCGTCGTCGTCCAGGGTGTTGGGCGCAGTCAGGGCGAGGTCAATCGCCTGGCTGAAATGCTCAATTGCCTCGGCGTGGGCGTATATCCGGGCGGCCGTTTCCCCGGCGACGGAATAATAGTGAATGGCTCTGGCCCACAAGCGCGCTTCGGCGAAATGGCTGGCTAGTCGAGGCGCTTCTTCTTCGAGCCGGTCGGGATATGTTGCCTCAATGACTTCGGCTACCCGGCGATGATAGCGACGGCGTTGCCGCAGCAGAATGGTTTCGTAGGCAGCATCGCGGGCCAGGGCATGGAGGAACGTAAATTCGCCTTCGCCCAGGGCGCTGGGGCGGATCAGGTCCGCGCCAACCAGTGTTTGCAACTGCTCGCCTACATCACTTCCCGGATCGGCCAGTTGTTCCAGCACGCGTTGCGGGAAGGTCCGGCCGATTACCGAAGCAAGCTGGAGCGTGCGTCGTATATCCGGTGGCAACCGGTCAATCCGCGCGGTCAACAGGGCCTGGACATTCCCCGGCAGGCTGATTAGCTTGAGGATATCTTCCTCATCGACGTCACTTTTCCAGGCTGTGCCGTCCTCGGCACGGACAACGACACCATTGTCATACAAAGCGCGAGCTACTTCTTCGATGAACAGCGGGTTCCCTTCCGCCTTTTGCTGGAGAGCGTTGACGATGGTAGGGGGCACGATATCACCACCCAGTAACTCCGCGATAAGGGTCCGGCTGTCTTCGGCCGATAAGGGTTCCAGGAAAATGGCGTCACAATTCTCGGAATATTCGTTCTGGATATTGATGAAGAATTCCCAGCCGGGAGAATTCCAGTCAGGCCGCAGGGCAAGAAAAAACAGGATTGGTCGGGTGGCGGCCAGAGACAGAAGATCGTGAAGGACCTCTATGCTGGCCGGATCCGCCCAGTGCAAGTCATCCATCACGTAGACAACCGGCCCCTGATCGGTCTGGAATGAGGCTGCTTCGGTCAGCAATTCCCGAAGCTCGCGCTTGAAAGCCTCACCCTCCGGCAGCGGCCCGCTATCGGGTAGCGTGTCACCCAACAGGAAGCCGAAGAAGCGATGAAGGCGCTGCTGGAGACCGTCGGGATAAATGGAGATCAGCCTGTTAAGATGGTCGTGGATGATGGCCGGGGGTCCGTTTCCCGAATGGAACAGTACTGCCGCAACTGGCGTTTCAGCATGTCATACGGCCGGCTGGCTCCATAGGAGACGGCCACAAACTCCGTCCACCCGCTCCATATCGGGGTTTGGCTGTATAGTTCGGTTAACCGGGATCGCCACTCCTGCCGCAATTCGGCCGCAAGGCGGCTTTTGCCCAACCCTGCCTCTCCCAGGACAAAGATGATGCGCCCTTCGCCCTGGGCGACATTACCAGTCCCTGACGCAGACGCTCCATTTCCCTGGCCCGACCCACCAGACGTGTATCCAGCCCCTCGATACCGCGTAACCGTCCCGGTTGAGGGTCCACGCCCAGCACACGGTAGGCCTGGACCGGTTCGTCCTTGCCCTTGACCTCGATCCCACCCAGGTCCCACACATCGAACAGCGGACCGACCAGACGGTATGTGTCTTCACTGATCTGAATGGTCCCCGGTTCAGCCGTTTGTTCCATGCGTGCGGCCAGATTGATGGCGTCCCCATGGCCGTGTATTCCTGGAGTTTCTGGGAACCGATTTCCCCCACGACAACCGGACCGGTGTTGATGCCCACCCGGACGTTAAAGTCTAGACCGTAATCCTCATGGAACTGGCGAATGAACGGCCGCATGCCGTTGATGATCCCCAGTGCGGCCAACACGGCCCGTTGGGGGTCATCTTCGTGAGCTTGCGGCGCACCAAAGAAAGCCAGCACCGAGTCCCCCATCAGGCGGGCAACCATGCCCTCATACTCCTGAACGGGCGCGATCATATATTGGAACGCCTCATTCATGACCTCTGCCCACTCTTCCGGGTCCAGTTGCCCGGCCAGCCAGGTGGAGTTGACGACGTCGCAGAAAAGGATTGTTATTATCCGACGCTCGCCCTCAACCGCACGCGGGGACGGTGCCTCACCCAATGGGGGTGCCGCACCGGAAGGGTCAATGGTCATCGACGGCGGGGAACAATGAAGTCATCATCCTCGTAACACCACATCCACTCTTCGCCACCCTCCATGGACATGACAACGTGGTGCCCGGTTTCGTCGGCGTGTTTTTGAGCGTGCTTGTTCGGAGAACTGTTGCAGCAGCCGGTATAGCCGCAGGTCAGGCAAACCCGCAAGTGAACCCACGTGGAGCCGGTTGCCATGCAATCCACGCAGCCGAAGGCGGCTGGTTCCACCTCCTGTATCTGGTCAACGTGAACGCAATTCGTGGGCCGCTTCAATTCACCGGCTTTAACCCGGCGGACAGCATCCTGAATAATCGCTGCGTCGTTCATAAGTATTCTCCTGTTTCGGGTTTGAGTGCACCGAAAATGACTGATGACAATATGCCCAACAGGTTTTTCAATTTCTTCTGTTTGGCTTGCAGATCATCCACATTGAGCTTTATCGAGTGTCAGTTTACGTCCAACAGGGATGCCTGTCAAAGTGTAGCACGCGAAAAAGTGGGGTGAATTTTGATGAATCGATGAATCCCGGTTAAGGTGAAATTGCCTGTTGCGAACCTTGAAGGTTAAACCTTTACAAGTTGCTTTTCGTTGCTTGCATACGACCCCATTCAATCCTACAATGGTCGCCGCTATGGAACCTTTACCGGTGGATGTCGCCCAGTTACAACGCCGTGATCCGATGGCCTGGAGCACGCTGCTTTCTCGTGCGGCCGATCTGAACGACGTGATTGTGACGGCCGTTACTTCCGAGCCGTTATGGACGTCCTACCTCGCGCCAACGGGACGGACTACGCGCACCTGGTCGCGGCAGGTTACGCGTTACCTGTTGACGATTGACGGCTGTTCCGATCCGCTGTCGTTTGTCGGTAAGCGCACCAATACCATCGAAGCTCAGGTATATCACAATCTGGGACCGGAACTGCCTGAGTTGTTTGCTCCCTGCCATTTTATCCACATGGACGGCGATCGCAGTTGGTTGCTGTTGGAAGAAGCGCCGAACCATTTCCCGCCTTCTTCGTGGGTTCCCAAAGATATTGACGCGGTAGTGACGGGACTGGCTAAGGTCCATGCCACATTTTGGGATGAGGCCAATGAGTCCGACCTCCTGGACTGGCTGCCTTTTTATTTTGATGAATCGGAGACCACGCCAACACCGGATGAGTTGAAGCGTGAATCACCCACCCTTTTTGAAGAGGGTCCGGGTGCACTCATCTCGGATCATGCGCTGCAGAGCGCGGGCGGACTGGCGCCGTTATTTGTGCAAGCCGCCAACGGGCTGGTCATCATGCGGGAGTTGGGTGGTTGGCCGGGCGTATTAGGCGAGACACATCTTGCGGCCCTGGCGGATCTCATTGATGATCCCTTGCCGATGCTCAACACGTTACGGGACCTGCCTGTTTCCGTCCTGCATACTGCTCCCCATACTTACAACTGGTCCCTCACGCTGTTCGACCACACCTTTTTGCTGGACTGGAGTGAGGCGCGTCTCGGACCGGGCGTTCTGGATCTGGTTTCCTTCCTTGAAACATATCCGTTGTTGTATGTAGAAGAAGACCTTCCCCGAACGTTGTGGCCGTCCTCAACCGACCGGGGCGATCGCGACGAGATCCATGTGCGCGTCCGGGACCTGACACCGGCTCTGGAAGAAACCGTGGTGGATGGATACCTGTTGGCAATGTCTTCTGCGCTTGGCTCCACTTTCCCGGCGCGGCAAATGCGCCAGGCACTACCCGCCGCCCGTTGCCTGTATGTCCTCACTAACTGGTTACCCTACTTCGCTACCTGGGCCTCCGATATGCCCAACCGGTATGTGTGGCAGCGCGTTAACCGCATGACGGAAGCGGAACTGGCTGAGAATGGACTTGGCCCTATGGTCGGCATTCGGCCGTATTTTGCCGGTGTTTTCCAGCGTTTTCTGCAGGCTTACCGCAATCTCTAGGGCTGTGACCCTACTCCGGTGCAACCCATCCTGTCTCTCTTGCGTACTAAATAATCGGAAATAATATGGATCCTCTCGTGCAGTTTGGCGCGATGACAGTTGTCATCTTCATGTTTTTACTGGGTATCATCGGCATAATTGTGCCGATTTTGCCGGGGATCATTCTGATTTGGGGTGGAGTGCTGTTTTACGCTGTAACGGTGGATCACTTCACGGTTATCTCCCCTTGGCTGTTTGCTCTGATAACGCTGATTGCCATTGTGGCCGGAACGGCCGAATGGTGGCTATCGTTTTTTGGCGCGAAGAAGTCCGGTGCGTCCTGGAAGACCGTCCTGTTAGGGGTTGTCGGTGCGATTGCCGGGACGTTTTTCCTACCCATCCCTGTACTGGGAACAGTGGCCGGTTATGCCCTCGGCATCCTACTGGGTGAGTATTTGCGCCTGCGCGACTGGCAACTGGCGCTAAAAGCCGGTATCGGCGGTATCGTCGGCTGGGGTGTGGGCACGGCCCTGCAGATGGTCGGCGCGTTGATTATGATCGCGCTGTTTCTGGTGGCGGTCACCTGATCCGCCGGTCCGAAGGAAGACGTTTTATACATGGGAAACATGGAAGCATTACACAATATTGGCGTGGCGATCGTGGTTGCGATAGGTATCGCCGGGGCGCTGGCCCTGATCCTGTTCGTCGTTGTCCTTCTCCAGGCGCGCAAAATCAATGTGCCGCCGGGGGCGGGATTTGGCGAAACGCTTCTCCACACGCCGTTGAGCGTCGTACTGTTCCTGGATGTGATGGATTTAGCCCTTGACCTGCTTGGCGCACCGATTGCCTGGGTGGTCCTAGACCGGCTTGGCCTTAAGGCGCTGCGAGGTGTCGCGGCCGTTGAGGCGCTTATCCCGTTTACGCAACTTATTCCGTTGATGACCCTATCGTGGATTGTTGCCAGGGTTCTGGGGCCGCAGCGCGTGGAAGCGATCGAGTCAACGGGTTCCTATACCAAGTACATGCGCACAGCCGAGAAAAGCCCACCGGCCGATGATTACGACTTTTATTCCGATTAATGGGGTTTTCTATAAGGTGAAATGAAAAGGGGCTGGTTGACCAGCCCCTTTTTTGTTTGGGTCTACAGGTCGATTGGATTTGAGAGGATCTCTACCAGAAGCGCAACTGAGCTTTCCACATCGGCCGCATCCACCATTTCGCTGGGCGTATGGATATAGCGGCAGGGAATGGAGATGCACCCGGCGGCACAGCCCGGCCCGGCGATTTGCATGGAGCGGGCATCGGTGGAGCCTCGCTCCAGCACTTCCAATTGATAATCAATGCCGGCATCCTCGGCGCGTTTGCGCATGAGTCGTACCAGCCCGGCGTGGGAGATCATCCCGGAATCCTTGACCTTGATGGCTGCGCCCTTGCCCAGGCTAACGTTCATGCTCCGTGCTTCAGGGACGTCCCCAGTCCCGGTAACATCCAGCGCTATGCCGATATCGGGCAGCAGACCGTTGGCCGCTGCCTGTGCGCCGCGTGTCCCGACTTCCTCCTGGACACTGAAAACCACATAGAGGTCGTGGTTCATCCTGTCACGGGAGAGCCGCTTCAGGGCTTCTATGGCAACCACGCAGCCGATCCGGTCGTCCATGCTTTTGGCGATCAGACGGCTGCCGTTGGCTTCGAAGGGGCGAACGAATCCGGCCGCATCGCCTACCGCTACCGGAACATCATCCCGGCCGGTTGCGCCAACGTCGATGAAGTATTTATTCAGGGGGTGAATCTTGCCGCGATCCTCAAGCCGGTCGCAGCCAATGATACCGGTCACACCGTTGCCGAACTGAACACGGCCGCCCAGGAGGGTATGGGGAAAGACGCCGCCGATATTGGTGAAGCGGAGAAAGCCCTCCTCGGTGATATGCGAAGCCATCACGCCGATCTCATCCATATGGGCCGCGATCATTACCTTCAACGGCTCACCGTCGGCAGGGGCCTTGGCCGGTCCCAGATGGACAATCAGGTTACCCATCGCATCCACGGTGATGTCATCGGCATAGGGTTCAACCAGCGGCCGAATCAGATCGCGCATACCGTCTTCAAAGCCGGACGGTCCATAGGCTTCTACCAGTGTCTTGATCAGATCGTTCATCATTGTCTCCATCGCCTTAGGATCGGCGGATTGTCTCCAGAGTTAAAGAGCGCAGGGCGGCATCTGCCAACTGCACAATGTGGTCGTAGTCATCAAGGTTGATCATCATGGCCGGCGTATGGGCATACCGGCCGGGCACGGCCAGCGTTGCCGCCGGTATCCCGCCCCGAACGCGCTGCATGGCGGCCGTGTTGGTGCCGCCGCCACCCGGCTGGCGAACCTGATAGGGGATATTGTTGCTCGTCGCAGCCTGCATGATGTGGGCAACCAGCCGTGGGTCCTGAATGGTGCCCCGATCCATCACATAAATCGAAACACCCTTGCCCAGAGCCACGTTGGGGCTGACATCGTTTTTGTTGGGCAAGTCATAGGCCGGTGTACATTCGAGAATAATGGCTGCGTCGGCGTTGGCGCGGTAGGCAGCGACACCGGCTCCGCGTAATCCTACTTCTTCCTGCACGGAGAAAGAGGCGATCAGGTCAAACGGGTACGGGTCGCCGCGAAGCAGCTCAATCAGCGCAGCACAACCGGCCCGGTCGTCAAACGCCTTGCCGATTGCTGTCCGGCCACCTTCGATTTCCTGGTAGGGTGTGACGAAGGCGGCATACTCGCCAACGGATACCTTTCCGGCGGCGGCATCCTTGCTTTTGGCTCCAATATCAATGCGCATGGCGCTGATTTGGACAACCTTGTTGAATTCTCCTGATTTCAGCAGGTGAACGGCTCTGGCGCCGATGACGCCGGTAATCTTGTTCGGGCCGACCTGGACAATCTTGCCCAGAAGGGAGCGGGGATCGAAGCCCCCGGCCGTGTCAAAGCGAAGCATTCCCTGACTGTCGATATCCGTGATGAGCAATCCCACCTCGTCCATGTGGGCGTCAACCAGAACACGAAAGTCAGCTTCGCCGGTGCCGCGCTTGGTCGCCTGCAGATTACCCATCGTGTCCACTTCCCACTCGTCCACGTGATCGACGATCAGATCACGAATGAGCCGGCGCACTTCTTTTTCAGCGCCGGAAACCCCCACCGCCTCGGTGAGTTGTTGGAGTAGTTCGTTCATGCGGTTCCTTGTTGTATCCCTGGCGACGTGCGGTGGCTCGCCTATAGTAATTCCTCGCGAAGTTCATCCAGAAATGTGGCGTCCAGCCGGACGATAAATTCAGCCAGCAGCCGCCCGACGCGCTCAATGTCGGCCAGGTCAATCGTCTCGACCATGGTGTGCATGTAGCGCAGGGGGAGTTGGACCAAACCGGTGGGGACGCCGCCACCGGCAATCTGGATGACAAAAGCGTCGGTTCCGGCTGCCGCGAGCATGTGGTTCGCTACTGACTGACATTTCTATCGCGCTGGCTGTTTCTTTTAACGCCTTGTAGATGCCAGGGTGGAGGCTGGCCCCCATGCCCAATACCGGTCCGCTGCCCAACTCATAGGATTCGTAGTCGCTGGTGCCCGGTCCTTGCCATGGGTCACGTCCATAGTGATAGCCAGATCAGGTTGATGGGCAAAGGCGCTGGTGGCCGCACCCAGGAAGGTGTTTTCCTCCGTGACGTCGCCGCTGCCAGAACGTCCCAATAGTGTTCGTCCCTGCAGGTGTTCCAGGCACAGCGTAACTGCCGTTACCGAACTCCGGGTTGTCCAGGATTGCCGGTGGCGCGGCCGCTCAGTAACTCTTGCAACGGTTGGGAAGCTGGCGTAGTCGCCAATAGATACCAGATCACTGACTCGTTTCGGCCGGCAGGCCGGGGTCGATAAACAGTTCCTCGTAATCCAGGGTGACGTCCTGTTTGTCTTCAGGAAGCATATGCTTGGGGAGGGCGCCGATCACACCGGTGAGTTGCCGTTTGCCGTAGACAACCGCCAGTTGCCCGTGGAACAGTTGACGGCGGTCCACGCCGCCGGCGGCTGACACCCGGACAATCCGTAGCCGTCATGCTCGACGATATCAGATACGACCAGTCCGATTTCATCCTGATGAGCAGCCAGCATGATACGTAACGGAGGGGTGTCCCCATCGCGTGGTTGGGTGCCGTGTTTAATACCGACCAGTGTGCCGACCCGGTCTATGTGGGTCTCATCCACATACGGTTCCCACCGGTCTGAATGGCAGCGGTGATCTGTCCTCAAATCCTGACGGGCCGGGCGTTTCGGTGAGTTGTTTCAGTCGTTCAAAAGTACTGGGCATAGTTTCCTCGTGGGCTTGTGGTTATCCTTTCCGGGTAGCGGATTCCGTTGGCTCCGGGGTGACGGTTTCCGTTTCGGCCGGTGTGACCTCCACGGTGGGGATTTCTTCGGTAGCGGTACCTGTGGGAAAATCTCAAGGTTGCCGTGGCTGTTGGTTCAATGGTTTCTGTAGCTGTCGGTAATTCCGTTTATGCTGCTGTCTGGTTGGAAATAGGGTCGGTGTCATTGTTGGCGTTTCCGTTGGTGTCGGTGTGAAGGTGGGGAGTAAACGTCGGCGTTATCGTCGGCGTTGCTGCAGGTGTAAAAGTCGGCAAAGGTGTGGTGGTCGGCGTCGGCGTTACCGATGGCGTACTGGTAACAGTGGTGTGGGCGAAACCGGTGCGGTCACTGTCAGGAAGACCGGCGGAGCTTGCGTTGCGGCCTCCGTTACCTGGAGCGTTGCCGTGGTGGTAACCGTTTCCGTTGGAGCGGCCGGGGTGGCATTGGGATCCGGTGCTCTGGATAGAAGGATGATCCCAGTTGCATAACAGGGTAGCGTCAAGAGGATGATCCCAATCAGAATCATATATGTCCGGCGACGCACATCCATAAATTCGCAATCATAGTGAACAGTTTGCTAAATGACAAATGAGGGCAGCCCTGTTATACTTTACATTATGCAAAGTTGGAGCCGTCTAAATCGGGCGGTTCAATGCATAAGGAGAGGATGGAATGCCGTTTGGCGTATGGGGTGCATCGTCTGAATTTTACTTCCGGCTGCCTGAAGGGGTGGCTTCGTATGTGCTTCTGGCGTTCTATACCTTCCTCAATCTGGTCCTGCTGGTTCGTTCCTATCGTGGCTTATCACGGATGTCCACGTGGCAATGGGCAGGATTAGCCGCCTGACAGTGGCCGGTCTCGTCTGTAGCCAACTCTTCCCTGTACATTCCCTGGTCCAATCCAGTGCTGTCTGCTCAACCGGCGCTCATCGCGGTGAGTCTGTTTTCGGCCGTTCCTTACTTGCTGGCCGGAGCCGCGCTGAATCCCGGGGCTGCCCTGATCGTGGGGTTGGCGACCGGGTTGGGCTTCGGGTTGGGTCAATCACATTCCCTGTTTGCTATCGCCGAATTCGGTCTGGCGGCATGGTTGGCCGGAATCATGCTGGGCCAGAATTACAGCGGCCGTCTGTTCGGCACGCTTCGCCTGCCGGTGGTGGCCGGGCCAATTGCTCAGACATTGGTTGGGCTGTTGGTTGGTATTGAGGTCTTGCGCCGCCTGCTGCCCACCGCCGGCTGCGCTGGACATGGGCCCGTATGTCGGTGGCTACAGCCTGCTGCCCCTGATTGTTGAAGGACTTGTCGGCGGCGGACTGGTGACGCTTTTGCTGTGGTTTATTCCCCGTCTACGCCCAGGACAGGGACAGGTGCCTTCGCCGTTCGGCCGCAGCCTGCAAAAACCACATGACGGCTGTTTCTTCTGGTTTACCCTGGTTCGCTGCTGCTCAGCGCCGGGGTGTCTTTGCCCGTTCGCGCACCATGAGCCGGGCGCTGGTGGAACAAATGGCGTTTAGCGCCGACGCAACGGCCGCGCGTCTGCCTGCGCTCCAGGCTGAGCTTTCCAATGTGTTGGTCCAGTACAAGGATGACCGTCTGGTAAACGGTGTGGCCGACCATCGCACCAAGGCGCTGAATCAGCTGGGCTGGTCTGCGCCGCAGTTTTCGCAGGTGTTTCTGGTTTCGGCCAATGGACAGGTATCCGGCGCATCCGGTGCGATTGCCAATGGTTCCCAGAACTCCGGCGACGGTTCTGACCCGGCTGAGATTGCCGGGTTTCGCCGCTTGAGTGACGGTCAGCCGCAGATGGTGGCGCCGCCGCTGATGCATCCCCCGCTTTTATTGTGCCGGTCAACGAACAGGGACAACCTGGTGCGGCGCTGGTCGGCCGGGTGAGTGAAAGCAGCCTGACGGATTTGATGTCGGGGCTGAGCGGTGTGTTATC
Organism: Chloroflexota bacterium; assembly: GCA_041390945.1. GTDB lineage: Bacteria > Chloroflexota > Anaerolineae > Promineifilales > Promineifilaceae > Promineifilum. Next base: position 16,041 of record JAWKOY010000032.1, read on the forward strand.
GCTGGGTAGCGGGTACCTGGTTGACGGCAATTCGGACATTGTGTTAAGTGGCGGGATGGGTGAGGTACCGGCAAGTTGGCTGCCACCCACCGGAGAGCAGACACGAACGACCTATGTACCGGCTGCGTCCCGTGGCGCGGCCTATGAAACGCTGTCACCGGCTAGCGGTGAGCGGGAACTGGTCTACTATACACCGGTGCCGGGCAGTAACTGGAAGGTAGTAACGGCCGTTCCCCACAGCGTTATTTTGCGGCAGGCGCTGGAAGTAATTGCCCCGGTAGCCCTGCTGCTGTTGTTGGTGAGTGTCCTGTTTTTCGCCAACGTGTCGGCGTTTGGTCGCAGTGTTTCGCAACCGTTGGGTGAACTGGTGGAAGCATCACGGGCCATTGCCGGTGGCGGTGGTTTGGAAAAGACCGTCCGCGTTGAACGGGATGATGAGTTGGGTGAGCTAAGCTCCGCCTTCGGCCAGATGCAGCGGTCCCTTAAACAGCGTCTGGACGAACTGAATCTGCTGCTGACGGTAAGCAACGAAGTGGCGGCCAGCATCAATATCAGCCAGGGCAGCTCGCGGTGCTACAGGGTATGTTGCGGGGCACCGGTGCGGCCGCTGCGCGAGCAGTCGTCCGCAATCCCAGTGCCAGCTTCCCGCTTATTTTTGCCGAAGGTCCGGCAGCCGAAATGCTGTCTCCGCTGGATCGGCCGATTATGACACGGATTCGGATAATGGATGAGATGGCGCTGGCCTCGCCGGAAGATATAGAAACGGCGTTGGAGACGAGTGTCAACGGTATTGCCGCCGTCTTTGCCGTACCGCTGCGCACGGCCACTGAATTTCAGGGGGTTATTTATTTAGGTTACCGTCAGCCTCATTATTTTGACAGTACCGAGCGCAACCTTTTGCGAACCCTGGCGGGTCAGGCGACTGTGCTGGTTCACAATGCCCACCTGTTTACAGCGGCCGAGAGTGGACGGCAACGACTGGCCGCCATTCTGGCTAGTACAACGAACGCCGTGATCGTCACCGATCAGACAGATCGGGTATTACTCACCAACCCGGCCATGGAACGCGCCTTCCACTTCCGCGTCCAGGAAGTGGCCGGGCGACCGGTGCTGGATGTGATCAAGCCCAAAGCTCTGGCCCAGCGGCTGAGCATTCGCGGGGATAACGGCAAGCCGGTTTCGCTGCCGGGTGGCGTGGGCAAGGTGGAACTGGAAGCCAACGGCCGAACGTTCGTTGCCAATATCGCCACTGTCCACAGTAGCGCCGGGCAGGCGTTGGGGCGGGTGGCTGTTCTTCACGATGTGACTGACTTCAAGGACCTGGACCGGATGAAGTCGGACTTTCTGGCCGGTGTTTCCCATGACCTGCTCAGCCCGTTGACATACATGAGCAACTATGCCAGCTTGCTGCCCATGACCGATGATCCCGCGTTACGGCAGGAGTATGCGGACAAAATCCTGGGCGGGATTGACCGGATGACCCATATGATCAACGACCTGCTGGACCTGGCGCGTATCGGGGCCGGGATGAATTTGCAGGTCGCACCGATCAATCTCAATCAGTTGCTGATGGATATTGCCCAGGAACACTGGTCCCATGCCAACATGGTCGGCGTGACGATCAAGTCTCATGTCACCGGTATGCCGGTGGTGCAGGGTGATCCGGTGCTGATCCGGCGAGCCGTGACCAATCTGGTGACCAATGCCATCAAGTATGCGCCGCACAGTGGGGACCTGCTGCTGCATGCGACGGCCGCCGGACGTGAGTTTATCATCACCGTCCATGATAACGGCCCCGGCATCCCGCCGGAAGAGCTGCCCCAGCTGTTTGAGAGCTTCTATCGCGGCCCGCAGCACATCCACAGTGGGACACGCGGTTCCGGCCTGGGATTGGCGATTGTCAAATCTATTGTCGAGCTGCATGGGGGGCGCGTCTGGTGCGAGAGCGAAGGCGGCGATGGGGCCATCTTTGTCATTGCGCTGCCGGCCAAACCCCGCTTCGGCAATCCAAATACCGCCTCGCAAACCTAACCCGTCAACGGCGTAAGCGAATCCAGAAACGACTGCAAATCAGGCGGTAACTCCGCTGTAACCGTAATCTCCTGCCCATCGGAAGGACGTCTGAAGGTCAATTCGGCCGCATGGAGAAAGTGGCGATCCAGATTGGCGCGATCCTTGCGCCGTCCGTAGACCGTGTCGCCCACAATCGGATAGTTGATATAGGCTAGATGAACGCGAATCTGGTGCTTGCGGCCGGTATGAGGACGGCAGTCGAGCAAGGTAAACGGCCCGTCGTAATAGGTATGGGCTGAGTAACGGGTCTGCGCCGGACGGGTAAACGGCCCGCCGCGACCAACTTTCTGCTTGCCGGTGACAACGGCCATGCGTTTGCGGTGCTTGGGATCGCGGCCGATGGGGGCGTCTATCAACGCTTCCGGCGGCTGGATATGGCCGTGGACCAGGGCGATATACCGTTTGGCGATTGTGCGCTGCTTAAATTGTCGTTGCAGGTACCATAGCGCCCTGTCATGTTTGGCGGCAATGATGATGCCCGATGTGTCCTTGTCCAGGCGGTGGACAATGCCAGGCCGCCGTTCCCCACCGACGCCTGCCAGATCGGGGCAGTGGGCCAACAGCGCGTTTACCAACGTGCCGCTGTCGTGGCCCAATGAGGATGTACCACCATTCCCGGCGGTTTGTTAACGACAATAATGTCCTCATCTTCATAGCGTACATCCAGCCGGATATCTTCTGCCTCAACAAGCGATTCCACCACGGGGGGAATCGTGGCCTCGATCTGTTCGCTGCCGGTTAGCCGGTAGCTGGCGCGCACGTTCTGGCCGTTCACCAGTAGCAGCCCCTCACGGATGAGACGTTGCCACTGCACGCGAGACAACTCCGGACGGCCGCTGGCGAGGGCACGATCCAGCCGTTCGCCGGGTTGGTCAAGGGTGAAGGCCAGATACCGGGCACCTTCGGCCGGGTCGTTGGATGGTGTTTCGTCAGACAAGGATCAGCAAGTATGTGGGACTATTCGGCCGTGGCGCTCTTATGGCGGCGGTCCTCCAGCAGCATCACAATGCCCAGAAGGATGACGCCGCACACGAGTGAGGCGTCGGCGATATTGAAGATGGGAACCGGGCCGAAATCCAGAAAGTCGGTGACGTGCCCTTGGCGGAACCGGTCAATCAAATTGCCCAGAACACCGCCGAGTTGCAGGCCGAGGGCAATCCGCAGAAGAATTTCATTGCCGGGTAAGGTCTGATTGAAATAAACGATCACCCCGGTGACAATGACCGCAACAATCGCGATGAGCGTTCCGCCCTGCTGAAAGAGGCCAAAGGCCATGCCGGTATTGGTGGTGTGCAGGATACGGAAGTACGGTTCGAGGGCCGGTATCGGCGCCCACACACCGTACAAGGGGAGGTTGGTCTCAACCAGGCGCTTGGTGAATTGATCAAGGAGGAGAACGGCGGCCATGACAATGAACGGTACAAGCCGTTCGGTCCAGGTGGCCGGAGGAGCTTCGTAGGGAACCTCATCCTGATTCGTGTTTTCAATCATAGGGCCATTTTACCAGTGTTGGCGGTGCAATTCCAAAGCGGACGTCAATTGTCATCTTGTAGCGCAGGCAATCCTGCCTGCGTGCGGAGAGAGAAAAGGCGCAGGCTGAAGCCTACGCTACGGCGACTTAGTATTTCAACCATGGTTTTGTAGCGAGGGCAATCCTGCCTGCGTACGGAGAGAGAAAAGGCGCAGGCTAAAGCCTACGCTACGGCGGTCTGGTATTTCAATCAAGGTTTTGTAGCGCAGGCAATCCTGCCTGCGTGCGGAGAAAGGCGCAGGCTAAAGCCTACGCTACGGCGGTCTGGTATTTCAATCAGGTTTGTAGCGTAGGCAATCCTGCCTGCGTGCGGAGAGAGAAAAGGCGCAGACTAAAGTCTACGCTACGGCGGTCTAGTATTTCAATCAAGGTTTTGTAGCGAGGGCAACCCTGCCTGCGTGTGGTGAAGAAAAGACGCAGGCTCTAAGCCTACATTACGAAGCGAAGAGGGTAGCCATAGGGGCTACCCCTACAGACCTCTATGGGTGGTGGGGGAAAATCGAAAGACCAACCGCAACTGGAGATTTGCTCGTAGACAACATCCAGATTCAGATCTTGTCGCAAATTGGGCTGCCATGTCCGGCAGCCAGTAATATTCTTCGTCCCATCGTTCGGCGGCTTGCGTTCGTGCCTGTTCCCAGGCGGCCGAATCGGGAAAGCCGATGTCACCAATAATGATACGCCCTGTCGGTTCCAGATGATGTTGGACGAGGCGTTGCAGAAGCAGCCGCTTGCCCGCTTCGGGGAACTCATGGAAGACGTAGGACGACACAATGACCGGGAAACGCCGGTTGAACTCTGCCGGAATCCCAGCCATGAGATCAGCCTGAGCCAATCGCGCAGTGGGAACCTTTTGTCGCGCCAGAGCCAGCATGTCTTCCGAGAAGTCCAGTCCCCACATAACGGCTCCCAGATCGGCGAGGCTGCGTGTTAGATTGCCCGTGCCGACGCCCAACTCCAGGATACTGGTTCCAGGTTGAACGGCCGTCAGTTCGATGATGCGTGTCAGCACCCGATCATACCCATCAAAAGGAAAGGCACCGTCCTCGCTAACGCTTGCGTCGTAGGATGGGGCCCAGCGGTCAAAATCATCAGAGGTGCTCAGTGAAGTGATGTTGTCCATTAGTTAGGTTCTACCAGAACAGGTGCCGTCTGCCAATCGCCATGACTTTTGGCACTTCCCCAGCACGGCCGATCTCGGCTATACTGACGCTATCACCCGTTAGCGACGTGAGGCTCTTTATGCGCTTGAATCGCTCCCTTACCCTTCTTTCCCTGCTTGTTCTGACAGCCCTGTTTGCATCCTGCGGTGGGACGGATCCTGCGCCGACGGCCGAACCTCCGATCCCCACACCGACCATTCCACCGACGGACACACCACAGCCAACGGCTACCCCGATGCCCACCGCCACCCCGACTGCGGTGCCGGCCGCTATCAACGGCCGTGTGTTGTGGGGGCAGGAACCGGTGCCGGGGGCGATTATTGAATTGCGTGCACTTGATTGGCGTGAGACTGGTGATGAGACGGCCGTTACCTCGACCACAACCGGCGCGGCCGGTCAGTTCCTGCTGGCATCTGTACCGCCGGGTGAGTATGACATCGTGGCTGTCTGGCCCGATGGGACGTTGGGCGAAGGCAGCAGCCAGCATGTTGCGCTGGAACCGGGTGGCGGCGTAAACGATCTGACGCTCAAGCTGGAACGGCCGCTGACCCTGCTCGAACCGGACCTTAGCCAACCGGCAGCAACGCTGCCAACGATTCTGTGGGAAATGCTGGACGAGATACCGACCTATCGCGTGCTGATTACCGACCGTGAGACTGACGAACCGGTGATTGACCAGATTATCAGTGGTGACCGTCTGGATATCTATGATCAACTCCAACCCTCACATGACTATTCGCTGGTTGTCAGCGCGCTGGGGCCGGGAGAGGAAGTGCTCGCCCGCTACACCGGCGCGTTCACCACGGTCGAAACCCCGACTCCACCCAGAGCCGTTGTTTTGCCGGCGGTATGTGCCCAGCCGGGGCTGCCTAATGTGGTCAGTCAAGACCTGGGGATATGCTTTGCCCACCCGTCAGATTATGCAATTAATCGGGAGACGGAAAATCTCACGATTGACGGCCCGCCGGTCAGCGCCTCGTTTGACCCGTTGTACGCCAGCCTGACCGTGACTACCCAGCCGGCCGGAGGGCTGACGCTGGACGAATGGGTCGAGCAGTATGTTGCCGGTTTTGATGAGTCATCCGGGAAATCGGCCGTATTTCCACCACAGTCGGCAACAACCAGCCGTAATTCTGGAGCCGGTTCCGGCTGAGATCAGCTCGCGGCAGGTGGCGATTGCCGATGGCGACACCATCTTGCTGCTGGATTTTTGGCCCACCTTCCGCGATGTTGCCGCCGATGAGTTGAACTTTGAGCAGCGCCGGGCTCAGACTGCGGCGGATAGCCTGTTCGAGACGATCATGGCGACACTGGCTTTCCTGCCGGGACCGGGCGATGAATCGGCCGGAGGCACTGAACTTCCCTCGGCCTGCATGGTAGACGGCATGGGGTTGTATCTGGATACCGAGGCCGGTCTATGCGTGGCGATTCCCGCCGGGTTTACCGCCCAACGCACACCGCTGGGGCAGCCACGCCTCATCGGTCCGGCGCTGGACGAGTCCCTGTCCCCGGCGCGGGTTACCCTGGCAATGGAACCGCCGGAGGAAGCAGACGGCCGTTCGCTGGAACAAGCGGTGGCTGATCGTCTGGACGCGTTGGGATCGGCCGCCAATGACGTTGTGCAGAGCGAGATAACGCTGGGTGGGGAATCGGCCGTGTTGCTGGAGGGGATTACGACCGGTCGCGGTTCGCATGAAATCGTGGCGATTCATAACGGCATGGTCTATCGCTTTGTCTTGCAACCCGATCCGGAACAGATTGAAACGGCTCTGGACGATATGTCACTCCTAATGGAGACGGTTCGCAATTCATTCTCATTTCTGGTCGGTGAGAGTGAGTAAATGCAGCGATATTTAGGGGAATGGATTTCCGACTGTCGGTATAGTTGAGGTGACCTGGGAGGTAACACGATGGACGCACCAGATGAATTTGTTGACTGGTTGATGGCTTCAACAATCCCGTCTATTCGGTATGGCGCCCTGGTTGATCTGCTGGGTGGGCGACTGATGATCCCGAAGTGATCAGTGCAAAAGCTGCGTTGATGAGTGAGGGACCGGTCCCGACTATCTTCGGTAAACAAACAGAACAAGGCGACTGGGCCGACGAACAAAGCTACTACACGCCCAAGTATGTCAGCACCCACTGGAGCATGTTGTTGCTGGAGGAGCTGGCGGTAGACTGGTGATGATCCCCGCTTTCGCCGTGGAGCGGATTTCATGCTGACGGCCGTTGCCGATTCAATGGCGCGCCGGGAAACAAGCGGCAAGTTTGACAGTCTTTCCTGTCTCTACACCAATATTCTGCGTTATGCGTGCGCGAAGCAGCGCTATACGGCCGACCCAGCGCCTCCAGGCAATCTTGCGCTATGTGGAAACCGACCTCGGCGAGAGACAGTGCGCCTGTGAATTCAATTATGATCAGCGGTGCGGGTGGGGCGTGGCCCGATCGTTGTGGGGTGCTGCTGCTATCCCTCCGATGCAGCGCCCTCCGGCGTTACAAGCCGCAATAGACCAGGCGTTGCCTTTCTCCTGGATGAATTTTCTCTGGTTGATGCCAACTACCCGGTTGGCGACGGAAAGATTCACAAGAACTGGTTCCGGCTCAATTTTCCCATGTTTTACCAGTCCGATATTCTCTTTGCCCTACGTGCCCTGGCGGATCTGGACGCGCTGGATCATCCTGGCGCACAGCCGGCGTTGGACTGGTTGGCAGCCAAACGCGGCAAGAACGGCCGTTGGCGGGCAGCAGCCTGTATCGGAGCCGCACCTGGCGCGAGATAGGCGATAGTGAGGAAACCGATCGCTGGATTTCGCTTCACAGCGCCATTATCCTGTCGCGGGCAGGCCGTCAGATTTAGTTTCAGGAAAAGGTGCTAATGGTGGTTGATCAAACATTGAATCAGGAACAGGTCCGTGAGTTCGTCATTGCCGGTCATGGCAACCTTGACCGGGTGCAGGAACTGCTGGCTGCCAATCCCGACCTGCTCAATGCGGCCGTTGAGTGGCGACCCGGGGATACGGAAACTGCCATCCAGGGCGCATCCCATACCGGCAATCGGCCCGATTGCCGAATACTTGCTGGGCTCAGGGCGCGCCGCTGGCAATCTACACGCAGCCATGCTCGGCCGTCGCTGGAGGTTGAAGCTATCCTGTCGGCCGATCCGGAGGCGATTCACACGCACGGCGCTCACGGCATCAGCCTGCTTGCACACGCTGTTTTCAGTGGGGACATTCCGCTGGTGAAGGTGCTGGTGGAGCAGGGGCGACGGACGGTGCTTCGCTGGCGTTGGGCAATGCGGTGGGTCGTCGTGATGTCCCAATGATAAATTGGCTATTGGAGAATACCGACCCCGATCTGGCGTGGCAGAACTATCAGGGCCAGACTGTTCTGGATACGGCACTGGCGATGGATGCCGACTGATGTTGCTGACGCACTGCGGGCCTACGGAGCCGAACCCGGCACTATCTAAAATCTTGTTGACACCGGGCTTATGTTCATTTATACTAAATACCGAACAATGTTAGGTAAATGACCTTTATTCGTGACTAATTTCACAGGAGGTGGGAGAGTGTCACAACAATTATCATCTGCACAGGTCTGGCAGGATATGGAAAAGGAAATGTTTGCGGTGCTGGGTATGGTGACCGCCAACCAGGAGGCACGCACGGTCGGCATTGTTTATGCCGTTCGTGACCGTAAGCTATACATCAGCAGTGGGAAGGACGCCTGGAAGGTAAAGCATATCGCCCGGAACCCCTGTGTTTCCCTGACGGTGACAATTGCCAAGCAAATTCCACTCATGCCCTGGATAAAGATTCCGGCTGCGACAATCACCTTTAACGGCCATGCCCGCATTTTGGACGCAGCGGAGGTTTCTCAGGACAAGCTGGCAAGTGTTCTGGGAAGATGTCTGAGGATGCAACTGCGCTGGAAAACCTGGCAATCATAGAGGTGACCCCGGTTGTGAATTCCTCACCTATGGCATCGGCGTCTCCATGATGGATATGCGTGACCCGGAAAGCACGCGGCCGGGCGCCGGTTGCGGCCCCAGGCTCGTATTCTTCCTGGCCGGTCTGGCCGCGGGAACTGAACCGTGTATACTGACGTCCTATTAACAGCACACGAGCGAGGTTTCTGCGATGTCAACCGGCGACAAAAATTCATCCAAGCGTGATTCCCTGGCGACCGGGCTTGTCATCCTGGTTGCCTTGAGCCTGCTGGCGGCATTCTTTTTCCTGGCCCTCGGTTTTCCGCCTGCGAACTCTGATACCAGCCCAACCGCACCGCCTATCATTGTGACCCCCGGCGGGAATGGTGAAACGGGGACTGAAACCGGCGACAATGATAATAACACCACGGTTCCTTCTTACTCAGCCGATGATCTGCGTGGAGCTGGCGTTGGCGTTGGCGGCGGTGATAACGGCCGTTACCGGGCTGTTTGGCATTGTAGCGACCCAGGTCTGGCGGCGTCGCGAAGAAAACCGCAATGACAAGACCCATGCATTGGAGTTGGAACGGGAGCGGCTGGAACTGGAGCGCGAACGGTTGAAGCTCGAACAGGATCGCCTGGAGTTGGAACGGCAGCGACACGCCGATAGAAGGCAGGATGTAGAACCATGACGGATACGGCAAACACATTCACGACTCTGGCCGTAGACCCAGGCCTGGCTGAAGCATTCTGGCCGGAGAAGGAACGCATCTGGCCGGGCTTTATGTTTGAGGACCGGTACAGTAATATGTACTGGAGCCATTTGTCGCGGCACTTCCCGGAGTGGCAGCACTACCTGCTGGATGATTCCGCGCGCCCATTGCTGTGGCCCAGACAATCCCCTGTGTGTGGGATGGGACAATGCAGGGTCTGCCGGTCGGTTGGGCTGAAGGGTTAGTCCAGGGTGCGGAAGGGTACCTACGTGGGGATGAGCCAAACACCTTGATGGCGCTGGAGATTGCCATTTCGCCCGATCATACCGGCCAGGGCATCAGCTACACGATGCTCAATGCGATTCGTGTACATGCCAAGGGAAGCCGGTTTCAGGCGCTGATTGTGGCTGTACGGCCGTCCCCTGAAGTCACACTATCCGATTACACCGATGGAACGATATTGCCGTTGGCAGCGGGACGACGGGTTGCCGTTTGATCCTGGCTGCGCGCCCACGTCCGTGTCGGTGGTGAGGATTCTGAAGATGGCTCACCCGTCCATGGTCATCGAAGGAACGATTGGGGAATGGGAAATGTGGACCGGGATGTCGTTCCCGGAAAGCGGCGACTATATTGTGGAAGGCGCGTTGGTTCCGATACAAATTGACCGCGAGGTGAATATCGGCGTTATATCGAACCGAATGTGTGGGTCCACCATCCGATTACAACGGCGCGGTTAACACCATAGGACAAACCAAACGAGGGCAAGATGAACCAATGGATGCTTGGCTGATCAACTGGCTGTTCAGGCGGCTCGGATTGAAAGTATGCTGGGCGGTGTTTCTGACCATCAAATGCGCTGGAAACCCGGCCCGGATGATTGGTCTATGCTTAGGGGTAATCAATCACCTGTATGATGAGGAGCGAGAGGATTTCCGTACCCGATTGGATATCCTTTTGCACCGGCCGGATGCTCCCATGCCGCCAATTCACCCGGGACAATGGGTGACGGAGCGTGCCTACAATAATCGTGATCCGGGCGAGTCGCTGGCTAACTTCCTCATTGAGCGCGAGCGTTCGATTGCCTGGCTGCGTGAACTGGAAAACCCGGACTGGGATCAGGCAGCCACCACCCCCAACGGCCGTCCGTTTCACGCCGGTGATATGGCCGCCTCTTGGGCAGCTCACGATCTCCTGCACCTTCGCCAATTGATCGAGCTGCATTGGGCCTGGAATCTTCAGGCCAGCGAACCCTATAATGTGGAATATGCCGGTGATTGGTAGGGCGGTGGGAACAGCCTGCTAAACAGGTTTCAGATCGCTTTTGCAACCGAATAATAGGCCGTTACCCGGCTAATTGTGAGTAAATGGGGTGATATTGGCCTTGCCGGGTTGCACATAGCCCCAAATCGTGTATGATGTGTATGTTCTAACGTTGTGTCCGGCGATCCCGTGACTCGCGGAGAGGTCACCGGACTTAGTTTTGGAGAGATAACAAAGTTGGCTAAGAAATTGTATGTGGGTAATCTGTCGTTTCAGGCGACAGAACAACAGGTCCGTGACCTGTTTTCGGAGTATGGTACCGTAGATTCTATCTCTTGGATTACTGATCGGGACACCGGTCGTTTCCGTGGCTTTGCCTTCGTAGAGATGGAAAACTCGGCCGCCGACGCCGCCATTCAGGCGCTGGACGGCACTGATCTGGACGGCCGCGCCCTGAAAGTGAACGAAGCTCGCCCGCGCGAGGATCGTTCCAGTGGTGGTGGTGGTTATCGCAGTGGGGGCAATCGCTGGTAAGATTTGATCGTTTCGTTTACGAAACGCTATTGTAATTAGCAAAGAGCCAAACGGCCGTTTCCTGTGTACCTTCGGGTTGTCGGAAGCGGCCGTTTTTTCATTCCCTCCTTTTTTGCAGCAAGCACGCCTGATGATAGCTGGAAAATCAATACCGTCTGCAAGTGATCGATCGTTCCTGACCCGCTATGCCTGGCTGTCCATCGCGGCTGCCCTGCTCACCATTGTCCTGAAGGCCGGAGCTTATTGGTTAACCGGGTCTGTAGGTCTGTTGTCAGACGCGATGGAGTCCTCGGTCAACCTGGTTGGCGCGGTCATTGCCCTGGTGATGTTGACCATTGCGGCGCGACCGGCAGATGAGGAACATGCGTTTGGTCACTCCAAGGCAGAGTATTTTTCTAGCGGTGTTGAAGGGACGTTGATCCTTATTGCCGCCGGAAGCATTGCTTATGCGGCCGTTCAACGGCTGTTGAACCCCCAACCGCTGGAGCAGGTAGGCATAGGTCTGGCTGTCTCCCTCGTCGCCTCGATCATTAATCTGGGGACGGCGTTGGTCATCCTGCGCGCCGCCAAAGCCTATAAGTCGATTACGCTGGAGGCTAACGGCCGACATTTGATCACCGATGTCTGGACGTCGGTAGGCGTTGTGGTCGGTGTGGGTGCTGTGGCGTTGACCGGATGGCAGGTTCTGGATCCGATTATCGCGTTGTTGGTGGCGGCCAATATCGTTTGGTCCGGGGTCGGAATTGTTCGCGCTTCGGTGAATGGCCTGATGGATACAGCGCTCCCGGCCGAAGACCTGGCCGCGATTGACCGGGTACTGGCTCCCTATGTCGAACGAGGGATCGAGTTCCACGCCATCCGCACACGCCAATCCGGGGCACGCGGCTTTGCCAGCATGCATGTCCTGGTACCGGGCTCATGGTCGGTGCAGCGTGGACATGCGTTGCTGGAGCAAATTGAGTCCGACCTGGCTCGCGAATTGCCCCATGTGACGGTAACCACTCACCTGGAAGCACTGGAAGATCCGGCTTCGTATGCAGACCAATCCCTTGACCGTCATGGTGGCCCGCCGGTTTGAGATAACCATCCTTATTACAAGGCAAAAGGCCATCCTGTATTGAGGACGGCCTTCTTGGACAGACACTATGTACAGGTTGAATCGTTAGCCGCAACCACCGCCGCCTGGCCCCCGCTTCAGTTCGAGTTGAATCTTCGGTGTGAAATTCAACCCTTCGGCCGCTTTTTCGTTTGGCGCGGCAAAGGCATACCCGGCCCCTAGTGCCGTCGGGAAAGTGAAAGCCAGGCTATCATCAGTTGCTCCAGTGATGGAGTTGGTTGTCTTAAAATCGTCGTCGGCAAAGGTGGTGATCCAGTTATTGACACCGCCTTCCAGGATATAGAGATTCTGCGTCCCCTCGGCACGCAAGGTTCGCCAGGCTTCGGTTGCGGCCGCTTCATCGTTCCCCATCACAACTACAATGGCATTGGCCGGCTCATCGTGGAGAGCGACAGCCAATTCGGGCAGTTGCTCCGGTGTAACGTGTTGGGCTTCGCGTAGATGGAACTGGTTGTAGTCGGCCTCGCTCCTGATATCGAGCAGGATGAGCTTGAGCGTGTCATCGTAGCTGGTGGAGAGCAATTCGGCTGGTGATATCTGCACCTCACGGTTCGCCAGTCGCGGCGCTTCCGTTTCCTCCATTTGCGACCATTTTTGCTCGGTGGATGGCTGGCCGAGAATGAGGACCAGGAATGCGCCTGCCAGCAAAACGGCCGCTGCACCATACCGCCACTTGGGCTCCTTGCTCAGGTCCTTATGCCCGAAGATATGCTCCAACTGTTCGGCCCCCCAGAACATGAAAAGGGCCATTAGCACGATGCCGACGACCACCCAGCCGGTTGATACACCGAACAACTCCGGAAGGGTGAAACGGCCGAGGTAGGACGAGTACCAGAAGTCCTCGAAATATTGCACCGTTTCTCCGAAGGCGAAGATGCCGAACAGTACGCCAAGCACAAAGATGACGCCGTCCAGTTTGGCGACGGCCGCCGAGACGAGCGATGTGCCGGGGCAAAATCCGCCCAGAATAAAGCCGAAGCCCATAATTAGGCCGCCAATGATCCCCGGCCAGAGATAGGTGGGATTGACGTAGACCAGACTGTAATCCAATAGCCCGACGGCCGTGGACAGAAAGATCAGGACCATGGCGGTTACGATGGCCCCAAACATGACCTTGAGCACTGTCATGTCTTTGAGATAGAACTGGGCTGCCAGCACCGGTGCGTTGGCAAAGGCTGAAATCTCAAGGACGTAGCCGAAGGCAAAACCAATGATCAGGTAAACGATATATTGACTGTTATGGCCTAGCAGTTCGCTGATTGGTAGTGGAAAGGGTGGCATGTGTATGTCTCCTTTAGTGTCGTATTGGCCGGTTCCGGTAAGGTCAGTTCCAAAGCTTGCGAACGAAATACGCCAGGGCGTACCCGCCGCCAAAAACAGCGAACATGAATGCCCAACTGCCGACGGATAGCACCGAACCACCGGAAAGGGCTTGACCGGAGGTGCAACCGCGCGCCATACGAGCGCCAAAGCCCATCAAGGCCCCGCCAATAAAGGCGAACACCCAACGTACTTTAACCGGCGTGTGAGGGCCACGTTCCGTCTCGAATTTGCCGGTTCGATGGTGGACAAGGCCGGAAAACGCGCCACCAAAGAAAAGACCGATGGTGACGAAAACGACCCAGCTATCAAGCGGATTGGCTGTGCCGCCGGCCATATTGGTCAGATAGGCTGTGCGATCCACATGACCGGAAGCGACCATGTCTTCGAACCAGACAATGATCCGGTTCATGCCGCCGGATGCGCCGAGGCCATTACCGGTGAGAAAGAACGTACTGAACAGAACCAATCCCAGGAGAATGCCACCCAGGTAAGGATGAACATAGGGCTTGGCCTTGCTCTCAGCCTTGACGCCGGTTGTCTCCTTGACGGGTTGTTCAACGTGTGGTTTTGCAATGGTTGTCATGTTTCCTCAATCCTCTTGTTGCATAAATCTCAGGGGCTGCCTTAATCGGTTGAAACCGGCTCGGACGGAGAATGTGGTGTGCTGTCGTGTGTTTCTACATCCTCCCAGCCCAGCATCATGGCCTGGATACCGGCGACCGGTGTCGGTCCGGTGGTGGTCAGGTAGACGTGCAGGATAATGAAGGCGGCAAATGCCCAGGCAATTAACGAGTGGAATGGCCCCAGACCGGGCAGGCCGCCGAAGATACCGGCCGCATCGGGCCACCGTTGGTAGCCCCACATGAGTGCGCCGGTCAGGATTTGCAGCGGCAGCAATACGTTCAGGATGACAAGGTAGGTGATCTGCTGCAAAGGGTTTAGCTTGCGATCCCGCGTCTTTTCGAACGGATGTGGCTCTCCGCCAAAAATCCCACGCATGTAATAGAGTGCCTGCTCGAAGGCCTGGTTGAAGAACCCCTTCGGCTGGGGCAGAAACTGCTTGATCTCGCCACTGGCAAGGTGGTAGAAGAGAGCCAGCACGGCATTAATCACCAGGAGCAGGGCCAGAATATTGTGGATCTGGACGACGTAGGTAAAGCTGAAAATGCCAAAGGTGTCGGGCTTATGGATGATCAACCCGGTGAAGAGCAAAAGCAGGATGACGCCAGTCTGGAGCCAGTGCCAGAGCCGTTCGTAAACGTCATACATATAGACCCGGTGCGTTTCCTGATCCTCCTCACCGACTTCGGCCGCCCGTTTGCGGGCATTGAAGAATCGCAGGCCGCCGTGGATGAACACGCCGCCGAGCACACCCAGCACCATCGCCATACCGATCCAGTCCACCCAATCGGCCGCATTGTGGCCGAGGATATAGAGACCGGCTTCACCTGTATCAGGCTGGAACCTGAGCGCCCCGGCTTCGTCGGTGGCGATGCTTCCCGGCCAGCTAACCGGCCCGCCTTCAAAGAGCGTGGGCTGGACCCCGCCGGGTGTGCGATCAGACAGGTTGATGGGAGCTGCCAGCCGCGAATCTTCTCCATGGCAGGCAGCGCAATCCTTCGTTACCCAATCCCCGTGGGCGACGTTGTGGTTAATGCTGTAAGGCTGAACTTCGCCTTCAATGCGTGGATTGTTCAGCCCCAAATGGCCCAAACGCCCGGCCACGGTAGCCTCCTGTTCCTCATTGGTGATACTAAGTTCCATGACGGATAGTTGACCGTCGCCGTCAGCGTCGAACGCGGCCAGAATATCACTGTGGTAGGAATCACCGTCAAGTAGGCCGCATAGAGGTCGCGTTCCGGTACCGGCTGCGGCGGATCGTCATAGACCCAGTACCAGGCTGAAATGAGGTTAAACGGAGCCAACGAGGTTGACCCATCCGCGTTTTCACGAGGCAGAATGACCGGCTCATAGGGCGTAATGAGCGTGGTGGGGTCAATTGTTGTGCCTTCAATGCCACGATAGGCCGTTACCGGATCGCCTTCATTGGTCAGCACTGTCCAATCCACGTACTTTATTGAGGGTGCATAAAGCTCCGGCACATGACAGGTTTCGCAACTCATGGCTTCGGTGTGCCGTTCCTTGTAAGGTAGCCAGTCGTGAGTTGCTTCAATGCTGTGGCACGACTCGCACCGACGCAGGGTGTCATCAAGCTCCGGCTCCAGCATGCCTTGAGCGCTGCTGCCCTTGGCAAACTGGTGTAGTGGTTGGTAGAGATATTCGCTGAAGTCGGCACGCCGGGGATCGAATGTCAGGTAATCGGGCGAATCGGTCTCCTGATAATAAATGGGATTGTTGAGCGAGTAATGGCAGTCGGTGCAACTGACAACGCGCTCCATATGGACATCCCACGAGCGACTCAGCTCTGCCTTGTCAGCGATGTTCAATCCACTATCGTTAATCCGCTGAGGCGACATGATCTGCCCGGTGGTTAGTGTGTTCCAGTCGTTAATATCAAGGTTGTCAATGCTGAGCGGCGTCGCCATGTCTACATGGGTTATGCCATGACAGGAGCCGCAATTATTGGTGGTGGGGTCCTGAACAGTGATGAACTCTCGCTTTAACTGACCGGTCTCATCAAATGCTTCAGTATTGTAAGACCAACTGCTTGCTGACCCTTCCACAATACCGGAGCCAATGAGTGTGGCCGTTGCCGCGTCGCCAAAGCTGCCGGCTGCCAGCGCATCCTTGCGGGCATCGTTATTGGCATCAGGCATATGGCACAGGAAGCAGTTCATTTCGACAACACCTGATTCGGCCCAATCCCAGGGTTGGGCTTCACCGGTGTCCGGGTCGATGATGCTCGTTTCAACACTATGGGCATCCGGTGCCAACTCGGCTAGCGGGATGCCATCCCGGCTGGTCGTAGCCGGACCGCCACCGGCATGGCGCAGTCCGTAAATCTGGACCCATTCCGGCGTCGTCAGGTCTACGGTTTCAGTGCCTTCTGGTGACAGGTAGCGGTACAGGAGCGGGCTCCATTTGCCGAACAGTCCGGGACTCGTGTCCCGGCCGTCCTGAAGATAATGTTCCCGGAGCGACCATCTCCTGCAGCCCGACGTCGGTGTGAAAGCTGTGGCTTTCTATGAATGCTGTATCATGGCATGCGCCGCAGGTTGACATCGTTGAGATCGGCTGACCCGACTCCAGCACGTTAGCGCCTTCTGCATCCAATAGAGAGAACGCAGGGTGTATGGGTGATGCCTCTGCGGTAGACGGCGGCTGTTCAGTCTGCTGCGCGGCCACGACACGGGCAAGGAAAAGAAAGAGGACTATGACAGCGACGGCCGCTTCGGGTACCCATCGTGGTAAGGAGTGTAGGTGCTTTTTGTGTTGCATCGTTGATTCTCGCAGTTAAGGGCGTCTCGATGAAAATGGTCCGGGACTAGTTATTCTCGGCCAGCGGTGTTCCCGCTTGCTCGGCGCGACCACCCCAGTTAATGGGATCGCCGTAGTAGCCCAGCGCCTGCCAGTCCATGCGGCCGTTTTCACCATGGCAGTCATAGCATTGCAGTGCATTTTCTTTAGGTTGAACCAGATGCGTCAGCGTCCAATACATGGTGGTTGGCGCAAAGCCGTATTCACCACTGTAGGCCAACCCCGTGTTCTCCTGGTTTAGTATGAACGCCTGATCCCAATTAAAGTCGGTCCAGAATCCGCCCGCACCGACGGTTTTTGGAATGAGCAGGTACTCATTGAGAACATCGTAAGGTTGGCGTGCAGCGTGAATCTTGAAGGGCCAAATCTTGGCTTCGGGATCGGTGATGTCTCCCAATGGAGGATTCAGGCTAGTCACCTGGGTGGGATCAATCGTGTCACCAACGATGTAGCGGTTACTGTCGCCATTGAACCAGGCGTAGGTAGGTTGCAGGTCATGCTCGTAGACGAAGTTGCCCTTGATCTTAAGGTACACATGGGGATCTTCCGGCAAATCCTGACCTGCGGTTGACCAGTCCCAGTCCACCTTGGTTGCATAGCGTGTAGCGCCTTCAGGGATATGACAGGTCTGGCAGGCAACGGTATCCACATGTTCATTGATACGCGGGTCCTCGTGCAGATCGGATTCGTGGCAATTGGTGCAGGCTAACGTATCGTTGTCCTGAGGGCTGACGGAGATCATGTGCCCCAGAATCTGGTGGTTCTCACCGCCGTGGCAATCAACACATTCAAAATCGTGCTCGCCCATATGGACATCCACTTCGGCGTCAGGGTAGTAGAGGCTCTCGTCCAGGTCACCGTGCTTGACAGCATTACCGCCGCCGCCGTTGAAGTGACAGCTACCGCAATTCTGGCGGGTGGGACGGCCGACTGATTGCGCGGCAGCCGTCAGGTCTACGCCCTCGACCGGTTCCCCGGCATTCCCCTTGGTGTAGATGTTGGAGTCGGCATGGCAGACCAGGCAATCCACATTGGTTTCCTGGCTGAAGTCAAAGTTCGCGTCCTCCCAACCATAACCGGCATGGCAGCGTGTACAGCCGGGCCAGTTGCCCTCAATGCCGATGCAGAAGTTGTTTATCTGATTTTTCTTACCGACCGTCACCGGTTCATCACGCCCCGGCAACAGGATAGGATCACTTTCCCATGTCCAGTGGGTCGTTTGCATGATCTCCCCGGCGGCCGACTCATGGCATTGCAGGCAGGCGGTGGTTACTTCTTGCCCGGTTGCATACGTGCCGGTCATAAGGTTGCTGTGATCGGTCGCAGCCGGAGTTGGTGCTACGTATTCCCATGGATCAGGGGAGGTGGCATCGACCGAGGATACAAAGAGGACAATCGGCACAGCGATAATGAGTACCGTAACTACAAGGCCGACAACCCATATATAGCGAAAGTCTTTCATTGAGGGCTCCCGTTCATCATGTCGTTTTGTTGCGCCAATATGTCATGAAGGATTTGGCGCATAAGATTGAGGATGGTGATGATCCGGGGTTCCGCCAACGCATAAATGACGGCCGCACCGTTCCGCTCGGCCGTTACCAGGTTGCGTTCACGTAATACCTGGAGATGGCGCGAAACGGTTGGTTGCGGCATGTTCAGATCGGCCGCCAGTTGGGTAACATTTCGGGGCTGCTCCTCTAATGCATAGAGGATAAGTAGCCGCTTGGGGTCACCCAGGGCCTGACAAACATTCGCGTGTAGAAGGCTTAGCTCCTCGGCAGATGGGGATTGCATTCACGATCCTCATGTATTCGAATAGGCGAATACATGGGAATTATGAAACAGATAGGGGCAAATAGATAGTGACATTTGTCACAATCGGATTGTGACAATCATCACAAAGGCAACGCACATTTGTCTCGCTGGAAGCGAGTTCACGAATATTAAACCACTAAAGTGGCTATTTGTCAACTCCTGTTGTACAATGTTGGCACACTGATTTCCCGGGACAAGATGGTACACGCAACTGAACCCAACGTCGGCCAGAATATCCGCAGCATCCGTGAGCAGCAGGGATACTCTTTGCGCGCGCTTGCTGAACGTTGCGGATTATCCACCAATGCGATTAGCCTGATCGAGCGTGGGGAGAACTCGCCGACAGTGTCCTCACTCCACCTTCTCGCCAAAGCACTAAATGTGTCAATTACCGATTTTTTCCAGAGTGATTGGCAGCAGTCAGTTGTCATCGTGCGACCGGAAGAGCGCCTTCGCTCCGAAGGGGAAGGGGTGGTTATTGAGAATCTGGGGATTGGCCTCTCCAACCAGCAAATGGAACCGTTCATGGTCACTGTCGCGCCGGGCGCAGGAACCTGGGGACAGCCGGTCACTCATCCTGGGGAGGAGTTTGTCTACTGCATGGCCGGATCGCTTGATTACCAGGTTGGCGAGCGCGTGTACCATCTTGAGCCGGGTGACAGTCTTTTGTTCGATGCCACCCTTGACCATAGCTTCAGGGCTGCCGGGCCGGAATCGGCGTTACTACTGATGATCTTCCTGGCCGGTGCAGGTGTCCATCTGGCGCGTCGTGTTCATGCTGTGGATATCCTTGAAACGGCCGCCTAGACTCAACTATATTGTTTTGGGAGTCAACTCATGAACCGAATAAGCAATACCTTTCTTCTACTGGGAATGAGCCTGACACTGCTCGTGGGGGTTCTCTCCGCCTGCGACAATAGCGCTGCGGAAACGGCCGCATCTGAACCCGTTGTGAGCACAGTAACGCCGCCTTCAGAGATGGTTGTTGCACGTGAAGGCGTTTTGGGGTTCTTGCGGACGAGTGCCAACCAATGTGTGCCCCCGGAAGGGGCTGCGTGGCGGGCGGAAGAAGGTGACGACAATACGCCGGAGGGCTATGATGTCTACCGCTTTTACTCCGATGATTGTGTGATGACAGTCAGTCACGCTGAGGAGACGCAGGAGCAGGACCTCTACCATGTAGCTATCGGAGATTCACTGACCGGGTTCTGTTGGCAGGCGTTAGTGGATGCCGATGGAAAGGTGGTTGCGACAGGCATGGAAGCGCAGTCCATACCAGGAGTTGGCAATCCTGCTGCACAATATTGCGAGGAACACGGCTACACCTTTGATGTTATTACCCGCGACACTGGCGGGCAGTGTGGTGTTTGCATTTATCCCGACGGCAGCATGTGTAATGCATGGGGTTACTATCACGGCATTTGCGGGCCGGGAGATTTCCCGCCAACCCCGGAACCGGCCACTGGCGAATGATAGCCTCCCTTACCCCGCCTGTTATTGGCGACTCCTGAAAGCCGGATAGAATCAATCCTGCTATGGAAACGACAACGACCAATACATCTGACCAATCCTTCCCCTGGTTGCTGCTTGTCGGCGACTGGCTTGTTCTCCTTCTGTTCGTCTTCACCGGCCAACGGGACCACGACATCAGCGGAACTGGGGCGCTGCCCAGCCTGCTGGTGACGACCCTCTCTCTGGCGATCCCCTGGACAATCGGATCGTTTCTGCTAGGGGGCTACCGCCCGCAAACGGCCGACGGGCTATGGCCGTGGCTCGGCCGAATCCTGACAATATGGCTGATCGCCGCGCCGTTGGGATTGATCATCCGCGCGCTGGTTCGTAGTCAGGACAGCATCCCGGTGACCTTTATGCTGGTGGTGTTGGGTATCGGTGGGCTGTTTATGCTGGTTTGGCGGGGCGTGTACTGGTGGTGGCGCAATCGGAAGGTAGCCTGAGGCTACGGTAAACAGGGGGCCACACTGGCAGCCAGGGCGCGATAGCTATAGTGTTCCAGGGCTATCTGGTAATTGTGGTCAACCATTCGCCGGACCAGGGCAGGATCCTCCAGTAGCGCCTGAACATCCCGAACCGTCTCGTCCGTCACCTGTCCGTCAATCTCCACGAAGTTAAATCCTTTGGGGCCAATATCGGCCGTATAGACCGGATAGCGGTTGACCATGGCCGGAAGCCGGAAGTAGATTGTTTCCAGCAGTGCATTGCCGAACCCCTCAATATAGCTCGGATAGGTTACGAAATCGGCCGCTGCATACGTGTCCCAAAGCGTAAATACCGGACGGCCGTCGGCCATTTCTCCGCGCTGGCTGTCTACAATGTCGGCGACATACCGCAGATCCACACCCCGTTCGGCGGCCGTACGTTCCAGAAACCGGAGATAGTCCAGCCCTTCATCCCCGGCCCGGTGAGTGATGATCAGCTTGGCACGGGGATCATCCAGGCGGGCCACCAGATCAATAGCTAGTTCGATCCCTTTGCGGGGGATGACCCGTGTAGGTTGCAGGATGAGCCGATCCTCGTCTGTCAGACCGATTGCCTGCCGGAAGGATTGCGCGTAGGCATCGGCTGGTGGTGGGGGATTCTCAAAATCAAAGACGTTGGGCAGGATGACGCTTTCCAAACCCCGCCGACGATAGAGCGCATCCTGAGCCAGTGAGTTGATGACCGCCTGGCATAGCCGTGGTAAATCAGGGGGGAAGTAGGTGTCCAGAAACTCACCTAACTGATGGTGGGTAAATCGCTCTCGTTCCCAGTACAGGTCATGGTTGTGGGCCAACCCCGGCAATCCGGTTTCAGCCAGAATGTCCCCCAGCGCCTGGGCAGGGAGCTGCATGGGGATGGCAAAGATATTCTGGGCAATGACGTACTCAATGTCGAATTCGCGAATGAACGCATTCAACGGATCACGTAGTTCGGCCGCACGGTGAGCAATATCCGGCAAGAGCGTGTTATCCGGCTCGCCGACGCTGAAAGCTCGTGCCGATAGTTCCTGGGACACCGGATCCTCAAAGTGCAACTCCGGCACTTCCAGACCGGGCAAACCTTCATCCAGTTCCCCCGCGCAGTAGGCAATGGTGTGGCCCATATCTTCCAGGACGTGCGCCAGCTTGGCCGCTTCCAGTGAAACGCCGTCGGTTCCGGCGAACCGGGTTGAGATCATGCCGATATTCATGGGATTCACTCTAGGTATATCGTAGCGCAGGCTTTAAGCCTGCGAGGACAGGACTCGGTCTAGAAAGACCGAGCTACGGATTCCTGTCTGGGAATTCATTAGATGGCCTCTGTGCGCGTTAACCACTGAACGTCATATGGATCGAGCGTTACCGTAAGGCTTTCCTCAGCAAGGTAGCGGCGGTCAGACAAGAGGTCTTCCAGTTCCGGCCCCGGCAGCAAGTGGGCCGGTATATCCAATGTGCAGGGATGGACGGAGACGTTTTGCAGACATAGTACAGAAGATCCACCGTCTGCCGGGATTCGCAGCAGGGCAAAAACCGATGGCGACAATTCGAGGACTGATTGTTCGGCCGCCGGGTGGAAAGCCGCCTGCTGGGCACGCGCGCGCAACATGGTTCGGTACCCATTGAAGACAAGCGATCGCAAACTATGCGGGTTGCTCAACTCTGCTTCAAGTTTATCGACGGCCAGCTTTTGCCGGTTTATCGTTCGCGGCCGTCCGGTCAACTCCACGCCGGCAGGCCACCCACGCGATCCGAACAGACTGTGGAAGTAAATGCCCGGTACCCCGCGTAAGGCAAGCATTACTGCTTGCGCCGCCAGAAACCGCCGGGCTACAAGCTCATTCGGTTCATCAGGTGCCGAAGGGTCCCCCAGCGCATCCAGGTAGTTGATATTGAGTTCATAGGCTGCCTGTGAGCCGTCTGGTTGCTGGCGATTGGACACCCGGCCGCCGAAGGCTCGCACACGGGCTGCCATGCGATCGATCTCATCATCGCTCAGAATTCCCCGCACCGGGGTCACGCCAATTCCGTCATGGGAAGCCAGGAAGTTGAAAAAGGCAACCTCAGAAGAAGGCAGTTCCAGCGACTGCGCCAGGTAGTTAATTTGTTCGCCTGACCCGTATGGAATGTGTAAAGCACCAGTGGGGGCAGGGTGAAGTTATAGACCATCTGGGCTTCGTCATGTCCGTTACTAAAATACGATATGTTGTCCTGGTGAGGGACATTGGTCTCAGTGATGAGCGCTACATAGGGGGCGACTTCATCCAGCACGGATCGGAATAACTGAATGATGCGGTGCGTCTGGGGCAGGTGGACACATGGCGAGTCCGGCTCCTTCCATATGAAAGCAATGGCATCCAGGCGGATGATGGCTGCCCCTTTTGAATATAAAACAGGAGCAGATCCATAACCTCCAGCAGTACCTCCGGGTTGGCGAAATTGAGGTCTATTTGATCCTCACTGAAGGTTGTCCAAACCCGCTCAACGCCGCGTGCTGTTGCAAAACGGGTCAGCAGAGGACGCGCGCGAGGTCGGAAAACCTGGCTGACATCTACCCCCTCCGGCACGGTGACAAAATAGGTATCGTAAGGGGCTTCGTCTCGAAGAAATGCTTGAAACCAGTCGCTTTCGGCCGAAATGTGATTAACCACCGCATCAAACATCAGTCGAAAATCCCGGCCAATAGCGGTGATATCTTCCCAGCTACCCAGTGCCGGATCTACCGCCCGGTAATCAATGACCGAGAAGCCGTCATCAGACGAGTACGGATAGAACGGCAGGAGATGAACCGTGTCAATAGCCCCGACCAGATGCCGATGAAGAAGCGCGTTGAGCGCCACGAGTGGTGGATCCTTCGGCGAACTGCCCGGCTCGTGGACCATATCGCCATACGTGATCAAAACACTGGAACGTTGGTCGAGTGTCTGGGGGGTCGGTGGCGGCAGGAGGGATCGATACTCGGCCATGATTTGGCCCAGCCGATCATAAGCCTGACGCCCTGCCTCCTCACCATAGAGATAGGTCAAGTGCGAAAGGATGGTATCAGTCACAGCGTTTGGTTAAGGCTAAATAGTTGTCGTGCCGCTAGTGGGTTAGGGGTAATCCACCACCTATTATCCCTTGACACCACCGGCGGCCAGTCCCTCTGTGAGGTACTGTTGCATCGCCAGGAACAAAACCATAACAGGTATGGTCATGATTGTCGAAGCTGCCATCACCACATTCGGCCGTGGGGTGGGGTTGTTGAAGATTGTGTTGATGGCGATCGGCATTGTGAACATAGTGCGGTCGTTTAAAAAGACGAATGCATACAAGAACTCATTCCAGGCAATCATAAATGTATAGATGCCGACTGAGATGAGAGCGGGAATGGCTAATGGCAGGGTAATCCGCCAGATAACCTGTAGCCGGCTGCAGCCGTCTATCAAACCGGCCTGCTCGATCTCGGTTGGAATGGTGCGGAAGTAATTGGTCAGCATGTACAACGCTACCGGCAACGTCTGGGCCAGGTAGGTGAATATCAGAACCGAGAGATTGTCCTGGACATTGAAGCCGAAAATGTCGCCCAATCGGGCCAGCATGGCAAATAACGGAATGATGATTAACACACCGGGGAACAGATAGATTGCCAGGATGCCGTTCAGCATGACGTCTTTCCCTCTGAAGGCCATACGGGCAATGGCATATGCTCCCAATGTGGAAAGAATGACCGCTATCAACGCCGTTGGGATCGCAATGACCGCGCTATTGCGTATAGCCCGACCAAAATCCTGGAAGTTGGGATCGCTGGGGTCAAACAATTCACGATAGGCATCCAGCCGAAGTGCCGAGGGAACATACACCGGCTCACGGCCGGATATCTCGGCCGCTGACTTAAACGATGAGCTGACCATCCAGTAGAACGGGAACAGGATCATCGCCAGAAACATGAACAGCACGAGCAGGAAGAAGAAGCGTTTCCAGTTCAACCAGCCGGCCAACCGGTCCAGAATACTTTGACCCTGATAAGGGGCTGTCGTGGTGGTCATTATTCTTCCTCCGTGTTGCGCATGACGAATTTGATATAGAAGAACAGGAAGACAAGCAGGAAGCCCAAGAGGATCATACCGGTGGCGGCTCCCTTGCCGAAGTCGCCTGTCTGGAAACTGAACTCAACAGTCAGGATTGGCAACACCTTGGTGCCGAAGCCGCCGCCTGTAAGCAGAAAGATGTCGTCGAATTTATTTACCGTCCATATGAACCGCAACAAGAAGATCGCGCCGAGTACGTAACGAAGCTCCGGCAGCGTGACATTCCAGAACTTTTGCCAGGTCGTTGCGCCATCGACATCGGCCGCTTCATATAGTGTGTCATCAATTGCCTGGAGCCGGGCCAGGAGCATGAGCATGGCGAACGGGAAATAGCGCCAGCCGGTGAAGCCAATTACCAACAGCATTGCCAGCCCGCGTTGCGCGAGGTAGGCGACCGGCAAGTCAATGACGCCCAGATTCATCAGGATATCGTTGACCACACCGGACGGTCGCGGATCAAGAATCCACCGCCAAACGAAGGCCACGCCAACGATTGGTGCAATATGGGAACAGGAATGTGGCCCTTGATAGGCCTCGGCCGCGAAACGGCCGATTTAGTAGGAGGGCGGCAGCTAGCCCCAGCAGGATTGTCCAGACAGTGGACAGGAACGAGTAAACCACCGAATTGATGGCCGCGCCCCAATTCCACTTGGTAATAGCCAGGCCGATCTTGCCAAACAGATTGGCTTCATCCCATCCGGCCGGCAACGGGCCGGGTTTGAACGCAAAGTCGTTGACCACTGCCCGGAAGTTGTCGAGACCGACAAAATCAGTGCCGAAGACGTTGTTCAGGTCCCCCAGACCAACATCATGAAAGGAAATCCAGATACTGTAAATTGCGGGGAAAACGATGAGGCCAAAGACGATGATCGCTGTCGGCAGAATCAGCATCCAGGCCAGCCTGGTCTCCCTGGCGCCCAATGTGTTCCATCGTTCTCGCCAGGAACGTGAGGGTTTGCTGAGTTTCTGGAGGAGCGGTTGTTGAGGTCATGGGTTCACTCAGTGGGAAGCGAGGGGTAACACCCGAGTGTCACCCTCGCCATCATACGTAGATTATGGAATCTACTCGGCTTGTCGCTCAGCCAGCATGTTTTCTACTTCGGTTTGCAAGAAAGCGGCTGCGGTTTCCGGTGTCATCGTGCCCTCCAGGGCAATATTGCTGATGACGGTCGGGATCAACAGACGACCTTCAATGTCACCGACGACCGCACGCTGGGTGGCATCATAGTCGGGACGGAACAGCCAACGCTGCATGGATTCATACCCATTGGCGATTTGGTCCAGCGTATCCGCTGAATAGTTGGCGAAGTAGTCGCTACTGCTCGCCCATTCGTCAACGGCACTGCAGTACCGGCACCTTGCCGAACGGAGCCAGAGCCAGAATCTGCTGATAGCCGTCCGTCAGGAAGTACTGAACAACGTCCTGCGCAACAGGATCTGCACCTTCCATGAGGCCCAGCGTTACCAACTGCCCGTAGGAAGCAGACCCATTCGGGCCGGCCATCTCAGGGCAAACCCGGTGTTACCGGCCAGATCGTCAACGGCGATCTGCACGTTGCCACCATCTGACAAACCGGAACCGTCTACCAGGTCATCCATGATGTAAGTGCTGTAGAACAGCATACCGGATTGATCAAGCTCGTAAGCTTCGCGTGCACCTTGCCAGTACTGTGGACCCGGCAGCGCGCATCGCTGCAAGTTGGTGTAGAACTCCAACGCGGCGATCATTTCCGGTGTATCCATGGTGACATTACCATCAGCATCGAACGGCCAGGCATTGTTGGAGATGGCGACCTGTTCGAATATCTGGTGGCCGTAGTTCTGGCCGGGATCTGTCCCCAGGCCCAACGCATAGAGCAGATTGCCGGTGCCCGGCAGCGCGTCGCAGGCTGCATTGATGTCATCCCAGGAAATCGGCGCATTCAGACCCAGTTCATTGAAGATGTCTTCACGATACCAGATGGCCTGGATCCAACCGTCATAGGGAACGGCGGCGTAATTGCCGGTAGGGGATCCGTCACCATAGTCAACGGTCCGGCACGGAAGTCGTCTTCACCAATATTGCTAATGACAGCGTTGGCGGCTTCCTCGTCAAGGATGCCGTCAGCGGCGAAGGTAGCAACACGCTCGACACCCATACGAACGATGTCGGGCAGACGATTAGCGGCACGCGCCGTAGCAATACGTTGCGTAATACCGGCTTCCTCAATCGGAACGATGCGGATCTCAACCTCAGGATGCTCAGCCATATAATTGGCTGCCACTGCCTCATAGGCGTTTACACGATCTTCTTCGTTATCAGTAGTCCAGAACTCGACGACGGTCTGTTCCATCGGTTCCGCATCTACCTCGACAACGCGGGTAACCTCAACCGGCACCTCTTCGGTTGTGGTTTCGGTCACGACGCGGGTTACCTCGACCTGCTCAGTTTCCGTGACAACACGCGTCACTTCCACTTGCTCGACCTGCGGGGAGCAGGCCGCCAGGACAAAGGCCAGCGCCAATACAGAAGCTAACAGTAACCAAACTTTTCTCATCTTCGTAAAACCTCCATTTAGGGATTAGAAATTCAATCTTGGGTGCGTTTTATTGGTAGTGGGATATAGGTCACCTCCTTGAGCCGGCTTGGATACGTGGCCCACTTGAATCGCGCACGATCAGGGTGGGCGATAGGAGAACGTGACGTTCAGTCAGTTCACGTTCGTTGATCACATCAATCAGCATGGTGCATAGTCGTTGCCCAATATCGTAAATGGGCTGTTCGATTGTCGTTAGAGAAGGTGTTACGTAACTGGAAAGGGAAATATTGTCAAACCCGCCAACCGCTATATCTACGCCGGGTTGTAAGCCGGTTGCCTTTATCCCGTTCATGCCGCCAATCGCCATCAAGTCATTGCCAAAGATGATTGCTGTCGGTCGCTCAGTCAGTGCCAGCAAGCTTTGCGCCGCAGTTTCACCGCCACGCTGGGTCATGTCGCCTTCTATAATCCATTTCTCTCGAACTTCTAGATTGTGCGCGGCCATAGCTTCATAAAATCCCTGAATCCGGTAACGACCGAACATCAGGTAGGAGGGTGGGGCGACAAAGGCAATTGCCGAATGACCCAGGTCTACCAGGTGAGTGATGATTTGATGTACACCGGCCGCGCTATCTTCATCAACATAGGGGAATTCGCAGTCACATTCGGTGCGGCCGAAAGCGACAAATGGAAAGTTCCCGTCACAAAGCCGGGTGATTCTCTCGTCATTGACACGGGTTCGAACCACAAACAGCCCATCTACCCAGCCACCCGCAGCCGCCCGTTCATAGGCAGCGCGTTCCTCTGTAGAACCCGGTGCCTGGACCGAGACGAGTAAATCGTAGCCGCGGGAAGCGGCTTCATTACCAACACCGGCCAGAAATTCGCTGAAGAAAGGATCGGAGAAGCGGGGGGTTAATGTAGGCAGGATGAAGCCCAGCGTGTCAGTTCGCCGTTTCTGGAGACGGCGGGCTGTCAGATTCGGGGTGTATCCCAGGCGATCGGCCGTGGCCTGTATGCGGGCCTTGGTGTCTTCGGCCACATCGCTATATCCGGCCAGACCCCGGGAAACCGTTGTAACGGAAATACCCAACTCCCTGGCAATGTCTCGCAGTGTCGTCGCCATGCGGCTTTCCCTGTTGATGTTGGTTGGGAAACCGACGCCCGTACCCCCGAAGCCGGTTTCCAAAACGTTTCGGATATACAAATAGCATAATCCAAAACGTTTTGGGTGTCAAGAATAAACAAAACCGCTTGCCAACTTGCTCTTTCTGTGATACTATCTCGATATAAAGATATTAAACATCGAGATAAATATGCCAACACATTATCAGGGAACTCCCGACCAGATTCTCAGCCTCGACAGCTACGTTAAACTGTCGCGCGCGGCCGATTCCGTCACCCAGCGCATCAATGGCAACCTGCACGAGCACGGGCTAACAATCAGCCAGTTCGGCGTGCTGGAGGCGCTTTATCATCTTGGTACGCTGTCAGTGGGGCAGTTGGGCGAGAAGATTCTCAAGAGCAGCGGTAACATGACAATGGTCGTGGATAACCTTGAGAAACGAGGACTGGTGACTCGCAGACGTCGTGAAGATGACCGGCGATGTATTGAGGTTAGCCTAACACCGAAAGGACATACGCTCATTACCAACATGCTGCCGCAGCATGTAAACGGTGTTGTTCAAACGATGAGTGCTTTGACTGACGAGGAAATGAAACAGCTCGGCGTGTTATGCCGCAAGCTTGGATTAGCGGCAGCCGGGATGACTGAGAGAATTAGTGATAACCAGCAGGAGATAAATCATGATTAATCCGACACAGGGTTTGCACCACATTACGGCAGTTGCGGGCAATCCGCAGACCAATGTAGATTTCTATCAACAGATTCTGGGACAGCGGCTGGTTAAGACGACTGTCAATTTTGACGATCCCGGTACCTATCATCTTTACTACGGGGATGAAACGGGTTCGCCCGGAACAATTCTGACCTTCTTCCCCTGGGCCAACATGCGCCGGGGGTGGCCGGTAACAGTGAGGCAGCGGCCGTTGGCTACACCATCTCCCCGGAGTCGGTGGACTACTGGGAAGCTCGTCTGCGCGAGTTCGGAATCGTGGCCGGTGAGAAACAAACCCGCTTTGGCGAAACAGTTATCCCTTTCCGGGACCCGGATGGGATGGTTCTGGAATTGATCACTGGTGAATCCTTACCGGCGGTGGCTCATTGGCAGGGTGGACCAATCTCGGAGGAGTACGGCCTGCGCGGATTTCACAGCGTGACCCTCTGGGTAGGTGAGGTTGAATCTACCGGCCGGATTCTACAGGAATCCCTGGGATATACATTTGTGGGGCAGGAAGGCGACCGCTACCGGTTCCAGGCAGGCGAACCGGATCGTGGAATCATCGTGGACCTGCTTCATCGCCCCGGCGAATCACGCGGCCGTTTTGGTGCCGGTTCAATCCATCACATTGCTTTTCGGGTGCGTGATGACGCTGAACAACTGGCCTATCAGCAACTGCTGCGGGAGGCAGGTTTACAGGTGACGCCGGTGCAGGATCGGCAGTATTTCCACTCCATCTACTATCGGGTTCCTGCCGGTGTTCTGTTTGAGATGGCGACCAATCCACCGGGATTCCTGCTGGATGAGCCGGTTGAGTCCCTGGGAACATCGCTCAAGCTGCCGCCATGGTTGGAAAGCCAGCGCCAGTGAGATCGAAGACATTCCTGCCGGAGTTACGGCGTGAGCTGCCGATTGGTTCGGAGGCAGGGCGGTGAGCGGTCCACATCAGGGCCAGCCGGTGTATGCAACAGGAAGGCCGCTGGCTGAGGCAACGTCCGCCATGATTCTGGTGCATGGGCGTGGAGCAACGGCCAAAAACATCCTGGAGCTGGCCTCGGCTTTGCCTCAGCCGGAAATGGCGTATCTGGCACCGCAAGCAGCCTCCAATACCTGGTATCCGTACAGTTTTCTGGCTCCTCTGGACCAGAACGAACCCGGTCTTTCGTCCGGTCTGGAAGCAATTGGTGATCTGCTGGGTCAGGTTGAAGCAGCAGGAATTCCGGCCGGGCGTATCTTGCTGGCCGGGTTCTCGCAGGGAGGTTGTCTGACTGCGGAGTATGTAGCGCGGAATGCCCGCCGGTATGGAGGATTACTCGTCTTCAGCGGCGGGCTGATTGGTCCACCTGGTACACCGCGCAGCTATCCCGGAAGCTTGGCCGACACGCCGGTGTTTCTGGGATGCAGTGATGTGGACCCCCATGTTCCGTTGGCTCGTGTTGAGGAAACGGCCGATGTCCTGACCGGCATGGGGGCTGTTGTGGACAAACAGATATACCCGCGTATGGGCCATGCCATCAATGAGGATGAAATTGCGCGGGCCAACCGGTTGATTCAGAGGGTGGTTGAAGCCGGTACCGCGTAAGGCTCAAGCGGCTGGCTTTACAGCGTAGCGACGGCCGGGATGATCTCCCGGCCAAAATCTCCAGCGGATAGATATCCTGAACATTGGGCATGTTGAAGATTGTGTGGTGAAAACCGAGATCGGCCAACATTCGGCATTGTTCAATCACGTCGTCGACCAAGTCATCTGCCCATCAGCCAGATGAATCGTGCCCAGCGCGGTCAGTTCAATGTCCTCGAACGGACGGCCGACGTCCTCGCAATGACCCCGTAGAACGTCCAGCTTGTGTTGCAGCAGTGATGCGCCGGCGCGGGCATACAGGTTGCAGGCGTCGGCGTATTGGGCAACCAGCCGCAGCGTTTTCTTTTCGCCCATGCCACCGATCATAATTGGCGGGTGAGGTTGGCTTACTGGCGGCGGGCTGCAAATGGGTTCGGCAAGCTGGAAGTACTGCCCATTAAACGGCCGAACTTCATCTACAGGTGTGGACCACATCTGGTGAGCCAGTTGCAGCGTTTCTTCCAGCCACCCAAACCGGACAGACACCGGCGGAAAGGAAATCCGAGGCCGGCTGCCTCGCGATCGTACCATGCCGCACCGACACCTAAATACACCCGGCCACTGGACAGGACGTCCAGATTGGTAACAGCCTTGATGAGATAACCGGGATGGCGGTAGATGATACCGGTAACCAGGGATTCCCAGTTTGACATTTTGAGTAAGGGCGGCAAGGTACGAGAGGGCGTATAGCTTTCCAGCATAGGTTCTTCGGCCTGACCAAACATGGGTTCGAGCTGGAAGAAATGGTCCATCACCCAGATGCTGGCGAAGCCGGCGCTATCGGCCGTTTGGGCGATGTCGCGTAGTATACCGGCCGTTGTGTGAGGACTTCCAGGCCAGGTAAACCGGGGAATTTGCAAACCAATTTTCATTGTATCCTCCAAGGGTAATCCGGGAAGAAGAACACGGCGGAAAATAACCGCGTATTCAACAGATGCCAAACTCAAGACTGACTGGCAATCTACAAATTGTCAGGAATGTGGGGTATAGCTGGAAGCCGTAATCGGCCGGAATGAAACTACGGCAGTTCCTCAGGGACAGCCTGTCCACGAGCAACGAAATCCGGTTTGCGGTTCCACACAGCATCCTCAACGTATTCCAGCGAAGCAGACAGTTCCAGTCGGTTGGCTGCCGGGTCATAACTGGCAATGTACTCTGTGGGAATGAAGGTGGACCCGCCCAGCTCCACGCCCTGTACTTCCAGGTAGGTGCGGTAAAGGCGCAAACCGGGATCGACTTCATCAGGGGAACGGTGGAAGTATCGCAGGGCGACACCAAGATGTTGCCCGTCTGACGTATAGACCTGGGTATATTTCTTGAGTTCTTTTTCGCGCAACATGGGCATTGCGTCGGCGGGTTGCGGGTGCGTTCTACGGAGCATATCTTAACCTCGTCAACTACCTGTGGAACAGTTCCAAAATTTCCTTGTGCCCTGATTGTACATGAGCGTTTGGAGGGCTACAAGTTGCAGTGTATAGCACAAGTGTTCTATAATATAGAGACGATGAACATGGATGAAAAGCGGGGCGAGGATGCGTCCCAGAATTGACGGTATGGCCCTGGCCGGGATAGCGTTGCTGGCCCTGTTTGGTTTTTACATCATCAGAGGATGGACCGGCGGGGACAAGACCAACGCGGTTGCCGTTACAGCCGATGTAAGCGCCGTGTCCGAAGAGGCTGCACCCACATCATCACAGCCCGACGTTGGGGCAGGCGGCCAGGAAAACGGCGCAACCGTGGCGGATAGTGCAGCGTTCGCCCTGCCATATAGCGAGTACATCCTCACCCAGGGACCTCACGGCCAATCGTACGGGCATTATGCGATTGATTTGGCTGCCGGGAAAGGGGAGGTTATCCATTCACCCATCAATGGCGTCGTCACACAACGCTACATTGATCAGTGGAACAACACTGTGATCATTATTGAAAACGATACTTACGTCGTGACGATGTTTCATGGCGATTACACGGCGAATATGGGGGAGACGGTTACGATTGGACAGCCTGTTGGGACGGAGAGCAACCACGGTTATACAATGGATATGTACGGGAATCTCTGCGCCGGACGCGACTGTGGTTACCATACACATCTCAACGTGTTTGACCGGCGGGTTGGCTATAACGTTAATCCGCTTGACCTTGTGAATTAAGGAATGAACGGTGGGTCACTGCGCTAAAATTCGCGTAGTCATGTAGGGCTAATGAATAATCTCTGACTTGGGCCGTATACAACCGCTTGTATATTAAAGTGTGCTAAAGTTGTAGGTAGCGGTTCAATTTGATCGTAAGGATAGCAACCATGACCTCGTCAGAATCAGAGACCATTGCCCGTATTCTTAACAACAGCAAGACCATTGCCGTCGTCGGTATTTCCGACGATCCCAGTAAACCAAGCAACAAGGTCCCCAAGTATCTCAAGGGGGTTGGCTACCACATTATCCCGGTGTCAACCAGATTGGATGAGGTTTTGGGGGAGAAAGCGTATGCGTCACTGGCAGATATACCGGAGCCGGTGGATGTCGTACAGCTTATTGTTCGCGGGGAATACACACCGCCTTACGTAGACCAGGCCATCGAAATTGGGGCCAAGGCTATCTGGATGCAATTGGGGATCAGCAATGAGGAAGCGGCCGAAAAGGCACGCGCGGCCGGTCTTGATGTGGTCATGAACCACTGCATGATGGTCGAACACAAGCACCTTCACTATTAAGAATCAACCCCCGACGAAAACGCAGTATTTTGCTGGGGCAAGACGTCTTTCCCGGACGAGGTCCGGTGTTGACTGATTGATTTCGTCAAATTTCCAATAAGCTGGGCTGAGGATCTATTTCAGTTTTGTATGGCTTGTCCCCGCAGGGTTCCGATACCCTGGTGTTGACGTCCAAATCTTTACAACAGGTATTACATTTAATGAAGATTGATATCTTTCAAGATACCGTATGTCCCTGGTGCCGGATCGGCAAGCGCCATCTGGAATTGGTCCTTGACGATTGGGATGGGGAGCCGGTAGAAGTGGCCTATCATAGCTTTTTTCTGGACCCTACCTTACCCGCTGAGGGCAAGGATTTTCGGAGCCATTTGCAGGCCAAGATCGGGGGACAGGTCGGAACAGACCAGTTATTTGATGTTCCCCGCGAGCGCGGAGCGGCCGTTGGACTGGTGTTCAACTTTGATGCCATAGACCGCTCGCCCAACACAATGCTCTCCCATCAACTGGTCGCTATTACACCGGATGAATTAAAAACCCAGATGGTAGATGCTGTCTACGCCGCCTACTTTGAACAGGGCCGGGATATCGGCAACATCGAAGTGTTGCTGGACATTGCCGAAGAGAATGGACTATCCCGCACGGAAACGCAGACCCGGCTTGAGGCCAGCGAGGGGCGTGATGTGGTCTTGACTGATGTCGCCCTGGCTCAGCAGCTTGGCATCAGTGGCGTACCGTTCTTTGTGATTAATGATGCGTATGGTTTTAGCGGTGCGCAACCGCCGCACATGATGCGTCGTGTGCTGGAGCAGGTTGCGGCCGAATCAGTTACTGTCACGGACTGATCTGATTCAGATTGGTCCGTCATAATCCCTATTCTGGAGGATACCATGGATAAAGAAACCTTGATCAAAGAGTTGAATGAAGACCTTGCTGATGAGTTGGGTGCGGTAATTCAATATACCGTCTATGCTGCCAAAGTGACAGGCCCCTATCGTCCGCAGTTGGTTGATTTCTTCCTGCAGGAAGTTCCTGAGGAAACGGGCCATGCCCAATTCCTGGCGAACAAGATCGTTGCGTTGGGCGGTGAGCCCACGACCGTGCCCAGTCCGGTAAAATTGGCCGACAGCAATTACGCGATGGTCGAGGCTGTTGTTGAAGCGGAGCGCGGTGCGGTCAAAGGGTATACCGCGCGGGTTGAAACGGCCGATAAATTCGGTGATGTCGGTCTGAAGGTCCAGCTTGAGGATATGGTCCGCGACGAGACCGAGCATCTTGAGGAAGCTCAGCGCATTTTGCGTGACTGGCCGCTTTAATCTCGGCAAGGTAGTTGCAGGTACATAGCCGGGCTGATATACTGGCATTCCAGTGTGTGCATTACGAAACATACTGGACGGTATAGTGTGGGAAAGCATGGCGGCGGCGCTTGATGCTCCAGCCATCCATTTCCACAGCAAGTTGAATATAAGCCTGATCCCGTAGGGGATCGGGCTTTTTTATTGCCTGGTGGCGACCGGCAAAGGACTGTATGAGCGAGATCATTTTACCGGGATTGATTGATGTCCATACCCACCTGCGTGTGCCGGGTGGCGAGCACAAGGAAGATTTCGCCACCGGAACGGCCGCTGCCCTGGCGGGTGGGGTGACCATGGTATTGGGGATGCCCAATACAAACCCACCCCTGACAACGCCTGAGACAATGGGTTTGGCCCTGGATGCGGCTCGCCGCGATGCGCGTTGTGACGTGGGTTTGTATGCCGGGGCCAGCCCGGCGGACGTAGACCGTTTGGGTGAGATTGCCCCGCAGGCTGTTGCCCTGAAAATCTATCTGAACGATACGTTTGGGAAGCTGCGGGTGGACGACGTACCGACGCTCCGCTCATGTTTCAAGTTGTGGCCGCAGGGCAAGATGATCGCCATGCACGCCGAGAAGCAAAGCGTGGCGGTTGGCATCGGGTTGGCCGCAGCCTATGATCGGCCGGTTCACTTCTGCCATATCAGCCGCCGTGAGGAGATCGAGTTAATTGCCGACGCAAAGGCACGTGGGCTGCCGGTTACCTGCGAGGTGACTCCCCATCACCTGTTTCTCTCCCAGGCGGACACGGCACGGTTGGGGCCGTTGGGTGACATGCGGCCGATTCTGGGAACGGCCGATGATGTGGCTGCACTCTGGTACCATCTGAATGACACAATTGACTGTATTGCCACCGACCATGCCCCGCATTCGCTGGCTGAGAACAACGCTCGGATACGCCACCGCCTGGTGTGCCTGGATTGGAGACATCCCTACCGCTGATGTTGTCGGCCGTGGCGGACGGCCGTTTCAGTCAGGAACGCCTGGTTGCCCTGATGCACGAGAATCCGAAGCGCATCTTCGGTCTACCCGATCAGCCGGATACACAGGTTGTTGTAGATTTGGAGCCGTACGAGATTCCGGTAGATGGGTGGGAATCACGGTGTGGCTGGACGGCATTTGCCGGCTTGCAGGCCGGCGGCCGCGTGAGCAAGGTTATCGTGCGCGGGGAAACGGTATATGAGAATGGGGTGGTACTGGCTGCACCTGGGTTTGGTGCAGTCTACCCGGACGCTCCCTGGGGTAATTAATTAAGTGCCTACAGTATAGGTAAAAAGAGAATCTTTTCAGCATGTTGTAGAGAGGTGAGGAAATGGAAACTGCTACATTGGAACCGTTGTTTGATTTGGATGCGCTTGAAGCGCAGATGCTGGCTGGAAATCATTCGGCCGGCAATGGTCTTACGGGTCAGGACATCTTGTCGGTGGATCAGTTCGACCGGGAGAAACTGGCCTATATCTTTGCCCGCGCCGAGGAAATGCGGGAGATGGTGGCTCGTGTACATGGGGTTGATTTGCTGAAGGGTCACGTATTGGCCTGTCTCTTTTATGAACCCAGCACCCGTACAAGCTCCTCATTCATCGCGGCGATGGAACGGCTGGGGGCAGCGTTATTCCCATCACTCAAGGCGTGCAGTTCAGCTCTGTTAGCAAGGGCGAAACGCTGGCGGATACGATTCGCACGCTGGAGCAGTACTCGGACGTGATCGTCTTGCGCCACCCGGAGGATTGGCTCGGCGCGGTTGGCGGGCGAAGCGGCCAGCGTCCCCGTCCTCAATGCTGGTGACGGGGCGGGGGAACATCCCACCCAGGCGTTGCTGGATCTGTTCACCATCCGTGAGGAGATGGGCACGATTGATGGTCTGAAGGTTGCCATGGTCGGTGATTTACGATTCGGCCGAACGGTCCATTCGCTGACCAAGCTCCTGCTTCACTTCGATGTCAGTCTGCGCTTTGTCTCGCCGGAGATTTTGCGGATGCCGTTAAGTATTATGAACGAAGCGCGTGATGCCGGACTGGAAGCCCGCGAGACCCATGACGTCGCGGACGTAATTGAAAACGCTGATGTGCTGTACGTGACACGGGTGCAGAAAGAACGCTTCAGCGATCTGGCTCAATATGAGGAGCTGAAAGACCATTACATCATCACACCGGAACTGTTGGAAAAGGCCAAGGATAAGATGATTGTGATGCATCCGCTGCCGCGTGTGGGCGAAATTTCACCGGAGGTGGATAAAGACCCGCGTGCGGCTTACTTCCGTCAGGTACAAAACGGCATGTACATCCGCATGGCGCTGCTTGCGGCTGTGTTAGGTAAGGCCTGACAGTTCATCGGGCTTCTCAGTTGACCGTCTGCCTCTGTTTTGGGAAGATTAGGATTAGTGTTGTGACAGACAAGTGATAGCTCAATCAATGGAGGCAAATGGTGACAAAACAGGCGAAGGTATTATTCCTGGCGACTGCTAATGCGGCGCGAGGCCAGATGGCAGAGGCATTTGTCCGGCATTATGCCGGCGATCAATATGATGCCTATAGCGCCGGGTTGGCGCCGATGGAGATTCATCCGTTAACACGCCAGGTTATGGACGAGGTTGGTATTGACATCAGCGGTCAGCAATCAGTCAATGTTGCTGAGTATTTGGGTAAGACTCACTTCGGTTACATCATTACTGTTTGTAGCAGCGCCGAGGCCGCATGCCCGCGGACTTTTTTGGGTGTCAGTCACCGGTTGTATTGGGACATGGATGATCCCACCAAATTTGAAGGCTCGCCTGAAGAAACGTTGGTCAAATTCCGGGAGGTCCGGGATGAAGTGGACGCACGGGTAAAAGCCTGGCTGGCGGACCCCAATGCCGGATCAACCCTAATGGACTGGGAGAAGACGGCCGCAGCCGGTTCCTAACTCCGGATCGCAATCGACTGTTTTTATAAAGGTAACTGCCTGAACTGATGGTATACGTCGGTTCAGGCAGTTTTTTGATCCCCGTTACTTTTCCCCGCAAAATATCACTGATATGATGGGTATGGAACTTCACGGCCGGAAGGGAGCCATACCGGTGAATATAACTGAGGCCATCTGATTACCTCATGGAGAATCGTCCGCCAGTGTTCGATGATCTGACGCTGCTAAACCGCGCAAGAAGGCGGGACCCTGAAGCGCTGTCAGAGATTCATGATCGCTATTATGACAGCATCTTTCGATATCTTTCACTTCGTGTAGCGAATATACAGATAGCCGAGGACCTACGAGCGACGTGTTCATCCGCTTTCTGAATGCCATTCAGGACCCTCCCACCCACCGAACACATTACGTGGCTGGCTGTATGGGGCTGCCACCAATGTCCTCAGGAGCATTACCGCAAGCAAAAGCGCATGGCGTTGACAGAGTTGGGGGAGTCGGTTCCCGGTACAGAGACAGGCCCTGAACAGCGCCTGGAGGAAAAGCAATTGCGGTTGAAGCTTCTATCAGCTATGGAAGAGCTTACCGATGATCAGCAGAATGTACTGGCCTTGCGATTTGGCTATGGGATGCCCATCCGTGAGGTGGCAGAAGTGATCGTCAAGAGCGAAGGGTCGGTCAAGATGTTGCAAGCCAGGGCGATAATGGCCCTCACCCAACGCCTGGCAGTTGAGGGGAAAGCGGGATGACAGACGCCACTATGGAACAAATTCTGATTGAGGCGCTTGATCTTCTTGAGGCCGGACATTCCGTGGACAGTATTGTCCGTCGTTTCCCAGCCAACGGCGAGGAGCTACGCCGTTACCTGATGACGGCCGAACTCCTGGCTTCGGCGGCCCTTCAACCTGAAGTCGTAGCCAGGCAGCACTCGCGGGAGGTGTTTCTGGAGGCAGGTGCGGCGTCGCACTATGAGAGTAAAAGACACGGGGTTGGCACTTCAATCTGGCGCTGGGCCATTCGGCCGCTATTGGTAGTTGTAGCCCTGGCTCTGATGAGCGTGGTCATCCTGTCTTCGGCATCCGGCCGAGCCGTGCCCGGTGATAACCTGTACGAGCCCAAGCTCTGGGTGGAACAGGCGCGCCTGTTGCTGACGGGGAATCCTGAGAGGCAGGCCCAACTGCGTGAGGAGCAACGGCAACGACGTGTCGAGGAAACGAAGACCCTGCTGGCCGACGATCGCAATGCGACGGTAACCTTCACCGGACGCATCTCATCCATGACGGGTGATGATTGGATTGTGGATGGCATTGTGGTCCAGGTTACGACTCAGACGGACGTTGATGGGAGGGGCGAGGCAGGTCGGTTGATAGAAGTCGAGGGACGAACAGCCAGCGGATCAGTGTGGGCGGACAGGATCGTGGTTCTGGATGGTATGCCGGAGCTTGCCACGCCGGAACCGATCACACCATAGAACAATCATAATTCTAAAAAGGAGCCAGTAATCATGAATACATTCACAAAGATACTATTGATTCTCGCCGTTATCTTACTAGGCGGATTTCTGCTTCTCCAGCTTGTGCCGTACGGCCGTAATCACACCAATCCGCCGGTCGTGAGCGAACCAAACTGGGATAGTCCGGAAACTCGCGCCCTGGCGGAACGAGCCTGCTTTGATTGCCACAGCAACGAGTCCGAGTGGCCGTGGTATTCAAACGTAGCTCCCGTTTCGTGGTTGGTGGCCCACGATGTGGAAGAAGGGCGCAGCCGTCTGAACTTTTCGGAATGGGGCAGCGGCAAGGAAGGCGAGGAAGCTGAGGAGATCGTCCGTGCCATTCGAAGTGGTGCGATGCCTCCGGCGATTTTTCTGCCGATGCATCCTGAAGCGAAGCTGACGCCTGCCGAACAGGAAGCCCTGATCCAGGGTATTTCCAAAACAACCGGTCAATCGGTTGGGACAATGGAGTTCGGCGAAGGCGATCGGGATAATGACGGCGATTAACCGGTAGCTGACAAGCGGCAGGGCAGGGGTAGATAGCTGCTTCTCTGTCCTGCCAAGCCACTGTTTCCACCGCAGAATTCCCCTAATGAACCTGTTGACAAGCGCCTGGCGCGGACTATACTGTGACATTGCGTCTTTGAAGCGTGGCCGGACTTCGACCCGCTTAATTTAACTGGACGGAGAGGTTTGTGAACCAGCAATCTGATTCCGGCGGTAGCCATAGACAGAGCTTACCGCCCCTGTCAACCACATAATCATTCCCCGGTCGGCAGGACCTCTCGCAGTTCCACCTCCGGGGCATAGACCCGTAATACCGGAGGTGTACCATGACTTTCTCGACACTTGAAGATGTGCTCGCGGTTGTGCGTCAATCCCTTGAGCAGGATGATATTTCTGCGGCCGTTGCCGCGTTGGAAGCATTGCGACCGCCTGACAAGGCGGATCTGTTCTCGGAGTTAAAAGATCAGCATCAATCCGCATTGCTCCCTGTATTGGCCCCGGACAGTTCAGCCGATATCCTGGAAGAGATGGATGATGAAAACGCCGCGCGCATTGTTGCGACCCTGCCGACGGCCGACATCATTCGCATTATGGACCAGATGGAGCCGGATGAAGCGGCCGATGTGCTGGGCGAAATGGAGCCGTCATACGCGAAGACAGTCCTGGCCGGGCTGGAAGACCCGGATGAGATTCGGCCGTTGTTGCTGCACCCGGAGGATAGCGCCGGTGGGCTGATGACCTCGGAGTATCTTGTGCTGCGTCGCAAGATGACGGCGTCCGAAGCGCTGGCGGCCGTTCGGACATGGCGGCCGGATGTGGAGGATGTCTTTGATGTGTATGTCGTGGACCAGTTTGGGCATCTGTGTGGCGAAGTTTCGGTGCGCCAGCTCTTGATGAGTGACCCGGTTACCCCCGTCAGCGATCTCATGGACCCGGAGGTCATCTCGGTGAACGTAGGGACGGATCAGGAAGAGGTGGCCCGGCTCATGGCGCGTTACGATGCCGTGACAATGCCGGTTGTGGATTCCTCCGGCACGCTGCTCGGTGTTATCACCGTGGATGATGTCATTGATGTCCTGGAAGAGGAGACTACTGAAGACTTCCAGCGTTTAGGCGCGTCCCAGCCGTTGGAACGGCCGTATCTGGACACCAGCGTATTGACCGTTGTCCGCAAACGAATCGGCTGGCTGCTGCTGTTGTTTCTGACGGAGACCTTGACCGGCAGTGTGTTGCGGCATTTTGAAGCAGAGCTGAGTGCGGTTGTGGCCCTGTCGTTCTTCATCCCCTTGCTGATCGGTACCGGCGGCAATGCCGGGTCGCAGACAACCAGTACCATTATTCGGGCTATCGCAGTCGAAGATTTGGATAAACGCGGCTTTCTTCGGCCGTTGTTCCACGAATTTTCCATTGGCTTCATTCTGGGGATCGTGATGGCGGTTGTGGCCTACGGTCGTGCTTTGATGTGGGGCACTACGCAGGGAGTAGCCCTGACGGTTTCGGTGTCGATATTTGCCATTGTTGTGTGGGCCAACTCCATGGGGTCAGTGCTGCCGTTGATTGCCAATCGGTTGAAGATTGACCCGACTGTAGTCTCCGGCCCGGCGATGAGTACGCTGGTGGATGCGACCGGGTTGTTTATTTACTTTACGATTGCGGGGATTCTGCTGGCGTTGTAGGGACAGGGAGTGTCAACAGTGCGCGAGCATGTTGGTCGGTACCGTTGGACGTTCACCAACATGCTTCGCGTAGTGATTTACGCAGCAATAGCATCTCCACCTACCGGCAGAGGAAAACTCCATCGCTACAGTAGCTGATCAAGGCTTTGTAGATAGCCGCGAAAGGGAAGTCTTGGGGAGAATCCAGAAGAGGTGGGAAGTGGTGATTGGTTATGAATGATGGTCACGCCAGACCTGATTGCCATCGTCGAGTATCCTTTTGAAGAGGACGAGTCGGTGAAGCAGCCATCCGAACTGACGAAACTGATGCAGTTGAATCCAAATCCCCACGAGCGACCTACCGAGGCATGGCGCAAAGGTCTGATTTACAACCCGCTAAGCTGCTGGAAGTGGTGCAGTGGAGGATTATAAAGGCAGAGGCCATTATCCAGAGCTTTTTACTGACGCAGGACAAGGCGGTTGTGTTCGGATTGGTCCCTATGAAGTGGTAGGACAAAACGGCCCAACCATCCATACAGCAAGGTTTCGAGGATGACGGCTGGTATCAGCTCAATATTCCTGGAGACGGAGGAGGATTCGGGCTATGAGGAAATGGAGGAAGCACGAGTTCCCCGACTGCGTTGCCCGGTAATGAGAAGGCAGCATCCAGAAGAGGGACCAGGCTCTGGGTGGTCATCTTCATTGTCCAGGCAGAAACCATCCAGCTGTTCCATAAGGTGACTGCTGAAAATCTTCCAGAACGTGATGGGATCCGACCTAGGGCGCTGAAATCTGGGTTGCGGGAGAGGACGCTTGGCTGGCATAAACGCAGCCTAGCGCTTTTTAGTCAGCGATTCAGGTCCAGATATTTTAGAGATAGCGGTTTTCTAGAGGTCCATTTGACCCCATTATTGTAACCAGAAACTTATTCAACACGGAGCGACTTATTGACAAGGCCTGCTACCTCCCTTATGGATTGATCACCCAGTCAGGCCGGCCAAGGGTTCATTTACAGATCCTCTACTGACTAAGATATTCAAGTTTCTGCCCAAGCATTGCGGCGTTCGTCCGCAGGGTTTCCTCAGAAATCCGCCAATTGTTTCCGTCTCAGGTGTGGTCTCGTGCTGGCACAATCAACGTCAGAAAATAACCTGTCGAAGATTAGTAGAGCGGTTCATCAAGCCCTCTGGCTCATTCTTGAAGAGATCTAGGTAGCGACGCCGAACTCTTCAACGGTAATAGTGTTGGCAGAAACGCCCAATAAGGTCCATATTTTCAGGTCGCATAGTCCTAGCCCCTAAAGCTACTCTTTTACTATGTTCATTATTTGATCGGCACGTAGCCCACTCCCACAAGAATTGATTGTTTGAATCGATTATAACATCTCAAGCCGTATATCGGGGTTGTAGTAATGCGTTACGGACTGATTGCGATATGTCCCTTCAATTCGTTGTGTGGTGCGTTATTCAAGGGTCTTGAAGAGCAGAA
The DNA here is from genome assembly GCA_041390945.1 of Chloroflexota bacterium. Taxonomy (GTDB): domain Bacteria; phylum Chloroflexota; class Anaerolineae; order Promineifilales; family Promineifilaceae; genus Promineifilum. Next base: position 59,061 of record JAWKOY010000032.1, read on the forward strand.
CGAACTCAGCCGCCTTGGCCTCGCTATAGTTGCCTCATAACGCCAAAATCTTTAGCGTGTTTAAACTTGCTTTGAAGACTACCAGTGAACTCAACCTGAGACTGACCTTTGTCAAAGTTACCGGATCAAGGTTACTAGACTGCCACTGCCACCACCAGCGATCTTTCGGTTGGTTTTCCAGTTGTGCCTTCATTACTCGGCCCTTCTCTAACATAGCTTCGATGTAATCAACTACTTTGTAGAGTTCATCTGTAAAAGCGCCAGCCGAAATCCGAAGCTAGGTTAAAGTCAGGTGAGGCCACATCATAGCCAGCAACAACAAACCAATGCTCCAACAGCAACACAGATGAGGGTGTCAATTCCAACTGGCGCGACAGCACCGCTCGGATCAGTATAGTTGGTTGGACTATTGAGAGCGTATGAGTACCGATTGTAACTTTGCGATTCCCTGGCCAGCAATACAATCGTATCCGGACTCAGCAAAATCCGGCCCACCTCCGGCACATAGTAGCGGGCATTCATGTGGTGGATGAGGCCCAGGTCATACGTACCCAAGTGTTGCGCTGATGGCTGCGTAAACCCCTGGTTGGTACTGACGGGTCTGTTCCGTTATATTAAAAAGACAAGTTGCCAAACGGTCGAAGCGGCTCAGGCTGTTGGTATAATGGTGTTGCTGAAGCTCTGCCAACGCTCCGTACCGAACTCCAGGTGGTCGAAGGCAGATGTGTTTATCGCCCCGGCGCCATTGCGTGATGGCTGCCAAATTTTCCCGCCCAGCCGGTAGGAGATACCCTAGTCTGAAGGGCACCGAGATCACGGCGAAATCCGCCAGCCACTGTTCTGCTGCGGTGGTCACCAGACTCCACCTTCAGCTGCCGATTGGCATTGCTTAGTTCCAACCGCGCCACGAACAAGGCATCGATCTGGCAGACGATGTTGTTGAACTCCTCCAGTGACAAGGTATCGGGCCTAATACTTCGAATAAAATTCAACGCCAAATTCCTCATACTGGGCGATCAGTGTCATTACACCATCCTGCGATCCACTATTCCGATAGCATGCTGCGTAACCATTGATACTGGCTTTCGATACGACAATTCATCAGGTACTCCACTTGTTCTGCGACAGAGACGCGATTGTTATCAAACGTTACCCTCTGCTCTCGGTCAAACCAATTGGCCTGACCTGTAGTGGCATTCCAATACACGGAGAAGTGGCGATGGTTGTTCCAGCCTTTGTCGTGTGTTATACTCAAGTGAAAAGCGTCATCCGGGCCCCCTCTTCCGGATTGCACCTGTTGGGGCCCCATAGGCCTGATCTCGACCCTTTCCAGCCTCTGGGAATGCAGCGAGCGGCGCAGGAAGACATCCCCGGATTCGAAGTCACGCCCTTTGGCGGCTCCCCCCGAGGAGCAACCGGCAAGCATCAAAACCGTCAATAGCAACACCACGCAAAACTCTGGGCATAGAACCGGACACTTTTATCAGCCCTCTTAATGCTTAACGTAGAGTAGCTTTACCGTCTGAAGATACCTCTGCTTACGATCAAGGCCCCACAGGTTGCAGATTGGCTGACATGTATTGATCGAGCGCATCGGTGAAGGTACTGATTTGGTGAGCGCAGCCATATCGTTGCTGCCGCACTGATTACATTGCTGCTGACCGCTGCTTTGTAGACCCACCCAGTTATATACTACCTAAAGAATCATTGACTCCTCCTTAGCTCGGAAACGAGCTCGCCTATTACCGATTGAAGTCCTGTTGTTGATAAGGGAATGTCTCTAGATCTCCACTCGTCCTATGATTCTCTTCCACTCCTCGGTATCCTTAAACCCTGACAATCTGAGTAGTGACCTAAATGCGGCTTTCCTCACGAATTCATTGTCATCGTCATAGGCAACAGTAAAAAGCGATCGATTCAGCCATACCGACCTGGCTGCTGCAAAATGCAGCGGCAAGCCTTTACGTATCACCGCTGTCACTTGCCACCAGCAGCAGGTCACGAATGATACTGATCACTTGTTCATCGCTTCGGAGGCTGCAACGAACCCCAAGTTGTCGAGTGCGGCTCTCACGCCAGATAGAACCACCACGCGAACTGATGCGCTGAAACCTTTGCCCTTCATCCTGCATCTCTACAACCGCGTAAGCGGCTAATTCAGCCCATTAGCATAGATACCGGTCCCATCGCGCAGGGCTTCTCGTGCTTCAATCAGTACCGAATCGGCGTTGTTCATTGCCATTTACTGAAGACCTCCACCTTTATTTGCTGAAGTTCCGCCCAAGATGTCCAGTGCACCTACTGTCGATAGTCCTCGGTGCATTCTAACACAGCATCGATCTGGGATTGTGCTTCAGCATTCTGCTTCCTGCGCATGCCTTCCAGATGCGCTATTGTTTTTTCTAGTGATGCTACACGCTTTTGGGCTTCATCAGATGATGATCCTGCCTTCGGAAGCGTCTCCACCCTCAGCGCAATTTCAGCCCTCCAAGCATTAACCAACCTGACCAGATGGCGATCTACGACAACATATAACGTCCTCACTGCGGCTATTTTCCAGAAGAAAAAAGTCCCATTGCCCATCTATCATTAGAACTGCAAGGGAGAAGCTTCAGTTGGCAGAATTTCAAAGCCGTACATGTTAATCCGGCTTACCTGATCGCAAAATAGCTTGTCCACCAATAGATGGAGGAAGCACAGAAAGCCAGATAGTATGAAAAAAGCAAAATACGTTGCTGCCTTCAAACACTGGGTTGGCTCTCAGGTTTCATTGTCCATGTGACAGCGGCGCCGTGAATCCGGAAGCATTCCTCACTCCATTCAGGCTTAAACATGAAAAACCAAAACGGCGAATCACCACCACAAATCCCAAACAAACGAAAAGAGTTAAAGAAGAGGCTGCATCTTTGTCATAATACTTGCCTCATCGTTTCAATTGGACCATAAACGAATTAGTAAGCCGCCCGTAGTTCAATCACCTTGCCCAGGGACCAGCATGCTCATACCCTGCTGAAGCAGCTGACCGAATGATCTGAGCGCATGCATATTTGATTGTCAATGATATATTTTCGGCATTGCGCTGTGAAATGGGACCGGCGCTCAGGCAGCGTCAGGAGGAGCTCCGCACCCATCGTTGTTGTTTTCGCGGATTCTGGATACCGATTCAGGCGTGAAGATCATCTTGGTACTGCTCCGATGGAATGTCCGCACATCTGCCAGACCGAACTGTCGAACTGCATACCAAGCAATCAACGACATGGTCGTTGAACTACAAAGCGGACCGCCTGTATAAACGCATAAAGGAAATCGTCGGTCCAACAGAAAGGTAAAGTTGCGGCGACGGCAGGTCTTTGCTGAGGCACGGGACTTCGGGCCGTTTCGGCAGGGATATCGCTCAGGCTCTACCATGCGTTTTGATTGCGTGCCACCAACAAATTCCCAGACATACCGGGCCAAACCGCCGAACTCTCCTGCAGTACAGTGAGAAACGCTTTGAAGTGCTGCGGACCGCGCTGACCTTGAGTTTGTTGCGGACGATGCCGACATTGTGGCGGCGATTCTGTCCTCGTCGCAGGCTATGACGACGGCCGGATCGGTACTGTCAAACACCCGGCGGTAGCGTATCACGTTTGTTGAGGATGGTGACCAGCGTAGACCGGCCTGCGCGCCCTCCGGGTGATCAAACCTGAAGAGCAGCCGATCACCGGACGGGAACGCCCCATTCCGGTGTCAGTGAAAACGTACCGGTCGTCCGGGTCCGCGCGGGCCCATTCGCAGCGGATTCTGTCGTTCATTTCCCTTATCCCCAACTCGTTCTTGCGATTGCTCACTACACAATAGCCAAATGCTTCAAGCGGCCTTCAAGAGACTGCCTGCCATCCAGCATCAACTCACTCATACCGAAACGCTACACGCCAATCGGAAGAATACTGCCGCAAAACCCAGCAGAACGGGCTGATCCGGCGCCACACTGGTCAATTCCTGTCCGCGCAGGGTGATGCTGGTCAACCCCCGTGGCCGCCCAGGTTGTAGGCAGCACCTTAACGGCCGTGCGTGACGCCTGGGAACAGTCCCAGCGTGGCCACCAGCACCCACCCAGAAGGGCGAGAATTGCCGAGCAGGACGCTGAGATTGCCGGCCTGGCTGTCGGTGCGGACGAACGCGCCCAGCATGCGCCCATGGCGACACCGGCGAGCCAAAACCGACCAGAATCAGTATCAGCGCCAGGGGACTCTGGCCCCAGTGCCCATATAACGATAACGCCGAAGCCAATGAGCAGGGCCATCTGGATCAGACTCATTATCAACTGGCCGCTCAACGTGCCGAACAGGAAGGTTCCTTTCCGGGTCGGTGTCACCAGCAGCGCCGCAAGGCCCGATGTACGCTCATAGGCCAAACAGGGCAGACGTTGCCAGCAGAGGAATCAGCACCCAGGTGATGCTGCCCGGCTGATGCCTGCTCGGTCGCTCTCTCTAGCGTAACTGTAATCCACCTCTTGCCCGGCGATAACATAATGAACCTGCTCCGGCGTACTTGATAGAAATTCGCCGTTGGCTGCCGTCTGGCTGTTAGTAAAGAACTGTGCGCTCGGTCATGCCAAAGGCGCCGACCGGCCGCTTCGGTAGCCCCGCAGCGATAAATCATCGGATTGGTCAGTATCTGGTTATTTGTAGGGCCTGTTCGATGACCAGGCTGTAGTTGCTGGCCGGGTCAAGTTGGAGCGTCAGGTCGGCCGATTTTCGCTATCTATGATTCCGGTCGGAGAAAGGGTGGTTCCAAACCCTTCCGGGATCGTCAGAATACCGGCGGCTTCCCCCTCGTCGGCCAGTTTGACGGCCGCGCTGTCCGGCATCACCTCCGGCCGGACCGTCCCCGACTGTTCGAGTTGGGCGAGTGTTCTGGGCTGATTGGGCCGACTGGTCTAGATCAACCACGGGCAGCAGAACACCACCGTCTTCATCGCCACTGAATCAATGCCGCCGCCCAGGATAGCCGCAAAGACGGATGGGCAGAACAGTAAAAACAAAAGTTCGGAACGACTGGAAAAGCGAATAAGCGTCCTTCCAGGAAATTGCAATTGCCTTGTACATCATGTCGGTAACTCCAGAATGAGACTGACGTGTCTTATGCCGTGACGAGCGCAGGTCTGGGCGACGCCGAATAGTATGGCTGCCAGCGCCACCAGGATGGTCGCCATAGCGACCAGCGCCGGACCAGATCACCAGATCGGCCAGACCGCCGCCGCTGGACAGTGCTGACTGAAGCCGTCCATGGCCCAGGCGTTAGGTGTTATCTTGAGGACCTGCATGGCCGGCCCCATCTGGTCAATGGCGAAAAAGCTCCCACCGAGGATGCCGAAGCTGAGCATCACTGTGCGTTGATGGTGCTTATCTGGGCTGGTGGAGGTGACAGAAGCGATCAACAGCCCCCACCCGGTAGCCGCGCAGCCGCAGCCAGAATAAGCAGGGCGACACCCAGCGGGTTGCCCCAACGCGCAGTCCCAAAAGACCGCATCTCAGCCCGATCAGGACGCTGACCTGATGACCCCGGACAGGAAGATGCTCAGTACCTTGCCGCCCAGAATCTGGCCCCGGCGTAACCGGGGAGATTAAGGCAGCGGGCCAGGGTCTTTCGGCGCTCGACCAGGAAGCGCCCGCGCCCCAACCGTGACGGCATCAGGAACAGGAGGGCCAGTGGCCGGGGCAAAGTAGCCAACGGGTTGAACCTGTTCCCGTTCCCACGCGCAGGCTTTCCTGATTAATCGAAATTGGTGATTGCTGCCCGGCGGCGGTTTGCCGGCCGAGCTGTTCGCCAATGATAGGGAGCTGTTCCGGGGAGATAGCGCCGAGGTGATTAACGGTTCAGGCTTACCGTAACGGTAGCGACGCCGGTTTGAACCTGATTGACAAACGAGTTCACGATAGTGTTGATAACCTCGGCGCTGATTGGCGGCAGGGTCGCCATATACCACAATCGGTGCGGCTTTGGCCGTCTGACCGGTTTGCGTACTGGTAACATATACCGTCCGAGAAGCCGGGAGGAATGACGACGGCCGCGCGTACTCACCTGCCTCTACCTGACTGCGAGCTGCTTCAGTCGATTGCCGTTTCAGGCGAGACCAGCATCCGCCACATCATCATCCGAGTAGAACAAGCTGACTAACTCTCTACCGAGTTCGCCCGTATCCCCTGATTCACGATCAGAAGCGGGATTACCGGCAATATCTGATCGCTGTCATCCGAGAAAGCCCCGGCAACCAGTCCCAGGCCGATTGTGAGCAGCAGCGGTCCCCAATCATCAGGATGAGCGCCGCCCGGTCACGGAAGGTGACGAGTAAATCTTTCCAGGTTATGCGAGCAATTTTATTCATGATGGGCACTGTAATTAGTCGCGTAATGCCCGGTCGGTCAGGATGCAGAAATACTGCTTCCAGATTCGGCTCTTCCAGATCAACAGCGCGGATCCGATATCCGGCATCAGTGGTGCGATTGAGAACGCCCGGCAATGCTTCACCTCGCATCGGCCACGTTAACGATGATTTGACTGTCATTGTGGCTGGCGGCGTAGATGCCGTCCAACCCGTCATAGAGGGTCAGGTTTCCGGCGCATTGCCGTTGGCCGAGACAGGCATCCCCGGTTCCTCAGCCAGGTGAAGGCGCAATGTTTCCTGACTGCCCACGACATGAATCAGCTCCTGTTGTGTTCCCAGAGCAATCAGTTCGCCGTGGTCAATAATGCCCACCCGGTCGGACAGCTCTTCGGCTTCCTCCATGTAGTGGGTCGTATACAGAATGGTGACCCCGCTGTCCCGCAAATCCAGAATCATATCCAGAATGCGGCGACGGCTTTGCGGATCAATTCCCACCGTCGGTTCATCCATGAACAGAAGTTGCGGCTTGTGCAGTAGCCCGGCGGCAATATTGATGCGACGCTTCATACCGCCGGAGTAGGTCTTGATGCGGTCTTTGGCCCTATCGTCCAGCCCCACCTGCTCCAGTACTTCATCCACCCGCAGCGCCAGCTCCTTGCCGCGCATGTTGTACAGGCTTCCCCAAAATTGAAGATTCTGCTGGGCCGAAAGCTCCTCGTAGAGGGCGATCTCCTGAGGGACGACACCGATTACCTGTCGAACGTCCAGGCTGTCATGGGGGATACGGTGGCCGGCAATTTCGGCCGTGCCGGATGTGGGCTCAATCAGACAACTCAACATGGAAATCGTTGTTGTCTTGCCCGCGCCGTTTGGCCCCAGAAGGCTGAATATCTCCCCGCGCAGGATGCTGAAGGATATCCCGTTGACGGCGGTAACATCCCCGAATTTCTTAACTAACTGATCTGCAATCAGAATTGCTTCGCTCATTTCATTGCCTCCATTTGCCCTGAAGGATAGCCGTTGTCGGCCGTTATGTGATGTGCTGATGGTCATGGCCGGGTCACATCTTGGGCTATGACTCGGCCGCTGGTGGAAATAAAAAAGGGAGACTGGTTTGACCGCCATCTCCCTTACATATCAGACTGAATCCTGACTCAAGCCTGTTTTTCGACGGGCTTCTCTTTTGGCTCGCTGGTGTGGCCTCTGAATGCCTTGAAGAGAACCAGGATTCCGGCGGCGATCAGGGCCAACGGCCAGAGGGCACCCAGCCATTCAAGTATTGTCCACAGTGCGCCACCAAAAACAATTGCCAATCCCACAAGGCCAATGATGGTACCGGGAATAAGCGGCCACCAGTGGAATTGGCGGGTGACCAGCAGTCCCATAAGGGTGATGAGGAACCAGCCTCCGGCAAAGGCAATCAGGAACAACCCGCCGCCGTCTGCGTCGAATACACCCTGCCACGGGCCGATCAGTAAAGCCAGTCCTGCTCCGATTCCGGTCAGGATACCGCCGGGAATGAGAAAGCCAAATTCACGGGTGACTATACCGGCCAACAGGAAGGCCAGGCCCAGCCCCAAGACAATCAGCGTTCCCCACAAGCCACCATCCGTTTCTACGAACTGGCTGAGTAAGGCCATGCCGCCAATGAAAACCAAAATTAACCCGCCAACCAGAGCACCGCGTCTTTCATTCTGTTCCATGATCAACCTTCCTTGGAGTTGTGTGTATGACCGGCTGTATTGATTGCCGGCCGAGCGTTTAATTTCTATGCCGACATCATAGCAGGATAACGGCACCAATCACTGTGCCGGAAGTCATGTTCAGGTCATGTTACCGATTATGACTCTTCAACCGGGAGGTCATGGGGGTGATGACAGCGATTTATCAACGCAGTTTTAACAGCACCGAAAACCGGAAGACGTTACAATGACCCTGAGCAGTATTGGAAGCGTAGGGACAGAATGAGCAAACTTTCATCGAAGCCGACCATGAGCGTCCGGGAAGCGCTCGACGAGTTGTTGCGTCGTAACGAGCAAACGCAGGGTAAAGAGGTCGGCGATATGTTTTTGGGACCGGATATTTTCGTGGCGGTGTTACGCCGTCGTCGTGTGGTCGAGGGAGAGTGGGAAACCACCGACCGTACGGTTGATCTTCTGGATTTAATGGATCAGTTCGATAGCGAAATTAGCGATCTACCGCCAAACAAGTCCCACGCCAATCAGGACTCTCGCCTCCACCCCTCCCAAACCTTCTCCGCCTAAACTCAGACCAGTCGGAATAGTTAGATAAGCCCCAGTTCGCGGGCCCGAAGCGCCGCCTGGGTACGGTCACGCACACCGAGTTTGCCTAATATGTTGGTGACATGGTTCTTCACCGTGCCTTCGGTGATGAACAGGGTACCGGCAATTTCGCGGTTGCGTTGGCCTTCAGCAATCAGCTTCAGGATTTCCAGTTCGCGTTCGGATAACGGTTCAACCAGGTCGTCGGCACCTCCGGCAGAAGCGGCCGGATCCATGCGGGAAAATTCAGCGATAACCTTGGCGGCCACGGAGGGTTGCAGGAAGCTTTCCCCGCGAGCGGCCGCCTGTATGGCCTCGACGAGTTTGTCGGAGGATACATCCTTCAGGAGATACCCCAGCGCCCCGGCCCGCAGCCCGTCAAATACATGCTCGTCATCGTCGAAGGTGGTCAGAACAATGACGCGGATCTTTGGCGCAACCTCGCGCAGGCGGCGCGTGGCGGCGACGCCGTCCAGCACCGGCATACGCAGGTCCATGAGGATGACATCCGGCTGAATCTCCAACGCCGTGGTAATTGCCTCTTCGCCGTTTCCGGCTTCGCCGACAACCTCAATATCATCCCATACCGACAACAAGGTGCCCAGCCCCTCCCGGAAAAGCGCCTGATCGTCAACCAGCATCACCCGAATGGGCATCAGCTCTCCTCTCTGGCAGCCAATGTGTCACCGGGAACAGGTTGTTCGGATGCGGCCGAAACTGCTGTAGGGAGGGAAATGGTCAGGCGAAATCCCTGCCCGGGAGCAGTCTCAATCGCCAGTTCGCCGCCAAGCTGCCGAACCCGCTCTTGCAGGCCAAGTATCCCGAAGCGGTGATCGTCCTCCACCATCACTGTGCCTATACCATTATCGCTGATGCTTAGGGTGACATTATCGGGATTGTTGTAATCCAGCACGATTTCAACGCGGGAGGCACGGGCGTGTTTGCGAACGTTGGTCAGGGCCTCCTGGGCGGTGCGGTATAGCGTGAGATCAATTCGTGGGTCAAGGAGGCGTGGATCCCCTGCAATCTCAAACGTACAGACAATACCCGATGCCTGCATTTCCTGGGCCAACGCATTGATGGCGTCGGGCAATGAGTGACCGCCCAAAGGGGATTCTCGCAAGGCGAAAACGGACTGGCGCACCGCATTCAACCCCTCCTGGGTGAGCTGCTGTGCTTTATCAAGGGCAGAACCGGCGCGTTCCGGGTCCTTATCCATCACGGCCTGCGCTGCCTTGATCTGGACATTGACCACGGTCAGGTAATGTCCCAGGTTGTCGTGAATCTCGCGGGCCAGCCGGTTGCGCTCCTGAATCGTCGCCAGCTCCTCCGCCTGTACGGCATAGGCAGCCAGTTCGCGGTTGGCCGCCTCAAGTTTTACCGTCAGGGCTTCGGATTCCGCCTGTGCGTCCTCTGCCCGTTGGGTCAGGTAAACAAAAACTACGACAAAGACAATTGCCGGACTGAACGTGAGCGCGGCAAAAAGTGCGTTCTCCCAGTTACCCGATGAAAGGTAGAGGGGTAACGACATACCGGCCAGGGCCAGCGCATAGACCACCCACCGCCAGATCCCGCTGAGTTCAGTGAACAGCCATGGCTACAACAGGCATGGAGATAAGCCAGATACCGCCATACCCATCCAGGAGGAATTCAATCGCCAGCATCAGCACGATAGCCACGATAAACATGGCAGTCGTCGCGTGCTGCCCGAATATACGATTGAACAGCGGTTCGCTATAAATGAAGAGCCAGCGGTAGATAATGCCGAGCACGACGGCCAGCAGCAGTGTGGGGACGGTGAAAGGGGGCCGTCGCTACTGTTTAGGCTGCCGATATACCCGACGAATGTGACGAAGTACGCCAGATAACAACGGTTACGGTCGCAATATGACCGGAACTTATGAGGCGGGTAATCAGCGGACGGCGTTCGTTGTCCATCTCACGTTGTATGGTACGCTTGTTCAAGGTTTGCGGCAATGGCCCGATCCATCTCTTGTAAACACGGTGGTTGCCTAAGGATTTTGCTCACGATGGACACGACAATTCTGACCCCTTACTTTCTTGACACCTACTTTGATGATGATGCCCTTGGTTTGGAGGCGCAAGTCGATCATATCATCTGCCAGCGGCGCTTGAGGGTGAAACGATACAGGCTCGGATTGGACCGATCCACCAGGCATTAGCGGCCGAAGTCGAAACGGCTCTCCGTAACGGGTATCGGCCGGTGAGTCTGGCGGGGGATTGCTGCGCGACCATCGGGGTTCTTTCCGGCCTGCAGCGGGCCGGTCTGGAGCCGACCTGATCTGGTTCGATGCTCACGGCGATTTCAACACATGGGAAACATCACCGAGCGGGTTTCTGGGTGGTATGCCGTTGGCAATGGCTGTCGGTAGAGGGGAGCAGACCTTGCTGGAAGCAACCGGGATGCAGCCGTGGCCTGAGGAAAAAGTATTCCTGACCGATGCCAGAGATTTGGATCCGGGTGAACGCGATCTGGTGGAGGCATCATCCGTCCGGCACCTGACCCAAATCACCGATCTTTTGAACGAAGAAACGCTACCTCCCGGACCGCTTTACATCCATTTTGATACGGACGTTATCGACCCGGCCGATGCCCCGGCGATGAACTATCCGGCACCCGGCGGACCATCGACTGCTTTGGTCCGGGAGGTATTTCAGCGGCTGGCGGCTACAGACCGTGTGGTGGCTGTATCCGTCTCCTTATGGGAGCCAAGCCTCGATCGAGACGGTTCAACCCGTCAAACCATTCTGGACATCCTTCCTGCCCTATTGGATCAGTAGAGCCAGTGTTTACTCCTCACCAAGCCGATTCCAGGCGCTTTCGGCCCACTTACCGGCCAACCAGATCCAGAAAGCTGTACCGGCAGCGATAACGATCAAGCCGACGATTGCCAGCGGAATGGATGCAACAGGAAAAACGGCCGCCAGTGCAAAGAATAGAAGAGCGATTAGTCCGGTTGCCAGCAGATATACCGCGCTTATCAGGAAGATATAAAAGCCGCCTGCACCGGTGATCATGCGTCGTGTATCGGTCCATTCCAGGTTGGCGAAGCGGAAGCCGAGGCTTGTATTCATGGCAATCATCCCTGTACCCATTAACAGGAGACAGGCCCACGCGTAAAAGGCCCACGGCAAACTGAAGCGAACAACCACCCAGGCAATGATGATCAATACAGTCACGACAACCGCATAAGGTACCCACGCACTGATGGCTTTCCCTTGCCAAACCTGCCGTGGAGTAATGGGCGCGGACTTGAGGATGGGGAAGGAGTGGCCTTCCAGGGCCAGACTGGTTGTGGAAAGCTGGTTAAAGACCGTGTAGCCGACGAAAAGCACCGCGCTGGACAGGATGACGCCGGGGCTGAATGCGGCCGCAAAGAAGGCAAATTGCCGTGGCAGGTCCAACGCGCCGGATTGTGACGCTTCCAGTAACCCGGCCTCACCACCCGTGCCGCGAAAGATCGCCAGTCCGCCCACCACAATGGCGATAAGCGAGCCTCCAACCAGGCTAACCAGTTGGCGCGGATCGCGTAGACGAAGCAGCCAGTCCTTGACGGCAATGGTGGAAAGTAGCGAGCCGCCCTGAAGACGGCCGCTGTCCTCGGTGATCCCGCGCCGCTTGGCGGAGTTGCCCTGCATGCGCAGCCAGCCGGAAATGTAAAGACGATCAGACAGCAGGATCGTGACAATAAACAATCCCAGTGTAATCAGGATGTAGGCCACCATCCGGCTAAGGCCCAGGCTCAATTGCCCCTGACCGACATCAATCAACCCCTGTCCGGCCAAGAGTGTGGGGATCGGCGCATTGGTGACAGTATCGGATATCTTACCCAGCGTTTCAACGGTTTGCGGATCGGCCGCACCTGAAAAGTCAATAAACCGTGGTAGCTGGAACAGCAGGGCGATCAGGATACCAATCAAGGCGTAGGCAGCCGCCAGCATTTCTCCGAGCCGCTTGGCCGGTAGCCAGCGCACCAGAATCATCGCCAGGAGCGCCCCAATAGATAGCCCGAACAACGGCGCAAGGAAGAGCAGGATAAAGGCGGCGATGTAATACCCGATCCCGGCTCCAATACCGATGCCGTAGGTTATCAGTGCCGGACCGGCCAGAATCAGGACGAACAGGATTGTCCACGACAGGCGAGTCAGGAGCTTGGATACAGTAATCGACCGTGTCTTGATGGGAGCAGCGACCAGTTGATCCAGATCGTCACTCAGATATAGTGCTCGCACAGCCTGGTTCGGGCTGGTAAGCAAGGCGGCCAGAAGCACAACCGTCAGTATGGCCCCGGGAATAAAGCCCGGATTGATGTCCAGAGGGATATCGGGCATCTGCATGACTTGACCCAACCCATACCCACCAAGCCCGGACATCACTGCGAGGAAGATTCCCACCAGGGCCAACAGCCCGATACGGAACAGGCGCATTCCTGACCGTTCGCTTGTCTGGCGCCAATCCAGACGCCAGTAAAGGCGCATCAGAAGGAGGGTGTCACTCTCCATTGGCAAGCTCCTTGACCATATCATCCACATCCGTACCGCCGGTCAGCTCAAGGAAGATGTCTTCCAGTGACTGGTCGCCACGAAGCTTGCGCATTTCATCCACACGCGCGTCGGCAATGATGCGTCCCTTGTCAATGATGATCACCCGGTCACACATGGTCTGGGCGATTTCCAGGATATGGGTGGAGAACAGGATGGATCGACCCTGGTTTCGCTTCTGAATCAGCAGGTCTTTAATCAGGCGCGCCGAACGCGGATCCAGTCCGACAGTTGGCTCGTCCATAAAGACAATGGGCGGATCGTGAAGGAATGCCCCGGAGATAGCAATTTTTTGCTGCATGCCGTGGCTGTAGGTATCCAGATAGTTCCCGGCTACCTCACTCAGGTCGAATATCTCCAACATATTTCGCGTGCGCTGGTCAATCTTTTCCGGCGGCACGCGGTAGAGTTGACCCACAAATCGCAGATACTCGACGGCCGTCAGTTTGCCATAGAGATTGGGTGAGTCGGGGACGTAGCCGATCTGGGCTTTAGCATCCAGCGGTTGGCTCTGAATATCATAGCCGACGATTTGCGCTGTGCCCGAAGTAGGCGCGAGCAGACCGGTCAACATCTTGATAGTGGTTGTTTTCCCGGCTCCATTTGGTCCGAGGAAGCCGACGATCTCGCCCGGCCCTACTTCAAAAGAAACATGATCTACGGCCATGAACTCGTCAAATTGGCGGGTAAGTGCATCTGCACGGAGCACAGTGTTTGTCACCGAAAAACTCCTTTACTTGTGGCGCTCCCGGATTTGCGGGAGTTAGACTGTAAGTCAGTAGCCTTTGGGAATAAACTATTGTACTACAATTCTACCGGCACCGACGGTAGCTTGTATTTCTACTTTGTACGGCGCCGTTTCATAATCCGGCGATTGATACGCGTTGTTGACGCGCGGGAAACGGTTGGCATCTACGTCCAGACTGCCGACACCGGTCTTGCCCCGGATTAATGCCGCTACGCCGTCGGGTATGTGGAGCTCAATCAGCCCCGCACCCCCTTCAATCGTTACGGAAGTATACGTGACTGCGGAAGGCATCGTCACTTCTGTGTGTCCCGCGCCGGACTGGAGGGTCAGTTCAGATACCTGCATACCGGCCAGATTGAGGGTGTTTTCACTGGCGCCCGTCTCGAAACTCAGAGTCAGAGGAATATCCGGATTGAGGGAAACATCCCATTCGCGCCTGGTCCAGGATGACTCCTTCGGCGTTTGCAATGTGAGTTCTACCTTGTCACTGCCGAGATCGCGGGCATCGTACTGCACGCCACCGGAAAATGATCCACTCATCAACTCATCCGGTGGGGTCGCGCCGTTCACGGCAAGACTGCCGGTTCCGAATTTGAAGTGAACATCGGCCGTTTCCGCGCCTTTCAACTCCATCACGACATGTTCCGGAGTGGGCTGCTCGGCGACAGGTTTGGATTTGCTGCGCCCACCGAACAGGATGGATAGCCCGAAGAGAACCAGCGCCAGCGGCCAGAAAACGGACCAGATGTTGAAGACGAGGATGCCCAGACGGCTTAGCAGCAACAGCCCACCAAACAGAATGAGCAAGCCACCCCAGAGAACCGCACTACGTTGCACGGTTGATTACTCCTTACTACTAGCGAAGAGACGCTAATCGAGAAAGGCGTTCAGGAGCATGCTAACGCCACCAATGACAAGAAAGACCGGCCAGATTGCTCCCCAGCTCCAGCCCAGCAGAAATACGGCCGCCACAAATAGTAGAATCAGGCCGCCAGCAAACGAGCCACGTCCTTCCGCGCCCAGACGCTCATCGCGTTGATAGACCCGTACGGCGTTGCCCAAACTGGAAAAGGCCGGAATCAGGATGAATAACGCCCACCAGTTGTTGATATGGAAGTCTGTCAGGTTGGAAAGGAGGAAGAAAAGTCCAATGCCGACGAGAACGACCCCAGCGAGCCAGGCATTGTTATGAGAGTCGCTCTGCTTTCCCCGGGGTTTCTCAATCGAATCGCTACCAGTCGGTTCGATTACGATCGTTTCCTTTTCGGAATCCTTCAATTCCTTGATGATATCTGCCATTGATCAATCTCCTGTCTGATAATTCGCCGCCACCAAAATAATCGCGGCTACTCATGTCTCATTCATTATTACGCAGGATTTGACCAAAAGTTGCTTGGTCCCTGTTAGTCATTGAGCCAGAGGCGGTGATCGACCATCATGCAGGAATCCATCACGACGTCCAGCCCGGCCTCTCTTGCTTTGCGAGCCGCATCTTCATTCGCGATCCCCAACTGCATCCATACGGATTTTGCCCCGATATCAATTGCGTCATTCACAAACGGGGGCACATTCTCGCTGCGCTGGAAGATCAGCACCAGATCGACAGGGAAGGGGATGTCGCCCAGATTGGCGAATGCCGGTTGACCCAGCCCTTCGTCCAGATTGGGGTTTACCGGAACAATCCGGTAGCCCTGGTTGGCAAGGTACGCCGGTACGTAGTAACCCGGTCGGTGGTCTTTTGAAGAGAATCCGACAACGGCTATCGTCTTGGTATCTGCCAGAATCTTTGATTTGGTTGCGTTAATCATTTTGCACTTTCACAATGCCGGGGCCGTTCTATCGTATTGCCCGGACTGATAATTTCAGTGTAGTGGAGTGGTTGCTTCACGTCAATTCCCCGGCAAACCGAACTTGTCAATACCGCAACGATCAGGCGTTTGGGAGTGTTATAGAAAGTGACATTCTTCACGAACAAACAGTGACAACAAACATTGTCACGCCTAGATCGATGTCTTACACTAATCTTGAGTGAGTAGATGACCTTTACCGATTACCTGATTTAAGGAGTTTTTGTCATGCAGAACTTCGGCGCTTACGTTAGCGAGTACGGCTTAGAGAACCACGGGATTAGAAATGCCAATACTGTATATTGGAATCTAACAACCTCCATGCTTTATGAGGAAGCGGTTCGCCGTCATGAGGGGGCAATCGCGCATCTTGGGCCGCTGGTTGTGCAAACGGGGAGCCATACCGGCCGTTCGCCAAACGACCGCTTCATTGTAAAGGAGCCCTCCAGTGAGGAGAATATCTGGTGGGGCAAGATCAACAAGCCGATGTCGGAGGAGAACTTCGACTATCTGTACCGCGAGATGGTGGCCTACACCCAGAATCGCGATCTGTTTGTCTTTGATGGATATGTCGGTGCCGATCCCAACTATCAGAAACCCATTCGTATCATCAGTGAATATGCGTGGCACAGCCTGTTTTCCCGGAACATGTTCATCCGTGAATTTGAGCCGGAGAAACTTCGCAACCACGTACCGGAATTCACGGTGATTGACATGCCGGGCCTCAAGGCGGAACCGGAACTGGACGGCACGAATAGCCAGACCTTCATCATCGTTCACTTTGGCAAGCGCCTGGTATTGATCGGCGGCACAGAGTACGGCGGTGAGATTAAGAAGAGCATCTTCTCGGCCATGAACTATTACCTGCCTTTGCAGGACGTCATGACCATGCACTGCAGTGCGAACTTCGGTAAGGACCGGGATGATGTTGCCCTGTTCTTCGGGCTTAGCGGCACCGGCAAGACCACGTTGAGCAACGACACCAGCCGGACACTGATTGGCGACGATGAGCATGGATGGAGTGACGACGGCGTCTTCAACTTTGAAGGCGGTTGTTACGCCAAGGTAATTCGCCTTGATCCGAATGGTGAGCCGGAAATTTACGAAACGACCCGCCGCTTTGGGACCATTCTGGAAAATGTCATTATGGACACGCGCACACGGCGCGTGGACCTAGATGATGACTCGCTGACCGAGAACACACGCTCCAGCTACCCGATTACCCATATTGCCAATGCGGTGCGGGATGGTGTGGGTGGACATCCCAGGAATGTTTTCTTCCTGACGGCCGATGCTTTTGGCGTGCTGCCACCCATCAGTAAGCTGACCCCCGACCAGGCCATGTACCACTTCCTCAGTGGCTACACCGCCAAGGTTGCCGGAACAGAGCGCGGTATCACCGAACCGCAGCCCAATTTCAGCACCTGCTTCGGCGCGCCGTTTATGCCGCTCCAGCCTGGTGTTTATGCTCAACTGCTGGGTGACAAGCTACAGAAGCACAACGTTCAGGTCTGGTTGATCAACACAGGCTGGACCGGTGGCCCGTACGGTGTCGGCAGCCGCATGAAGCTGGCGTACACCCGTCGGATGGTCACCGCAGCGTTGAGTGGTGAACTGGATAACGTGTCTACTGTTGTAGAACCGTTCTTCGGTCTGAACGTCCCGGAGAGCGTGCCCGATGTGCCGGACGAGGTCCTCATGCCGCGGAACACGTGGGAAGACAAAGAGGCTTACGATGCGCAGGCCTCCAAGCTGGTTGACATGTTCAAAGAGAACTTCAAGCAGTTTGAAGATGGTGTCAGCGAGGATGTGAAGGCCGCCGGACCGGGCTGATACCTGTAACTTGTACCTTTTCCAATACCTGATTGTGAAAACGCCTACCTCGTGATGGGGTAGGCGTTTTTGTTATTGACAGACCTTGAACCTGCGCCAGAGTTTGTATAATCAATGATGTAGCCGTTATTCGGTTGGAGCACGTTGATTATGCATGAACTACCGTTATTCCCGTTAAACACCGTTCTGTTCCCCGGAATGCCGCTTCCGCTGCACATCTTTGAAGACCGCTACAAGGCAATGATCCAATTCTGCTTACAGGAAAACCAGCCCTTTGGCGTGGTCCTGATTAAGGAAGGTGTGGCTGAAGGTGGCCCGCTGGCCCGACCGCATCTCATCGGATGCACGGCCGAGATTGCACAGGTGGAAAACCTGGACGAAGGGCGCCTGCTCATTATGAGCATTGGCCGCGAGCGGTTTCGGGTGACCCGGCTGCAATACGAAAAACCATACCTTGTTGGCCTTGTGGAAACCGCACCCATCATTCAGGATGACCCTGATCTGCTCCGCAGCGAATCGGCCGAACTGTTTCCACTGGTCCGCGAGTACCTGGACATTCTTTCCCGATCCAACAGCGTGGACTTTGACGCAGCCCAAATTCCAACGGAAGCCATTCCATTGGGCTATTTGGCGGCCACCATCATTCAACTCCCGGCCGCAGAGAAGCAGGAACTCCTGGCTATGGACCGGGCAACAGAGCTGCTGTACAGCACACTCCGAGTCTTTCGTCGCGAAGTGAAGCTGATGCAGACAATGCCCAGTAATGACCAGGGCATCTTTTCCGAGAATTAGGTAGGCTGCCTTACTGGTCCTGACGAATCTCCGTTTCGCCTACGCCGCCGAAAATCTCAATATCAACTGTGACGGGGCTTACACCGTACAGGCTGTTGTGGTACACGTCGCCGTCCTGGACCAGCCCATACACCTGCACGTTGCCTAGTCCGTTGCGGGGGCTGATCTGAACACCAACCTGCGTCGGTACAATGAGGGTTGTCTTGCCGACACCTCGCCGGACACGTACGTTGAAGCTCGAATTCCAGTTGCCACCCAGATCAATGGTGGAGCTGCCGACGCCGGTTGTGACGCTCAGGTCGGTGAGGTTCATCCCTCTCAGGTTGAGTTCGCCTGAGCCAACACCCAGATCGGCCACCAGCGCAATCGGCATCCAGTCGCTGAAGTGCAAATCCCATTCATAGTCCACGTTGGGACTGGTGGGAATGTTGCCTTCTGTGGCGCCGGGCTGGGCTACCCGTAGTCGGCCGCGATTCCCGGTGAGTTCGTACTCCACTTCCGGCTTCCAGGTGGGCACATTATAGGTGAACGTACCGGTCATGAGATCGGTTGCACCACCGGCAACCGTCAATTTCCCGACGCCGAGCTTGATTTCCACATCGGCCGCCTGCGCACCCAGAGACT
This sequence comes from Chloroflexota bacterium, assembly GCA_041390945.1. Taxonomy (GTDB): domain Bacteria; phylum Chloroflexota; class Anaerolineae; order Promineifilales; family Promineifilaceae; genus Promineifilum. The sequence goes on from JAWKOY010000032.1 coordinate 78,120, forward strand.
GAACAGTCTGTGTTTCGGTGACAGTCGGACCGGTTTCAACCGTAAAGTCGCTGAGCTGTTTGCCGCAGCTCGTGAGCAGCAAGGCCATTAGCGCCAGGGGAATCAAACGAATTGTGAGTGTTTTAGCTGGCATACCCCATTCTCCTTACCAAAACTGCAACAATATCACCTATATTAGTTAAGAGGGGATTCTTATCAACCTCTACGAGGCAGGAAAGGCTTCGGTTGCGAAAAATACCGAGAGGGGGAAATACGTGTTGTTAGTTGGTTGGTGTGTCGGCCAGCAGGAACCGGATGGCGTCCGGCAGGCGGCGCGCCCAGGAAGATTCGCCATGCCCAGCCCATTTTTCCTCGACATGCAGCAGGTCAATCGTCGGTCGAAAGCCTTTGCGAATCAGGATCCGTTTCATGCGACGCACACCGGCGTAGTACTTGCGGGATGAGGTCGCGCGATGGGGTAGGCCATTGTGCAAATCTTCCCCCAACTCTCGTGTCCCGGCATCCAGGTAGATACGTCCGGGCACATAATCGGCCGCTTCAACGTAATCGTAAATAGCTTCATGGCCGAACCATAGAGAAGGGCTCATGACGCCTGCCAACCCAAAAACGTCGGGGAGGGCAAAATAGCCGTAAAGGCTAATCAACCCGCCCATTGAGGATCCCATCAATCCGGTAGCTTCCCGGCCGGGCAGGGTGCGGAAATCGCGATCAATCAGTGGCTTGAGGGTATGGGCCAGGAAGGCCAGATAGCTGTCTCCGTCGCCTCCACCAAGTCGGGGTTCAACAAATGGGCTGTATTCGTCCAGGCGGTGGCGACCCATATTGGGCACGCCGACGATAATCGCCTCAATGCCTTCCGTATAGGCGAGGTACTCCATTGTTTCATCTACGCCCCATTCCCCGGCGAAGCTGGTGGCCGGATCGAACAGATTCTGGCCGTCATGCATATAAATGACCGGATATCGGCCGCGACCGGTTTCATAGGAAGGTGGTAGATAGAGCAATATATCGCGGCTGTTTTCCAGCCGCCTGCTGTATATGTCCTGAGCGACGAGGATCGTGCCGCTAACACGATGGCCGTGGTCAGGGTTATAAATGCTGTAGTAAGGCTGCCAATCGGGATCGGTAAAATCGGAAGTATCCCGCGCACCCTCGCCTGGTGACGTCGTGGTCATTGGTTATCTCTCACACGGCGGACCACACACGCAAGCTAGCGGGTAGTTCTGCCAAGGGAAATTGTCCCCATAATTGTGGCGGTGTCCAATGAACAGGGGCAGAATTGGGGGGTAATGCGCCCAGCGCCATCATAATCACCTGTATGATGCTAGTAGGAGACGGTTGATTTACCGATTATCATATTTATGTCGCAGGTCGATCCACTTACTTCAAAAGATGAAAATTTGGATACGGAAACCCGGACGCGGAAAAGCGCGTGCGCATGCGCTATGACTGGAATAATCTGATTGATGATCTGATTGAAGACGGTCGGCAGCGCGGAGTATTCGATGATTTGTCCGGCCAGGGACGGCCAGATTGGATCTGCGACAAAATATGTATGAAGGGGAGCATGACGCTCTCGAACCAACTCCTGAAAGAAAACAATTTACGACCGGCATGGTTGTCGCATCGCCTGTCAGTCCAGGAACGAAGATCGATCAGCTTCGAGAGGATATTGCCCGGAAGTGGAGGCAATACGAACCGGCCTTTCGACAGGCTGAGGGAAAATCTCATCTAACTGCGTTGTCGATCGGATGGGATGATGAATGCAAGCGTTGGGAATCGCAGATCGTTGAGCTAAACCAACTCGTGAGCGACTACAATCTGCGCCAACGTCCCAGCAGTAATCTGGAAATTTTCAAGCTCCGTTTGGAGAGTGATGAACTCAAAGAAGAAGCGTGTTCAGGAAAAGCGCCGCGTTACCTGCTTTAATCCCACTACAACCTAATACGCAAGCCTTAACTTAATAATAGAGCGGACTAATGCTGCCGTAAGATTATGTTTGTCTGCTGCGTCTGGGTGAATGGACTATCTTCGAAAGATAAATCATGATGCACGTCTACAGATGTGTGTCCGGATAGGACATTAACAATATCTGGGCAGCAACCAGGACCAGGAAGTATTGGTTGTAGGAATATGCAGGAGCTTTAACCGGCATATTCACGAGTGGTAAACGGAAGTGAAATATGGCAAGTACCAAATCCCACAAGATTGACTCAGCCTCTCCCGATCAACGGAAGGTGAGGAGCTGTCGGCTGCTGCAAATTATTCACGGTTACAGATGGCGGCAGGGTTAGAACGGTCCGCCAAACTGTCAAGGAATTGGCAGATTTGGACGCGGACTTTGTTGAAGAGCCGGAACTTCGACGACGTCGATGATACAGTCGCAGAGGTTACTGACGAAGCTGATTCAGATGACGAAGAGTTCTCAACCGATGATGATTCGATCGATCTGAATGATCTGGAGAGCTACTTCGACAGTTTCGACCAGCAATACAGCGGCGACTATGGCTTCAAGGGTCAACAACAACGCCGGACCGCCCTGCGTGATGTGCCGACAGAGCGACTTTCTCAGCCGCCGCTATATGTTGGGAAACAAACCGGCAAACGGTTGCTGACGGCTGAGGAAGAGTCCGAGCTGGCTAAACAAATTGAAGTCGGTCGCAGTCGAACAACTGGATTCCGGCGAAGTCAGTGAGGAAAAAGACGTGTCGGCTGGAACATCTACGTGACCAGGCCGAAGTAGCGGCGCAGACCATGGTCGGTCAATACGCGGCTCGTCATCAGCATCGCCAAACGATACTTTGGGCAGGGTCTGGACTTCCTGGATTTGATTCAGGAAGGCAATATCAGCCTGTTGACGGCCAAATGGACAAGTTTGACTACCGGCGCGGCACACGGTTCAGCACCTACGCGACATGGTGGATTCGGCAGGGTATTACCCGTGCCTTGTCCAATTACGGCCGCATGATCCGCATACCGGCCCACCAGACGAGTAACGTCCGCAAGTTGTACCGTACAATACGCGATATTGGGCACAAAATCAGGGACGGACGCCGGAGCCTACACGAGGAGCTGGCGGCCACTGTGGAGCTGCCCGTCAATCAGGTTCGCTGGCTATTGCAGATTACCCGGCCGTTACTGGCGCTGGAGCAACCGGCCGGAGATGATCAGGATGCCGAACTGGCCGACTTCATTGAGGACCGGGATGCCGAGCAGCCGGCTGATGTTGTCGCCAATACCCTGTTCCGCGAAAAGCTAAGCGAGATTCTGGGCGAGCTGACCCCGCGAAAGCAGCTATCCTCGTCTGCGCTATGGATTGCAGGGTTATGAGCCGCATGTGATGAAGGAAGTTGGCGAGGTGTTTGACCTGTCGCAGAAGACAGTTCGCCAGGTCAGAAAAGTCCGCCCTGAGCAAGAAGATTGCGCGCAGCCGGAGCCTGGGTGAGTTCAAATATATGGTGAATTAACCTGATGCCCAAACGTGTTTGAAACAAACGGCCCGATTGTCTTCTAAGGGGAGGCAGTCGGGCTTTTTATTTGGCGCACCGGCAACCGCATTCGCAAGGGTGGTGAGCCGGTCAAACTCTTTATAGAAGCCGGTAATGATTCTGTCCGGGTCCGGCACCAGCGACTCGTCGGTGACTACGCCAAAAATACCTGCCCGGCATAACTGAAAATACTCACACCCAAACCCAGCCGACCGGCCTGAGGAACCCAGGCCATGATCTCGTCTATCCGCGCACCGGCCAAATAGAGGGGGGTACTTGTGGGCCGGGAACATTGGTCATGACGGCCGTTGCCTTTGGTTCCAGCGTGTTTACCACGAACTCCCGGAGTCGCTCATTGCCCATACCCATCATATTGAGGATGCCAAAGGTAACTCCGGCTTCTGTTGATCGTTTGGCTGATTCATGCGACGCCCCGCACCTCGACAAACACGCATGAGCGAGTCGTCAATGCCCACCGGCAAAGTAAGAACCAGCCCGAAGCGGTTGCCCAGTTGCAGGACTTCGTCAAGCGGCCGTAGATTTACCGGAATGGCAGCTCTGAAGTTGAGGTTCTCAACCGGCTGACCGCGCGCCGGATAGGTACCGTCGCAGACCGCCCGTCACACCATCACCAGCACATCGTTCACGGTGCCGCCGAGTGCTGTTCTTGATGAACTTCACATCCTCCAGAGGGATCGGCCGTGTCCATGCTGCCCGCTTGAGAGCGCCAAGCTGTCCCTTGAACACCGTCCCGGGATCGTCCAGTTCGCAGAAGTAGTCTGGCTCCCGACAGGGCGACATCCCCTCCGGTGGCAATGGCTGATTGGGTGGTCTGAAGTCATTAATGAACCGCTTGCTGAGGTTCCAGGCTCGTTTGGTTGTGCGCCGTGCTGTATTCCCGGCGCTGCTCAATTCCTTCTGCAAGCTATTGATCAGGCCGTTAGCACCGTTTGACGAGGGTAATTCCACCGCCGGAGGGGGGCAATCCGGCGCGTCAGATGCAGGTCGGCCAGCGACAACAAGACCCCACCAGAGCCATCCCATCAGCAACACAGTGGTGAATACAGATAGCGGGTGCTGCCACTCTCGTAGTTGTCAAAAACATAGAAATGCCAGGGCGGCTTGGAGAAGTCAATCGGCGCTCATCAGATCACTGACCATATTCTGCAACTCCGCGCGACCGGCCGGTTGGGGAAGCGCCAGGCGGTGGAGGTGAGAGGAAAGGTCGAATGTCGGATCTGTCTCCCAATACGGCCGCATAAACGGCACGGATGGGCGCACAACGCGTTGGCGGAAACGCTCGAAGCTCAGCCAACATTTCTCCAGAACGGCCGTTAGGTTGTCCATATCCATCGGCCGATCGAAGGTGAGGATGCCGTTGACCACCATGAGGTTGGTCGGCTCATCCATGCTCAGCCAGGCAACGTCTACCGGCGACATGAACTCGGTTCTAGTGGGCATGGTGTTCTCCTGTATGCAGCGTGCAGAGGTCGCTTATGATTGCAGTTATACTCGATTTAGGTGTATTTCTTTTGAGGGTCCTGTCGGTGGTGGGTTAACCGGCGTGTGTGGTTTCGCCCTTGGCGAGCCGCTTTTTCAGATCCCTGACGTCTTGTTTGAGGAGTGTCAGATGGGGAAGGCGGGTTGCTGGGCCGTCAGCTTTAATTTGCGCCAGCCCTTCCTTGAACTTGGGCAAGTCTTCCTCTACTTCCTCCACTTTTCGATCTCTTGGTTGTGCTCCAGACTGCATAGAAGGTAGTAAGCCAGCAACTCGTAGGTTACGTACGGCAGGCCAACCCGCGTGGCTCCGGCAATGCTTTCAAGCCGCGTCGTAGTAGTTGTCCAGCCGATATTCCTTAAGCCCTAGATGATACAGGTAGAGCGCATTCTTGGGCGACATCTCGGCGGCTTTCATGTAAGCCGGTCCGCGCCTCTTCAAAACCGCCGCTGTAAAATCTGGCCCAATGTGTTGTAGGCAAGGGTGAGCGTCAGGCCGTAAATCCAAAGCTTCCGTGCATCCTGCTCGGCCAGATCAAACCGCATATTGCTGAAAGATTAGAGCGCGTAGCTGGTAGGACTCCCAGAAGTCGGGGCGGGCGGCGATAGACTTATCAACCAGGTCCAGCGCCATGGACATATCACCGGCAAAGAATCGTCGCCGGGCCATCCGATATGAAATGGGGGTGGTAAGAAGCAGCGGCGCGTACCGAGTAGCAACAGGGTCAGACTCACGCCGGTGATAGCGTAAACAGCGTTGCCGTAGAACATCACAACCGTTGCCCAACGACGACATGGCAAACGCAATCGCCATGATCTTACGTTCTGAAGATTTGATGGTGCTGGCTGCGGTGTAACCAGACCCACGATCAGATAATTGAGGCCGAGCGTAATCGATCCCGGTAACCAGAACATCGAATTGACCCGGCGCAATCAGCCAAATTGCAAACTGCGATCCAAATGCCGACGGAAATGACGATGGAGCCCGAAGATAACGCTGGCTCGCAGTTCGTTACGCGACGGTCGTTGAGCGGAACCTTTGTCGGACTTTCTTTTGTCTTGGTCATTGGTGTTCTCGCTTGACCCGGGTTGACATTCGTCGCCCTTCAATCCACAATCATCTGGACAGTAATCATGTTATACAGGGGGAGATGCTTTTTTGTCAATGGCAGAATCCACTTCATCACCAACTGTTCCCGGATTTCGTGAAGTTCCCCGCACCGGTGTGATTTATGTAATGCACCGCGCGACTGAATTGGGGTTTCGATACGATAATCCGGATTGGAGCCAACCTGGGGCAGGGCGCGCCGGAAACGGGCGATCTGCCCAGTGCCCCGCCACGCGTACGGGGTGATTGACCATCGACCAAAACGAATACGGCCCCATCACCCGGCCAGGTCGAGCTTCGGCAAGGTTGCCGATCTGTACAACGCGCTCTACCGCGAGGGACGCCGTTCCCAACCGCCTGGGAAAACGTCAGCATCCGGCGGCGGATGTGTCCCTCACACGCGCATCGCGGCCGCGTTGGGCACGATCAACGCATGGGCCACTTCCTGCCGGACTATGCGGCTTACGAGGAACTGCTCGAGTATCTTCAAGGCGTTTATTCCCATCCCCATTCTGCTGGACCCGATCTGGGGTTACCACGCCCGCTCGATATGGTCAAGAAGGAGATACAGGGCCGGGGGCTTAAAGCGATATTGATGAGCAACCCCTGTAACCCCACGGGTCAACTCGTGGAAGGGGAGAAACTGGCCCAATGGGTGCAACTGGCACGGAACTATCGCTGCTCGCTGATCCTGGACGAGTTTTACTCCCACTATATCTACAACGGCCACACGTCAGACGAAACACCGCCAATGGTTTCGGCCGCTGCCCATGTCGAGGACGTGGACCGCGATCCGGTGATCATTGTTGACGGGCTAACCAAGAACTGGCGCTATCCCGGCTGGCGAATAAGCTGGACCCTGGGTCCGAAAGATGTCATCCACGCTGTTGCCAGCGCCGGATCCTTCCTGGATGGTGGGGCGAATAATCCGTTCCAGCATGAGGTCCTGGAACTGCTGGACCCGGCATGTGTCATCCAGGAAACGGCCGCTATCCAGCAAACCTTCCGTGAGAAACGGGACTACATGCTCAGCCGCCTGTACAAGATGGGCGTGCGCGTCGAGGTGGAACCGGCCGGTACCTTCTATGTGTGGGCCAATCTGGCTGATCTACCGGCACCCCTGAATGATGGGATGGTCTTCTTTGAAGAAGGATTGAAGGAAAACGTTATCACTGTTCCTGGAGTGTTCTTTGATGTCAATCCTGATCGCCGCCGAACCTACGCCCGCTATCGCAACTACTGCCGGATTAGCTTTGGCCCGGAGATGGAGAAACTCGTTTTGGGCCTGGACGCGCTGGAACGGGTGATTGAGTCCTACCGGTAGACGGGTGAGCCATGCCAATCCTGAGCGCAACGGAACTGGGCCATGCCTATGGCGCAGACGAACTGTATCACGAAGCCTCGTTTTCCGT
>JAWKOY010000033.1:0-84592 GCA_041390945.1 Chloroflexota bacterium
GTTACCTGGAATCCGGCGATCTGAAACTGGCCCAGCAAGCCCAGCTTGAGGCCCAACGGCTTACGCGCATCGGCAAGATGTCACCGGAAGGGCGTAAGATGCTCCGGTACGGTACGCGGTCGTTGTTGGGGGAGAGCGAGTCATGATTGTTTGCCCGGAATGCAACACCGAGCATTACGGGGGGGCGCTGTTTTGCCAGGCGTGTGGCGCAGCACTGGTCCCGGCTACCCAGGCCCACATGGTGGCCCGGCAGCAGAAACCCGGCCAGTCCGGTTCCGGCGGTCGGCGTATTAGCGATCCGTCGCAGTCCGTTCCCCGACCCACAGACACCGGTACCTTGACCCCGGAGGATTCGTCGCGCAAGCTGCAATTTACCATCCCTCACCGCGAGCGAACCATCACCGTAACGCTGGACGATACGATTCACATCGGTCGTGCCGACCCCGATGCCGGGTTTACGCCGGAGATAGACCTCAGCCCGTTTGACGGGTTTGATAAAGGGGTTTCCCGACGACATGCAACCATCCAGCTCTTTCGTGAGGGGATTGTTGTGATTGACCAGTACAGCAGCAACGGCACACGGCTGGAAGATCGGCCGCTGACGCCGGGGCAGGCCTACATCCTGCCGCCGAAAGCAGCCCTGCGTTTTGGTGAGTTACTGGTCCATCTGACCATTGAAGATTAAACTGGTAGCGAATTATTATGCGTGTGCCGGCCATTATTTATTTATTGGAAGACGATCCCATTACAGGCGAACTGGATGGAATACCGGATACGGACGCCCAGTTTGTGGCGATTTATCATCCCCGTCGGCGGGACGGCCGAACGGCCGCCTTCCTGGACGGTAACGCCGAAACGATCCTGATGCCGTGGCACCGTATTCGCCATATCCAGCTCCTGACTCAGGGCGAACTGGATAACACCATCGGCTTTGTCCGTGAATAATTGATTGACTTATGGTTGAACAAGTCCCCGAAAACCTCCAGCCGCCCGGTCCGCAACTTATCCTCATCGTGGATGACGAACTGCGGATGCGCCGCTTCATCCGCATGAATCTGGAACTGGAAGGGTTCCAGGTGATTGAGGCTGAAAACGGCATCCAGGCTCTGGACCAGATTCGCAAATACAATCCTGATCTGGTCATCATGGATGTCATGATGCCGGAAATGGACGGGTTCCAGACCTTACAGATGCTGCGCGAGATATCAACCGTGCCGGTCATTTTGCTGACCGTGCGCGATGACGAGGAAGACATCACGCGCGGCTTGGCGCTGGGAGCCGATGATTACATCACGAAACCGTTCAGTCCGCGCGTGTTGACCAGCCGGGTGAAAGCGGTGCTGCGCCGCGCCCACTGGCCTGCACCACCGCCGCGCACGGTAATGCAGATTGACGACCACCTCTCTGTAGATTTCAATCGCCATCAAGTTATTGTGGATGGTGAACGAATTGATCTGCGGCCGACGGAGTACCGTCTGCTAAACCACCTGATTCAAAATGCCGGTTGGGTCGTTCCCCACGAGACCCTGCTGGCGAAAGTCTGGGGGTATGAGTACCGGGACGAAACCCACTACTTGCGCCTGTATATCAACTACCTGCGCAAGAAAATAGAAAAAGATCCCGCAAACCCCGAATACATTCTCACTGAACGAGGCGTTGGATACCGGTTTAAGGATTTTAGGAAAGAGCGCGAAGCCGAAGCCACTTAATCCATAAAGCTGATCCCGCCCTGTTGCGCACTCACTGCAAGCCGTCTATGAGCAACCGGTTTATGGGGCTGTAATTACAGCCCGTTTTCTGGTATACTGGCGGTTTATATATCCGTGTCATGATACGGATAATCCCGTCTGACGGGCCGGTTCTGCGGACAGAAACCGCAAGCGGTGAGTGAGTTATGATGCTTTACACGACGGCTGAGAACGAGCAGTTCTTCGAGGCGATTGACTACCTGGATGCGTCGGAGCAGGCGCGCGTGCGTGAAGCCTTCGAGTTTGCCCGTCGTGAGCATGGCGACCAGCGCCGAAAGTCCGGCCAGCTTTTCTTCACCCATCCCGTCACTGTTGCCGCCTATCTTGCTGAATATCGTCTTGACGCCGCCACACTTCAGGCGGCGCTTTTGCATGATATCGCCGAAGATACACGGGTTTCCATCGAGGAAATCGAAGCCCTCTTTGGTGAGGACGTAGCCCGGCTGGTCAACGGCGTCACCAAGTTGAAAGAGGTGACGCGGGGGGTGGCCGCCCGCCGCAAGCTCTCGCCGGAGGAATTGCAGCACGCGACGTTGGGTAAGTTGTTCCAGGCAATGACGCGCGACGTGCGTACCGTTATCATTAAGCTGTTCGACCGCCTCCATAATATGCGGACCATTAAAGCAATGCCGCCGCATAAACAAATTGAAAAGGCCCAGGAAACGGTATCGGTCTTTCGCTCCTCTGGCGAATCGCCTTGGTATGTGGGAAGTGAAATCGGAACTGGAAGCCCTCTCGCTGGAGGTGCTGGACCCTGAAGCATATCACCTGGTCAACCGTGAACTGACAACCCTTAATTACGAACACCAGGAACTGTTCAATATGATCAGCGGCCAGGTGATGGAATGTCTTGTCAATGCCGATATTGATGTACGTGATGTCAAGCCGGCCCCGGAGAACATTTACACGGTTTACCAGGACCTTCGGGCAGGCTATAAGTCTTACAAGGAAATCGACCGGACCATGCGTCTGGTCGTTTTAGTTGACGACCCCATTGCCTGCTATACAGCCCTGGGCCATCTGCACCAACTCTGGCGGGCTGTCCCCAACCGGTTTGATGACTATATTTCCGTCCGCCGCGACAATCTCTACCAATCCTTGCATACTACCGTACTCCACGACAGCGGGGCCCACATCAAAATTCGCCTGCGCACAGTGGAGATGGATGAGGTAGCCCAGGTTGGTGTTCTGGCCCGCTGGCTGTATGCCGGCACGCCCCAGTGGTCCAGGGGGATTGCTGAGCCACTGGACCTGTTCTTCGAGACTATCAATGAGAGCATCAACAATGCCGAGCCGTACGGATTGGTGGACAGCGTACGTGGGGTGGTCCAGGATGTCTTCAGCGAGCAGATTCGGGTCTATACGCCGCGTGGCGAAGCCATTGAATTACCCCACGGCGCAACAGCCATAGACTTCGCCTACAACATCCATACCGAACTGGGCAATGAGGTCCAGCAGGCCTACGTCAACGACATGCTCTACCCGCTCAATCGGCCGCTGCGAAACGGCGGATCTGGTGCGGATTGTCCGTAACCACAAAGGCCAACCGCAACGCTCGTGGCTGGATGAGGACCTGGGGTACATCACCACGACGTATGCCCGTTCCAATGCCCGGCGCTGGTTCCGCAAGTTGCCCTATGACAAAGCAGTTGCCCAGGGCCTGCAATTGCTCGATCATGAACTGGATATGCTGGGTCTACCTGACTATCCGCACGAGGCGATCGCTGATGCGTTCAACTTCGCCTCTATCGAGGAGCTGTACCACCAGCTTGGTCGGGCGGAATTGCTGCCGACTGTGCTTTCCACGCGCATTGTTACGGACACATGGGACCAGGGCCGGTCATTACGGCTGGATAATGTGGTCTATGACAGCATGGGCAACAAGCACGTTATCACCCATGCCGACCACCGCGAATTGAAGCTGTGTTCGACGTGTGCGCCCCATCCACGCGACCCCATCATTGGCTATGTGCGCAAGGATGGCGGTGTCACCGTTCACCGCGAGGACTGTCACTCCTGGAAGCCACCCGCCAGCGACTGGATCGCATTCAACGATGGCTTAAACTGGGCTGGGGGAACCCGGCGGCCGCCAGGCCGGCGTTTTGAGGCCCACATTGATGTGTTTGATCGGCCGGGATTGCTGTTCGAGATCACCCAGTTGATGCAGGACGAATCCATCAATATACCGGCCATTTGTACGACGCTTGAGATGAACGGGATGATGAGCTGCGCATCATCCTGGAACTGGAATGTACCAGCCCGCGCCAGATGGTGCGCATCCTGCACCAAACCCAGGCGCTGGTCAACGTCAAGACCGTGCGGGTTATCCTGAAGAGGATGAGCGGTCTGCTCCGGCGTCACTCTACCATCCCGAATAATCTCCCATACTGCTACGTCACCAATAAATTGAGCAGGATCATGACGACGGGTAACTCCCCGTCCGTTTAAGGTCGGACACCGGGAATAAGCGGCAGGTTAAGGCAGACCGTCGGGGAGCGCTCTCAGGCAATAACATCTTGACATGGATTCTCATATCCTTATAATGCAGCGGGTTTAGCCAGAAAATTTCGAACGTTAATTCCAGGGTTTCCCGGAAAGTAGAATAAAGTTCAGGAGATAAACAGCGATGCTGAAGAAGCGCTATTTCAAGACGAAGAATGAGTTTGATGTTACCTTTCATACGAAGGTGACGCCGAGACTGTTGACCTGTTGACCCAGGCCAATGATTGGCAGCCAGTGCCGATGAAGAAGTCCAAAGGCGTATTCACCTACAAGATGCGGATTCCGGCCGGCGGCCAGTATCAATTCCGCTATCTGGTCAATAACAGTGATTGGGTCAATGACGAAGCGGCCGATGCCTATGTTCCGAACGAGCACGGCAGCGAAAACAGCGTTGTTGATACCACAGTTGAGTCATAACCCAATAAACCCGCTTACGTTCGGATTGAGCATCGGCTAACAGGTACCCAACTCCCGCGTAAACGAACCACGATCCGTTGAGGCTACGGCCCGACACGCACGAAGAAAGACGCCGAAGAAAGACCTCTCGATCCGGGCCGGACATTGTGAAGGCCGGTGATTGAGAGGTCTTTCAGAGGACCTCCCCACCCATCCCACTGGTGACAATCTATCCGCAAGCCCGGCTCTGTTAAGAGGTGGTTTCTATTCGGTCGTTTGGTGCTATACCGGCATCTGCTACTCCTCTCGAATGGCCGCCGCGATTTCCATATTGCTCAAACGAATGGAAGGGTAGATGCCGGCCAGCAGCGCGGCAGCCACGGCGATCGCAAACGCCTGCAGGAAGTAGGTGGGATCCGGCTGCATATTCAGCGTCCAGCCGAACGACCGCACGTTAATCACATAGACCAGGATCCAGGCCAGCGCATACCCCACCGGCATAGCCAGCAACCCGGCTGTCGCACCCATTAACCCTGTCTCCAGCAACGTTAGCTGCCACATCTGCAACCGGGTCATGCCCGTCGCCCGCAAGGTGCCAAGCTCCCGTCCCCGTTCCAATTGCAGACTCATCAATGCACTCAATACACCGATGAAAGCCACGATCACCGCCAGCAGGCGCAGCGCGGAGGTGATGGCAAACGTCCGGTCAAATATCTCCAGCGATCCTTGCCGCAGTTCCTGATTTGATTGCAGTAGGACATCCTGCCGCCCGGCAAACGCCGCCTGCATATCGGGGATGAGGGCGCTTGCCTCTGTACCCTCATCCAGAAACAGCCCTACGGCCGAAATCCGGTCGTCGCCCCACAGGTCGGCGTAAAGATCGTTGTCAATAAAGATGCTGCCCTGGTCGGAGGCGTAGTCATAAAACACGGCCAGCACCTCGAACGACTGCGGTCCGGAAAGCGTGGGCAGCGTAATCGGTTCCGGCGGCAGGGGTAGATTTTCCTTCAGCACCAGTGCTTCGGAGATGATGACGCCCTCCCCAGCCTCCATAAGCGGCCAGGGATTGTCCACGCCTTCCTTCACCCAGGCATAGGGCCGGTTGCCGTTGGATACGTCGCCGTCCACAGCAATCAACTGGACCAGCCGACCGAATTGCGGCAGCTCGATCTGTACGCTGTGTGATGTGACGGAACGGGCGACGCCGGGCCAGGTGCGTACGGTTTCCACAACGGCCGGGTCCAGCGTACCCACAGTACGGTTGGCCGTCACAGTCGGCGGCGACACATAGATGTCGGCCTGTAATGTTTGATCCAGCCACTGGACCACTGTGCCGCGAAACGAGCCGATCATGATGGACACGCCGACAATGACAGACACAGCCGTCATCAGGGCCGCAATGGCGATGGCGGTGCGGCTGAGGGAACGAACGATATCGCGGGGAGCCATGCGCCCGATGACGCCCAGAACGGCCGAACTGATCGGTGCTGCCAGACGCATAAACACGGCCGTTACCGGCAGGGCCAGCAGCGCCGCGCCGATAAGAACGGCGAAAAGCCCGCCGAAGGCCGGTATCAGTCCGGCACCGTTCCACCACAGGAGGGCCACACCGACGACCGTCAACCCGGCCCAGGCCACAACCAGCCAGGGCAAGGCCTGCTGGACACGGCTTTCCAGCGTCGAGCGGCGCAGCGTGCTCTGCGGCGTGGTGCGCGCCGCTTCCAGTGCGGGGACCACCGAAGCCAGTATTGCCGCCCCCACGCCGATGAGAACACCCTTGATCAGGGTTGCCGTCGGCACGGTTACGTTCTCCACATTGACAACGAAATAGAAGTCATTGATGGTCTGGGTGATCAGGCGAACCGTCCCCCGGCCCAGCAATATCCCCAGCCCCAGCCCCAGCAACGATCCGATAAGGCTCAGGATAATTGCCTCGCCCAGGATGAGCCGGAACAGTTGACCACCGGTCACACCCAGACAACGTAACACGCCGAACAACGGCCGTCGCTGGATTACGCTGAAGGTGACGGTGTTGTAAATCAGGAACATGCCCACGACGAGCGCCAGCAGACTGAGCGCCGACAGGTTTAACTCGAACGCGACCGTCATTTGCTGGATGGCATTTTGCTGGGCGGCGGCCGTTTCCAGGGTGACGCCGGGCGGCAGGATAGCCCGTACCGGTTCCAGCGCAGCTTCATCCGGCGCGATCAGGTCAATATGGCTGAGCGTCCCCGGCTGCCCGTCGTGGGGCGTCATATCCAGAATCTCCTGGGCGGAGGCGATATCGGTGAAGATGATGCCCTGTAGTGCCTGGCGTGTCACCGAATCGGCCGGTTGCAGCAAACCGACAATGCGCATGGAAACCGGACGGCCACCGGCGTCAATCGTTAGCGTGTCTCCCAGCGACAACCCGACAGCTTCGGCTGCACCACGGGCGACGATGATCGCATTGGGTTCGGTCAAAAAGGCGGTCAGACTGTCCACGCCGGTGCCGGATTCATTCCCTTGTGCCGGGGTGAAGTAGCTACGAAACGGCGGCTCGGCAAAGGGGTCTACGCCCACCAGTCGCAGCGGCTGGGCCGCCAACTCCGGGGCCATGACATATCCTTCAACGACCGGCGCGGCCGGGGAATAGCCGACTTCGGTGCGGAGACGCCGGTAAAGGTTTCGTCACCCGGCGGGGCCTCCGGTGAGACGATGGGTTGTCTTGCCGGTGATGGCATCAGTGGACAGGGCGAACGCACGTCGGGCGGAGCCGTTTGCCAGGTCGATGGAGACCATCATGGCTACCCCGATCGCCACCCCAGAACAAAGAGGATGTACTGTAACGGCCGTCGCCGCGCCCGCCGCCAGGCCAGGCGATAGAGAGGCGCATTGTGGACGGTGGGGCGTGGGTCAGTGTTGGCAGACACAGTTGGCAGTCTGATTGGGCTAGTCTTGTGAAAGCCGGTTATCGACGCTCATTCGTTACTCGTTGTTCGTCGCTCGTTACTTCCATTAGCTGCCCGTCGTGGACTTCAATGATCCGGTCTGCGCGGCGGGCAATATCCGGGTTGTGGGTAGCCATGATGATGGTCCGGCCCGCCTCCCGTGTCAGTTCCAGCAGGAGCGCCAGCACCAGTTCACCGGTGCGGTCGTCCAGATTGCCGGTCGGCTCATCAGCTAGCACCAGCATGGGATCATGCACCAGCGCGCGAGCAATCGCTACGCGCTGCTGCTCCCCGCCGGAGAGCTTGTCGGGGAACGTGTCCCGCCGGTCGGCCAGCCCCACACGTTCCAGCAGGGCCATTGCGGCGGCTTCAATGTCCTGTTGATTACCTCCCGCCAGCTCGCGCGGCAGGGTGATATTTTCCAGCACGGAAAGGGTCGGAATGAGGTTGAAGAACTGAAAGACAAACCCGATATGATCGCGGCGAAAGAGTGTCCGGTCACGATCGTTTAACTGCGTGATGCCTACCCCCCGGATGAAAACGTCCCCCGATGTGGGGCTGTCAATACCGCTGATGAGGTTTAGCAGAGTACTCTTGCCGCTACCGCTATGACCCAGCAGCGCTACAAACTCACCGACTGTAAAGGACAGATTAACGTTGTCCAGCACAGCCCGCTGTCGCACGCTTTCCGTATATATTTTGGTCAGACCGCGAAGTTCGACAACCGGTTGCAGTGGCGTATCCGGGGATTCCTGATGAGGGAGGGATTGATTCATGACGGTTTGGAGGGAGTATAGGAGTGTCGGGGAGAAGGGTAAAGTAACTGTGAGCGAGCGCTCACCGCTTCTCCCGGCTAGACGACGGCCAATCGCAGTCGCTCGGCGAATTCGCTGAGCATCATCGCCGTTGCTCCCCAAACCTTGTGGCCGTCCAGTTGGAAAAACGGGACCGTTACTTCTGTTCCCCGCAACTGCCATAATTCTTCGATGCGCAGGGCGTCATCCAGCAGATCATCAAGCGGTGCTTCCAGAACGGCCGCTACTTCGCCCGGATCCGGTACGAACACAGGACGGCCGTTGCCTACATACGCGCCGACGAATGGCTGGACCTGGAAGTCCGACGGCATAATGTAGATGGACGTGAGCTGGCCCAGGAGTTGTATCTGTTCCGGGGGTACGCCGATCTCCTCATACGTCTCGCGCAGCGCCGTTTCTTCCAGCGTTTCCGGCGGTTCGTGTTGTCCGCCGGGCAGCGATACCTGTCCAGGATGGGAGTTCAGATCGTCGCGGCGACGCGTCAGAACCAGCGTCAACCGGTCATTGAAGCAGTAAAGGAGGAACAGGACCGCACCCTGCCGAGGGGCTCCCTGGCGATCTACGGGGCGGAAGCTAACCCGCGCCTGGGGCATCATGCGCTGCTGGGCGGCATGCCCGTCGAACTCAGGCAGCGCCAACGCCGCTGCCACGTGGTCAAATGTACAATGCATAGGACTTCAGCTTGTGGCGGTCGTTGTCTGGTCGTTCCGGCCCTGCACGCCACCATGGAAACTATAGCCCGCGCCACGCTCTGACACAATATAGCGCGGCCGGGATTTGTCTTTCTTGTCTTCGATCTTGCGCCGCAGCCGGTGAAGATGGACGTGCAGCCGATCCTCAAAGACCGGCTCCATCGGCCACAGGCGGCGCAGGATGTAATCCGTCGGGACGGTTTCTCCGCCGCGACGCATGAGGATATAGAGCAGCTTGGTCTCGGTTGGCGTGAGGGCGACATCCTTGCCGTCTACCCGCGCCAGCCGGTTGGGGAAGTCGATGGACAGGCGCTCATCCACAGCGGTTTGCGGGGCCAGGTCGTAGTCAAACTCGCCGATGCGGCGTAAGATGCGGCGCACGCGGGCCACCAGCTCGCCGGGATTGAAAGGCTTGACGATGTAATCCTCGGCGTGCTTCTCTAATCCTTCCAGGACAGTCGTGTCCTGCCCAACGGCCGTCAGCATGATGATTGGCATATCGCTGTACTGGTGGATACGGTGGCTGAATTCGAACCCGCTAATACCCGGCATGTGCAGGTCTACCACCGCCAGATCGGGTAGTCCCTGTGTGCCGATCATAGCCAGCGCCTCCTCCCCGGAAACAGCCGGCATCACCCGGAAGCCCGCTTCGCGCAGGGCAAACTCCACCAACCGTAAGGTATAGGTGTTGTCGTCAATAGCCATGATGCGCGGTTGGCGCACGTCGTTGTCATCCATGTGTAATTGTGTTGATTTGTCCCTGGTGCAAGGCCATCAAGACCGCTGCACCATTGTGGCCGGATTAGCGCAGGTTTGCAACCGGATTGGTTGTATCCTGTGCGAATTTATACGTAGATTCGCTTAACTGCGCACAGAAAAATGATAATTCGACCACCCTCATCTACATCGTCCGGCCGTTCGCACCGGACCCGTTTTGTCCCAACGCCACCACGACACCAAAGCGGCCGGTGCGACCCTTCTCGGCCCGATGCGAGAAGAACAGGTCCGTGCGGCAGGCTGTACACAGCCCGGACGTCTCAATGGTCGCCACCCCGGCATCGGCCAGTTGCCGCCGGTTGGCAGCAGGCAGATCGAAGTGATACCGGTCGCCACTGGGTTGTAACAGGCCGTCCGGTTCGCCAAACGAGTCCCTGACAGCCGTGGCTACATCCTCGCCGACTTCGTAGCAACAGGGGCCGATGCACGGGCCAATGGTCGCCATCATGTCGGATGGAACGCTGCCGAATTCGGCCGACATGGACGCTACCATGGCCCCGGCCACATTCGCCACCGTTCCGCGCCAGCCCGCATGACCGATCCCGGCCGCATTGTGCACCGGATCATAGACTATCACCGGCGTGCAGTCGGCGAAGTTCATCGTAACCACGCATCCCGGTTCGTCGGTGATCAACGCATCTACGTGCTCGACCCACTCTCCGTTGTTGGCCTGGGTGACGCGGGCCACGGTATTACCGTGTACCAGATGGGCATGAACAACGGTGTCCGTATCCCGGCCGAACAGCCCGTAGACTTGTCGCCGGTTGGCGTAAACCCGGTCGCGCTCGTCGGGCACCGACATGCTCAGGTTGAGCGAATCGAAAGGCGCTTCGCTGTGGCCGCCCTGCCGCGAAAATACAGCGTGCTGTAACCGGCCGTTGACCGGCAGGCTTTCAAAGTGGAAGTAAGTCAGGCCGTTTTGCTGGTAGGGGATCACATGCGCTCCTTGTTGGTAACCTGTGATGCTACTGCAAAGACGGACGTCATACAAGCATTGACGACGGGCAGGGTGGGACCGGCTCATCCTTCGCTCACCGCCACGGTTTAGTATGTGTACAAAAATAATTGACCGTCGCACAGTAAACTGTTACGATTTGGTTGAGTTTGGGAACGGCCGTCAGGCAGCCCTGAACCGAGAGGTCCCCATGAAACATTTTCGCATTTACCGCCGCCTGGTCTCTGCCCTGTTAGCGGCGATACTGATAGCTGGCGTACAAATCGCCTCGGCCGCAGAGCCGGTGGCCCGCGCTGTTCTCTTCTACTCCCCGTCGTGCAGTCACTGCCACTACGTCATTGAAGAAGTTCTGACGCCCATGATTGAAGAATACGGCGACCGGCTCCTGATCATCGGCATTGACGTGACCCAGGACTCCGGCCAGGCTTTGTATGCCAATACGATTGAGCATCTGTCAATCCCGGAAGATCGCGTAGGCGTGCCCACGTTGGTTGTGGGAGATACGGTGCTGATCGGTTCGGGCGAAATCCCGGAAAAGTTCCCGGCCATAGTGGAGGGGTATCTGGCCGGTGACGGCGTGGACTGGCCGGATGTACCCGGTCTGGAAATGGTGCTGGCCGCCAACGGGCTGGCGGCAACCGATGAACCGGCCCCCACGGCAACGGTGTCTGTTGAGCAGACGGCCGATGAAGCCGAACCGGTCGAGCAGGTGGTTGCTGAGGTCACGGAGCCGGAAACGGCCGTGTCCCTGGACCTGGAATCGGCCGCTGAACCGGAGGGTGTGTGGGCCAGGTTCAACCGTGATCCGGTGGGCAACGGCCTGGCAATTGCCGTGCTCATCGGCATGATCGCGGCGCTGCTGTTCGCAATTGTGCGGGTGGCGCAGGCGGGGCTGGACGCGCTGCCGTTCGATACATGGCCGGCCTGGAAGTGGTGGGCTGTGGCTCTCCTGTGCCTCGCTGGGTTGGGCGTCTCCGCCTATCTGACCTATGTGGAAACAACTGAAACGGCCGCCGTTTGTGGCCCGATAGGTGACTGTAATACCGTCCAGCAAAGTGAATATGCCTCGCTGTTCGGCATCCTGCCTATCGGTGTGATGGGGTTAATCGGCTATGGCTTGATGCTGCTGGCCTGGGCGGGAACCCGCTGGGGAACCGGGTCTTTGCACCGGACGGCCGGTTTGGCCCTGCTGGGGATGGCGCTGCTGGGGACGTTGTTCTCGATTTACCTGACATTTTTGGAGCCGTTCGTCATCGGCGCGACGTGCGCCTGGTGCCTGACGTCGGCCGTTATCATGACACTGATCCTGCTGCTCTGCATTCCCACCGGCCGGCCTACGACGGCGCAGATTCATCAGGCGCGGGCGTAGCCTCCCGACCGGCCGCCTCCCACAGCGTATCCAGAAATTGCCGCGCCGGGATAGGCACATCCCAGATCGTGTAGAGGCCGGTGTCGATGGCTTCTACCAACCCTTCCTCTGCCAGGTGGGCCAGGGCGCTCAGGACGGTGGCCCGGTTCAGACGGCACTGCTTGCTGATCTTCCCCGCCGTTGCCGGTAATTCCAGTAACCCCATCGTCAACATGACCTTCAGTTGGGAGCCGGACAGCTCATGGACCAGCGTCTCCAACTGGAGCAGGTCCACCGGTTCCTCGGCTGCCTCCTCCGGTTCACGGCCGATATCCACGCCGGTGGGTAGCAGATTGCCGGGCAGCCGGAACATTTGCAGGGTGAGCTGGTACATGGGCGAACCGGCGAAGTAGTCCGCCGCCGACTGTTTCTGGAGGGGGTTATCGCCGAAGTAGTCAAGGACCGCCTGACGCAATACTGCCAGGCATAGTCGCTGTTCCGGCTCCAGACGGTGGGGGATATCCAAATCAATCAATTTCTGCAATTGACTCTGCAACGTTTCTTCATTCCGATTCATGGCGGACCTTCTGCTCCATAGGCGCGCCGGGCTGTCCCGGCGTGCGGCGTTCTAAACGGGCACATCCATTGTATAGAAAAACAGAACATTTGTGCTATACAATTTTTAAACACCTTATCGCTTAATAACATCCGTCTGTCCTGAACAATCCATAAAACGTCTTGAGGATTCCAGTGTTTGGGGTGATAGTTGTAGGGTTATGAAACGAATCTGGTGGATGGTGATCCTGGGTGTGCTGGCCGTCGCGGCCGTTTTCGTGGCGCGGTCGCTGCCGGCCGGGGCCGAAGACCCGCCGCTGGCGGCGTCGTTGCAGGCGCTGCCGGTCGCCGGTTCGGCCGAAGGCTTCGCCCGCGCCACCGAGCCAAACGCCGTCGAATTTCCGCGCGATCTCGGCCCACACCCCGATTACCAGACCGAGTGGTGGTACTACACGGGCAATCTGCAAACGGCCGACGGCCGTCCGTTCGGCTACCAGTTCACCATCTTCCGCCGCGCCCTGACCCCGCCGGAGGACATGCCGAAGGGCGACTCCGACTGGCGCAGTAACCAGGTCTATCTGGCCCACTTTACCGTCAGTGACATCGGCGCGGATGCGTTCTATCCGACCGAACGTTTCAGTCGGGGCGGTGCGGGGCTGGCCGGGGCAACGGCCGATCCCTGCAGCGTGTGGCTGGAGGACTGACCATGGAGGAGATCGCGCCGGGACAGGTGCGGCTGCGGGCCGATGCGGGGCAGATGGCGCTGGATCTGATCCTGACCGAGACGCTGCCGCCCGTACTGCATGGTGACGGTGGTCTCAGCCCCAAGGGGCCGGAGCCGGGCAACGCCTCCTATTACTACTCCATCGTGCAGCAGCAAACGGCCGGAACGGTCCGCGTGGGTGACGAGACGTTCGATGTCACCGGGCTAAGCTGGAAGGACCACGAGTGGAGTACCAGCGCCCTGCCGCCGGGGCCATCGGTTGGGACTGGATTTCGCTGCAACTGGACAACGGCGGCGCACTGATGCTGTTCGAGATTCGCCGCGACGATGGCACACTGGAGCCGACCTCCTCCGGCAGCTACATCACCCCGGACGGCGCCGTGCAGCATCTGGCGCTGGGTGACTGGACGCTGGAACCCACCGACACCTGGACCAGCCCCACCAGCGGGGCGACCTACCCGGCCGGCTGGCGCATTACCGTGCCTTCCGTGGAACTGGTGCTGGAAGGACGGCCGATGATGGCCTACCAGGAACTCAACCTCTCAACCGTTTACTGGAAGGAGCCACGGCCTTTAGCGGGACGCTGGCCGGGGAGCCGGTCAGCGCGCAGGGGTATATTGAGATGACGGGCTACGCCGGGTCTATGGAAGGGCAGTTGTAGGTATTTCAGGAATAGTACAACGATCTGTAACAGCGACTTCCCGGTATGGTGAATTCAGATGTGTTGGCACCAAATCATGGCAACTCACATAGACTCCTACCGGCGCGAGATGAACGACACAACCCCGGAGGCGAAGAGGTTTTGTTTACCCTCCTGCGTGAAACGCCGGATGGCGCAAGTGGGAGATGATGGAAGACCTAAATAGACTGCCCGTGAGTTGGCGCTGGCCGGTCTGCGTCATCGTCACCCGGAGGCGACTCAGGAGGAATTACGTCGCCTGCTGGCTGATCTGCTACTGGGTCCGGAGTTAGCGGCCGAGTCTACGGGCCGCACTAAGTGAGGTGGGCATGCTTGAGCCGCGCGCCTGCTGTCACACTTCAGGTGACAACAGTAATTCTTGATATTCCTTATGTTGTGGAGGATCTAGCAAGTATTGTTCATGGTCTTGTTCGCACAACCGGATGCCGATATTATTGCTGATTTGCATCAGAACAGGTTCCTTTTTTAGCTGCATTGATAAAATTCTACGTACCTGATGAATTTACGATACAAGCGATCAGATTGCAGCGCAGTTTCAACCTTATTCCGGATACGATGTTTAAGGTGGATATCTTTGCTGGCGATCGAGACTTGATAGCACAATCAGCAGGCGATCGCCGAGCAGTGGGTACCAGACCCAATAGCTTTTATGGGTTCTTAGTTCGAGGATGTTGTACTGGCTAAGCTGGACTGGTTTCGACTGGGTGGTGAAGTTTCCGAGCGACAATGGCGCGACGTCGTAGGGGTTATTAAAAGCCAGCAGGCTAATTTGATGCCGACTATTTACGGCATTGGGCCAGAAACTTGGGTGTGCTGACTTGCTAGAGCAGGCGCTGGAGAAGCTGGAACAACAACTGAGTGATGTGGAATCTGTCACTTTCCACTACCTCAATCCCCTCCTCTCCACCCAACACCGGATACGGTGGCTCCCCGGTAATCAGCCGATCCCCGCGCCGGTGGGTCAAGTAGGTCCAGGCCCACTGGGCCATGACCATAATCTTGTTGTCGTACTCAATCAGAAGTTGATATGAATGGCCGCCCAGACCCACCAGGCCAGGAACCCTACTGACTGGAACCAGCTCGTCTGGGCCACCGCCACATTACGGCCGATTACCGCCATATTACCCTTGTCCTTGTAACGAAACGGTTCAGCCGTCTTGTCCCCATGCTGTTCGCGAATGAGCCGGGCCACATAGCTGCCCTGCTGCATCGCCACCTGGGCCACACCGGGTAATGGCCGGCCGTCTTCCGTATGGGCGTAGTGGGCCAGATCGCCCACAACATACACGTTGGGATAACCGGGCACGGTCAGGTCGGGTTGGACAATCACCCGGCCGGCCCGGTCGGTTTCCGCGTGGGTGCGTTCGGCGATCACACGACCCAGCGGCGACGCCTTGACCCCCGCCGCCCACAGCACTGTATGGGTGGGGATGTCGGCCGTTTCTTCCGTCTGGGTATTGCGAATGACGACATGGTCCCGGTTGATCTCCGTCGCCAGCCAGCCCAACCGTACGGTGACATTTAGCTCCTGTAACGCCTCCAGCGCCTCTTGCGACAGCTTCTCCGGGAAGGCGGTCAGCACACGGTCCAGCCCCTCCACCAAATTGATTTGCGTCTCGCGCGGGTCGAAGCTGCGAAACTCATCCCGCAGCGCCTTGTGGGCCAGTTCCGAGAGCGCCCCGGCCAGTTCCACGCCGGTCGGTCCCGCGCCGACGATCACAAAGGTGGTCCAGGCGCGACGGCGTTCCGGGTCAGGCTCACGTTCGTCCGCTTCGTAGGCCAGCATAATGCGCCGCCGGATATCAAGCGCGTCTTCAATGGTCTTCAGTCCCGGCGCAACGTCAGACCATTCCTCATCACGGCCGAAGTAGCTGTGGCGCGCGCCGGTAGCAAGGATGAGTCTGTCATAGGCAATTTCGCTGTTCTGCAAAATGACCCGCTGCCCGTCGGGGTCAATATCCACCACTTCCCCGGCAATGACGCGCGTATTGGCCGACTTGCGCAGTACCTGGCGCAGCGGCGAGGCGATGTCGCCGGGGGATAGCTCCCCCGTGGCTACCTGATACAGCAGGGGTTGGAACAGGTGAAAATTGCGCCGGTCAATCAACGTGACCCGGACCGGGGCATGGCGCAGGGCCTTGGCAGCATACAGGCCGGCGAACCCGCCGCCGATAATCACAATATGCTCTGTCTGGTTTTCGCTCATTGGTTGTATCCGTTGAATGACTGCTTCGATTGCCACCATCCGGGAGAGAGTCTACCCAGACACCGCAGGAATTTCTACAAGATCATCCGGATATTGCCCCACCGGATTTTCCTTAAATCGGCTAGCGGCCGGGCCGGGATATGGTACGATTATTTTTTCAACGGGAGGTTGATATATGACCGATCACGTGATCGAAACAAACAATCTGACGGTCTATTACGGTCGTCACCGGGGCATCGTGGATGTAGATCTGCAGGTGTTGACCGGAGAAGTATTCGGCTTCCTGGGACCGAACGGCGCGGGCAAGACAACGACCGAGCGCGTCCTGCTGGACATTATTCGCCCCACGACCGGCACAGCCCGCATCTTCGGGATGGACTGCCAGAAAGACGGCGTGGCCGTGCGTGAGCGCATCGGCTACTTGCCTGGCGAACTAAGCCTCTATGACGGGATGCGCGTCAGCGCTTTCCTCGATATGTACGCTTCGTTGCATAAAGGCAACGCCGACAAATCATACTGGAAAACGCTTGCCGAACGACTTGACCTCGATCCGTCGCGGAGGATTAAGGAGTTATCACGCGGGAACAAACAGAAGGTCGGGATTGTGACAGCGTTCATGAACCGGCCGGATCTGCTGATCCTCGACGAGCCGACGAGCGGGCTGGATCCGCTGGTTCAACAGACGGTGATGGAGATGGTTGAGGAGGCCAATGACGCCGGAGCCACGGTCTTTTTCTCGTCCCACATCCTGCCGGAGGTGCAGGCGGTTTGTGATCGTGTGGGCATCATCCGTGACGGCCGTTTGATTGCGACGGAACGGGTGGACACTCTCACGACGCAGAACTTCCGCCGCGTGCGCTTCCGGTTCGCCACGCCACCGCCACCGGATGCGTTTGTCCGCGACGGCGTGACCGAGCTAGGCCGCGACGACGGCCAATTGACCTTGGAGATCCGCGATCATCTGGATGAAACAATGACGGCCGCTGCCGGCTACGGCATCGTCGATATCGAGACGATCCCGGTGTCGCTGGAAGAGATCTTCCTGGCCTACTACGGACAACGCAAGGGGAACAACCATGCTTAATCTACTCTGGCAAGAACTGGCGCGCACGGCGCTCGGCCATGCTTATTTGGGGCGTCGCGCTCTCCATGATCCCTGTCATCTATATTGGTCTGTATCCGGCCTTTGCGGATCAATTGTCCAACTTCACAGAGATGCTGGACCTGCCTTTTTATCAGGCGCTGGGTATCCAGATGGGGACGTTTGAGGAGTATATGGCCTCGACGGCGACCAACCTCATCCCTCTCATCCTGGCGATCTATGCGGTGACTACGGGCACGGCGGCGCTGGCCGGAGAGGAAGAGGACGGCCGTCTGGAACTCATCGTGGCACTCCCTATCCCACGCTGGCAGATCGTTGCTGTAAAGGCCGTGGCGATTGGTATTACCCTGCTGATTATCCTGGCGATTACCGGGGCGGGTGCGGCGCTGACACTGCTTGCCCTCGGCGATCAGGTAGAAACGGTCGATTACCACCGTTCAAGCTGTTTACCAGCCTGGTCGCTGCCTGGCCGCTGGAGATGGCGTTTGCCATGATCAGCCTGTTTCTGGGCGCGTTCTGCTCCACCCGGCGCATTGCGACCGGTCTGGCAATCCTGACGGTTCTCGGTAGCTATTTCGGGAATAACATGACCGGTTTTATCGAAGCGCTGGAACCGCTCAAGGGGCTGTTTCTGTTCGATTACTATGACGCTTCGGCCGATGCCCTGCTGAATGGGCAGGCGTGGGGCGACGTCCTGGTGCTGCTGGCCGTGGCGTTGGTTGCGTTCCTGCTGGCGGTCTTCTTCTTCGGCCGACGGGATATTACGGTGGGCGCGTGGCCGTGGCAGCGCGGCCGTGTTCCGGCATCGGTTTCTTAAACATATTTCCCCATATGGCAATAGAGGGCAAGGCCGAATCGGTATAAGTATTTCTCGGCCTTGCTCTTTCTAATCTGCTCGTTTTCCACGCTCGGCCGTGCCGGAATTATGAAAAACACGTGACATTTGTCACTATCGCTGCCACATCGAAAGGGGTAAACTGATATCGTGGGTGAGTATACGGTTATCCCGGTATGCTGAGGAAACAGCAGGCTAAATAAAGCTCCTCGGCGTTGTCACCGAGATTACTGTCTGGAGCCACCCGGAGGGTGTGACAATGTCTGGCAACGAAGAATGTCAGGCACATCAATTGCATAACTCAATCATTAACGGCCGTCGTTTAACGTGCGGCCGTTTTGTTTACCGGCAGTTCACCGCGCTTTCGCGGCGACTGAAGGAGGATGGGCTATTGGAGAACCTGCTATCCACGTCACTAATGTTGTGATTAGCGAATAAGGGTAGGTCATTGGAGCCAATAGACCTTCCTGCAAACCTCGTATCCGGCTCAAGTAAGACAGGGGGATAACCATGAATACCTTGCGGAAGACAACCATTGTGAGGGCAACGGTCATGTTGGTGCTCGTTGCTTTGTTGGTAGCTGTCACTACTATGCTTTCGGCCGCGAGTAATGCTGTGGCTCAGGGTGAACGACCGGAGAAGCCATTGCATGGTCAGCTCGCGGCTGCAGAAATAGGTGAGTCTGCAACAGGATTCCCTGCCTGGATCAACGACGAAAACGAGCCTAACAACACACGGGCGACTGCTGAAGACTATTCCAAATGTGGTCAAGGTGTTTACTTTAACTGCGTACTTGGCGGCAAGATTGGCAGCAATAACGATGTCGATTATTGGTCGTTCAAGCTTGAAGATTTCGACTATTCAGACCACTTTGCCGTTTTGTTTGATATAGAAGCCCAATCAATCGGGTCTGCTCTAGATCCGGTTATATGCCTTTATGCCGACGATGGCACAGAATTGGCCTGCAACGACGATACCGACACAGTTGACTCGATGCTGTTCTACAATGTTGAAGCCGGCCGAACGTATTACCTGCGAGTTACTGATTACTATGATGTAGGTGGTAGCGATTACAATTACCAGATTATCGCTACCACGCCTCTGCTGATCAGTGCCCAGACAAGGGGTAAGGTAGGCGGCATCTCATTCAACTCGGGTGATATTCTGGCCTGGAGTTCTGATATTGGGTCTCTTTGGGATTCTCGCGCTAACCCCACATGGGAGAAGTGGGTGCTGTTCTTTGACCTATCCGATTTGGGTGTCAATGCAAATCTCACCAATCTGGCCGCAGGTTGGCGGAACAGCGATTACCTGCTTCTTGGTTTTCAGGCCAAAATGAACCTGCCGGGCATTACGGGCAAGGTGACCCCACAGGATGTGATCGTATTTAACCCGTCCAAAATCGGGCCGGCGACAGAAGGCGAATTCCAACTCTGGTGGGTAGGTGCAAATTATGGATTATCTACCAGCAACGAAAGAATTGATGCTATTGACTGGCCTAACTGGTCTGGCGATACTCGACTTTACGTCAGCACAAGTGGTACGGCAAGTGTTCCAACAGGATGGCCTGGATCGCGTCCTGGGGTGCTAAAGGACGAGGATATCGGGATGGCGATGACCTCGTCTAATACGTGGGATCGCTTCTTTGATGGCAATCGCCTAGAAGGGCTAGGGATCGAGGATGTGGTTGCCATGGACGTAGCCGACTACTCTCCAAACAGTTTTGATTATTTGCTTCTGGTAATCCAGGGTACAGGAAGGGTGGGAGACAACGGTCTGAAAGTGACTCAGAAAGATATCTTCCGAACCACCAGCAACCCCTGGTTAAGCTGGTTTTGGGATGCGGACATGTTCTGGCATGGTCCCGATCATGGCTGGCGATACAACATTGATGCAATTGAATATCCGCAGCTTGACAAAGACTGTCTAGGTTGCTGATGGTCTTTCTGTTCTGATGGTTTGCTCTCGGTGCGTGCAACACGCACTGAGAGCATTCTATATTCTGACTTTTCGGGAATTGCTTGCCCCGCCCTTACGCAAACAATTAACATCCATACCCCTATACCCAAAACGTTATTGGCTCGTAGCGTATGGCTAATAGCAACGAAAGGATACCTTCTTCCCCCACTGGGCCTGCTGGGGAGAAGGTATCCTTCCGGAAGATCGTATATCGAGCAGGGGTTAGAAAACGCGGATCGGAATCTCTGCCGGTGCGGAGAAGAGTTCCTTTAGCTGGTCATCAACCTTGCACATTGTGATGGACATGCCGGCCATCTCCAGTGAGGTGCAGTACTCACCGACGTAGCTGCGCCAGACCTTGATCCCTTCCTTTTCCAACAAATCGTGGGCGATGCCGTATGCTAGGTAGAGCTCGGAAATCGGCGTTCCACCCAAACCGTTCACCATCAGGGCGACCTCATCCCCGGAACTGAATACAGGATCGGCCGTACCGGTCTGCTCGCCATCCTCATCGAAGATAGGCTTCCGGTCCGTCAGAATGGCCTGTACCATTTCCTCGACGATTCCGTTGGCGTCGGTCATTTTCTTGCGGGCGCGTCCCGGTTCACCGTGGATGCCGACGCCCATTTCCATCTCGTCTTCCTCAAGTGTGAAGATGGGTTGTCCCTTGGCCGGGGGGGTGCAGCCGGTGAGGGCCATTCCCATGGAGCGGGTAACGTCGTTGACCTTTTCGCCGAGTTCAACCAGCTCATCCAGGGAAGCGCCTTCTTCCGCAGCGGCTCCCACAGCCTTGATTACAAAGAAATTGCCGGCCACACCGCGACGACCGACGGTCCAGGTGCTGTCCTGAACAGCCACGTCATCGTCTACATAGATCGTCTTGACCTCAATGCCTTCGGCGTCGAGCATTTCGGCCGCTGTTTCAAAGGACATGCGATCGCCGCTGTAGTTGTTGATGATATGGAGGATGCCTTTGGAAGAGTTCAGGAGCTTGGATGTCCCGACTACATAGCCCATCGGCGGGGCGGCAAATACATCACCGGGACATGCCGCGTCCAGCATACCCTTGCCGACGATCATGATGTGGGCCGGTTCATGGCCGGAGCCGGAACCCTGGATAATGGACACCTTGTCCTCGTTCGGTGCATCGGCGCGCATGATCAGGTTGAATTCCGGTACGTACTTGATCGTACCGGGGTTGGCGGCGGCGATGCCGTACATCATTTCGGGAACAAACTGCTTGGGATCGTTCATCAATTTTTTCACTGGGAAATCTCCTTAGGGTTAACTCATTCTCAAAACCAGCTTGCAGTTCTTCATGCCCAGGCGTGCAGAAGCGGGCATATACACTTGTCGCGTTTCAGGTTGTTCTCAGGTCACCTCCTCTCATAAACGTATCCTATTTGCCTTGCATATTGTTCAGAGCCGGTTGCGGTAACAAAATTCGCAAGATGCCGCACCGGTATATACATGCTCATAGAGAGGCTACGATGTGTAGCGTGGGCATGTTCGATATTCTCTTGTAGTGGCCGGTATCAGGACTGCGCTTCAAATACCTTCACCAGCGCTTCGGCCATGTCCGCGACAGCAATGGAGCCTGCGTCATACGTATCGCGGCTGCGCTCGCCGGTGTACGAAGCCCGACCCCGTTTGGCTATCCAGGGTTTGATCTCCTCAGTCTTTTCACGGGCCACGACGGACGCACTCTTTAGCGCGTCGAGTGAGCTGCTGCCATTCTCAAGTTGTTGCTGGAATTCGTCGGTCGCCGGAATAAATGCGTCCAGCAATGTCTTGTCGCCGAGATCGGATTTGCCACGCTTCTTCATGCCCTCGATGGCAAACTGAAGCATCTCCACCAGATCATCACTCGTCAGGGTTTCCTTGTCCCCGGCCTTGATGCCTGCGCGGAGGAAGGCTGTCCCCCAAATACTCCCGGACACGCCACCGACGTTCCCCATGAAGGTCTGGGCGACATCTTTCAGAAAGTTGCCCGGACTGGAACGGTCAAGGTTATCCCAATTGGTTACCGTAACTGCCTCAAATCCGGTGGCGATAGAGTTGCCAAATCACCATCACCAACGACACCGTCAAGTTCGCTGTAATATGCTCGATTCTTCAACGCTACATCACTCATTGTTTGCACAACGAGTTCAGTGGTTTCAGACTAGATTGCGCCATATCCTCTCCAGGATCTACAATGTTTCGCTGCAGGTTGTGGTTTAATGGGCGAGGGCATTTACCATGAACCCCTCGCTTCGGATCTCTATGCGTTTTGCTGTTCAAGGCTCTCAGTAGATAAAAACTGCCTGCACCCCTCCCTTCCATGATGCCGTTAAAGTCAATGGGTGAATCATTCCCTTGCCGCCGGCCAATATAGCTTCCAGATCATCAACGCTGATGTAGCCGTCCGGTTCGGCCGCGGTACGATTCGCAGTCACAACGGTCGTTTCACCATCCGGGTCGCCCAGGTTCGAGACGACGATACTGGCTTCGCTAAAGTCCTCGTTCTGGGTCAACTGATTGAAGGTGACAATGGTCTTCATCCCGGCGGTGGCCGCCAGCAGACCGTTGCGCGAGTCTTCCACGACCAACAGTCGGCCGGATCAACACCCAGTTTTTCAACGGCGAGGTTGTAGATATCGGGGGCCGGTTTCTTCGGCTTGACCATATCCCCAGCAAAGACACCGGCAAACTTGCCCGCCGTTTCTTCGCCCATCACGTGGTTCAATACCGCCTCCACGGAAGACAGGGCCGATGTGGAGCAGACGACCAGCGTCCATCCGTTATCATAGGCTTCCTCAGCCAGCCGCTTTACACAGTCCGGCCGGGTAATGCCCCGGAAGCGATCAGGTCTTTATAGATGGCACTCTTGCGCTTGTGCCACCCGGCAACCGTTTCCCACCAGTCATCTTCCGAGTCGGGAACATCATAGACCGCGCGAAAATCGTCGTCCTGGCCGAGGCTGAACATGCGCTCCTTGCCCCGCCAATCTTGACCTTCTCCGCATACTGGTCGAGATCCCATTGCCAGTCAACGCCGTTCTCGCGCCACATCTGGTTGAAGGCGACCAGATGCCCGTCCTTTTCCGTGTCGGCCAATACCCCGTCACAATCAAAGATCAGTGCCTTCATTACGCCTTCCCCTCGCTGCCAAATATCTTGAAGTAGGATTTTGCCATGTCTATCACGTCAGACCGTACCGCACCGATCAACTTCAGCGGGTTGTATTCCGTGGGCTTTTCCTCCAGATAGGTGCGGAACCCATCAGCGAAGGTCTTCTTGAGGTGGGTGGAAATATTGACCTTGGCGGCTCCCAGCGAAATGAGCCGGGTGAAAACATCGTTGCTAAGACCGCTGCCGCCATGAAGCACCATCGGCATCTGCGTTGCATCTACCAGTTGCTCAATGCGATCGTAGCGAATGGTTGGGGCCGCCTTGTAGAAGCCATGGGCTGTGCCAATGGGCGGCGCGTAACAGTAAATACCGCTTTGCTGGATGAACTCGATCTCCTTCTCAATCGGAACCAGATCGCCTTCTTCCTCGCTGCCGACGCCGTCCTCCACACCACCCACGGCCACCAGTTCGCCTTCTACGTGGGCGTTGGCCTTGTTAGCCATTTTGACAACTTCCAGAGTCTTGGCGAAGTTCTCGTCATAGCTCAGGCCGGACCCGTCAAACAAGACGGAGTTCCAGCCGGCATCAAGACAAAGCTTGGCGACGGCCGTATCAGGACAGTGGTCAAGGTGGAGTGTGACCGGGACGGAAACGCGCTGGGCCATGTCGGTAAACATGTCCATGATGACATTTGCGCCCCAGAAATGAACAGTCTTGACTGATATCTGGATGATCAAGGGTGACCGGGCTTCTTCGGCCGCTTTGATCAACCCGTCCATGGTGATGTCATCAACCGCATTAAATGCCGCGACGCCGTAGCGTTGCTTGAATGCGGGGTCCATGATTTCGGGTAACGAAACGATAGCCATAATCTACCTTCCTTATGTTGGCTTGCTCCCCTGACGATCAGGGCTTTGCTTCTTTAACGTACCAGGATCATTTTCGCTGCATAGATGTTGCCATGGTTGTAACAAAGGATGACTTCAACAGGCGTTCCGTCTTCGGCATAGATGACCCGGTTCTTGAACAGGATGGGCGCATCCTCTTCAATCTCCAGCAGGTGGGCAGTTTGTTCATCGGCGCTTCTGGCCTCAATGACCTGTATGGCCCGCTTGATGACGACCCCGGCTTCTTCCAGGACTTGCCAGGCCGCGCGAGACTGCAAATCCTCCGTCAGCAGTTCGTGGCGCAGCTTGTAGGGGACATATTCATCATAAATAGTCACCGGTACATCACTAGCTAACCGGAGTGATTGGATACGGACGACAGGCTCGTTTTCCTGCAGGCCCAATTCATTCGCAATCATCAACTTGGCCGGAACAACTTCGCGACTCAGGCCTGACCTCGGCTTCAAATCCTTCGGCACGCGCTGTCTCAAAGAAGTCAGTCAGCTTGTTGTGATCCCGTTCGACATGAAACTGGGTCACAAAGGTGCTGATTCCCCGACGCCGGTAGAGCAGGCCCTCATCGGTCAGGTCTGTAATACCCTGCCGCACCGTCATGCGGCTGACCCCGAATTGGGAGGCCAATTCATCCTCTGAGAAGTCTCTGGCCCGGATTTCAGCACACCGGAGCTAATTTGGTCGCGCAGTGTTTCTCTCACCTGCACGTAAAGAGCGACCCCGTCAGTCTTGTTTAGCGTTGCCATGATGCGGAATCCACTCTTGAAGCATTATCGACTTGCAGCTAATTTCCGGTACCTGTATGTACGACATACAGCAAATGTATAGACAACTAGGTAAATTATGATAAGTTTCT
Organism: Chloroflexota bacterium; assembly: GCA_041390945.1. GTDB lineage: Bacteria > Chloroflexota > Anaerolineae > Promineifilales > Promineifilaceae > Promineifilum. The sequence continues at coordinate 25,116 of JAWKOY010000033.1, forward strand.
TTACATATTATCAATCCTTTCCACAAATATTGGGGGCTTGCATTGTGCGGTTTGTACAAGCCTCGTGCACGTCTAGTGTAAGTGTAAAAGCACCGTCCGTGGAATACAGGCAGTGCCTGCCCTGGTAACACTCGTTATCAAGGCGTTGAGAATTTAGTTGATTACGTCGCCATTTTTCTAACTAGCCCGACAAACAATAGCAGACACCTGCGCCATAACAAACATCACGACGAAGCCCATCGCCGGCGGTAGCAGCGCAGCAACGGCCGTGAGTCCGTGTTAGCGCTGGCCCGATTGGTGAAGAAACGCGTTAGGCCAGGAGCTGGCTCCCAGAATATGACTTTTGTCACTATTGCTCAGGCGGGCAACCTGCTATACTGTTAACGTGGTCGATCTCTCGACCGCATGTGGGGCAGGTGAGAAGCGCCTGTTGCCGCCAACATCATCGCCAGCGGGGAGCCTTCTCACTTTGTAGCCGCCTACGGAGGGTGTGTATCATGTCCGGCAGCGCGCCATGCTGGGCACAGCAACCTCATAGTATCGTTTCCAGCGGCCGTTGCTGGCGTAGCGCAGCCGTTGTGTTTGTTACTGCTTAACAGCACACCATGGTCGCAGCCCGCCGGCCGGCGGGGCCCACGGCCGAAGGAGGGTGAGCTATCGACCCATCAGCAGTCGTGCAGGCTCTCGACAAGACCATTTGGGGGTAGACCACAATACGAAAGAGCCGGCAGGGCCCTGCCCATTCGCCAAACCGGCTCAGGAGCATATGAGGAGGCCAACCATGAATACCTTGCGAAAGCCAACCATTGTGCGGGCAACGGCCGTGCTGTTGTTGCTGGTTGCGCTGATCGGCGTGCTGGCGCTGCCGGCAGCGATGGCGCAGGATGTGGAAAGCGGTGTGCCAATTGGGCAAGAGGTGAAACAACTACCAGTGGTCACAGAGCCGGGTGAGTCACTGGCAGTGCAGACAAGCAGTACCGTGAAGGACAGAGCGGAACGACGAATTCGGTAACGCCAACATAATGACCGTTGGCGATGTTGTGAGGCGGTAGTATCTATCACACCGGTGATGTGGACTTCTTCCGGTTCCATATCGACCATAGAGCCAATATCCTTGTGGATATCGACGCCCGGAACTTTGGGTCTGGTTGGATGCAGTAGTTTGCCTGTTTGATGACGCTGAAGTGATACTGACCTGTAATGATGATACAGACACGTTCGATTCGCTAGTCTATGCCTATCTAGAGGCAGGTGACTACTACCTCCGGGTTACGCAATTTGACGGCAGCCAAGGTGGTCAGGCGTACTACTATGAGCTGATCCTATCCAGCCCCTTGCTGATCAGCGCCAATCAGGGTGGCAAAGTTGGCGGCATACCCTTCAGGCAGCCGACGTCCTCGCGTGGTCAGACCTCAACACAGGCGACGAGAAGTGGATTCTCTTCTTCGATGCTTCTGACGTTGGCATCACTAAGACCTCTGGAATGTATCCCATGCTAACGGTGAAGACAATTCGATGATGATCTACTTTTTGGCCTGTCGTCGAACCAGATTCTGCCCGGCGTGGGCAAGGTCACACCCTGGGACATTGTCAGATTCGACCCGACTCGCTATGGTCCAAATACCAGCGGGACATTTAGCTGGTATCAGAAGGGCAGAGCAATCCAGTTAACAACCAAACCCGAAAGAATCGATGCGATCGCGGGCTGGGCTGACATTGACACATACTGGCATGCGCAGAATTGATCAGCGCGGCTGGCACGGCGAGTGTCGGTGGAAGGAAGGCAAGGGATGAAGACCTATGGTGGGTTTGACCCCAACTGTTGGCCTTGGCCCCAGTGCGACCCATATTGGTGGCCGTTTGGTGAAAACGCCGGCGGCAATCCGATGATGGACGAGGTCAGTGTTAATGGCTTGGCTGCCGAAGACGTCGTTGCTGCTGCCGCGGAGCACCATGGGTATGCAGGATACTATCCCTCAGGGTTCTTCCTGACCATTGCGAGCGCCCGGTAATATCAGCGGAACACGCGTAAGCCAGAAAGACATCTTCGTAGTAGACCACGACAGTTCCGGCGGCCATCCGAATCCAGAAGTCACTTTTGGTGGCATTGTCTGGCACGGACCGGATCACGGCTGGAAGTACAACATTGATGCAATCGAGCTTAGCCAAAGGCAAAGATAGGTACTCAAGCGCAGCCCGACTAAGTCTTGCTCGCCCGAGCCATTAGCATATGGCAATGGAAGCATGCTTTCTTTCGATGTCCCAGATCGAGAGGAGAGCATGGCCGTGTTCTGTGCTCAAACAAGCCTAGATGTTTGTCGCGAGTCAACCAAGCAACATTGTGCAGTCCGTCGGCCCCGCGACCGACGGGCTGCTGCGTCTGAGTTGACTAGCCCTTACTTATGCCCCGCCACAAACGACTTATTGGCGACGACCCAGCAACCGCCAGACCTGTGCCACAACAAACGTCCCCACGACGAAGCCCATCGCCGGCGGTAGCAGCGCGACTACGATTTGCTCACTGATATACGGCAACCACTGCGTTCGGCACAAAGGCTGCGCGAGGCATTAGCCAATCGTCGGATTCCACATCATATGCGCGGCTATACAGCCGGATGACCCAGGGTCGAAGCCTTGAGAGTGCTGGCGCGATTGGTGAAAGATTAGACATCAATAGTTAAATGTCACCCAAAAACAGTGATGAAAATTTGTCACTATCGAGACGACAAAGGTCTTTGCTATAGTGATAACATGTCCAAAAGTCTGGACACGTGGGTGGCAATGGGAAACGCCTATCGCTGATCGTATCGTCACTATAGGCCGACGTTACTCTTCGCGAAGTCACCTGGGAGGGTGCGGAGATGTCTGGCAGGGTAAGATGTCAGGCAGGACAACCACACAGCATTTTGATTAACGGCCGTTGCAGGGTATGCACGGCCGTTTTGCGTTGCCATAACTCAGATTGCAGCAAGAGAGGTTATCATGGATGAGATACAGTTATTGGATGAAGGGCAGCGCGTTTCTAAAGAAGACGCACCCATTGCTCTAGCTAGCGGCATGTCGCGCCGGGAGTTCCTGCTGTCTGGAGGTGCAGTTACCGGCTTGGCTGCCGCCACATTCTGGGCGAAGGCAGGGGTGCCCAGAGATCTGCAATATCTCTGGCAAGGCATGACCCCAGATGTTGACGATGTCTCAGTGAGCGATTTGGCTGTCGACGTCTACCCGGGCGACAGTATTCAACCCCTGGTTGACGCACACCCGGAAAATACAGTGTTTCGCCTGAGAGGTACGGATCGGGACGGCGTGCCGGGCGTGCATCGCCTGCAGCAGATTGTTCCAAAAAATGGGCAACACTTTGTTGGCGAGCGAGGACCTGATGGCCGGCGTCTGACGGTGATGAACGGGGCAACTATTCTTCCGGCTGCGCAGTGGGTGCCCGATGGCAATTATTACCGGTTCGATGAGGCACCACTTCAGCCTCCGCATCGCGTTCTTGGTGGGTCAGGGCTATCGTTCAACCCTGGCGAAGGCAAAATGAAAGCAGATTCACACGCGGCGAGCACCCGGCCGGAAGATCTGTACATCACCACCGATGGAGAATGCCAGTTCCTGAGGCGTGTCAAAGATAAGTCAGAGGTTGTCGGCGGCAAGACCTGGTTCTTTGACGAGCATAACAGGTTTCAATTGCTCCAACCCTGGCCTGACGGGCAACAACTGTCCGTGTTGGCTTATGAGTGGGATGGGGATCAGATGATCACCAAGGGTGGCGGCAACACCGGTGAGGGGAATGGTGCCCTTGCGTGGCTTATGGCGGATGTTGACGGTGATGGGTTGAAAGAACTATTGCAGCCCTGGGACGATGGCGGCTTGCTCGCGGTTATTGTCTACAACTGGGACCGTAATCGGCGACAGATGAAGAAGCTGGGCGGAGGTACGACGCGAGAAGGATCAGGAGCATTAACCTGGTTGGTAGGTGATGTAGATGGTGATGGACGAGATGAGCTGATCCAGCCCTGGCATAATCGTGAAAACGACCATCTGGGTCTGGTCCTCTATGAGTGGACAGGTCAGCAGATGACCTGGAAATGGGCCAGTGAGGACTTGGGCGAAAGTCCATCTGCGTTGGCCTGGCTGATGGCTGACATTGATGATGATGGCAAGCAAGAGCTACTCCAGGTTTGGGATAATGGTGTTGTGCCGGGACTGTTGATTTACCGGTGGCTGGATGGTCGAATGCAACGTGTGTGGTCTGGCAACTTGGAATTCGACGGCTCTACACGGAAGTGGCTCATTGCTGATGTTGATGGTGACGGTAAAGCCGAATTACTCCAAGTCTATAGAAAGCAGAGCCGGCTGTCGCTACTCCTCTACGGTTGGGATGGGCAAGCGATGACCAAGCGTTTCGGCGGCATTTTGGAGAAAGGCTATGTGGACCTTAGATGGCGTGATTACCTCGTAGCTGACGTCGATGGAGACGAAAAGGATGAGCTCGTTCTAGTTGCCGCTGATGATGGCGACCAACTGTCCCTATTTACCTTTCATTGGGAGACCGTAGAAGGGTCGATGGGCCTGGAAAATGACCTGGCGAAAGGGCAGGTTGACGGGCCGCCTGATGCGCTGGCTTGGCTGGTTGGTGACATCGACGACGATGGCATGGTCGAAGTCCTCGAGCCTTGGCGCAATGAGAAAAACGGGCGATTGGGCCTGCATATTTATAGCTGGCAAGCGGATCCCGAGGACGCGAATCCCCCGAATGGTATAAAGCGCAAGCGTATGCTGAAAAAGTGGAGTAGTCGAAACATGGGTCAGGGCGCTGGCGCTCTGACCTGGCTTGCGGCCAATATTGATACCGGACCGAGAAAGATCTACGTCCACAAAAACGATAATCCATTGGCATCTAACAGAACAATAGAACTGAGCTTGGCGAAGTTTGCGTTTGGCTATCATGTCGACTGGCCGGGACGCTACCTCCCCGACTGGCCGCTGGGCAAGGATCCTCGCGACATTGCCGATCACCCCGACATCTATGATCCCCAAGACAAGTATGCAAGCAAGCCGGCTCAGGTAGTCGTACGCGATCTGGTCATCGAGAAGTATGCCTGCCCGGCCCAGACCGGAGCCATTGGTTACTTCCGGCCGGGCAATGACTGGATCATCACCAACAATGAGGTGCGATTCTGTCATGGCGAAGGCATCAAGTTCAAGGGCAAGGCCGTCGTCCGCGGTAACTACGTCCATCATAACGGTCAGTTTGGGATCCAGGCCGGAGATGGTGAAAGGACATCAAGCTACTGGAACCCCAACAGAGCACTGAGACTTGAGGAGTGGGGCTTCAACGGTGGCTATGCCGGAGCCGGGGCGGTCGTGGAAGACAATCTGATCGAGGCGAACAACTATCTGAGCTTTGATCCAGGTTGGGGTGCGGGTGGCACCAAGTTCTCACAGTGTTACGATCTGCTGCTACGCAACAACGTTGTGATCGACAACAATGGTGCCGGCCTATGGTGTGACTTTTCCTACAGCGGTATCATTTATGAGGGCAATGTGGTTGTCGGCAACGGTGGGCAAGGCATCTTCCATGAGACTGGTTTCAAGGCGATCATCAGGAACAATACTGTCATCGGGAATATGCACTTCGGCGCAGACGAGCCTGGCACCGGAGCCTATTTCTCGCAGGTTTTTATTGCAGCTTCATCTGACGTCGAGATTGCTAACAACCGTATTCTGATTCCGAACCCATCGGCCAATTACCAGCACGGGATCATAGTGATTCAATTTGCTCAGTGGCCTGAGAAGACACGCACAATTGAGGAGTATCCCGTTTATTGCCGCAATATTTTTGTACATCACAACACGGTTATCGGTCAAGCAGTAGACGCTGGTCTAAATGGTGCGCATGACTGGTACAGTGAGCCCAACGACTTCTATACAACCGGCAATATCGACTTTGCTCACAATGAGTATCATTACCCGGATCCGGACGGAGATCACTGGCTTTGGAAAGACACAGAAGGTCCAATGACCTTTAAGGCGTTCAAGACGACATTTACGAACGAAGGAACAGTTGACCAGGATACGCAGTCAAACGTTCTGGCTGCCGGCAAGGATGGACATCTATATCGATATAACGGAACTGGATTTGAGCGTATTCAAGGCTTGGGCGTTTCGGTTGAGGGTGGGCTGCCAAATCGTGGATTCCATGTCAATAGGGTCGGTCAGGTCTGGCAGTTGACAAAACAGTTCGGATGGGTCCGGCTGCCCGGATGCAGGGCCCAGGACGTGGCTGCCTCGTCTGACGGCCAGACAATCTATGCGTGTGGCAAGAATGAATACCTCTACAAATTTGACCATGCGCTCAATAGATTCACTCGAATTCAAGGGCTAGGCACGCGGATTGCAGTGGACGACAACGGGCGAGCCTGGCACGTGAACAGTCATGGCTGGGTATATCGTCAAGACGCTGTGGCAGGGTGGGTCAGAGTATATGGCTGCAGGGCGGTCCGAGACATTGGTTGTGGGGGCGGCCGAGTCTATGCATGTGGACGAGACCAGCGCCTGTACCGTTTCAATCCTGGTACAGAATTGTTTGAGGAAATTCAGGGTCTTGGCGTGCGGATCGCCGTTGGCCCGGATGGCACAGCCTGGCACGTCAATCGCAAGGGTATGGTCTGGCGTAATACGCCGGATCGGGGCTGGGTGCGGGTACACGGTTGTAGGGCACGAGATATCGGCCTCTAGATGGACGCAGACGCAGCCCATTGCCAGCGGTAACAGCGCGGCCACGGCCGTTCGCTTCTTGCTACTTGAGCCCTTGTAGACAGTGGCCGCGCTTGACTTTGCGGGCAAGGTTATTGGTCAAGGTGGCGTCTTTGCGCCTTTGGTGGACATAGCTTAGCCTAAGACGATCAGCGCCAGTAATGCGATTTATCAAATCACGCTACGCTCCCGGCACAAACAATCGCCAGACCTGCGCCACAACAAACGTGACGACGAAGCCCATCGCCAGTGGTAGCAGCGCAGCCACGGCCGTCCATTTCTTGCTGCCCGACTCCTTGTAAATAGTATAAATTGTTGTCGAGCAGGGGTTATGGATAAGGCTGAAGAGCATTAGATTCACGGCCGTCAGCAAGGTCCAGCCGCCGGCGCGAAGAACCGTGTTAACCGTATCGGTCGAGTCCATACTGATCATCACCCCTGCACCGTTGCCGACACCGGAAACACCGGCCATCAACACAGTCAGCATCAGGATCGTCGGGATGACGATCTCATTGGCGGGAATGGCGACAATATAGGCCACCAGAATAATGCCGTTCAGACCGATCAATATCCCCAATGGGTTAAGGAAGTTGACCATGTACTCGGCGATGCTTGTGCCGCCGATGGTAACATTGGCGATGAGCCAGATCACTGCGCCGGCCGGCAGCGCGAAAACGACCGCTCGCCACAAGACGTAGATAGTCCGGTCAATGAATGAAGTGGCAATGGTCCGGCCGACTTGTGGCGGCCGGTAGGGCGGCAGTTCCAGGCTGAATGTGGATACTTCACCACGCAACATAGTCCGCGACAAGGCCCAGGAGATGACAAACGTCAGCAATACACCCAGGACCGCAATACCCACCACCGCCATTGCGGAGACGAGACCGGCCAGATAAGCCGGCACCAGCCCGCCGATGAACAAGGTGGCGATGAGGATCTGGGTCGGCCAACGGCCGTTGCACAGCGCGAAATTGTTGGTGATCATGGCGATAATTCGTTCACGCGGACTGTCGATCACGCGCGTCGCCACGACCCCGGCAGCGTTACAGCCGAAGCCCATCATCATGCTGAGCGATTGTTTGCCATGTGCGCCGGCTTTCTTGAATACGTTATCCAGGTTAAAGGCCACGCGCGGCAGATAGCCGAAATCTTCCAGCAGCGTAAACAGGGGGAAGAAGATCGCCATTGGCGGGAGCATGACGCTAACGACCCAGGCCGTCGCCAGATACATGCCGTCAATCAGAAAACCGGACAGCCACCAGGGTAACCCAATGCTGTCAGCCGCTCCATGCAGCAGGGGGACCGCCTTGTCAATCAGGATCATGGACAGGAATTGTGAGGGATAGTTGGCCCCAACAATAGTGATCCAGAATACGAGGGCGAACAGGGCAATCATCAGGGGGAAGCCCCAGATGCGACTGGTCACCACGCGATCAATCGTTCGATCCAGATCGAATCGGGGTTCTTCACCGGGCCGGGTAACTGCCCGGTCAGCCAGTTGAGCTGCGTTGGTGTAGATGTCTTCCATGAGTTGCTCGTGGAAGTTTTGGCCGACTTCCCAGCGCAGATTTTCGGCCGATTGAATAATGTCGTCGGGTTGGAGAGTTATATTAGCCATCAGGCTGGCTCCAGTTGAATATAACGGCTGTTGTCCACAGTCTCCGGTGCGCCGCGACTCAGATCGCCCAGCTCACCATTGTGGACGGCCCGGATAATGTTTTCGTCGCCATCCAGCAAGCGGAGGGCGACCCAGCGCGCGTTGGGCAGGTCCGGGTAAATAGCTTCCAATTGATCTACCAGATCGCTAACTGCTCGCTGCATGGCCGGGGATTGGGATTTAATGCGGTAGGGATGGCATACGGTTTCCCCGGTAGCCACATCGTTAATCGCCTGGAGTAATGCCTCCAGTCCTTCACCCTGGCGGGCCGCCGTCGGGACAACCGGCACACCCAGATCGCGGGCCAGCCGCCGGTCGTCTACTTCCAACCCCATCCGCCGCGCCTCGTCCATCAAATTCAGACAAACAACAGCCCGGTCGGTGATCTCCAGTACCTGGAGCACCAGGTTGAGATTGCGCTCCAGCCGGGTGGCGTCGGCGACAATCACAGTGACATCCGGTCGGCCGAAAAGAATGAAATCGCGGGCGATCTCCTCATCGTAACTGGTGGACAGCAAGGAATAGGTGCCCGGCAGGTCTACCATCTTGTAACGGTGACCGCCGTACACAAAGCCACCCTCGGCACGGGTCACGGTCTTGCCCGGCCAGTTGCCGGTGTGTTGCCGCAGACCGGTTAACGCGTTAAAGACCGTACTCTTGCCGACATTTGGGTTGCCGGCCAGGGCAATCACATAATCAAAATCAGTCATATCCACGCCCAGGCGCTCCAATTGCCCGGCGTTATACATCGGGCATGTTGCGCAGGCACCGCCGTCTATCACGGGCAGTTTCTGGACTGTTGGTTCTACTACTTGTGTTTTATCTTCCATAAGCAATCTGTCGTTTGGTAATTCAGGGTTGTTGCTACCCATCCTCAATTGACTTCCAGTGTCTGGCTCCCAACCTCAATTGGCTTCACTTTTACAAGTTGTGCCTGCTCCTGGCGCAGGGCAATCGTCGCCCCACGAATCCGGTAAGCCGTCGGATCCCCGCTGGGGCTGCGCAACTGGCCGTTACTTTTGTGCCGGGCAGCAGACCAGGTCCAGCAAGCGGCGGCGTTCCGCCCCGCGCAGACCGGGTGACAGGGCCACAACCTCGGCCGATTCGCCCAGCGTCAGCGATGTTAGTGGGTCGCCTTCGGCCGTCATCGTCCGCTCGACCGGTAATGCCGGGCACAAAAATGTTGGCGGCCAGAATTGGGGCCAGCACATGCTCATCCCCGTTAGCCCAAAAGCGGACGCGCTCCGGGGTCACCGCTGTAATGCGTACGGGTCATTCCCGGGCCAGCCCCGGCTACCAACTGCGCGTAAATTGTTTCCGGTTCATCCTCCAGATGAACGATTCGTCCCTGCGTGTCGGGTGTCAACGTCGCTAACGGCTCGCCACCATGAGGAACAATCACGCCGCTTGGTCGCGGGATGGGCCGCCATGGTGATCATAGCTTGGGTGACCCAGTCGCGCGGAGAGCGCATCCACATCTTCCGTACTCAGTCCGTGCTCTGCTGCGGCCAGCGTATGCCAATCGGCTTCGTCATAACCGAGCTTTTTCCGCCAGGTAAGCCATTCCCACAGCCGGTGAGCGCGAATAATATGTAATGCCGCCTCGCGTCCGGCCGGTGTAAGGTGTGAGAGCCACCTTCATCTACCAGTAGTCCCGCCGCTTGCATCTCACCAATCAAGGCGGCCGTTTCATCGAGGCTCAATTGCAACGCCCCAGCGATGGCCTGCAAGGTGGTTGGTTGGCCCTTCATCTCCAGCTTGTGGATTTGCTTGAGAGCATCCTCTTTGTAAATTCGGTCACTCATCCGGCGGGTGCGCTGCCAATGAGCAATCAGGCCACGCCTCGGCCAAAAGAACAGCGCCAATCCGCCGGCCAGACTCATGGCAATCAATAACAAAATAAGTGGTTGAGTTTCGATAATCATTTTGACTGACCTAAATTGTATTTTAGCTTTTACTATTATGGTAAATTTTGGATGGGAATGCAAGAGGGAATATCGTAAAAAAGCGGTAAGATCAGAAGTGATGCAGGCATCTAAGCTTCGTACATCATTATCATACAAAGATGGGAACCCAGGAATTAAATGACTAAACAGACTCTTGTAGAAGAACAGCCGCTGCTGCGAGATTGCATCCGTGAAGCATTCCGGGCCGGCACACTGGCCGCCCTGGCGATGGTACCTTTTGGTTTGCTTTTTTATGCGTTAGGCTTGCGGGTGAACGAATACGGTATGGCCGTCATCCAGACCTTTTTCGGTGATTTACCGGACGCGGTTCGTTTTCTCCTCTTTGTCGTCGAGCACTTCATCATAAGCTGGACGGTAGCCGTTCCCCTGCTATGTGCGCTTTTGTGGTTGAAAGGGCGTGTCCCCGGTATATGGCTGGGGATACTCTACGGCGTAGGGTTTTACATAATAATGAATTCGCTACTGCTACCCATCCTGTTCAACGACCCCACGCCCTGGTCATTGGGGTTTGAGGTGATTTACCCCAGCCTTATTGTCCATCTGATCTATGGATTGGTGATCTGGTGGGTGTCGCGGGGCTTTGTCGAACAGCATACGCTAACACTTAGCCAGGCATAAGTGCTGGCGCGTTGATATTCTCCAGGTATTTCTCTATCTCACTCACGGCCTGCGTATAACCACCGGCGTCGCGCAATGTCTGGCCCATCCGGGCTGCATTGGCGTGATAGAGCGGGTCGGTCAGTACACTATCCACGGCTGCACGTAACTCCGGCGCGGTTACGTGTCCGTACGGCCGTCTTTCGCCCAGCAGAATACCCACTTCAGTTTGGGCAACGCGCTTGCCGTTCAATAGCTGTTCCGTGTGATGGGGAACCACTACTTCCGGTACCCCATAGTACAACCCTTCATGAACGCTGTTCATCCCACCATGCGTGACAAAGGCATCGACCCGTTGCAGTATCTCCAGTTGGGGTACGTAGTTGCGGACGACAAAGTTGGCTGGAATGTCACCCAGTTTAGCAAGAGATGTATTATTGCCGGCTGACAAGATAAACTGTGCCGGATAATCGGCAAAGGCTGTAAAAGCGGTGCGGTAGAAGTCGGTGTCGAGATTATTGACAGTGCCCAGTGAGAGATAGACCTTCATCCCGTCTGTCAGTAGTTCGTAAGGGAAATCACCATCGCGTGTAGCAGGATCGATGGATGGGCCAACAAACCGGAAGCGATCGTCAATTTGTTTGCTCGCGGGTTGAAACTCTCGCGAAGTGAAGACGATATTCAGATCAGCAAACTCGGTGATGCCGCCGGCAACATCGGACCCAAACTCTTCGGCCATGCTGCGACGCCAGCGCATTAGTGTACGTGCATGAGGCAGCGCGGAACGGATGAAATCAACGACACCCCCCACGCCTAACGTGCCCATCGATCCCTCCATTACGAAGGTTGTCACGAAGCAGATGTTAGGAATGTTCAGTGTCCGCGCCGCGATGTAGCCCCACATCGCAGCCGAATCATAGATAACCAGATCAGGCTGTTCCCGGCCAAGTTCGCCAATCAGCCAGCGAGCCAGCGGCTCGCTGGATACGTGCCAGGATAAGTGAGGCGTTGATCAACTCGTAGAGTGCTTCTGACAACTCACGTTCGGTGGGCATGGGATCGGGATACGGCCGAAAGTCCACACCGGTTGGAGAAACCTTGTCACGAAACGATTCGGCGTTGTAATAGAGCACGGTGTGGCCGCGCTTTGTCAGTTCCTTCATCACCGGCAGGGTTGGGTTGGTATGTCCGTGGGCAGGTAGCCCAATGTAAGCGATCTTTGCCATGCTCTCGACCTCGTAATGGGTTGTAACTAAAATTAGCCTAGGCTAAATATTATATTAGCCTATAATATAGTTTATGGTTTGTCAAGAGTCGCCTACCGCTTGAATCTTAGCGCTTATACTGTTTTGGTAACTCCTTCACAATGTCCTAACAATTACCCCCTATACTCCCTGCATGTTCAACCGGCGCAAGGATAGTGACCGCCGCCGGCCATTATCGGAGGTAAATGAAAATGGATAATGATGATCGCCCTGTGGGCCGGGTATTGACCCGGCGAGAAATGCTGAAGCTCCTGGCATCGGTGACGGCCGCAGCGGCCGCAGCGAGTTGTGTGCCACGTGCAACCGGTACCAGCCAGGCGACGGCCGTTCCAACGGCCACTGAAGAGGCCATTGCGGCGGCAACCACAGCTCCTACAGCAACGGCCGCCGCTGCTACGGCCACAACAGCACCCGCAGCAACGACCGCGGCCACGGTTGCAGCTACGGCTACAACGGAAACTGAAGTTGCCGCCGCCGCGACCGTCCTGCCTACCTGCGTTGTTCGGCCGGAAATGACTGAAGGTCCGTACTTTGTAGACGAGATGATTAACCGCGCCGATATTCGCAGCGACCCGACGACTGGTGAGGTGAAAGATGGAGTGCCGCTGGCGCTGACCTTTGCTGTCTCGCGCATTGGCGACATGTGCGAGCCACTGCCCGGTGCCACCGTTGATATCTGGCATTGTGACGCTACCGGTGTGTACTCTGATGTCAACGATGCCTTCTTTGGCAATACTGTGGGGCAAAAGTTCCTGCGTGGTTACCAGGTGACGGATGAGAACGGCCTGGCCTCATTTACAACGATCTATCCCGGCTGGTATTCCGGCCGCACGGTTCACATTCATTTCAAGATCAGAATGGAGGAGTCGGGCCGCAATTACGAATTCACGTCGCAGTTGTTCTTTGATGACTCTCTGACTGACGACGTGTTCACTCAGCAACCCTACGCCACCAAGGGCGAGCGCGATACGCGCAATAACAACGACGGCATCTACCGCAACGGTGGTGATCAATTGCTTCTCAACCTGACGCCAACGGCCGAAGGCTATGCCGCCACCTTCGATATTGGCCTGGATATGAGTTAATCCTGCGTAGTTAACCCGCTAGCGCGCCGCGCCCAATATGACGTTTGTCACTATGACGCCCCCGGTGTCGCCGGTATACTGCTTATAGAGTGTACAGGTGGCAGGCCGGGGGTTTTGTGTTGAGAAGGCTCCGGCACAAAAGGGGGTGATATGTCGGACTCAATTTTGGTTAGTTACGCAACAAAATATGGATCAACGCAGGAAGTCGCTGAGGCGATTGCGGCCACGTTAGGTGAGTGTGGATTGACGGCCGATCTTCGACCCGCGCGGGATGTACGGTCACTGGACGGATACGGTGCGGTCGTACTGGGTGCGCCGTTAATCATGTATCGCTGGCACAAGGATGCGCTCACCTTCCTATCGCGGAATCGCAAGTCATTAGCCGACCGGCCGGTGGCGATCTTCGCGCTCGGCCCTATCCATGACAAAGAAGAGGAGTGGCAGGATTCCCAGGCTCAACTCGATAAAGAACTGGCGAAGGTCGCCTGGCTCGAACCGGTTTCGCTGAAGCTGTTTGGCGGCAAGTTTGACCCGGAGAAACTGGGGTTTATCGTCGGCAAACTGGCCGGATCCGAACCGGCCAGTGATATTCGGGATTGGGAAGCCATTCGCAGTTGGGCGCAGGAACTGGCCGTGATGTTTGAGCCGGTTGTGGCGTAGCCGACTATGGCTGGGACCCTGCCATTTTGAAGAAGCCCTCGGCTACAACCGAAGGCTTCTGTATATTATCCGGGAGCGATGAGAAAAGCCGGAATGATCTTAGCACCGGAAAGCGTTTCGCCCGGCATAGACCGCCTTATCCCCCAGCATCTCTTCGATGCGTAACAATTGGTTGTATTTCTCCACGCGCTCGCTGCGTGCCGGCGCGCCGGTCTTAATCTGGCCGGTACCCATCGCGACTACGAAATCGGCAATAAAGGAGTCGGCCGTTTCGCCACTGCGGTGGGAGACAACGGCTGTCCAGCCCGCCGAGCAAGCCAGATCAATGGCATCAATTGTCTCGGTTACTGTGCCAATTTGATTGAGTTTGATCAGCACGGAATTAGCAACACTCTGATCAATTCCCCGCCGGATGAAATCGACATTAGTCACAAAGATATCATCGCCTACTAGCTGTACCCGATCGGCCAGTTGTCGAGACAAGATCTTCCAGCCGTCCCAATCGTCTTCAGCCAGCCCGTCCTCCAGCGACTCAATAGGATAAGCTTTTAGCCACTCGCCATACAGACGGGTCATGTCTTGCGCCGACAGGTCACCGAACTCGGACAGGTGATACTTCCCATCTTTAAAGAAGCCGCTTGATGCCGGGTCGAGAGCCAGGGAGATGTCCTCTCCGGGACGATAGCCGGCCTTTTCAATGGCTTGCACCAGCAGTTGCAATACTTCCTCATGTCGGGCCAGTTTGGGGGCAAACCCGCCCTCATCACCCACAGTTGTTACCAACCCTTTATCCTTCAGTAACGTCTTGAGCGCGTGATAAGTCTCCGCACCCCAGCGTAACGCATCGGCGAAACTGTCCGCCCCAAGGGGCATTATCATGAATTCCTGCATGGCGACGGTGGTCCAACCGGTATGGGCACCACCGTTCATAACGTTCATCATTGGGGCTGGTAGCCGGTAGGTCGCACCACGATTCAGATGCTCGTAAAGCGGTACGCCACGGGCGGCAGCGGCAGCGCGGGCAGCAGCCATTGAAATGCCGAGGATGGCGTTGGCTCCCAGGCGAGACTTGGTTGGTGTGCCGTCCAGGTCGATCATCTTGCGATCCAGGGTTTCCTGATCGGTGGCATCGCTCCCAATGACCACCGGTCCCAATTCGTTACGCACGTTTCCGACGGCGGTTTGAACCCCCTTGCCACCGTAGCGCCCTTTATCGTCATCGCGTAGTTCCAGCACCTCGTTTACTCCGGTTGACGCACCGGACGGAACAGCCGCCCGACCTGTCACCCCGCTTTCAAGGACGACATCTACTTCTACGGTTGGGTTGCCGCGAGAATCCAGAATCTCACGGGCACGTACTTCTGTAATCTTGGTATTCATTGTGCATTCCTTATGATTTTGACACTAAGAATCTTTTTATGGGGTTTGCTACCCCGTCTATCACAACAATCGTTTATATCCGCCAACGTGGGGCTAAATTGGCAGACTTGCCCGCACGCAACGAGGAGTGGTGGACGATCACGGTATGGAAGCATCTTTGGCCGCTACTAACTCGGCAACTTGCCGCAACAGAATCGGGATCCGTGGCCGATTGAGCACTGCCCGCAAGGCTTCTTCTGCATCAGAGCTATCCAACATTGCCAGCGCTTCCGCGGCGGCCAGGCGGGTCGGCAACGGCCGCTTGTTGTCTAGCAGCACTTCGGCCAGCCCCGGTACAGCGCGCCTCTCCCCGATGTGGCCGAGCGCAGTGGCCGTAGCCGCCGTCACGTCCATGCTATCTGGGTTCCGAGCCAGGCGTATCAGTAGCGCATCTACGGCGCGTGGCTCAGCCAGACGGCCGAGGATCTCGATAGCCAATGCGGCCGCAGTGGGTTCCGGGTGTTGGATGGCGTCGATCAGCCGGGCGACGAAATCCTTATCTCTCTCATCCAGCGACGCGCCACAGGCCGCACACGTGAGTGCTTCATACTTGTTCTTGGCCCAACAGTGCGGGCAGTAACGAATCACATCATCTCCACCGGCTAATTGCTATGAACAGTACTAAAACGCGGGTGCAGTCGTCGCACTCCGCATGGGGTCACTCTGTTTATCGAATACAGTCTCGTAAATATCTTTGCCGTGGCTGGTGGGCAGCGGTCCACCCTCACGGAGCTTGAAGGTGCGCGTCCCGTCTGGGTTACGCTCGGCCCTGAGAAATAAGGCATTTGCTGCCCCTTGCTCATAAAAGGTATGGGCGAATTCAAACATATGGGTGACGAAAAAAACCTTGATCTGCCTCTCCACCAGGGCCCGTGAGATCTGCCCGGCTATTTCTGACCCCTCCCTTTCATTGGTCGCGGCAAACGACTCATTGAACAGCATTAGAGCGTTCGGGGACAACTGGTCAACGATGCCACTCATGCGCCCCAGTTCTTCATCCAGCTTGCCGCTTTTCATGGAGGCGTCCTCCTTGCGTTTGAAGTGGGTGAAAACGCCGGTACTTATACTCGCCCGAAACTCGACGGCCGAAACAAACATACCGGACTGCATCATCAATTGCGCCAACCCGATACTGCGCAAGAAGGTAGACTTCCCACCCTGGTTGGCGCCGGTGATGATCACTAATAACCGGTCGTCAGCGTTGATGTCGTTACCGATGATGCGTTGCCCCATCGTGAGGGCCAGGCCAACATCGTACAATCCTTGAAATGCATGCTTGGAGCGTCCTGTTCTTTCGGGGATGGGAAATGAAATTGGAGCGCCCAATTGGGTCAGGCGCTCATACAGATTCAGGCAGCCTATGTAAAAAGCAAGCTCGGTTTGTAATGTCTTCAGGAAATTGTCAATATGATCCGCAGCCTGGGCCAGCGCGTTGGCGACCAGATTGACGCCCCTGTCCTTAATATCCGATAGGGCCCGTAAGCCGGCATTGTCACGGGGGTGAATGTGGAATGAATAGACCGGCGGTTTCCTCGAAAAGATCTCCTTAATCCACCCTTGATCTTCCCGTTGGTTGGGCAATCGCAGCACGTCATTGGTACTCTCGTTGCCTTGACCCAGTTCGGCGCTGATCAGGACACCATCCCGAAAAGCGAGCTGTTCCAGTTGAGCTTCTACCACATCAAAGTAGTCATCGCTGAGTTCGCTCTGAATCATCGCAAAAAAGGTGGTGAACCCGGTGGATTTGAACTTGTCACTATGTTCATCGGCAATGGCTTTTAGCCGTCGCAATAGACCGACGAACATCTTCATCATATCCAGCGAACTTAACAGCACACCATTGGGCGTACGAGCAAATATTCCCAACCAAAACTTCTTCTTGTTCCCACTCGCCTCGATCGGGATTTGATATATCTGCCGCACGATCTCGGCATTGTTCAGGCAATCCTTTAACACATCCTGGCGGTAGATTATTTCTTCCGGCTTGTTCAAGCTGGTCAGCATAGCTACCTGGGCTACGGCGTATAAAAATTTGCTGCCCAGCGCCATGGCCTTGAACAAAGTGTCCAGTTCCAGGTCCTGAACTAAATCCTGCTCATTGGCCGGCAATGGCTGATC
This sequence comes from Chloroflexota bacterium, assembly GCA_041390945.1. GTDB lineage: Bacteria > Chloroflexota > Anaerolineae > Promineifilales > Promineifilaceae > Promineifilum. The sequence continues at coordinate 42,640 of JAWKOY010000033.1, forward strand.
CGGGTCGAAGTCCCGATCCTTGAACATTAGATGGACTTTCATGGGGCGATACGCTCCTTGACTGCCTCGTATGTGAGACGGTGTTTCTCGGCGATGTGGATTGCATACGACAGTCCGTCAGCCGGTTGCCTGATGATCTTGTAGGTACGCTGGGCCGGGTTATCAGGCACGACAGTGCCGACCATACTGATTGCCTGCGGTCCCAGGTTCGAAAGCTCATCTATAAACGAGACACACACACCCAGAGCATCCAGCCGGATCATGTCACCCATAATTTCCCGGCTCAGAAAACGCGCATCCTGGAAGGATGTGGAATTAAAGATCTCGTTCATAATGATGACACTGTCACCGGTGGCCTGTTCCAGGATGTGACGGATGCGGATGAGATCATCCGCCAGTTTGCCCTGCAAATTGGTAATGTCTTCCTCTTCCTCAAAGTGGGTGAACAGATTGTCATACAGGAAAAGGTTCGCCTCTTTGCCCGGTACAGGGCATCCTAAACGGGCCAGAAAGTGTAACTGCCCGAACATGCGGGCAAACGTGGTTTTCCCACCCTGATTGGGACCGGACACCACAATGATGCGTTCTGCATTGCGCAGACTGAAGTCATTGGGGATAACCGGAGCCCCCTTGGAAACGCACAGGTTAGCCAGAGCCAAATCGAAAGAACTGGTGGCGCTGACAGCCTTGTCATGATCCGATACCGTTGGGTAACAAAAGCTCAGACCGGCGTGCTTGATCGGCGTAATATATTCCAGGTAGCCCAGATAGAACTGGATCTCGCGGTCAAATGTGTAAATCAGCGGGTTGAAAAATGATTGGTGGTCTTTGTAATACCGATCCAGTTCCGCGAAGATCTCCGGGTGAAGTTTTGCTACGTAGTCCAGGATTTTGGCCTCGATATGGTTCATTCCTGAGGGATCCGGCAACTCGATATGGTAGTTCTTTACACCCCCCTGCTTGAACTTCGCAAAGGTCTCTTCAACGATATGGCTGTAATCGACCTCGTCTTCATAGGCGCGTATCCGTACCGTATCGCCCTGGATAATTATGTTATAGCGAACAGACGCCAGATCAGACTTTCGTTGATGGGTGTCCTCGGCCAGCGCGACAAATGGGGAGGAATGGACGTAGCGGGTAGCAGCATCGCGAAAATCGAGTAACGCACGCGAATGCATGTCTATGCTGGACAGTCCGTTTACCAGATCACTGACAGCGGCCACATAGACGGCCGCCGACTCCAGAAACCACCCACGCTGGTGATAGTGATAGTGGAGTTTACCGGCCAGGTCCAAATAGCGTCGAGCAACCACCATTTTCTCGGCAAAGGTCCTGATCTGGTCTTGCAGCACTTTATTCTCCAGATCGCGGAAAACATCCTGCCGATACCGGATCGTAGTGACGTCGTGCGGAGCGTCGTAATAAAACGAGCGCAAATCATAATCCTGTTTTTGCACAAGGATCGCATTGATTACCTGGTCCAGATTGAGATCAGAAAAGAAGGGCGGCGCGTCGATTACCTGCGAATCGAACCGCCCGTTGGGGTGGTTGTAGAGCACACTGTGGTTAGGCATATCTTCTGTTACCGGAAATGACTTGCTGCTGACCATACAAATAGAAAAAGCCTCTACCGGGCGTCTGCCGCGGTAGAGGCTATCAGTTCGAAAACAATTGTGGCGAGCCTCATCGCCTCTATTCAAATATCTCACGCGGCCCAAACCACGTAAGCCGATATAAAACTATTATACTGAGAAATACCGGCAGCGAAAGGGGTGCCCGCATTGTCTCATATAAGCTGCCGCCGGAGGCGGATCGACCGATGCGCTATTGATGGTCTTTATACGCCAGCAAACGCAACCCGTTCAGCGACACCAGAACTGTCCCACCTTCGTGCCCGATAACGGCCGCCGGTAACGGCAGGTCGCGGAAGAAGATGGCCGTCAGCATCAGACCGATCATGAACAGGGCAAACCCCAGATTCACAATCAGCGTCTGGCGCGTCTTGCGGCTCAGCCGGATGACATAGGGGATATTGCCGAGGTCATCGGACATAAGCACAATATCGGCCGTTTCCAACGCCACATCCGTTCCCGCCGCCCCCATTGCAATGCCGATTGTGGCTGCTGCCAGAGCCGGGGCGTCATTAACGCCGTCGCCGACCATCGTCACCGGGCCGTAGGTGTCCCGCACCCGCTTGACCACTTCAACCTTGTCGCCCGGCAGCAGGTCGGCAAAGACCTCGTCCACACCGGTCATCTCACCGATACGTTGGGCAACCAGTGCATTGTCACCGGTAAGCATGACCACTCGCTCGACGCCGGCATCCTTCAACTCCTGAATGACGGTTGGGGCATCGTCGCGCATGGCATCGGCCATGGCGATAATCCCCAACAGGCGTACGGGTAAGCCGTCAACCGCCTCAGCGACCAGAATGCTGGTCTTGCCTTCAGCCTGCAATGCCTCCAACGTCGCTGTAGCCTCGACCAATCTCAGTGCCTCGTAATCTGCAAAGTATCGGGCGTTCCCAATGTGGATGTCTATCCGGTCGTGCTGCGGATCATGGACAGTGGCGCGCACGCCCTGCCCGTGGGTTGAGGCAAAGTTGCTGACGTCCGGGATTGTGATCTCCCGTGCCTCGGCTTCGGTAACGATCGCCTTGGCGAGTGGATGCTCTGATCGGGCTTCGACGGCCGCGGCCATGCGCAGGAGGATTTCCTCATCCGCCTGCCATTCACCGGTACCCGGCGCATCAAGCAGGTAGACATCGGTCACACGCGGTTCGCCGATGGTCAGCGTGCCGGTCTTGTCAAAAGCCACAACCTTGATCGTGGCCGCGTTTTCCACGTAAACCCCACCCTTGAACAGAACGCCGCGCCGGGCCGCGTTGCCGATGGCCGACAAAACGGTGGCCGGGGTACTGATAACAATGGCGCAGGGGGAGGCGGCAACCATGACAGTCATAGCCGTGTAGAAGGCTGCATCCCAGGCATGGCCGAAGAACAGCGGCGGAATGATGGCAACCAGGGCGGTCAGGACAATGACGCCGATGGCGTAATACTGCTCAAAGCGATCGATAAAGCGCTGGGTTTCGGCCTTCTCGCTTTGCGCTTCTTCCACCATCTGGATCAGCCGGGCAATCGTCGAGTCCCGTGCCAGCCGGGTCACGCCGATCTCCAGGCTACCATCCTTGTTAATGGTACCGGCGAAGCAGGTGTCGCCGGCCGTTTTCTGGACCGGCATGGACTCGCCGGTGATGGCGGCCTGATCAACGCTGCCTTCGCCGGTCAGGATAACACCGTCGAGGGGGATACGGTCGCCGGGCTTAACGAGCATCCGGTCACCGATACTCACCTGCTCAATCGGTAGCGTCACTAGCCGGTTGCCGCGATAGACAGTCGCTTCGTCAGGCCGCAACTCCATGAGCGCCCGAATGGCGCTGCGCGTCCGGTCCAGAGCAAAATCCTGGAGCGTGTTGGACAGCGAGAACAGGAACAGCAGCATGGCCCCTTCGAAGGGCTGGCCGACAAACGCGGCACCCAGTGCCGCCAGAACCATCAGCAGGTCCACATCAATGGTGCGCGCCTTCAGCGATTCGATACCGCCTTTTAACCCAAACGCACCACCGGCCACATACGCGATCACGTACAATGTACCGACAACCCAGCCGGGTGTGCCGGGCAGAGTACGCTCAATCAGCCACGCGCTGATCATGGTAATGAAGGTCACAACAGTCAGGACGGCCTGGAGTCGTTGGGGTGTCAGCCATTGGCGCAGGCGCTCAACGGCCGTTTCCGGAGCTTCTTTGGGAGCCGGTGCAGCGATAGCGGCCGAGGGTTTAATACCCACGCCAAACTGTTCGACACGCCGTGAGATATCATCCGGGGAGGTGAGGGCATCATCGTAATGGACGGCCATCACCCCACCGGCGAAGCTGGCTGTGGCCCGTCGCACGCCGGGCATCTGACCCACCTGGCGTTCCAACTGCATGGCGCAGGATTCGCAAGCCCGACCGCCATGCTTGTCCAGACGCATGGTGCAGCGTCGCCAGCGGTCTTCCAGTTCCGGCCCGATCACTTCCGCAATGTGGATAATATCCGCTTCGCTAACCTGGGTCGGGTCGTAGTCGAACACGACGGTCTGATCGGCCGTGTCTACTTCCACATTAACGATGCCCGATTCCCCGCTTACCGCCTCGTCAATCATTTCGAGGCAACTTTCGTCTTCTTCCGCAGGGGAAGCAGTGAATTTTGTCTCAGTTGTCATTTCATACCTTTTAACCCATGACTGGGTATTGTCTGTCAGTGTAATCGGTTTGCCCCGCCGGTCATAGTGACATTTAGCACGTCTTGAGTATGACAGTTGGCATGGGGTAAACCATTAGTTAATTATGGTTATATCATAATTTAACCACGGTTAAATTCTAGTGAAGCCGAGGAAAAAGTCAAGTTGTCGGGGGCAAACTAATACGGGACTAACGCGAAGCTAGAAAATCAAACAAAGGCTGCGTTAAAACAATCTTTAATTTCTGCTTTCCTGTTACAAGCATTCCTTCAAAAATTTTAATTGACTGCCGTTCAATTAAGCCTTTGTGGATATGGATTGGATTGCCTATAGTGTAATTTTTGTCCCAAAATTACACTCAGACAGAGATGAAGTGTAATCTGTTACACTTCCCAATCTTTTCGCCCTACCTTTTTGGTAATAGCGATTTCCCCGCTTCCGGCAACCACACCCAAAACACCGCCCCTTCTCCCGGCCTGCTTTCCACCCCCAAGCGGCCGTTTTGCCGGGTCACATACGCCTGGGCGATAGCCAGCCCCAACCCCGCACCGCCGGTGGCCCGGTCACGCGCAGCGTCAGCGCGGTAGAAGCGATCAAAGATATGAGGCAGGTGATCGGGGTCAATGCCCGGTCCATTATCACCCACACGCATCACAACGCCGCCATCCTTGGCTTCGGCCGACAGGTGAACCTCCCCACCAACCGGGGTATGAACGAGCGCGTTGCCCAGCAGGTTGCGCAGTACCTGGCCGGTCCGTTCCGCATCCGCAGCAATCAACGGTAGATCATCTGACGTATCTATGGTCACGGTAATATCTTTCGCCCCGGCCTGCGGACGTTGTGCCCGGACGGCCGCTTCCAGTAAATCAGCCGGCGCTTGCGGGTTAATAGACAGTCGTAGTTGCCCTGCCTCCGCCAGTGACAGGTCCTGCAAATCCTGGATCAGGTGGCTCAGGAGCAGCGTTTCCTCGTGGAGTGAGGCGATAAGCGCGTCATCGGTGGCGACCACACCATCCTGCGCGGCTTCCAGATAACCACGTACATTCCCCAATGGGGTACGCAACTCATGGGCAATATCACCGACCATCTGCCGCCGTAACCGTTCCTGCTCCTCCAGACTACCGGCCATGGTGTTAAAGCTGGCTGCCAGACGGCCGAGTTCGTCCGGGCGTTCAACCGCAACACGGCGGGTCAGGTCCCCCTGTGCCAACCCTTCAGCCGCCTGGGTTAGTGCATCCACAGGCCGGATGAACGATCGTGATAACCACAGACTGGCAAGCCCCGCCAGCAGGAGGGCCACGATCGCCGAGCTGAACAGCAAGAGATTGGTCTGGTTCAGGAAGCCGGCAGCACTCAATGGGGCACGATATGTAATTGTGGTCAAGGTACCGTCAGCCATCTGAGTGGTTGCATGCACCTGTACGTCTAAAGGTTCTACTTCATCGATCTGCAAGGTGTCGCCGGAAAGCGTCAGATCGAGTGGAGCGATCGCCGGATCAACCGCATCTCCTTCGACGACGATATGCTCCTCAATGGTATTTATATCTTGTGAGGAGAATACGATATTGCCCTGCTCGTCGCTTAGTGTAATCGGCTGGTCGAAGACACGGCCGATCTCCCCGGCAAATGGACCAATCGCGTCAACACCGCTTTGCTGCAACTGGTATTCAATAACCTCGGCAATCGCCTGACGCTCCTCCGCGTTGCTGGCATCTACGTAACGGCCGAATCGGTCAGCCACACCCCGGCTGGTAATTAGCGAAACCAGGACAATGGACAGCACAGCCACCAGTAACAGCCCGACAAACAACCGTAGACGATAGCTATGCCACATGGACAGCCTCCTCGGAAGGTTCATCTATAGGTCGGGGTGCAAGCTCGCCGTTCAGCCGGTAGCCGTGACCATAGACGGTCTGGAGATAAAGCGGCGTCTGAGGGTCGGGTTCCAACTTCCGGCGCAGACGCAGGACGTGAACGTCAATGGTGCGCGGCAACCCGTCGTATGTCAGGCCGAAAACACGATCGAGCAGCTCCTGGCGGGAGAAGGCTCGTCCCGGCTCACGTACCAGCGTCGCCAGCAACCGGAATTCCACCGGTGTTACGTCTATCAATTCACCGGCCAGCCGTACTTCATGGGCATCCAAATCCAGTACGAGATCGCCTACCTTCGCCAGATTCTCGTCACCGGCAGTATTGCGCCGGACCAATGCCCGTACACGGGCCACCAGCTCGCGCGGACTGAACGGCTTGGTCAGATAGTCATCCGCGCCGACCTCCAGACCCAGGATGAGATCGTCTTCTGTGGATCGGGCAGTGAGCATCAGGATCGGCACCCCGGGGCCGGTAGTCGTCTCGCGCAGGTTGTGGCAGATGTCGAGGCCGTCCATGCCCGGCAACATGAGGTCAAGGACAATGGCATCCGGTGCCGCCGCCTGGGCCAGCGTCAATCCCTCCAGCCCGTCATGGGCCACCTGCACCGCAAAACCGGCGCGCTCCAGATAGAGCCGCACCAGTTCGGCCGTCTTGCGGTCGTCTTCGATGATGAGGATTTCACCGTCGGTCATGATTCAATTCTAGGGGCGGATGTTCGCCCGGCAACAACGCTCATCTGGAAGGTGGAATGGGACCGGGCCCGCGTCTATCCACACAAGCCCGGTCTATGGAGAAGACGACTACTCGGTGGCTGCCAGTAGTTTTTCCAGTATGTCGCGGAAAGTCTGTGACTCTTCCTGGGTGATCGTGCCTGCGGTCACGGCGCTGTCCAGTCGTTCGCCTAACGGCCCGTTCAGGAAAGCGTCAGCGTCCAATGCGCCGGTTGTCTCGTAGTGGAACATGCCATCCGGCAATACCATCAGGTCCGGTTCGGTTGGCGCGGCATCTACTTCGGCCAGGACGGCTGCTGCCTGTTCGGCCGTCAGCAAACCATTGGCTACGGCGTTATCCAGCGCCTGCTCCATTGCCGGGCGCAGCGTCTCGTCGTCGGAGCGAATGTCCACATCCACCGTGATCTCCTTCATTTGTCCGTCAGGTGAAGTGGAACTGCTGAAGGTGACTGCATCGGTCTGGGCGGAAAGGTCCTCCATGATGCTGTCCACGTCTTCGTTCGTGATCACGCCCTCGGTCGCCAGCTTGCGCAGCGCCGTTTCGAAGGGAAAGCCGAATCCAATACCTGCCTGACCAGAGATGACAATACTGTCTCCTCCACTGATGACGCGCTCAACGAGTTCGTGCACCATCGGTTCATCAGTCGTGGTTGTGGGCTCGTCGGTTGGCTCGGCCTGGGCCAATGCACGTCCGGCCAGCATGAAGCCGGCTCCCAGCAAGCCAACCAGCAGAATGCCGGTGAGGGCAAGCCAGATGAACCCTTTCCGATCACGTTTGCTTTGCTTTTCGTTCATATGTTACTGACTCCTATCATATATTCCGGGTGGTGAGCCCGGTCCGTTGATGGAGACAGTGTAATGAACCGGTTGTTACAAAGTGATGACGTTTCGGCTATTTACAGGTTCAATCCTAAAACGGATACCCTTTCGCTCCCTGCGCGCCCTTCAGGGCCGATATCTCGCCGACCATATTATGGATATGGGCGATGAGATTGGCTTGTAACAGCAAACCGACGGTGCGGCGACCCAGACCGAATGCGGTCAGGTCCAGTTCCCGGCCCAGATCTTCGTCGGTTAGCCCGGCGATATAAGCCCGACTGGCGGCGGTAACGGCCGTTGCGTACTCGCGCAGGGCGGGAAGGTCAACCGTGACGGACCGGGACCATTCCGGTGTCGCCATGATTTGCGGATCGCTGATGCCGGTGCGCCCGGCCCAGTCCGATGCGAAGAGGGGTGTCTTGCCCTGCAGAACCGTCTGGATCACGCCGTCCTCGGCGCAGACCGAGTGGGCATATTGGGCGGCGATGGGATTGGCCGTGCCCGGTGGAATCCAGGCTGCCTGCTCCTGCGTCAAATCGGCCGTTACCATCGTCTGCAATTCATGGGCCCATATTAGCCCGGCCAGTTGAACGTCTACTCCATTCATAAGTGCCTCCCGGTACAAGTGGAAATATTGATTTGCCGGGACAATACCGGCATCATCCGGTTTGTTCCCCAACACAACTCAGAGATTCTAGCGGACGGGGAACATACCGGCCATCTATGCAAGGGAGAAATGTCGTCATTTAGTAGACGCCTATCCCAGCAAGCCCAACGCCACCAGCATGGTGAAGGTCAGTATGAACCAGTGGATCAACCACGAGTAGAGGAATGACTGCGTTTTCCAGGCCACAAAGCCGAAGGCCGCGCCACCGAAAATGGTGGTGAACGTTTCCACCGCCGGCTTGCCCAGGTGCATGTAGGCGAAGGGGACGGCTTGCAGGAAGATCGCCGGGCCGGGGCCGAAGTAACGGGCAAAGGCGAACAGCAGCAGTCCTCGCCATACAAACTCCCAACCGAAGATCTCCACGCCGTTGAGGAAGATAATACGGCCGACGCCATCCGGGGCCAGTTCCGTGTAGTAGGCCTGCATCTCCGGCGTGCGGGCCACAAACCACAAAATCACGGCCATTCCCGCGCAGCCCAAAGCGGTCCAGACCAGTCCCTGCCGCCAGTTGCCCAGCCGGAACCCGAAGTGAGATAGTGGCTCCCGGTAGACAATTCGGATAAACAGCGCCGAAAGGATGAAATAGAGGATAAAGCGGTCGTATGCTTTTGTGCCGGTGATGGGGAAGTCGTAGTAATCAATCATCGGCACGACGACGCTGAAGATGATCAGCAGTGTCAGCCGGATATCAAACTCGACTCCCAATATCGTGAGCTGCCCGTCTGCGAGGTGAAATTTCGTCATGGCAATGGAGCAATTATAACGAAACGCGCCCTGTTTAGGTCCTAAACAGGGCGCGTCGCTTTGTGAACTGTATTGCCGGTTAATCCGGCAAGGTGAGTCGGTCTTTTAGGCGGCCGGAACGCCAATCTCGACCATGTCGCCGAGAATACGCTCCATCGCCATTGTATGGCTGCATACCTGATGCGAGCTGAAGTAGTTGCAGTCGCAGTGCCAGGCCCCATCATTGTAGGTCACTGTATGCGTAACGTCATTATCCCCAAGGACGTTGACGCTGAGCGAATTAAAATGGATTCGCTGGTCACGTTCCTCTGCATAGAACTTCGCCTTCTCAATCTTGCCGATCATCCCGTAGTCCATTGGTGCATTCTCCTCTCAAACTAATGTGACGCAAACGGGTAAAACAAAAACGCACGCGGTGAGGCGTGCGTTCAGGAAATCCTTGCTATGTATGCTGTTGACATTATTTTCAGCACCATGAATTAAGTATATCTAGTCGAGCCTCGGTGTCAATGGAATTATCGGACGATTGCCCTACGCTCACCCGGACCGGCTTATTTGCCAGTCTACCGGACAACAATCGGGGATAGCTGTAGTTTGTCATCCAGCCAACGGCCGTCTTCGCCCACCAGATTCAGGCGCTGCCCGGTGGTTGCATCCTGCACGGCAATTTGTACAGTCACCGTACGACCGGCCAGCTCCGGTCCGAGGGGAATGATATGCGTGTCGATGATCGTTTCACCGGGTACCCAGGTTGAAGTCGGTCGGCCGCCATCCTGGGGTAGCGTCTCGTAGGAAGCCAGTACGGAACCGTCCTCGCCAAGTAGCCGGACCTGTATCTCGTACTCATCCGGGATGGCTTGCAACGCCTGCCAGTAGAGGGTGACGGCCAGCGCTCCCCCCGCCGGTGGCGTGCGGTTGTCGTATTCATACCCCACCAGTTGCAGGCGGTCCTCAAAGACGTGGGCCTCGGGGTTGGGCAGCGTGGGGTCAGGGACGGCCGTCTGGGGGACAAAGGCGATCTCGCCGATCGGATAAGCATCGCCCAGCCCGGCCCCGGTAGACGTGTCAGTGATGCCCAGCCGGTAGCCGTCCGGTCCCGGCGCATACAGCCCGACGGAAAGTTCAGCCTGTGACGGTGTGTAAGCGGTTTCCGGCACATACAGACTGAGCCGCTCCACGAAGCGATCACCCGGTAGCCATTGGCTGCTGGGGAAATTGCCCAGCCCCGGATGCGTGTCACGCTGGGCCACCAATGCCCCGGTATCCTCGTCTACCGCATGAACAAAGCAGATAGTTGCCCGGTGGTTGGCCGGTCACTTCCCAGTACAGTTCGATATTAATCGGCTCGCCCGGCTGGACCGGACCGATCAACCGCATAGCCGCGCAGTTTGACGAACGAATCAAACTGGATGTCTACTGGATTTGGCAGCGAATCAGCGGCATCGAAACTGTCCGGCCGGGCATAGGCGGGGGCCAGATAGCCAAAGAGGGCAACCACCGAAAACGCAGCCATCGCCAGCACCGTTATCCAGGCCAATGTCTTGCCGGATGATTGCTTGCCGTCCGAGGAGCCCGGCAGCCACAGACTCAACCCGTAAAAGAGCAGGATTGCCAGCGAGGACAGCGCCGGGAAGAAGAATCGCCCCATCGGCCCGGCCGGGCTGACCAGCAAATAGTTAAAGATCACCCCGAAAAAGACCACGACATTGAGCGCCAGCAGAATAAGTGAAGGCGCCACAGCACGCAGCTCGGCCGTTCGGCGGCGAACCAACGCGACGCCATAACCGGCCACGGCCACCAGCGCGAGCAGGAACAGCCCCCAGTAGAATCCGTTGGGCAGCGGAATCTGACCATAGCCAAAGCGCCCCCACAGACTGGTCCAGACGTAGGGTAGTTCGTGGATTGCCAGCCCGAAGCTGTCGCGGGGATCGCGCACGCCCCAAAGTTCAGTCAGCTTCTCGAACCCGGTCGGTTCCCCATACAGGATCTGGTTGCGGACGAACCACCACCCGGCAATGACCAGAGCCAGTCCGGCGATGAGCACATTGACCACCAGCCATTCGCGCCACTGTCGTTTGCGCCAGGCCACCCAGGTAACGGTCGCTTCAATGACCACAATGATCGCCGCCAGATTGAACTAGCTCATCAGGGCCAGCCCAAAGATCGCCCCCAGCACAACGCCCCACAGCCAGGACAGCCCCTTTTCATCCAGCAGGAGCCTGACACAGGCATAGACAACGGCCGCCCCGGCCGCCGCCGCGATCACGTCGTTGTTAATCGCCCCGGACATGTAGAGGAACATGGGGTTGAAGGCGACAAAGGCGGCCGATCCCGCCGCCAGGTAGCGCCGGTTGGGCCAGATAGCGCGGGCCGTGGCCCAGGTCAGCCAGACGGTTAATGCGCCGATGAGCAGGTTGACGAACCGGGCCAGATGCGCCGCCAGCGCCTCGCCGCGCCAGGGGAATGCCTCGTCCGCACCGTGCAAATACTGGTTCTTGTTGTCGCGGCCGACCTCCCAATAGCGGTAGGCCCAGAACGGATTGCCGGGTGGTTCATAGCAGACGTCATGCCCCGTATCTATCCCGCCGATGACCAGGGCAGCCGTGGCGTAGAAAAGCGGCGGGTGGTGGCCCTGCGTGCTACAGGCCAGCTCACCCTGAATGGGTAGCCGGTGAAGCTGGATGATGTGCTGGATGAAGCGGTAATGGCGTAGTTCATCCGTCGCTTCGTGTAGCGGGTTGATGATGCTGTAGGCTGCACCCAGGATCAGAAAAGCGGTCAGGATTGCCAGAATAGGCCAGTTGGCCGTGAGGGCTGAACGCAGACGGCCGTTGGTTGTTGATGGACTGACGGCCGTCATCGGGTGGCCTCCAGCCGGATGTGATCTGCGCCGTCCACGGTCAGCACCCGTTCGCCGGTCAGCGGGTCATACAGGCCGAACAGGATCGCCGCAGGCGTTGTCCCTTCGGGCACGACCAGATGATGTTGCTGGATAAAGGCGTCGCCGGGGTACAGCGTAGACGGGTCCACCCACAGGCCGTCGTCGCCGGTCAGGAATGTATCTGCATCGTCAACCGCCTGCGCAAAAACATAGAGGCGCGGGCCGTTGTAGACGCCGGGCGGCGGCGGGTTGCTGATGAGGGGCAGCGGTGGCAGGTCCAGATAATCGGCCGCTTCCCAGCTCAGCTCCAGAACACCACTGGCCGGATCATAAGCGGCACCGGTCCAGCACAAATGGTTGGTGAAGCAAATTGGCGTGTCATCGGCGGGCAAAGGCGGGTGATTCACGCGAACAAGCTCGTAGCCGCCGGTCAGGTCTGCACTTTCGGGAAGCGGTGTCATGGCAGATTCATAGGCGTTGACCACATCAGGATAGCCGCTAAAGCTGATGTCGGGTTGCAGCAGCAAGGCCCGCTCCGGATTATACCAGCGCGGCCGGATGGCCGGATCGTTGTTGAGAGCAATCGTCAGCGCCTCGCGGTCCCACGGTCCGGCCAGCAAGCCGGTAATGCCGAAGTCGGTAGGAGCAGGGTTGTCCGGGTCGTGGTGGATAAAATCAGCTACATCCTCAATGTCGGCACGGTAGAGAAAGCGCACCATACCCCGGTCCGGCCATTCGCCGAAATAGGCCGGTAGATCACGCAGGGCAACGGCCGTTACCAGCACGATTCCCGCTAGGATAGCCAACCACACGCGCCGGTTGCCCAACCGATCCCAGATAGCAATCGCGCCCACCGGCAGCGCGGCCAGCATGTAGAACGCGGGTTGGGCCATGATCATATGGCCCAGACTGGCTGGCGGAATGCTGAGGATGGCCGGGAGATACCCACCAGCCACCAGATAAGCAGGAAGGCGGCCGCCAGTTCGGTATGGGTTGCCGGTTTCCGCGTTCGCGGCGCAACAGGCGAATGAACGGATGTAGTGCGTAAAATGCAGCCAGTACCACGCCGATCCAGAAGAACGCTGCGCTCACCGGTCCGAAGATTGACCGGCCGGGAATATTGTACAGCCATTCGGGATCGCCGCCGCTGTGGGCGGTGGTCAGCGCGGCAATGGCCTGTTCGATGATCAGGCTGAAGTCACCCGCCTGCGCATCAATGACCGGTTGAGCCAACTCGCCAACGCGACCCTCGGCCTCCGGCTGCTGCCGGATCGCCATGGTCAGGGGCAGGGCCAGGACGAGAGCCACACCCAGCATTAGCGCCATGCCGCGCCACCGGCTGCGGAACAGGGGAAAGGCGAACAGAGCCAGGTAGACAGCGAAGGCCACCGGCACCAGGGGCACGCCGCGCCCGGCAAAGTAGACGTAAAAGCCCAGTCCCAGGCAAAGCCCGGCGGCCAGGAAACTGCCGGCTCCCGGTCCCAACAATCGCGCGAAGAACCGTTCGCTGTCGGCCGTATTGTCCGGTGCGCTCAGGCCCCGCCAGAAAAAGTAGAACGCGGCCAGCGCGAACGGCGGCGTCAGGACGTGGCGAATGCCGACGCGGGCGTATATCAACCCCCAGAAACTGACCGCCAGCACCCCGGCTGCGGCCAGACCAACCCCCGGACCAAACAACTTTCGGCCGAGCACATAGGTCAGCGGCACCGTCAGTGTTCCGATAAAGGCCGACAGGAGCCGGATGCCCAGCGCGCCAGCGCCGAACCAGGCCAGGAAAAGCGCGTTGAGCATGTGGTAGAGGGGTTCATGGCCGGAGGCGTCGGGATAGTATAGAGCGATATCACCGTCGAGAATGTTCTGGGAGATGACCAGTGTCTCTATCAGTTCGTCGTCGCGGAAACCGGGTGGGACGCTGTCCAGTTGCCAGACGCGCAGGAAGAAGCCCAGCAAGGCCAACACCACGGCCCACGTTGCCGGATGGCGCAGGGCAGTATGAGCTATTTCAACCCAGGATGGTGAGTTATCGGTGGGGTGGTCCAGTACGGCCGTACTCATGGCGCAACCACCTCAATATCGGCCAGATGAACGTGGTCTGCCCCGTTGGTCATCAGGCGTTCTCCGTCTCCGGTCGTATATAGCCCGGCGATCAACTCATAGGTCCCCGGCGGTGTTTCCGGTGGGATGGTAAAGCTCAGGTCCTGCAACAGCAGGTCCCCCGACTGCCACAGCTCACCCGGCGCGCCGAGCCGGTCGGCCTGGGCAATGACGCCGGCCGGGCCGAGCAGTTGCGCAAACAACATACCGTCCGGCAGGGGTGCCAGCAGTCGCCAGCCGGTCACCAGCGACAGGGGCTCGCCGGGACGGACGGCCGTCGCCGGGAGATCGTATCCAACCAGTTCGGCCGTTTCGCCGAACTGCGCCGGCAGCAAGCCCCCGGTTGTCAGGGACGGCGCGCCTGTGGGCAGGGTCAGCACGCGCAGTGGTTGGTCGAGATCATCCGGTCGCATCGGCAGCTCGGTCACAAGATCGGCATCTTCCACGTAGGGGGCTAGCCGGTCGGGTAACGGCGTGAAGCCGGGCAGGACCAGCGTCCCGCCGTCGGGCGGCAGCAGCAGGCTCTCGCGGCCGTCGAACCAGTGCAGGGTGACGTCAGGATTATGGACCGTCAGGGCGGCCACGGCTGGGCTGTGAAACGGTCCCGGTGTAATGGTGGAAATGGTCGCATCTCCCCGACCGTGTTGATTCAGATAGGTGAGCGCCGTGACCAAGGCCGTTTCGTACTGGACGCGCACTTCCGGCTCATTGGTCCAACGACCGAAGTAATCGGCCGCTGTTCGCAACCCGCCGACAATCACCAGGAGAAGCGCCAATCCGGTGGCCGTTCGACGGGCCAGCGCCTGCCGTTCCTCCGGTATCCAGCGATTCGTGATGTATCGCGTTCCGTCCACCAGGGCCAGCGCCGGGAAGAGATACAGGACGGGCAGCAGGCCGATGGCCTGGGTCATGCTCAGGGCCGGGCCGGTAACCAGTACCGGGCTGAGCCCGCCAATCAGCCAGACCAGTGCCAGAAATGCGGCCGATCGGCGACCGGCCCGCGCTTCGCCGCGCCGCACCCCCTGCACAGCCAAAATAACCGCCCATACCAGCCCGGCCACAAACAGCGCCCCGACAAGCGGCACAAGAAACGGCCGTCCGGCAATGTTGTAGCGCCATGTGGGATCACCCTCCACAAAGAACAGGCGCAGGCTGGCAAGCGCATTGGTCCCTAACGGCCCGAAGTCGCCCGACGCAGCGGCCGTCAACGGCGCGCTCAGTTCGTGGATACGCACTTCCAGACCGGGGTTGGCGTTCAGATGGAGCAGTAGCGGCGCAGCAACCAGCAAGGCCACCAACAACATCAGCCCGGTCATGATCCACAACTGCTTTTGACTGGAGCGCCCGGCGATCATCCGGTAGAACACCAGCGCCGGAAAGACCAGCCACAGGACGCGCGCGGGGATGTAGGTATAGGCGGTCAGGCCGAGCAGAATCCCGGCTGCCGTAAAATAACCGACAGTTGCTGCCCACCGATTTGAGCGTTCCTGTGATACCGTTGAGAGGCCGCGCCAGTACCAGTAAACTGCCAGAACAAACAGTGCCGGCAGGGTGATGGATCGCAATGCCTGGCGACCGGCCATTACCGGCCAGAAGCCGACAGCCAGCCCGGCGGCCGTCAGCAGGGCCGTCGGTGCATTGAATGCGCGGGCCACCCAGGCGTATGCCCCGGCGATCAGAATGAGGCTGAAGAAAGCGGCCGTCAGGCGGGCGGAAAAGATCGTCTCACCGACCCCGGCCATAACCCCGGCCGTGGCGTAGTCATATAGCGGTTCGCGACCGTAGCCGATGGTGAAGTAGATATCGAGCGCGCCATTGAGAATGCTCTGGGCGGTAATGCCGTGGTCGGCTTCGTCGTGGGTCATCCCCGGCGGGGCGGTTGTCAGGTTGACGAATCGGAATGCGGCCGCCAGCAGCAGGATGAGGGTGATCCAGCCGAGATAGGCGGTTTGCTGGCGGGGGGCGACGGCTCCGATCATGTGCGCGCATGATACAGGGAGGGGGAAGGGTTAGCAACTACGCTAAGTGGGCGTTTACTCGGCGGAAGCGGAACAAAAATCCGCAGATGCGCACCGTATTAGGTGAAGCGCATCTGCGGATTAAGGTACGAAATTTGATGATCTGAAAAGGCTTACGGTGTCGGTGTGGTGCAGTAGGTTGCCGTCTGGTTGTTGACGTAGTTGTAACTGTAATAAGGGCCGTTGATTTCATCAGCCCGGACCGCAATCTGGTCCAACCCGCGTAGCCCCTCAGGGATCGGGAATGTGCCGCTATAGACGCCGGTCGGCCCGGAGTTGAACGTCCCGGTGACGTAACCGCCGGTGCCCAGCGTGCCCATGAAATTCATCAGAAGGGCAAATTCGCGGTTAGCCGGGAACGTGTCGCGGGTGACGATCGTGATGCTCTCATCCCGCACGACGGCACAGATACGCATGGTCGGCGTGGGAATATTGGACAGGTCCAGGTTATTGAACCAGTTATAGGCGTAGTAGGGACCGCTTTCGGCGCGGATGGCGATTCGCTCCAGACCTCTCAGTGAAACCGGAATGTTGAATGAAGCCAGTAGCTCGCCGCCGGAACCGGTGTCTATTGTGCCCACGGCAACGCCGTCAATCGCATCGGTTCCCATATGTCCCATGGTGACCAGGAAGGACCGGTTGGCCGGGAAGTTGTAGGCATGAATCGTCACCATCTGGTCAGGGATAACCGATTCAATGGTAAACGACGGCACACGGGGCTTTGGGGTTTCCAGATTGTTGTAGAACCAGTTGTAGGCGTAGTAGCCCTTGGCGCTTTCCAGGCGGATGGCAATCCGTTGGGCGCCTTGTAATGAAGCCGGGATCGAATAGGTGGCCGTGAAACTACCGCCTTCCCCGGAATTGGTATGGCCGACGACCTGGCCGTCAATACCCAGCGTGCCGTTCGGCCCCATCCGTACCACAAAGTCCTGGTAGGGTGGGAAGTCGGCCGTCTTGATCGTGACGGTGTTGTCCGTGACCACATCTTCAATCGTAAAGGTAGGAACGGTTGCTGACTGCGCGGCGGCCGACTGCGCCGCAATGCGCGGCAGGATAGTCGCCAGAGCCAGAACTACAACCGTAACCACAAATGCCCCCAGAAGCCACTGCGTCTTCCGGCGTGAATAAATGGATGTCGCCTGATTTATCATGTTGCCAACCCTTGTTTGCTGTTCGCGAACGAATTCGTAAGATGCGTTACTTTGAAAGGGTAGCCAGGGAACCGGATGCTGCAGCAAGTGCCGTGTATCCGATCTCCAGCCAAGTCACCTACGATGCATCATGCCACAAGGGGGGCTAAGGGGACATGAATCGGACGTGAAAGGATCGCCGGGCACGGCGAATTTCACGACGTCTTTATGAAACTGGTGGGTAAATGCTCAGGCGCGGCGGCGACGCGAGGCTAACAGGCCGGCTATCCCCAGCGCTGCGGCCGCCAGACCGACCACGGGCAGGACCGAACGGCCGCTACGTGCACTGACGCCCTTGGAGGAAACGGGGATGGTCGCCAGGCGCACACTCGCTTCTTCCTTGACGGCCGCATAACGTGCCGGGTCTTCGCGCAGCCGGTCAGCCAGTGCCCGCTTTTCAGCCACCATCTCGTCGGTGACGTACTCGTCAAAGGAGCGTAACCCGGCAATCTGGAACTGGTGCTTCTTGAAGAGCCGGTAGATTTCCTTGACCCGTTCCATGGTGATGTTTCGGCCCAACGTGTAGTCTTCGAAGCGCCCTTCCATTGCCAGCAGCGCCGTTTCGGCCAGGCAGGCGTAGGCTGTCTTGGGTGGCAGGCCGATGTCATAGCCGAAATCAATATCGCCCGGAATAAGCACCTCGCCACTTTCAATGACCAGTACATCCGGTCGTAGCGCGGCTTCTTCCTTACTAATGTCCGGCGGCCGGGCCACGTCGCAAATGACGGCGCCCGGCTTACATTGGGTGATGTCGACAATGCGCTGTCCAAACGCGGAGGTGGCCGTGACGATGAGGTCACACTCTCCCAGATACTCATCCGGGTGGGTGGCAATGGCAACCTGCGCGCCGGGTGTTTCTTCCTGAATGGTGCGCTTTAGCTCAATCAGGCGCTCCGGCTCAATGGACACCAGCACCACATCGAAGATGGCCTGGGCCAACAGCCGCGAGCAAACGGAGCCGATGGAGCCGGTGGCCCCGATGATCATCACCTTGCCCTTGGTCAGGTCGGTCGCGCCCATCTTGATAACGGCCTGCTTGGCGGCTTCCAATGTGGCGGCGACCGTCAGGCTGTTGCCGCTGGTGATGGCGATGTCTGATTCATGGGCGACGGTAATGCCCGCGTCGCCGACCACGCTGGTGAATGCGCCGAGGCCCATGATGCGTGCGTTCTTGCGCTCGGCAATGCGTGCTGACTGGTTCAGCCGGTCATAGGTAAAGCGTTCGCCGTGGCGCATCATCTGACGCGGCGTCGCGCCCAACGAGATGAGATGGCCTTCAATGCGCTGCCCGGTCGTGGGCGATTGCCCGCCGGTAATCCGCGACAGGTAAAGCGGGGGGATATAGGCGGCTACCGTTTCCACTAACTCATCAGGTAGATAACGTGTCCAGCGAAACAGCTTGTGATTGTGGATAAAGCTGACATTCAGCGGATGGATGACAAAGGCGAAGCGGTTGATGCCGGCCTCATCCGGTTGCAGATAACGAATGGCCGGTTGCCAGTCGAGTTCGGCCAGCATGTCGAGGTAGGTGTCTTCGGTCAGGGGGGCCTGTGGATCGGGACGCATGGAAACCAGTACCGCTTCCAGAACGGCCGCCGGCCAGCGGCCGAGCTCCCCCTTGCCGTCCAGAGAGGGCATGAGCGTGACCGCAATACCGGCCCCACGTCGCTGGAGGTCCGCCAGATCGTCCTCATCCGCCCATTCGACCACTACTGTCTTGTGTTTGATCTGATCTGGGGCGTAACGCCTGATCACGCCAATATCTCCGGCTATGACATCCGCCCACTTGAATAAATCCTGATTGTGGGATTCGACAGCCGCGGATGAAGGAAACAGGCGGGTGAACGGGGCACTTCGCAGTTGGTCGAGTGTCGGTCCGGCGGCCTGGTCAAGGGTGGCTTCCGTTCCGATGCCGGGGACGGCGGGCAGGGAAAAGTAGACAAACGGGTCTGCATAGCGCAGGGCTGACCCACGCCTTCCCAATGCCTGCGCCAGTCCGGTGTGGTTCAGGCCCGGAGTCATGAGAATTCGCTTCTGGCCGAAGATGCCGGGTTGAGCGCGATCGGCGAGGATAACCCCCCAGCGTTCCAGACCGGCGCGAATGCCATGACCGTCCACAACAGGCGTTTCCGTGGCAATGTCGGATAAGGTTCGGCCATCTTCGTGGGCACGCGATTCGCTGCCCAACTCCAGCAGGGCGGGCATCCCGTCCAGAGCAATGGCGTCCACACGGCCGTCATATTCGGCAATGAGTGAGCGGGCTTGCTCCATGTCACCATTCACACCGATCCAGCGTAGCTGGAACGATTGGTCCATAAAGACCGCATCTTCTGTATGCGTATTTGTGCCGAGATGAATGACCAGGACGTGTTTGACCACCGGCTCTCCTCCAGGTATTGTCACTAATATGTCACCTTATTGACACTTAAATGACCCTATGCTATAGTACCCTTGGTTTATTTACCTTGCCTGCCGCATGGATTGCGGCGGAGCCCCGATGCAACAACCGCCAGCCTGCAAGTTGAAGGTGCTGCACCGGAGCTTACCAACCGAATCGTCAGGAGGTGATGTCCCGACAGAATTCAGAACCCCTACTCTACCACAATCCAACGCGTTTTGTTGATCTAAATCCGCTTACATCCTCAAGGAGAAGATGCACATGTCACGCAAGACAAGTGGACTGCTAATCGCCGGTTTATTGATTACCCTGTTTGCACTGGCTGCTTGCCAGCCGCAAACTGAATTTGTCGAAGTTACCCGAGTCGTCACCGATACCGTGGTCCAGGAAGGTCAACCTGTAGAAGTGACGCGTGTCGTGACTGATATGCAGGAAGTTGTTGTCACGGCAACGCCTGTGCCTGAAAGGCCTGTCTCATCCGCGGCGCCGGACCCGACTACCTGGCGAGAAGCGTCATTTGGTGAGCCGGATACCCTGGACCCGAACCTTGGTTATGAAACATCCGGTGGTAACGTCATCCAGAATGTGATGGAGCCGCTCATCACCTATAACTTTACTGACGGCACGTCCTTTGTTCCGGCGTTAGCAGTAGAGGTTCCCTCAGAAGAGAACGGACTAATCTCCGAAGACGGCACGACCTATACCTTTAACATACGCGAAGGTGTCACCTTCCACGCCGGCGGCACGCTCGAACCACATGATGTGGCCTACACCTTCCAGCGCGGTTTGCTGCAATCTGACCCCAACGGTCCGCAGTGGTTGCTGATTGAGCCCATTATGGGGTACTCATCGGGCGACATCACCGAGGAAATTGCAGACGGCGCTTACGCCGGAATCCGGAGAGTTTGCGCGCCGAAGTTGCCCGGAGGATCGCGGCTGCCGCAGTTTGTAGTGGTCAAAGTAAGATTGTTGCTGATGATGATGCCGGAACGGTTACTATTCACCTGGCGGAGCCGTGGGGACCACCTGCGGCGCAATATCGCCTCCACTTGGGGATCCAGTTATTGATAGCGAATGGGCTATGGAGCAAGGTGCCTGGGATGGCGATTGTGCAACATGGCAAGACTGGTACTCACCCGGCGTTGAGAACTCCAAGCTGACCAATATCATCAATGGTACTGGCCCATACATGCTCGATCACTGGACGCCCGGTGAGGAGTGGGTATTGACGGCTTATGAGGATTACTGGCGTACAGCCGAAACCCGCGCTGGGAAGGTGGTCCCTATGGTCCGGCATCTATCAAGACCGTTGTCTATAGTGTCGTCAACGAGTGGGGTACACGCTGCCATGATGCAATCCGGTGACGTTGAATGGGTTGTGGTTAATCCTGAGGACGAGGTTCAGGTAGATCCGCTGGTGGGCACAATCTGTGATGCCCAGACGTTCGAGTGTGAACCAAACCCGGATAACCCCACCGGCCAGTTTGTGAAGTATGTCAACCGGCCCAGTGTCGGCCAAATTGCTGATGCTCTGACCTTCAACATTCCGCCGGACTCGCCCTATCGGCAGCGGCCAGTTGGATGGTAACGGCATCCCCACGGACTTCTTCTCAGACCTGAACGTCCGCAAGGCGATGGCAACCTGCTTTGACTACGATACCTATAATAATGAAGTGCTGCTTGGGCAAGGTGTGCGCAACAATGGCCCGATCATCGCCGGTATGCTGGGCTACAACCCGGACGGTCCGATGTATGAGTATGATCCTGAAGCCTGCGCGAATTACTTGGCCGAGGCCACAGGATGGGCAACTACCCGACACCGGCTTCCGCTTCCAGATCGCTTTCAACACGGGGAACACCACCCGCCAGACCATTGCCGAGATCTTCCAGGCTGAACTGGGGGCGATCAACCCCAACTACATTGTCGAGTCAATTGGCTTGCCGTGGCCGACATTCCTGTCCGCGCAGCGCGCTTCGCAGTTGCCGGTTTCGGTTAGTGCCTGGCTGGAGGATATCCGCGATCCCCACAACTGGGTACAACCATCTGGTCAGCACCTACGGCGGTCGTCCAGATATGCCGGAGAGTTGATGGATGAGTTCCGTGTGCTGGTGGATGCCGGTGTGCAGGCGGCCGACCCCGGAGCAAGACAGGATATCTATTATGAATTGCAGCAGGTGTTTTACGATAACGTGCCGCAGATTATCCTGCATCAACGTTCGACACCCTGGTATACCCAACCCTGGGTAGATGGCTATTACTACCGCGTCGGCGGGTTTGGACGTGACTACTACGCCTATTCGCTGGCGACCGAATAACTATGCTTTCCTCCTCTTCTATTCTATGGGTAATGACGGCCGAACCGGATTAACGCCGGTCCCCTACCGCCCCGGCTAAGTTACCCGCACCACCCCCTCCCTGAGTAAAAGCGACGGGAGGGGGTGGTGCTATTAAATGACGAGCTATATTTGTGTCACTAACTTGTCACTTGATTGACCATCAGTTATACTAGAATATCATACTTGCGGACGAATATTGTCCATGAACGTTACGATTTCAGTGATTGGTTGCGACGGCTATTTTGGAATTGCGCGTGATTGCGCTATAGTATACGCTCTGTTGCTCCGGCGCTCTGGATAACCAGACATCGGCTAGCGACAGATTTTGTATCGGTGATTTTTGTTGAACATTACAAGCACGCGCAAAGGACCAATGACACACTTACTTGAAGTCCGCAACCTCGTGACCCGGTTCTACACGGAAGACGGCGTGGTTCATGCGGTGAATGGTATATCCTTCACGCTGGATGAAGGGGAGTCCATGGCGATTGTCGGCGAAAGTGGTTCCGGTAAATCGGTATCCATGAAGTCGTTGATGGGCCTGATTCCCAGCCCGCCGGGCAAGGTCGAGGAGGGTGAAGTTATCTTCAACGGCCGGGACTTGCTCAAGATCTCCTCGGAGGAGATGCGGCATGTTCGTGGCCGTGAGATGGCGATGATCTTCCAAGACCCCATGACATCGCTCAACCCTGTTTTGACGATTGGCTTACAAATGACAGAAGGCCTGGAGATGCATCTGGGCATGAAGCGCGAAGAAGCCGAAGCGCGGGCGGCCGAGCTGCTAACCATGGTGGGGCTGCCTAACGCTGAAGATCGACTTAACGACTATCCCCATCAATTCTCCGGCGGCCAGCGACAGCGCATTGGCATCGCTATGGCGCTGGCCTGCAATCCTTCCCTCTTAATTGCTGACGAACCGACTACCGCTCTTGATGTAACCATTCAGGCCCAAATCGTGGACCTTGTGTTGCGCCTGAAGCAGCAGTTGGGGATGGCTATTATCTGGATTACCCATGACCTGGGTGTGATTGCCGGAATGGTAGAGAAGGTGGCGGTCATGTATGCCGGGTTTGTGGTGGAGCTTGCACCGATTCGTGCGCTTTACAAAGAAACAGCCCATCCGTATACATTGGGCTTGCTGGAGTCGTTGCCCAAGGTTGACGCCAAGATGAAAGAACGGTTGATCCCCATCAAGGGCCTGCCGCCGGATTTGCTGAAAGAGCCAAATCAGTGCCCGTTTGCGCCGCGCTGTCGTTATGCCGTTGATCATTGCTGGACTGAGAACCCACCTCTTACGCCAGTGGATAAAGACCATTACTCGGCATGCTGGCGTGCTGAAGAAGTCTATAATGGATTGCGTATCCTGGATGAAGTGGAAGAAGTTGTGGTTGCAGAGGTGGCAGTATGACCGACACAATAACAACCAACACTGAAACCACCACCGCTAAGATGGCCGCTCAAACTAATGCTACCGCACATGCCAACGGCAACGCTGATGAAAGGCCGGTTCTCATTCAAGTTCGTGATCTAAAGAAATATTTCCCCATCCGGCGCGGCGTCATGCGCCGTACTGTCGGCTATGTAAAGGCTGTCGACGGCATCAATTTTGACCTGTATCAGGGCGAGACGTTGGGATTGGTGGGTGAAAGCGGTTGCGGCAAGTCCACGGCCGGCCGGACCATCCTGCAATTGGAAGAGCCGACTGAAGGACGTGTGCTCTTTGGTGGCCGTGACTTATCGACCCTGAGCAAGGGTGATATCCGCAAGGCACGCCGCCACATGCAGATGATCTTTCAGGACCCTTATGCGTCCCTTAACCCGCGCATGACGGTGGGCAATATCATTGGCGAGCCGTTGCAAATTCACGGTATCGGCGATTCCTCCAGCCGCAAAGAGCGAGTCCAGGAACTGTTAAAATTAGTGGGTCTGAACCCGTATTTTGTCAGTCGCTACCCGCATGAATTCTCCGGCGGTCAGCGCCAGCGCATCGGTGTGGCTCGCGCATTGGCAACCAACCCCGCCTTTATCGTTGCCGATGAACCTATCTCGGCGCTTGATGTTTCCATTCAGGCCCAGGTTGTCAACCTGCTGGATGATTTGAAGAAAGAGCTGGGTCTGACTTATTTGTTTATTGCCCATGACCTGTCCATGGTTCGCTATATCAGTGACCGGGTGGCAGTTATGTATTTGGGTCGGATTGTTGAACTGGGCTCGCGTGACGAGGTCTATGATCATCCGTTGCACCCCTATACCCAGGCGTTGCTGTCGGCTATTCCTGTTCCGGACCCGGACAAGGAAGCCAAGCGGCAGCGCATCATTCTGGAAGGGGATGTGCCCAGTCCCGCTAACCCACCAAGTGGTTGTCGTTTCCACCCGCGGTGCGCCTATGCAATAGACGTTTGCCGCGAGGTTGATCCGGAATTCCGCAACCTGGGGACGACTGAAGATCCCCATATGGTGGCTTGCCACGTTGCGGATCAGTTTGTTTAGTTATCAATGTGATTCACATGGATATCGGGTTTGCTACGGTGTGGACGTGTTCCGTCTACCGGGGCGGTAGGGGAAATTGTTTGTAATGTTCCGACCACGCAAAGCCCGAGGGAGGTTGCATAGAGAGAAGGATAATCGAAGAAGAGAAACCAATCTGTACTGTAACTATTTACCTTTTAGATAGAAGTTGGAGGAGACATCCATATGTTTGCTAATAAGAAATTTGCGCTGCTAGTGGCTGCCCTGGGCGTTTTTGCCCTGGTATTGGCCGCCTGCCAGCCCGCAACCGAGGTTGTTGAAGTAACCCGTGTTGTTACCGAAACCGTCGTCGAAGAAGGCGAGCCGGTTGAGGTTACTCGTGTTGTTACCGAGAACCAGGAAGTTGTCGTTACGGCAACTCCTGAACCGGTAGAAGAAATGTCCATGAGCGCACCCGATCCGTCCACCTACGTCAGCATGACCTTTGGTGACATCGGTACGCTGGATCCGGCGCTGGGTTATGATACCGCCAGCAACACCCCGGATCCAGAACATCTACGAGACACTGATTTGGTACAACGGCTCAGACGCCACATCCTACGTGCCTGTGCTGGCGACCGAAGTGCCTTCCGTTGCGAACGGCGGCATCTCTGAAGATGGTACGGTCTATACCTTCCACATCCGTGAAGGCGTTACCTTCCACGATGGCGCTGAGTTGACCCCCAGCGACGTAGCTTACAGCTTCCAGCGTGGTTTGCTGCAGAGTGACCCGAACGGTCCTCAGTGGCTGTTGCTGGAGCCGATCTTTGGGCTACACCTCCGGTGATGTCACCGAAGGTATCCAGGATGGTGCCTTCGCCGGCGATCCCGAAGGTCTGCAGGCCAATGCTACTCCTGAAGAGTTGGCTGCTACCTGTGAACTGGTTAAGGCCGCTGTTGTTGCTGACGACGCCGCCGGTACCGTTACCTTCAACCTGGCGCAGCCGTGGGGCCCGCTGTTGGCTACACTGGCCGGCACCTGGGGTAGTGTAATGGACCAGATTGGGCGACTGCCAATGGTGACTGGGATGGTAGCTGCGATACATGGCAGAATTACTATGCCCCCGGCACCGAGACCGATGCGTTGACTGCAATTGCTAACGGCACCGGCCCCTACATGCTGGATCACTGGACCCCCGGTGAAGAGTATGCTTTGGTAGCCAACCCGAACTACTGGCGCGCCGAAGGCGACCCGATGTGGGAAGGTGGCCCGTCCGGTGTTGCTCCGCTGCAGAATGTTATCATTCGTCTGGTAGACGAATTCGGTACCCGTTTCGCAGCCCTGCAGGCCGGTGATGCAGCCAATGTGGCTGTTAACATTGATCAGCGCGCGCAGGTTGATCCGCTCGTCGGCGAAGTTTGCTTGTCTGACTTCACCTGCACCCCGACTGACAATCCGGATGCCCCGCTGCGTAAGTGGGATCAACTGGAAAGCACCAGCCGTACCGATGCCTTCCTGACATGGAACGTGGCTGAGGATTCACCGTACATTGGCTCCGGCCAGTTGGACGGCAATGGTATCCCGCCGAACTTCTTCAGCGATCCTGACACCCGTAAGGCGATGGCGACCTGCTTCGATTACGACACCTACATCTCAGAAGCTCTGATTGGTCAAGGCATTCGTAATAACGGCCCGATCATCCTCGGTATGCTGGGTTACAACCCCGACGGCCCGATGTATGAGTACGATCCGGAAGCCTGCGCAGCTTACTTCGAGTCAGCTTGGGACGGTGCGTTGCCGGAGACCGGCTTCCGCTTCCAGATTGCCTTCAATACCGGTAACACGGTTCGCCAGACCATTGGCGAGATCTGGCAGAGCGAATTGGCTTCCGTCAACCCGTTGTACCGTGTCGAGACCATCGGTCTGCCGTGGCCCACGTTCCTGAACGCGTTCCGCGCCTCGCAGTTGCCGATTTCCGTCAGCGGTTGGGTTGAGGATATCCACGATCCGCATAACTGGATTCAGCCGTACACCTACGGTACCTTCGGCGGTCGCCAGGGTCTGCCTGCAGAGATCACCGATAAGTACGAAACGTTGGCATCCGCCGCAGTCGTCGAGAGCGATCCCGAAGTCCGCGCCCAGATGTACTACGACATCCAGCAGCAGTTCTACGATGACACCATCAGTGTCATCCTGGCCCAGGCAACTGGCGCCCGCTATGAGCAACGCTGGGTAGATGGCTGGTTCTACAATGCCGCGCTGCCGGGTACATACTATTACGGTATGTCCCTCCAGTAAGCATTAGAATTGGTTCCTAGTTCCTGAGGGGTGTAATCCGAAAGGCTTACACCCTTTGGGATGGCGGGGGCGGGTTGTACAATCCGCCCCCGCCAGACACAGACAATTGAAATGTGCGCCTTAGCGCTTTTGGAATCTAAGAGCTCTGGGTCGCCTGTTTCAGTGAAAATTTATTAGTAGCTTTATTGGGTGCTCTGAGCACAAGATATTACAGTTTAATCAAGTGCCCGGAAGATGGAATAGTTCGAAATTAGGGAACAGGACAGTATATACGTCGAAAATCCTTTGCTCTTTAATTAGGGAGAATACAGAGTTATGACAGCCTACATTATTCGCCGACTGTTAATCATTCCAGTTATCTTATTTGGTGTGACGGTCCTAATCTTCCTCATGCTACAGGTGCTCGGCCCGGTAGAACGCTCAGCTCTGTATGTCCGCGATATTCCCAAAAATGATCGCCAGGTTGATGCCATTATCAAGCGCTATGGCCTTGACCGACCGTTTTACGTCCAGTATTGGAACTGGCTGGTGGGTACGGTCGACGGGTCAACCGGAGAACGGGTTGGCGGCGTGCTGCGTGGCGATTTGGGTTACTCCCGTACGGGCCGCGAGGAAGTGTCTGATGTGCTTCTTCGTCGCTTCCCGGCTACGTTGGAATTGGCGCTTTGGAGTATGATTCCGGTCATTGGATTGGGCATCTGGCTAGGGATGCAAGCGGCGCTCCATCATAATAAGCCGATTGACCAATCCTTACGTGTGTTTGCCATTTTGGGTTGGTCGTTCCCCACGTTTGTCTTTGCCCTCCTCTTGTTATTGGTCTTCTACGCTAAACTGGACTGGTTTCAGCCTGGAAGGCTCTCTACCGCATTCAGTCAGGAGGTTCTCAAGCCCGGCTTTACCCAATACACCGGGATGATGACCGTTGATTCACTCCTGAATTTACGTTTTGATATTTTCATTGATGCAATCCGGCACCTGATCATGCCTATCTTGACACTGGTGGTTATCCAGGTGGCCTTGTTACTCAAGGTAACACGATCCTCTATGCTTGAGGAAATGCGCCAGGACTATGTCACAACTGCCCGCGCCAAGGGCTTACCTGAAAAGACAGTCGTCACTCGCCATATTCGCCGCAATGCGCTCATACCTGTTGTTACTGTTGCCGGCTTAACGCTGGCCAGGCTTCTCAACGGGGTGGTCATCACTGAAACAGTATTTGACTATCCGGGAATCGGGTCCTGGGCAGCAGCAGCGGCCGTTAGCCTGGATGTGTTGTCCATGCTTGGTTATGCGTTATTCACAGCTGTGCTCATTGTGGTTGCCAATCTTGCTGTGGACGTGATGTACGCCGTTCTCGATCCTCGCGTGCGGCTTAGCTAGTTGGTTAGATGGAGGAAAAGAATCATGACGACAGCAACTGACCCCATACCGACTGATCCCGTATCCATCGGTGGTTACGAAGAACTTCGCGAGCTATCGCGTCTTGAAAAAACTGTTGGACCGGAGACCTCGCGATTACTGAAAGGCATCGTCACGAACCCGTTGTCTGTGGCCGGCATATTGCTGATCGCGTTCTTCGCTCTGGTGGCACTGTTTGCCCCGGTCCTGGCCCCGCCGCCAACGGAGAACTGGGATACCATGCAGATTCCCAGGGATGGTTTCCGGGCCGAGCCGCAATCACCCGGCAGCCCGTGGGTCAAGAACGCCCCAATGACGGTTCCTCTTTGGTACAAGACGATTACCGGTAACGAGGAGTGGACCCATATTTGGGGTACCACCAGCGGACAGTATGACATCTGGTATGGCACCATCTGGGGGACGCGAACGGCTTTCTTTGCCAGCGTAGTAGTAACGTTCTTCTCGGTGCTTATTGGTGTAACCATTGGAGCAGTGGCCGGCTTTTATGGGGGCTGGGTGGATGAAGGCCTGATGCGCGTAGTGGAGGTGTTCGTTGCCTTCCCCTTCATCACCGGTGCGCTAATCCTGGCCTCGTTGCTGACTCCGTTGTTTGGCCGGAGTGTTTGGCCGGCGACCATTGCCCTTATCATATTCGGCTGGACGGGTTATGCTCGCCAGTTGCGGGGTGATATTTTGGGCACCAAGGAACGTGACTATGTGTTGGCTGCGCGGGCCAGTGGGGCCAATGATGTGCACCTGATGATGAAGCATGTCATCCCCAATGCCATGTTCCCGACGCTGGTGCGTATATCCCTTGATATGGGCGCGATTGTCTTATCCTTCGCCGCACTGAGCTTCCTGGGTATTGGTTTGCCGGAAGGCTACGCTGACTGGGGCCAGATCACCAGCTTTGCTCGTTCGTGGATTCTGACGCTGGACCAGTACTGGTACATCATTCTCTTCCCCGGTGTGGCGCTCTTGCTCTACGGCCTGGGATGGAATCTGATTGGCGACGCGCTGCGCGATATTTTGGATCCGAAACTGCGCGGCAAGAAGGCTTAATACAGCCCTGTACGAGCCAGTGGGGGGCAGCAACCACTGGTGATGACATTTAGAATTACATAACAAGGCGGGCGACTTACTTATTGAAGCCCGCCTTTTTTACACCTATGAAACGTATTATTCCGACCCGGAGCGGCGGCTGGTTGTTGGCGCTGGGGGTGGGTGTCCTTGTCATGGTCGCAAGCACCGCAGTATTTGCGGAAGAAGGCGAACCAGGCCGTTTAATAGAGCCGGACCCCGACGCTACTTCGGAAGATGATGTCGGGAGAATGGCCCGGCTGGCTCCGCCTCCGACCGTGGCTGCACCGACGCAGGCTGATGATGGGGCGCAACTGTACTGGCTACATTGCCAACCCTGTCATGGGGATCAGGGTCAGGGCCTGACCGATGACTGGCGGGCCCAGTATCCGCCGGAAGACCAGTACTGCTGGGAAAGCGGGTGCCACGGGGAGAACCCCTATGACAACGGCTTTACATTGCCGTTTACCATTCCGGCCGTGATTGGCGAGGGCACGCTGACTAAATATCAAACGGTTGGCGGACTCTATCGCTACGTCCACATAGCCATGCCATATTGGAATCCGGACTCATTGACGGATGAGGAATACCTGGCGATTACCGCTCACCTGGCACAGGCTAATGGTGTCTGGGACGGCACCGTTCTGACAGCCGGCAATGTGGATGGCATGATATGGCCCGCCGGAGCCGTAGCAGCCGCGACCGAACCGAATCTCGCCGACTCTGCCAATGAATCGGAGACGGCGACAGCCTCGACCCAGCCCCTGGTACAGAATAGCGGCAATAATAGAATGTTGCTGTGGGGCGGGCTGGCCGTGGGAATTTTGATACTTGCCGGAGGAATCTGGTTATGGCAACGACTCAACCACTAAATCTCGATTTATCTGCACCCGAGTCCAGCACGCTACCCATTTACCACCGCCTCGGTTTGCTCAATGGGCTGCTTATCGGCCTGGCTCTCGCCACCGGTGCGTGGGGCATTGAAGCGATACGGGTGTTTCGACTGCCCGTACGTCTCTATTTGCCGACCCTTATTCTCGGCATGGTTGTTGTTACCCTGCTTGGAGCTTTCGTCGGCTGGCTGACAAGCCGGATTGCCAAGACGGCGATAACCGTCCCCCTGTGGTTGGTTGTTGCGGTCATCACTGTCCTGATTATCAACTACCTGAGCTACTACGGCCGAACATTCATCGTCTGGCTGGCTGATCCGCGATTCTGGGGACGAGACGTATACCCATATGAGATCAGCAGCATGATCAGCGGGGTCATCGTCGGTGGGTTTCTCATTTATGTAGTTGTCGGTATGCTGGCACTGCTACAGGGATATCGGCTTGAAAACATGGTCGGTAATTTGGGGGGCAAGACTCGTCTCAATAGATCTGCCTGGTTTAGTTTATTATGGCCGCTACCGTTCGTCTTTTTGGCGGCTTACTTCACGAGAAGCTCGTTATTTGATCCGGCTGCCATTGCGGCCTCCGTCACTAATAACGCTATCGAAACGGTTCAAACTTATGAAGGTGACCTGACCCAGCTTGGTATCCAAGAGGGTGTCAATTACGATGCACTGCGTGGCGTGCAAGATCAAATCCAGGGCCCTTACTCGCTCAACCTGGCCGAAATCAGTCCGGCCAATACCAGTGTCACAGTTACAGCCAACTTCGACAATGGGAGTTGGATTTATTGCCGGTTGATCAATGATCAGCTTTCCCATTGTTTTGATGCTTCGCCGGTCTATACGGTCGGCTTGCAAAGTCTGTTAACCGGGCAACCTGTGCCCGAAGATTGCCGGGGATGTGTGCCCCGGTTTGAAGACGAATCGTTACCTGACCAATTATTAGCTCTGGGGCAGGAGTTGGGCGGTTCGGTTACTGTTGAACGGGAGGCTCAATGGGGCGGGCACGTATTGATGCGAGCCACGGGAGCCAACGGTCAGGTGGCGGAGTGCTGGTTTGAAGGCATTACCCGCACCTATCTGACCGATTGTACACTGGTTGAGTCTACACAGTAAGACTGACCTGCAATTCATACATCATGTCAAATCTTGTCAAGCAGATTGGTCTGCGCCTGCTGTTCGTACCACTCACATTGATAATAGTTACTGCGGGCCTTTATGGCATCGTAATGATGGCTCCGGCCGAAGAACGGGCAGAGCTATACTTGCCGCCGCGTTTGCCCCGCACGATGACGGCCGAACGATTTGAGGCCGTCATTAACGACATCATTGAGGAGAATGGGTTGAATGACCCCTATCTGGTGCAGTATGCACACTGGATCGGAAACCTCCTGCATGGGGACTGGGGCTGGAGCCCAACGTTCAATGAGGATGTGTTTACGCTACTCAAGAAGCGTCTGCCGGTAACGGCCGAGTTGACGTTCTACTCGGTATTGCTCCTGGTGCCGATAGCGTTAGCTAGCGGGGTGGTTGCCGGATGGCGAGCGTATACACCGGTTGATCGTGGCTTCCGTGCGCTGGCGTTTGTTTCCACGTCGATTCCCCCGTTCATCCTGGGTTTGTTTCTTCTGGCAATTTTCTACGTGGGCCTTGGTATGTTCCCGCCGGGCCGGACAGGTATTTATTCGCTAAACATGAGTACAAGTGACTTTCGTACCATAACCGGCTTTCTTACGATTGATGGGTTGCTGAACGGCCGGCCGGATGTCACGATTGATGCATTCAAGCATCTGGTACTACCGGTCTTTACCCTAAGCCTGCTTTACTGGGCAACCATCAGCCGGGTTACCCGTGTCTCCATGATCGAGGAGAAGTCTCAGGAATACCTGGTCGCGGCCAAGGCCAAAGGGTTGCCTGACCGGACGCTGGAATGGCGGCACGCCTTTCGCAATGCAACCGTCCCGGCCTTCACAGCCATGATCCTCTCGGCTGCGGGGTTGGTCACCGGCGTGTATGTGATTGAATCGGTCTTTGATTTTAAGGGGTTGTCCGAGCTGGTAACCAAGGGGTTCTTCGCCGCCCCGGATGCGCCCCTGGTTTTGGGATTTGCTGTATTTAGTGTGTTGCTGGTTTTACCCATTATGCTGGTTTTCGATCTGCTACGCACGCTTATTGACCCGCGCCTGCGCGAGGAAGGACTGGAGATTTAGGGGGACAATAATGGAATGGCGTAGATTTTTCAAGCGACCAGCGAACATTGTTAGCGTGGGGCTGATCCTCATATTTGTGTTAATGGCAATCTTTGCTCCGGTTTTGGCCCCGCCGGTTGATCCGGACATTCCCTGGCCGTTTAAAAATGTTACCCAGACGCGTCAACGCCAGCCATTTCCGCCGGCAGAGGAGTGGATGCTGGGTACAACCCCGCAAATCGTAAATATGCCCCAATACGGATTCATGCCGGATCAGGATGCTTCCTACCAGTGGGATGTCTATTACACGCTTATCTGGGGATCAAGGTCGGCATTGTGGTTTGGTCTTGTTGTAACAGGTGTCACGGCCATCATCGGCCTTCTGGTGGGTGTGATCAGTGGTTATGTTGGCGGCCGCACTAGTCTGGTTACCATGCGTATCACAGACGCCTTCTGGCCTTTCCGGCCATTGCCGGTATCTGGGTAATCCAGCGTGCGTTTTTTCGGTTATCTATAACCCGTTTGCCGATCCCACAACGTTTACCGGGATGGACGCCTTTCTCTATAGCTCGCGCATAGACCCGACGATGATCACCCTGATTCTGTTTTCGTGGATGCCCTATGCGCGGTTGATGAACACCCAGGTGCGCACGGCTATGCAAAGTGAATACGTTCGTGCCGCTCAATCTATAGGGGCAACCGGCCCGCGCATTATTCGCTACCACCTGTTGCCTAACACCATCGCTCCGGCGATTGTGCTGGCGGCACGGGATGTCGGCGGAATGGTCGTGCTGGCCTGCGCCTTCATCTTCATCGGTTTTGGAGGGAATGTTGCCTGGGAACGATGCTTGTTGCCAGCCGCGATTTCGTCATCGGGTTGTCCGGGAACCCGTTTGAGTACTGGTGGACGTTTGTGCCGGTATCCCTGGCTTTAATTCTGTTTGGTGTGGGCTGGAATTTGTTGGAGATGGGCTGAATTCGTTCCTGAACCCGCATGAACGCTAGTAGAGTTCGATCGTTACATGTAGTGGGTCCACATACGAATGACTTTAACGATCTTTTCTTCGTCCAGAATTTGATAAACTAATCGGTGTTGAATGTTGATACGCCGCGAGTAGGCCCCGCTTAAATCCCCACCAGCTTCTCAAATGCCGGAGGGGATTGGTAAGGATTTTCTCGTAAGATATCTAACAATGCTTCTGCCTGAGGTCGCAGACTAGAAGCTGCGAGCTTTTTTGCGTCCTTGCGGGCCTGCTTGGTAAAGACAACCCGCCAACTCACCACTCGACCTCATCGAATGTTTCTTCGATGGGGGTCTCCAACCCTTCCAGGATAGATTCGCGCATACCGGGGATACCCAGGAGGAAGATCGTTTCCTCAATAGCGCGCCAGTCATCCTCCGATATCAGGATAGCATTGGACCGCTTGCCGGTAATAAGGACGGGACGATGGGTTGAGGCAACCTCATCCACCAGTTTATATAGATTGGCTCGTGCTTCTGTCGCCGTCAAGGTTGTCATATGTAGTTTGACCTCTGAAGAATCCTGACGATATGGTACGCTATTGCGTACGTTTCGTCAAGGCCAGTAATCAGAGTTATAGGATGTATGAATTACGACAGGAATCGCCGTGCTCCACGGAAGCTATCCCGCAGCGAGTCCACGGCCTGAATGTCGTCTGGATACACACCATTACGCGACCGGCTGGAGTGGATCATCTGCCAACCCTCCGGATCGTAATCCGTGCCGAGGCTGACACCGACATGGCTGATCGGCCGATGGCCGCCGGAGCCACCAAAGTACAACAGGTCCCCGGTCTGAAACGGCGGCTCGACCGGTTCCCCGGCGGCAAATTGCTGGTCCGCATCACGCGGGATCGCCACGCCTGCCAGTTTGTGCATCAATTGGGCGAAGCCGGAGCAGTCAATTCCTGCGCCGTGACGCCACCCCATAAATAGGGCACACCAATCAGCGCCTGTGCATCGGAAACTAACCGGGTGCGCAGGGCGTCTTCCGGTAAGTTCTCGGCCGGATCACGGAGGTCCGTCGCCGGCACATAGCCGCAAAGCCCCCCGGTCAGGTGAAGCTCTGCCCATCCGTCGTGGTGGACTGTAGCCCGGACGGCCGTTCCGGCAAAGACGCGGCCGGCAAGCGGTGCGGCCTCTGACGGCGTCGCGTGCAGATAGCTGACCGGCACACCAACGATGTGGGTGGCATCCTGTGCCTGATCGGCCGCCCCCAGGTAAGTCTGGTAGACCCAACCGAGATACCCATCATTCAGGCGGACAAAAGCCCAGCGACCTTCTTCTTTCAGTATCTCCAGAAGGAGACCATTCAGCACTTGGCTTTGCTGTTCAGCCAGCCAGGACGGTTCGCGGAAGAAGCCGGTCATGTTGGTGAAGACGGCCGCCAGATGGGCTGGCTGGGAACGCAGGACTGTTACCGCAGTCAGATCCCATTCAATATCCGGCCGTAGTTGAACCAGTTCTCTGGTCACAGCTTCCAGGGCTGATGCGTCCAACACCGAACCGGAAATAACGGCTCCTTCAGGCGTTTCGCCGGCAAGGCCAATGTGGCAGTACTCCATGCGGCTATCACCAAACTGTTCACACGCGATGTCAATTGCACGGGGAGGGAAATCTGGTCGGTCATGGTTCCTCTATTCAAAGTGTAATTACGGGTCAATTGCGCCGGACGGCACCTATACCGGGTCGATCCGGTACAAGAACGTGTCCTTCTTTGTCATAACGTAGGCCATCGAACGGATCGTTGCCCACCAACCACGGCGCGTCCAGGTCCAGCCAATCAGCCAGCCCCATCAGGTGAGCCATGGCCGTCGCTCCGATGGAAGTTTCCACCATACAACCCAGCATCACACGCATACCGAGTTCACGCGCCCGGTGAGCACGGCCAGACCGGGGTCAACCCACCCACCTTCATCAGCTTGAGGTTGATGCCCTGAACACCGGCTTCGGCCAATTGCTCAATATTAGCCATTGTCTGGAGAGATTCATCGGCCACAACCGGAACCGGACAGGCTGCCTGCACCGGCCCATTCCGGCAATATCGGCTTTGGGAACCGGTTGCTCTACCAGAGCAATATCATAAGCCATAAGCCGTTCGATCTGGCGTATGGCATCATCCGCAGACCAACCGGCGTTGGCATCAATATACAACGTCGCGTCGGGGCGGGCGTTTCGTACGGCGGCAACGCGCGGTTCATCGTCTGGCGTGCCCAGCTTGAGCTTCAGCACAGAATAATCCGGCAAATCGGCCGCCTGTTGGGCCATTATCTCCGGCTCATTAATGCCCAGTGTAAACGATGTCAGAAGGGGTTTGGGGTCGGGTAGCTCCAGCAGCTTGTGCAGCGGTAGCCCTTCCCGGCGGCCGATGCGGTCATGCAGAGCCAGATCGAGGGCGGCGCGGGCCGGGGCCGGTCCGTCGGTGCCGACCCAGGCGGCGATATCGGCCGGATCATCAGGGAAAGCATCCGTACGCTCAGCCGCCGCAGACCAGACCGCGATCATGGACTCATCGGAGATGCCGTAGTAGGGGGGGATTGTGCCCTCTCCCCAGGCTTCATCACCGGCCAGACGCAGCCAGAAGGCATAGCGCACATCGCTGGTTCCATAAGCAACGCGAAACGGATTACGGAGTTGGAGCTCCAGATGCTCCCAAGTTAGTCGTGGTGTCATGAGTACTCCAGATAAGTCGGGTGAGTATAAACGGGCAGTAAAACCGCCGCAACCGTAAAGGCGATATTAGGCCGGCTCCATTAACAGCCGGGTCAGGAGGGCACTTCTCTCAATCATTTTGTCTATCACGATATGCTCGTGGAGGGCATGTGCGCCATCCCCCACCGCCCCTAATCCATCCAGGGTAGCGGTATGGATGCTGGTGTAGTTACCGTCTGATCCGCCCCCGACCGCACAATCTTCCAGCGACCAGCCAAACTCGGTTCCCAGTCGTTCGGCCAGGTGCCATAAGGCCCGATTGGCAGGTGTGGGTTCCAGCGGCGGCCGATCAATGCCTCCGATGATTTCAATGGCTGTGCCCGGCAGAGTTGGCATCATGGCCCGGACCTTTGCCTCAATCGGCGCGGCGTCGTCCATTGAGGCAATACGAATGTCTACAATGGCCCGGCATTCCGGGGCAATGACATTCGACCGCATTCCACCCTGGATAATGCCGACGTTGACAGCCAGGCCCCGATCATAGTCGGACAAGGCAAAGAGCGCCGGAATGATCTGGGCCATGCCCAATATGGCGCTGACACCCTTCTCCGGTTCCAGCCCCGCATGGGCTGCCTTGCCGCGAACAATAATCTCAAATCCGCCCACGCCTTTGCGCGCCGTCTTGAGCCGGCCGGTCGGTCCCGACGCGGGTTCCAGAACCAGCGTGCGCATTGCCAATTTTGCCTGTGCCTCAATCGCCTCGCGCGACTCAAAGCTGCCGATCTCCTCGTCCGAGTTGATCAGAAAGACCGGGGCTGATGCCGGTTCCAGACCAAGATCGCGCAGGGCGCGCAAGGCGAAAACACCCTGGACCAGCCCGGCCTTCATGTCAAAAACTCCGGGGCCGCGCATGATGCCGTCCTCGATCACCAACGGCATCTGCTCCAAAGTGCCCACCGGCCAGACCGTATCGCTGTGCCCCAGGAGGAGCTGCCGGTCGCCTGTTTCCGCACCGGGGGATTCGGCCAACAAGTATCCGCCGGAGGTGGCACCCGGTGTATGGGTGACGCGGTAACCAAGCTGTGAGAACTGGTCCGTTAATATGGCCTGGGGGCCGGCCTGCGTTTCCGGCACGCTGGATGGGGATTCGGCCGTTACCAGATCGGCGAGTAGCGCAAGCATTTCATCCTGTTGATCGCGCAGGTGGTCAAGTATGGTTTGTGCCAATGGGTGAGTCATTCGGTGTAGTATCCTGCAAGTAGTGTTGTGGCTCCGGATCGATTTTGCCGCCAAAACAATCGGCGGCAAAGTTCATGCGCGTATCATACGATCAGCCCCGATTCCCGCCAATGGTACCGCGACGTTTGTCAGCCGTGACTAAACAGTAGGGGAAATGTGGCGCGTCTGGACTAACCCTCACCGGGTATGTCGTGTAAACTCATACGAATGCAAATGAACAACAGGAATGGTCAATGAGCCAACCTATGCACGGAGTGATCTCTGCCGGCGACCCGCAAACGGCCGCTACCGGAGTAGAAATATTACGTCAGGGCGGTAATGCAGTTGATGCAGCCGTAGCCGCCGCGTTTGCGTCATTTATTGCTGAAGTCGGCGTCGTCCATCTGGGCGGAAGCGGTGTGGCCCACCTTTATGACGGCCGCACAGGGTTGGCGCGTGTCTATGACTTTTTCAGCACCATGCCCGGACTTGGTGGGCAACCACCGGATCATCTCGATTTTGAGGCAGTGACGATTGATTACGGTCCGACAACCCAGCAATTTTTTCTGGGGCGCGGATCGGTAGCTGTGCCGGGCAATATTGCCGGCCTTTGCCGTCTGGCGGCCGATTATGGCCGGCTGCCCCTGACTGTCCTTCTGCAACCGGCTATCCGCATGGCGAAAGAGGGAGTTCAGTTGACGGCCTTCCAGGCGGAGACGTGTGACCTGCTGACACCGTTATATACCCATACCGATGGGATGCGGGCTGTCTTTGCCGGGAATGGCCGCATGATCCGGCCCGGCGAGCGTATAGTCATCCCCAATCTGGCTGATACGTTTCAGGCCCTGGCTACACATGGCGCGGAATATGCACGGACCGGCCCGCTGGCGCAGGCTCTGTTGGCCGACCAGGCGGCTCATGGCGGCCTGCTGACGGAGCGCGACCTGTTGGCATACGGCGTGCGCCGGGTACCATCGATCCGGGTGGATTATCGGGGCTATGAAGTGCTGCTGCCCCCCCTGAGTTCGGCCGGGGGCGTCCTGACTGCGTTCACGCTGAAGCTGCTGGCCGGGATGGACGTGACGCAACGGCCGCACGGATCAGCCGCCCACCTCCAGTTACTGTTTGAGATCATGGCGGCGACGGCTCGCGCCCGCAAGGAGTGGGATGCACTGGTGGAATCACTGCCCGGTGATGAGGCCGCCACCCGCTTTCTGGCTGATACGTCTGTCGCCCCTTATCGTGAAGAAGTACGCGAGGCTTTGGCTGCCCACACACCGTCTTCGCTGGTAGGTGAACCACCCGGACCATCCAGCACCAGCCATCTCAGCGTGATAGACGGGGACGGTCTGGCGGTCAGCCTGACGACAACCGCCGGAGAATCGGCCGGTTACGTTGTCCCCGGCACCGGGTTTATACCCAATAACATTCTCGGCGAAGAAGACCTGCACCCGCAGGGTTTCCATACGCAGCCGGCCGGTCAGCGCATTGCGACCATGATGACCCCCACAATCATCCTCAAGGATGGGCAGCCGCGCCTTGTGGTCGGCAGCGGTGGCAGCATCCGCATCCGCAGCGCCATTATGCAGGTTTTGAGTAACCTGCTTGACTATCATCTCCGGCTGAATGATGCCGTCAATCTGGCCCGTGTGCATCTGGACAACGGCGTGCTGCAATGCGAAGGGGGCACGGACCCGCGAGCTATGGACGAACTGGAGTCATGGGGCTATGCCATCAATCGCTGGGCCACACGCAGCATTTACTTTGGCGGCGCCCATAGCGTGTCGCGGACGGAGAATCGGCCGTCTGGTCGCTGCCGGAGATAGTCGTCGGGGTGGCGCAACGCCGAGGTATAAAGCATGCAGCGCTACAAATGGTTGTGGTTGGTGGTGCTGGGCTACCTGGTGACGGGAACGCTTTTTGCTGTCTATACTCCAGACTGGCAAGCCCCGGACGAGCCGGCCCATTACAACTATGTGCGCCAGTTGGCCGGCGGGGCTTTGCCTCTCATGGAGCCGGGTGACTACGATCAGGCCTACATAGAGGCCATTGTCGGTTCCCGCTTTGACCCGGCCCTGTCCGTAGATCGTCTCACTTACGAAGATTGGCAGCCGCCACTTTACTATGCGCTGCAAACACCGGTCTACCAACTGAGTGGCGGATCACCGCTTGCTTTGCGACTGTTCTCCGTTTTGCTTGGCGCCGGTGTCGTGGTTTTGACCTACTTTATTGGCCGGGCGTTGTTCCCGGACCGGGAGTGGTTGGGGCTGGGCGCGGCCGTCTTTGTGGCCTTTTTGCCGCAGCATCTGGCCGTCCTTAGCTCGGTCAACAATGACAGTCTGGCGGAACTGATCATTGCCGCTTTACTGCTGCTGATGGTGATCCCTGGCGGGAAGAACGGACAACTACCTATTTGCTGGGCTTGGGGCTGGTGCTGGGGGCAGGGTTGCTGACCAAGGGGACTGTTTACTTGATGGCTCCGGTAGTGGCCCTGTTCTTGCTGGTTCGCTATTGGGGTCGATGGCGCGATCTGGTGGTGGCTGGACTGGTGGTTTTCGTCCCGGCCCTCCTTCTGGGCAGTTTCTGGTGGGTGCGGAATGCGGCCGTTTACGGTGAGCTCGACGTACTGGCCCGCGAGACCCACAATGAAGTGGTGGTCGGCCAGCCGCGTACCGAGGAGTGGATCGCCCAGTACGGACTTGGCGAGACAGTCCGTCGCTTCTTCACGACCACTTTCCACAGTTTCTGGGGGCAGTTTGGCTGGATGGCCGCGCCGCTTCCCGGCTGGGCCTACCCACCGTTGCTGGGTTTGTCGCTTCTGGGGCTGGTCGGCCTGGTGGTTGCCTTCCTGCGTCGTCTGCGCTCTCCCCGCGAAAATGCCGTGCCCTGGTTGTCTATAGGGGTCCTGGCGGTCACGCTGCTGCTCGCGATTGGCCTGCTTGTGGGGTACAACCTGACCTTTGTCCAGCATCAGGGTCGCTATCTGTTCCCGGCGCTGCCGGTGATTGCTCTGGGAATGGCTGTGGGACTGGAGACGTGGCTCCGGCCGCTGATCAAGCGCTATGCCTGGGCCGGCTATCTGATCCCCCTGGGATTGGCGCTGATCCTCGTGCCCCTGTCGTACTATTCGCTGTTCCGCGTTATTGTCCCGGCGCTGAGTGTTCCGTAGCCTATACGATGTCCTGACGTGCGTCCCCGGCCAACGGGACCAGATACCAGCGTAGCGTTTCCCGATCCAGCCGCAGTTGCTGCACGGGGCCACCACTGACCATAACCAGCACGAAACGGCCGTACTCATCTTCTCCCTGCCGTCCCTGTTCAACAGGCTGCCACCAGTCGTCCAGGCGCACGCGGCGAACCTGCACGTACCCATCTGCGGCAATGATGCCGTCCACATCTACCGATTGTCGTTGCTGGTCATTCATAGTGTCGTGCTCGATGCCGGGCCCGCCTCCGGATGCTCCCAGAGGTCGGCCAGCGTCCGGTACTTGCGGTACTCATAGGCAGCCATGTAGCTGCTCAGTCGCAGGCCATGTAATCCGTCACGGTACCCCTTCAGGGTAACGTATCGCCACCAAAACTGCCGCAATGGTTGGAGGATGTAGTTTTGCGGACGTGGCCGGATGCCTTCGGCTTGCATGATCCGTGCATCGTGGGCGACATAGGCCTGCTGCTTGGTATGGAAGTGGGCCGGATCGCGGTAGTTGTAATGAACCAGAGGATTCTCCAGAGAACCGATGGTTCCATCCACTTCCGCAATCTCGTGGACCGGGCGTATATAGTGGGCCGAACCATGACGTAGCAGGCGCAACTGGTAATCGGGGTACCAGCCGGCTCCCAGCGTCAGACGGCCGAAAATATAGTTGTGACGGGGAACATACCAGGCTGCTTCCGGCCGGGTGGTAATGACCTGCCGGATCTCCTGACCTAACTCCGGCGTCCCGCGTTCATCGGCGTCAACAAAGAAAACCCACTCTGTTGCCACGCTTTCCAGGGCTGCATTGCGTTGGGCCGCGTAGTTATCAAACGGCCGTTGGTAGACTGTCGCGCCGGCCTGCTCGGCCAATGTTACCGTCTCATCCGTACTGACCGAATCGAACACCACAACTGCATCCGCCCAATCCAGACTCTCTATGCAGGCGGTGATGTGCGCGGCTTCGTTACGCGTCAGAATAATGGCTGTCAGTTGGGGCACAGGGTTGCTCATTCGGCGCGTTCAAGCGCCAGTTGGTATCCGGCCGCGTCGCCGAAAAATTCGCGGATCATGATACGCCACTGTCCATCTGTGGGGATAATGAAATCGTCAATGGTTTCCATGCCACCTGCGGAGTTTTGGTCAACCTGCAGCACAGTGAAGCCGTTGGGATCCTGTAACTCCAGGATCAGGTCACGGGCGGCCTCTGTGGGGTGCAGAGTGACATCCACGACATCCCCGGCGGCGGCATTGAAGAACCAGACCACGGACGCTCCGGGTGAGACGCTGCCCATGATGATATCGCCGTAGCTGAGACCTCCGCCGCTTTCCGGAGTAGCCACCGGTGAAGCGCTCAGGGCGATCTCATACGAACCGGGTTCTCCGTTAAAGTCCTGAATCAGGATGATATACTGGCCGTTGCGTTCCAGGACATGGTTAATAACTTCCGGCTCTCCCTGCAATCCCTCATCAGCGGCGGCGATACGGTGAACGTCCTGATCCAGTAGCCAGATGTGCAGGTCCAGATTGC
>JAWKOY010000034.1:0-68981 GCA_041390945.1 Chloroflexota bacterium
AGGAAGTGAATATCCGGCTAGGCCTCTTCCCAAAGCGTCGCAACATCTTTGGGCAGACTACGGGCAACCTCGCGGGTTAAGTCCGTGTCGAGAAACTGTTTAAGATTACGGAAAACGGCCGTTGTGGCGGTACGCGCATAGGCTTTGTCGGTGTTGCCGCTGCGTCGGGCCACTTCCTTGAGGAAATCGGTCTGGGAGAGGCGCGGGTTATGCAGATTGATCAGCTTCCAACCGCGCTTTAGCTCATGCGCCAGTTCGTCCGGTAAGGCATTTGCCAGGTCTTTCTTGGTTCCACCACCAAGATTAAAGCCCATTGTACGCAAAACAGCCTCAGTCCAGCGCTCGGCATGGGCCGGAGTGCGCAGTCGGGCGTCGTCTTCAACATTGACATAAAATGACTGAAGGGTCATTGCTTGATTGCTCATAGAAATCTTTCCCAAGGCTGTTGACTAACTAATGTTTGCCGCTATACTTCTAAGTTTGGCCCAGGTCGATCAGAAGATTAGGGCATTTTGATGGGCAAGCCATCGCAGATTATAGCCGATAAGCGTTCGTTGACTAGAATATCAGATGTGCGGTTGTGTAGGTCCACGTTCGACCTACGTTTGTCGTACATGGTAACGAAGGAAGAATTACATGTCTGAGAGAATTGTAATTGAAGCAGAGCCGCGTGAGGTGGTTGGCAAGCAGGTTAGCCAATTGCGGCGTGATGGGTGGATCCCCGGCGTTGTATACGGTAAGGGCGAACCCCAGAGCATCCAGATGGAGCGCAAGAGTTTGCGCCGTGCTCTACGCGTCGTTGGTACGACCCATCTTGCTGACCTGAGCGTGGATGGTTCAGTACGCCCCGTCCTGGTTCGGGAGATCCAGCAGCACTTGACGCGAGGCGATTTGATTCACGTTGATTTCCTGGCAGTGGATATGAAGAATACGATCCGCATGGAAATCGAACTGGTCACCGTTGGCATGGCCCCGCCGGAAGCTGACGGCCTGGGTGTTGTGACGATGCCGGTCCGTGCTATCGAAATCGAAGCTCTGCCGGATGCCCTTGTCTCCCAAATCGAAGTAGATGCGACCATCATCGCCACTGCGGATGATGTCATCACAGTAAATGATATCGTTGCTCCCAAGGGTGTGACCATTTTGTCCGATCCTGAACTCGTTGTCGCCCGCTTCGAATACGCGACCCTGGCTACCGAAGAAGAGGAAGAGGAAGGGATCGAAGACGAATTCGGTGCAACAGCCGAGGATGTCGAGGTCATTTCCAAGGGCAAGCAAGACGAAGAAGAGGATTTCTAATCATTCCTCTACCGTGAAATGGCTCTACCGGGTTGGGCTAGTGGCGGTGCTTATTGCAGCCGCTGCCCTGCGTCTCTATGGACTTGACTGGGACGGTTTCCAGCATCATCATCCTGACGAGCGATACATCACCTGGGTAGCCACGACAATTGAATTCCCGGTTCCCGGAACCCCTGAGTGGGCGGATGCACTGAATCCCGCCCACTCAACGTTTAATCCCTTCCGTTGGCCTGAAGAGGCTGACAGTGAAGGGATTGTTGTATTACAGGATCAGCCGCGTGATTTCGCTTACGGTCACCTGCCGCTTTATCTTGGTGTGCTGCAACGCGATTGGCAGAGCGTATTGGCCCGTCACTGCTTCCGTTTATTTCAGAGCAGTGGACCGTTCCCCGTGATATTCTCAATGGTCCGGGGCAGATTGAATTCCGGCATTTAACGGCCGTTAGTCGTGCTAACAGCACTGTCGATCTGATCACTATCCTGCTGGTATATCTGTTGGGCAAGCGACTTCATAGCCGGGCTGTCGGTCTGTTGGCTGCCGCATCTTTGCCGTAGCCGTTCTCCATATTCAGCAGCCCACTTCTTCCTCACTGATCCCTTCCTGACCTGCTTTGTTATGGCCTCGCTGGTGGCGATGGTGGCGTCGTTTCAGGCTGCGGATACGGGTAGCGCCTTGCTTACCTGCTGCTGGCCGGTGCTGCGGTGGGATTGGCCGTTGGGTCCAAGTTTTCGGGCGTCAATGTTGCTGCTCCCTTTGGCATGGACAGTCTGGATTACTACGTCTTCATGGCGGCAACGGTGTGGGGCGCAGCGGCCATTGCTGTTGCGTTTGTGGCCTTTGCGGTTACCAATCCGTTTGCATTGCTGGATACCAGTTGCCCGATCACGATCAACGGCCTGCCGCTGTTGCCTGACTTCACGATTGGGTCCTGTTATCTGGAAAACATCAACACGCAAAATGCCATGGTGCGAGGGCAACTGGACCTGGGATTTACCCGCCAGTATACGGGCACGACGCCGTATCTTTACTTCATCGAAATGCAACTGCGATGGGGTTAGGCTGGTCCGGGATTACTGGCTCTGGTCGGTGGCGCCTGGGCTGTTTGGCGAGTTGGCCGGTCCATCGTTCGTGATCGCTCCTTCCGAAGACCGGACTGCCGGCCGGCTTGATGATTATGCTCCTGTGGGTGGGGCCGTACCCCACAACCGGCGCGTTCTATGTGAAATTCATGCGCTACATGCA
Source organism: Chloroflexota bacterium (assembly GCA_041390945.1). Lineage (GTDB taxonomy): Bacteria > Chloroflexota > Anaerolineae > Promineifilales > Promineifilaceae > Promineifilum. Next base: position 2,543 of record JAWKOY010000034.1, read on the forward strand.
GCCGATTGTGCCGCCATTGCTGGTTCTGGGTGCGTTGGCTCTGTGGCAATCCGCCCCCGTCCGATACGCACAGGGAATTGCCGGAGCGATACTGGTTCCGACCGCAATTTATGCGCTGGCCTTTGTGCATTTGTATTCCGAGCCGCATCCTTGGAATAGCGCCTCGGGAATGGATTCACCGGAACATCCCAACCGGCTCACTCATCCTCAGCGAACAGTGGGACGATTATCTGCCAGTGACGATGGAAATTAACGGTGAGCGACAGCAGCGAGACGCCTATGAAAACGCAGAGCTTAACCTGGTTAAGTTACCCTGACGAGGGTGATGATGAAGCGAAACTGGTGGATAATCTGGGCCTGCTGGCCGAGGCGGATTACCTGACTGTTCTCTCGCAGCGGGTGTATGGTGTGGTGCCGCGCCTGCCGGATCGCTATCCGATTTCCAGTCGCTATCATCAGCTTCTTTTTGATGGCGAGCTAGGCTATGAACTCGTGGGTGGGCGGATTTCCAACCTTTTGGCGTTAACCTGCAACCTGATCTGTTTGGCTGGCCTGGCGTAACGCCGCCAACGGCCGTAAGCGACTATCTGAATCAAATGCCTGCCTGGGAATTGGGTCGGGTGGATGAAAGCTTCACCGTTTACGATCAACCACTGACAATGATCTTTCGCAATACCGATCACTTGAGTGTTGAGGAATTGCGGGCTGCATTTGATGACCAGCCATAGCGCCTGCTCTCCGCCATAGCTGGTCATCTGTCAAATCCGGTTATGGCTGGTTGATCACCGGCACATAGACGGGCGGATACGAGGCCAGTGACATCAGCACCGGCGGACTCTTGCTATCCTCCCACATGGTTGCCAGGGGATTGCCCGTCCGCCCCACCGCTTTTCCGCCAGGAATTCTATACTCGCTGGACGCTGTTTGATAGTACAGCTTGGCAACGATATGGTCAGTTTCGCCGGCAGATTGTAGGTCGTATCGTCCCAATATTGCCCGTCCATATAGGTCGCGCCAACTGGTCGCATACCCGGCTGGTCAAATGCGTCCACCGTATACCCGCGCGGCGGGATGCGATTATCCTTGACCGTTGTGTTGTTTAGGGCGAAGTGGAAAGTCTCGCCCGGCGTCCTGACCGATCCAGGCCGCCAGTTCCGGCGTAATTCCCTGCTTTACCTCATAAACCTTTGCTTCAGGACCTGCGGTTAGTTGACCGGTATTCCAGTCATAAGGCGCAGACTCGAAGATGAGAGTGCCGTTGGCATCACCGCCTGCAGGTTCACCCACATGCGGCGACCTTCGGGGTAGCGGTGGTGTAGTATTGGCCGGTTTCGTTGATCACCCGCACGACGGCCGTTTTCGAATTCCCATCTGTTTCAATGGACGCTGTCACGGTGGCTGCGCGTTGTAACAGGCTGCGGGCTGACTTAACTGTCTCCTGTAAATAAGGTGCATCCGTCTCGTTGTATAACCGCCAGCGGGAATCCTGCAAAATCTCCGGTATCCAGGCATTGCCACCGATGAACGTATGGGCCGGGAGGCAACCGGTCGTAACACAGTCGCGATAGGTAGGGTTCAGGAAGGATTGGGCGCCTTCTCCAATCTGGCGTTCCATGTGGCAGTCCTGGCAGGACTCGACAATGCCGTCCGGTTTGGCTCCGGCAAATTGCGTCGCGAATACACAGCCTTGTGCATAGGTGCTGGCTAACCACTCGTCATACGTGCGTTCCAGCGGGAAGATATCGCCACTTTCAAAGGACGGCGCCTGTTCGCCCAGTGTATTGGGCCAATATTGCGCCGGACCACCGTTGGGCGGATTCTCGGTCCAGACCAGAAGCGGATTGTCTACATTGTGGCAACTACCGCATAGTCGGGATGCAGCCACCGCGTCGATCCCCTGATTCTGGAAGTTGGACTGGAATGCCGTATGGAAACCAAAGCCGGGCAACGCAAACGGGCCGCGCCGGTTGTCGTTTGGATCAACGATGATCATGGCGCTCCCGGCGTGATCAATCGGTACGGTAGAGGTCAGGGCGGCCCGGATAGCGATGTCCAGATCAGTTGTCTCATCCTGTGCGCCGGGGACGGGATCAACCATCCGGTGACAGACTTCGCAGGCGACACCGGCGTCGATATCCTCGGCGAGCATACCGCTTCCGTCAGCCTGATCGCTCCGCCCTTCCAGCCAGCCCTTGGGCATGTGGCAACGCAGGCAGTAGTCACCGGCGCCGACCGCGTCATTGTTGGCTACGGCCAGCGCGGACCAGAAAAGCGGGTCTCGCCCGGCCTGGGCCATCATACTGCCCCGGTACGCGCCGTAGATGGGCTCGCTATGACAAACCTGGCAACTCGTCGTTGCCGGGATGGTGTCTACCAGTGTATGAGGTTGGGTGCCCGGCAGGAAGAAGTTGTCCTTGTTAGAAGGAATCGGTAGCTCAATGTCACCGGCGCGAATCCGATTGCAGGTTTGATGTCTCAGCAACGGCCGGCTGGTCTGACGCGCCGGCACGGTGCTGAACCGAGCAGGAAGAAGGAACCGCCGAAATAGCCCAATCAGGGCAACCGCGCTAATGCCGGTGAGGTTGGGATTTTCGATGGGAAAATGTTTTAAACACTATGCTTCGCCTTTACTCCACTGCTGTTCCAGCCACCAGATGCCCCCGGCCGCCAAGACAACAGCAATTACCCCCAATGTGTAACCTTCCAGTAAGGTCGCCTGGGTTACAAACAACGCCATCATACCCAATATTCCGCTAACAAGGTAGAGAATCAGGATGGTCTCGCGGGGGCTAAACCCCAGACGGACCAGCCTGTGACTGGTATGGTCCTTCCCGCCGTGAGGGGGCTGATGCCCCGGTGCAAGCGGAAACAACAACCAGCGTCATATCAAAGATGGGCAACCCAAAGAGAAAGATCGGCACCATCCAGGTAACAAACGCTGAATTCTCCGGAAAGCGCAATTGCAGGCCCAGGATAGCCAGCAGGAACCCCAGGAACAGGAGCCGACATCCCCCATAAAAATCTTGGCCGGAGGAAAGTTGTAGCGCAGGAATCCCAGACAGGAACCAAGCAGCGCCGCAGCCAGCGCCGCCACGAGGAACTGGTCATTAACCAGACCGAGAAACAGGATCAAACCCCGCCATCACGGCGCTGACGCCGGCGCTCAACCCCGTCCATGTTGTCGAGGAAGTTTATGGCATTAGTAATGCCGATGATCCAAAAGAACGTAAGGAGGATATTGAGCGGCTCCGGGATGGGGAGCTGCACCTGGATACCAAACAGGATCAGGATGATGACGCCAACGATCTGCCCGCCCAACTTAGCCCAGGAGGAAGCGGCCGATAATCGTCCCACAATCCCACCAGGGCAACGACGGCCGATTGCCAGAACAACACCGAGAACTGTCTCCGGTGGTCGTCCACGATAGACGATGAGGATCGCCACAATTGCCCCGACCAGCATGGCTGCACCGCCCATGAGAGGGTTGGTGTGGTATGGGCTTTGCGTTGCGAGGGAATATCTACCAACCCTAGCGCAATGGCCGCCCGGCGCACCCAGGGAATGCCAATCAGCGTAACCATGAGAGCGACCAGGAAAACTGCGATGAGGGTGATCATGGACTGCTATGCAATCAGGGCTATTCAGCGGAGCCGTTCAGTTCGTCCAGGAATGCGTTGATTTGCGCTGCCAGGTCGGAATCGGCCGTCAGCAGGGCCTGGTTTGCCAACTCCTGGGCTGCATCTGTCTCGCCCAGACCGGCACGGATTCGCGCCTCAATGAAGTCCATCTCGGTAGTTGGGAACTGGCCGTTCGCATTGAGAGCACGCGCCTGTTGTAAGGCGTCCAGCGCTTCAGGATAGCGTTCGATCTCACGGTAAACTTCGGCCAACTGGACCCAGGCCCGCAAGTTTCCGGGCTGTTGCTCCAGCGCGGAAGCCAGACTGGCGGCGGCCCGTTTCATAATGTTCCGTGCGAGCCGGCTCCGGCAGGTTTGCCCCGCACACCACGTAAGCGTCAGCCCGCGAAAGGAAGGTCAGGGTATAGAAGGGATCAATTTCGGCCGACTCATCGTAGAGGGCCAATGCCTGGGAGCAATTCTGTTTAAGCTCCAGTGCCAGTTGAGCGTATTCGTTGCGAATGACAGAGTTCTGCGGACTGAGTTCCAGTGCTGTCTGGTAGTACTGCTCAGCCTGAGCGACGCGCTCCTGTCGTTCGGCGTCACTGGAGGCCACTCCATACCAGCGAGTATAAAGACGTGCCAGATTCGCGGTGTGATCGGTATTAAGTGGGTTGATGGCCTGTGCTTCCCGTAATCGTGCTTCAGCTTCTTCCAGATAGTCCAGCCGGTCTTGAGCATCCTCAGCCAGACCGGAGCGTTCGAGTAGTGCCCGACCCAGGAACGGTAGTAGTAATCCTCACCGGGAGCGCGGTCAATGGCCTGATTGTATATGGCGATCGCTGCTTCCCAACTGTCACGTGCCGTGGCCGGATCAGTTTGGGGCGATGTTGCCGGCCTGGTCGTCGAACGGCAAATCCGCGCTTGAAGATCATATCCGCCTGGATGACGCGGACATTGGTTTGCGCCATCAGGTAGATTGCCCGCCCATTAACAGGACTAACGCCCCCAGGCAAATGGGGTGTTGGCTGTTACCTGCAGCCGGTTCTTACCGGTCAGCGCCGACCAGGCAATGGCAAAAGCCATAAGGACAACCATGGAGAAGAGGAACAGGTAGAAAAGGTTAGCAAATTACTCGCCCCAACTGCTTCCAGGCCGCGTAAAACGGACATGGAGGTTACCCCGGCTGGTGGTTGGAAAAACAGTGAGACCCGGTATCGATCCGCATGGAGATAGGTATAGAGGAGCCCGATTGCCAGGACCCGGCCGCGAGACCGACCACCGGCAATAGCGACCGTCTCCAACCCGGCTGCCACAGCAAGTACATCAGCAGCGCGCATACGGCCGCAATTCCCACGGCCCACAGCAAGGCACCCCGGCAACAAGCGCCGGGCTGACAGCCAGACCAATGCCTGCGACAACACCGGCGACGGTAATCGCATATGGTTGGTTCAGTAAACAGCAATCCGCCGGACAGGAGGCTAAGCGCCCCCAGCCCAGCAACAGGCTGCGTCCCAACAGGCCCGTAGCGTCTACTGCGCCGGGGAACAGGAATCGCATGGCAACTGCGGCCAACCCCATCACTATAAACACGACGGCCGCAACGGTACGTTTCTGATTCGATTGGCTGGTAGTGGAGAATGAAAACGGTAACTCCCCATGCTTCGCCATTTCACTCAGGGCCACCAGCCAACCCAATGCCCAGGTCAGGACAAACATCGCCAGAATAAACGGTGAGCCGGTGAAATCACGTTTGGCATTTTGCAGGAGTGACTGCCGGAATATCTCCAGGGTGCTCAGGTCAGCGCTGCCGGTAATGACTTTGTCCGGCGGCAGATTGTAGGTGATGAAACTGTAGCCCATGATACCCAGCGCCAATGCCAACAACAGGCCAACCAGCACAAGCTGATTCCACCCGGTACCCCATGGCAATTTGGGAGAGGCGCTTGCGGATGAGCCTTTTTTCTTGCGTTGTGATTTGGCGACGGAGGCAGCCTCGGCCGTTACCGGTGCAACCGGCTTATCCTGTAACCCACGAGCCAACGCGACCATGAGCGCGACGTAGACGAAGAAGTACAAGCGGGTGGCTGAAATGGCGATACCGAAATGAATCTCCACATAGTGGGCCAGTACGGCCGCCACCAACGCCGTCATCAATAGCCGATCCACAGCGAAAGGCCAAAAACGGTTGGTCGGGTCTGTTTCCGATTCCAGAGGTTGCCCGAATAGGGCGTAATAGATGAGATAAAAGATGATGCCGGCCATGACCCCGGTGGGTACAGCCACGCCGAGGTAGATGCTCTCGGACAGGAGAATCACGCCCAGCGCGCCAACCGCCGCACCACCAACAAGTAGCCCAATGAAGATCCATGTATCTCGTCGGGAACGGATGACGCCCAAGTATTGGAAGGCGAAATAGACTACACTGAGGTACAACGCCTGCCACGCTAGAAAGCCCAGCAACCCGGTGATCACAAGGGCGTCAAATGTCTCGTTGTGCGATCGGTCCGGGGAGGCATTTCGTGCTTCCACCGTTGCCAGCTCGGCCGGATAGAAGCGATTGTAGGCGACGTACATCGTTTCCGGCCCGTAGCCAATCAACGGCCGTAAGGCGTTAAAGACATCTATACGGCCGTCAGGATAAGTTAGTGGGGTGTGGGGTGTAATCAGGTCAATCACACCTTCCCAGATGAGCACGCGCACACGGCCGCTTTTCTCGCGGCCGGTGGTAGCACTGGCGTCCAGCATCTTTCCGTAGCTGCCAATGGTGGGCAAGTCTCGCCACTCGTCTAACGTCTGGGCCACATTGCTGACAAGCGGTATATCTTGAGCCTGATTTTCCCCCTGCGGGGCGATGTTGAATCCAATCAACCACAATCCGGCAAAGGCGGTAAGCAGAATCCAGCCCAACCAGAGCCATTTCCAGCCCCGACCCACGGCCACAAAGACAACGATGGCTAGGACAGATAACGCTACCGTCCCCATGAAGAACGAAACCTGTCAGGGTGGTGGTGGCATCACTGACCGGTTTACTTAGAAACAAGCCAGGAGGGCGGGAAGAAGCAGTAAAAAGGCCGGTAGAACCTGCCGAATCCGACTGCCCCAGCTTCACCCCAACCGGGGTGACATCACGCAGGGAAACAGGAGGATCAGGACAAAGGCAAGAGCCCAACCACAAGGCCGATCAACGTCCACGACTACCCGACCAGTAAATGGTCAGTAGTTGGATCGCCAGGGCGAAAATATAGATGGATGACCGCGTAACATCGGCGACCGACAACTCCTCGTGGGTGAGGATGTCGCTGAAGGCGTCAATGACCCGTGACAGGGTGAGCGGTACGACCATGATCAGGTAAGCAGCAATGAAGATCGCATTACCCATATGCCCGGCAACCCGTTCTGTTACGTCACCGCCCCACGGCAGTGGGTCCAGATTGAAGTGTTGCAGCAGTCCATAGAAGGCGACCGGAATGCTGGTGATGATGGCGACGGTGACGACACGGCGAACCTGCGATCGATCACGGATAGTGGTTGCCATCAGGGCGAAAATGACGATGTAGGAAAATGTGGTATAGGTGCCTTGCAGACGCTGGTAAGACCCGGCCAAGCTGGTACCCGGGTTTATAGAAAAGATGGTTGAAACCAGGTATACGACTACCAGGGTCAGAATAACCAGGGCAAACGGCCGATGCCATATACTATCGGGGTTGGATGGTCGCAGGCGGTCCAGATGCTGCCAGCCTTGTTGATCTATGAATTTGACGCCCCAGGCGGCAACCATAACCAGGGCAATTGATCGCAAGAGAGCGATCTTGTCCGGTTCGAAAACCCGTTCAGAGTAGATGTTGAAAAATAGAGGTGTGGCGATGATGGCTGCCAGCCAACAGGCCTCTGAACCGTCCAACCAGCGTGATAGACCATAAGTGCTATCGTCCTTATCCGGGTGGCGCTGCGACAATCTCACCCCCAAGTCACCACACGACCGATACGGTTAAGAATAGCACAGTTGCCGGGAAAGCTAAAAGCTTGTCGTGCGGGTTAATTTGATTCGAGTGTGGTTGCTATGGCTGCAACCCGCTGAACCACAGCATCCCAGTGATAGTTTGCCGGGACAAACGTCCGTGCGGCCTTTTGCCAGGTCCCGCCCATGCGCCGGTCGTTTAATCAAGGGTAACTGTTTTTGCAGCAATGTCCTCCGGTTCGACCGCGATTAGCAAATGACGGCCGTCTTCTGCATTCAGCCCGTCATTGACAACCGGGTGGTAACGACAGGGGTGCCCGCCGCCATAGCCTCCAGAACCTTGTTCTGCACCCCGGCAACGAATCGCAGGGGCTACAAAGACGGCCGCCTTGTTGAGCACCGCATTCAGATCCGGCATGCCCCAATACACTGACTCCCGGCAATCCGGCCAGCCGCCGACACGTTCACTTGGCTCCGTTCCGACCCGTTGCAATTGACCGAGGGGATGGATTCATGGATGATCGGCAGGATGTCACGGGCCGAAATTCGGCCGCATCCCCATTGTAGAGAACCCCATGTGGCCGACAAACAGGATGACCGGCTTATCTCGCCGCTGGCCGATGGGGTGGTAGCGGTCGGTATCTACCCCATTGGGGACCACTTCGATTCGGCCGGGGGCATGGGCGTCGGCAAGCGTTGATCGCTCAGCTTCGGAGATAACCCAGGTTTCGTTAATCCTGCCGGACCAATTCACGTTCATAGCGCCGAATACGGGGCAGCTCGTAAACTGCCCGCCATTGCCAATCCATATAGGGCATGGCGCGGGCGATTTCGGCGGATAACATCCGTCAGGTCGAGCACATGGTAACTGGAAGTGTCCCGGAGAGACATATGCCATGCGAAACAGATGCACATAAACCATGTCGAACGACTCACGGGCCAGTAACTCATCCACGGCATTCTGCATGATAGATGAGTGGTAATACATGGCCTGTAGTGGCTCTGACCGCCAGGCGCGTGTCGCCGCGCTCAGCGTGGATTGCCGTTTGCTCAGGTGCACCAACTGGATTTTGTCGCAATACGGCCGCACGGCCAAGTTTGCCGCTTCTTCCTCCTGGGCAACGAAGGACAACAGGGTGATCCGGTTATGGCGCGATAGCTCACGAATGAAATGATAGACCCGCAGCCGATCACCGCGATTAGGCGGATAGGGAAGTCGGGCAGTGAGGAAGAGGATATGCATGGGTGGTCGGCCGGTCTGAATTTCGTGTAGCTGGCTGGGAACGAAACCAATTATATCGTTGCCATGTATGGTCTGCCAGCGTCTATCGTTCTTATTGTGGCTGAGTAGTTGATCGTACGGCCAACAAGCAGGGAGCCAACTTCCCAATTAAACTGTGTCTCGACCAGGGATCGCCCTGCTGGCCCATCGCAGCCGCCTCGTCGGGGTGTTGCAGCAGGTAGATTAACGCTTCCGCATGACGGTGCGGATCATCAGATGGAACGAGGATCCCGTTACGGTCCGGCTCTACAAACGGCCGAATAGAAGGCAGATCGCTGGCAACCACCGGCAGCCCTGCTCCCATGTATTCAAAGAGTTTGGTGGGGATATTCAATTCGTTTTTGCGGACCGCCTGCCAGGGGACCCATCCAATGGTTAATGCTGTAGATAACCGGGCACATCAGCAAATGGAACCCGACCGGTCATGGTGACGGCCGCTTCGATGCCCAGGTCGCGTGCCAGTGATCGGGCTTCCTGCTCCAGTTCCGGTGGTGCAAAGTGACCGACTATCATCAGGCGCGCTTCCGGTACTTGCTGCAACACAAGATTAAACGCCGTCAACATGACTTCATCCACGGTTTCGCTCCATCCCACCCAGGTAGAGCACTGTCGGGTTGGCTGGATTGTCGGTGGGCTCCGGCCGGCGAGGTGTGATTTGAGCGAGGTCGGGAAAGTTGAACAGAATGGTTTTCGGCCGATCGATCTCCGCAAATGCGGCGGCAATCTGATCATCGGCAAAGATCGCTGCCGCTCGTGCCGGGTAACACCGGTTCGACTATGCGGACAGCCTGGGCTAGCGGCCGTCTGCTCCAGCTCGGAAAATAGTCCTTGATCTCGACGAACTCCGGATACACTTCATGGATATCGTAAATGGTTGGTCGCCCGGTACGTCGCCGGAGGAATGGACTAACCAGCAACAACTCAGGTCGTGAAAGTGACATATCTGCCTGTGTCTCGACTGCCTGGTTAAGCAACTGCCGCCAGAGGATCGGCCGCTGCCAACAGGAACTTGCGGCAACGGCTGGATGGTGATTCCATCTCACTTCGTACCGGTCATGGACGGCATCAGTGACATCGTAGCCGGCACGGGCCAGCGTTCTGGCTTCCCGATAAAACACCCGGTTATCCAGCGCCAGATGCACGGAAGAAAGAATTGTTACCCGGCGCGGTTTCGACCCGGTGAGAATAGTGGGTGGCTTCATTCTCGTTGTTCCAGGCACGACCGATAGACGGCAACTGTCTGACGGCCGATTGCCTCCCAATTCAACCGCTCAGCCCCGGCTAACGCGGAGGCACGCATCTGCGTTGGGTCTTGTGCCTTGATGGCAATCATGGCTTGCTGCAGTCCGGTTGGGGATACGGGATCATACAGAATACCGGCATCCGAGGGGATCGTTTCCGGGAGGCAGCCCAGCCGGGGAGTGATTAGCGGCAGACCGTATGAAAGGCCGAGAATGGCCGTGCCGGAGGTCAATACCTTCCGATACGGCGCGACCAGAGCATCCCCGGTTAGCAGGTAGCGCTGCATATCCTCGTCCGGTACATGGGCCAGGTGTGCGAGGATGCGAGAATCTGCCTGCGCTGCGGATTGCACCTGGACGGATACATCACTGTCTAGCGAAGCACCGGCGATGACCAGCGCGTCTTCCGCGCCGGCAATGTTCGAGAACGCTTCTAACAGTAGGTCGAGACCTTTATACGGGGCAAGCAGGCCTAGAAACAAATAGACAAACTGCTCCGGCCGCAAGCCGAGGGCAGCGCGTGCCTCGGCCGCGTTCATGGTGATGGGAAAAAGCCCGGTCATGTTGCCGATGGGGATTACCCACATTGGCCCCTGTCGTTCGTAACGTCGTCGAAGCTCCTCCTCTCCGAACCGGCAGTGGACGATAACGGCATCGGCACTTCGCATCATGTAAGCGCGAATGGCATTGTGCAATGGCTGTAGCTCGGTGCGATGGGGCAGAATGTTGTGGGCTGTCCAGACAATCCGGTAGCCTAAACGACGGGCCAGGGAAAGGCGCTGCAGGAAAGCCGCCAGACGAAGCGGGGTGCGATAGCGGGCCATATAGATGCCGTACAGCCAATGGAGATGCAGGATATGCACACGGCCCACGTTTTGGCGAAGCCAATCGGGTGTTGGCATGGAAGGCATCATTCGGACGTTCACACCGTGGGGCTTGACGGCTGCGGCTATCTGTCCCTGGTAGGGGTTGGGGGAAACCGGTAGGGAAATGACTTCGATGTGGGGTTCAGCCATATAAAGCCTCAGGGCATGTAGGTCCCATGAAGAACGCGCTCAGCGATAACTCGCGGCCCGGCTGTCAGCCCGCGTAGCGGCGCTGCCAACCAGGAAGGCCATGCTGCCGTGATCACCTGTGTCCCGTGTTCGAATCGTCGCAACTGCTGCACGACGTTATTGGGATGCCACCATGCGCCATAGTGCCGGGTGACCGATGCATGCTCAAGTTGCCGTTCGATGCCGCCGGTGCGCGTTTTGGCTTGCGGCTGGACACGATAATAGGCCAACGCTTTCGGGATGTAATGGAAGTTCGTTTGCTTGTGGGCACGGATGAACCATTCCCAATCAAATACCCAGTGGAGACTGGAATTAAGCGGTCCGGTTGCGTCCCATAAACTGCGCCGCCAGAACGCCGCCGGTTGCAAAATGGGATCCATGTTAGCCAGGTAGGTATCGGTAATCTTGCGCCGGACAAAGCGGCAAGGTTCGAGTCGGTTTCCGGCCGGGTCAATGTACCAGCCTTCTCCGTAAGCAAGCTGGGTTTCTGGCTGCCCGGCAAAAAGACGGCCGATCACCGACAGTGTCCCCGGCATGTACACATCATCCGAGTTTAACCAGCCCATGATTTCCCCGTTGGCACGGGCAAATGCCTTATTGATGGCATCAGCCTGCCCATCGTCGGGTTCGCTTTGCCAGTAAGCCAGGTGGTTGGCGTAATGGCGAATGATATCCACGCTGCCGTCGGTCGAGCCGCCGTCCATAATTATGTATTCCAGCGCCGGGTACTGCTGGAGCAAAACGGACCGGATCGTTTCCTCCAGATACGCCGCCTGGTTGTAAGACGGCGTGACGATGGTGATTGTCGGCCAGAAGCTATCTTTGGTAGCGGGCGGGGGTTCGGCCGCTTCCCAGGGCCAGCCGCTGCGTCCATTGACCAGAGGCGGAGGAATCGGAATGGCGTTCATATCGGAGCCCGCTCCCCACGGCCGAATAAGTCCAGTAACATGCGCCACATCCGGGTCATCTCATCACGTTCCAGCGCCAGACTGACGGCCGCAAACACAGCGACGAAGACTACACCCTTTATCACCCCACTGATCCACAGATTGGCGCAGGTAAATAGAGCCGAGGTTGATGTGCACATTACCTGAACGGCCGCCAGTGCGCCACCGACGCCAGCCAATAGCGCAAGTGAGGGGACTGCAAAGAGCCGGCTGATGGAGAAATCGGCGTGGGCCTTGGCCTGGATGATGGTTATTACAAGCCCGACCACCAGCATACTATCTACCGCCACAGCGACGCCGTTGATCCCGAACGGCCGTCCCAATAGAACCAGTCCAATTAGTAAAACGACAAGCTGGACACCGCGCGACCAGGCCAGTTGTTCGGGCCGCCCGGCGGCCACAAACAACCCACTCATGGTGGCCCGCACCGGGTCCAGGAGAGCGTAAACCAGCAGCAATCGAAACGGCGTCACCATTGGCAACCACTTACTACCCCAGGACAATAGCGACGAATTCAGGAGCAATGAGAAAGAGAAGTCCGGTCAAGAAGAACCCGCTACGTACAAGTAAAGCGCTGAGTTCGGAAGAACGTCTTGGACAGTGCCAGCCGATCATCCTTAAGTTCAGCCATCGTGCCGCTGGAAACACTATGGACCGGATAAGCCAGAATGCGACGGGGATAAGTGGCAAACGTGTACGCCCGCGAGTAAAAGCCCAGCGCAGTCGGGCCAAGCACCGCGCCGGTCCAGATGTCATCCACCCGATCAATGGCCGCCCCCAGAGCGATTCCGGCGAAATTGCGACTGCCAAACTGCAAATAATACCGCATCGTGTCACGAGCCCACAAGAGGCGAGGCTGCCAGATGGGTTGAAGAATATATAGCCCGACAATGGCAACAAGCAGGGCAATGACATCAGTTGCCACCAGCGCACCTATGGTCGCTCCCCGCAGCGCCAACGCAATGGCGACGGCCGAAGCCAGAAGTGTTTCAGCAATGTCTATCAGGGCCAGACGGCGATGGTCTACGCGGCGGGTGAGGATGAAACGCGGGGTATCGGTCAGATGCAACCCGGCATAGACCAGGGTCAGAGCGATGAGACTGGATTGCAATACCCCTTCGGTTAGTAGCAAAGTGGCGGCAATCAGGACGGCCGCCCAGAGCGCCGTCAGGATCAGAGTCAGTGTGAAGTGGGTGGCGGCGGATACATCCTCATCGGCCAGATTTCCGGTGCGCGGTGCAACAAGGCCCCACCCAATCCAAAGGAGGGGAGGATGCCGGTCAGGGTAACGATGGAATACGCCAGTGTATAGGTTCCGAAGGCGTCAACCGGAAGTAAGCGGGCAAGGAATGACCGAACGGCCGAAATAAGACAACAACCTTGACCAGGTTGGCCCCGACGCTCCACGCGCCGGACCGCACGCTCCGCTCGGCAAGTCTCATCCCGGCACCGGCAACCGAAACACACGGTTGATCAGAATTCGGACGATACGGCCAGTGTCGCCGGATCGCCGAGCGACTGACGGTACCAGGCTACCGTGCGGGCCAGCCCTTCATCAAATCCTGTTGTTGCCCGGAACCCGAACTCCTCCCAGGCTTTGTCGGTATTCAACGCCCGTCGGGGTTGCCCGTTGGGTTTGGAGGTGTCCCATTCAATACGGCCGCTAAAACCGGTGTGGCGGACGATGGTTGTTAACAGGTCCTTGATGCTTATCTCGAAGCCTGATCCCAGGTTGATGGGATCGCTGCGATTGTAGCGTTCGCTGGCAAGCACAATGCCTTCGGCGGCGTCCTCGACATAGAGGAACTCGCGCGTCGGGGAGCCGTCACCCCAGGCCGTGATTACTTCGTCACCCCGCTGCTGCGCTTCCAGGCATTTGCGGATGAGCGCCGGGATAACATGCGATGTTTCCAGGTCGAAGCTATCGCCAGGCCCATAAAGATTGACCGGCAGCAGGAAGATGGAGTTGTAATCGTACTGCTGGCGATAGGCCTCGCTCTGGACCAGAAGCATCTTTTTTGCCAGGCCGTAGGGAGCATTGGTCTCTTCAGGATAACCGTCCCAAAGCGTTTCCTCACGGAAAGGAATAGGTGAACTTGGGATAGGCGCAGACCGTACCGATGGCAACAAATTTATCCACGCCGGTCTGCCAGCTTTCGTGCATTAGCTGGGTACCCATCATGAGGTTGTCATAGAAGAATTCGGCCGGGCGGGCGCGATTGGCCCCAATACCACCAACCGAAGCAGCCAGATGGATGATCAGATCAGGTTGCGTATCCTGCAGAATGGCAACAACGGCCGCATGATCGCGCAGGTCGTATGCGTCGTGGACGGGCTGAAGATCTCGGCCGGGCTTCGTTTCTCCAGCGCATTGACGACATGTTGGCCCAGAAAGCCTGTGCCGCCGGTAACCAGAACCCGTTTGTTCTCCCAAAAAGACATGGCTGTTTCTCCTCTAGAGGGACGCTGATTGACCAGCGGCCGATTCTTGCTGCATGCGTCGCAGTTCATTCAGACGACTGACGACCATTTCCCTGGCGACGCGATTGTGGCCGCCGCCGGGAATGATCACATCCGCATAGCGTTTGCTTGGTTCTACATACTTCAGGTGCATGGGGCGAACCGTGTTCATATACTGTTCCACAACGGAATCCAGCGAACGGCCGCGTTCCATCATGTCTCGCTGCAAACGCCGGATGAACCGCACATCCGCATCGGTATCTACATAGACTTTGATGTCCATCAGGTCCGAAGCTTACGTTTCGTGAAAATCAAAATGCCGTCTACCAGGATGATTGGTGACGGCTCGACAAGGACGGTTTCCTCGGTGCGGCGGTGGGCAAAATCATACACAGGAACATTGACAGCCACACCTTGCAGGAGGTCCTTGATATGCCGGACAGAAGCTTGGATTCCAGCGAATCCGGATGGTCATAGTTGAGTTTGGCCCGTTCCTCCAGCGGTAGATCGCTCCGGTCACGGTAATAGGCGTCGTGGGGCAGATAGGCGACGTCGGAAGCGCCAACGGCTTCCAGTACGGCTTTGGCGACAGTGGTCTTGCCTGATGCCGTACCCCGGCCACACCAAACACAATCGGCTTGTATCCCAGCAATGACGATTGGCTTTCTTCCATGGTCATTGTCCCTCTTGCCGCGCTTCCTTCCAAACAAAAGCCCTGGGGAACCAGGGCACAGGATTGAAGCCACCCATCGGAATTGAACCGATAACCTATCGCTTACGAAGCGATCGCTCTGCCGATTGAGCTAGGGTGGCGTAGACTGCAAAGTATAGCACACTGGTCTGTGGCCCGGCAAGCAACCGGACAAATGTTATGTCATGTTGCTTCCGAAGCCGAACCTGATTTTCGAGTTAAAAAGCAGGCAGCCGTCACTTGTAGACCACCGGCAACTATGCTACTATATCCTCTGGTTTTCAGCCAGCCTTGAACCATGGCGGGTGTGGTGTAGGGGTTAACACGTCTGGTTGTGGCCCAGAAGATCGTGGGTTCGAATCCACCACTCGCCCAAAGCTGATGAGGCTGCTTGTCAGCTTTTATTTGCGCCCGTAGCTCAATGGATAGAGTATCTGGCTTCGAACCAGGCGGTTGGGGGTTCGAGTCCCTCCGGGCGTACTATCACGATCTTTAATTCCGCTGCTGTAGAGCTATCGGGGTGCAGGCCGAATGTTTCTGACACTTGTGCGTTTTATGCGACCCCATACGATCATCGCCACGACGATTCAAGTTGTGGCGTTGTTTCTGATAGCCAGCGGCCGTCAGGAGTTAAGATTTGAGAGCCTCCTCCCTGTTGCACTCACGCTTCTATCCTGCCTCGCGCTCAACGTCTATGTCGTTGGGCTAAATCAGATAACTGACATTGATATTGATCGGGTTAATAAGCCGCGCTTGCCACTGGCCTCGCAGGAAATGTCATTGCGACAGGGCTGGATCGTCGTGGTTGTCACCGGCTTTGTCGCTGTTATAGGTGGGCTAGTCGCCGGGCCTGTCCTGCTGGTAACAGTTATCCTTATCATGGCGATTGGTACGATGTACTCCTTGCCGCCCCTCAGGCTTAAACGTCTTTCGGTCTGGGCTGCCATCAGCATTGCCCTCGCTCGCGGAGTGATCGCCAATGTCGGTGTGGCTTTGCACTATGACAGAGTCTTTGGGGGATTGGCTGACCTGACATTGCCAACGCTTCTGACCCTGGCAATGTTCTTTTTCGGGTTTGGTCTGGTCATTGCCATATACAAGGACATTCCCGATCTGATGGGTGACCACCTTCATGGGATTCAAACCTTTACGGTTCGTTTGGGTCCTCAGGGTGCCCTGAACCTCGGCCGCCTGATTCTGACCTGCGCCTATATCGGGATCATCGCTATCGCACTTTCCCAGTTCCCGGGAGTAGGTAGCCTCTTCCTGTTAGCAACCCAATTGCTGGCAGTGGCTGTGTTTTGGGTAGCCTGTAGACAAGTCAACCTGCAGCTAAAGAGCTCGATTACACACTTCTATTTACTTCTTTGGGGACTGTTTTACGCTCAGTATATTGTGCTCAGTATTTTTCAGGTTGCCAGAGGGTAATTGCTCTAAATCATGGCTCAATCGGCCCGTCCACAATACCAGGCATCATTAGCCCTTCAGATCGGTTACTTCATACGACTGGGACGGCCGTTACACCTTGTGGGTGGACTGGTCTTCAACGGGTTGGGTATTGCCATTGCCGGCTACCTCGGTGTTGCGATTCGCTGGCCGGTAGCTATCTGGTGTCAGCTAATCATCACGTCTACCCAATTGATGACTCACTTTAGCAATGACTACTTTGATCAGGATGCGGATGCTGCGACTGTTATACCAACGCGCTGGGCAGGCGGCAGCCGTGTGTTACCGGAGGGCTTGATACATCCACGCGGCGCTCTCATTGCGGCCGTGGTCTGTGGTGGTCTGGCATTGGCGGTTATCGCTGGTCTGGCATTCCGGCAGGACGTTAGCCCGATGACAATCTGGCTATTTCTGTTAGCGGTTTTCCTGGCCTGGAGCTATAGCTCACCGCCTCTGTGGCTCAACCGTCATGGTCTGGGGGAAATCACCGGGGCGATCCTGGTTCCGGGGATAACGACGCTATTAGGCTTTATGGCCCAGGCAGGAAAGTTCAATCTCATACCCGTTCTGGCGGCCGTTCCTCTCGTCTTTATTCAATTTGCCATGTTGGTGAGCGTTAACTTTCCTGACTTTGCAGGCGATACGCTTGTAAACAAACGCACTCTGGTAGTTATTGTCGGGCCGGAGCGTGGCGCTCGGTTATTTGCAGGTAGCTTGTTTCTTGCCTATCTCCTGCTGCCGCTACTCGTAATGGCCGGGTTGCCGCTGTTGGTGGCGATTTCAGTGTTGCCCATGCTACCTATTGCTGTTTGGCAAGGTTGGCGGATACATAATCAAGCTGCCATAGATCCAACCCAATGGAATGCTCTGGCTTTCTGGAGTATTGGGCTGCTCATAGGTTCGGCGCTATTGGAAACGGCCGCTTTTCTCGTTGGCAGTCGGACTAATAGGTCGCTAGACAGTTCCCAGCCGACTGGATGAGAGAGCTGGAGTCCCTCCGAGCGTATTTGTTAGTATTGTTGGCTGAACGGTTTCTGGATAGCCAGTAGAAAAAGTGCATTCCCCGCGATCACGACAATCCCGAATGAGATCGCCAGGGCCACAAATGTTTCCTCAAGCCCGGCGTCTAATGCCCACATATTGGCATAAACAAAAAGGATCGTCAGCAATGAGTTGAGAACCAGGTTAAGCAGGACCGTTTTAGCATTCATGCGGTCAGCTTAACAGATTCTGAGCAACAAAAATCGGCTGTTTTCTGTCGGTATCGGGACTATTTACCTACGCCGGCAAATGAGGCTACATCACGCTTGCTGGTCTTGCACCAGCGCTGCGTGAACCTTTTCCGGTGTAAACGGTATCCGGCGCAAGCGTACTCCCGTGGCATCATACACTGCGTTGGCAATAGCCGGGGCGACACCGTCCTTGGGAATTTCGGCAATCGCCTTGGCCCCAAAGGGACCGGTTGGCTCATGGGTCTGAACCAGGATTGCCTTGAGCTCCGGCATCTCGTCGGCGCGGTAGATGTGGTAGGGACCCAGGGCGTCATTGACCAGATTCCCGTCACTGCTGTAGGCCATTTCCTCGCAATGCCCGTAGCCCAATGCCTGGGTCATGCCACCTTCAACCTGCCCGCTGGCGGTAATGGGATTGATCGGCACACCGGCATCTACCGCCATAATCAACTTCTTGACGGTGACCTGGCCGGTCTCTATGTCTACTTCCACTTCAGCAAACTGCCCGGCAAACGGTGGCGGTGAATCCATGCTCACAAATGACGCTGTTGCCATGATCTGCCGTTGCTGATCCTGGTGAAGTGAGTGGAGGGCGATTGCTTCCATCGAGACGGTTCGGCCGTCCGGGGCAATCGCTTCGCCATAAGCCAGGCGTATACCCCGCCGGCTATCCAATTCCAGCATCAGGGCAGCGCGCTCGCGAATCTGGTCGGCGACCTGTTCGGCCGCTTTTTTGACGGCCGTACCGGAGATATAGGTTGTCGAACTGGCGTAAGCGCCGGTATCGAAGGGTGTCATATCCGTATCGCTGGAGTACATGAGGATCTTGTCCAGCCCCACACCCAGGACTTCGGCCGCAATCTGGGCCAGGACCGTATCCGACCCGGTGCCCAGGTCCGTTGCGCCCACAAGGACGTTGAACGACCCGTCATCATTAATCTTGATCGATGCCCCGCCCATATCCAGACCGGGAATGGCGGTTCCGTGCATGCACATGGCGGCACCTAATCCGCGCCGCAGATGGGGCTTGCCGGGAACCATGTGCCAGTTGGGGCTATCTTTCCGATCCCATTCGATGGCGGCCATTCCCTGAACAAAGCACTCATTCAGTCCGCAGGACTGGATAACGGGTACGGTAACAACCGTTTCCTTTTCACCTTCGCCCAGCAAAGGGGCAATCGGCAAGGGGTCACCGGCCTGTACCCAATTCAACTGCCGGAAGGTTATCGGATCCATGCCCATTCCGGCGGCAATCTCATCCATATGGGATTCAAGGGCAAACAGTGCCTGGGGTGCGCCATAGCCGCGATAGGCACCGGGGACGGGCAAATTCGTATAGACAACCTTGCAGTCGAAGCGACGGTTGGGGCAGTTGTAACTGCTCAGCCCGCGCAAGCCGGATACGGTGAGAACCGTCAGCCCGTGGGTGCCGTAAGCGCCTGTGTTGCCGACGACTATCATCTCCATACTGTGCAGTCGGCCGTCGGACATCACCCCGGTGCGGTAAGTGATTGTTTCCGGGTGTCGCGTGCGGCTGCTGCGAAATTCCTCCGAACGGGTCAGTTCCAGACGCACAGGTCGGCCGGTGGCAATCGTCAGATGCCCGACAATATCTTCGATGAGCATCTCCTGCTTGACGCCAAAGCCGCCACCAATGCGGGGCTTGATGACCCGGATACGGCTGACAGGTAATCCCAGCAACGGGGCGACCATGCGCCTGACGTGGAACGGAACCTGGGTTGAGGTACGAATGACCAGCCGCTCGTCAGAGTCCCACCAACTGATGGCGATATGTGGCTCAATGGGTACCTGCTGCACCTGGTGGACGTAGTAAGTGTGCTCAAAGATGTGGTCGGCTTCTGCCAAGCCCTGAGCTACATCACCCAAATCTGCCTCAATGTGGTGGACGATGTTGTGTTCAGCATCGTGAATATCCACCGTGTCGGGTTCGTCATGAATGACCGGTGCGCCGGGCTGCATTGCTGCCGTCTCGTCAAAGACGGCGTCCAGCACTTCATACTCCACCTTGATCAGCCGCAAGGCGGCCTCGGCAATTTCCTCGTTTTCGGCGGCAACGGCCGCTACACGATCGCCAACGTAGCGAACCTTGTTGTCAAAGCTGACCTGATCATAGGGTGGTGGGTTGGGGTAAGACTGCCCGCCGGACGCGTACTTCACACGGGCCACATTTCGGTAATGGATTACCGCATGAACACCGGGAAGCGCCAGTGCCTCGCTGTCGTCAATGGACAGGATTCGCGCATGGGCATGGGGACTGGTTAGCAGTCGTGCATGGAGCATGCCGCGCATTTCAATATCGTCTACAAACGCAGCATTACCCTTGGCTAACTTAACGGCATCTACCTTTGTCTCCGGTTTTCCCACAACTGCGGTATCCGGAATCTGGCTCTGTAACACCAGCTCTGTATCGCGCCGGGTTCGTTGCTCGGTAATGGTAGTAGGTGCCGGTCCGTCCTGAACCGGGCGTAGGCCATCGGGTGCCAGGTCGTCGTCCGATCCGCTTTCTCCCTTTTGCGGCGCAACGAGGTAACTGGCGTCTACAACATCCGGTCCCTTGTATGGGCCAACATCTTCACCCCGCAAGACGGCCGCTGCCCGCAATACCGCTTCTACCGGTTTGATGTAACCCGTCTCCCGGCACAACACACCAGACAGAGCATCGCGTACGTCTGCTTCGGTAGGGCTGGAGTTGCGATCCAGTAACCCCTTGGCGGCCAGAATCATGGCCGGAGTCGAGTAGCCGGACTGGATGGCTCCGGTTTCGACAAATGCCTGCTGGATCGGATGTAACTCACCAACACGCCGTGCCAGCCCTTCAACTGTTTCCAGATAATTATCGACCACCTGACCGACAACCAGTTGATCGGCGCTCATCAGTTGCCCGTCAACCAGGATGGCCGCGGCACCGGTCTCGCCGGTCGCGCTACCAAAACGAACGCTGAAGTATCCATTGGCGCGTAAGGCGTCGCGCAGATTGTCAGTCGGCGAGGCATCAAATGCCTGCTCGCGCTCATTAATGTGTAGTTGCATGGTCATGGTGGTTCCCCTACCCCATCTAAAAAACCAACTGATTATTCATCGGCATCCGGCCAGGAGCGGTGCGACAACATGATGTTCAGGTAGTTGGCCCGCTCAAGTGCGGCCGTGTCGCCTGTTTGCAGTTGACAAAGCTTGCCGCGAACTGAATTGGAGTCTTCATAGCCGTGCTCTTCGAGCCAATCGGTTAGCTCATTCAATACAGTCGCCACATAGCCCGGTCCATGGCGCAAGACGGCCGAGGCCATCATCGCCACGTTGGCTCCGGCCAACAGCGACTTGGCGACGTCACCGCCGCTATGAACCCCACCGGTGATCGCCAGTTGAGCATCCAGTTGCCCGGCTAGTAGCGCCACCCATCGCAGCCGCAGCCGCAACTCCGATGGGTTGCTCAACTCGATAGTGGGGGCAATTGTTTCCGTATCCAGGTCAATATCCGGTTGGTAGAAGCGGTTGAACAAGACCAGGGCATCGGCTCCGGCCCCCACCAGCTTACGGGAGAAATTGGCGATTGAGCTAAATTCTGAACTGATTTTCACAGCTACAGGAATACGGACAACCTGCCGGACGTTGCGAACGAGGTCTATATACATCTGTTCAACATCTGCGCCGGAGACATGCGCCTTGGTGGGTACGTAGTAGATGTTCAACTCCAACGCATCGGCCCCGGCGGCTTCAATGAGCTTGGCGTAGCGTGTCCACCCGCTACTGTAATAGCCGTTCAAGCTGGCAATGATGGGCATCTGGACGGCGCGCTTTACCTGGTAGATATGGGCCAGATATCCACCGGCTCCCATATGGTACTCTTTCATGGCCGGGACATGGCGCAGCGCTTCCGGTAACTCTCGACGGTGATTGTCGTAATAACCGGAGTATCCCAACTCATCCATCTCGATTTGTTCTTCAAAAAGAGAGAAGAGCACTATAGCGCCTGCGCCGGCTTCTTCCAGTTGCCGAATGGAATCAATATCTTCTGATAAGGGGTTGGACGATATAACGATAGGTGACTGCAAGTTCAAGCCGAGATAGGAAGTCGTGAGATTTGCCATATTGTTCTGATTGCCCACGAGTTAGTGGATGGAATCACCGGCTGCCTAATTGACGGCTGCATGGCGGATATCAACTCGGGTTGTCGTTATTGTAACAGATAACGCCTGACTATGAGTAGGATGTAACCATGATACCCACCCTCCACAGAGGACGGTATACTACGCGATTGGTGAGCAGCTTATGATCGATATTGATAAGACCGCTCAGGACGCCGAGGAGCGTTGTCCGCAGTGTGACACCGTTGTCCCGCCGGACGCAGACAAATGCGTAATGTGCGGGATGCCCCGCAGCGCAATGGCCTTCGCCAAGACTATTGTAGAGGAAGAGTGCATCCACCCACTCGCCGGAACCTGAAGAAAAGCCGAAACCGACACCGGTTGGTCCGGTTGCGCCTCCACCACCATTGCCGACCACGGTTGAATCGGTTCTGCATGAGAAGCGTTCCCCGTGGCTTTACTGGATCATGGTCGGGTTGGTTGGCCTGGGGTTGATACTGGGCTGGTTGTCTTTACAGGATCGGGGCCCGGAAGTGATGGCCGCGTTCCTGCCCACGCCGTCTCCCCTACCACCCACGATTACCTATACGCCTACCTGGACGCCTGTGCCGACGGAGACACAGCCCCGGCGGATACACCCACCCCGACACCCATTCCCCTGCCGACGGATACACCACGTCCCCCGCGTTTTCACACGGTGGAAAGCGGCGAGACATTGTTCGGTTTGTCACTCCTCTACCGTATTTCGGCCGAAAGTATTGCCGAGGCCAACGGATTCGGTATGGACTCGCCAATTCAGTTGGGAGAGTCGCTAAATATCCCTGGCCGTCGCCTACGCCTCCGTTGGAATCCATGATCATTGATATCAACGGTGAGCCGGTGGTTGCCGACGTTGAAAACTGTGAGGATTGTCACCATACAGGATGGGGACTCCGCCTATGCCTTGTCGGTAAACCGCAGCGTTCCGTTGGAAGCGATTATTCAGGTCAACCGGCAAACGGCCGATTCAATCCAGCTACTCAACCCGGTGATACGCTTTGTATCCCCGGATTATCTATGCAGATACATTACCGCCTACACCAGGCCCTTCGCCGACGCCGTTGCCCACATCATTGCCCGGTGGCCCCAATCTTTTGTATCCGGTTGAAGATGTGCAGATCGGCGATGTCAATACGCCACTTCTGTTGCAGTGGACGGCCGTGAAGAACCTGGCCGACAATGAATGGTATATGGTCGAAATGCTGGATATGAGCGAGGATGATTCATTTCCACGTCGTGGGTTTACACGGGATACATCATTCCGTGTGCCGGGAGGCTGGCGACCGACGATTGCTGAGCCCCGATCCATGCGTTGGCAGGTAAGTATTGTTCAGGTTAACGGCCGTCGCAGTGACGGTGCGTTCACCTACACCTATGGCGGAGAGAGTAGCCAACCCAGCCATTTCACCTGGATCGGTGCAGTCCCGACAGCAACGCCAACCCCAACCAGCACTCCTACACCGACGCCGGAACCCCTAGGGCTTAGCGGTTCAAATCGGCCAGGAACGGATTATATTGGCGTTCGTCACCAATTGTAGTTGCTGGGCCGTGCCCTGACAGAACGACCGTCTCATCGGGTAACACGAGCACCTTTTCACGGATTGAGGTCATCAACAGTTCGTAATCACCACCGGGTAAGTCCGTACGGCCGATACTTTGCTGGAACAATACATCCCCATCAAATAGTAGATTCTGTTCGGCCAGATAGAAACAAACGTGACCCGGTGCATGCCCCGGCGTAAAAAGCACGTCAATTGTCAGATCGCCTAACCGGAGTGTTTGTTCAGCAGACAACATCACATCCGGTTCTTCAGGGGCTCTACCGCGATGTTCCATAATCGGCCGCTGGCTGGCTGCGTGAAGCATGGGCACAGCGTCAGGATGGATGGCAACGGGGACATCGGGCGCAAGTTGCTGGAGTTCGGCCAGCCCGCCAACATGGTCAAAGTGGGCGTGGGTGAGCCAGATGGCGCTGAGCTGCCAGCCTTTGTCAGAGATGGTTTGGGCGATTTTTCGGCCGTCCCAGGCCGGATCAATGATCACTGCCTGACCGGTATTTATGTCTGCCAGGATATAGCAATTTGTTTGCAATGGTCCCAGTGGGAGATGCAGGACTTCGACTCTTGGCATGGCGGATTCTGTCATTGGGATGCTCCCTTGTAAACAAAATTTCTGGCGATTCGATGAATGGCGAAAAGTTTCCACAGGCTTTCGCGCAGCTCAGTCAGATAGATGACTGCGTGCAATTTCGGTACAATGGATAGCCTGAAGTGGAGTATATCCTGCCGTTGGAATGACGGCATGGCACTCCACTTGACCCACTAAATCGTATTCTCACTGGAGGACGCTCTACCATGCGCAAGAAGGCCATCCTCATTACTGGGGCTGCCGGAGAGATCGGCAAGCCCTTATTGAAAGCCTGCACGCTTCGAATAGTCTGCCAATATTATCGTTAGATCTCATGCCTTTGCCGGAGATTGTGAGGGAAATCCATTCATCTCACTGGAGATATCCTTGACAAGAGTCTCATATCCCGATTGGTGACCGAGTATGAGATTGACACCATATTCCACCTGGCGGCTTTACTTTCGACCCGGAGTGAATTCTCCCCGGAGTTGGCCCACCATGTCAATGTGGATGGAACACTCTCTTTGTTGCAACTGGCGGCCGATGAATCGCAACATCGGGGCGTCCCGGTTAAATTTATCTTCCCCAGCTCAATTGCTGCCTATGGGTTACCGAACCTGCAAACAAAAGCTGAGGAAGGCAAGTTACGGGAATGGCAGTGGAACAACCCAACCACAATGTACGGGTGTAACAAGCTGTATTGCGAACAACTTGGTATTTACTACAGCAAACACTATCAGCAGTTAGCCGCCAACCAGCCGATCATGCTTGATTTCCGTGGCCTGCGCTTTCCCGGCCTTATCAGCGCCTACACTGTACCATCGGGTGGTACCACAGATTATGGCCCGGAGATGATTCATGCCGCCGCAAAAGGAGAGCCTTACTCCTGCTTCGTGCGGGAGGATACGGTCCTGCCGTTTAGGGCTATGCCGGATGCTGCCGCGGCGCTATTGCGACTGGCCGCCGCACCGGCTGAGTCCCTCCTACGCTCCGTCTATAACGTCACAAGTTTCAGTCTTTCGGCCGCCGAGTTTTACAGGCTGGTTCTGAAGGCTTTCCCTGATGCGAATATTGTCTTTGAATCGGATACTCAGCGTCAGAGGATTGTGGATAGTTGGCCGGCGGATCTGGATGATGAGGCGGCGCGGCAGGATTGGGACTGGGAACCGGCCTACGATAAATTGCGCGCCTTTAACGAGTATCTGGCCCCCAATATACGTAACCGGTACCGGCGCGGATAGTTTGTCTCTCAACCCGTCGGTTGCTGTTGGTGGGTAATTTCGAAAATGAATATCCCGGCTGCGCCACCAACAATGGTAACGACTAGATTGCTGAGACTTCCCAGCGGTTCGAGAAGGGCTGTTCCAGGCAGGGATAGGGCGGCGTAATTGTAGAAAAGAAGCGCACCGACCAGCCCCCAAATTAATCGGCCAATGCGTTTGTTGCGGGGCGTATTCCCATTGCGATCAATCGCCAGGCCCATCACAATTGTTGCCAGCAAGCCGGATGCCAACCCGACCAGAGCTTGCAAGTCAGACAGTTCAATGAGTAACCCTGCCGGCGGAGGTTCGACCGGAACTTCCGGTGTGGCTGGTGGTGGCTCCGGGGTTGCCGTGTCTGTTGGTTCCGGAGTTTCCGTGGGCGTGCTTGTTGGCGTTGGTGTGGCTGTTGGGATTGAAGTAGGAACAATGATCGCCAGTTGGGCTTCATCTTCGATGACGATGTCTACTTCTTCGCTGAGCGTTGCTTCGCCGGATTCGGCCGTAATCCGGAATTGACCCGGCCCCATGCGCGCATCCAGGATGTAATCAAGCCGCGCGCTACCGGAAACCGTTGGGTAGTCGCCAATTATCGTGTCTGTACCCTGGACCCGATCATGGAGCATAAATCGTACAAGCGTCCCATCGGGAACCGGATGCCCGTTGCGATCCAGAACAGCGCCGGTCTGCAACGTCAGGGTTTCACCAATGGCGGCATCAACCGGCCGTTCCGCAGGGGGAGCCTGACTCTCACCATCAAGAACCAGAAACAGCTTGATGATTTGTTCCGGGTTGGGCTGGGTTTGAGTGAACAGATCGTACCGTATCCCGTCCACACTAACCGGCGGCGCACCGGCCAGCGGCGACTCCAGGAATAGTGCGCGCACGGCCGCGTCTATGAAGGGGCCGGTGCGACTATACAACCCATAAAATGCGGTTAGTTTGCTGATTTCCGTACTGTCCAAATAGTAAGGGGCATCATGAGCCAGAACAACCACCTGGTGAGATGCAGCAATATCCGGCCGTTGAGCCAGAAAACGGCTTAGCGCGCCGGCGTCCGGGTCGTCCGTATTGGCCCCGTCGTTGAGCATGGCGAACACGATGAGGTCCGCTTCGCGCAGAGCTTCCTGGACACGATAATCGGCCGGTAATGTCGCTGTGGGTGCGGGGGTTGGTGTATTCTCCGGTAGTTCGGTTGGAGCCTCATCTGTGGTCGCGTCTTCGGTTTGTTCAGTCGGTGGAACGGTTGAAGTGGGTAGTGCGATAGGTCCCGGACCTGCATCCAGGAAGTTGTTCATATCGGCAAACGAAAAACTGGATATGTTATCCGGTTGAATCTGTGCGCTCCCGTCCGGACCATAAAGGGCCAGTATTCGCTCTTCTAATGCAGTTCCTGACAGGAGGGGTTCTTCAGGGCAATCGCTGCACTGCTGAAAATCGCGCACGTCCGTAAAGATCACGATCTGATCATTGACTGACGGAGGACTAACCAAACGGTCAGCCAGTTCCTCCCGGCTGGGGAAAGCAGTGTAATCGCGCCTTCGGCGACAGCAAATATGCGCTCTGTACCTTGTATGCCAAGATCTTCAGGTAGCCCGGCCGGAATCACGTTCTCTGGTGAAAACTGACCGTCGTATAATCGGAGCTTGAGTTCCAATGTCCGCAGCACCGCATCATCAACACGCAGCTGGAATGTCGGATCGGTCGTGTACTTTTCTTCAAACCACCGAATGGTATCCTTGACATTTGCCAGCTCAACTTCGGTATTGTTGTCCCCCAGAGCAAATTCTGCTACATAGAGCAAATCGTTTCCGGCCAGCAATGCGTCCTTGGCTACCTGACGGTGGGGGAACTCGCTTTCGGTGTCGTCGTATAGTTGCTCAATACTGTGTACACCCAAGGCGTCGGATACAACGATGCCACCCTCATTACGCCAGGGGGCGAACTCCGGCAAAGCCATCAATGTATTGAGTGCTTGCGGGTCAAGACTGACGGGTGCTGTTGTTGCCCGAATGTTGCCCTGGAACCCCTGGTAACGAATATGAGTTACCATCAGGGCATCTGTTATGCCCGAATCGGCCGGGTTACCGGCGGTCAACGCAATGAACGGTGCCAGCTCAAGCTGTTTGAGTTGCTCCAGAGATTTCCGTACTGTCGGGACTTCATCATAGACTGAACGGTCGCTGCTCCCCTTTCCGGGAAAACTGTTGGAGACAACGGCAACCCGGTTGTTGCTTCCGGTATGCACGCCTTGAATATAAGCCTGCCCCATCCGGCTTACCCAGAAGGGATCGCCGCCAAATGAATTGGTACCCAGGTCGCCGGCACTGAGTGGGGCCGGTCGCTCCAGAACGTCAAGAGCCGGGCCGAGCAAGAGGTTAACACCGGTTGCTGTTAGCTCCTGACCGGCAATCTGGCCCATCTCCTGCGCATAATCCGGTTGCCAGGTTGCGCCCAGGGCCATGTTGGATGGCAACTGAGTATAACCGCCAACTTGATTGGCACTTCCTGTCCCGTCACCATCGTTCCTCATACCGATCAGTAACGGAACGGGAACGGCCGGTGTTACAGGTACAAATGGCTCAGGCGTTGCGTCTGGGTCCAGGTCTTCGGGTGGGACGATAGGCACATTTCCTGTCAAGGCCAGGGTTTGCAATGTACCTGTCAGATCGAGTACCTGTTGCAGTGTGTTATCGGGATCGCCATAGCCGGTGAAGTTGTCATTGGTTGTTGAAAGGACCACTCCCCCAACGTGGTAGTTGGCAACAAGATCCGTGATTGCGCTGGCACTGGTTACCTGATCGCCCTGGAATGTGACCAGGAATAGTTGACCTACCCGTTCGGCAGGACTCATGGCGTCGAATAGAGCCTGGGCCTGTTGTGTGTAATCCGGCTCATCCTGCCCGTGGACAACTGATAATCGCCCGGATCGCACCAGGCTCACCAGGAATAGGACAGCCAACAAGAAAGGCCGCATTCGGCGTAGTATCTGCATGATATCAATTACTGGGATGTCTCTGGCTTCCCAATCCTAAGAAAGGCTTACCCAGTCAGGCGAGCAAATAGAGGCAAAGCGGCGTCTTTGAAGTAATTGCTCGATTAGACAATACAACCCAAATTATGTCTGCCTGTGGCTTGGAGGTATGATTACTGAACGTCCAAGGCACAGTTGCATATCAGTATAGCGCAGATTGCTCTATCGAACACCTGTGTTACAATGCTCGTCATTTTTTACTTAGCCTGGCGGGGACGAAACAGGATTAATCTAGTTCATGTCGAATCGAATGCGAAACGGACTCACTGTGTTTATGCTTGTCTTGCTGGCGGTCAGCGCTTTTGTTGGCGGTTATCTGACGCGTGAGCTGACTGGCGTACGTAGGGATGCCTATGCCCAACAGGATATGTCTCTTTTTTGGGAGGCGTGGGGCCACATACAGGACAGTTTCATTGGTGAGATTCCGGCCACGACTGACATTACCTATGGGGCCATTCGCGGTTCGTTGGGTGCTTTGGACGACCCGTATACGGTGTTTATCGAGCCGGCTGCCCGTGATGTCGAACGGGAGAGTCTTCAGGGCAGCTTTGGTGGTATTGGCGCGTATATCCGGCGTGACGCGGAAACGGGTGAGGTCTCCCTGGACCCGATACCCGGTAACCCGGCTGAGGCAGCCGGAATTCTGGCCGGTGACATCCTTCTGGCTGTCGACGGGGATCCTATTCCACCGGAATTTACTGTTCCGGAAATCGCTGACCTGATCAAGGGCGAGACGGGAACAGTAGTCACCCTTACACTCCAGCGACCCGGTGAAGACGAGTCGTTTGACGTCGAGGTGGTGCGGGGCGATATCCTACTGCCGTCGGTAGTTTACCAGTTGCTGGAAGCCGATCCGACAATCGGGTACATCAATCTCAGCCGTTTCAGTGGCGAAAGCGGCCAGGAAGTCGGCAATGCGCTGAATGATTTGATTGATCAGGGAGCGACCCGCTTTATCCTGGATTTGCGCCAAAACGGTGGCGGCTTGCGCGATGCGGCCGTTCAGGTTGCCGATCATTTCCTTGATGGCGGCCCGGTGCTGTATCTCGATAGCCGGGACGGTGGTGAGCGGGTCTATGAAGCCACTTCGGAAACCCTGGTGCCCGATGCACCCCTGGTTGTTCTGGTGGATAGCGGCACGGCCAGTGCTTCCGAAATTGTGGCCGGGGCGCTGCAGGATCGCCAACGGGCGACATTGATTGGCAGCAAGACCTTCGGGAAGGGGTCGGTTCAGCTTGTGTATGACCTGAGCGATGGCTCGTCGGTACATGTTACTTCGGCACGCTGGTTGACCCCGAATCATAATCAGATTGATCAGACGGGCCTGGAGCCTGATATTCCGGTGGAGATCACCCAGGAAGCAATTGACAACGGCCAGGATCCTGCTTTAGAAAGTGCTATTGAATTCCTGCAGACTGCCCAGTAACCTTGCTGAGCTACGTTCTTCTATAATCTAGGGTTCTAATATTTATGACATCTCCCGAAAACAACGAGACAGGCAATTCGGAACCGCCGCAAAGCCATAAGAACAACACGACGCTCTGGCTAATCGCCGGGGTGGTGGCCTTACTGGCTGCGGGACTTATCGGTTACCTACTGGGGCATGCGTCGGGAACGCAAGCGGAAACAGCGGCCGAACCGGTATCCATCGCTGAAGTAACGACTGAGTCTGTAGTTGTTGTCACAGCAACAGCTCTACCTACTGATAGTCCTGCGACCGGCATACCGGCTTCGCCGACGGCCGTCCCGACTGATACGGCCGAACCGCCAACGGCCACGCCTGCCGTGGAAGAAGTTTTGCCTGAGGTTTCCGATGGGGACAACCCCCTGAGCGATGCAGACCTGACCAATCTTTATACGGTTTGGGAACTGCTTGCAGCGCAATATGACGGCGAGGTTCCACCTGTTGAGGACATACTGGATGCAGCTATTGCCGGTTCGGTAGAGACACTCGACGATAATTATACGCGTTACGTCCCGGCCGATTTGGCTGAACGTATACGCGAGGATATGACCGGAGCAGTGGAGGGCATTGGTGCGTTTGTCCGGGAAAACGAAGAAGGTCTGTTTGAGATTGTTCGGCCGATAGAAGGCCAGCCGGCCGATTTGGCCGGGATAGAGGCCGGGGATGTGGTCGTTGAGGTTGACGGTAAATCCATGATCGGGGTGAACTTCGACGAGGTAATCCTTCTTGTTCGCGGACCTGAAGGCACGACTGTCAACCTGAAGGTAGCGCGTGAGGGCGAGGATGAGCCTCTCGAATTCGACATCGTACGGACCCGGTTTGAGGTGCCTGTTGTGGAATCGGAAATGTTACCGGATGAAATGACGGGTGGCGTTCCGATTGGCTATGTGCGGCTAACCGAGTTCACTGCCAATGCGGATGAAAGACTGCGAGAAGCGCTTCAGGAAATCCTGGCTCAGAACCCTCAGGGTCTGGTTTTTGATCTGCGCGACAATCCCGGTGGTTACCTGGACCAATCAGTTGCTGTGGCTGATGCGTTCCTACCCGATGGGGTCGCGTTGTTTGAGCGCAACATACGCGGTTTGGACGAGACGTTTGCTACCGATGATGGGGATCTGGCTGAATCAATCCCCATGGTTGTCCTGGTTAATGCGGCGAGCGCCAGTGCATCAGAGATTGTCGCGGGGGCTTTGCAAGATCGCGACCGGGCTGAAGTGGTTGGCGAGACGTCATTCGGCAAGGGTTCTGTCCAACAGATTTATACGTTGTCTGACGGCTCTGACTTGCGGGTCACAATTGCCAGATGGTATACACCGGACAACCATAGTATTGATAAAGAGGGCATTACGCCCGACATTGAAGTTGAAAGCCCGGAAGCTTTTGGCGGAATGGAAGACGGGCAACTTTTGAGGGCGGTTGAATTTCTGTTAACCGGACAGTAGGCAATGAGTACCGAATCAGGCATCAAGGTCATCTACAACAACAAACGGGCAAACTTCGACTACGAGTTGCAGGAACGCTTTGAGGCGGGCATTGTCCTCACCGGAACGGAGATCAAATCTATCCGTGACCACAAGGTCAGCCTGCAAAAGAGCTTTGTTCAGGCACGTGACGACGAGCTATGGTTACTTGAGGCGAACATTGCCCAATACGATCATGGAAGTATCCACAATCACGACCCCGAACGGCCGCGCAAACTATTACTTCACCGCCGGGAGATCAACAAGATCTTGTCAGCACTGGCCCAGAAAGGGCTTACTGTTGTACCAACACGCCTTTATCTGAAGGATGGGCGGGCGAAGGTCGAGATAGCTCTGGCTCGCGGTAAACGAAAGTTTGACAAGCGGGCAGATCTGGCGAAGCGAGATTCCGACAGGCAGGTTGAGCGAGCCTTGCGTGAGAAGTACCGTTAACGACAGGAGCTACTTAACTCCTTAACTCCGCCACAGTCGCACCAGCAAGATCAACGTAAAGATCAATACCAGACTGATAACCAGCAGTTGAACAACCATAGTCTGGGAGACGCCGGTTGCTGCTGATGATGTGTCTTGTGGAGCCAGCTTGCCTGCCGGAGCTGCCTTGGCTGCAATGACTGTCTCGATAACCGTATTGGAACCAACGGTCTCAGGAGTAACTGATGGAGTTGTCTGTTCCAGCAAGAAGGCGATTACCGTATCCAGTTGCTCGGCCGTTAGCCGATTGCGGTAATCCTTGGGAATGATGTTCGGCTGGCAGTCACCATTGGGGCAGAGGGGAGCCAGATAGGCATTGGGGTCTGTAATGGACTGGTAGATGTACTCAGCGGCTGTCATTCCCGGCACACGACCACCGGCTTCAAAACCGATGGCAGACAAGTCCGGGCCGACCTTGTGAGCCTCGCCAATATCGCCGATGACATGACAAACACTACATCCGGCGTTGAGAATGATTGTCTCGGCATCCTCGCCTTCAATGGGACGAGGGGTTGGAGACGGTGCGGCCGTTGGCTCCTCGACCTCGGATGCTTCCGGGGTCGGTGTGGCCGCGGCCTGGATTTCCGCTAACTCTTCGGCCGTCGGCTGGCGTAAAGTGTCGCCCGGCTCGGCAACAAGAATAGCTTCGCATGGCGAAAAGTCCGGATCCGGATCAGGCATACACCACCAGGGATCGCCCTTCTTGGTCTTTAGCAAGGGGACAAACCACAACACAGGGTCGTCGCCGGATAACTCGTCCCCATCAATCCATTGCCGTGGGGGAATAAACGTGTCGCCGGGGCCGGTGAGGATTGGCCCTTCACCCTCATTTTCGTTCCGGGCTATCAGGAAGAAATATCCTTCATCCAGTCCAAGCGGGTCTGTCGGCTCCATCCACCAGCGATAATGAATGTCACCATCGAAGGTTGCCAGCTTGTCCCCATCCGGGGAAAGATCATCCACGATGGGGTAGATTTCCAGTTCTTCAGTTGCTTCTACCCATTGCGTCTCATCCCAGTACCAGACTTCATCGCCGCCCGGACCGTCCAGCGTCAGGTCAATGCGCCAGAACGGACGGTAAATGGACAGGTCATCGCATCCGGGACCATTGAAACGAAGCGCGGCTCGAACCGGCCGTCTGTAGAAGTGCATCACCTGCTCGTAGCGGTAGCAGCAGATGCAATTGGGCCAGCGGGTGAACTCAGTAAAGACCTGACGGACTTCAAACCCGTTACCTAAATCAGTGACCTCTGTTCCGCCGAAGGGAGGAACTGAAGCGGAAAAGCCGATTTCATCGCGGTACCCACCGGGCCAACTGGGATACCAGGCTTCAATTTGCCCGATCTTGGCGCTGGAGAAAATCTCGGTTCCGTTGTAGGTTGCGTCCTGAAAGTTGATACCGTCGTTGGCGGTCATCTCCCAGCAGACGCTCCACCTGTACTGTTCGTGGCAACCATCATTGAAGGCGTTGCGCTGGGCCAGAGGTTTGGCTGGAGAGCGATCCTCTCGACCACGTGTAAAAGATGCGCGCCACTTGTTCCGTTTCCAGATTGACAAAGACATGAACAATGCGGCCGGTGCCGGCGGGATCGTGAAACGTCAAGTCTACACAGAAGTCTTCCGCACACAGATCATCGGCCAGCCACCCGGACATGGGAATCATCGCCGGGTCCACATCACCAATCTCACCCAGAACTGCCTGAACTTGCGGATCGGCCCCAGCAATTTCCACAGCTATGGGCATTACCTCGCTGCTTCCGCCCGGTCGAGCGTTGTCGTTTTTCCAACTAGCGACAACATTTTGCGTATCAAGATCAATGATTGCCTCTAACGCACCACCATTCGCGTAGTCATAATAGATAGCAAGCGCACACGAATCACTGGAGCAGCCTTCATCCTGCCAGTAGCGGGCTTCACCCTCGCTAAGCGGTATTGATGATAAGTAGGCGAAATCACCATCGGCGAAGACCGATGCAAGCTGATCGCTGGTATTGACAATACCCTGAACGGCCGTTGAATCCAGGAAGTATTCGGCCGGTAGGTTCATTGCGGCAGCGGGCATATCCATCATTTGCTTGCTTTTGGCGACAGCCACAGCAACGGTTGATGTATGGCGTTGGTGATTCCAGATCAGAACGAGGGCCAATAGAACAATGTTGACCAGGACAAGCCTGGTGAGCGTTTTACGACGGGTGAAATTGGTCACAGCGCCTGATTATATACTGCTGTAAGAGGCTCACCAGTTGTAGGAAAGCCTCTCCTGAACCTCTCATTTTATGTTTCACAACGTCCGCGCTACACTGCATACCATGGAACCGATTTCTCTATTTGCTGATAAACGAATTGTGCTTGGCGTGACCGGTTCGATTGCCTGTTACAAATCAGTCGATCTGGCTTCCAAACTGACCCAGGCTGGGGCATTGGTTGATGTGGTGTTGACGGAAGCAGCTACACGGTTTGTTGCCCCATTGACCTTTCGGTCAGTGACCGGCCGACCAGTTTATTCAGATATGTGGGACCTGGATACGCACGTAGCCCATGTCGGGCTGGGTGAAGTACCGATTTGCTGGTTGTTGCCCCGGCAACAGCCAACAGCCTGGCAAAGCTGGCCCATGGGATAGGTGATAATCTGCTAACGATTACGGCTCTGGCTGCCGGCTGCCTGATGCTGGCCGCTCCGGCTATGGATGGTGCGATGTATGGGCACCCGGCAACCCAATCCAACGTGGAAACGCTGCGACTGCGTGGTGTCTCCTTTGCCGGTCCGAACCGGGCGGATGGCATCCGGCCTGGTTGGTTTAGGGCGATGGCGGAACCGGCTACGATCTTTAGCCACATTCGACTGCTGCTGGCTCGTGGCGGGTCGCTGTCCGGTCGCAAGGTGGTTGTTACCGCTGGACCAACACGAGGCGCTGGACCCTGTACGGTTCATCAGCAATCGTTCTACCGGCAAGCAGGGACTCGCCATTGCCCAGGCCGCGCTCGACGCCGGAGCCGATGTCACGTTGATTGCCGGACCGATCAGCGACCCATATCCATTTGGTGCCAAAACTATCCCGGTCGAGACGACTCAGGAAATGGGGGATGCGACGCTGGAGGCCATCAAGGATGCGGACATTCTCTACATGGTTGCCGCAGTTGCTGACTTTCGCCCGGAAACGGTTGCTGATCGGAAGATCAAGAAAACAGAAACTGAACAATGGGGTATGGCGATTGGCCTGGAGCGCACGCTGGATATTTTGACTGCGGTCAAGGAACAGCGTGATCGGACCGGCTATCCGCACTTGGTTCTTGGCTTTGCGGCCGAAACCCATAACGCCTTTGAGTACGGCCGGGAGAAGTTACTGCGTAAAGGGCTGGACTTTATCGCCGTCAATGACGTGATGGTTGCAGAGGCCGGATTTGCGGTGGACACGAATCAGGTAACACTGCTCAGCCGTGATGGAGTTGTGGAAGAGATGCCCATGCAGACCAAGACGGCCGTCGCAGAACGCATTGTTGAGCATACAGCCCAGGCACTCAGTTCAAGTACCTAGCTGCCGTCAATCGTTTCGGAACCGGAGCAATTACTTTTGCTAAGCAGAATACTCGGTTGCCAGTGCTGCTTCCTCTTCGGCCGATAGCGGCACATTGATTGCTTCTGCAATGGATCGAATATGATCCGGCG
This sequence comes from Chloroflexota bacterium, assembly GCA_041390945.1. Classification (GTDB taxonomy): domain Bacteria; phylum Chloroflexota; class Anaerolineae; order Promineifilales; family Promineifilaceae; genus Promineifilum. The sequence goes on from JAWKOY010000034.1 coordinate 38,120, forward strand.
TATTGCCACAGCACCCACCGACAAGGGAAGCTCCTAAAGCATGTACTCGCTGAGCATAGTTACCCATCATTGACGGGGTTGCATTGTAGACCAGCTCGCTATTTCTCCATCGGGGAATGCCGGCATTTGCCTTGGCAATCAGACGCACATCGGGAGCCGCTTCGTGCATCTCGAAGATGACACGTTCAATCTCCTCGATGCCGTTGCCGCAGTTGGCACCAATAGCGGCAAGGTCCCACTGACTCAGTGTTTGAACAGCCTGGACGGCCGTCACACCCATCATGGTCCGTCCATTTGTATCGAAGCTCATTGACGCGCAGATCGGTAGGTCAGTGACGGAGCGAGCTCCTTCGACGGCCGCATGCACTTCCTCTAAATCGCTCATCGTCTCGATCCAGAGCAGATCCACACCACCATCTACCAGCCCTCTCGCTTGTTCTGCGAAGGCAGATGTGGCGTCCTCATAGCGCACATTACCCATCGGGTAGAGTAGCTCGCCTGTCGGACCAATGGACCCACCAACCAATACCATACGCGAGGCGGCATCTGCTTCTACTCGTGCGTTGGCTGCGGCCGCTTTATTCAGTTCGTAAACCCGATCCTGTAGGTTATGAAGTTGCAGCCGAAACCGCGTGCCGCCAAAGGAATTGGTCAGAATAATGTGAGACCCGGCGTTTATATAGTGCCGATGGATAGCTCGAATCTGATCCGGATGGGATACATTCCATTCTTCAGGTGATGCGCCGGAAGCCAATCCGGCAGCCATCAGCATCGTCCCCATCGCACCGTCAAGGACAACTGTTGATTCAGAAGACAGTAGTTCATCCAGTTTTGTCATAGCATTTCCTGAAAACAATCTACGTCGCCCGACTAGAAGAGACCAACCACGCGGCCGTCTTCATCAAGGTCTACATTCATAAATGCCGGTCGGGAGCCCAGGCCCGGCATCGTTCGCATTTCGCCCAGCAGCGGGTAGATAAACCCTGCGCCAACAGAGGCACGTACCTCCCGCACAGAGAGCGTGTAACCGCTGGGTGCGTTCTTCAGCGCCGGATCGTGGCTAATGCTGAGATGGGTTTTTGCCATACAGATGGGTAAATCCCCAAAGCCGTTATCCTCGTATGACTTGATCTGCTTCTCTGCCAGCGGCTCGTACACCACCTCTCCGGCGTTGTACATGTCCTTGGCAATCGTCTCAATCTTCTCCTTGATGGACAGATCAAGCGGGTAAAGAAACTCAAAATTCGTTGGTTGTTCGCAGGCGGCAACCACAGCCTCCGCCAGTTCGATTGCACCGTCGCCGCCGTTGGTCCAATGGTCAGTCATGACGGCCGTTTCCGCTCCGGCAGCAATGGCAGCCTGGCGGACTAACTCAACCTCGGCGTCTGTATCCGTCGTGAACTTGTTGATGGCAACGACAACCGGGATGCCGTATTTTTTAGCATTACGAATGTGAACTTCCATATTTGCCAGACCCGTCGATAGCAACTCAAGATTCTCATCAGTATAGGCAGCATCAAGTGGACGCCCCGGCACAACGCGAGGACCGCCACCGTGCATCTTGAGTGCGCGAATCGTGGCGACCAGGACAACACAATCCGGCTGAAGACCGGAGTAGCGGCACTTGATATTGAAGAACTTCTCCATGCCGATATCGGCCCAAAGCCGGACTCCGTCACAACGTAGTCGCCCAGTTTAAGAGCCAGCTTGTCAGCCAGGATTGATGAGTTGCCGTGGGCGATGTTGGCAAAAGGCCCGGCATGGACAAAGGCAGGCTGACCTTCCAGCGTTTGCAGGAGATTGGGATGGAGCGCATCTTTCATCAACACGGCTACGGCTCCGGCCACTTGCAGGTCTTCCAGTGTGATGGGCTTGCCGCTCTTGCTCGCACCGACAACAATGCGGCCGGCACGTTCGCGCAGGTCCTTAAGCGCACTCTTTGTAATCATCGCCGTTCACCAAGGCCAGGATAGCCATGATCTCACTGGCGACCGTGATATCGAAGCCGGTTTGCCGAGGACGGCCGTCCAGTTTGGGTCCCAGCCCGACGATGACGTTGCGCAGTGCCCGATCATTGACGTCCAGAACCCGGTTCCATGTCAGGGAGTAGGGATCAATATCCAACCGCTCCAGGCCAACCTTGGCTAACTGCTCATCCGACATGCGATCTTCATGGAACCAGCGTGCGTCAATAGCCGCGCTGACAAGGTTGTGGGCCGCCGTGATGGCATGGATGTCACCGGTCAAATGCAGGTTAAAGTCCTCCATGGGGATAACCTGACTGTAGCCGCCTCCGGCTGCTCCACCTTTTATGCCGAAGGTTGGTCCCATGCTGGGCTGGCGGATACAGGCGATGGATTTCTTACCGATTCGACCCAGGCCCTGTACCAGGCCAATAGCGGTGGTTGTTTTGCCTTCGCCCAATGGTGTCGGGGTAATAGCGGTGACGTCTACATATTTACCGTTCGGTTGGTTAGCCAGCTTGGCTAACGTATCCAGATGAACCTTGGCCTTGGTTGAGCCGTACATGATGAGATCATCCGGCATTAGGCCGATCTGGGCGGCAATATCCACAATGGGCTGGACTGTTGCCGCCTGGGCAATGTCAAGGTCTGAAGGGACAGGGAACAAGCGCTCGGTCATGGTAAGTGGTAACTCCTGGGAAATGGAATGAATCGGCAGCTTGCAGTCGGAACCGATTCAAAGAATACGCCAAAATATGTTTGAAAATTGTAACTTGCCTGTGGGGGCTTTTCCAAACCCGCCTGAATGCAGGTTGATTCGACTATGCAACATCTTACGGCCGAACAACAAGCAGGGCCACTTCTGAATTATGCAGCACTTTTTCGGTCACGCTGCCATACACCCAGCGCTGAAGACCGCTACGTCCGTGGGTACTCATGGCAATCAGACTAATCTCGTTCCCGACTGCGTAATCCAGAATGGAGGACGCCACGCTTGCTGCCCCGGAGCCTGAGGAGGCCAGGGCAACGGCCGTTGTTTCAATGCCCTCTGCCCGGCAATCGGCCGCTATCTGTTCCACATAGCCATCCGACTCCGGCTGGTCGGCTGCGGATTGCTCTGCCGTTGGAAGAACGCGGGCTAACTGGAGCCTGCTGCCCAACGCATGGGCTACAGCCATTGCCGGCGGCAAGGCCATCTCAGCCAGTTCGGAACCGTCCAGGGTAACCAGGATATTTGGTAAGGGTTGGGCTGCCGGACGGTCGGGGGTGCAATTCGATTGACTGCGCACGGCCAGCACAGGGCAAGGTGCATCGTGGAGCACGCGCTCGGTGATACTCCCGATTATCCAACGCGAAACTCCCGTTCGGCCGTGGGTAGTCATGAGGATCATGTCGGCCGCTTTGTTTTTGGCGATCTCTATAATTGCCGCGGCCCGATCGCCCTCACCGATTTCAATGTCAATAATGATATCGTCCCGGCGGCAACGCTCTGCGACATGAGACAGGTAGTCCTCAATATCTTTGTGCACCTGATTGTACATTTCCGAAGTGTTTTGAACCTCCGGCCAAAACATGTTGTACTCTGCGCCGATGGGTGCCTGGGTTTCTGTATATTCAGGTACGCGTACCAGAATTAAACGACCTTCCGGCGGCAACAGGCTAAGTGCAATCGGTAATGCACATTCGGCCAGCCGAGAGCCGTCCAGTGGCACAACGATAGCCCGCAAGGGTGAAGGTTTCACTCAAGCCTCCTCGCAAATTCAATTGATGGATTGAAAGCAAAGAAATTAACTATTAACGAATTGCCTTACTTCATAGCCATGATGGAGCACGGCCAGATTCTCATCAATCAGGTGTTCTCTCTTGCTCCCAATATGGTCTCGAAGGGCCTTTTCGATAGTCTCCATACTCAACACAGGTCTGCCTGCCAGCATGGCGCCGACGACCGCCATGTTTAACATTTTAACCGTACCCCATTCTTCGGCAATAGCATTGGCGGGAACCATCACGATATCAATATCGGGTCGCTCATTTGCCGGTTCCACCAGCGAAGAATTGACAACGAGCAAGCCACCGCTTTTTACCAGGGGCAGGTATTTCTCAAAGGACGGCTGGTTGAGGGCTATCGCTATATCCGGTTGGGCCACTACCGGCGCACCGATGGGATCATCGCTGATGATGACGACACAGTGTGCGGTCCCGCCCCGCATCTCCGGTCCGTATGACGGAATCCAGGTCACGTGTTTACCGGCATCCATACCGGCGTAAGCGAGTAGTTGACCGGCAAACAGGACGCCCTGTCCACCGAATCCAGCTATGACAATTGAAGTTTCCATATATTTGTTAAGCCTTTCAGTTGCCGGAAAGCCTATAATGCCAGCTCAAGCTCCGGCGAGAGATTGAAAGAATCGGGAGGTGTTTGGTCTAACGCTTTGGACAATACGGCACCCAGACGCCGAATACCGGTATCAATGAGTTCCGGCGTGCAGTAGGAGAAGTTCAGACGAAACGTGTTGTGGCCGGACCCGTCAGGATAGAAGCTGTCTCCCGGCACAAAAGCGACATTGTTCGCCAGGGCAGTAGGGAGAAGTGCTGTCGTGTCCAGGTGTTCTGGCAAGGTGACCCAAAGGAAGAGGCCACCGTTTGGACGTGTCCAACTGACCCCTTCGGGAAGTATTGCTCCATGGCGGTAAGCATCGCATCTCGCCGTTCACCATATACCTGGCGGATACGTCGAACGTGATTCTGCATGAATGCTTCGCCTTCTTCCGAGCCGGTGAGGACTTCGTGGGCAACCATTTGGATGAATGAACTGGTATGGAGGTCCATCCCTTGCTTAGCAATGGCGCAGTGCTGGATCACTTCCGTTGGGGCGACAATCCAGGCCAGGCGCAAGCCGGGGGCAAGTGTCTTGGAGAAGGTACTCAGATAGATAACATTACCCTGATCAAAGCAGTCGTTGTGTTCGTTTAGCTGTTTACAGTCAAGGACTACCAGCGGTGAAAGGTGATCACCTTCATATCGCAATTCCCCATACGGATCATCCTCAATAATGGGCACGCCGTAATGGTCGGCAATGGCGATCACTTCCCGCCGCCGTTCGGCCGATAGTGTTACCCCGCCGGGGTTCTGGAAGTTGGGCAGGATGTACATGAATTTTGGCCCGGCGCAAAGCGCCTCTTCCAGCAGATCCACACGAAGACCGTTCTCGTCAATCGGCACAGTCACAAATTCGGCTTGATAGGCACGCCATGCCTGTAACGCACCCAGATACGTCGGCCGCTCCGTCAGGATTAAGTCGCCCGGATTGATGAGGATTTTACCGATCACATCCAGAGCCTGCTGGGAGCCACTAGTGATCATGACATTCTGCGGCGTGGCATGGATTCCGTAGCTTGCCATTCGCTCAATGATCCATTCCCGTAGTGGTCCGTATCCTTCTGTTGTGCTGTATTGCAGGGCCTGTGATCCCTTGTTTTGCAGAACGCGGTCGCTCGCTGCGCGAAATGCGTCTACCGGAAAAACATCGGGCGCAGGCAACCCGCCGGCAAATGAGATGATTTCCGGGTTTTGCGTCAATTTAAGTAATTCACGAATGGTCGAAGCTCCCACGTTGTGCATACGCTGGGCATATCGGTGGTTCCAGGGTGTCGTCATGAGATTGACTCCTTAGCCGGAAGTGCAGAGGCGTCAGCGACGCCGGCTACCTAATTCAGCCGCTACCTTGTAGTCTCCTAATGGATATTGCGGAATCATCTGATCGCGCACCCATTCCAGGGCTACCGCCGGGGTCATTCCCCAGTTGGTCGGGCACGAGGATAACAACTCAACGATGCTAAATCCCAAGCCCTTCATTTGCGCCTCAAAGGCCATGCGAATTGCTTTCTTGGCCTGAATTACATGCCGGGCATCGTGGAGACTGCGGCGCACACTGACGGCCGTTCCTTGCATACCGGCCAGCAGTTCCGCCATATGAATGGGATATCCGGTCAGGTATGGATCACGGCCGAATGGGGATGAAGTTGTTACCTGTCCCGGCAGACTGGTCGGGGCCATCTGCCCCCGGTCATGCCGTAGGTGGCGTTGTTGAGGAAGATAGTGGTGATATTCTCGCCTCGCGCGGCGGCATGCATAATCTCGCCCATGCCGATGGACGCCAGATCCCCGTCGCCCTGGTAGGTGAAGACGATCTTGTCCGGGTGAACACGCTTGACGCCAGTTGCCATGGCCGGTGCTCGGCCGTGGGCTGCTTCACAAGCGTCTACATCAAAATAGTTGTAGGCGAATACTGAGCAGCCGACCGAAGCCACAAGAATCGTGTCGTCACGAATACCCAGCTCATCAATGACTTCGGCGACCAGCCGGTGAGCCGTGCCGTGGGTGCATCCGGGACAATAATGAGTGTAAACATCCGCCAGCGAATCAGGACGATGGTAAACTAACGTCTCCTCGCGAGTACATTCCTCTTGTAGTTCAAGCTCGGCTTCAGTTGTAAGCATACTGACCATTTTTTGCCTCTCTTAGCAGTGCGGGGGAATCAATCAGGCGAAGCTGGTTGCGTAATTCTTTCTCGATCTCGTCCGGTAAGGGAACCGACCCTCCCATGCGACCCTTGAAATTCACCGGCACGCGATGCCCCACGGCTTCGCGTACATCGTGGTACATTTGTCCGGCGTTCATCTCGACGACGAGAATGGAACGCACTGAAGGGATGTGTTGGGTTAGTTGGGCCAACTCTTTCTCCGGGAACGGCCACAGGGATATAGGCCGGAACAACCCTACCGGCAATCCGGCGCGGCGCATACGCTGGACGCTGGTCTGGGCCACGCGCGCCGCGGTACCGAACGCCACCACGACCACTTCCGCGCCATCAATAAACTGCTGCTCATACCGGATCTCATTCTGCTGAATAACCAGCAGCTTATCCTGTAGACGAAGGTTCAGTTCTTCCAGTTGATCGGCTCCCAGAAACAGGGAGCTAATCACGTTCCGCGGACGGCCGTTTGCGCCGGTCAAGGCCCAATCCGGTTTTTCTCAGGCAACGGTCGCATTTCCGGCAGTTCGGCCGGTTCCATCATCTGTCCGATTGCGCCGTCAGCTACCACAAAAACCAGTGTCCGGTATTTTTCGGCCAGGTCAAACGCCAGAACTGTCAGGTCAATGGCTTCCTGAACTGTAGACGGGGCCAGGACAATGGGATGAAAATCACCATGCCCGGCCGAACGGGTTACCTGATAATAATCGCTCTGGCTGGGTTGAATGTTGCCCAGGCCCGGACCGCCACGCATGATATCAATGACCACAGCGGGTACATTTGACCCGGCCATGTAGCTGAAACCTTCCTGCATTAGACTGATGCCGGGGCTGCTTGATGATGTCATAACCCGAGCACCGGCTGCGGCAGCACCGTAAACCATATTGACCGCCGCCACTTCACTTTCAGCTTGCAGGAATACACGATCAAGTTCAATCATGCGTTTGGACATATGCTCCAATAGCTCTGTCTGTGGCGTGATTGGGTAGCCAAAATACGCCTCGCAGCCGGCACGAACTGCCGCCTCTGCAAAGGCGATATTTCCCTTGAGCATTTCTTTAGGCATGGGAAATTACCTCTCGGTTGTTAGATGTTTCCGGCGTGGGGGAGCCGGTCTTGTGTTTTGTTTCGTGCGAGGAAGCATGCGCGTCTTTTACAGGCGCATTATCGCGATAGACGGTGATGCAACCATCGGGGCAGACAGTTGCGCACAATGCACACCCTGTGCATTCATGCATCGGGTCGAGAAGGATCACTGGGCGATATCCCTTGGCATTCAAATCATCAGCCAAAGCAAGAACATCCGGTGGGCAAGCTTCACGACATAGCTCGCAACCCTTACACCGTTCTACGTCGATTACAACTCTACCAGTTGCCATCTAGAGTACCTCCAGTCCAGTAGTGGGAATTAGCCTGGTACACCCTCATTTGCAGGGATCGGCGGCAAGACTTTGTTTGGTTGTGGGTAACCAAAGAGCCTTCATATGGTTTGGATGGCAAATCGCTTGTTAAGCTACGGGGGGACCAGACAAGAATGTTAGCCTGATTTTAGTATTACACAGCAACGTTTATTCCCACAGTGACAAATGACAGATGTTTCGATGAGGAATGTCATATTTTTACCACACCCGGAAAACGCCGAATTCTGTCATCGGGATGTGACGGATGTCAGTCCAGAACCGTTACATTGCTCACTGCTTTCAACCGGATAAGAGGCTACACTGTCACTACGCTGCCTGTGTCAGGTTGATGACGCTTTACCCACAAGCTATTGACGCTATTGACCAAGTGAGTTGTGGCAGTGCTGAACCAATGCATAAAGGAGAAATCGCCATGGAATTTGGCATTCCCAAAGAGGTGCGGGACCTGGAGGCCAGGGTTGGCCTTACCCCTGCCGGGGTCGCCGGACTGGCACGAGCCGGCCACACCGTCTATGTAGAGAAAGATGCCGGCGTTGCCGCCGGATTCAGCGACGAGAACTACCGGCAGAACGGTGCCCAGATTGTGTACTCTGCCATAGAGGTATATCGTCGTTCGGATGTTGTGGTCAAAGTTGCGCGGCCAACGGCCGAGGAGCATGCCCTATTTCGCCCCGGCCAAACCATCTTTTCATTCTTGCATTTGCAGGTCGCATCCCCGGATTTGCTGGAAGCGTTACGCGAGCGTGAGATCACGGCCGTGGCTTGTGAAATGATTGAGCGGAAGAACGGCGTGCGGCCGGTGCTTGTGCCGATGAGCGAGGTCGCCGGACGAATCGCTCCCATCATTGCCGGCCGTTTGCTTATGACCACCATGGGCGGACGCGGCACCTTGCTGGGCGGCATTCCCGGTGTACCTCGCGGAAGTGTAGCCATTCTTGGTGCTGGTGTTTTGGGCCGTAATGCTGCCCGTGCCTTCCTGGGAATTGGTGCGCAGGTCATCATCCTCGACAATGACATTGAACGTCTTCAAGAAGTGGAAGATTCGTTGAATGGCCGCGTAACCACAATGGTCGGCTCCAAATACAATCTAAGGCGGATCACTGAATTCGTGGATGTTGTTGTGGGTGCGGTATCAACCTCCGGCCAACGTACCCCTGTTCTGATTAGTCGTGAGATGGTGCACCAGATGCGTCCCGGCACGGTGATCATTGACTTCTCCATTGATCAGGGTGGCTGTGTGGAGACGAGTCGGCCGACCACACTGCGTGATGAAACGTACATTTATGATGACGTAATCCACTACTGTATTCCCAATGTGACGTCTACCGTAGCCCGAACCACCAGCTACGGATTGACGAACGCACTCCTCCCTTACCTCAAGTCTGTTGGCGAACATGGCATCGTTGGCGTGCTTGATCTGTGCCCCAGCCTCATTCCCGGCGTCAACCTGTATCAAGGCAAATTAGCCAACGCCGAGATTGCCAGAGCGCTGGGCCAGGATATTGAGGTTACTTTACCGGCTGCTGCCATACCCCAAAGAGGTGAAGCGTGAATTGGGAAGAGATCTATCGTCGCAAGGTAACTGATGTTGAAACGGCCGTCTCTGCTATAGAATCCGGTCACACTGTTTATATTGGTGGCGGTTCTGGTGCACCGGCTGTGTTGGTTGACGGGATGTGTGGGCGAGCGCCTCATGTTAAGGATGTCCAGTTAATCCACATCCTGACGTTCATTGATGCGCCTTATGTGGATCCCAAATACGAGGGATCGTTTCGCTCAAACTCCCTGTTTATCGGATCGAATGTCCGTAAAGCCGTTCAGCAGGGGCGGGCGGACTTCACACCGGTATTCCTCTCCGAAATCCCGGCATTATTCAAACGAAAAGTGTTGCCGGTAGATGTTGCCCTCATATCGCTCTCACCACCGGATGAGCACGGGTTTTGCAGCTTTGGTGTGGAAGTCGGCACGACCAAGCCTGCGGCTGAATCGGCCAGAATCATTATTGCTGAAATCAATCGGCAGATGCCCCGAACGCTGGGGGATAGTTTCATACATGTCAGTCAGCTAACGCATGTTATTGAGGTTGATTATCCCGTCCCTGAAAGTGTTCAGGGAGGCAGCTCGCCGTTGCATATGCGTATCGGTGAGTTAATCGCGGAGATGATCCCCAACGGCGCCACCCTCCAGATGGGTATCGGCAGTATCCCTGATGCGGTCCTCCAGAATTTGCGTAGCCATAAGGACCTGGGTATTCACACAGAACTGTTCTCAGATGGTGTCGTCGCCCTGTTTGAAGAAGGTGTGATCAATTGCAGCCGCAAGTCATTCCATCCCGGTAAGCTGGTTGCCGGATTCCTTTTTGGCTCCAAGCGTCTCTATGAGTTTGTGGACAATAATCCGTTTGTGGAATTACATCCAACGGATTATGTCAACGACCCGTTTAATATCGCCCGCAACGACAACATGGTAGCCATCAACTCTGCGCTACAGGTCGATCTTACCGGTCAGGTTTAGTGCGGACTCCATCGGACCGGTTCTCTATAGTGGGGTTGGTGGACAGGTGGATTTCATTCGTGGGACGGCTCGTTCCAAGGGAGGGCTGCCGATTATCGCGCTGCCTTCTACAGCAAAGAATGATGAGATCAGCCGCATCTCAATCATGCTGCCCGAAGGGTCCGGCGTCACGACGTCGCGTAATGATGTACATTACATAGCGACTGAGTACGGCGTTGCCAAATTGTACGGAAAGACAATTCGCCAGCGCGCCAACGAGCTCATCAACATTGCCCACCCGAAATTCCGTGATGAATTGCGCTTTGCAGCCAAGGAGATGGGCTACATTTAAGGCCGGTTATACGCATCCAACAGGTGTATATGGCTGACGAATGTCATGATATCAGGTGACAATCGACACTACGGCAAGTGTGTTCGAGGGGATATCCTCTTATGGTGGGTGTAAATCTTCACTTGTCGTTAATCGGGGCTAGAGATATTTTGCAGAGGAGAGAATTATGGCATACGAAAAATGGGTAACCGTAGGGACAAAATTCTGTGAATACATTGAGATGGACGTGGAAATGCGGGAGTTACGTCTCTACCCTTCGGAGAATTTGCCTGAAGCGGCAGAGACCAACTATCGTGTCCTTGAGCGCCATTGCACCGGTGCCATTCCTGTAATATGGCCGGAATCCCTTGCGAATGGGCGTTTAATAATCCCGGCGTAGACAAGTTCAGCTTGCCTTGACCATTCTCTTTGAATCAGATTGTGAAATTATAAGGCCCGGACGTCCGGGCCTTTTTTATTGTTTGTAATGAGTGATCGACATCTAGTGTGGAATTGTGTCGTTACAATACATCCCGTCGTAAAAACAGCCATCCGCCAACCAGAAGGATGACAACGCCTGCCAGAACGGATAGCAGTAATGGCATGAGCACTGATTGACCGTTGGCAAAGTTGTTCACTGCCAGCGCGGATAAGGCCCACGGATAGTAATTGGCTAAATCTGAATTGATAACAAATATACCGGCTACGGTCATGACGATGCCGATACCAACTGCTATGACAAAGTTGGACCAGTACAGGGCTATCCAGGAATGCAGAACAATAATCAGGAAGGAGCCAATATACGCAATCCCGAGCAGGCTTAGTACATCTCCCCACGGAATTGAAGCGCTGAATCCCAAATCCGGCTTTAAGAGGGCAAATACTGCCGCCAACGAGAATGCCGGCCAACAATGTCAAAGTACTGAGCGCCAGAAACGCCAGGCTGGCAATGATTTTGGCACCATAAATCGCCCATCGTGAAATCGGCAGGACAAATAACTGCTTCCAGCACTGTTGCTTGTGGTCTAATTGAGCGACCAATGCCGTCTCCAGAGTGATGAACAGTGGAGCCATCAGCAGCGCCCAGAACTGGAGGGTCTGCCGAGTCCAATACACCCACGGTGATTGATCGCCTTCCAGGTAGGTCAGGCCATTTTGATACAGGAGATAAAATTGCAGAACTATAATTGCCAGTGGTGCAATGAACGCCAGCCGTAGTGCCAGGGTACGTTTTTGTTTTAGTTGTTCTGAGCGAATTGCCTGTATTAGCTGGTTCATGATTTGTTTTCCCCATTGGTAAGCGTCAGAAAAATATCTTCCAGGGACGGCCGTTCCCACAATAAGTGGTAGACGTCAATACCGGCCTGCACAAGCTGCTTGTTGATTACCGCTGCATCTGAGGCGCTGTGAGCGGTTATGGACAGTTTTTGGGCTCCGTTGCTGACATACTTCCAGCCGCTTTGATCGAGTACCTGTTTGGCCTCATTCAGTCGATTCACTTTGACGACAACCTGTTCATTTGTCTCCGAATGCAGCGCGGACAATTCGCCCTGAAAACGTAGGTAACCGTTTTGAATAATACCGATGTGGGTAGCGATCTGCTCCACTTCTGATAGTAGATGGCTGGATAGGAAGACAGTTATTCCTTGTTCCTGGGGGAGCCGGGTAATCAATTCCCGGATTTCCGTAATGCCGGCCGGGTCAAGGCCGTTGGTCGGTTCATCCAGGATCAGCAAATCCGGTTTTCCCAGCAGCGCCATTGCCAATCCCAGCCGTTGTTTCATGCCCATTGAATATGTGCGCACCAAACGGTTTTGTACATCCGTTAGGCGCACCAACTTCAACACGTCGGCAATGCGGCTTTTCGGCCAATCGGTCAGACGGCGAAATACTTCCAGATTTTCCCGACCGGTGAGGTGTTCATAATAGGCGGGAGATTCCACTAGTGAGCCAATTCGGGCGAGAACAGATTTTCTCTCTGCGCTGAGTGGCTTGCCGAAGATGCAAACTTCTCCTTCGCTCGGATGAATCAGCCCTAACAACATGCGAATTGTCGTAGTTTTGCCGGCACCGTTCGGCCCCAGAAACCCATAAATGCTGCCGTCGGGTACCATGAGATTGAGATTGTTGACGGCCGTTACATCATCAAATCGTCGTGTCAGATTTGTAGTAGTGACGATATCAGTAGACATTGAATAAGCTCCATCCGCGAGACTATATTGCCCCTCCTGTCGGAGAGAGATATCTCGCGTACTTGTTACACATGGAGCGTATCAACAAGATGTCGCCTAAAAATCTTCAAATTGTCGCAAAACTGTCGCAGAAAATGGGATGGGTTATGAGTAGGGAAAGGAGAGGGTAAAGCAACTTCCTCGGCCGGGGTTGCTTTCAACACGGATGGTGCCGTTCATTGCTGTAGTTAAATCTTTGACCACGGCGAGCCCTAACCCGGAGCCGACCTGGGGCCGGCTGGTCTGTCCCTGGTAAAAACGATCCCATATGTGAGGCAAATCGCCTGGGGGTATGCCTTCACCGGTATCACGGACGTGAATGTGAAGCGCATCCGGCGCGGGGTCGGCCACGACCATGACAATCCCACCCGGCGGAGTATGAAACAGTCCGTTCCGTAGTAAATTGGAAAGCACCTGTTCGAAACGGGCTTCATCCACGGAAATCGGGGGCAATGCGTCCGGTATCTCGGCCGTCAACTCGACCTTGCCTGTCTCCCAGGCGTAAGGAGCCATTGCTGCCGTCAGACGATTGATTGTAGGTGTAATGTCTAGCGGCTGACATTCCAGTGACAACCCGCCGGCCTCCAATCGGGAAAGCGTGAAAAGGTCGTCGATTAGCCGTTGTAGTCGTTTGATTTCCCCGTCCAGTACCTGTAAGTCATTGCGCAATCCAGGTGGCAGCCCGTCCTCCTCCCACCGATCAAATGATGATTCCAGCATGGCGCGGGCCGTTGCTACCGGCGTTCGCAACTCATGGGAAACATTGGCAACCAGATGGCGTTGAGTCTCCAGGAGATTCGATACCCGATTCCGTTCTGTCTGCAAGTCGGCTAGCGTATATCCCAGTTCATCTGCCATCTGGTTGAATGTTATCTGTAGCTGGGCTACTTCGTCCTCGCCTTCTACCGGCACGCGAACATCATAATCCCCGGCCTGTAGCGCTGAGGCGACTGTTGTTAACTGCTCCAGACGTTTTGTTGTCCGCCGGGCGGCAAAGTAAGAGAAAAGGAGCGCCGGCGGCAGCAGAACCAGACCTAAAACGATAACGACAAGCGCTACAAGGTTGAGTGCCGGAAATACGGTATGTAACCAGAATACGGAAATAGAAGTGAACAGGTCTCTTGCCGAATCAGGAAATAGTCGGTCAGGTTGGAAAAACAGATTCAGATTAATGGAGAACAAAATAACGGCCGCAACCGCAAGCACGACCGTCATCAGCAGCATGTGAGTGAGTTCAAAACGAAACTTTCGCTGCCGCGCCTGTCGCCACAGTAGCCAAAACCTTACTCCCAACCTTGCCGGCAGGTAGCCAATGCCGATACCAAATAACAAGACACCGATGGTAACCGCTCCGATCAATGTTGAACTCTGCCATACCGATGCCCACCCGGTAAGCTGCCCGACCGCATACAGCCCCCCGGCCATGGTCAGACCCAAGGCCATTCCCACACCAGTCTCCCATAGGATCTGATGGAGAGTGCTCCCGGCCGGTAATCGAATACGGAACACTGCCCACAAGCCGGTTACGCCACAAAGAAAGAGCATCCCATTGGTGTACACGGCTTGAGGAATATCTCCCTGAATTCGGTTGAGGAGAAATAGGATTAACACACCTAGAATCAGGGCTTCAAGGATCCCTTGCCAGGGTGGCGCTTGCCACAGGATTTGACGTCTAGTCATAGGCTGCTAACCGGTAACCAATGCCCCAGACCGTTTCGATCGAATCCCCCAGCTGATCAGTTTTTTCCGCAGTCTCAATACGGTGTTATCTACGGCGCGATCGCCGGGAAGATAATCGACTCCCCAAACGGTATCCAGCAGGTATGAGCGGCTGAAGGTCCGCCCCGGGTTACGAACAAACAAGACGAGCATGTTGAATTCTGTTCTGGTCAAATCAAGAGGACTGCCGTCCACTGTAGCCATGTATCCGTCAGGTTGTAACGAAAGGGAACCATACTCCAGTTCAGACTGAATCACTTCCCGATCCGTCTCAACAATTTGTGATACGTGTTCAATTCGACGCAGTAGTGCGCGTACCCGGGCTACCAGTTCACGGGTGCCAAATGGTTTGGTTAAGTAATCATCCGCCCCTAACTCCAGGCCAATCACGCGGTCCGCCTCTTCACTCCGCGCTGTCAGCATCAATACGGGTGTCAAGGATTCTTGGCGAATTCGGGTAAGACATCCAGTCCGTCCAGTCGGGGCAACATCCAGTCGAGGATCACCAGATCCGGATGGTAGGTCTGAAAGCGGAAACCCCGTCCAGTCCATCTACCGCATGCCGGACCTGGTATCCGACTGCCTCCAGTTCACGAATGATGACCCGTGCCAACTCCGTGGTATCTTCGATCAACAATATTCTGGTCATGAATTGAACTTCCGGCTGATACTGAATCAACCTGCGTGCTCAGAATTATAGTGGATTAACCAGATGCCTTCTACGATTCAGATGCTGTACAGGGGTGGCGAGGATAAAACCTTAATTGAAAGACCCTCGCATTCCTGAGCCTTAACCAGGAATGCGAGGGTCCTTTCCTAAACGTTATTCTCTATTGGACGATAGAGGTTAACTAAAAGACGGTTGAAACGAACGCACAACCTGGATGTAGTTTGCCCGCTCGAAGGCAGCCGGTGCCGCCACATTAATTTGGCTCAGGCTGCCGCGTAGCTGGTCAACGGACTCATACTCATTTTCAACCAGCCAGGCTTCCATTTCGGCCAGAATGTCACTGATACGGTCGATACCGTTCTTCAGGAGCTCTGATGTGGTCATGACCACATTTGCGCCGGCGGCAACACCCTTCAACGCGTCCATGCCGTTATGAACACCGGTGGTCAGTGCCAGATCGGCCGCAATCTTCCCGTATAGAATCGCGATCCAGCGTAGCGGAACACGAATCTCGTTGGATGTACTGAGCTTTAGATTGGGAACGACTTCCAGATTCTCCAGATCAAGATCGGGTTGGTAGAACCGGTTGAACAGAACGAGGCCACTGGCTCCAGCCTTGGAGATGCGATCCATCATGTTGGCTGTTGCGCTGAAGTAGGGGCTGAGCTTGACCGCGACCGGGATGTTCACCGATTGACTCACATCCTGAACGAGATCAATGTAAATCTGCTCCACCTCAGGGCTGGTGAGGTCTATGCTTGTCGGCACATAGTAGATGTTCAACTCTAGAGCGTCAGCTCCCGCGCCTTCGATCTCCTTCGCATAGCGAATCCACCCACCAGTCGAGACACCATTCAGACTGCCGATTACCGGGATATCGAGTGCTTGCTTGGCGCGATAGATGTGCTCAAGATACGCGTCCGGGCCAATGGCACGATATACAGGTGCTTCCGGGAAGTACGATAGCGCCTCGGCATAGCTCTCGGTACCCTCGTTGAGGTAGCGATCAAGGGTTTGGCTTTCCATGTTGATCTCTTCTTCAAACAGAGAGTAGAGGACGATGGCTGCGGCACCGGCGTCTTCCATCCGGCGCAGGTTGGAAATCTCTCGTGCGAGCGGCGACGCGGAAGGCACGACAGGGTTCTTCAGTTCCAGACCCAGGTATGTTGTTGTCAGGTCCATGATTTTCTCCTTCACAGCCTATCCTAGTGGCCGTTATTTTCCTCATCTACGTCCACAGCCGGTGTGGCGTTGGCAAGGAGATCGATCTTTTCCCAGCGTTCCTTGACATCAGTTTTTGCCAATGCGAGGAGTCGCTCTGCTGCCTCCGGGTTGCTCTGTGTGAGCATCCGATAGCGGCCTTCACGATACATATACTTCTCAAGCGGCAGCGATGGTGGCCGCGAATCCAGATGGAACGGGTTCTGTGCTGCCTGCCCGTTTGTTGCGTGGGCATCGTCCGGGTTGTAGCGGAACAGAGGCCAGTGACCGGAATTTACCGCTGCCTGTTGCTGTTCCAGTCCAAACTGGAGATCATAGCCATGAGCAATACAGTGACTGTAAGCGATGATCAGGGACGGGCCGTCGTAAGCCTCTGCTTCCAGGAAGGCTTGAATCGTTTGACGATCATTGGCTCCGGCAGCTACCTTGGCGACATAGATGTTGCCGTAGGATACAGCCAGGAGGCTCAGGTCCTTCTTTGGTGTCGGCTTACCTGCCGCCGCGAATTTGGCGACGGCCGCACGCGGGGTCGATTTCGACATCTGACCACCGGTGTTGGAGTAGACCTCGGTATCAAGGACCAATACATTGACATTGCGGCCGGAAGCCAGGACATGGTCCAAACCGCCATAGCCAATGTCATAGGCCCACCCGTCACCACCAACAATCCAGACGCTCTTCTTGACCAGGGCATCAGCCTTGCTCTCAAGCTCGCTCAAGGCAATGTCAAAACCCTCCATAAGCTTGCCCGAGTTTTGCTGTAATTCATGCAACTTGGTTTTGAGCACCTCGACGCGCTCGCGCTGGGCCTGAATATCAGCATCGGTGATCTGGTCAGCATATAGGATGCTGTCAGCCAGTTCCTCTCCGACATGAGACCGCAGCTTGCGCAAGGCATTGGTCGCACCGTCAAGACGTTGGTCCAAAGCAACGCGCATTCCAAGGCCAAACTCTGCATTGTCTTCAAACAGGGAGTTGGACCAGGCCGGACCGCGCCCCGCGGCATTTTGTGTCCAGGGTGTTGTCGGCAGATTACCGCCGTAAATGGATGAACAACCGGTGGCATTAGCTACCAGGATGTGGTCGCCAAAGAGTTGGGTCAACAACTTAAGGTATGGCGTTTCACCGCATCCCGCACAGGCACCGGAGAACTCAAACAACGGTTCTAAGAGCTGGCTGTATTTCACCTGGTTCAAAGGTAGCAATGTGCGGTCAACATTCGGTAGATTCTGGAAGAATTCCCAGTTCTCCTTTTCCGTTTCGCGCAGCGGTGCTTGCGGCTGCATGTTAATCGCTTTCAGCTTCGGTGTGTTCTTGTTCTTGACCGGGCAGACGTCCACACAAAGCGTACATCCGGTGCAATCCTCAGGCGCAACCTGCAAGGTGAAGGACATGTCCTTGAACTCTTTAAATCGAGCAGGAGTCGACTTGAAGGTTTCGGGAGCGTCCTTGACTTCGTCTGAGTCGTATACCTTCATACGGATAACAGCATGTGGGCAAACAAAGACACACTTACCACACTGGATGCAGATCTCAGGATCCCACACCGGAATTTCCGTAGCGATATTACGCTTTTCCCATTTTGTAGTGCCTGACGGATAGGTGCCGTCTACCGGCAAAGCGCTCACCGGCAGTTGATCTCCCAGTCCTTCAATCATGCGGGCGGTCACAGACTGGATGAACTCCGGCGCATAGTCCGGCACAATTGGCGGCCGTTCAAAGTCGCTGGTTGCCTCGTTCGGCACCTTGACCTTGTGGAGGTGAGACAAGGCTGCATCTACGGCTGCGTAGTTCTGCTGGACAACGACGTCACCACGCTTGCCGTATGTTTTCTTGATAGCATGCTTGATTTCCTCAATGGCTTCAGCACGCGAGAGGACCGGTATCTCGGTTGCCTCTTCCAGAAGGGCGAAGAAGCAGGTCTGCATGATTGTATTGATGCGGCGACCCATGCCGGTTTCGCCGGCAACTTCATAACCGTCAACGACGTAGAACGTGAGCTTCTTGTCAATGATGCTTTGCTGCACGCTCCGCGGTAGATGGTCCCATACCTCTTCCGGCCCGTAGGGGCTGTTCAGGAGGAAGGTGGCTCCGGGTTGGGCGACGCGCAACACATCGAAGCGTTCCAGGAAGTTGAACTGGTGAACTGCCACGAAGTTGGCTTTGCGAATCAGATAAGTCGAATGAATCGGCCGTGGGCCGAAGCGCAAATGGGATGTGGTGACGGCACCGGCCTTCTTGGAGTCATAGACAAAGTAAGCCTGGGCGTAGTTGGGTGTATTCTCGCCAATAATCTTGATCGAATTCTTGTTAGCGCCTACCGTACCATCGGAGCCCAGTCCGTAGAAGACAGCACGAACCACGTCGTTCTGTTCAGTGGAGAACTCTTCATCAAAGTCCAGACTGGTGTTGGTGACATCATCATTAATGCCGATCGTGAAGTGATTCTTTGGCGTGCTCTTGGCTAGCTCATCGAAAACCGCTTTTACCATGGCCGGAGAGAACTCTTTGGAGGAAAGTCCGTACCGGCCGCCGATAACCTTGGGCATCGTGGCAAATGGGGCAGAATCGTCGGCAACATGCTCGACAAGGGCTGTGACTACATCAAGATACATCGGCTCACCGGTGGAGCCGGGTTCCTTGGTACGGTCCAATACAGCGATGGACTTTGTAGTTGCCGGCAGGGTACTGATGAAAGCCTGGGTGTCAAATGGACGGTAAAGCCGGACAACAACAACGCCAACTTTCTCGTCTTTCTCAACCAGATAGTCAACCGTTTCGCGAGCAGTGTCAGCTCCTGATCCCATCAGGACAATGATTCGCTCGGCATCCGGCGCACCAAAGTAGTCGAAAGCATGGTACTGACGGCCGGTCAGCTTGGCGAATTCATCCATCGCTTCCTGGACAATGCCGGGACAGGCCTGGTAGTAAGGGTTCACACTTTCGCGGGCCTGGAAGAAGACGTCGGGATTTTGTGCCGTGCCACGAATAAACGGATGATCGGGTGATAATCCGCGTTCTCGGTGGGCCTTGACCAGATCGTCGTTGATCATGGTGCGTAGTATGTCATTGTCTAGTATTTCAACTTTGTTGATCTCGTGCGACGTACGGAAGCCATCGAAGAAATGGATAAAGGGTACACGCGCCTTCAGCGTCGCCGCTTGGGCAATCAGTGCGAAGTCGGTGATCTCCTGCAAATTGCTGGAACACATGAAGGCAAAGCCGGTATTCCGGGCAGCCATTACGTCGCTGTGGTCACCAAAGATGGACAGCGCTTGTGCCGCAATTGAGCGGGCTGCAACATGGAGTACGGTAGAGGTCAGTTCACCGGCGATCTTATACAAATTGGGGATCATTAACAGCAAGCCCTGGGAGGCTGTGAATGTGGTCGTGAGTGCTCCGGCTTGCAACGAACCATGAACCGCTCCGGCTGCGCCACCTTCTGATTGCATCTCTACTACCAGAGGAATGTCACCCCAGATATTGGGCTGGCCGTTGGCTGAGTATTGGTCAGCCAGTTCCCCCATCGGTGATGAGGGGGTAATGGGGTAAATGGCAATTACCTCATTGACCTTGTGGGCAACGGCTGCTGCTGCTTCGTTACCATCAATTGTGATCATTTGCTTGGTCATAATGTTTCTCGGATGCGCAGGCCCGGCCATTCAAACGATGACCGGGCGGCTGCGTCATTGACTTATTAACCGTTATTCTTGTCAGCCAGAGCGGCATGGGCTGCGGCCAACCGGGCAATCGGTACGCGGAACGGGGAGCAGGACACGTAGTTCAGGCCAATTTGATGGCAGAAAGCGATGGTCCGCGGGTCACCGCCGTGCTCACCGCAAATACCGACTTCCAGTTCCGGCCGGGTTTCGCGACCCAATTCAACACCCAGCTTCATGAGCTTGCCGACGCCGATTGCGTCGATTGTGGCGAACGGGTTTTCTTCCAGGATGTTTCGCTGCTGGTATTCCACAAGGAAACCGGACTCAGCGTCATCACGTGAGATGCCGAATGTTGTCTGGGTTAAATCGTTTGTACCGAAGGAGAAGAACTGGGCGACTTCGGCGATTTCGTCAGCCGTGAGGGCCGCACGCGGAATCTCGATCATGGTTCCAAACTTGTAGTCAATTGTGATCTCCTGCTCTTCCATAACTTCCTTGGCAACGGCTTCCAGGGCAGTTTGCTGAACCTTCAGTTCATTGACATGGAAGGTGAGCGGAATCATTACCTCAGGATGGACATCAACGCCATCCTTGGTGCACTGGCAGGCGGCCTCGAAAATGGCACGCACCTGCATCTTGGTCAGTTCGGGAATCAAGATACCCAGGCGGACACCGCGGGTACCCAGCATCGGGTTCTGCTCGCGGAGGGACTCGACACGTTCCAGATAGGCTTGTTTGATGCGAATTTCAGACAACGCTTCGTCAATCTCGCTGAGGGTGTGGAAGTGTTGTAACTGTACTTTCAGGTCTGCCAAACGCTGGACAAGTTCCTCGTAGGAGGGCAGGAACTCATGCAACGGCGGATCAATCAGGCGGATGATAACCGGTTGGCCGTCCATCGCGCGGAAAAGGCCATCGAAGTCACCACGTTGCAGCGGGAGCAGTTTGTCCAACGCTTCATTCCGTTCGGTGACGTTCTTAGCCATAATCATCTGCTGGACGATAGGCAGGCGCTCGGTCTCGAAGAACATGTGCTCGGTACGGCAGAGGCCGATACCCTGAGCGCCGTACTCGCGGGCACGCTGTGCGTCACGTGGGTAGTCGGCGTTGGCCCAAACGCCAAGCGTGCGGATGTCATCAGCCCAGCTCAGGATGTTGAGCAGGTAAGGATTCTGAATATCCGGGACGACTGTCGGGAGCTGGCCCAGGTACACATTACCCAAAGTACCGTCGATGGAAATCCAGTCACCCTCATGGACGATTAGTTCTTCACCGATGGTCATGTAACGGGAATCCAGGTCGATTTCCAGCTCGCTGACACCGACAACCGCGGGACGGCCGAACTGACGGGCGACCAGAGCCGCGTGGCTGGTGCGGCCACCCCGGCTGGTCAGGATACCCTTGGCGGCCAACATACCGTGCACATCATCAGGCTTGGTTTCGGGGCGGACCATAATGACGTCGCGGCCTTCTTCCTTCGCCCAACGCTCAGCGGTGTCTGCGTCGAACGCAACCACACCAACTGCTGCGCCGGGGGAGACATTCAAGCCGGTGGCGATCTTGCGGGCTGTCTTTACTGCCGAGCTATCAAGCTGGGGATGGAGGAAGAAATCAACCTGCCCCGGCTTGACGCGCCAGACAGCTTCCTCTTTATTGATGAGACCTTCATCAACCATATCAGAAGCGATGCGAACCTCAGCCTGTGCCGTCCGCTTACCATCACGAGTCTGCAGCAACCACAACTTGCCGGCTTCAATGGTGAACTCCATGTCCTGCATATTGCGGTAGTGCTTTTCCAGTTTGTGGGCGATACCTTCAAACTCTTCGTAGACCGAGGGCATTTCCTTCTTCAGGTCAGAGATGGTTTGCGTGACGCGAATACCGGCCACAACATCTTCACCCTGAGCATTCATCAGGAAGTCGCCTTCCAGTTCACGCTCACCGTTGGATGCGTTGCGGGACATGGCGACACCGGTACCGGAGTTGTCGCCAATGTTGCCGTAGACCATCGTCTGAATGTTCACGGCCGTTCCCAGGTCATGGGGGATGTCGGCTGCGTTGCGGTAGTCAATGGCGCGCTTGCCGTTCCAGGACTTAAACACGGCCTCAGTTGCCAGGCGCAATTGTTCGTACGGATCGGTCGGGAAATCACTGCGCGTAAATGTGCGATAGATTTCCTTGAAGCGGCGGGTAACAACCTCCCAATCCTCAGACGTAAGTTCAGCATCAGTCTCAACGCCGGCCTTTTTACGACGAGAAGTGATGACAGCTTCGAATGCCTCGTCGGGAACGTTCATCACGACGCTACCAAACATCTGGATGAGACGGCGGTAGAGGTCAAATACGAAACGACGGTCACCGGTCAGGCCCACCATCGTTTCGGCGATCTCGTCGTTCAAGCCGATGTTGAGGACGGTATCCATCATGCCCGGCATGGAGAACTTGGCGCCGGAACGGCAGGAAACCAGTAACGGGTTCTTGGTGCCGCCGAAAGTTTTGCCGGTCAGCCCTTCGATTTCCTTGACGGCCGCAAGTTCCTGATCCCACATGGACTCAGGGAATTGATCGCCCGATGCAAGATAAGCATTGCAAGCTTCGGTGGTGACGGTGAATCCGGGAGGAACCGGGATGCCCAGGCGGGTCATATCAGCCAAATTGGCCCCTTTGCCACCCAGCAGGCCGCGAACGTCTTCCCACGAGCCGCCAACGTACTCTTCAGCTTCATTCACTTCGCCAAATAAATAGACCCATTTCATGTTGGAATGGGCAACTTTGCCATTACTCGTAGGTTTCTTTGCTGCCTCGGGGGTCATTGTGGTTGGTTTGGACATGTGATATTTCTCCTTCGAAAAGAATTAGCGAACCCGATTTCCAGGCGAATCCGCGTGAGATGTCAATGGATTATCGTTAGCAATTCTAGAAAGGTGAGGGGATTCTGATTAGTGACAGATAGCATATGATCCGGCGACAAAAGTCACAGTCACCCAATCTACGGCTATTTTCACCCTATCTGAGCATCTATTGGCAACGGAGCAAGCCCTGCGATATGCTCTGGTGACCATGAAGCAAGGGGAGTCAGAGCAAACAACCAGGGATCATTGGTGGCGCAGAGAATCAGAAGAAGCAACTGTTTGCCAAAGACAGTTGACGGTTGATGATGTGTGCCCTACCTGTGGGAAAGGCAAGCTGGCTTACAATGGTCTCTTCCAACTGGAGTGCCTCAGGTGCGGTGCAGTGGCCGATTCCGGCGCATTTACCTGATAGGGCACGGTAACCAGAACGGCCGTGTGCCGTTCCTCATGTTCATGTCCTCCGGTTGAATTAGGCCGGATTACATTATCTTTTGTGCCGTATTGTCTCTTTGGCTATACTCGGTTCATGACTGATCTGCGGCTGCTACTGGTAGATGATCATGAAGTAGTCCGTTTGGGTATGCGTACGCTGCTCGAACGGCACTCGAATTTTACTGTAGTCGGCGAAGCCTCCACTGAAGAAGAAGCGCTAACCCAGGCGCTGGAACACAAACCCGATATCGTTTTGATGGATATTCGCCTGGCTGGGGGAAGCGGGATTGAAGCCTGTCAGCAAATCAAGGACGCTTTACCGGAGTCGAAGGTAATCATGCTAACCTCGTTTGCGGAGGATGAATTACTCTTCTCAGCGATACGGGCCGGGGCGAGCGGTTATCTGCTTAAACAAATCGGTGCCGGCGAATTGGTGCGGGCGATTGAAATGACTGCTCGTGGTGAGTCCATGCTTGATCCCACATTGACCCAACGGGTCTTTTTCGAAGTCCGGCGATCGATACAAAAGGAAGAGGCAATTGCCTTTCAAGACCTGACCAGTCAGGAACGTCAGGTTCTGCAGTTAATAGCCGAAGGCAAAACCAACCGCGAGATCGCCACGGAGCTGTTTTTGAGCGAAGGCACAGTCCGCAATTACGTAAGCAGCATCTTGTCCAAGCTAAACGTATCCAATCGTGCTGAAGCGGCCGCTTATGCGATCAAGCACCACCTGCAAGACCACATGTAGGTGTTTGGCAACCTCCATAACCTTATGACATCTCCCACATCTAAAGGTGAATTGCCGGCGTTTGAAATTGAACCGGCGAACCGCACCCTTCAGGCGCTGAACCGGGCAGCACTGGCGATAGCGTCAGAACTGGATATTGAGAAGGTTCTCCAGCTAATTGTTGACTCTGCCCGTGATCTGGCCGGCAGTAAATACGGAGCCCTGGCCGTGGGTGATTGGCGGGAAGTTAATGCTCCTGACGTTCAGCGTTTTGTCACCAGCGGTTTGTCCAATCACGAAATTAGCAACATCGAACATTGGCCCCAGGGCATGGGGTTGTTGGGTGCGGTAATCCATGATCAAGAAACCATTCGAGTCGATGCAGTTGATTCCGATGCGCGTTTTCTTGGTTTCCCGGAAGGCCACCCGGTGATGCATAGCTTCCTTGGTGCTCCGATTCTGGGGGCTAATGAAACCTTTGGTAACCTTTATCTGGCTGACAAGGTTGACGGCACATCTTTCACCGACACGGACCAACAGTTGATCGAAATGCTGGCTGCCCACGCTGCGGTTGCTATCCAGAATGCACGCCTCTATTCACAGGTAGAGCGCCTGGCTATTTTAGAAGAACGCTCGCGGATTGGGATGGACCTGCATGATGGTGTCATCCAGAGCATTTACGCTGTGGGGCTAACCCTGGAGTCGGCGCGGCTGAGCCTCCCTCCCGGAGCAGAAGAGTCGGACGCCTTGCTGGATACGGCCGTCGGTGGGCTGAATGAGGCGATTCGTGACATCCGTAATTTCATTCTGGACCTGCGCCCCCGCCGGTTCCCCGGCGAAATTCATCTGGGTATGCAGCAGCTTGTGCGCGAATTCCAAGCCAATACGATGGTGCCGGTTGAGTTGACCATTCCGGAGCGAATTAGCGAATTACCCCTGCCACTGGCACGAGCCATCTACCTGACAACACAAGAGGCGTTGGCTAATATAGCTCGCCATGCGCGAGCCAAAGGCGTGTCTGTTTCCCTGATATGTACCGATAATGATGTTGATCTAAGTGTTACTGATGATGGCCGTGGCTTCGATCCGGAAGCGGAAACGGTACGCATCGGGCATGGATTGGCAAACATGCAGGCTCGTGCCGAAGGGTTGAACGGAAGCTTTGTGCTTAGATCATTGCCCGGACAAGGTACATCCGTGGTCGTGAAGTTGCCGCGCTAATCAACCATTGCCCTCTCCGATTTAATCAATCGAACCGATAGCGGATTAATTGTGACATGTGTCATGAAATGTCATGACGGATGGTGTACTCATTTGTGACTTTTGTCATTGAGTTGTGAATCGGCTCCGCTCTATACTCCTAGCGATGGTAGACGCCTTCTAATCGGGATGATTGGCTACAATGGGTTTGCTTGCTGATCATCCTTGAAAAGGGGTGAGAAAATGATGCAGGTAAATTCCAGCGTAAGTTCAATGGCTCAGATCGATGCCGCCCCAACTGTGAAGGTGCTCATTATTGAAGGGCATCCCGCCGTACGGGCTGCCCTTAGTCAGCGTCTTAACGCAACGCCGCAACTGGAAGTTCTTACCGCAACCAGCAGTGTTGCTGCTGCGTTGTCCTGGCTGGAACTCCAGAACCTTTCAGCATTGCCCTCCGAGTCACCGGATGTAATTATCCTGGGGCTGCAGTCGGCCGATGATGACGATCTGCTGTTTACTGTTCAGGAGATACGCGAGTTGTTGCAGTATCAGGCGGCCGTTATTACTCTGGCTCCATATGCTGATGAGACGGAGCGGATGCTGCTTCAGGCCGCGGGTATTAAGCAATACCTCCTCAAACACATTAACTCAAACCAGTTGATTCAGGAAATACAAAAAGCCGCGTTTGAGGATGCCGGGTAAACTGATTTAATCAGACCGGATTGTTAGTGACATTAAATAAACGAGACCAGTCTTTACGGCTGGTCTCGTTTATTTGCGGCTGTATGTGTCCTATCATGGATAACCGATGTCTTGAGATCAGTTACCCACCTTCTGTGGATACGAAGCCCTTATCTTATTCTGACTCAACAACTTTTTTGTTTGCGTCCCGCAAGAAGCTAATAGCCAGGATGAACATGGCGGTTACTATCAGGGCTGAGATGACACAGAAACGGCAAAAGGCATGAATGACGAAGAGTTCCAGCCCTGTCAGGCCTAGTGATATCAAAAAGGCCAACCCTGTCAGACCCAGTAATAATTCCGGCTGGTATTCATCAATGAAGCTGGACCAGGGGCCAGCCATGTCACGAGGAATATTGCCAGATAGCCCAGGAACCCAATCAGGGCAACAGGAACCGGCCCGATTGAGGAATAAGGGGCGGTTGGGCCACTTACAATCCCACAATTCTCCCAGCCGCTGGGGCGGCAAACCTCTGGAATGACGCCATTGTGATACAACAAAAGATAAAATGAGATAAGCAGGCCGGGTACAGCCAGTAATTGGATGACCCGTGCCTGCCAATCATCAATACGCATAGAATCTCCTGATAGAAAAGAAATCGCCAAATATATTATTGTCTATGAGCTGCTTAATGCATCAGAGATCGCCTGTTGAAAAACATTCAGTGGCTGTGCCCCGGTTATCATTTCGCCATTGACGAAGAATGAAGGAGTTCCGGTGACACCTACACGGCTGGCTGCTGTGCGATTGTCCGACACGATGCCTGAATAACGTCCTGAATCAAGGCAGCTTACAAAGTCATCAATGTTCAAGTTGAGTTCTTCCGCTGCCTCCCGCAGTCCTGTGGAGGAAATCCGAACGTTCGCATCTTCAATTCCGAATAAAGCCTGAGCGTAGTCAAAGTATGAAGTTTGCTCCGCTGCACACATGGCGGCGGCCGACGCAGGCAGGGTGGTGGTGCTCAGCGCATATGGGAGGGTGATCCACTCAACCTGGCCCGTATCCACATACTGCTCGCGCAATGGACCGGCTGTATTTTCATGAAAGTCCTGGCAATGCGGGCAGCCGAAGTCTGCGATCTCCACGACTTTCACAGGTGCGTTTGTGTCTCCCTCTGCGATACAGCTATCCGGGTTTTCGGAGCAGTAGTCAACAAGCGGCAGAACCGTTTCTGCCGGTGGGGTGCGCAAGGCGAGGAATAATAACCCTCCAAAAATAAGGACACCGACACCGATAAGGCCGCCAATGACAACCCAATTGGTTTCACGCTGTTGGGTTTTGCGGCGTTGTTGCGTTTTTGCCATAAGGCACTCTCCTTTTTCTCCCTTCTTTGTTAAGATCTTGTAAATATTACTGAGAACTGAGCCGAAAGTGTAATCGTCTGGCTATAGACGGGCAACCGTTCTCATTGCTTTCTGAAACTCCCGATGAATGTCACCTTGCAGGTGTGACATTTGCCACCCTTCTTGTGGGTAAAAGTCGTGTACACTGGGTATGTAAAACCGTACTTGTGTGTCTGCCTCATGCGAATTCTGTGTAGATACCGGATTACTCGGAGGCTATTGGTGAAGGAGAGGGTATGCTAACTGTAAATGACCTTATGACCCCTATTCCAAATACAGTCGCGACAAGCACACGCCTTCGGCAGGTGATGGAGATCATGAAGACCGAGAACTGCCGGCAGTTACCTGTTCTGGAGTCGGGTAAGCTTGTGGGTATAATCACGGATCGGGACATCCGTCTGGTAATGAATTCTCCATTGGTGCTTCATGGCCGATGGCAAGATGAGGAAATACTGGATCAAGTGACGGCCGAGAGTTGTATGACGCCGAATCCGATGACGGTCTCGCCGGACACACCGGCTTATCGCGCCGCCAATATGCTGAGTATCTACAAATTTGGGGCGTTGCCGGTTGTAGAAGATGAGACCCTGGTCGGTATCATCACGGTTACAGACTTTCTCGATTACTTTGCGGAACAGGCTCCCGAAACGATTAACCTGAAATAGTAATTAGTAGTCTGCTGGTATTTCATAGAGGTTTCCATGGATTTATATCGTAATATTCTGGTGCCGTTGGATGGGTCTGAACTGTCTGAGCGGGCATTGGAACCCGCTTACCGAATCGCACGAGCAATGGCTGCGTTGCCAACGGAAGAGCCTGAAAGCAGCCCTGTCAAGCTGATTTTGCTCCAATCTTCTTCGCCTGCGAATCTGGTTGCCGCTGATCCCTATCTCTATGATGAGCTGGTCAGAATGGTAGTGGACGAGTCGCAGGTATACCTGAATAAAGTTGCCACCCGTTTTGAGGACTCGCCCGTGGTTGTGGAAACGGTTTCTGTGACCGGAGCGGCTGCTGAGTCAATCGTGAGATACGCCGAAGACCATCACATTGACCTGATTGTACTGTCCAGTCATGGGCGGACCGGCAGTAGTCGCTGGGTATACGGCAGCGTGGCCGAAAAAGTCTTGCACCATGCGCCGTGTGCGGTGGCTATCATTCGTGCCCAGACAAAGCGGGACATGTTCCAGAATCGTTCCATCCTCGTCCCCCTAGATGGGTCAACTCTGGCTGAGCAGGCGCTTGAACCGGCTATGGCGCTGGCACGGAGTGTCGGGTCGGATGTTGTATTGCTTCGTGTGGTCCCTTCACCGGAACCGCTTCCTGAAGGACTGGTAACTCCGGGAGCTATTACGGCCGAACAAAGACAGATGGTTGAGCAGTCGGAACGGGAAGAGGCGGAAGCCTATCTGCAAAAAATCTACAACCAGTTACCGACCGCACATCTATTCTTTGATGTTGCCGTGACATCCGGTTATGTGGCCGACGCGATTGTGGATTATGCAACTGCCCACAACACGGACCTAATTGTGATGTCCAGCCACGGCCGCTCCGGCATTAGTCGCTGGTTGTACGGCAGCGTCGCCGAGAAGGTGTTACGTGGTGCGGATTGCGCCACGCTAATTGTCCGCAGTACGACAGAATAATTTAGTCCTTTCGCTGATTCTGCTAACCGATAGTTGAAGTGGGCAGCATTATTGTTGCCTACTAAGCATTTCTCATGCCGGATGTTCACTTGCCTGCTTTCTTGTACAATCAGGACAAATGAGCTATACACCGCCGCCTCGCGTACAGGAAATCCTCCAGAACTTACCAACGAAACCAGGCGTATATCTGCATAAGGATGCTGCCGGGACTGTGTTGTATGTCGGGAAGGCGGTGAATCTGCGTAACCGGGTGCGGTCCTATTTTCATACCAGCGTCGATTCTGTAAAAACCCTTCGCCTGCGCCGTCAGATTGAAGACATCGAAATCATCACAACGAACTCAGAGCTGGAAGCATTGCTGCTGGAGATGACGCTTATTAAGCAGTATCAGCCACGTTATAACGTGCGACTGAAAGACGATAAGCGCTATCCCTATATCAAGGTTCATTGGGCAGACCCTTACCCCAAAGTAACCGTCACCCGGCGCATGATTCGTGACGGCTCCCGATACTTCGGCCCGTATACCTCTATCTGGGCTGTTCACCAAACGCTGGACCTCTTGCGAAAAGTGTTCCCTTATCTGACGTGTGACCGGATCATTACCGGCAATGATGAGCGGGCGTGCCTCTATTACGATATCAAACTGTGCACAGCGCCATGTATCGGCGCCGTCAGCCGAGAGGAATACCGGGCGACCATTCAGCAGTTGATGGATTTTCTGGATGGAAAGTCCGACCATATCTTTCGTGCGATAGAAGAGCGGATGGCACGCGCGGCCGAGGCGTTGGATTTCGAAAGTGCGGCCGAATATCGGGATCAACTAAAAGCCATTGAACGGATTGTTGCCAAGCAAAAAGTGATCGGTGCGGCCGAGACCGACCAGGATGTAATCGCGTTTGCCCGCGACGATGGTGATGCCTGTGTCCAGATATTCTTCATTCGCCACGGCAAACTGATCGGTCGTGAATATTTCATGCTCGATAATGCGGAGGGGGAAAGCGACGAAGATATTCTGCGAGACTTCCTGACACAATTCTACGATGATGCCGCTTATGTACCGAAAGAGGTTCTATTACCCCGCGATATTGAGGAAGCACGGGTCATTGAAGAATGGTTGCGAACCAAACGCAGCAAGAAAGTAGCTATCCAGGTCCCGCGCCGCGGCAAGAAGAAAGACCTGGTGCAGATGGCGACTGACAACGCCCATGACACACTGGAAACACTGCGCGATCAATGGGCGGCCGATCGATCCAAGCACGTCACGGCCATGGCCGAATTGCAGGAAGCGTTGAAACTGCCGTCGCCCCCATCGCGCATTGAGTGTTATGACATTAGTCATACGCAGGGGAAGCAGACGGTTGGCTCAATGGTTGTATTTGTACAGGGAGCGCCACATAAGAGTGATTACCGGCGCTTCAATGTTCAGACCGTCACCAACGATGATTATGGGGCCATGAAGGAAGTGCTGACCCGCCGGTTCCAACGGTACAAGGATACGCTGGCCGGGGAGCTCCATGATCCCAGCAAGATAGCCCAGGCGCGGTCGGAACGGCCGACAGCCTGGGCGTTGCTTCCCGATTTGCTCATCGTGGACGGTGGTAAAGGGCAGTTGTCAATGGCGATGGAAGTATTGGCTGAATTTGATCTGGTCGGGGAAGTGCCGTTAGCTGCGTTGGC
>JAWKOY010000035.1:0-62918 GCA_041390945.1 Chloroflexota bacterium
GAAATAGCCGTTGTTGGCGGCCGGGAAGCGGCTGCGGAAGGCTGCGCCAAGACGCACCGTTTCCGGCTGGGTTACGGTGAAGTCATAGGTGCGCGTCACACGCTGGCCCGCGCCGGTGGCTTCGTATCCTGTGCCGCCGCCGTTGTGGATGAAGCGCATTTCGCTGGCGACGGCATTCGACGACCATTCACGGCTGCCGCCGGGGTAGTACTGGGCTACGATGTCGGGGAAGAAACTAACCGTCATGCGGTACGTTCCCGGCTGTAGCGGCACATCGGTAAACAGGGCAAAGCTGGTCGGCGCGCCGCCCTTGAAGGCCTTCACCGTTTTGAAGCCGTCAAAGATGAACAGGGCATGCTCGTTTTCCGGCAAAGCGGCCGTTGAGACCACGCGGATCTCCGGCCGGAAGAACACATCATTGGGGTCATCGGTCACCGTCACCGGCCCCTCATCGGTAACAACCTGCCAGCCGTCGGGGATCTGGAGTTCGTTGTACAGATAGAAGTGCCAGTCGCCCTCAAAGGACCCGTTGGGGAAGAGATTACCGGACGTAACAACCGGGGCAGCAGGCACCGGATCGGCCGGGGTTACCGGAGCCGGGGCTTCCGCGGCCGGGGCAGTTGTGGTGGTTGCCGGAGTGGTTGTTGCTCCGGTGGAGGTCGCGCCGGGGATGAGCAGTTCCTGACCCACGTAGATCAGCGACGGGTTCACCAGATTGTTGGCCGCCACGATGTCGGCCAGTTGCACGTTGTAGTTCACGGCAATACGGAAGAGCGAATCTCCGGTCTGGACCACATGGATGACGTCACCTGTCGTCGGTGCAGTCGCGCCGGTCGTATCCGCCGGTGTAGGTTGCGTCGTCGTAGGCTGGGTTGTTACGGGAACACTCGGCACGGGGGCTGTTGTCCCATCCGCGCCGGGGATGACCAGTTCCTGCCCCACATAGATCAGGTTGGGATTGACCAGATTATTAGCCTGAACAATGGAATCCACAGTTGTCCCATATTGCAGGGCAATCCGAAACAGGGAATCGCCGGTTTGAACAACATGGACCGTGTCCGCACGGGCTGTAAGGACAGACATCAACAATATCGGCAAAAGCAAGACAAGCGAAAAGAAGCGTATTGATCGTTTCATTAGATATCAGATTCTCCTAACTCTCCAGTGAGTTCACCGTCAATTATCCAGTGTGCCGGTTTACGAAGCAACATCCTGATTCCCTCCGATTGCACCACGCGGTGCATAGGTGTTTGATGGTGTATATATCGGAATAAAGGGGGCACAATATCTGGAAGATGACGACCGGCGACCGCGGCACGTGCGGCAGCTAGGCGACCTGCTACAGGTCGATGTGTAGGTCGATGGCGGTAGTGAGTGCATGGCCGGGTTCGAGCAAGCCTGCGCCGACCGTGGTATCCATCTCTTTGTCCTGCCGCCCCATTCGCCCAAGCTCAACGGCTATGTGGAACGCGCTCAGCAAACCCACGCTGAAGAGTTCCACAACCTCTATCTGGGTGAGTTAGACTTCAAGAGCGTCAATGTTGCCTTGCACCAATGGGAAACCTTCTACAACATGGAACGCCCTCACCATTTCTCGATTTGATGTCACCGGTGGAATACTTGCATCATCACTGTCCAGAACTGGTCCCGCCGACCCGAGCGTCTCTGTGCTGAATGAAGACAGGGGTTGCTATTACCCCGGTCGAAGTGCTACTAATCTACTCTGATGTGGCCCGGTAATCAACGCAGATAACCCGCCACCCTGACCAACGAACAAGAAGTCTGTGCCCGGCCGGATCGCCGGGCTTTTCGCGCGTCGGCCGCAAATCACGGCTCGGTGCGCAGAGTAACGACACGCTATGGCCTTACAACCAAAAACTGACCTGCGGAACATCGCCATCATTGCCCACGTTGACCACGGCAAGACCACCCTGGTGGACGGCATGTTGAAGCAAACCAACGCCTTTCGCCAGAACCAGACCGTCGCCGAGCGCGTGCTCGACTCCAACGATCTGGAACGCGAGCGCGGCATCACCATCCTCGCCAAGAACACCGGCATTGACTACAAGGGCGTCACCATCAACATCGTGGACACCCCGGCCATGCCGACTTCGGCGGCGAGGTGGAGCGCATCATGAACATGGTGGACGGCGCGCTGTTGCTGGTGGATGCGGTCGAGGGGCCGATGGCCCAGACCCGCTTCGTCCTGCGGCAGGCGCTGGCGAAGGTTGCGGGTTATCTGGTCGTCAACAAGATTGACCGGCCCGCCGCCCGCCCCGACCACGCCGTCAACGAAGCGTTTGACCTGTTCATTGATCTGGGTGCCACGGATGATCAGGCCCATTTCCCGGTCATCTACACCAAGGCCACCGAGGGTCGCGCCGGACTATCACCGGACGCACTGGAAGACGATCTCCACCTGCTGTTCGACACCATCCTTGACTATCTGCCCGCGCCGATGGTGGACCCCGACGGACCAACCCAGATGCTGGTCACCTCGCTGGAGTACAGCACCTATGTGGGCAAGATCGCCGTCGGCCGTTTGCAAAGCGGCACACTGCGTGAAGGGCAGACCATCATGCACATCAACGCCGCCGGGGAGATGGTCCCGGCCAAGGTGACCAAGCTCTACACCTTCCGCGACTTGCAACGACAGGAACAGGCCGAAGTAACTGCGGGGACCATCGTTGCCGTGGCCGGTATCCCGGAAGTGGGTATCGGTGACACGCTGGCCGATTACGACGAACCCCATGCCCTGCCGCCGATCAAGGTCGAGGAACCGACCGTGCGCATGGTCTTTCGCGTCAACGACAGCCCCATGGCCGGGCGCGAGGGCAAGTACGTTACCAGCCGCCAACTGCGAGAGCGACTGATGCGCGAGCTGGAAAGCAATGTGGCTCTGCGCGTAGAGGAATTGGAGAAGGCCGGTGACTTTCTGGTGTCCGGTCGCGGGGAGCTGCATCTGGCCATCCTCATTGAGACAATGCGCCGCGAAGGGTATGAGTTCGCCGTCGGCCGTCCGGAGGTGATCTTCCGGGAAATAGACGGCCAGCGCATGGAACCGTTCGAGAATGTATATATCGAGGTCGTGCAGGATTACTGGGGAACGGTCAATGAGATGCTGGGCCGTCGGCGCGGCCTGATGATCAATTTGCGCTACGGTGAGGACGGGACCGTTTTCGGCGAGTTCAGTGTGCCCACGCGGGGCATCCTCGGCTTTCGCCAGCCGTTCCTGACCGCCACGCGCGGCACCGGCGTCTACCACACACTATTTGACGACTACAAGCCGGTTGCCGGGGCTATCGAACGGCTGGAACTGGGTTCGATGGTTTCGCTGGAAGGCGGACCGGTCAGCGCCTACGCCTTGCAGCACCTGACCTCACGCGGGCCGTTCTTTGTGCGCCCGGCCGAGGAAGTCTACGGCGGACAGGTTGTCGGCGAGCACATCCGTGAGGATGAACTGGTGGTCAACGTCAACCGGACCAAGAACCTGACCGGCCATCGCGCCGTGCCCAAGGCCATTGTTGAAGCGCTGCCTGCGCCGCGCATTCTCTCGCTCGACGAGGCCATTGAGTATTTGCACGAGGACGAACTGCTGGAAGTCACGCCGGAGTCGCTGCGCATCCGCAAGATGGAACTGGACCACAACATTCGCGGCCGGTCGCAAAAGCGGGCGCGTTACGCCGAAGAATGACCACGGCCCGAATTCTGCAATTCCGCTATAATTGCAACCATGCACTTCGAAATTTTGGCGCACCATCTGAGCTGGCGCGGCCGCCGTTCTACTGGGTGACGATGCCTGAGGATCAGAGCCACGAGATTAAGGCGATCTCGGCCCACGTCACCTATGGCTGGGGGACGGTCCCCGTGACCGCCTACATCCGGCAAGACCCTGGACCACGGCCATGTTGAGAAAGACGGCCGTTATATTCTGCCGCTAAAGGCGATGGTGCGGAAGGCCGAAGGACTGGAGGAAGGCGACGAGATATTTCGTGCGGCTGGATGTTGGGTGAATTGGCCGAATCATTGGTATCCCGCAAATCAACAGGTTTCTTTAGAGTTCTGCGCTACAATGCAAAGAGGCAGACGGTAATATGAATATCATCATTTAGTCTCAATTAGGCATCAAAGTAACTGGAGTTACATCTATGTCGAAACGAGAAAGATAAAGATATTGGAAAACGAACTATATGAGTTTAGTGATATGTAAAAACCAGCTGGGAGCACATGTTTTTCAGTCATAGCGCTTAGTCATTCCAACAAATCGAAAAACAGGTGGATATGCATCGTGTAGGCTACGAATCGGGAGTGTGTTCACCGAGATGAACTAAGCCAGTAGAGCGGAAAACGGGTTAACAAGCATTCTCCAAGGGAAAACTCGAAAAGAGATTAAGGAATACATAAAATCGTGCAAGGCAATTGGAACAATAACTTGGCAGAAGCAACATCCCTAATGCAGGCTTCTAACAAGGATCAGTATAATAAAGCTATCCACATTAAAATTCATTTCAAAATTAGGGCACTTATATTCTGCAAGTCACGTAATCGCCTCCCGTGAAATCGTTCAAGTGCTGAGTCAAAGTCGGAAGATTCCTTAAGTCTATCATCCCAAGTGAAATATGAAATTGGAACTCAATTTTCGCGAACCTTAGCGAGAGGGAGATATTTCTATTTGCACTCAAAACTATTATTGAGTCAAGATTTGACGATTCAACCAGTTTATTGAGAAGCCCCCATTACGACAGGATTCCGGCAAGGATTCGAGAAGCAGTATGGGAGCGAGATCAAGGAAGATGTGCTCTCTGTGGCAGTACTCAAGATTTAAGTTGACCACATTATCCCATTTTCTAAGGGCGGAGCACATTCAGTTTCCAGCGTAAGAATACTTTGTCAGCGATAAATCGAGCCAGACTCCCGTATCAGGCGATTAAGGTTACTCACTTGGTTTCAAAGGGGTGTCCGGTTGATGAAATAAGCAAGACAGGCAATCTAGCTTCATTGAGCGCCTTATCGTACATATAATTTCTTTTCTAGAGCATTATCAGACGGCTCACAATCCAGAAACGTATTCCCCAGTTTATCCCGCCTTCATAAATCACCCTCAGTACCATTAATGTCCCTTAAATAATTTGCCACCCAATCCTCGAAAGTTAGCCCTTTCATAGGTGAAGGTCCACGCTGATCCACCCAACGTTATATCATCCGGCATATGTACTACCTTCAAGGAGGCCTGCCCTAAGTTGCTCAATACTCCAATTTCTAGCCCCTCTCCAGATTAGCCCCATCTAATCGAACTTTATTTAAGTTGCCTTCTTCACGGGATCATTCTTGGAATTTATTCCAATTCGATAGGCGAGTTCTACTCAAATTAAGCCCCTACCAAGTCAGCCCCTCAAGTCGCGTTCAGAAACTGCAGCCTCACACAGGTTAACATGCATTAAAGAGGTTCCTTTCATTTGGCCCCCATCAGATTAGCCCCACTGAGATCTGCACCAAATAACCCAACCCCGCTAAGATCGATTCTTCTAGAACGGCCCTGCTCAGATTTGAATAACAAAGAGCATGGCATTACTCAGATATCCCAGCTGATTGGTATTACTTAGATCAACCCACAAGTCGGCTCCTTTTAGCATTAAGAGTGTCTAAGTTGGCCCCTCTCAGACTGACCTTTCTCAGTTAGCTTGACTTAAATTAGCCCCCACCAAGTCAGCCTCGTTCAAATTGGCTCCCTCCAAGTGAGCGCCACGCAAAGTACCATCGCCGAGCCAACTTTTGTGCTAGTTCAATTCAAAGCTGATTCTGTTATGTCTCTATATTTACTAGATAGCTGCTGGATCAACTGTTCCTTGATTCTGCTCAGGACCCTCATTCATTAGCGCATCTATGATCACCGCCGCTATCACGATACCCGCCAATTCAGGACCCAACCCTATTTACCAAAGTCTGAGTGAATCTAACCCAGTGAATTACCCTCTAATAATAAACCCCATATACCAAGACTTTTGCGTATATAGGAAAAGACCAATTATCACGATACGGGCAGATATTCTTATCTATCAAGTAGTAAGCTAACCCGGACTTATCGCTATAGTCTCTACTTGGCATTTCACATGATCTCTATATAAGAGTATTCAACTGGACAGTTCATGGCTATTGTATTATCACTATAATGGACAAGATCGAGAAGGATGGACCGCTAGTAATCGGCACGTCTCCTGCATGCCGGAAGGACGCACAAGCTCGCGCAACACATCCATATCCACATCAGCCAGCTTGTTGATATGAGAACAGGACTTGCCCGTCTTGTGCTTGCCCAACTGCGTCATCAGATCCTCGTAATTGTCAAAACCGGGCATGATGTAGAGGCTCCAGGCTCTGCTTGCGTGGTGAGAACCCGACCAGGAAAGAGTCTCCCTCGTGGCCGCTGTCGTACTTGTAGTGGTATTGGCCGTAGCCGACAATACTCGTCCCCCACATTTTGGGCTCCAGCCCCGTCACCTCGTTCATCAGCGCCAGAAGGGTGAAGCCGTCCTCGCGGCGGCGGTCGTTCTCACACTATGCAGGAACGCCTCGACGGAGGCGTCATTTCTCGCGGTCTTTAATTCGGCCATGTGCGTTTCCTCCTGTCAAGTGCGTAAACGGCCGTACCGGCTATAATCCGAAACAGCGCTTCGATCTCAATCTCGCCCACAATTTCAGTAATCTGTATGAGTCCAGCGCCTGCCGGATCGCCAGGATTTCCTCAGTGTGGAACCAGTAATGGTAAAAATGACCCGCTGCAAACCAGACCCCACGGTCTGAATCCAGATCGGGCCGTGCTGCTGCAAGTATGCAGATGCAGATGTTCGGTCGTCAGATCGTCCAGAAACGGGTCAGCCTGCGCGATCACATCCAGCCAGATGTCGCGCATCTCGCTGCTCCAGGACGGCGTGGTCGTCAGTCCGCCGGAGGCAACCAGCTCATTCGGATAATTAAGGCGTATCTCCTGGGCCAGCGTTAACCAGTAGCGCGCCATGCCAGGCCATGTGGCCGACAATCCAGCTGATGCTGTTCATTCGGCCGATGTGGGCGGCGCATCGTCTCGGTGAGCCCCTCCAGGCTCGCAGCCATTCGGTGCGGGTGAAGCGCAGCTTGGTCAATCAGTGGGTGGGGCATGTCCGAACCTCCTTGCCAATGATGTTTACAAAGCCAGTATACCCACTGCGTTATCTCCCCGCCAATCCACCGGCTTGCCATTCCCGGAGCAAAATTAAGGTATGGTATACTCCGTGCCAAGATGGATTTCTTCGCCAATATCTGGGCCAACGACCTCTACCGAAAGCTCATTCTTACTGTCATCATCACCGTTGGCGTTCTTATTCTGCGCGGCATCGTGCAACGCTATATCCTCAGCCGTTATCATGGCGACCCCCACCAGGTCTACATGCTCGGCAAAATTGTTGACTACACTATTACGGCCGTTGGGCTGATCCTCCTGTTCGGATTGTGGATCCAGCAGTCGGCCGATTTGACGGTGGCTGTCGGTTTGGTGGCCGCCGGGTTGGCGTTCGCTCTCCAGGAAGTGATCGGCAGCATTGCCGGGTGGCTATCTATTATTTTCGGCCGTCCCTTCACGCTGGGCGACCGGATCGAAACGGGCGGGATTCACGGTGATGTTGTGGATATCAGCGTCCTGCGTACCACGCTCATGGAAACGGGCAGTTGGCTGGGCGGGATGCAGAGCACCGGCCGCATTGTTACCCTGTCCAACGCCTTCATCTTCAAGGAGCCGTTGTTCAATTATTCGCGCGATCTGACGGTGGTGTGGGATGAAGTTCGGGTCAGCGTCCCCTATGGCGAGGACTGGGAACGCGCCAAGGAGTTGATGGTTTCTATCATCACCTCGAACCCGGAATACAAGAGCCTGCTGCCCACAGCCCGCGTCCAACAGGCCGAAATCCAGCGACGACTGGCTGTCACCATGTCGCCGTTGGAACCGCGCGCCTACACCAAAATGGCTGATAGCTGGATTGAGCTGGGGGTTGTCTACCCGGTCGCCTACAACCGGCGGCGCAGTTTCCGCAGTGTCGTGACCGAGGGCATTCTGCGGACCTTCGCTGCAGAGGGCATCCCCATCGCCTTCCCCACCATGACAATAGAAACTACATCCCCTACGAAACCAGACGACTCCAACTGAAACGAAAAGAGGCTCCCTTTACCTCAAAGAGAGCCTCTCTACTTGTGGTCACCGGATCAGTATCCGGTTTGCTATTCGATTACTCGGCAATCGGGACGATACCGAAGTCTATCGGCATCTCACCGCTGCCTGTCACATAGGTCTGCGGATTGGCCGAGGTCAGGCGGTAGCCGTCCGGGACGGTCAGCCAGACTTCCCAGGTCACATCATCGCCGGCATGGGATAGTCCGAAGACACCACTGCACGGCCGAACCGGGGTGGGGTTAATCTCGCCGTCAGCCAGGACCAGGTCCTGCTGCGTGCAGGTGATGGTCTCATCCTCACCCAGCTCGCGGTACGGCGACGACTCTACAGCAAAGGCATCATAGGCCGGGGAGACGAAGGTGATTGTGGCGCCG
The DNA here is from genome assembly GCA_041390945.1 of Chloroflexota bacterium. Classification (GTDB taxonomy): domain Bacteria; phylum Chloroflexota; class Anaerolineae; order Promineifilales; family Promineifilaceae; genus Promineifilum. Next base: position 8,575 of record JAWKOY010000035.1, read on the forward strand.
ACGTAGCGGTTCACCTCTTCGTCTTCCACCCACTCCCATGTGCCGCCGTAACCGGCTTCGCCAACATCCCAGACGCCATTCTCGTTGCTGTCAATGAAGACCAGGCCAGGGATGAAGCCGGTGCCCTCCACAACCATGCTGTAGGTAAAGGCTGCGGTGGTCGTGGTGGAATCGCTCGTGTCGGCCGAAACAGTAGACACGGTCGTCGCGGTCGCGGCCGTTTCCTCTGTGCTGGTTGTTGTGGTGGTGGAATCGGCCGTATCCTCAGCGGTTGCGCCAATCGGAGCAATCCCGAAATCCACCCAGTTGGTGTCGGTGCCGGTCAGGAAGGTCTGCGGGTTGGCCGAGGTCACCATGTAGCCGTCCGGCGCGGTGAGCGCTATGGACAGATAGGTGTCATCGGAGGTCACGGACAGTCCCCAGGTGCCACTGCACGGCCGAACCGGATTGGGGTTGATCTCACCGTCATCCAGAACAAGGTCCTGCTGGGTACAGGCGATTGTTTCGTCCTCGCCCAGCTCGCGCGCCGGTGAGGATTCAACGGTGATCTCGTCATAAGCCGGGGTCGTCACGGTGACGGTAGCCCCGACATAGCGGTAGACTTCTTCGTCTTCGACCCACTGCCATTCGCCGTCATAGCCGGGTTCACCGACATCCCAGACGCCATTCAGGTTTTCATCAATATAAACAACACCCTGAACATCATAGTGCATGGCCGACACGTTCATCGCCATGATCAGCGGTACAATCAGCATGGCGGGGATAAGCGCCCACTTCTTCAAGTTACGAATCATCTGTAATCTCCTTTATTGAGTACCTCTATTGAGGCTTGACGATGCGATTCCGTCGTAATAGCTCGCATTAAATTTGGATTTGGTACATCAGTTGGATTTGTCGGCAATTTCATTTGAAAGTCCATGCCATATACAGTTCCTTTGGGGTCATGGCTTGATGAAGCACATCCGCAGCCGGGAAAGTAACTTCACCACAATAGACCACCTGCCATGTAATTTAGCCGACGATTGTTCAGGAAATATGTGGAACTGTTTGAATTTTGATTGAGAATTTCCTACGATTTACCGACGGCAACGAAGGCATTATTCGGCATTCATTGACTCATGAACGCCGGGTTCGGAGATGTACAGGCTGGAGAAGAAGATGAGCTATTCTGAATTAAAACGGTGGCTATATAAAGGAAATCACCCAAATTTCATTGCGCGAGGACTGAACCGAGGCTGGGCCATTATCCACAGCCTGGGGGTGGCACCCAACTATTTCATTACGATGGAAGTTGTCGGCCGCAAGTCCAGCAAAACGATTTCATTTCCTCTAGCAATGGTTTCATCCGGTGGGGAGCGTTATGTGGTGTCCATGCTCGGCAAGGACGCTGAATGGGTCAAGAACATCATCGCAGCCGGCGGAAAGGCAACAATCAAACACGGCAAGGTTGAACACGTCATCCTTGAGGAGATACCAACAGACCAACGCCCGCCCATCCTGAAGTTGTATCTGCAAAAAGCGCCCGGTGCCCGGCCCCACATCCCCGTGGACAAGGATGCGCCGCTTGATGAGTTTGAAGCCATCGCCCCGGATTATCCCGTTTTCCGCGTAACCACGGCCGATTAACAACCATCAATCGAAGCATCAATCAGGGTGCCGGGGTATAACTGAGTCCTCAATGACCCCCAATACATATACCCCCGCACCGGTCTCAGACCGCCGCCGGATCGGCGTGGCGATTCTCCTGCTTATCTTCACCCTGGGTGGGCTGTGGCTGCTGTGGGTGCTGGCTGAATCGTTCCGCGCCACCATAGACACGGCCGATTGGCGGCCGGTCACGGCCGAAATCGTCAGCGCGTCTATTGAGGAAGGGGTTGAGTCCGAAAGTGGCGAGACGGCCTACGCGCTCACTGTGCTGTTACCGTTACCAGGTGGACGGTAATATCTACGAAAGTGACCGGATTCGGCTAAGCGGCGAAGAACGGTATGGCACACAGGAAGCCGCGGCTGAAGCGTTACAAGGCTATCTGGAGACGGGGGTCAGGGGTCGTTGCTTACTACAATCCCGTCAATCCGGCCGAAGCGGCGCTGAATTTAAGACCACCGGTTTATCTGCCGCTGTTTGTCGGATTCTACTGGATTATCCTGCTGGTGTTCCTGATCCCGGCGCTGCGTTCATGGTGGGCGTCCCGTCGAACACCGGAACCATAAGCGTGGCTAGCGCCGGCAGTTGCATCACCTGCCACAGATCAGTTCGTCTGCCGGCGCTCAAAAAATCAGGTTTGTCGCTACCTACGCTCCCGGAGGCGCGTCCACGCCGCCCTCATTGATCTGAATAATATTAAAGACACCACCCGGGGATCGCTCACCACCGCCATCGGTCCCATCGTACCGGCCGGGAACGGGCCGTTGATGACCGTGCCGCCCAACTCCTTGACGCGGGCCACGGCGGTATCCATGTCCTCTACCAGAAAATAGACGGACCAGTTCGGCGGCACCTCACCCATTTCCGGGCTGATTGCCATGCCACCCGCCTGAACACGGCCGTCCTGAGCAAAGGCGATATAGCCGCTCTCATCCACGCTGTCGGTCCAGCCAAAGACTGTCTTGTAGAACTCACGTGCTGTATCGGTATCGTGGGCCATGAGCTCATTCCAGACAAGGCTGTTAGGGCTGTTGACGACTTCCGCGCCGATGTGGTTGGCCGGCTGCCAGATGCTATCATCGCCCCGGTGAGGTCCTGGAACAGAGCCATACGCCCTTCCTCCATGACGTCCGTGGCGGGCATCATGATCGTGGCGCCGGCCGCTGTCGCCTTTTCAACGACAGAATCAACGTTACTGTGCTTGACACAAGACACCCAGAAGGCCGGTACGCCCTGCTCGGCCATCTCCGATGGCATGGGCATCATCCCGGCGGTATTATGTCCTTCAATCAGGGCCATCGTATAGGGAGGGCCACTCGGTCGGCCGATCATCCAGCTCCCAGCCGAACAAACCGCCATAAAACGCTTTCGCTCCTCAACATCTGGGGTTTGCAGATCAACCAGGCAAATAATCCGTCAGAATTGCTCCTTAACAATATACATCTTTCGTTGTCTCCTTTTGTACTTTGACCACGCGGAACCAATCTTTTGTCTGGCAAAGATGTAGGCTTGGTTGTCAGTTAGCAGTATACACCAGTTAGAACATATGGTCTAGCACCACTGCAAAATATTAAGGTTGATCATCCGAACAGAGTTTCTTCATTGCAGCTTGACGGGATTGCTATAATCCACTGTATGGATACAGTGTTTCGCCCGCCCGTAATAGTGAAACACTCGTCAATGTTGCGGCCATAACGGCCGATTATCCGCGGCTGGTGATCTTCGACGGCGTCTGTAACCTGTGCGAAGCCTCGGTGAATTTCATCATTGACCACGACGGCGACGGTGTATTTCACTTCGTGCCCAGCCAGTCGCCGCTGGGACAGGCGTTCGAAGGATTACTACCACATCAACACCATCCAGTCTGGACACGGTTATCCTGATTCGTGACGGTCAGGTGCTTCAGGAGAGTGATGCGGCCGCTGCCATCGCCGCCGAGTTCACTGATGCGTGGCGGGCGCTGTCTCTCATTCGCTTCATCCCCCGGCCCATTCGGGACTGCGGGCTACTGATTTATTGCCCGCAACCGCTATGCCTGGTTCGGCCGCAAGTCGGTGTGCATGATCCCCACCCCGGAAATTCGCAGCCGTTTTCCCGGGTAGCGCACCCTGCCCAATCGCTTGTAGAATAACCGGCATGCTCCCTCAATCGCCCGACACCGCATGGTCCTGGCCCGACACTGGATGCGCTAACGGCCTCACCGGAACACCACATTCTGCTCCTGGAAAACGACAGGTTCGCGTGGTACAGACGCTGATCCCGCCCGGCGAGCAGACCGCCGTGCATACCCACTGCTGGCCCGGCGCATTGACCATCCTGAGCTGGAGCGATTTTGTGCGGCGTGACGCTGACGGCAATGTCCTGGTGGATACCCGCCAATCGCCGGGGATGCCCACCCACCTGCCAGTGGGCGGAGCCGCTGCCGCCGCATACGCTGGAAAATGTCGGCCGACAGTCGTTGCAGGTCGTTGCCGTTGAAATCAAGTCCTGAACAGGCGTTCAGCACCCAAAACAATCCTCTCGTATAACCTCGCCAATATACCCGTCACCAACACTGTACTCGTCCCGGCAAATGAGGCAGCCCTGAGAAAGCGCCACGTGACAAATAAACGCTAACATTTGCTTGCTAACATGCTTGCCATTCACCGCGTGATCTTTTTCAACCGATTACGCGGCATAAAAATGGAGGTGTGTAATGCACTACCAACCTGTTTCCGAGCACAAGGGTATTGCCCTGGTCGCTCATGATCACAAGAAAGCAGCCCTCGCGGATTGGGCAAAATACAACCGCGAATTTCTCCGCGCCCATCGTCTCTACGCCACCGGCACCACGGGGGCCATTCTGGGCAAGGTGCTCGATCTGGACATCATCCGTCTCAAGAGTGGTCCATTGGGTGGCGACCAACAGCTAGGCGCCAAAATCGTGGATGGTGAGATAGACCTGGTCATCTTCTTCTGGGATCCGCAGGCCCAGCCCATGACCCCGATGTAAAAGCCCTGTTGCGGGTGGCTGTCGTGTGGAATATTCCTATCGCCTGCAACCGGGCGTCGGCCAATATGATGCTCTCCTCACCACTGATGACTGAGGCGTATGCGCCGGAAACCGATTATGAAGGTTATCTGGAACGTGAGGATAGATATCGAAGCGGTAGAGCCGTTGCCCGTGTTTGGCGACTAGATTCACATCACCGGCAGCAACCGGCGCCTAACCGAGCTGCTGCCCGGTGAAGGCGACAATCAGCCCCACTGCCGCCCCGCCAAGGATCAGCCAGGTGGTGTTGACCTTGAAGCGCAGCAGCAGAACGGCCGCTGTGATGGCAATTAACGCTGTCGGAATATCAATGATGGTCTGCCGGGCAGGTCTACGGTCACGGCAGCCATCAACCCCAGCGACGCGGCCACCACCCCATCCAAAAACCCGGCCAGCCAGACGTTGTTCCGCAGTCTGGGGATGAAGGGGTTGGTGATGCCCACAAAGACAAAGCTGGGCAGGAAGATGCCGACGGTCGCTACAATGGCTCCGGGAAGCCAGCCACCAGGAAGCCGATGAAGGTAGCCGTGGTAAAGACCGGTCCCGGCGTAAACTGGCCGATCGCCACCGCATCCAGAAGCTGCTGGCTACTGATCCAGCCAGCTTCTCGACAAACTCTGTTTGCAAAAAAGCAATCAGGACGTAACCGCTACCGTACAGCACCGCCCCAATCTTGAAAGCTCCAGAATAACTGGCTCAGGGAGACGGGTACGGCCGTTTCTGGATGAACCGGACCAGCGCCGACCCACCGGGAAGCAGCACCAACAACGCGGCCGGGCCACCACCTCCACCTTCCTCATACAGTTGATGAGCCGCCAACCGTTGGCCGCCAGCATAAAGACGATCCCACCGCCCAGCAGAAGCAGTAGCTCATTGATATTGAGGAAGTACAGTCCAAAAACGGCCGCCGCGATCAACCGGGGGAACCAGCCGGTGATTGCTTTTCGGCCGAGTACCCAGATCGCCTGCAGGATGATAGCTATGACCACAGGCTGGATGCCGTAGAGTAGTGATTGGGCGGCGGGCGTCGTGCCGAACCGAACGTAGAGCCAGGCCAGCACCGTTACAATGACAAACGCGGGGAAGATGAAGCTGGCCCGGCAGCCACCAATCCGCGCCAACCGGCCCGCTCCTAGCCGATGTGCATGGTCATTTCGGTGGAGTTGGGGCCGGGGATCAGGTTGGTGGCCGCCATCAGGTCGAGGAATTCCTCATCGGTTAACCAGCCGCGTCGAGTGACCACCTCATCATGAAACATGGCGATATGGGCAGCCGGGCCACCAAAGGCCGTCAGACCCATGCGGAAAACAGCAAAGCCACCTCGGTAACAGCACCGGGTGGCGTGGGAGTCTGTTGTTCGGGTAGGTCGTCGCTCATGTGCGGTGCCTGCCTGTTGTCTCTATGCGGACGAAGGATGCCGTCCGCGAGGATTCTACATGGTGGGTGCGCCAAAGGCCAGATCGGCGGTGTTCAGACATCAGAGATTTGCACCAATCTCTGATGTCTTGGCAACTAACCCATGACACACTCACCCTCTCTGTGTAAAATCCCGCTTGTTAATTCAGACAACTAACCGAGTATCGAGGGGAGTCTTCATGACAACGCTTCGTCAAAGTCGCAAAATCTATCTGTTACTGGGTCTATTGCTGCTTCTGGTGGTTGTGATTCTCGTTGGCTTAGGCAGTCCGCCTATACCCAGGACGACACGGGAACCGTCTTGCGCGTGGCAACAAAACCGCTGGAGCCGTTTGTCTACCTTAACGGTGACGAGCCGACCGGCTTCAGCATTGATCTATGGGAGGAAATCGCCTCCCGTCTGGATCTGTCCTACGAATGGGTTGCGTATGATACCGTCGGCGAAATCCTCAACGCGGTCCAGGACGGTTCGGCCGATGTGGCAATTGCCGGTATCAGCATGACCAAGGACCGCGAAGCTGTGCTGGATTTCACTCACCCTACTTCGATGCCGGACTACAGATCATGACCACAGCCGGCGGTGACTTCTCTCTGTCCCAGTTGCTGCATCTGATCTTCTCACCCAGCTAATCCTGTTCCTTGTGCTGGCTCTGCTGGCGGCGCTGGTCATGGCAGCGATCATCATGGTTATTGAGCAGCGGGATAACCCGATTTTCCCCAGGGGTTTGCGGCCGGCATCTGGGAGGCGATCTGGTACTTGTTAGCCATGGTTGCCAACGGAGAACACCCGGACAAATTCACGCAGTACCATCCGGCGAATTTTGGTTATTGCGTTCTGGCTCATCGGGCTGCTCCTTGTGGCTCAATTCACAGCGACCGTCACCTCCACGCTCACAGTACAGCAACTGAGCAGCAATATTCAGGGACCGGAAGATCTACCCGGTAAGAAACTCGCCACTGTGGACGGCAGCACGGCGGCTGATTATTTGCGCTCACGCGGCATTGACTTTGTCGGTGTTGACCACATCGAGGATACCTATCCGTTGCTGTTGGACGGCACGGTGGATGCTGTGGTGTATGACTCACCCGTCCTGCGCTATTACAGCGTCACGCGCGGTAAGAGGCAGGTGCAAATTATGGGCACGATCTTCAAACCGGAGAAGTACGGCATTGCCGTGGCGGAAAATAGCGAACTGCGCGAGCCAATCAATGAGGTTTTGCTGGAGATGTACCAGGACGGATCGCTGGAGGACTTATCTACGACCGCTGGTTTGGCAGCTAACAGCCGGCAAGGCCGGTAGCTACTTTTCACACAGCAATAACCAGGTTTCGATCTGTCCCTTGCCCTTGATCTCGATTCGGCCGCATTTGCTTGAGCAAGGAAGTTGTCCTTCAGCAGTTCGTAGGTATCCGGCGCAACCTGAATTTCCCCGGCAATGCCCCGTGACTCCATGCGGCTGGCAACATTGACCGGGTCACCCCAGACATCATAGCTGAACTTCTTGCGGCCGATTACCCAGCAATCACCGGGCCGGAGTTGATTCCTACCCGCAGTTGAATATCCCGGCTGTGATTTCTGTTATAGATCTCTATCGCATCCATCATTGACAGGGCGGCGCGGGCAATAGCCGCCGCATGGTCGGGCCGGGGCTGGGGCACACCGGAGGCGACCATGTACCCGTCACCCATCGTCGGATCTTTTCAGACCATGCTCAGCCACGATCCCGTCAAATGCCGAATAAATATCATTCAGCATGGCGACCAGTTCGGCCGGTTCCGTCTGGGCAGTCAACGGCGTATACCCCACCACATCAGCGAACAGAATACTCACTGCGTCAAACTGCTCGGCAATAGTCTGCTCCCGATCCACTAGAGTATCGGCAATGGGTTTGGGCAGGGTATTGGTCAGCAGATCGTAGGTCTTTGCTGCTCCTCGCGCAGCAGCCCCAAAGCCCGATCACGCTGGCGAACGTATGAGAGTGTCTCAAAAAACGCCAGGGATGAGACAATCACAATATTCATGACATACAACACGGTTCGTAGCCAGGACGGCAGATTGTTGCCCTGGGTCAGGAACGGGTTCAGTACGCCGGTCAGGACCACGATGATCAGATACGCCACAAACCATTTTACGGCCGCGTCCTTGTCAAAGTACAACAGTGCTCCCAGCGGAGCCATGAGCGCGCCAATGATGACCGCGCTGGATCCGGCCCAGCCCCCCAGAACAATGTTGAGGATTAACGGCAGGATCAGGGTGCACGCCAGTTGCACTTCGGCAAACGGCCGTTTCTTGCCGGTATAGGCCGTGTAGAAGATGCCCAACCCGTTAACGGCCGCATACGCCAGAGTGATAATTGCCGCCACCCACTCGCCGTAAAAAGCATATAGTGCGCCCCAGATCGCCGCAACCGGCAAAATGGCGATACTGCCGCCCATCAACAGGCCCTTACGCAGACGCTCTTCCTCGCTATCGTCGGGCCGGGCGGCAATGGCCGATACCGGTTCCAGGATGCGGGCAATCTCGGTTGTCAGAGAATACGAATTTGCCGTTGTCATAGACGTTTGTTAGTTGCGAGTTTGCATCTCCGCCCAAACGGTAAAACCAATTGCGGCGGCCAGCCCGCCAATGGTGTACACGACATACCAGTTCAGCATACCGCCGGTCATGTCGTCACGATACAGGAAGAAAGCCAGGGTGACAAGCGCCTGCCAAAAGATGATGCTCTGGAGAGGAATGCGCCAGCCGCTCCAGCGACGTTCACCCGCCATGGTCAATGCCCCCACGCCCAGCAACGATTGCCACCCGGCCATGACCCGCGCCGTCAGGGTTGACAGATTCCAGGGCCAGATGTCAATCGCCAGTTGCGGCCGAATCAGAATGGCGGCTACAGCCAGTAGAAGTATACCGCCCACTATCATCATGATCGGCCGTGTTTGGGGCGGCAGCAGAAAGTCCGGCGTATCCGGTGTGCCCGGATCGGCCGGGCGATTTCGCCACCAGACAAATGGCACCGCTATCACCGGTGTAACGATATACAGCGCCAGCCATACCCAGAACGGCCAGTGGCCCGGATCAAACACATCCCAATCCAGGAGCGTGGCCGCCAGCATAATGGCCGTGAATACGGTAACCGGTAAGAAGCCTCCGGCGATATGGTGCCAGCGTACGCCCAACAACGCACGGGCAAAGAAATAGCCGCCCGCCAGATAGCCCGCACCCATAATGGCCGCCGTCAGGTTGGGTGATATGGACCAGGCGAACCATTGGCCGGTGCGATCTCCGGGTGGATAGAGGATGATGAAGGCCACCACCAGGAAAGGAATAACGGCCGCCGCTACGATTTTAGTGAGCGGCAATATCTGATCATTGGCCGGGATGGTTCCGTCGCCGTGTCCCCTGCTCTCGTTCACGATAGCTTCCTCCTGTGTTGCACCTGCATACTAGTTTAGCATGAAGGTCAACGTTTTTACCCACCCGGCAGGCTTTCACATTGCCCAATACCTGTTCTAAGCTGATAATCAGGGGCTATGGTTTCTCAGCAATCACGCCTGTCGTTGGCTACCGGCCAAATCAGAGGGCAGTGGCGCGTAGCAGTCTGGTCACTGACATTGTTAACGGCCGTCCTGCTGGCCGGTTGCGACACGGGAGCTACGCCGCTGGTGCCGACCCCGCAGCCCCCGGCAGCCACACCCCAGCTACTGGGCATCACCGTTGAGCCGGTCGAAGGAGCAAGTCCCGAAGCCGGAACGCCCCAGCCCGGTCCGACAGAAGAACCAACCCGAATTTTCGATGAATCCCTCCCGGCCTGGACGGTGATGGTCTACAGTAGTGCCGACAACCCGGCCTGGACCTATGCCTGGGACGGCGTCAACCAGATGGAAGCCGCCGGTGCATCCAATCAGGTGCAGGTTCTGGCCGCCGTGGACTGGCCGGATGGTAACGAGCGTACCGGCTCCCTGCCCGCCCGCTATGTGATTCGCGGTAATAATGACCCCGACGTCATCACCTCCGAAGAAGCCGTCGGCGCAGAGGAAACCAATTTTGGTGATCCGGAGCTACTGGCCGACTTCATCTCCTGGGCACAGGAAACCCATCCCGCCAACCATTACGCCCTCATTCTGGACGGGTACGGCAGCGGGTGGCGCGGCTGTTGTCTGGATATGGACCCGGCCACAGCCGAACCGTACGATTATCTTAGCCTCGATGAGATCGTCTCTGCGCTGGAAACAGCCGGCATTTCGGCCGACACGCCGCTGGATACCATCGCCTTTTCCGGCAGCATGATGGGACAGCTTGACGTGTTCCAGGCCATCGCCCCCTATGCCGATTACGCCGTCGCCTCGGCCGCCCCGATCCCGGCCGGCGGCTGGGATTACCAGACTTTGCTCGGTTCGCTCTATGCCAATCCGTGGATGGATGGGCGCGAATGGGCGGAAACAGCCACAACCGATTACGTGGCCTATAACCGTGATCTGCTGGGTAACGAATTTGTATCCATGACGGCCGTTGATCTGTCGCAGGTAACCGGTCTGTCCACGGCCGTGGAGACACTAGCCATTGCTCTGATGAATGACCAGACCGGGGCGGTTGGCGCAGCGGCCGATGCACGGCGCGGGGCACAACCTTATGGGTCCATACTAACCGGCATAGATGAAGATGTGACGGCCGTTGACCTGGGTCACGCCGCGGCAATTTTGGCCGACCGGAGCGAGTCGGTGGAGATCTCCGTGGCCGCCGCGCGGTAGCGGTTGCCGCCGCAGAAGCGGTCGTTGCCCAGGCCGCAGGAACCGGTTTGCCCCTTGCCACCGGTATGAGCATCTATTGGCCCTCAAATGCGGTCGATCTGGCTGATGACTACGCCACGTTGGCGCCCGCGCCCAGTTGGGCTGCCTTTCTGGAGGCGTTCGTCTCGCAAACGGCAAACTTGGAGACACCGCTCGTCCGTGTAACCGTGGACGGTGATGCCTCGGCCGGAGGACATCGCCCGTCCTGATCAAGTCCGAAGTCACCGGACGCCAGCTTGATTCATTACAAATCGTCACCTCCCGGCCCGATGAAAACGGCGTGTTGCATCTGGTTCAGGTTGAGCCGATTACCCCGCCACTGGTGACCGGCAATGACGACGGCTACAACGCCTATCTTTGGCCGGACGGCCGCCACGAAAACACACTGGCTGGGACGCAACGGCCGGGTATCTTTATGATGCAGCCGGCGCTTCCTCGGCCGCGCTCCTGCATCCGGTGGATTCGATGGCTGCCGATGGCCTGATCGGGGTCTCCGGGGAGCTGAACACAGCCGGAGGTACGCTGGATACCGTACTGGAATTCCCCACCGCCAATGCCGTACCCGCCCATATCTGGCATCTGGTTCCGGTGCAGGACGGACCACCATTCGTCCATGAAATCAGCGCGGCAAGCGGTGACACCTTCACGCCCCGGCTGGAACGTCAGTTGGCCGACGGCACGCTGGAACCGTATGCCGGGGAACCGTTGGCGTTTGATGATGTTCCCACGCTTTATCGCAGCACCCGACCGGTGGACAACGGCACATATGAAGTCGGCTTGAGCGCGGCCGTAGTTGGCGGCAACCATGCCAATGCCACTGCCAGCGTGATTGTCAGCCAGGGAAACACTCTGAGCGGCTATCGCGTCTATGCTGATCCGCTACTAGGCATCTCGTTCCCCTACCCGGAAGGTTGGACGCGGCCGCAAACCAGTGGTACTGCCGCCCACACCGGGGACCCGACCGGGGATACAACCTTGCAGGTTCGCGTGGTCGAATCGTGGACCGGCGACGCGGCGGAACTTCTGGCCGACGCGCTTTCGACACTTGGCGGGGTGTCGCCTCTCTTTGAGGACACAGCCCCCATCGGTGGTGAGGAATCGGCCATAACGGCCGTGCGAATCGCCTACGGCTATCCGGGGGCAAACGGACAGGTGCGGACCGGTATCCTGACCGCCTTTGTCAACGACGGCCGGGGATATATTGTAGACCTTGATGGGCTGCAAAGTGACGAAGCTGCCCTGCTGGAAACGGCCAATACAATTGCGCTAAACTGGAAGTTTGTCCCCAGGGTGGACGATTCCCCGGCTGCGGACTGGAAGAATGCGGTACTGGGTGGCTACGATCTCATCTACCCGCCGGGGCTGGCCTTTGAAGAAGTCAACGGATGGTACCGCTTCGTTGGTGAGGATCGCTTTATCGCCCTGCGCGTCCAACCGGCAACACGCACCATTGAAGAAGCACTGGCCGCTCTGCTGGCGGCCGCTGGGGAAGAAGTCACCGGGTTCCAGATCACCGGTTCCAGCCCGCTGTATCTGTCCGGCGCGGTTTGGCAGCAAGCCGATTTCGTCTATGAAAACTCAGCGGGCACACCAGTCAACGGCCTGATAGTGGCGCGCGCCGATGGTGAAAGCGAGATCGCAGTCTGGAGCGAATGGCCGGCCAATAGCGATCCGGCGGGTAATCGGGCGACGGCCCTGGCGGTTGCTGCATCCATGCAACGCCACGAAGATCCCATTCCCGGCGAGTAATCTAGCCATACAGACCATGTTAGTGGGTTGCACCTGCTGAGGCGCAACCCACTTTGGATACCAATGACCGACACGCCGACCACAAAACAGCCGGACCCGCGCCGCAGTGAATTACTGGCCGGTGCCCGCGCCGAACTACCGATTGTTATCGGGGGTATTCCCTTTGGCATGATTTACGGCGTGCTGGCCCTGGCGGCCGGATTGCCGATGATCCTGGCGCAGGGTATGTCGGCCATTGTCTTTGCCGGGTCAGCGCAATTTATCGCCACCGACCTCTTTGCCACATACACACCGGCGCTGATCATCCTGCTGACAACGCTGATGGTCAACCTGCGCCATCTGCTCTACAGCGCCTCCCTGGCTCCCCATGTCGCCCGTCTACCGTTGAAGTGGCGCGCCGGGTTGGCCTATTTTCTGACAGACGAAGTCTATGCTGTCACAATACATCACTACACGCAAAACAAGGAACCGACTGCTCCCAAACATTGGTTCTTTCTGGGTGCGGGAATCACGGAATGGTTATTCTGGCAGACCAGTACGGCCGTCGGCATCTTTTTGGGCGCGCGCATCCCCGCTTCCTGGTCGCTCGATTTCACGTTGGCGCTGGTCTTTATCGGTATCGTGGTGCCCACCTTGCGCGATCGGCCGCATACGGCCGCAGCCATCAGTGCCGGGCTGGTCGCGCTGCTCGCCCATGACCTCCCCTACCAGTTGGGGCTGATGGCGGCTGCATTTACCGGTATTGCTGTGGGCATGATTCTGGAACGGCGATGACGTTCACGAGAGAACGATACCTATGAGTAACACGACAATACTCCTAATCATGATTGGCATGGGCCTCATCACCTATGGCCTGCGGGTGTCCATGTTTGTCTGGGTAGGTCAGCGGGAACTACCGCCCTATCTGTCCGGCGCGCTGCAATACGTCCCGGCGGCCGTTCTCAGCGCGATTATTGCCCCGGAGTTATTTATGCCTCAGGATACTTTGGACATTTCTCTGGGGAATGTCCGGCTGATCGCCGGATTGGTGGCTGTTGTCGTCGCCTGGCGCACCAAGAGCGTCTTGTGGACGATGGTCATCGGCATGATTGTGTTGTGGATACTCCAGATCATTGCGGGAACTGTATGACATTTGTCAGCCGGAGATGTGCTGTTCTTCACTATTTATCGCCGGTAGCATCGTCTACACTACGGATGTAGCCTGGAATAATTGCACCGTCCGGACGTCATGTGGCGAACCGGCGAGGTAGAGCGTGGCTGCGATGGGAGCCGAACGAATGTACGATACAATTCTTGTCCCCCTGGATGGGTCCGATCTGGCTGAGGCGATCCTGCCCCATGTTGAACAGCTCGCGTCTGTATATGGGTCAACCGTTGTACTGGTGAGCATCATTGAGTTGCTCCACATGCTCAACCCCAGGACAGAGATGGCCTATGACAATCTCCCTACTACGTCGTGCCAGGAAATGGAAGACCGTGCGGTGGAGATTCAAACCTATCTCAACCGGCAGGTTGAAAAGCTTGGCGAACACGGCATCCGAACCCGGACCCGTGTGGAGTACGGTCCCGTCGTAGCCACCATTCTCCACGCTGCCCAGCACGAAAACGCCGGCCTGATCGCCATGGCTAGCCACGGTCGCGGCGGCCTGACCGACGTCTACTATGGCAGCGTGGCCGCGGGCATTCTCCAGCGCATCGATCGGCCGTTGCTCATTGTCCGCGCCCAGCGGGAGCAAGAGAACAAAGACTGGGATCTGACTTCCATTGCTGAAGCGCCGGCATAATTTGATGACAGTCGCATCGCCTATCATAACCTGATACACAAACCACCCGGTTTATAAGTTGCCTTGAGCGCCCGTTGGTGCTATTAACCCCAACCTATGGACACTCACTATCATCCACCCTGGTTGGACTCCGTCCACCACGACGGTTCCGAACGTTACGTCTCCAATCTCACACCCCGACTGGGCGAAACAATCACCCTCCAGCTACGGCTGGACGCCTCCGCCCCGGTCCGGCGAGTGGTTCTACGCACTTTCCCCGATGGTGAGCAGGCGCTGGCTGATATGCAGCGAGTAGCCGTTGCACCACCGGTCCAATGGTGGGAAATCGAGACGCGGCTCACCGAGCCGGTGACCCACTACCGCTTCCTGATAGATACCGGGGTGGCAATCTGGCACTATTCGGCCGCCGGGCTGACGCTGCACGTACCGACCGATGCGACGGACTTCCGTATCCTGGCCGACTACACCGCGCCGGAGTGGGTCCACAGCACCGTCTTTTACCAGATCTTTCCTGATCGCTTCGCCAACGGCGATCCGTCTACCGACCCCCGGCCGGATGAGTATGAGTTTCGCGGGTACCATCCACGCACCTTCAAATGGGAGGAGCCACCTGACCCGGAACAGCCATTTCCGCTCATCTTCTATGGCGGTGATCTGCCGGGTATTCAGCAGCACCTGGATTATCTGGAGAACCTGGGAGTCAACGGCCTGTATCTGAACCCTGTCTTCACTGCCTACTCCAACCACAAGTATGATGTAGCTGACTACGAAAATGTAGATACCCACTTCGGCGGCAACGAAGCACTGGCTGGTCTGCGAAAGGCGCTGGATGATCGGGGGATGCGCTACTTGCTGGACATTGTACCCAATCATGCGGGCTACTGGCATTCCTGGTTTCAGGCCGCCCGCGAAGATCCCGACGCACCTTCGGCCGAATACTTTACTTTCCATGATCACCCTGATGACTACGCGACATGGCTCGGTGCATGGACGCTACCCAAACTCAATTACACCAGTCAGGCACTACGGCGTCGGATGTATGGCGATCCCGATTCCGTTTTGCGACGCTGGTTGCAGCCACCCTACTCGGCTGACGGTTGGCGGGTAGATGTCGCCAATATGCTGGCTCGGCAAGGCGCGACCCAACTTGGGGCAGAGGTGGCCCGTGGGATGCGCGCTGCCGTCAAGGAAGCTCGACCCGATGCCTACTTCATGGGCGAGAATTTCTTTGACGCCTCTGCCCAACTTCAGGGTGACGAGTGGGATGGCGTGATGAACTACGACGGCTTCACGCACCCGATCTGGTTCTGGCTGGTCGGTTACCGGCAAGGTGCACACGGCTTTCCGGACCCGTTGATGATGAGTCATTGGCCGACAGGGGCCATGACCGCTTCCTGGCG
Source organism: Chloroflexota bacterium (assembly GCA_041390945.1). Classification (GTDB taxonomy): domain Bacteria; phylum Chloroflexota; class Anaerolineae; order Promineifilales; family Promineifilaceae; genus Promineifilum. The sequence continues at coordinate 24,385 of JAWKOY010000035.1, forward strand.
TTCCCGGCTGGCAGCCATTCCCTGGGTTGTCGCGCTGCAACAGTACAACTTGTTAGACAGCCATGATGTGCCGCGCATCCGCACGATAGTCGGCGGCAATGACGCGCTCCACCGGTTGGCGGTCACATTGCTCATGACTTTTCCCGGCGTGCCTGGCCTCTACTATGGTGACGAAATCGGCATGACCGATCTGCCTGATCTGGATTCGCGCGGCTGTATGGTCTGGGATGAGTCGCGCTGGGACCACGACTTACTGGCGTTCCACCGCGACCTGATTCGCCTGCGCCGGGAATCGGCCGCTTTGCAGCGCGGCGGCTTTCAACTGTTGCTCGAAGCCGAAGACAGTGTCTGCTACCAACGTGAGCTGCTGGATGAGCGTCTGCTGGTGCTGGCCCACCGCTCGCTCGCTCCGGCGGAGGGATTGACCATCTCGGCGGCCGTTGCCGGATTGCCTGACGGCGCACGCTTCATTGAGCTGTTCGGCGAGCGAGAAACCAGGGTTCGCCACGGGCAGTTGAGCTTGCCCACACAGCAACAGGGAGCGTCAATCTGGCGGCAGGTGAGTCCGTGACAGCGACTGTATCTCGGTCATTTGTTCGCGGGCTGAAGCCCGCGCCACGATGGTTGTAGCTCGGTCATTCTTGACCGAGGCACTCCGCAGGCTAAAGCCTACGCTACAGTGTATCTGATTATTATCAAGGCAGATGAACCATGCCCAACATGATTCCCCTCCCCGGTTACGTAGAATATCCCCCGGACATTATGCAGCAGCGCGCGACCGAATTTCTGACCGAAGTTCAGCGGCGGCGCACCGTCCGCGACTTCAGTGATCGTCCGGTGCCGGACGGCGTGGTTGAAGACTGTCTGCGCGCCGCAGCCACCGCTCCCAATGGCGCTAACCGGCAGCCCTGGCACTTTGTCATCATCACCCGGCCGGAAACAAAACGCCGCATCCGGCTGGCGGCCGAAGCGGAAGAACGCAGTTTCTACAGTGGTCGCGCGCCGGAGGAATGGCTGGAGGCGCTGGAACCCCTGGGGACTGATGCTGAAAAGCCGTTCCTGGAAACTGCCCCGGTGCTGATTGCCGTCTTCGCCGCCAGCTACGGCATAGCACCGGACGGTAGCAAGATCAAGCATTACTACGTTCAGGAGTCGGTGGGTATTGCTACCGGACTGCTGATCACGGCGCTCCACCACGCCGGGCTCGCCACACTCACCCACACGCCCAGCCCGATGAATTTCCTCAACGACATCCTGGGACGGCCGTCTCACGAACGGCCGTTTTGCTGCTGGTGGCCGGTTATCCGGCCCCCGACGCCCAGGTCCCGCCATCACTAAGAAATCATTCGACGAGATTGTATCCTACCGCTAGCTGTGTGGCGTTTTATCGATAAGCCGGGCTAGTGGTTATCGATGAAAGCCGCAGCTTCATCAAGCGCTGTGCCGGTCCCGATGACAGCTCATCGATGATACCTGATCAAGAGCAGGCTCCGCTCACGGATAATCCACTCCCCATCCGTCGTTTGATCGGTTACTTCATACAGCCGGATCGCCCCTGTTTCCCTATCAAACTGATACGTCACCCGCGTATTTTGGATTAATTCACCCACGACGTTGGGCACAGGTTCATCTTTCCTCGTGGTAATGACCACCATATATTGACCGTCATCCTCCCAGGCGGCGATGTTCGTTTGTCCCTGGGACATAGCCAGATCAAGGTAAGTGGGAAAATCACTACCGAGTGGCGGCCAGATCAACCTCATCGGCCGGGCGAATGGCAAACTCAGTTACACCAACCGATCAGGGAAACGGATTGGCCGTTGGTTCTAACGATGGGGTGTGGACAATGCCGTTCGCATCAGTTGTTTGGATCACGGATTGATAGGAGTATCCTTCCGCATCCACTTCATACCATGCTTCATGGTGACCGTATCCGTGCCCATCAGCTCGGTTACAGGAATACCATAGATGTCCCCGGTATTACTGGCATACTCTGAGCGGCCAATAATTTTCATGCCTTTCATACAGCCAGCCCGGTTTCTAAACAACCTGGCCTCATTCTTCTCCACAAGCGCGCTGATTTGCCCCAAAATTTCTGATACATCTGTCTCCAGGATATTCGGCCGAACCGTCATCGGTTATCGGGGTCATGCCGGTTTCGGCCGTCGTCTTATCGAGCGACGCAGCTTCAGCAGCAAAGGTATCATTCTCATAAACCAGCGTGGCGGTGGGAACTTCGGTAGCAGTGGTTACAACGGGTGGCCTGCCGGTACTTACCCCCATAACTGTATCGGCCTGTACAGGTGTTCGCAGGAAAAGAAATGCGCCAAGCAAGGCGACAAGAATCAGCCCGACACCGATTATCATGTACTGAAATTTACCAAACATGATCACCTCCCTTGCCCAATCCTACAGAAACGTTCCTGATAATGGTGCATTTTTTCCATGTGCCTGTCTAGCGGACGTATCTTGAGCGTAGGCGAATCCTTATTTATCTCAAAGGAAGGCATGGTGGGGTCCTCGTAATTCGTCATTCGTTTCACCTGCGGCCATAATCGAGCCATGAATCCGCTTCTCTCCGCCTGGGGCAGCCTCATACGGACCGGCTTTCGCCTGCTCTACCACGAGATGTCCTGGAGTTACGATACAGTCAGCCATGTCGTCTCCCTGGGGCATTGGCAGGAATGGCGGCGAGCCTGCCGGCCGTTTCTGGTCGGTCCGGTCGTGCTGGAACTGGGCTTTGGACCGGGCCACTTGCAGGTTGAACTGTCTGAGTGGGGCTTTCAGCCGGTGGGGCTGGATGCGTCCCGGCAGATGGCCCAGCAAGCATCCCGGCGACTGCAAGCAGCAAACCACCCTCCGGCGCTGGTGAATGGGCAGGCGCAGTATCTGCCGTTCCCGGCCCGACGATTCAACTCGGTTGTCGCCACCTTTCCCACGCCCTACATCGCCGAGGAATCTACATTGCTGGCGGTACGGCGCGTGTTGGCTCCGGGCGGCCGTCTGGTCATCATCCCTGAGGCCGAGTTGGAAGGCGGCGGGCCGGTGCAGCGGGTTATTGACGCGGCCTATCGCCTGACCGGGCAACGGCCGTCCCTGGCGGTGAGTCCGGTTCGCTGGTCAGATCTGCTGTGTGACCGCATGTCGGCCGTCGGACTGGCCGCCGAGATTCATGATATTCCCCTACCCGGTAGTAGGGTCACGGCAGTTGTTGGCGAGAATATCTCTCCAGCTAAGTGATCCACCCTCTTTACAGTCACCAGACACTCCATTACACTAGCAACCGTAGGTCAGGTTGCCTGCCCGATCTGTGATCGAGCCTGTTACACAGTGAGTTGCTCTGCCATGTCCCTGATTTAGTGGCTTAACCAAAAACTCGGCCGACCGGGAGATTCGGAATATCAGCGCGCCAAGAAGGTCGCAGCCTGGCTTGCCGGGGTGGCCGGGACCATCACCGCAATCGTCATCGGCTTTATCAACCTGGCGGCCGGTCTGGATATGGTTGCCATTCTGTACTTTGCCCTGGCGATCATGATGCTGATCGTTATCCCCATCCTGACCTTCTTCCCGGAGTACTATTACGAGTTGGTGTTCTTCGTCTCGGCCATTGTCACCATCCACCCCTGGGTCGTTCATCTGGTATCAGGTGGATTCCAATCCGGCCTGGCACCCATGACCTATGTGCTATTCGGTCCGGTGGCAGCCCTCTTGCTGATCGGTGCCCGGCGGCCCTGTTTAATCTTGCCTTACTGGTCATCTGCGCCGTCATCGCCACCGTAATTGATCCCTGGGCCGCCACGCACGCTCTGGATATTCCTCCGGGACTCCGGCAGACTATCGGCCTGTTCAACGTCGTGGCCGCCAGTTTCATGATTTTCGTCCTCACATTCTTCCTGTACCTGGAAGCTGAACGGTCCCGGCTGCAATCAGAAGACCTACTGCTTAACATCCTCCCTTCCACCATCGCCACCCGGCTCAAACGCGAGGAAGCGGGGTTATCGCGGAAAGGCACCCGGAAGTCACTATCCTGTTTGCCGACATCGTTGACTTCACACCGATGAGCGCAGCGGCCGATCCGACCGAAATTGTAGGCTTGCTCAACGAGGTCTTTTCAGATTTTGACGATCTGGCGGACCGTCACGGATTGGAAAAGATCAAAACCATCGGCGACGCTTACATGGTCGTTGGGGGACTGCCCGAACCGCGACCGGATCATTGCGAGGCGGTAGCAGCGTTTGCTGTTGAAATGGTCAACACAGTCAGAAATCATCACGCGTTGAACGGCGACACGATTGGCCTTCGGGTTGGTATGCATACCGGTCCGGTCGTCGCCGGCGTCATCGGCCATCGCAAATTTATCTATGATCTGTGGGGTGATGCGGTTAATACCGCCAGTCGCATGGAGGCTTATGGCCTGGAAAATATGATCCAGGTAACGCCCTCGGTCAGGGACAAATTAGCCAACCTGTATGAATTTGAAAGACGGCCCCATTGACGTCAAGGGCAAGGGGCTAATGTTGACCTACCTGCTCATAGTCCCGACCACCGAGTAAATAAAAAGAGCCGGACCTCTAAATGAGGTCCGGCTCCCTTACCATAGTCAGGATTTGACTACGCCTTGTTCGAATTCCCGGAACCGGCCGACCGCCGAACCGGCAACACCGGCGCCGTTCCGTTACCATCCAGGCCCAAAACATTGACAATGTCTGAGTCGGACGGAATGATGAACTTGGTGCCGTTGCCCGCCAGGACAACCTCCACCACATCCAATCGACGCAATTCTCTCGCCCGGTCGGTGAAGTTCTCTTCGGCTGCCTGGGCAACCATGGCAATGGACTTGGCCTCGGCTTCCGCACGCAGTAACCGGGCCTGTGCCTCACCCTCCGCACGCAGAATATCGGACTCGCGGACGCCTTGCGCCTCCAGAATGTTGGCGCGCTTCTCGCGCTCGGCCTTCATCTGCTTGCTCATCGCATTGGTGATGTCGGCCGGCGGGTCAATCTTCTGCAGCTCGACCTTCGTCACCTTGACGCCCCAGGGATTGGTAGCCTCATCCAGTACCTCACGCAGGGAGGTATTGATGATGTCGCGGGCGGTCAATGTCTCATCCAACTGCTTGTCACCAATGAGGTTACGCAGGTTGGTCTGGGCCAATGTCGTCGCGGCAAAGTTGAAGTTCTCAATCTCGAACTCCGCCTTAACCGGGTCCACGACCTTGTAGTAGATCACCGCGTCCACCGTCACGACGACGTTGTCCTGGGTAATCACGCTTTGCGGCAACACATTGATGACCTGCTCGCGCATGTCCACGCGAATCAGACTGTCAACGAACGGAATAAGAAAGACCACACCGGCATCGGCCGTATGATGGTACCGTCCCAGACGGATAACAAGTCCCTTCTCATACTGCTTCACAATGCGCACGCTGAACGCCAGCGCGGCAATCGCGATGATTACGATTATAAAGAGCACAACTGTGGTAAATACGGCATTAAACATGTTAGTTTCCTTTTTCCAATTAGCAGCCTGCTACTTGGCTAATTTGCGGACTCGCAACGTCACGCCTTCAATAGACTCAACCGTGACGATGTCTTTCTCATACAGGATCTCATCAGCAATCGCGCGCCACTCTTCATCATCCATCCGCACCATGCCCGCCTTGTCCGGGGCAATCTGGCGAACCACTGTCGCCGGAGCACCGATAAGCCGGTCTACATTGGTACGGTTCGTGGTTACGGTCATGCGATGCCGGATTTGCCGGCGGCCGACCGCGATGTAGAGCACGCTCAATCCAATTGCCAGGATGAGCATCAGGGTCGTGTTGCCCACCAGCAACCCCACAAACCCTGAGATGAGAAGCACGGAGCCAATCAGGACCATATCCAGCCCGGTCTCAATGCCTACCACCAGTTCCAGCAGGATGAGCAGCAATCCCGTCACAATGAATATCTGTGGCAAAAAAGATGTCACAAAATCCATAGGGTACCTCAAGCCTTCGCCGCCAACCGGCCTATCCGGTTGGGGACACTCAATTCGTTCTGCAAATTACAATTACTATACGATAAATAGCCGGGATATGTTACGCCATTTGCCTCGTTTTGTGTAACGCTAGAACATAATATCTACTGGTTGCATTATACTATGAGGCCAGATATGGTGTAAATATCGTTTTATTAGATCGCCGTTAGAATGGACACATGGGAAATAAAAAAGACCTGACCGATCAAGTTGCCAATCGGTCAGGTCTTTGCGGGTTCAATACTCCCTATCGAAAGGGGCTATTGCACATTCACATCCGCATAGGATTCCATACGGTTGCCGTCCAGGTCTTCCACGATGAAGCCGATTGTGTAATCGCCAATGGCCGCATCAAGCACTTCCCAGACAATCGGTTCCTCACCGAAAGTAATGGTCTGGCCGGGTTCTTCGGCCGTATTGACCACCCGACCGGAGGTGTCCAGGTCCATCCACTTTTCGTAGACGGTGAATCGGTCACCAACACTAGGGATGATCTCGCGCGGCGCGGCCGTTTCGCTGCTACCGGTAAAACCGTACACAGCCTGCAGCTCGCCATTGCTGAACTGCAACTGGGCATCCCGCTGCTCGCCGTCGGTATAGGTGTAGACGCCATCCACCGTATAGATCGCCTCGGCCGGATCCACGCCGTAGCTCTGGGGCTGGAAGAGTGCCTGCACCAAGTTGGTGCCGTCATTGATGGCGAACACAATCGGGTCCCAATCAAACTCCAGTGTGAATTCGCCCTCGCCCCAGTCGGGGTAGTAGACGCCGCTGACTTCGCGGGTATCGCCGCTGTCAATGTAGTCGGTGTCAGCCATGTAGATGGAGTTGCTGTCCCGGTCATACAACCCGGCAAACAGGTAGACATAGCCGATGTTGTCGCCATTCACGTCCGCGCTCATTGTTACCGGTTGGCCCGGAGCAGCCACCCGGTCGGACAGGGTCACCGGACCGAGTGTAATATTGCCCTCACCCGGTGCCTCAATGGCACGATCCGGCACAGCAAGCGTTCCGGCCGTATCCTGGAATTGCCGTCCCGTATAGTGGAAGTTCAGGAAATCATCCCACAAGGAGACATCGGCAAAGCGGCGGGCCACCGGGATATAGGATTGGGGTCCCGATACCGGTGATCCGTACAACTGCGAATTGGGGAAGTAAATGGAAACGCCGTTGGCGCCGGGCTTTTGTGGGCCGCTCTTCTCGGCAACGAGTGCCTGATTCAGGGCACTGAAGAGATTTTCCGTCGCCAGGCGAATCTGTGAATCTCCTGTTTCCTGGGTCAACAATGCAGTGAAGTGGGCCAGGTCAATATAGGAAGGCTGCACATCACTACCCCATACACTGGTAAAGGATTGGGCGTAGTTACGCGCCTGAGCAACCTTGCGCTGGTCCGCACCTTGCAGCACCAGAGCCAGTTCGTTTAGCCGGTCAATCACTTCCGGCATCGCCTGTAGATCGATGGCCGAAATGGTGGTAGACCGTTCGAGTTGGGTAGCCAGTTGATTGGCTGAGGTCGTTCCACGAACGAACTCACTTCGTGCCGTCGAGTCGGTCACCCGCTGGTCTTCAACAATGTAGGTATCAACAATCGCCTTGCTCAGGTCCGCACCGGACATATCCGGGTTCTTAACCAACTGGTCCAGGAAGGCGGTATAGGCCCAACCCACGGCCGGTTCCGTCTCCTGGGAGGCGACAGCGTAACGGGCGTGCGGCGCAAGGGCAGTGAACACCTCAGCATGACCCATCAAACAGGCATCCATGCCGACGATCTCGAACGCATCAATGCCGGTGCGCTGCTGGATGGTCTCCAGGGCAGCGTCAATATCCTGCAAGTAGAGTGCATTACCAATGGCCCGTTCGACGGGAGCATCGACGTTCAGGCCAACGGCTGTGCGCGGATTCGGGTCCGTCCAGCCGCCGGGCCATCCCCATGCCGTGATCGGACAGGATCAGCACATGTTTGTCGGCCGGGTAATTCTCAATGGCCCATGTAAAGTCAACCGACGAGTTCGGGTCGGACATATTGACTTCGCCGACGAACTCATACGGTGAGGCAATCCGGTTCAGATTATTGTCCTGCTGGATGTAGTAGCGGCGCGTGTCATCCCAGTTGCCGTCACCACTCCAGCCGCCGCGATAGCGATCAAGCTGGGACACGATGTTGACCCGGTCAGTCAGACTCGCGCTCAGCCTCATTGAAGTCAATGAAGATATCCTGTTCGAGGATTTTGTCGTCCCCGTCCTGATACATCATCACGGTCCAGGTCTGGCCGGGTGTCGTGCCGGTATCTTCGGGCACAGCCAGTCGCCGCTGTAGGTTGCCGGAGGAATGGTCGCGACAGGCTCTGATGCAACTTCTGATTCGGACTGTGTATTCGTCGAATCCAGCAGGTTTGGGTGGTGTTGGATTCCACCTGACCAAAGTTACTGGACTGGTCGAAAGTTGCCTGTTGTGGCTCATCATTGCCGAATAAACCAAAAATCGGTGTCAAAAGCAACAGGATCAGACCGCCACCAAATAATGCGCCAGACCAGGCAGCTCCCTGCGGAAGGCTGAACCCGCCACCACTACTGCCGCCGGTCGGCATAAAACCACCTCCGCCTGTCGAACCGCCGCCGGATGTAGGGCGATAGGTTGGTGTACTGGGAGTCGGCTTGGCCGTCGATGCCGGGCGACTATCCCGCTTGGGCGCTTCGGCCCGGCCGGATGAGGACGAACTGCTGCCCGGTCACCGGCGCTGGCCCTGGACTTTCCGTTTTGAATTGTCATCGGACGAGGAAAACAGGACATTATCCGGCGTTGTCTCGCCGTACCCTGCCCCGCTTAACGCCGGCCGCAGCCCGGTTTCCCCAAGCGGCAGCCAACGATTCCCTTGCTTATTTTCCTTACTCTTCACATTTTCCTCCATAAATGGATGCACACTATCAGACAGTCAAAGTTTAGCCAATTCAGCACGATATGGCGACAGAAATCACCTATGTTGGTGCCGGTGTCACTCAGCGGGCCCAGCAGGTGCTGCAAGATGAGCCAATCCAGCTCTTCATAGTCACGGGCAGCTACCTGTTCGGCAACGGCCGTTCGGTCCAGCGACCGCGACAATTCCACCAGTTGCAGGAACAGGTGCAGGCTGTTGCGAAGATGCTTGGTGGCAAGCTCGACCGTTTGGTGCACATGGCCTTCATCAACTAATCATACCCTGCTCAATACCGGTGTTCGTCCAGCACGCGAACCTGGATTAAGGTACCGCAAATCACAGCGCCAAACGCCTTGTCCTGATCATATTTTCAACCCGTTCCGATCGTTGAGATGCACGCTCCACAGCTTTATCGGCCGACAGCGCAAAACGATCTCATCCGACGGGTCCAGCCCGGCCAGAATGGAGTGGGCCGATTCCATCAGCACACCGACGCGCGCGGGGTCGTCGGTCATGTACCCCAGCGCCAGGCCGTGCCCCATGGTCGGAATGTAGGCATGGTCCATCGGCTCATTAGGCTTTGGTTCAGCGCGGCGATTCGTAACCGGGTCGTAGGCCCGGTGAGTCGGTGTTCTCCACCAGACGGTGGGTGGCCTCGACTGCATCCTTGGATTCACGCACATAGGTCCCTTCACGGGCTGGCCATAACACCATCAGGTTCGTACCAGTTCGCGGGCAATATCAATGCGCATGTGATCGTTCACGGGCGTAGGCGCGAGCAACCGGATCGTTGGATGTACGCGCCGTCAATCGTCAGTGGATGTTCCCACAGACGCGGGGCGAGCGAATTCGGCAAACAGCCCTTCCGCATCAAGACGTTGCTTCATTGACTGGGCGGCGGCCCGAATCTGCGCCGGGGTCAGGGAATCGAGTTCGGGGACGGCGTCGTCATCATGAAACTGAACCGCGTCAAAGCCCAGCTCATGATAGACGGCCAGTTTGTCATCAAAGCTCAGTGACGGGCGGACAGCGGTCAAAGGGGTCTGCGCCTTCACGTCGGATGTTCCACAGGCCGGGCGAAAACCTATAACCAAATTTATCCATGCTCCAGCTCCTGTTGTGAGTGTAAACTCCACCAGCCCGCCACTACACTATAACCGCAAACACTTGGCAGAGACTGCCCCACGGAGACATTATACAGCATGGACAAACCGGGTAGCCCGGCCGGGGATCAAACAGTAGCGGACGAGCAGGCTGTCAGTTGGGCAAGTATCGGCCGAATCGGCCTCAAAGCAGCCGCTGTTTGTGCTGGCAAACCTGCTCTTTGCCGCCTGCCGCCAGTGGACACGCTGGGGGCGCATCTCTCTACAACTCGCTGTTGCCGGGGGCGACTGCGCCTGCCATATGAGGGAGCGACCGGCCGAGGATTACAACCTGACCCTCAACAATCTGCCGGCCATGATCGCCAGCCAGACCCATCCACCGGCCCAAGGCCAAACGACGGAGAATTCATGACGTCGCGCCCATCCTCGGCGACAGCGGCACCTGGGGCTGGTTCCTGGACGGCCAGGACACGCTGGCCGGGCAGTTGAACCGGCTGGATTTGCGAGCGCCGGACGGCCGTCGCGTCGTGGCCTGGCAGGAACACCCGGTCATGTCCCTGACTGGGGACCTGCTCATCCTCGATGCCGTGAAGGACGCCGACCCCGACCTGATCCTATGGCCGGTGACCATGCAGTCGTTTGCCCGTCCCCGGCAACTGGACCATCCTCTACTGCAAAACAACGCGGAGGCGGTACGTGATCTCATCACGACCTACAACCTGGACCTGGACGCGGCCGATTCGCGTTTCGTGGACCGCACCTTCCAGAGGAAACGGTGGTTGCCCGGCGGCGGGACCTGGCTGATCTGCTTCGCCTGCAAGGGTACGGGCTGGCCTGGGCCGCAACGGGCATGGACCAGGCGATCCCGGACGAGATCACCCCGCGCTCGTCGGACTTTGACGAAGATGTGAGCTGGCTGGACATCACCGAGCCGCGCGAGCTAACGGCAAATGACCTGGCGTTCCAGCCGTGCTGGCAGCGGGGATTGCCTGGCCGGGAGGACACACCGGTCGTCGTCATCAACGAGCCGATGTTTATCAGCGACGGCGTCAACAGCGACCTGCGCTACAACGCCTTCTCCCCGTTGGGCCTACGACCAGTACCGGGAACTGCTGGCGGAAACGTAGGGCCCACGGCTGGACCTACCTCGACCTGTGGAACGCCCGCCCCCGGAGCGCTTCACCGACACCCCGGTGCATCTGGATGCCGAGGGGACGCGGTTGTTCGCGGGGTTGCTGGCGGGTGCGGTGGAAGCGGCCGTAAGGAATTTGGCGCAGTCCTCCCTGACTGCGTATCTTCTGAGACTGAAAGTCGATACCTCTGACTGATCCGGTACAACTTGCCCCACCAGCCCCGCTTTCGAGTATAGTCATTAATTATATGCGTGCACACGCATATAATTGCTAACCGATTAAAAATTGACCCACGTCAAGAGGAGTACCAAATGGACAACCTTCTCCTCTATTCGATTTGATTTGTCGTGCTTGCCGTCGATGGTATCAAGTCGCTGAACAATACTTCGCCGGTCTGCAGGACTTAACCGCACAGAGCGCGGCTTCTCACACTGCTGGGACGGAAGGCGGCCAGACCACGCAGGATGCACTTTCCAATATGTTGCGTCCTGACAGAGTAACGCCGGACGGGCACTGAAACGGCTTGAACAGGCGGGATACATTGCCGGGCACAAGGATGTCGCCGACAAGAGAACCAATCTCGTTGAAATGACGAAAACGCGGCCGGAGGCGGCCGTCAGGTATCAGCACTTAGGAAAAAGATCATTGGCTTCCTTGGCGACCTCACGGAAGACGAGGCCGGGACAATTGTGGGGCTTCTCGAAAGGTGGTCCTGAATATGAAAACTTCGCCATGAGCGTTCCGGCAGCGGCGGGGGCGATGAAAGAGAGTCACTGTTGTGAATCTGCTCAGATACCTCTGTTCGATGGGCACTCGCCAGCCTTTCACTATCATGCTACTGTCCTCGCTTGGCACCAGCATCGCCAATGTTGCCCTACCAACACTAGCCGAAGTCTTCAATGCCACGTTCAGGAAGTTCGAAGTGGATCTCGTCGTCGCCTATCTTCTGGCTATCTCCATCATGATTGTCGGCGTGGGGCAGATGGTGACATCGTGGGTCATCGGCGCGTGTTGGCTGGCGGCATTGTTCTATTCACGCTGGCCTCGATTTTGTGTGGCATGGCCCCCACCCTGTGGTGGCTGATTGGCGCACGAGCGATTCAGGGACTGGGCGCAGCCATCTTGATGGCGCTATCCATAGCTGCTGTTCGTGAGACGGTCCCGGAAGGAAGAACAGGGAGCGCGATGGGGTTACTGGGAACAACGTCCGCGATTGGCACCGCGCTTGGTCCGTCGCTCGGCGGCGTCTTGCTGGCGGCCCCGGCTGGCGGGCGATCTTTTTCATCATGGTGCCGCTCAGCGCCTGAATTTCCTGCTCGTTTATCGCTATTTGCCCGCTCAACGGCCGACGGCCAAACAGAGATCGGGGCGGTTTCGACAGCTTAGGCACCTACTACTCGGTCTGACGCTGGCAGCTTATGCTCTTGCCGTCACGATTAGGGACAGGTCGATTCAGCCAACTCAACATAATCCTTATACTGGCGGCCGTTCTCGGCGTCGGCCTCTTTGTCTTTGCGGAGACGAAGGTAGCATCGCCCCTGATTCAACTGACGGCACTCCGCGATCCGCTCTTGAGCTCCAGCCTGGCTATGAATGCGCTTGTCGCAACCGTGATGATGGCGACGCTGGTGGTAGGGCCGTTCTATCTTTCCGGCGCTCTGGGGCTTGGCGAGGTGCTGGTTGGTGCCGTTGGCTCAATTGGCCTTTGTCGCCATACTGAGCGGCGTACCGGCCGGCCGTGTAGTTGACCGGCTGGGGGCGCCTACCATGATCATCGCCGGGCTAGTGGTGATGATTGTTGGGTCGTTCGGGCTATCGGTGCTTCCGGCGTTCCTCGGCGTTGCCGGGTACATTGCAGCCATCGTCATCCTGACTCCCGGCTATCAACTATTCCTGGCCGCCAGCTAACCTCGGTCATGATGGATAATGCCGGATTAGCGCGGCATCATTTCCGGCACTCAATCTGTCGCGCAATCTGGGGCTCATCACCGGCACCCTGGTCATGGGCGCAGTGTTTGCGGCCGCCTCCATGACGGCCGATGTCACAACAGCCCCGCCAGAGGCCGTCGCCACCGGTATGCAGATCACATTCGCTGTCGCCGGGGTTCTGATTGTTGCCGCGCTCATGATTGCCGTCGGCGGCCGCGCGCTGGCAAAACGTAACCTGTGATGGGGGAGTGCGGGAGCAATCGGCCGATCCGCCCTACTCCCCCGTCGGCCGTTGACTGAGAATCATCGCCCGCAGCAAGTCAGTTGCCCCAGGTGGAGAGAGTTTATGTGCCATTTGCAGCCCGTCCACATGGACAACGCGCGGACCAGGCCGAAGCGCGTTTCGATCGCCCTCATCCAGAAATTCAGCCACGAACTGCTCTCAGCGCAATCTACGCCATCTCCCGCGAACGGTCCACATCGGCCAGCAGCGTCTCCAGCGGATAGGCGGTGGCGCTGTCGGTAATTGGATCGGAACCGGTCCGATAGAGCGCCAGCAACTCCTCCGGCCACAGGGGTAACTGGCCCAGCGTTACCGATGCCTCGTTGCGGCTGGACAGCATGTGGCCGAGAACCCAGTTGAAACAGTTGGCATCGAACGGCGGCTGCTGGAGCACGCTTTCCTCATGGCTCAGACCATCGGTGAAACGCTGCATCAGCCGGGACTGAATATCATAACCGTCAATAAGCTTTTGGGCGCGGGGGTCAATCATCGTGGGGTTCTCCTGTTTTTCTAGCGGTTACCGGCATCGTCTCTTCATTATATTGTAACAGGAGATTCGGCCGTTGCTCGCTGCCATTTAAGCTCCATTTAAAAGACCTTCAACACCTCCTTAAAGCCTTATCCCGCGCTCATCTGGTATCTTGTCTATCGTTGTGAGGTGGAGCGTTGCCACACGGGCAACCACTCCGCCACAAGGAGAGACAAGACATGCATTAACGACAACGATTTTGAAGATGATTATGCCGATTCTGGCGATTACTGCGGGGGCATTTTTGGGTTGTCTCCGCCCAGGCAGCTGCACTAAACCGTCTACCATCTCTGGGGGAAACTATTGCGGGAACATTTGAAGGGTATCTGTCCGGCGATCAGGGCAGCAGCACTGTATTACATTGGAGCTATCGCAGCGGGGCAAAATGTGGCTACCGGCGATATTATGTCGGGCGTGGGCTGCTTGTTGACAACGGCGTATGTGTCCAGCATCTGTCCCGGCCGGCAGCCAGTCGGCCAAACGGCCAGGTATCCTCCCGCAATCCACGACATATTGACGCCAACGCCTTGTTCAAGGTTCAGGGCATGACCATCAAGGTTGACCTGGACGGCGATCTGTCGGCCAAACGGCGACACACTGGAACGACAGCGAAGATTGATCTGCCTTGGCTGTGCGGCCGGGACCCGGTCATTAGCGGGGACGCTGGAACGGACCAGCTAACACACAGAGAAAGGGATGGCACGCAAACCAGTATGGTTGATGAGAACTCTGCAGTTTGCGCGCCTTTCGTTAATCTAGAGAGAGATTGGGCCGGCTGACAATCCGGCCGACAGGTAATTAGACAAGGATTCCCGACAAGGAGACTGACATGATGAATACGACCACCATGACGATGGCCGACATCCGCGAATTGAACACGCAGGCCCAGCGCGAAGCTGCATTCCTGCAAGACCTGGTGGCCGAAATCAGTAAAGTGATGGTCCGGTCAGGGAAGCTCTGGTCAGCGCGTGTCTTGATTGGCTTGTTGGCTGACGGTCATATCTTACTGGAAGGCGTGCCCGGTCTAGCCAAGACGCTCTTGGTCAAGTCCACCGCCGACGCCATGACGCCGAGTTTGCCCGCATCCAGTTTACGCCGGACCTGTGCGACCGACTGCAGGTACGCAGATATACAATCCGCGAACGGCCGAATTCAGCGTCCATCGGGGACCGTTTCGCCAACCTCGTCCTGACTGACGAGATCAACCACGCCACACCCTCCAAGATTGCAGAGCGCCCTGCTGGAAGCCGTATGCAGAGACGTCAGGTCACGATTGGCGATGTGACCTACAAGATGGACGACCTGTTCCTGGTGCTGGCAACCCGAAACCCCATTACAGGCAAGGCACCTACCCCCTGCCGGAAGCGCAGGTGGACACTTCTGCTCAAGGTCCTGGTGGACTACCCCCAGCCGCGAAGAAGAGCGTCTGATTGTGGACCGGATGACCGGCGCTGCTCTGCCGGAATTCGGCCAGTCGTCAGCCCGCAGCGCATCCTGCAGGCCCGTGAAGCGGGAGGTCAAGCAGGTCTTTGTGGACCCAAGATTAAGGACTACGTTCTCGATCTGGTGCGCGTCACGCGTAGACCGGGCAAGAACGGTCTGAGCATTCTTCAGAATCTAGTCAGCTTCGGCGCCTCACCGCGTGCCAGCATCAACCTGGTGCTTGCCGCCCGCGCCTATGCGTTCCTGCAGGGCCGTGGTTTTGTGACGCCGGATGATGTCAAGCAGATTGCGCCGGATGTGCTGCGCCACCGCATTATCACCTCGTATGAGGCCGAGGCGGAGAACATTACGTCCGACCACATCGTGCAGCGGATTCTCGACCACACCGACGTACCGTAAAGCTCTTAGACCTGTCAGGTTTGCGAAGAAGACTTCGCTTGAAACCTGACAGGTCTGGTAAAAAACACAATGCTAACTGCTGATTTAATGAAAAAGATCAGGCAGATTGAGATTCGCACCAAGCGGCTGGTCAACGACAGCTTCGCGGGCGAATACCAATCCATCTTCAAAGGTCGCGGCATGGCCTTTGACGAGGTACGCCCCTACCAGTACGGCGATGAGATTCGCACCATTGACTGGAACGTGACCGCTCGTACCGGCGAACCTTATGTCAAGCGTTATGTCGAGGAACGTGAGTTGACCGTCATGCTGCTGGTGGATGCCAGCGCATCGGAGAGTTTCGGCTCGGTCAACCAGTTCAAGCGCGAGCTGGCGGCCGAATTAACGGCCGTTCTCTCTTTCGCCGCCACAACCAACAACGACCGCGTCGGCCTGATGATCTTTACCGACCAGATTGAACTCTACATCCCGCCGCGCAAGGGCCGCCAGCATGTGCTGCGCCTGATCCGCGAGCTGCTGGCTTTCGAGCCGCAGGGCAAGGGCACCGACCTGAAGATGGCCCTGGATCATGTCAACCGCATTCTCAAGCGGCGCAGCATCATCTTCCTTGTGTCGGACTTCCTGGCCGACCCGGCCGCCTACCGGCGCGCCCTGGCCGTCACCAACCGCCGCCATGACGTCATTGCCGTAGACCTTACCGACCCGCTGGAGCAGCGCTGGGAAGATGTGGGGCTGATTGCCCTGGAAGATGCCGAGACGGGCGAGATTGTCTGGGCCGATACCGGCAGCAAAGCCTGGCGCGACGCCTTTGAGAAGCGCGTCCAGCAACTGGACCAGAGCAAGACCAAGGCGTTTAACCAGTCCCAGGTGGACCATATCCGCATCTATACCGATACCGACTACACTACCCCGCTCGCCAACTTTTTCCAGACGCGGGCGCGGCGACTGGCGCGCATGTGATGAAGATGGGGTCAGACCGTATGAACAAGAAGTCCTCATTCCTCATCCCCCTGCTGCTGGCCCTGTTGGTGCTGGTAACCGGCCGCGCCTTCGCCCAGGGATCTGTAGTGACCACGCTATCGGCCGAACCCGGCGAAGCGACAGTTGGTGACCCGGTAGCGATTACCCTGTCGGTCACCCACCCGACCGGCTACTTTGTCATCGTCCCCCAACTGGAGATGCAGTGGGGTGATTTCGCCATCGTCGGCCAGTCACCGACCACCACCGCCGAGAACGAAGACGGCAGTGAGACCACAACCGTGGTCTATGACACGCGACTGTTTGCGCCGGGCACATTTCAGCCCCGCCGCTGACTTATACCGTGACCGACGGAACCGGCAATCTGTACGAATTTACGGCCGAACCCATCGAAGTCACCGTCAACTCCGTTCTTGTCGAGGGCGATACCGAGCTGCGCGACATCAAACCGCAGGCCGAAATCCCCACAGCCATATGGCTCTATGTCGTGGGTGGCGGTCTGGCATTGGCGGCGCTGGCCGCCGGTCTGTTCTGGTTGGCCCGACGACGCAAGGCGGTTCCGGCCGTTGTAGACAATCGCACGCCCTACCAGCGCGCTGGATGATCTGGCCGGGTGGAAACACTGAATCTGCCGGCCGATGGTCGCTTCAACGAATATTACACAGGTGTCGGAGAGCGTCCGCCGTTACATGGGCGCAACCTACCACATCCCGGTGCTGGAACGCACAACGGCCGAAATTCAGGCCGACCTGCGGGCGACAGCCATT
This sequence comes from Chloroflexota bacterium, assembly GCA_041390945.1. Taxonomy (GTDB): domain Bacteria; phylum Chloroflexota; class Anaerolineae; order Promineifilales; family Promineifilaceae; genus Promineifilum. The sequence goes on from JAWKOY010000035.1 coordinate 41,882, forward strand.
GATCCGGCCATTCGCACCCAGTTTGTGTCGTTCCTCCAGGAAAGCGATCTGGTGAAGTTCGCTAACTTCCAGCCGACGACTGAGGATGCGACGGCACTCATGGGACAGGCCCGTTCCATCCTGGAGAGATCGCAGGCGGCCATCGTCGTCGAGCAATCCAACGGCCAGGACGGCGGCGACAGCGGCCCCTTGCCGCCCGCAACGCCCACGTTCTCAGCCAACGGTCAGGACCAGTCTGAAGAGGTGCCGGCATGAACTTTGAATTTGCAAACCCCTGGCTGCTGATGCTGCTGGCCTTGCTGCCGCTGCTGGCGCTCTATTACTGGCGCGCTGGGCGGCGGGCGAAACCGGCGGCCATGCAGTACGGGGCCACGGCGCTGACGCGCGGGCTGGGGGAATCATGGAAACTGTCACTGCGTCCCCTTCTGCCGCTGCTGCGTATTCTGACCATCGCCTTGGTGGTCATTGGTCTGGCCCGGCCGCAAATCGTCCAGGGTCAGGAAACCATCAAGGGTGAAGGTATCGAAATCGCCCTGGCGCTGGACCTGAGTGGTAGTATGGCCTCGCTGGACTTCCAGCCCGACAACCGCCTCCAGGCGGCCAAGCAGGTAATCGGTGACTTCATCGAAGAACGGCCGTATGACCGCATCGGTCTGGTCGTCTTTGCCAGCGAAGCCTATAACCAGAGTCCCCTGACGCTGGACCACAACATGCTCAGCCGGGCGCTGGATCAGGTGCAGTTGGCCGAGGAACTGGGACTGGAAGACGGCACAGCCATCGGGCTGGGCATTGCCAACGCCGCCAACATGCTGTCCTCCTCCGCCTCCGACGCCAAGAGCAAGGTGGTGATTCTGCTGACCGACGGCGTCAACAACGCCGGGCAGATTGACCCGCTGACGGCCGCCGAGGCCGCCCGCGCTTTGGGCATCAAGGTCTATACCATCGGCGCGGCCAAGCCGGGACTGGTCCCGGTCCCGATTGACACCATGTTCGGCACTGACATCACCTATCAGGAAAGTGTGCTGGACGAGGACACCCTGAAGCAGGTAGCCGATATTACCGGCGCGCAATATTTCCGCGCCACGGATACCCAGGGGCTACAGGCTATTTACGACGAAATCAACGAACTGGAGAAATCCCAGGTCGAGGTGCAGGTCTATAACCAGTATCAGGAACTGATCGGCTGGGTTCTCATCCCGGCGCTGGCCCTGCTGCTCCTCGAACTGGTCTTGCGCTACACGGTCTTTCGGACCGCGCCATAAGGGAACGGAAGGTACAGAATGCAATTCGCCAATCCGCACGTATTCATCATCGCCGCCGTTCTGATCCCGGCTGCGGCCCTGCTCATCTTCTGGGCCCAGCGCAAGCAGCGCACCGCGCTCAGCCGTCTGGGCAACAGCGCCCTGCTGCAGCGGTTGACCGACAGCGTGAACTGGAGCGGCCGTCGCTGGCAGGCGATTTTGCGTCTGGCGGCCCTGGCCCTGCTGCTCGTGGCGTTGGCTCGCCCGCAATGGGGCAGCGAATCCACCGAAGTGGAACAGGAAGGGTTACAGGTCATCGTGGCCCTGGACGTTTCCCAGAGTATGCTGGCCGACGACCTCACGCCGTCCCGTCTGGAACGGGCCAAGCTGGAGATTGCCGACCTGATGAAGCGCCTGGAAGGTGACGAGATCGGTCTGGTGCTGTTCTCCGGCGCAAGCTTCGTCCAGGTGCCCCTGACGACCGACTACTCCACTGCCCTGTCCTATCTGGACAACGCCGGACCGGACAGTATCTCGCGGCCGGGCACGGTCATCGGCGACGCCATCCGCACGGCAACAGAGGCGTTTGACGACCACCTTGCCAGCCAGAAGGTGCTGATTCTCATGACTGACGGGGAGGACGTGGAGACAGATCCGCTGTCGGCTGCCCGTGATGCCGCCGAACAGGGCGTGCTCATCTATACCATCGGCTTCGGTACGCCGGAAGGCAGCCAGGTGCCTGAGACCAACGCCTTCGGGCAGATCATCGGCGTCAAGACCGACGCCCAGGGCAATCCGGTCATCTCCCGCATGGATGAGGAGACGCTGCAAAGCATCGCCCAGGCCGGAGACGGCCGTTACTACCGCGCCGAAGCCAGCGGCGGTGAGCTGGACAGTCTGCTGAGTGAGATTGACACCTTACAGCGGGCCCAACTCCAGAGCCGCGTGACCGTGCGCTACATCGAGCGATTCCAGATATTCCTGGGGTTGGCGCTGCTGGCGCTGGTCCTCAGTGAGTTGATCCCCGACCGGGTGACCAGCCGGGCGGCCAAACAGGTTGCCCCGCCAACGGAGACGGCCGAACCGGCCGCCGGATAACCGGGGGACATATGCTTATGAAACAACACAGAAACTTATTCACGATTCTGTTATTGGTCGTCCTGGTGGTCACCGGTTGCAGTGGTTCGGCCGCCGGTATGGTCAACGAGGGCAACGAGGCGTTCGCCAAGCAGGCCTACGAGGAAGCCTGGGCCCAATATCAAGCCGCCCAGATCGAAGAACCGGAACTGGCCGAACCGTATTACAACGCCGCCAACGCCCTCTACCGTGAGGGTAAGTACGACGAGGCGCTGGAGCAGATGCAAAAGGCATTGGCCTACGCCGACCAGGAGGTGCTGGCCGCCAACGGGTTCTACAACCAGGGCAACACCGCCTATAACCTGCAAGACATGGCCGCGGCCGTGGAAGCCTACAAGCAGGCGCTCCTGCGTGATCCCAATGATCAGGATGCCAAGTACAACCTGGAACTGGCGCTGCAGCAGTTGGAGCAGCAGGAAAGCGAGCAGCAACAAAACGACCAGGAAGATCAGGGCGACGAATCTGATCAGCAGAATCAGGACGAACAGCAGCAGGAAGACCAACAGTCCCAATCGCAAGACGGCCAGGGTGAGCAGCAGCAAGAAGACCAGGGCGAAGGCGATCAGCAGGACGAAAATCAGGGCGATCAGGAACAGGGTGACCAGCAGGAAGGCGACCAGTCTCAAGAGGGCGATCAGGGCCAGGAAGGCGAACAATCGCCCGACGGTCAGGATCAGCAGCCCGGCGAAGACGGCGAACCCGAAACGCCGCAAGGCGGTCAGGGCACCGAACCGACGGACGAACAGCCGGACGAGACTGGGGATTACAGTGTCATGCCCGAACCGGGCCAACGCCTGTCGGCCGATCAGGCCCGCCAATTGCTGGCGGCCATCGGTCGCGGCACCGAAACCCTACAGGAACGATTGGGAGCCATCTTCTCCGGTGGCGGTCGCCCGCCGTTGCAGGACTGGTAGTCCGCTCCGGTCATGAAGAGTGGGAGCAAACGAATGAAACGGATTTTGCTTATGGCGCTGGTGGGGCTGGTTGCCTTGGGGCTGTGGACGGGAACGGCCATGGCTCAGGGGAATGACGTCATCACCGCCAGCGTAGACCGGACAACGGTAACAACCGACGATCTGGTAACCCTGACGGTCACGATTGATCGCGGCGCCGGGGCCTCAGAGCCTACACCTCCCGCGCTGGACGGATTCAGCGTGCTGGGCACCAGCAGCGGCACGCAGATCAGCATCGTCAACGGCGACATGTCAGTGCAGATGGCCTATACCTATTTCTTGCAGCCCATGCAGATCGGCGATCTGATCATTGATCCCTTCACGACAACCGCCAACGGCCAGACATACCAGACCGATCCGATTCTGGTCACCGTGACACAAGGCACGGGGCAGTTTCAGCCATCGGTACCAAGCGTACCCGGACTGGGCGGTATGATTCCCAGCGTACCGGGCGCAGTCCCCGGCGGTCGTGGGCAGCAGCCCTCGGCCTCCGGCGGTAGCATCCAGGCTCCGGCCGGGCTGAACGGACAGGACTATTTTGTGGAAGCGGTCGTGGACAAGAACACTCCCTGGCAGGGCGAGCAGGTGCTCTACACCTTCCGTTTCTATCAGGGGGCCAGCCTGCTGGTGGAACCCAATCTGGATACGCCGGAGTTCACCGGCTTCTGGCATGATCGTCAATCCGACCAGACCACCTACACCACCGAAGCCGGGGGACGCACTTATTACGTCACCGAACTGCAGACGGTACTGTTCCCCACAGTCAGCGGAGAAGTGACCATCGAACCGGCGGTGCTGGAAATTCCCGGCGGGTTCTTCTCCTCCGGCCAGACGCTCAGCACCCAACCGGTAACGGTCAATGTCCGGCCGCTGCCGGATAATCCCCCCGCCGGGTTTGAAGGGGCGGTAGGCCAGTTCGGCCTGCAATCACTGGTGGACAAGACTACCAGCCAGGTCAATGATGCCGTCACGCTCCAGGTCACACTGAGCGGCGTGGGCAATATGGACACACTGGCCGACCTGACCTGGGATGTCGGCCCGGAATGGCGGGCCTTTGACCCGGAAGTAGAGAGCACCAGTGACTTCACCAACGGCCAGCTCCAGGGCAACCGCATTTACAAGCAGCTCCTGGTGCCGACCGTTTCCGGAAGCCTGACCATCGAACCGATTACTTTCAGTTACTTTGACCCGCTTCTGGGCGAGTACGAGACCATCACCACACAGCCGATCGTCATCCAGGTTTCGGCCGATCCCAACGCCGGAAGCCAGTCGCTGCCCGCCGTCGGCTCCGGCGCCGTGACCGGTGTGGATATAGCCGGATTACGGCCGCTAAAGGCAGCGCCGTCTTCATGGCGCAATACCCCCGGCTTCCTGGTCAGCAAGACCGGCTACTGGCTGCTCTTTGCCATTCCGCTGCTCATGCTGGTTGGCGTGGCCGGATACGGGGCCGCCAGCGCCTATCGTCGCCGAACGGCCGATGATCGCCACCGTTCCCGCGCGGCAAAGCAGGCCTATGACGGGCTGAAACAGGCCCGCAAACATCCCGCCGAAGCGGCCGCAGCCGGAGCGAAGGTGCTGAACGCATACCTGACGACCAAGCTGGGCCAACCCACCGTCGGGTTAACCCGACAGGGATTGGGCACCGTGCTGCACGAGCACGGCATCAGCGATGAGTTGATTGCCCGGGTGCAGCACTGCATGGAAAACAGCGATACCGTGGCCTACTTCCCCGGTTCGGCCGAAGGGACGGAATCACTCCTTGATGACATTGAAGCCGTCATCCGCGATCTGGATGAGGTAATTGAGTAACCATGACTGACGCAAAACATCGCAATACCTGGTTGCTAGCCGTGGCCGGGTGATCCTGGGAGCTGGGCAGTTCTCCTCGGCGGGTTGGTGCTGCTCATGCCCTCCGAACCGGCCAACGAAACGGCGTTAATACCAGCCAATGCGCTCGCTCGAAAGCGGCCATACTACCGAGGCCATTGAAATATACGAACAGCTAATCGCTGCCGGGGCGCGTGACAGCGCTCTCTACTACAATCTGGGTAATGCCTACTATCGGCAAGGGAGACACGGCCAAAGGCGGCGCTGAACTATCAGCAGGCGGCGGCTCTGCCGCGTGACGGTTTGTCGGTCAATCTGGACCTGGCCCTGCAGCAATCCCGGCGCTGGCTCCGGTGGAACAGTCCGGTCCCGGCGGGTTTTGTCGCGGCTGACAAGTGGTTGGCTGTCGATGGACAAGCGGCCGTTATCATCGTCGTGCTGGTTCGTCGCCCTGCTGCTGTTCCTGGCCGCACGGCTGCGCCAATCTCGGCCCGCTGGATGAACCGGACGGGGCGGTGCGGTTCTGTCACGCTGATTCTGGGTCTGTCGCTGGGCAGTCGCGCTGGATGCCGGAACGCGCTCCCGGCCGGGCAGGCAATCCGGGACACATTGGCACTGGCTGGTGTGGTGAGATCATCTTTGTAGCGCAGGCATTCCTGCCTGCAAGGAGGCAACACGCGGGCTAAAGCCCGCGCTACCCCGTGGTCCCACCCTGTTTTGCTACCCAGTACAGACATGGCGCGGCATCCTCATGTGGACGACGACACCCTCATGCGACGCGGCATCAGCCTCCATCTGGAGCGACAGGCCGGCTACCGCACCAGTACGGCCGCTTCGGCCGAAGACGCGCTGGGCATGATTCGCCTCGATGAACCGGACCTGGTGCTGCTGGATGTCGGGCTACCGGGCATGGATGGGCTGGAAGCGCTGCGCCACTTCCAGCGGGAAATGGACGTGCCCATCATTTTCGTCACCGCCCGCCGCCGCGAACTGGACACCATCCTCGGTCTGGAGATGGGGGCCGACGATTACGTTACCAAACCGTTTAATCCCGACGAACTGCTTGCCCGAATCAAGGCCGTCCTGCGGCGCTCGGACCGGCAAGGCAGCCCTTCATCGGCCGAACCGGACACCCTGACCGTCGGTGACACGGTGATCAGCCCGGCGGCCCATACCGTTGTCGTAGACGGCCGATCCGTGGACCTGACCGCCAAGGAGTTTGCCGTCCTGCAAACACTGGCGATGGATGCGGGCAAGGTGGTCAGTACCGAAGATTTGCTCAACCGGGTATGGGGGGCGGAGTACGACGGCGAGCCGCAGGTAGTTTATGTCAACATCCGCTGGCTGCGCGAAAAAATCGAAGCCGATCCGCAAAACCCGGAGCGCATCATCAACGTGCGCGGCGTCGGTTACAAGCTGATGCCCATCGGTGAGCAACCAGACCCTGATTCGGATATAGAATAAGATGCGGTCGCTGCGCAGTCAGTTAATCCTCAGTCATGTGCTCCCCTTTGTGCTCGTCCTGCCCCTGGTGGGCCTGGTCCTGCTCTACCTGCTGGAAGCCCAGATTTTACTGGCCGACTTAAGCAGCGATCTGGAAGAACGCGCCGCCCTCATCGCCGAAGCCATTGACAACCGTCCGGAAGTGTTCAGTAATCCTCAGGAAGCCCAACAGTTTGTGGCCGAGGTCAGCATCCTGGTAGATGGGGACATTTACCTCCTTGACCCGACCGGGCAGGTGCTGGCGGCCAGCCCCAATCTGGCCGAAACGCCGGTGCCGTCCGAGGTCGTTCAGGAAATACGGTTGGTGACAACCGGTGAACCCAGCGTGACCATTGATTACGGCATTACCGATCAGGAAGGCGAAGCCCTGGTCCCCGTCACCGATATCAACCAGCAGCTTATGGGCATCGTTGGTGTCCACGAAACGCTGCAAGGCGTGGCCGGTTCGTTTACCCATGTGCGCAGTCTGGTGCTCCTGACTCTGCTGGGTGGGGTATTGCTCGGCGCACTGATCGGCATGTATCTGGCCCAGCGGCTGGAAGCGCCCATTGCCGAAGCAGCCGATGCGGTCCACGACATCGCCACCGGCCAGCCGGTGCAGCACATCTCACCGCGTGGCCCGGCCGAAATACAGGAGCTGTCCGAATCGGTCAACGTCCTCTCCGAGCGCCTGCGATTGCTGGAACAAACCCGCCGCCGGTCCTTAGCCAACATCGTTCATGAGTTGGGACGGCCGTTGGGGGCTATCCTCGCGGCTGTGCATGTCCTGCGCGAGACACCCGGCGAGGACCCGGAAGTCCGGGCCGAACTATTGGCCGGGGTCGAGCAGGAACTGGAGCATATGGAGCCTATTCTGGATGATCTCTCCACGCTCCACAGCGAAGTGACCGGCCAACAACGACTTGACCTGAAACCGGTAAACCTGAGCGAATGGCTGATGGCGACGCTGCTGCCGTGGCGGGCGGTGGCGCTGGAGCAGGACCTGGAATGGTCGGCCGATATACCCAACGACCTGCCCCAGCTTTCAATTGACCCGGACCGGATGGCCCAGGTTGTCGGCAATCTGGTCAGCAACGCCGTGAAGTACACCCCGGCTGGGGAAAACGTGCGGGTAACGGCCGTAGCAAATGCCGTAGAAGTACGAATCGCCGTCAGCGATACCGGCCCCGGCATTGCGCCTGAGGAGCAGTCGCTGATATTTGAGCCGTTTTACCGCAGTCGGCATCCCCAGCGATTTTCGGAAGGCCTGGACTGGGCACCTGTCCATTGCCCGCAGTCTGGTGGATGCCCATGGCGGCCATCTGGAACTGGTGAGTAATCCTGACGGCAGTACGTTTACGACGCTGCCGATCGCAACTAACAGACCTGACAGGTTTTGCAAACCTGTCAGGTCTGTAATAATAGAGCCTAACATGCTTGACCGCATAGATGTCTATCCGACCCACAGCCACGGCGATCTGTTGCTGCAGGCCGGACGTCCTTACCCATTCGGAGCCACAATCGTACCCAGCGGTGTCAACTTCTCAGTGTTTCTCCGCTACGCCACCAGTTGCAATCTCGTCCTGTTCCATCGCGGTGAGGCACAGCCTTCGCCGAAATCCCCTTCCCCGACTCATTTCGCATCGGCAATGTATTTACGATGGTAGTCTTTGGGTTGGATCATGAGGAAATCTGAATACGGCTACCGCATGGCCGGTGATCTGCTGCATGTCGGCCACCGGTTCAGACCCTCCACATGTTGCTTGATCCCTACGCGCGGGCTATCGGCGGCCGGGAACTTTGGGCCAAGCCCCAAAACCCCGACGATCCGCTACCGTTTCGCTCGCGTATTTTGCTGGACGATTTCGACTGGCAGGATGACCGGCAACTGGAACAGCCCCTGGAAGACCTGATCATTTACGAGATGCACGTTCGCGGCTTCACCCGTGACGATTCTTCCGCAGCCAAGTTTCCGGGCACCTATGCCGCCATCCGGGAGAAGATCCCCTATCTGAAAGAACTGGGGGTCAATGCCGTCGAGCTGATGCCCGTTCAGGAATTCAATGAGTTGGAGGGCGACTTCCACAACCCGGATACCGGCGAGAAACTGTTGAACTACTGGGGCTACTCGACGGTCGGCTTTTTCGCACCAAAGGCATCCTACGCCGCGACCGGCCCGCTGGGCATGGAGGCCGATGAACTGAAGGCGCTGGTCAAGCTGCTCCACCGCCATGACATTGAAATCATTCTCGATGTGGTGTTCAACCATACGGCCGAAGGCGGCGAAGACGGCCCGGTCATCTCATTTCGCGGGCTGGATAACAAGACGTACTACATGCTTCGCCCTGACGGCAGCTACCAGAACTTCAGCGGCTGTGGCAATACCCTCAACTGCAACAATCCCATCGTCCGCAGCATGGTGATCGACTGTCTGCGCTACTGGGTATCGGAATACCATATTGACGGCTTCCGGTTTGAGCTGGCTTCTATCCACGGGGCGGGATTCCTTCGGCAACCCGCTTGTCAACCCGCCTTTGCTGGAGGCGCTGGCCTATGATCCGGTGCTGGGCAAGACCAAAGCCATCGCCGAGGCGGGATGCCGGTGGCCTCTACCAGGTCGGCTCCTTCCGGCTTACGGCCGTTGGTCGGAATGGAACGGGCCGTTATCGGGACACCCTGCGCCGCTTCCTGGAAAGGCGACATGGGTCAGGTGCAGACAATGGCCTCCGGCATTCAGGGGTCGCCGGATATGTACGCCGAGCGCGGCCCAACGGCCTCGGTCAACTTTATTACCTACCACGATGGATTCACGCTGGCCGATCTGGTTGCCTACAGCGAGAAGCACAATCTGGCGAACGGCGAGGACAACCGCGACGGCGCCAACGACAACAATAGCTGGAACTGGGGCGTCGAAGGTCCGACCGACGACCCGGAAATCAATGCCCTGCGCCGCCGCATCATGAAGAACGCCATTGCCATTTTGCTTGTCAGTCAGGGCGTGCCGATGCTGCTGATGGGCGACGAGATGGCCCACACCAAGCAGGGGAACAACAACCACTTACGCCCAGGACAACGAGCTGAACCGGCTTGACTGGGACAACTGAACGCTCATGCGGACCAGTTCCACTTTGTCCAGCAGATGATTGCCTTCGCAGCGCCCACCACGCGCTGCGCCGCCGGTACCATTTCCGGGGCGCGACCTGATTGACAGTGGCTACCCGGATATCTCCTGGCATGACGTCGAAGCCTGAACCCGGACTGGTCAGAGGCAGCCGCACCCGGCCTTTATGCTGTGCGGCGAGCATGCCCGATTGCAGCCCGGTCGGAAAAAAGACGACTATATCTACGTCGCCATGAACATGCACTGGGAACCCCACCGATTTGAACTGCCCCGCCTGCCCGGCAAGATGGCGTGGCGACGATTTGCCGATACAGGTCTGGAGGCCCCGGACGACATCACCGTACCGGGTCAGGAAGAGGTATTACCTGACAAAACCGGCTATCTTCTGCAACCGCGCTCGGTTGCCATTCTGGTCGGCCGATGATCCTTGAACCCTTGACCGTCCCCGGCGAGTTAGAAGCAGTCACGCAACTGATGGATTTCGTGGCCTGGTCGGCCGCGGCTGCCGGGCTGGACGAACAGGCTACCTACAGGCTATGTCTGGCGGTAGACGAGATCGCCACCAATATTGTCAACTACTCCTACCTGCAAGCAGGACGGTCCGGTGATCTGGTGATTGCCGCCGAAACCTCTCCCGATACATTACGCATCCAGCTCACCGATGTCGGCGCACCGTTTGACCCGCGCCAGGCGCCCCTACCCACTGATCTGGACCGGCCATTAGAGGAACGTCGTGACGGCGGTCTGGGCATTTTCCTGGCTATGTGGGGCGTAGACGAATTTGAATATGAATCCAGAGGAGATAGGAACCAATCAATCTTTATCGTTAAACGGCCCACAACGCCATAGCCACCCACTATGCCCACTACATACCTCAATATCCTCATCGTTGATGACAACTCACGCCGAACGGCCCTGCTGACCCGCCCGTTTCCCGAATGGGGTTGGAACGCCACCATTGCCGGCAGCGACCCGCAAGCAGCCTTTGAGATTCTGCGTACCCAACCGGTTGATCTGGTGCTGCTGAACATTGACGCCGCCGAGCGGGATGACGCCGCTTTTCTGCGTGAATGGCGGGCTAACCCGGCCTACAATGCCGTGCCGGTCGTGGTGACTGCACCACCAACTACGCCACTCGGCCGTCTCGCTGATATGGTCGAGCACGGGGCCAGCGATTACTTCACCCACGCGTCCAATGATGTTCTGCTGCGCGCCCGGCTCCAGAATGTATTGCAGAAGAAACTGCTCCATGAACAGGCTAACGCCGCCCTGGAATCATTCAACGAACTGGAGAAGATCGCCGACGACCTGCGTCTGGTCATTTTGCCCATCGGCGCGGCGCTCTCTATTGAGACTGACTACGACCGGCTGGTTAGCCGGATTGTCGAGGAAGCGCTGGGCATCTGTCAGGCGGACGCTGGTGTGCTCTTTCTGGCCGGGGAGGACAACGCCCTGCATTACACTTACGTGCAGATTAAGTCCATCGGCCGGACATCTGGTGAGGCGACGGGAGAACCGGTCCTTCTGCCCCCCATCCCCCTGTCCGATAATGAGACAGGGCTGCCCAATCTGGACACTATAGCCGCTCATGTCGCCATTCTTGGCGAATCTGTGAACCTGGATGATGTCCACACCACCGAACGGTTTGACATCTCTGGGCTGACGGAGTTTGAAACAGCCAACGACTATTCAGCCCTGTCCTGCCTGACGGTTCCCCTGCGCAATGGGCAGGTCGTGGCGCATTGCTGCTGCTGAACAGCACGAATCCGCAAACCGGTGACATTGTTCCCTTTGACGTCTACCACCAGCAGGTGGCCGAATCGCTGGCGTCTCAGGCGGCCGTTGTGCTGAACAATCGCCTGCTGAACGAACGGCAGGCCTCCCTGATGCGGATGAAACGGGAGCTGGAAATCGGCCGGGAAATTCAACGGTCATTCCTGCCACCGGAGATCCCCCAGCCGGATAGGTGGGAGGTAGAAGCTCGCTTCCAGCCGGCAACGGAGGTCGCCGGGGACTTTTATGATGTCATTGAGTTACCCCACGGCCACTTAGGGTTTGTGCTGGCCGATGTCGTCGGCAAGGGCGTCACAGCCTCATTGTTCATGGCGATCATCCGCACGCTCTACCGGGCGCTTTTCCAACAGTACTACATTGACGTCAGCGCTGCCCCAGCAGCCCAGGAAGCCTATTCCCGCATGACCCCTTCTCTTTTGTGGATCGGGAGGCGCTCCTGAACGCCGTCCGCCTCACGAATGCCTACCTGCTCAACAACCACGCCGAGACATATACCTTCGCTACCCTGTTCGCCGGATTACTGGACCCGGTGACCGGTCGATTGCTTACATCAATGCCGGCCATATCCCACCGTATATTTTGAGTCCCAATAACCGTAGTGGACGGAAATCCGCACGCGGCTCCAGCCCACCGGTCCGGCTATCGGTCTGTCGGCCAACCAGAATTACTGGGTCGCCGAGTCTGTCCTGGCGCCGGGAGAAATGCTCTACGCCTATACTGATGGCGTGACCGAGCGCGCGATCCCCAGGGGGAAACATTCGGCAATGACCGGTTGGAACAGGTGTTGCATTTGCCGGCAGAAATCTGGCCGAAGCTCTGGTCACCCATCTGAATCGGCCCTGGAAACCTACACCCGAGAAGCAGTACCGTATGACGACATTACCATGCTGGCCCTGCGCCGCTACGGCAACGATGAATGACAGTCCTTATGAACATCGGCATGATGGAACGGGGTAACATCTTGCGGCAATGGGGATTGACCATTGCGACCGGCTTACTGGTGGTATTCTACTGGCAGCCTGCGCACAAACGGCCGATCCCGCACCACCGACAGCATCAGCCATCTCTGCTGTTCCCCCAACCGTGCAATCTCCGGCCACAGCAACCGTACCGGCTCCCACGCCGGACCCCACAGCTGAAACGGCTGCGCCAACAGAAACGGCCGTTCCCACGACAACCACTGTGCCGACAGCAACCGATACCCCCGTCCCCACGCCGGACCCCTACGCTGACCTGACCATCGACGCGCTGGCCGAACGGTCATACGGCGGCGGGTTACTGGAGATTGTGGACACGCTGGAAACAACCGACACCTTCACCCGCTACGAGATCAAATACCCCAGCGACGGCCTTGACATTTACGGGTTCATGAACGTCCCCATCGAAGGCGACAACTTCCCGGTCGCCCTGGTGCTGCACGGCTATATTGACCCGGCTGACTACGACATTGTGGACTACAACCCGCCGCTACGCCGATGCCCTGGCCGAGGCGGGCTACTTCGTCATCAATCCCAACTTCCGCAACTACCCGCCGTCAGACAGCGGCCCGGACCCCTATCGTACCGGCTACGCGATTGATATCCTCAACCTGATTGCCGTCATCCGCGAGCAAAGCCAGGACCCATTGGGAACCCTCCGCCGGGCTGACACGGATAACATTCACCTGTGGGGTCACAGCATGGGCGGTGGGGTAACACTGCGCGTGTTGACGGTCAACAACGCACCCTACCTCAAAGCTATGGCCGTTCTCTATGGGTCGATGAGTGGGGATGAGGCGCTAAATTACGGCCGTATACGCGGCTGGTCAAGCAATGGTCGCGGGTCGTTTGAGCTGGATGCGTCCCCGGAAACGCTGGCCGCCATCTCGCCCATCACCCATCTGGATCGCATCGAAGCGGCCGTTGCCGTCCACCACAGCTATGCCGACGATGTTGTGCCGGTGGAATGGTCCGAGCAGCTTTGCGCGCAGTTGGATGCGCTATATGACGTAGGAGAGACCGACTGCCCCGGAGTGTTACTTCTACGATCTTCAGCCCCACACCTTTCGCGGTGAAGGGGACTCGCTGTTCATTGAGCGTACCATCGATTTCTTCCGTGCGCATTGACCTATATGGCCTGAAATTGGCTCATCTTTAACCCCAAACAAGTACGGTAAATTGCTGGCAATTCCCCGCCAAGCCGGTAGACTATGCCCGGTTCAGCACAGTACCGGCCGGGGGTCTTGATCAGTCCCCCGACAACTCTCTGATTCATTGACAAGCGACTTCAATGCCATCCGCATAGGCTGGTGGCAAGGTGCCATAAATCAATCATGTTGAGCGAGATCGTTTCTTCCATAAAATGGCGTAGAGATACCCTCGTGCCCGATCTGGCGGCGGGGTTGTCTGTCGCCCTGGTAAGCATCCCGGAAGGCATGGCCTATGCCATTGTGGCCGGGGTCAATCCCGTGTATGGGCTGTACACAGGCATGCTGACGACCATTGTCGCCTCACTCACGTCCAGCACCTCCCTGCTCATCGTCACCCTCACCAATGCAATGGCCCTCGTAACGGCCGAACGGCTGTCTGTCCTGGGGCCGGATGTTGACCCCATCCGGGCCATGTTTACGCTCACGCTGATGGTGGGAGCGATCATGGCCTTCCTGGGCCTTCTAAAACTGGGCAGCGTCATCCGTTTCGTCTCCCGTGAGGTGATGACCGGTTTCATCTTTGCCACGGCGTTGCTCATTGTCCTGGGACAATTGAAAGACCTGGTTGGCTATGCCTCCACGCTGGACACCAACAAGCTGTTCAAGGCGGTGGACATCCTGGTCCATTTCGGCGAGTGGAGTCTGGTAACGGCCGCTGTCGGTGGAGCCGCCATACTGCTGTTGCTCTTCATCAAAAGGACCCGCTTTAAACAGTGGGCTGACCTGATCGTGATTGTGGTTGTTACGCTTGTCGTCCTGCTGCTGGGTTCGGAAAGCGTGGAGTTGGTCGGGGACATTGCCGCCGTACCCAGAGGGTTGGCCGCGTTACCCCGCCCCATCCTGCCTGACATTTCCCTGATACCCGCCCTGCTGACCGGCGCGCTGGCGGCGGCGATTGTCGGACTGGCCGAGAGTTCCGGCATTGGCTCCGCCTACCCCAACCCCGACGGCAAGCGGGCCGATATGTCTCGGGATTTCCTCAGCCAGGGGCTTGGCAACATGGTCGGCTCGATCTTCCAGGCTATGCCCGCCAGCGGCTCCCTGTCGCGTACAGGTCTGAATGTCAGCGGTGGGGCGAAGTCGCGCTGGGCCGGTATCTACAGCGGCATCATGCTGGTGATCATCCTGGTGCTGGTCGGCAACTGGGCCGAGCTGATCCCCATGACCGGGCTGGCCGCTCTCCTGATCGTCATCGGCGTCGAGGTAATGATCAGGAAGGGCGGAGCTGGCGCGCGCGTGGCACATCTCGCGGTTGAATACAATCATTGCCGTCATCACCATCCTCGTCGGTGTGTTTGAGGACCTGACGGCCGCTATCTTCACCGGCGTCATCCTGTCGTTACTGGCCTATACAGTTGTGTCGTCCACCAACTTTCGTTATGTCGAGCTGGTGAAAATGCCGGCGGTAAGTGGATGGAGCAACCGCCACCGGACAAACTCCCGTCCCGGAAGGCGACCGTTCTGGAAAGCAAGGGCAATATCTATTTCGCCTCCGTCTACAGCTTTGATGAGCTGTTGCCCGAT
Organism: Chloroflexota bacterium; assembly: GCA_041390945.1. Taxonomy (GTDB): domain Bacteria; phylum Chloroflexota; class Anaerolineae; order Promineifilales; family Promineifilaceae; genus Promineifilum. The sequence goes on from JAWKOY010000035.1 coordinate 57,149, forward strand.
GCGGAGGAAACCGAGGCCGCGGTTGTTGTCCTTCGTGCCAGCGATGTTACCATCGCCAGCCTCACCGGGCTGGAATGGCTCAAGCGGTACAATGAAGAACTCCGCAAGGGTGGCAACCGGCTTCTTCTCGCCGGAGTCGAAGACCATATGATGGGCGTGCTGGAACGTTCCGGCGGTCTGGAAGAATTGGGCAGCGCCAACATCTTCCCGGCCCAGGATGAGGTCTACGGATCGGTTGAAGCAGCACTGGCTGAGGCCGAGGCGTGGATTGCCCGCCAACCCGCGACGCCATCCGGCTAGCGAGCGGCTCCCGGTGAAATTGAGGAGGCGGATGAGAACCGTATCTCCGGCGCTTGATTTGCGATGGCCGAGGCTCTAGAATCGCGGCCATGTTACCGGCCGCCGAGTTTGAAGCGCTGATTGCCGACGCACTGGACGACCCGCCTCCTTTTCAGGAGGCCATGAGCAACGTCGTCGTGCTTTCGGCCGAGTGGCCGTCGGCCCGTGATCAACAGGCGGCGCGTCTGGGTCGCGGTTCCATGCTGCTCGGCCTATATAGTGGCATCCCCCTCACTGAACGGACGCAAGGCTACAACCTTGTCCCACCGGACACGATCACCCTCTACCAGGGACCGCTGGAACGTGTTGCCCGGCAGCGCCTCCGGCAGGGAGAAAGCTACACGGAACGGCTGCAAGCGGAGGTTCGGCATACGGTCATTCACGAGATCGCCCACCATTTCGGCATCAGTGATGAGCGTTTAGTAGAGCTTGGCGCGTACTGATCGTAATGTAAAAAAATTGGGAATGTTATAACGAGGCCCAAACTGGTGGTTGCAATCAGGCAACCTCATGTTATAATGCCCTTCACGTAACCGTATTGTAGTACCACAATCAAACAATCAACCCTTATCGGAATCCTTGACGTAACGGAAGAAGGCGCAGCCGAATGTGCTTGCCGCCTGGCGACTATTGGCTTCCAGACATTGAACTGCCTCGTGTAGTTCCGTGCTTATCTTTCGTTCGTGCCCATTGGTGTGGGGCCCCCTACCCGGTGAGCAATTAGTCCAAGGAGATTGTCTGATGAAAACTGCACTTTGCCGACATGGAAAACCGATTATTGCCGCTGACGGTGCCCCCAAGGAAGCCTATTGCCCCAAATGTGGCGGCGTGGTCACGCTACGGTATCGCACGCTGATGGCTAACGGCGGCACGATCTACTTCTGGCGTCACGCTGAAAACCAAAAAGCCTGCCGCCGCCCCTCACCCATGATGCATGTTACCGTCCGCTTTGCCGCCACGTGAAAAATGGGCAAAGAGGGCGTGACATCACCGTAATTTCACCAACTAAAATGTAACGGCCTGGCCTAACAATGGTACAATGTCTGCGACTACCCATATCTTTGAAGGGAGAATGCAGCCATGAGTGTAGGCCAGGCCATATTGTTTGTACTGATCGGCGGCGTGGTCGCCCTGGTCGCGGCCTGGGTCGCCGCGGCTCTCGTCTCGTCCAGAGTCCGTAAAGCCTTTCAACAAGAACTGGAAGCTCAGGACAAGACCCGGCAGGAGCAGAACCAGCGACTGGTCGCTGATGTTAAAGAAACACTGGAGCTTCAGCAGCAACGGCAACATACCGAACTGGAGCGCCTTGTCAACGAGCATCAACCGGAGACGCCAACCGCAGATGTTCTGAGCGGGCCGGTGCCGTTGGAAGCGGAAGGCATCGTTTCGGCCGAAATGCTGGCTATCCGGGAACGACTCCTGGCCGATAAGTCTGCACGCGGGGCCAACCTGCGGCAGGCGTATCTGCGTGGCCTCGTCCTGGCCGAAGCAGACTTGCGCGAGGCCAATCTCAAGCAGTCCAACCTTGAAGAAGCCGACCTCACCGGGGCTAATCTACAGGGGGCCCAACTCACCTCTGGCCGATCTAAAGCGAGCTAACCTCACCGACGCCAACCTTGTTGGCGCCGACCTCAGCTTCACTAACCTGTCCTTTGCCGACTTGAGCGGGGCTGATCCTCACCAACGCCGACCTCAACCACGCTGATCTGTCCGGCAGCATCATCGACGAAACAACCTCACTGACCCCAAGTGGCGCACCGTCTGGGAGATCCTCAACAACGGCGCGGCCGGGCGTGATCTGAGCCGGGCCGATTTGCGCGATGCCGACCTGTGGGGTGCAGACCTCCGCGTGTCGCGTCTGTGGGAAGCGGATCTGGCAGGCGCAAAGCTAACCAACGCCGACCTCCGCCGGGCGCAGCTCTGGAAAGCCCGCATTGACGACTCGACCGAAATTGCCGACAAGTGGCGTCTGGTATGGGATATCGTCAACAACGGCGCCGCCGGGCGCGACCTGCGTGATGCGGAGCTGGATGAAGCCGACCTGAGCCGGGCCGATTTGAGCCGGGCCAGCCTGTCCAAGGCCAATTTAGGGCGGGCCGACCTGAGCAATGCGGATCTGAGCGGTGCCAACCTCAGCGGAGCCAATCTGGAACGCGCCGAACTGGACACCACCGACCTGCGTGAGGCTAACCTGAGTGGAGCCTCCCTGCACGGGGCGGACCTGAGCCGGGCCGATTTAAGTCGGGCCAAGCTAAGCTGGGTGGACCTGCGCAACACGCGCATTACCGAGATGACGATCATGGACGCCAAGTGGCGGCTCGTGTGGGAGATCGTCAACCAGGGAGCCATGCAGCGTGACCTGAGTCGGACGGATCTGGCCGGGGCCAACTTGCGTGAGGCCAACCTCAACAGCGCCGATCTACGCGGGGCCAAATTGTGGCTGACGGATCTCTATGGCGCAGACTTGCGCAATGCCAATCTGCGCAACACCGATATGCGCGAGGCCAACCTCATCGGCGCCGATCTGACCGGCGCGAGCCTGCAGGACACCAACCTCACCGGCGCGCGTTTTGACGGCACGACCAAGTGGCCGTTGGGCTTTGACCCGGCCATTGCCGGCGCACGTCCCCGCGCCGCCGTTGCCATCCCCGCCAACTAGGCGCATAATGGGCCTCCCCGGCAGGTCGTTCAACCTGCGGGAAGGAGGCACAGATGTGCGGACGATTCAGTTTATTTGCCGACGGCGAAGAGGTTGCGGCCCACTACGGGCTTGACGAAGTCCCCTTCCTTGCTCCCCGGTACAATATTGCCCCCACCCAGCCTGTCGCTGCTGTCCGGCTGGCCTACAACAGCCCGGAACGGGAACTGACCCATTTTCAGTGGGGATTGATTCCTTCCTGGTCGAAAGACCCCAGCATCGGTTCGCGGTTAATTAATGCCCGGTCGGAAACGGCCGCCGAGAAACCCAGCTTCCGCAGCGCCTTCAAACGTCGTCGCTGCCTGATTCCCACCAGCGGCTTCTATGAATGGCAGAAAGTCGGCAAGGGTAAGCAACCCATGTTTATCCACCCCGCCGAAGGGGACCTGATGAGCTTTGCCGGATTGTGGGAGTACTGGCAGTCGGCCGACGGCAGCGAACTGGAGACGTGCACCATCCTCACTACCGGACCCAATGCGATCATGGAGCCGATCCACAATCGCATGCCGGTCATCGTCGAACCGGATGACTACGCGATGTGGTTGGACCCGGAAACCCCGGCCGATCAACTCATGCACCTGCTCCGGCCAAGTGAATCCTCGTTGCTTGATGCCTACCCGGTCAGCACGGTCGTCAACAATCCCCGCAACGAAGACCCGGCCTGCATCCAGCCCGTTTGATGCAACGCTGATCTGGACGGGTTGTGGTGATATTCTGAGTAGACTACCCACAGGGGTGGGACAGCATAGCCGGCTAATCCCACCCTTCTCTTGCTTAATCCTGCCCACCTAAAGTCCAGCCACTTCCGGGATAATCTCTCTGGCAAAAGTTTCGAGCGGGGCAATTTTGTAAACATCCGGCATGTTACAAATCGCATGGTGAAGCCCATCCCGGATAGTTCCTTGAGATGCTCAATGGTGCTCGCCACTGTGTCATTTCCGGAAAGGTGCACGGTACTGAGCGATGTTTTCTCAATACTGTCGTAATCACGCCCCAGGGATTCACAATGTTCCTTGAGTGTGTCCAATGCTTTTTGCATGTTTTCCGCGCCAACCCAGGTGCTGATATTGCTGCACGGCGTATTCGCAACCATCCGCAGCGTCTTTTTCGGACCCGTACCGCCGATCGCGATGCGCGGATGCGGGGTTGACAGCGGACGAGGATTGTTGGTTATGGCCGGCGCGGTAACGTACTTCCCTCGAAGGATGTCTCATCCCCGGCCCAGAGCGCCTTCGCCAGTTTCAGATTATCTTCTAGTCGTTCGAAGCGCTCCGATGTCGGGGGATAGGGGATGCCGAAGCCCTTGGCCTCCTCCTCGTACCAAGCCGCGCCAATACCGAGATAGGCCCGGCCACCGGAGAGGATATCGAGGGTGTTGACCATTTTCATAAGCACAGAGGGATGGCGATAGATAACCCCTGTCACCAAAACGCCCAGATACGCCTTTTCAGTCAATCCGGCAAAGTAGCCGAGCGTGGTGTAGCTTTCCATCATCGGGTCGGTATAGGCCTCGCCGAACAATCCCTTGATCTGATAGTAATGATCCATGACCCAGAGGCTATGGAACCCCGATTCTTCCGCGGTCGAGACGATATCTTTCAGCTTTGGTCGAATAGCAGCCGTGCCGCCGGGGTATTTAAAGGACGGAATTTGTAACCCAATTTGCATCTTCAATCTCCTTGATAGTCATCCACACAACAAGGCAGTTATGTGTACCGGTCTCATTTCTGATATTGTTCGTCGCTAACCTTTTCCATCCAGTAGACCACTTCACCGTCCAGATATTCCTGAATGGCGATGTGGGTCATGGCAACGGTCGGCGAAGCGCCGTGCCAGTGTTTCTCGCCCGGTGCAAACGTGACCACATCACCGGGAAAGACATCCTCAATCGAACCGTCCCAGCGTTGTACCCGACCCCAACCGGCCGTCACGATCAGGGACTGGCCGAATGGGTGACTGTGCCACGCCGTCCGCGCACCGGGTTCGTATGTAACAGTCATTCCACCCACTCGCGACGGTTCCTGTGGTGTGAACAGGGGATCAGTCCGTACGGCTCCGGTAAACCATTCCTCAGGACCCTGGCCGGACGGCTGCGATCCCACTCGTTTGATTTCCATGATTAATTGTCCTTGATCTGCCTCGCATGTGGCTTTGCCCGACCTTGTTTCCCGGCCAGGCAAAGCTACTGCGCGAGGGTAATCCTAGTAACGGTCGCCCACGACAGTAATCCCGGCCATTGCGGTTTTAATCTCGTCGAGGTCGGCGGCCGTCAATTCAATATCGACTGCACCAATATTTTCCTCAAGCCGGTGGAGCTTGCGCGTGCCGGGGATGGGCACAATCCAGGGTTTCTGCGCCAGCAGCCAGGCCAGGGCAATCTGGGCCGGCGTGGCGTTATGGTCCGTGCCAATCCGTTCCAGCAGATCCACCACCACGCGGTTGGCCCTGATTGCCTCCTGGGTGAAGCGGGGATTACGACTGCGAATGTCGGAATCATCGTAGGTAGTGTTTTCGTCAACCTTGCCGGTCAGATAGCCGCGCCCCAACGGACTGTAGGGGACAAGGCCGATGCCCAGCTCCTCACAGGCGGCAAGAACCCCGTTCTCCTCGATTTGCGTCCACCAGATCGAATACTCACTTTGCAGGGCCGCGACCGGTTGTACGGCGTGCGCCCGGCGGATCAGGTCGGCGCTGGACTCGGAAAGCCCGAAGTGCCTGACCTTGCCTTCCTGA
>JAWKOY010000036.1:0-60089 GCA_041390945.1 Chloroflexota bacterium
CGCCCTGTATTCCTTAAGATCGGTTGCGAGCTGCCCAAAAATTAAACCCATCCTGAAGCAGGAATGAAAAAGCACAGGTAGAGATAACCACCCCACCTGTGCTTTTCGTCAAAGAGTAATTTCAACTAAAGAATCAGGTTGACAATCCAGCTAACCAGCCAGGTGACAACACCGATGGCGATTGCGGCAAGGAACGCGCCGCCGACACCCTCAACCTTCATTCCCTTCACAAAGCGATCGCTGATCAGCAATACGCCGGCGGCAATGACCAGGTGAACAATCGCCCCCCACAGCCCGCCGCCGTCGCCGATACCGAGGACACTGACGATCAACCAACTGATCAGACCGCCAATAATCGCGATAACGGCCGCAGCAATCAATGCGCCACCAAAGCCATCAACCTTCAGGCCAAGACCCAGCATGCCGACGATGTAGATCACCAACGCGCTGAGCAACCAGACGATGGCTACTCCAAGAAGAACACCAAGAAATGTACCCATACTAATTACTCCTTATATTGCTTGTCGAACGGTTTATCGTGCCGTTCTTAAAACTGATAACTATGCTTCTCAGTCTAATAAGATGGGAGTATGTTTGCATCGGAGCAATGGCGGATTTTTGGTGAACGTATGACCCCCTACATTTGTAGGGTATAACGACAGCATGAAAGAAATTGACAGTCCACCCCCAAGCCATCAACAAAAAAGGCCGTCACCAACAAGGGTGACGGCCCATCAGAATTATCCGGTGGTAGTGATATAAGGTGGTGCTACCGCCGAACTTCTTCTTACAGTATAGAAGCTAGAACGTAACCATTTTCGGCAGATCTTTAGCCTGTGCAACCCAGCCGGCTACGGCGTCGGCAGACGGCAGTTCCCCAACCAGGCTCTCCAGCCCGTTGATCTCACCAAGTTTGTCCAGCAAATTACCGGCATTACGCTGCGCCAGTTCCGGTACTGAATCCACACCGGAGGCCAACAGCAAACCGGCATATTTCAGACCCACGCCGCCGATGCGCATCAGGTCCATGCGCTTGATGGAATTCAAAATGGTTTCCGGATCCAGTCCGGTTTCTTTAGCCAGGGCAGCCCGACCGGCCGGCGTTGCACCACGCTCAAAAATCTCTGCCGGGCTGGTCACGCCGATTTCTTCCATCTTGGCGACTGCGGCATCATCCAGACCACTGGCGGCAGCAATAGCACCGGCGACTGCACCGCCAGCCAGACCTGCTTCAGACACGGCAGTATCAATTGCTGCACTGGCTCGTGTTTGGGCCTCAGTGACGGTTTCGATCACTTCGATCGTGTCCGCTTCTACCGTAAAGGTGGAAGAGGTGCCACCCAGGCGGGCCAATTCGGCCTCTGTCGCTGTAATTTCGAAGTCGTCCACCATGACGCCTAGCGCCGCACCGCCATTACGCAGATTGTCCTCAAGGGCAATCTTGTCGGCATCGGTCATACCGAGGCCTTTGTGGTTCAGTGCCCCAGCGCCACCACCGGCAGCAGCACCAATGAGCAAACCGGGGATGAGCGCAATACCGGCCGTCAAGATACCGGCGGCTGCACCGATGCCGGCTCCCCACAACGCGCCTTTCTTCGCGTCGCGTTGGCCGACCTCTTTGGCAACAACCTTGTCAAAATCCGGATCCCAGGTCAGGATGGCAACCGCCCCCAACTTAACATCCTTGTTATCCTTATCCCACTGCTTTAGCGAATTAGCTGCCCCTTCAGCAACATCAGCGTTCGGGAAGTAAGCCAGTACCAGATGATTATTCTTATTTGCCATTCTATTTTCTCCTGTTTGTGTGACTAGCGAGCTATCTCCTGATAACCCAACCTACTAAAATAGAGGATTAGGGCCTTCGGTCAATAAAATATTACAAACGCCTCAATCCGGTCAACAATCTATATCTTACAAAACAAACGCACGACAGGGAGGAAATCCCTCCATTGTTTAATGAACGGGTGAGAGCTGCCCCCAGCAATTGCGCGGCGGGGGACAGCCTCACCGATATTTAACCCGGCGAAATCGACAGGTTCAACTAGTGTGTTTCGAAATACGTTACCAGCCAATTATAAACATTCTTCTGGCTGCGGACGTTGCCCGGCAACTCAGTGGCGATTACCGCCTCGACACGCTTAACATCATCCACGGTCTCGAAGCCAAATGTGTCACAGATCTTCTGGAGCATCAGCTTGACTTCATACCCTTCCTTGCGGTTGAACATGATCGCGTCTTTTCTAGTCTTGGTCGGATCATCACCCTTCTGGGCATGCCATTCGTAGTCATCCACATTCATCATTTCTTTCAGGACCTTGACCGCGACCAGGTAAGGCGGGAGATCGCGCGCCTGCTCTACCCACCCCGCAATCGTGTCCCGTGACGGCATGTTTTCTACAATGTGCTCTTGCTCGTTCACTGTGACCAAAAGTCCGGCAAGCTCATCCGGATCATATTCAGCCAAATCGCCAACCGATTCGATCCCGGCTGCCTTCAATAGAGCGAGGGACTTGCGGCCAACGCCACGTACACGGCTCAGATCCAAATCGTAGGCAATGGCATCCACTGCAGCCCGATCCATACCGGTTGCCTTTACCAACTCCGCGCGCCCGGCCGCAGTAGCAGCCTTCGTCTGAAGTTCTCCCATATCCGAGACTTCCGCGTCCTGCAATGCGACAACGGATGCCGCCCCAAGTGCCGGTGCAGCAACCATCATGGCAACCGCTTCTTCCTTCACTTCAATCGCCCGATCGCCCATGGTCTTTTCAACTTCGTCCTGGACCTCGACTGTTTCAACGATAATATCGGCCGTTTCCTCAGGGACATCAAACGTCGTGGATGTGCCGCCCAATCGGGCTAGCTCAGCTTCGGTCGCCGCAACTTCAAAGTCATCGGCCATGACCGCCAGAGCAACGCCGCCGTTGCGCAGATTCTCGTCCAGCTTGTCTTTATCGGCATCCGACATACCCAGGCTCTTGTGGTTCAGCGCCCCAGCTCCACCGCCGGCAGCAGCGCCAATCAGAAGGCCGGGGATTAGCGCAATACCGGCCGTCAGAATACCGGCGGCTGCACCGATACCTGCGCCCCACAACGCGCCCTTTTTCGCATCGCGCTCGCCAATCTCCTTAGCCACTACCTTCTCGAAATCCGAGTCCCATTGCAGAAGGCCAATTGCGCCGAGCTTGATATCCTTGTTCGCCTTGTCCCACTCCTTCAAGGCCTTGGCGGCACCTTCCGCAACCTCAAAGGTGGGGAAATATGCGACTACGAGGTGATCATTCTTGTTTGCCATTTTTATTACTCCTGTCTGTATACTTTAAATAGTCGTGTAATGACGGCTTACCATGACACAAATTAACGGTAATTCCAAACCCTCAACTTATAAGTTTAGTGTACAGTACCACCTCCACCATCCGATCAATGACCTATTTTGGCAAAACAAATGACCCCCTACAAATGTAGGGGGTCCGGCAACAATCTATTGCATTCAGCGCATGATATACAGCAGTCAGCAGTGAGGATAATTTATTCATCATCTAAACCAGCTTGCGTTCTTGCGCGACAAGTGCCGCCTGCGTCCGGTTAGAGACGCCCAGTTTTGCCAGAATATTACTCACATGAGAACGCACAGTCGTCGTGCTTATTCCCAGTCTGACAGCAATCGCATCGTTCGTGAGGCCATCTACAATACCCTGCAACACCTCATATTCGCGGGGGTTAAATCCACCTGCGCGGGATAACCGTCCCTCCTGTTAGACTCTTTACTGCTCAGGGTTTGCATGACAGAAGGCGACAGGATCAGATGACCACTATACACGCTGCGGATGGCCTGAATTAGTTCATCCGCACTAGATTCCTTCAGAAGATAACCGGATGCCCCTGCATCCATAATCGCGTGGGCCATGTCCTCTTCATTGAAGCTGGAGAGTACAAGGACGCGTATCTGAGGGTCATTGGTTTTGATAGCGGCTGTGGCTTCAATGCCGTCCATCCCCGGCATATTCAGGTCCATGATGACAACATCGGGCTTTAATTTTGACGCCTGTCGAACAGCCTCAAGACCGGTCGCGGCCTCACCGACGACATTCATGCCGTATCGGGGAGTCAGCATAGCAGCCAGGCCCTGTCTAACAACAGCATGATCGTCCGCAATTATTACGCGGATTTGTTCCACTACGCCACTCACTTCACTACATCCAAGCGGAAAATATTAAGTCACACACTGATATGGATAACTGTTCCCTTACCTTGCGCTGTTTCCAAGTCAAGGTGCCCACCTATTTTCGCCACCCGACTTTCCATGTTATCAAGCCCATTCCCCCGTGTCTCACTCCCCAGGTCAAATCCACGGCCGTTATCTCGAACTGAAATAGATAGCTGTGGATCCGAATACTGTATTTTCAATTCTACGCGTGTTGCCTGGGCGTGTCTCAGTGCGTTGTTCAAGGCTTCGGTGACAACATAATATAACTCTTCCTCCAAATTGTCACCCAATTCCGGCAATGCTGTAGCCTCGATGACCGATTCAATTCCCAATCGCCGTTCAACCAGTTGGAACCGCTCTTCAAATGCAGCCACCAGGGATTGATCTTCCAGGGCAAGGGGACGCAACTGGTAAAGTAATAGCCGCATCTCGCGCAATGCATACAGAGCGTTTTCCTCCACTTGCTGCAATCGCAGTTGCGCATTCTCCAGATCCCCATCCGACACTGCATCCTGGCCTGCACGGGCAAACAGATTCAGACTATAGATTCGTTGAGCCACAGAATCATGCAGCTTCCGCGCTAATTGCTGCCGCTCCATGGCTCTAGTCATCTGTTGGGATTGCTGATTAAGTCGGTGATTTTGGATGATGACACCCAGTTGTTCCGCCATCGTAATCAGGAGGGAAACTTCCTGGATACCAAATACCGTTGACTGTTTCCGGTAAACGCTTAACAAGCCTATAAGTTCGTTGCGGATACGCAACGCAATCCCAAAATACGTGGGATGCGTAGGTATCAATAATTCCTTGGGTAAGAATGGATATGTATCTGACCCCCCTGCAAACATCAACGGCGGATCACCTTTCTGTAACCAGGCCATAAAATCAGGATTTAGGGAAATATCTTTCACCGGTTCCCAGCCAGGCACAGGCAAGTGGTTAGATAACTGAAGCTTGCTTTTGTCAGCCGACAAAATATGAATAGCAATTCCGTCACACCCGACGCTGCCGCAAATATTATTCAGAGCAGGTTCCAGAGCATTCTCCAATTCATTGGTTCCGGTGAACAGGATCGTCATCTCATACAGCGCGGCCAACTCTCGGCTACGATCGGCAACACGTTGCTCCAACATCTCCACCATGTGTTGGATCTCTGCCTCAGCCCGTTTGCGTTCAGCGACTTCCTCTTGCAGTTGATCGACTGTTTCGCTTAATTCCGCTGTTCGCTTCTGAACCTGTTGTTCCAATTGATGATTAAGAGCACGCAGGTTTTCTTCAGCCTGCCAACGCTGCAGAGTACTGGAGACGATTTCGGCCGCTGTGTCTAACAGGAGGATCTCGTCTTCGGTTCGTAGAGTCATACCTTCCGCGACGGATGGTGTTTGGATGCCATCCGCCGGTAGCGGCTGACCACTCCCCTCAGTCATGACGATTGCGCCCCACCAGTAATCGCCTATGTGGATTGGGAAAATCAGGAGCGAATACAATCCCTGTCTGTCTATCAGGAAATCCCGGAACTCCGGCACGTCAGCAAACAACTCGACGACCGGGCCCCCCACCCATTTACCGGCGGTCAGTTGGTCGGTTACCCTGGTTGGTATTAAGGACCAGGGCAGAAATACAGGTGTGGAACCGTTTGATTTTTTAGTGATTCCGGGAATCTGCTCCCGTAAAAATTCCCGATACCCCATGGCGGTCGCTCGATTCGTCTCTTTGGGCTGGGAAACATCGTATGTCGCCAGGGCATACTGCCGACTGTGGAGACCAAGTTCCGCATCCTCATAATTCTGAAACAGCATAATTGTCCGGGCGTGTGTTGGTTGCAGAAGATATTGCAATGCCGCAGCCAAAATGCGTCGGCTATCCACATCACTCTTGGATGACGCCAGAAGCGTTTGGTTAAACTCTGATAGTGCGTGAACGAACTCCAGTTGGCGTTGCAACTGCCCTCTAACACGCGTATGTTCGGCAATTTCCTGTTGCAATTCGACCGTTCTCAGATGGGCAATCTCTGCCTCTTTCTTGGCTGTTTCCGTATCGTGGGCCACCTTGAGGACCTGCAGCCGCCGGTTGGCTTTCTCCCCCAGCATTACCTCATTGAGTTCATAGCGTTTCTTTTGGTGGGATAGCGCCTGTTCAAACTCACCCTGTTCCTCGTTAATCTCTGAAAGCAGCAAATGACACTCAGCCAGTTCGCTCTTGGCGTCAATTGACTCCGCCAGTGCCATAGCTTCATGTCCATATACCAGAGCCTGATCGGATTGATGCATGCGGCGATAGGCTTCGCCTATACTTAACAAGATCAATGTCTCAACAACCTGCGAACCCACCTTGGTGGCTAAGGTAAGTCCGCGTTGCAGGTAATCAATGGCTTGCGATGTATCTCCTTGTTCCAGATAAATCTGGCCCAGGTAATGCATTGAATGGACTTCAAACAACTCAAACCCCGCCTGCCGGCTTATTTGCAAGCCGTGTTGGGCATACTTCAGAGCTTGTTCCAGATCTCCTTTAGCCGACCACGCCTCGGACAGGTTTAGACAAGAGATACATTCGATGCGTTCATATCCGATCTCAATTGCGAGTTGCAGGTTACCCTGCAATAGCTCCATGGTTCTCTCGGCCTCACCGGTTGCATAATAGAGTGTTCCCAAGTTGTTATTAGCATTGGCAATACGGTGCTTGTCCCCCAATTGCTGGGCAACGTCAAGCTGGTTGAGCATATAGCTTAACGCTTCAGGGTATTCAGCAATCTGTTGATAGATGCCGGCTATGCCATCCAGTGTATCCCCCAGCCCACCGCATAAAGGCATCTGTTCAAAGAGAGTTCGTGCTTCGAACAATTGACTCAATCCAAGAGGGAATGTGCCAAGGCGTTGGTTAATGTACCCCATCGTCCGCAAACCGTGCGCCGCACCTTCCCGGTAATATGCCTTTCCATCCTCTTTGGATCCGGACAGTCTCACGGCTTCCCCACCCAAATCGTAGGCACGTTTCATGTCCTGGTCGGACAAAGCCCAAGCCAAGTCATTCAAGAGGTCTATTCGCACACGGACATCACCGGCGGACGCCATATCCATATCGGCAAGTTGGCGCTCTAGTTCCTGGATTCTTTGGGTGTCAGTCATCTGTCTGAAACGAATACTTTGCCTGTGGCGATCAGACGGCTGCACCGAGGCAAACTCATGGACTAATTTACTTAAAATCCTGTTTGCGCACTATACTCTAACGGGTTAATAATCGGCAAGTGAAGATCGGTACACCTTCATCGTAGTAGACTCACCACGGTAGTCACCCCGAATACTACAATCAGGTGGGAGCATATCGATTTCCACATGTAATAGAGGATTGATTCATGGAACAACTACTAACCCAATATGATTCGTCTGTCGTTGAGCACGACGGAACCACCTACGCCCTAGCCCGTACTTTGGATGGGAACAAATATTTACTTGTTTCCGGAAATACTGACGGTTTCTCCGGCGAACGTCAGGATGGACGTTTATACGGACCGCTATCAGCCGAAAATGCGGCCGCCTTGCGTGCCAGGCTTCCCTGGCTTAACCCCACTCCACTGGGTATGCAAACATCGTTTGGCTTTGGGGATCGCATCGGGCTGGCAACACCGGGTCACATTGCTGCTCTTGAGCAGGTCAGAGGTGACATTGCCCCCATCTTTGCCCAGCAATCGGTACGGGAAAACACCCGAATCGGCCGTACGCCGCAGCAGGTCATGGATGACGCAATGTGGGGAATTTTCGAGTCCGGCCGGCAGAGTGAATGGGGTGCAGATGCCGACCATATTAAGGAGGTCGCCCATGTCACACCCTTTGTGCAGGCGGGTTATACGTTCTACACCATTGACCCCAGCGACCATGTAGACAACGAGGCGCAAACCGATTCACTGGAAACGCTACAACAGAAAGCAAAGGCGCTACCCTGGGATGTATTGGGAACCACATACGAGGCAATACAAGCAGACTATACCCCTGAGCAGATTATTGTCGGTGGTGTGTTGCTACAGTTCGATGAAGAGACGCTCCTGCGCGCCCTCGCCAAGTACGGCAAAGCCCTTGCCTATACCCTGACCATCTCTGATGAGATCAACCGGCAACTTGGCGACCAAGCATTTGATCTGGAAATGTCCATTGATGAAACAGAGACTCCGACATCGGCCGAAGAACATTACTTTATGGCTAACGAGCTCCTTCGACGGGACGTGCCGGTCGTCAGCCTGGCGCCACGGTTTGTGGGGAAGTTCCAAAAAGGTGTGGACTATATGGGCGACCTCGACGAATTTGAGCTGGAGTTGGCTAAACATGCCGCGGTCATGCACTCGTTTGACCGGTACAAGCTGAGCGTCCATACCGGGTCAGACAAGTTCAGCATCTATGAACTGGTCAATGAAGCAACGGGTGGGCAGGCCCATGTGAAAACGGCCGGAACCAGCTACCTGGAGGCGCTACGGGTCATCAGTCAGACAAACCCATCGTTGTTCCGCCAGATTCTGGACCTGGGTCACGAACGGTTTGACCATGACCGCAAGACATACTTCCTTGACTGCCGACCCGAAAATGTTCCGACCAGCGACCAGCTAACCGATGCGGAGTTGCCCGGATTGCTGGATGACTTCGACGCGCGCCAACTGCTCCATGTCACCTTCGGTTCCGCTCTGGATGTGTATGGAGATGAATTGCACGCCGATCTACAGGCCAATGAGGATTCCTATGAAGCGGCACTGGTCTCTCATTTTGTTCGCCACCTTCAACCATTCACAGCAACCGTAGTATCATGAATTTGACCGAACTTACCCGTTTGTATGACTTCTCCGGCAAGACGGCCGTAATCACCGGCGGCACCGGCGTTCTGGGTGGAGAAATGGCGTGTGCCCTGGTGGGTTGCGGGGCCAATGTTGTCGTACTGGATCGCAACCCCAATATTCCCGAAGCATTGCAAAAGCCGATGGATTCCGGTCCCGGCAAGTACATGGTTGCCCAGTCCGATGTCCTGCAACGCGCGCAACTGGAAACGGCCGCACAGACAATCCAATCCGCTTTTGGCACAGTGGACATCTTAATAAACGCCGCCGGCGGCAACCGCCCACAGGCCACAACCGGAGCAGACTTGGCTTTCTTCGATTTGCCGGATGATGCCTTACGTTTTGTGTTCGACCTGAATCTGCTTGGCACGATTATGCCCACGCAAGTCTTTGGCCGAATCATGGCAAATAAGGAAGAGGGGATTGTTCTCAATGTCTCTTCCATGAGCGCTTTCACGCCCCTGACCCGCATTGCCGGATATTCCGCAGCAAAAGCGGCCGTCAGCAATTTTACCCAATGGCTGGCGGTTCATATGGCCCAGGAATATTCCCCCAGGATCAGGGTGAATGCGATTGCACCCGGCTTCTTTCTCACCAAGCAGAATCGCTACCTGTTAACCGATGAAGTAACCGGCGAATTGACAGCCCGCGGCCGGCAGATCATTGACCATACGCCAATGGGTCGTTTTGGGGACCCTGAGGATCTATTGGGAGCGGTTCTCTGGTTACTTTCCCCGGCCTCAGCGTTCGTGACCGGGATCGTGCTGCCGATTGACGGCGGCTTTGCCGCATACAGCGGGGTCTAGTGCCGGAGGCAAAAGCAGAATGATAAACGTTCAAGCCGTCGCGCCACAAGGCGAGCTACTCAGTGAAAACACAATCCGCCAAACCTTAGCCAACGGGCTGGAAGGTTTGTATACCGGGCAGCGCGTGCTTGTGCTGATGCCTGATCACACCCGCAGCCTGCCGCTGCCGATGCTCTTTCGCGCCCTTGTGGAGACCCTGTCGGATACCAGGCAGTTGGACTTCATGGTCGCGTTGGGTACGCATCCGCCGTTAAACGAGGATCAACTCAACCGGCTAGTGGAACTGACGGCAGAAGAACGGTTATCAACATATGCCCACATCGGTATCTTAAACCACGCCTGGGATTCGCCGGGGGCATTGGCCCAGATTGCCACATTGCCACAGGATCAGATTAAGGAGATTGCCGGAGATCGCTGGCACCCGACGCTGGGAGGCGATGTCATCGTCAACATCAATCGGGCTGTGCTGGAATATGACCATGTCATCATTTTGGGGCCAACCTTCCCGCATGAGGTGGTTGGATTTTCCGGCGGGGCCAAGTACTTCTTTCCCGGCATTTCCGGTCCGGATATGATCAACGTCACCCACTGGCTGGGGGCACTGGCCGGTGTACGGGGTACCATCGGCATCAAGGATACGCCGGTGCGAGATATGATTCACGCGGCAGCAGCCCATGTACCAACCCCTACTACCCTGATTGCTCTTGTGGTTGTTGGCGAAGGGTTGGCCGGCATGTTCATCGGCGACTATGTTTCGGCGTGGGGCGCAGCGGCCGACCTGTCATCCGAGCGCCACATCATCTGGGTGAACAAGCCGTTCCAGCGCGTTCTGTCACGAGCTCCGACGATGTACGATGAATTATGGACGGCGGGGAAGGCTATGTACAAACTGGAACCGGCCCTGGCCGAAGGGGGCGAATTGATCATTTATGCCCCCCATCTTGATGTCGTTAGCCATGTCCACGGGAAGTATATCTATGAGATCGGCTATCACGTCCTGCCCTACTTCCTCCAGCAATGGGACACCTTTTCCCATATTCCCCTGGGAGTTCTGGCTCACAGTACACATGTGCGTGGAGACGGCCGCTATGTAGATGGTATCGAGTATCCGCGTGCCGGTGTGTCACTGGCTACGAAACTCCCTCCCGAGGATTGTGATCAACTGGCTTTGGGCTACATGAACCCGGCAGAGATCGATCTCGCAGATTGGGAAGGCCGGGAAGACGAGGGCGTTCTCTACGTCCCCAAGGCCGGCGAGATGTTGTATCGGGTACGGACCTCATGAGCGAAGGCAAGAATCCCAGTAGGCGATTTTACGTCGTGATGGGCGTATCCGGTTCCGGCAAGACGACCGTCGGCGAGGCACTCGCCCAGCAGATTGGTTGTCCGTTTTATGATGGCGATGACTTTCATCCACCGGAAAACGTCGCCAAGATGAGCAACGGGATTCCCCTCAATGATGATGATCGTGCACCGTGGCTGGATAGTCTGGCGTTCCTGATGCAAACGCACCTGGACAAGAACCAGTCCGGCATATTGGCGTGCTCGGCGCTCAAAAAACAGTATCGGGAACGGCTGCGGGTTGACCCGCGCGTGCATTTTATTTTTCTGGATGGTGATTTCAACCTTATCTGGCAGCGCATGTCCAGTCGCCAAGATCACTACATGAAAGCCGACATGCTTCAAAGCCAATTTTCGGCATTGGAGCCTCCGGAAACAGACGAAGCAATTGTGATTGATATCACGGCAGACATTGATACAGTCATAGAAGAAACATTGAAAACAATCGGCGTACCAACAAACAACGCCTGGGAGACATTATGAATCAGCAAGCGGATATCGGCCTGATTGGCCTGGCAGTTATGGGGCAAAACCTTGTCCTCAATATGAACGATCACGGGTTCACTGTTGCCGTCTACAATCGGACAATAGACAAAGTTGACCACTTTCTAGAAAATGAAGCGAAGGGGACCAGGGTCATCGGAACCCACTCTCTGGAAGAGTTGGTAAGTGTGCTGAAACGGCCGCGCCGGGTGATGCTCATGGTCAAGGCTGGTGCCCCGGTGGACTCGGTCATTCAGCAATTGGTTCCTCTGTTGGAACCGGGCGACATCATTATTGACGGCGGCAACTCCAATTACCACGACACAACCCGCCGCACCCAGGAACTGGCAGAGAAGGGGATTCTGTTCATTGGGACGGGTGTATCGGGTGGCGAGGAAGGTGCGCGATTTGGGCCGTCAATTATGCCCGGCGGTTCACCGGAAGCCTGGCCCTATGTCAAGCCGATCTTCCAGGGTATTGCTGCGAAGGTAGCCGACGGATCGCCCTGTTGTGACTGGGTCGGCGAGGAAGGTGCGGGCCACTTCGTGAAAATGGTCCACAACGGCATCGAATATGGTGACATGCAGTTGATCTGCGAAGCATATGATGTCATGTCCACCGGGCTGGGACTATCTGCGGGTGAGATCAGTGAAGTCTTCAAATCGTGGGACACGGGCAAACTAAACTCCTACCTGATCGAAATCACGGCTGACATTCTGGCCTACACCGATACGGACGGCCAGCCGATGGTGGACAAGATTCTGGATACGGCCGGACAGAAGGGAACCGGCAAGTGGGCTGTCGGATCCGCGCTGGACCTGGGTGTACCGTTGACACTTATCGGCGAAGCCGTTTTCTCGCGGTTCCTCTCGGCTTTGAAAGAGGAGCGGGTGGCTGCATCCAGAGCTCTGGGGTCGGAATCCACACCATACGACGGTGACTCACAAACCCTGATTGCCGCCCTCGAAAATGCGCTTTTCGCATCCAAGATCGTTTCTTATACGCAGGGATACATGCTCATGCGGGCAGCCTCGAAAGAATACGGCTGGAATCTGGCCTACGGAAATATTGCCCTTATGTGGCGTGGTGGCTGTATTATTCGCGCAGCGTTCCTGGATGACATCAAGACGGCCTTCGACAATAACCCCGAACTGACCAATCTACTGCTGGACCCCTTCTTCAAAGAACAAGTGCAACAGGCCGAGACCGCATGGCGGCAGGTGGTTGCGGCGGCCGTTGGGATGGGAGTTCCCGTTCCGGCCATGTCCAGCGCGCTGGCTTTCTATGACGGCTACCGTCGCGAGCGACTCCCGGCCAACCTGTTACAGGCCCAACGGGATTATTTCGGGGCCCACACCTACGAACGCGTGGACAAGCCTCGCGGCGAATTCTTCCATACCAACTGGACGGGACAGGGCGGTGACGTAACGGCCGAATCGTATGTTGCGTAGGATCGTAAAAACAAGCAGCCTCACATGACCCAATACGGGTGTGAGGCTGCCGGGTTCATTGTTCGTCTCTGGTCGTTACTGTGGGTTTAACCGAATTCTTGTTTGCGCTGGCGCATGAGGACCGATTCCACAATCCCTACGGCCAGGAAAAGGGTAATTAACGAGCTACCGCCATAGCTGACAAACGGCAGTGTCAGACCGGTTACCGGCAAGACACGCACATTCATACCCACGCTCACAACCGTCTGGAAAAAGATAATCGCAGCAATACCGGCCGAAAGCAACTTCCCGGCAGGATCAGGACTACGCGAAGACGCGCGAAGGATTCGGAACAGGATAAAGCCAATCAGCAACAGGATTGGTAGCGCACCAAAAATCAACCCCATCTCTTCTGTAATCATGGCAAAAATAAAGTCGGTATGCTGGACGCGCAAAAAGCCCAACTGGCTCTGCGTGCCCTGCATGTAGCCTTTGCCCAATAACCCCCCTGACCCAATGCTGATCTCCGCCTGATCAATATTGAAAACATCGTCGGCATCGGCCGCTTCCGGGTCAAGGAAAACGGTAATACGTTGCTTCTGATAATCGGCCAGGAAGGGAAAGACAGAGGCGACAGCAATGACGCCAACCAATCCCAGCACCAGGAAGTGCGAAAGTGGTAGCCCGGCCAACCAGATCATGACAAACCAGATGAAGATGAACAGAATAGACATCCCCAAATCAGGCTGGATGAAGATGAGGGCAATGGGCAGTCCAAAGTAGGCCAACGTTATCAGCGTATTGGAAAACCGGTTGATGAGGTGACGCCGATTTGACAGGAACTGGGCAAAGGTGATGGCAATAAAGATACGGCCGAACTCAGACGGCTGAATCTGCAACCCACCGGGTAAGGGAATCCAGCGACGGGCATCGTTGCCGATCTGACCGCCAACCGCCACGACAACGAGCAGGAAAATCAGGAACCCATAGATATACCAGTGGGCCGAGGTAAAGATGCGGTAGTCAATAGCCGCAACACCCAACAACAATAAAACCCCCAGGATAGCCCAGCGGATCTGGTCAGCCGGTAATGGCTCCAACGCCGGGGCACCGGTAACGGCGCTGCGGATCATGACAATGCCGTATGCGGTCAGTAACAAAACGGCCGCAAACAGCCACACGTCAAAATATCGCCAGACTGAGGTCTTGGACAGCATGGGCCCATTCTAGCATTTGAACCTATATGAAAGAAAGCGAGAGAAACGATCTCCTAATGGAGGCTTATTTTATTTGCAGCGGATGATCACAGGCCTTTTAATGGTAGGTAGTCGCCCGTTGACCGTTGGGGGCACGTCTTCCACTACGGGTAGACAGCAGCGGAATTTCAGCTATCAGCCTGTTTTCCTGAACATCCTGCTCCAGATGGACAACCACCTTGTCGGTATCAATAGCCGTGTGGCGGGCGATCACATCAATGATGTCATCCTTAATCTGCTCTACCAGACCGGGTGGCAAATCGCTGCGATCGTGGATCAGCACCATTTGCAGCCGCTGCTTGGCTACATTGCCGCTTGTCTCTTTTTGTCCGAATAATCGCTCGATCCAGCTCATACCAACCACCTTGCTTCCCTGACCGGCCGGCTGGCTACGGAACCGGTTGCTACGTTGCTAGGCACGTTCATTGTTGTTCCACCCACGCCCTAGTTACTGCTAACCAGAGTCCGCAGACGGCTCATGAAGCCCTGTTTCGCAGTCAAATCCACAAACGGGACTGTCTGTCCTTCCAGGCGCATGGCGACGTTGCGAAAAGCCTGCCCTGCGCTGGAACCGTTCAAACCGTGCATCACCAGTGGCAACCCCTGGTTACTGGCAACCAGAATCCGATCATCTTCGGGAATAACCCCAATCAGGTCAATCGCCAGAATGTCCAGTACATCGTCTACCGAGAGCATATCTCCCCGTGCGACCATATCGCCCTTAATGCGATTGATGATCAACTTGGGGGCAGTCTTCTCCTCCGCTTCCAGTAGGCCCACAATGCGATCAGCATCACGAACGGCCGAAACCTCCGGGTTGGTGACGACGATAACCGCATCAGCCGGAGCGACTGCATTGCGGAATCCCCGCTCAATGCCCGCCGGAGAGTCAATCACCACGTAGTCCATTTCTTCCCGCAACTGGTCAGCAATCAGGACCATATCGGTCGGGCTAACGGCCGTCTTGTCACGGGTCTGGGCTGCGGGAATCAAGTATAACTCAGGCTGCCGCTTGTCCTTAATCATGGCCTGACGCAGACGACAACGCCCCTCAACCACATCCACCAGATCATAGACAATGCGGTTTTCCAGACCCATCACTACATCCAGGTTACGCAGTCCGATGTCGGCATCCAGCGCAACCACCTTTTTCCCTGACATAGCCAGGGCCGTTGCCAGGTTGGCGGTGACGGTGGTCTTGCCGACGCCGCCCTTACCAGAGGTAACTGTCAGAACTTTTGCGCTCATCTTCCTCTACATCCTTCAGGTCGCATCTGAACAGGTGCGTACCCTGACGACAATACTTTCTATCTCAATGATACGGGCCACGGCTCGGCAATGATTTGACCATCGCGAATCATGGCTTGCTCAGGAACCGGTGCCTGCTGGCCGTGATCTGGGTCTACGGCGATCTGGTCAGCAATGCGTAACTGCGTGGGGGCCAAATCCAGCGCACAAATCATGGCTGACGAATCGCCATGCACACCGGCATGAACCAACCCGCGCAACCGTCCCCATACCACAACGTGGCCGCCGGCCACAACCTCTGCCCCGGGATTCACATCTCCCAGGACCACAATATCACCTTCATAATAAACTGAACGGCCGGAACGTAATGTTTCCTGTACCAACAATGCTGTTGGCGAGGGCAGCACATGCTCCGGGGAGGCGTCGGCATCATCCACAATAATCCCCGGCAGATCGTTTCCCTCCAGATCGGTCGAGGTTCCGGCAATGCGCGTCGCCAGCCCTATCTCTCGTGCTGCATCCCGCGTCCAGGTGTTGCTGGTCAGAATGGCCCACACTGTCAGATCATACTGACTGAAGACCTCCAGCAGGTCAGTAATTTCGTCGGTGCCCAGATGCCGGTGACCGACATCCAGAGCAATACGCGCACCAGCCAGAAAGGCGTGCTTCTCAGCCAGTCCGGCGTGCAACTGATCGCGGGGATCTACATCAGGATGGTCATCCAATGTGACCAGTAATCCATCACGGACCCCTTTTATCTGGAAGGATTGAATAACGCGCTGTGTTTCCAGAAATCTATCCTATATAGTCTTACCAATACACACGTCCATGCAGGACAGATCGAATACCGACGTTGACATAGTACATTAAAAGCAGTCAAATAGCAAGCACTATAGGCAATAGATGGTACTACAAGAGCGTGCACCGGCTAAGGATTATGGGGGCTGACAGCATCAAACGCCTTAAGACACGCCGGGCAAACATGATCACGGCCGACTGTACGCAGGCGCGAATGGGCACGCCGTTCTCGGATCGGCCGACCACACAACCCCACAGCGGATTCCCGGCTGCTTTCGACAATATGCCAGGTATCACCACTCAGGAGGACAACAGGATTATCCCGGCGATCAGGCATGCGGCTCGTCTGCTCGATAGGCCGCCAGTCGCACCGGCTGTCGCCTTGCTCCCCAGTCCCCCGGTCCCCCATCGAATACCCCGGCGCAGCGCGTGCCACACGTCAGGCAACGGCCGTCGTCGCTGAGGTTCCAGTCCGTCAGGGTATACCAGTCCCGGCCGATGAGCCGTGTTCCGCAGGCGTGGCAAACCGTGCTGCCGCCGTCTTCATCGTGGACATTGCCCGTATAGGCATAGCGCACGCCGTTTTCAAGGGCGATCTGTCGCGCCCGCCGGAGGGTTGCCGGTGGCGTCGGCGGGCGATCACGCAGCTTGTAGTCGGGGTGGAATGCGGTAAAGTGCATGGGCACATCCGGCCCCAGCTCGTTGACTACCCAGCGCGTCATCGCGTCCAATTCGGCGTCAGAGTCATTCAGGTCGGGAATGAGCAGGGTCGTCGTCTCAAACCATACATCTGTTTCGTGCTTCAGATAGAGAAGCGTATCCAGCACCGGACTCAGGCTTCCGGCACATACCTGCTCGTAAAACGATTCGGTAAACGCCTTCAAATCTACATTGGCGGCATCTATATGCCGGTAGAATTCGCGGCGAGGTGCATCACACATATAGCCGGCAGTAACCGCCACAGATCGAAGGCCCTGCTCATGGCAGGCCTGGGCCACATCAACGGCGTATTCCATGAAGATCACCGGGTCGTTGTAGGTAAAAGCCACGCTCCGGCAGCCCAGGTCGTGGGCTGCGCGGGCAATGGTGGCCGGATCGGCCGCATCGGCCAGCGTATCCCACTCGCGTGATTTGCTGATATCCCAATTCTGGCAGAACTTGCAGCCCAGATTGCACCCGGCCGTGCCGAAGGAAAGTACCGCTGTACCCGGCAGGAAGTGGTTGAGCGGCTTCTTCTCAATAGGGTCCACGCAAAAGCCGCTGGATCGGCCGTAGGTCGTCAGAACAATCTCGCCCCCGGAACAGGCCCGCACAAAGCACAGCCCGCGCTGCCCTTCGTGAAGCTTGCAGGCGCGCGGACAGACATCACACTGAATTCGCCCGTCGTCAAGTTGATGCCAGTAAATTGTCGGTGCGCCGGACGGCGCGATGGTGGTCATGGGATTACCCCTTGTCACAGGAGGAAACTCCGTGCGGCATGATACTTTATATTATACTATAGATGAAGCTCTGTCTGCGTGGCCTCATCGGAGGCATCTGGAAGGTAGCTATGCAATTCGCTGATTTTCCCACTGACATTTCAACTGTTTCGGCCGTTCGTCCGCCGGCTGTAGCCGGTACCTTTTACCCGGAAAATACCGATCAGTTACAGATGATGGTGATGAAGTTCCTGAAAGGCGCTTGCGGCAACGATGAGGGTTGTGGGGACGGGACAACAATCACCAAGGCAATCATTGCCCCGCATGCCGGGTACATCTATTCCGGCCCCATTGCCGGAGTTGCCTACAGTCGATTAGCGAGTGACGATTACCCCATCAAGCGCATCATCCTGCTTGGCCCGGCCCATTTCGTGCCCGTTCACCGGCTGGCGATCAGCAGCGCCGCAGCCTTTGCCACACCATTAGGAATGGTGCCCATTGATGAGAACGGACGGACCACAGCACTTGGCTTCCCCCAGGTAGTTGTCTCTGATGAAGCTCACGAACCGGAGCACTGCCTGGAGGTCCAACTTCCCTTCCTCCAGACGGTCTGCTGCGATTTCTCCATCATCCCGCTTTTGGTGGGCAACGCCGATGCGGAGGATGTCGCCCAGGTGCTGGATGCACTATGGGACAGACCGGGGACCCGCATCGTTGTCAGTTCGGACCTCAGTCACTATCTGGGCTACGAAACCGCCCGGCAGGCCGACATGAGGACAGCCAGAACCATCGCCGCCCTGGAACCGGGGGAGTTGACGGGTGAAAGTGCCTGCGGCCGTACGGCCATTCAAGGTCTGCTACAGATCGCCCGGCAGCACTGCCTGACCGCGCAGACACTTGACCTGCGTAACTCCGGCGACACGGCCGGCCCGCGTGACCGTGTGGTTGGTTACGGCGCATTTGCCTTTGAAGAAAAGATAGCCTGATCCGATGGGCAAGCTCGTTGTGGTGGTGGGCAACAGCGGCGTTGGCAAGACCACCCTCACCAATGCCCTGTGCCGTCTCGCACCCTTCAACACGGGAATGGAGCAACATGCGGAACGGCCGTTCCAGGCATTGATGAAGTCCGATCCCCCACGCTATGCCCTCGCCAACCAGGTCGACTATCTGCTCCTGCGCGCCGAGCAGGAACGTGCCATCCGGCAGTCAGATGCCGTCGGTCTGATTGACGGCGGTCTTGATCTGGACTTCCATGGCTTCACTCGGCTATTCCACCACAAAGGGTATTTATCGGACGCGGAATTCGCACTGTGCCGGCGGCTCTATGAAGAACTACGCGCCGGGTTGGGACCGCCGGACCTGATTATCCGGTTAACGGCTCCGCTGGAGATCATCTCCGGCCGCTATGCCCTGCGCGGCCGACCATTGGAAATCGCCGAGCGAGATGATCTGGCATTGCTGGGGCAATTCGTGGATGACTGGCTGGATGGGTTACCGGCTGGTTCTTGCCTGAACATAGACGTTTCCGCACCGGCTCCCTGAGTAATTCGCATTTGGAAACGCTGAGAAACCACATTTCCGCGCGACTGTCAGCCACACCCGTTTAAAGAAGCACTCACACATTAAACCTCATCTACTCTATTTTCTGTCATACATCCGCATTGTTACGTACTGTATAGCAGAAGATAAACAAGCGACGCTCTTGGCAAATCCTGAGCAAGTAGAGTGGAGGTTATACTATGAAGCGGTTCTCTCTCAAACTGGTGGTTTTCATGCTCTTTGTTTCGACAGTATTAATTTTGATAGTACCAACTGTGATGGCAAACACTGACGATCCTGTACCCGGCCAAGTCGGCAGTCTACAGGAATTTGTTGAATGGGATGGGAAGGCCCTCCACACGCGAATGGTCCCCGTTTTCTCGGAAGCGGAACGACAGCGACTCGTGGAGCAGAACCAGATGTATCGTGATCTGGCGGCATCATGGGACTACTATCACAGTAACGGACAGCCCGTTCAACAGGATGTGGAGGGAATTGATACGGAATACGGCCGTGTGACCGTTGAGATGACGGCTCATGATGACACCACTGTCAATCCAGAGACATCATCCATCTCCGTCGAGGTTTCAGAGGTTGAGACGCCTTACGGAACGATCACCATTGAACAGAGAAGTTGCTGTGAGTAATAGCCGTCCGAGCGTTTGTCCAATGTTGACGGGACGGCAGGTCATTTACACGATGCACTCCAAACGAAGCATCTGATTGCCTGCCCATGTCCATATCGTTAACCGGTTTGCGCAGATACCTGGGTCAGGACAAGGGGTTGGATGATCGATCATTCAGCCTCCTGTACCGGGAGGAGGTTAACTCCATCTACAACTACGTCGGTTTTCGGCTGGGATATGCAGAGGCTGAGGACATAACGGCCGATATCTTTAGCAAGGCCTGGGCCAAACGCACAGACTATGATTCACAAAAGGGAACACCAAAAGCATGGTTATGGGCCATTGCCCGTCATACTGTCATTGATCAGTACCGCAAAAATGACCCAAGCTTTGTCCCCTTAACCACTGACTTGACCACTTCGAATAAACCGCCGGATGAAGTGGAGCAACATGAAGAGTATCAACGTATTTACAGGGCGTTCGTCACACTGTCTGAACTGGATCAGGAGATTGTGGCTCTGCGTTTTGGTGCCAGTGAAACAAACCGGTCTATTGCCCGCGTATTGAATATGACCGAAGCCAACGTTGCCCAGCGGCTAAGACGGGCGCTCAAAAAGTTACGAGTTGAGTTGGAGCAACCATGAATCCATTATCAGACTCAGCATTTGACAAATGGCTGGATGCCGTTGAAGACGGAATGGATATTCCGGCATCGTTGCCGGCTGAGGATACGGCCGACTTGCAACTGGCACAGGACCTTTTTGCGTTACGTGTCAAAGCACCGCCTGAACTACTCAGGCATACTCATGAACAACCAGCACTCACACAGTCACCCCGGCGATGGAGTATTCGCCCGGCAGCGGCGATCGTGTTCGGTATACTGTTCCTGGTAGGTGCTTTACTGTTCAGCAGACCGGGCACCCAGACGCTTGACTCTCTCAGCCTGGCAAAAAATAAAGTGTGGATTGCTCTGAATACAGTCATGTTTGATACGGAATACGGCCACGTGACTGTGGAAATGACACCCCATGATGATGCCCCTTCTACCACGGAAACTTCAGAGGTCTCGGTCGAGGTTTCGCACGTTGAGACGCCTTACGGAACGATTACTATCGAGAAGAAAAGCTATGGGGATCCGGTAAATGCAGACACCGAAAGCGCAGGTGCTGAACCGGAAGCGATAAGGGAGCAGCTTTTACAAGCCGGCAGTCTTAATCAATATAGCGATGACCTCAACACTTCTTGTGACAACAATGGCGTAGCGTTTACTTTTGGTACAAACGACACACTTGCCGGATATGAACTTAACTGGAACGGTGGGAGCTATTTCAATTACGTCATCTGCCATACCAGTTCCTGCACGTTTAAGGTCATGACAGGCTGGAGCGCAGACTACACGTTGGGGTACGCCTATACGGTACCCCCGGACGGGTCCGTGGCTTTAACCAGGATGATTATCGCTGTCGTTGATTATGCCAGGCAGTCGGGCAGATTTCCGCTGGACGGTGCAAGCCTGATTTAGGCAGTACCACCAGCCCACCAACTTCCACCTTATCGTCTATCGCCACACCGGAAGCATCCACCACCGGCAAGCGCTCCAGCGTCGCCAGCAGATAAAGACCGATGTTGAGCTTGTACTCCCCGGCCGGCAGGTCGTCGCTGAGCTGAATCGCATACGGATCGCGCACGGTCTGGCCCGGCGTCCATTGACTGGTAGGGAAAGTGCCCTGAACCGGCCACGCGTCCACCTGTCCGACAATCCGGTCCTGAGCATCCAGCACCTGGACAAAGACGGTGTAGTCCTCCGTCATGGGAGCCAGCCCCTGCCAGATAATCTCCAGCGGCAACTGCCCGCCGGGCTGTAATTCAGTCTGGGGTACGTCTACATCCAGCAGGGCCACCTGATCAGCGAAATTGGTCGCACCTTCCGGCAGCGGAGCACCACTAACCTCTATCGTACCCAACGCACACCCGGCGGTCACCGGAGCCAGCCAACCACAGAAGGCCGCGCCGCGACGGCTGGATTCCGCCCACAGCACATAACTGCCTAGCTCCACATCGGTAGAGACGGCCGCCGTCCATTGGCGGGGCAAGCCTTCGGTTGGTGGTGGAACGGGGAGCACATAAGGGTCGGCCGTATCCGCCGGCTCTCCGGCCGCACGCAAAGAGAGAACCGGTACAAACCCGGCCTCCCAACCGCTGAAACGAACCACCAGCGGCGTTTGCGGCCGCACTTGTGACGGGAACGATACGCCGTCCAGCAGGAAGGTATCGATCTGCGCCCGCTGCGGCTGTGCGGTCACCGGACCATACGGCGGAATTACCTGAACATCGGCGACCGGTGTCCATGTCAGGGACTGGGGATCGGCAAAACGCGGGCCGAGTGCTACTTCCACGGATAGGGGACACCCCGCCCCCTCCGGCGCAGGACAATCAAAGGCCGGAATCGTCAGCGCATGGTAGTCGGCCACAACCTCACCGGACCGCCAGGCGTTAATGGGGTAGGTATTACCGGCCGCGTGTTCACCGCTCACCGTTTGCGGCTCCAACGAATAGCGATTGCTGTTCCAGCGCACAAAGATCACCGGCAGTTCTTCGCCTTTGGCTAACGGCCGATGCAGCTCCCAGTACAGGGTTATCCCGGCTGCATCCGGGTCTTCGGCCGATGCAGCTTCCGTGTGGACACCTACCAGACGGGCAGGCCCAAAGTCAACATCTGCCGATGTCGCCTCGAAGGTAGTCCGGTCTGCGGCTGGGAATCCACCCGGACCAGCGGACCGGTCGAGCGCAGGTGATAGGCCCCGGCCAGTCCCGGCACATAGCGGGCCAGGTAAACCGGCTGTCCGGCAGCCGTTCGCCGGTCGAGTTCCGCGCGGTAGGCGGCCTCATCCGGCAAGACCATGATGTCCAGATCGGGGCGTACCCCTTCTATCTGCTGGAGGTAATAGAGCGGGGCGATCTTCTCGCTGTCGGCCAGGATCGCGCCGCCGGATTCCAGCGATCGTTCCAGGACACCCCGCGCCCACGTCTCGCCCCCGTCCCGCGCGGACTGATCGCGGGCTTGCCACCCGGCGGCTGTCCGTAGAGCCAGCGGTCCGGCCGCCAGTAAAAACACCAGTCCGGCGACAACCACCGGCGGTAGCCATGAAGAAAGACCACGAGTTGCCCAGGCGATTATCCCGGCGACGCCGGCCGCGATCCATACGGCAATGACAACATGGGTGGGCAGCAGGAAGACCGCTAGATCGGGCACGTAGTAATTGAGCGCATAAAAGGTGAACCCGGCGGCCGTAACCAGCAAAAGAAGCATCGCACGACGATCCCTGAACCACAGGTAGGCGATGCCAACCGCTGCCCAAAGCAGATAGACCCAGCCCCAGTTCTCGAAGATTAGCCGGCCAACAATGCCGTAACGCGCTGGGTCCCGCAGCCAGGCCATCCATTGCAGCGCACCCTGAAAACGGCCGCCGACCACCCAATCTACAAAACGGGTCAGGCCCATCGGTTCCCTGTTGACAGCCTGCCAGCGTACCGGCAAGTATAGATAGAGCAACAAGGACAGCAGAAACGCAGCCGCCAGGAACGCAATAAACCGCCATGTGAGAAAGGGGGGGTCTTCCCCGATCCGGCGACTATCCAGCAGAGTATAAATTCCGGCGATCAACGCCGGGGGGATCAGAAAGACAGTCGTCAGATGGTTGGTCAGGCCCAGGCCAATAACAAAGGCCAACCAGATCGCCAGCCGGTGGCGTTTGTCAGTCGAATTGGCCGAAGACGCCAGGCCGACGATCAGCCACAAGGCGATGGCGACGAACAGTGCATGGAGTGTGTAGACTTCGGCAATAATGGCCTGGCTCCAGACAACGGGAGCTACTCCCCAGGCCACCGCACCGACCAGCGCCGCCAGGGGCTGCCCGGTTAATCGCCGGGCCAGCCAATAGATCACAGCGGCCGCCAGCACGGCATAAACGGCCGAAGCCATATTCACCCGCCAGGCAACCGTCCCTAGAGGCAGTAGGGAAAACAGCTTACCCAGGATCAGGTAAAGCGGATAGCCTGTTGGGTGAGCGATCCCCAGTTGCGGAGCGACGACCTGAAACTCGAACGTGTCGGCCTCCCCCACCGCGTGTGACATGGTCAATAGATAGACCGGCAGGAGCGCCAACACCACAAGCACCGGACCCAGCCATCGCCAGCGCGTATCGGACGCATCCGGCACCCACAGCCAGACCAATAGCACTACAACCAGCCACAGACTGCCGCCGAAGAGGGCACGGCTGAACGCCAGGTCCACATCCGGCCGAATCAGGTAGACGAGGTTCAATGCCAGCGGCAGCAGGGCCAGCACGCCACCCGGTTGTCTCCAAACAGGCCAGCCCGGAATGACGACCAGTAAGGCCAGACCTACGGCGATCAACAGAACCGGCAACGGCCGTCCCAGCCACAACCAGGCGGGAAAGACCCATTCATACAGCAGCCGGGTCAGGGCAAGACCGCCGATCACCAGGAGCGCCAGCGAGGCTAACAACCATAGACTTGAGGCCGCACGGGACGGGGATGTTGAGCGAGAGACAACCGTAGTCATGAGCACCCATTATACCCGTCAGCGGGTCGCAACCAGACAACGATTGCCGGATGCTTACCCGGCGCGTTCGCTCAGGGACCGGCCGTCGAATGTGTTACAATCGGCCCGGCATAGCACACTTGAGCCGGAGACGATCACGTATGACTCCCGACGCGACCCACGATAACCTCCATCTGGAAACCCTGACCGTTCATGCCGGTGTCGAACCCGACCCGCTAACCGGCGCGGTCATGACGCCCATCTATCAGACCTCAACATTTGCCCAGGAAGATGTGGGACAGCACAAAGGGTTTGAATACGCCCGGACTGACAACCCCACCCGCAGTGCATTGCAAAATGCCCTGGCGGCTCTGGAAAACGGCCGCTACGGACTGGCCTTTGCTTCCGGCATGGCCGCCATCGACACGCTGCTGCGGCTGATGAAACCGGGAGAGCGCGTGGTATGCGGCAATGATCTCTATGGCGGCACCTTCCGGCTGTTTGACAAGATCGTCGCCACAACCGGCGTGAAATTCACCTATGTGGATACGGCCGATCTTGATGCTGTCGACTCAGCACTAAACGACGGACCGGTTCATCTCGTCTGGCTGGAAACCCCAACCAACCCGCTCCTGCGGCTGAGCGACATCGCCGCGATTAGCGAAATGGCTCATGAAGCCGGCGCCTGGGTCGCCGTGGACAACACGTTTGCTACACCAATGCTGCAACGGCCGCTGGAGTTGGGAGCCGATGCGGTCGTCCACAGCACCACCAAGTACCTCGGCGGTCATTCGGATGTCGTGGGCGGGGCGATCATCCTCAACGATATCGCCCGCTTTGAGCAGCTCAAATTCCTGCAAAACGCGGTGGGCCGTGCCGGGGCCGATGGATTGTTTCCTGACACTGCGCGGCCTTAAAACGCTGGCCCTGCGCATGGCAGCTCATACCCGCAACGCCATGCAGGTTGCTCACTTTCTGGAGCAGCACCCGGCCGTGGCTTCGGTCGTTTACCCCGGTCTGGAAAGCCATCCGCACTATATGCTGGCCTGTCGCCAGATGACCGCCCCCGGCGGCATGGTGTCGTTTACGCTAAAGGAAGGCGAAGACGCAGCCCGCCGCCTGGCAACCCATACACGCCTGTTCACTCTGGCGGAATCGTTGGGTGGTGTGGAATCACTCATTGAACTTCCCGCGCCCATGACCCACGCCTCGGTCGCCGGACCGGAAGCAGCGGCGGCCGGGTTTGCCATTGATCCGGGGCTTATTCGCCTGTCGGTGGGCATCGAACACGCGGCCGATCTCA
The DNA here is from genome assembly GCA_041390945.1 of Chloroflexota bacterium. Lineage (GTDB taxonomy): Bacteria > Chloroflexota > Anaerolineae > Promineifilales > Promineifilaceae > Promineifilum. The sequence goes on from JAWKOY010000036.1 coordinate 25,833, forward strand.
TCGCTGATTTGGAGCAGGCGCTGGACTGGGCCACACAAGACTAGCAAGAGGAAGCGTGCTCAAGATATTTGCCACCAATCTGCAAAAGGCAGCTCAAACCTTTACCAGTACCAAGGCTACGACTCACGCCGCCGCAATCGCCTTCTTCGCCATCTTCTCGCTGGCACCACTGGTCATGTTCGCGGTGGGGATCGCCGGAATCTTTGTCGGTCGTGCTGCAGCATCAGAGGAAATCATCCACTTGCTGCAATCAGCCCTGGGACAGGATGTCGCCGAATATGTGGTGCGGATTGCCGAGACGGCCGCAACCAGAACCTCCAGCGCCACCTTTACCATCATCAGCATCGGCACGTTGCTCGTGGGTGCCACGGCCATTTTCAACCAACTCACTGTTGCCCTGGATGACATCTGGGAAGTGGAACCAGATAATGAAGGATTGGCATCCGGTATTTTGAACGCTCTCCGCCGACGGACAATGGCCTTCGTTATGATACTGATTGGTAGTGCGGCGCTGATCGCCAGCGTTGCTCTGGATGTTGTGCTCAGTCAAGTCGGCCATTTCCTGGAGGCCTGGCTGCCGGGTATCAGTACCCTGCAATCAACTTTAAACTGGATTATCACCCCTATCATAGGCTTCCTTGTGTTTATGCTGATGTTCAAGCTTCTGCCTGAAACCCGCCCTGGGTGGCAGGAAGCAACCGCCGGTGCGGCGCTCACGACGCTCCTTTTTCTGGGCGGCACAGTGGTCATCGGGTTCTATCTGGGACACTCCGGGACGATTTCCCTGTATGGGGCAGCGGGGTCCTTAATTGTGCTGTTGCTCTGGATTTACTACTCATCCTGGATCGTCCTCTTTGGTGCAGCATTCACCCACGCTCTGGGCGAGGAACTACATCAGGATGCCTCCCTGGTAGCCGAAGCCGGCATGGAAAGCAGCCCTCCCAAAACGACCATCTGAGCTGTACCCGGGTTCCCCATTGCCGAATCCCCTCCCCGGCTTGCCGCAGATCACCTCCACTGCGAACTTGCCTGCCCTGTGGTAGAATCGATCAGTCTTTCTCAATCTTTTTATGGAAAAGTAGTATGCGCATCGCAGTTGACGCAATGGGAAGTGATAATCACCCGGAACCGGACGTTGCCGGGAGTGTTCTGGCGGCCCGTGCTGATGGGGATACGATAATCCTCGTTGGTGATGAAGCCCGGATTGAAGCCGAATTGGCGCGCCACGACACTAGCAGGGCTTTCGCTGGAAATTAAACACGCCTCAGAAGTGATCGAGATGAAGGATACGCCTTCTGCGGCCGCCCGCGAAAAGCGCGATTCATCCATGCACGTAGGCCTGGCCCTGGTACGTGACGGGATGGCCGACGCCTTTGTTTCGGCCGGAAATACCGGTGCCGCGCTGGCAACGGCCATGTTGCGTCAGACCGGGTTGGGACGCATACCGGGCATTCTTCGCCCGGCCCTTGGCGTGGTCTTCCCCATCAAATCCCGACCCATGCTGATTGACAACGGGGCTAATACGGATTGCAAAGCGGAATACCTGCTGCAATTCGGCATTATGGGTAGCGCCTACATGCAGCGGGTGATGGACGTACCCCAGCCTCGCGTTGCCCTGCTCTCCAATGGTGAAGAAGAAGGCAAGGGCAATCTGCTAATAAAGGAAACCATTCCCTTGCTCGTGGCGAGTACCCTCAATTACGTTGGCAACATTGAACCAAAAGAATTTGTTCAGGGTGGCGCTGATGTCGCGGTTGTGGACGGGTTCACCGGCAACATCATGATGAAAACGGCCGAAGCGGTAGCCGGGTATATGAACAACGCCATTCGCCAAAACCTGATGAGCAGCCTGACGACGAAAATCGGGGGGCTGCTTTCCAAACCGGCGTTCGCCCGTGTCCGGGCTGAACTGAACCCGGACGAAGTTGGCGGCGCGCCACTTTTAGGCGTTGACGGGGTTGTTATTATTGCCCACGGCCGTTCCAATGCCTACGCCATGCGGCAGGCAATATGGCAGGCACGACGGGTGGTAGAAAAACAGGTGGTGGCTGCTATTGCCGAGAGCGTTGCTCAACACAAGTCAGTATCAGCCGCATAGGATCGGCCGCAAGCCAAGGCTTGGGAAACCACCCTCCTGAGAAGAAAAGGAACTTAAGCAACCAAATGGATAACAACTATTTCGACCACCGTGGTCGTCCACGAGTGGTCATTACCGGTATGGGAGCTATCAGTCCCCTGGGCAACACAGTCCGGGAAAGCTGGGACAACCTCCTGTCCGGGCATTCCGGTATCGGCAAAATCACACAGTTTGACGCTAGTGAGATGCCCAGCCAGGTCGCTGGTGAAGTGAAAGACTTCGAGCCGAGAGATTACATGGACTTCAAGGAAGCACGCCGGATGTCGCGTGCTTCCCAATTCGCGGTTGCCGCCGCGCGTATGGCGATTGCCGATGCGGGACTGCCGGAAACCACGCCGAACCCGGATCGGGCCGGGGTTCTTGTCGGCACGGCCGTAGGCGGCATTGAACGCGCCTTTGAAGAGGTTGATACATTTCGGAATCGCGGACTGCGGGCGGTCAGCCCGTTCAGTATGACGATGTTCCTGGCTAATATGCCGTCGCATCATGTCAGCCTATTGACCGGCGCAACCGGCCCCTTGAGCACCATTGTGGCGGCCTGCGCCACCGGCACGCAAAGCATTGGTGAAGCAGCCGATTACATTCGCAACGGCCGTGCAGACCTTGTCTACTGCGGTGGCGTGGAAGGGTTGATCCACTACACAGCCATTGCCGGATTCAGCGCCATGCGCGCCCTGACGACTCACTACAACGACACACCGGAGACCGCCGGCCGCCCATTCGACAAGACTCGTGACGGGTTTGTCCTGGCCGAAGGCGCCGGCATTGTTGTGCTGGAACGGATGGATGATGCCGTGGCGCGCGGGGCACGCATTTATAGCGAAGTACTGGGACACGCATCTTCGTCGGACGCGTTCCACGTCGCTGCTCCCGATCCGGAGGCCAACGGCGCCATCCGGGCCATGCGTTGGGCGCTGGACGATGCCGGACTGGAGCCGGAGGATATTGACTATATCAATGCCCACGGCACTTCAACGCCGATTAACGATGCCACTGAAACCTTGGCGATCAAGCGGCTGTTTGGCGAACGTGCCTATGAGGTACCCGTCAGCAGCACAAAGTCCGCCATGGGCCATGCCATGGGCGGAGCCGGGGCGCTGGAGTCCATCTTTAGTGCGCTGACCCTGTATCATGGTATCATTCCCCCTACATGGAACTACGAAACGCCAGACCCCGACTGTGACCTGGATTATGTACCCAATGCACCTCGCCAATCGAAAGTGCAGCGGGTATTGAAGAACTCATTTGGTCTTGGCGGTCAGAATGCCTGTCTGGTGTTTGGCCGGTATAGCAACGGGCACGATAGCCAAGAGTAACTGCCACACCTGCGGTAGTTCCCAACATTGAACTAAAGGAATAGCATCTGCATGGTTGTCCTTCGCGATGAAAAACGTGTGGCGCGCCTGGCGCGCCTGGGTCAAGTTCTAAGCCTGGCCGGTTTAGCCACCCTGGTGTTGGGTTTGCTGGTTATCTTTATCGGTCAAAGCAATCTGATCTTCATCTATCAGTTGGTGGCGTTGGCGGCCGGGTTTGCCCTGTCGCAAATCGGACTGTATTACACTCACCGTTACCAGCGCCAACCCCGGCCGGATGAAGTGCTGGATCGAGCCGCCGGGAAGTACGCCCACAAGAACGGCCGTATGTACCATTATGAGTTGCCGGCTGATCATGTCCTGCTCCTCCCTTCGGCCGTCATTGTGTTCATCACCAAGTTTCAGGGCGGCAACATCACCGCCAACGGCGACAACTGGCAGCAGACCGGGCTGGGGCTACGGGGATGGTTTGGTCAGGAACGATTGGGGAATCCGACTAACGACGCAGATAAGGCAATGGGGAAAATGCGAGCGTTCATTGCTTCGCACGCACCGGAAGCCGTCGACGTCCCGTTCTTTCCCATCATCGTGTTCACGTCTGAGACAATCGGCGATCTGGATGTCGCCAAGTCCAATATCCCGGCCATGTATCACAAGAAGCTCACCGGCTATCTGCGGCAACGAAAAGACCTGCAAAAGGCTATGCCCATTGAGGCATACGATGCCTTGCGGGAGGCATTTGACGCCGAGGCTGCTAACCTAATCGAGGAAACGGTTGATCAAGAAGATAGCGAATGATGTCTTTTGGGTGGATTCCGGGATGGCGAACTGCTATCTCTGCCGGGATGCCGATGGCCTGTGTCTGATTGACACCGGCATGCCGCGGGACACGGACGCGATATTTGATGCAATCGAGGAAATCGGCCGAGCACCAGAGGATGTTACTCGCATCTTGATCACCCACGCCGACATTGACCATGCCGGAGGATTGTCCAAGTGTCTGGACAGAACCGGAGCAACCGCTTACGCCGGTGCTGAGACAGCCTCGCTAATTGCCAAAGGTCGTTCGCCTCGTCATCTGCCGCAGATGGTGCAGATCATCGGCGATATATTCTTTCGTTACCCATCGGTTTCGGCCGATGCCATCACCCGGATCAATCCGGGGGACACATTGCCGATAATGGGCGGGCTAGAGGTGATAGCCACTCCCGGTCATACGTTGGACCACCTGTCATTCTTCAGCCGATCGACAGGCGTCTTGTTTGCCGGAGATATTCTCAGCACACGCGATGACATCCTCAGCCTTACGCCGCCACGGATTACCGCCAGCCAGGAAGCGGCCGATCTGTCCGTGCTGGCACTAAGCAATTTAACGCCAACCGTTATCGCCTGCGGACATGGCGCGCCAATAACCGAAGATGCCGGCGGTGAGTTAACCAGTCTGGCGCAAAAGATTCAAACGCAAATGGAAGTGTAGCATGGCCCAATTTCCCTCACGATCGATTTACGAGCAAGAACTGAATACCATGAGTGACTCGGTGCTCAGATTGGGCAGTATGGTCAATGAGGCCATTGAGAATGCATTCATGGCTATGGCGAATCGGGATAGCGAACTGGCGCAGTCTGTCATCAACGGGGATGCCGAAATCAACCAGCTACGCTTTCAGATCGAAGAGTTGGCCCAGAAAATCCTGGCGACCCAACAACCAACTGCCAGGGACCTGCGCTTCATCATTGCCGCGATTCATACGGCCGTCGAGCTTGAACGCATCGGCGACCACGCGGCTGGGATCGCCCGCATTGCCCTCCGCATCCAGGCCACGCCGTCTACAGATTTGGATCTATCCCGTCTGCCCAAGATGGCCCACCGTGCTGAGGACATGCTTAGTAAAGCAATGGAAGCATTTGCCACCCGCGACGTGGAAATTGCTAACAAGATCGTCCGGCGCGATCAGAAGCTGGACCGGCACTACCGTGAATTTTTCACCCAAGCCATGGCCCATATGAGCGATCCGGAGCGTGCAGAAATTGCCACATACATGCTTTGGGTTGCCCATAACCTGGAACGTATTGGCGACCGCGCGACCAATATTGCCGAACGGGTTATCTTCATGGTAACCGGCCAATATACAGAAGTTCTGGAAGAATACGCCTAGCCGATCCCACTCCCCGAACCACTCTCTTAATTAGAGGCGAGAATATCGTAGTATTTTCCCTGCCAAAACAATCTAATCTTGCACCTCGCAGCAGATTATCGGACCCTGCTACCACCATTAGTAGGTAAAACTGATGTCAGGTGGTTGACAAGGATTACATTTCCATTAGAATTCCACTTCATTTGTTGGTGGTCTGTATCCGCTTGTCATGAGAATGCCGAATCTCTGGCGGACTGCCTAGGAGGTGGTGAGCGATAAATTGACCGATAGCTTAACAAACGATCAAAGAGCACGCCTGCTCTAAGCGGCAAGCTCGAACTGAAATAGGTGTTTACTCACAATCATTTATAGGCCATTTGAAGGGATATCCCGATAGGCCTTCAAGTTTTTAGGAGAAGAAGCATGAAAAGATTGTCGTACCTCGCCCTACTGATACTGGTTCTGGCTCTTGCTGCTTGCGGTGGTCAGGCGCAGCAGGCAGTAGAAGAGGCAGCTCCCACCGCGGAAGCTGCTGTTGAAGAAGCCGGACAAGCGGCCGAAGAAGCCATGGATGAAACCATGGACGAAGGTTGTACGGATGCCATTGGCTGCGTTGAAGTAGCCCCCGGCGATCCCATCCTCCTTGCGTCCGCACTGGTTATCTCCGGTCCGAACAGCGATCTGGGCCTTGATTCCCAGCGCGGTGTGGAAATCGCCATTGCTTTGCACGGCGATGTTCTCGGCCATTCGGTCGAACTCCAGGCCGAAGACGACGGTTGTAGTGCTGAAGGCGGTCAAACCGCCGGCACAAAGATCGTTGCCAATCCTCAGGTTGTCGGCGTTATCGGCACCAGTTGCTCCGGTGCCGGTGTCCCCATGGCCCAAATCGTTTCCGATGCCGGCTATGTCATGATTTCCCCATCCAATACATCCCCGGCATTGACTGATCCGGAACAGGCCTGGAAGCCCGGTTATTTGCGTACAGCCCACAACGACCTCATTCAGGGTGCAGCCATGGCTGAATACGCCTACGACGTTTTGGGTGTCCGCACTGCCGCCGCCATCCATGATGGTGACCCCTATACCGAGGGTCTGGCAAGCGCCTTCCGCGATGCTTTCGAAGCCAAGGGTGGCGAAGTTGTCGCCTTTGAAGCTGAAGCTGCCGACGCCACGAACGTGGAGCCTTTGCTGACCACGATCGCCGCATCGAATCCTGAGTTCCTGTACTACCCCGTCTTCGTACCATTGGGATCTCTGATCACCAATACGGCCAAGACCATCAGCGGTCTGGAAGATGTTCAGTTGGCTGCGGCTGACGGTGTTCAATCTCCGACCTTCCTGGAAAACGTCGCCGGTACGGGTGAGGGTATGGTTGTGTCCGGTCCGGACCTTGCTTTCTCCAATACGTTCTACAACGACACCTTCCTGCCCACGCATGAGGAAATGTACGGCATGGAACCGACCTCGGTCTTCCACGCCCACGCATTTGACGCTACCAACATGCTCCTGGCTGCAATCGAGGAGGTTGGTCAGGAATCCTCCGACGGCACGTTACTCATCGGCCGTCAGGCATTGCGCGATGCACTATATGCCACTTCCGGCTTTGAGGGCATCACCGGTACACTCACATGCAACGAGTATGGTGACTGTGCCGATGCCAAGATCTCGGTCTCCGAGATCGAGAACGGCGAATTCGTTCGCATCTGGCCCTAAACAAATGTAGAAGCCGGCAGGCATAACATGCGGCAACAGGCGTAAATATGCCTGCCAACCGTGAATAGGCTTCGGGCTTTATGGCGAGTATTGTCGAAGCCCGAAGCCTATTTGCATATTACACACAGATCGCCGGTATGGGTCACATACCCATCAGAGGTATACACAAGATCATCGTGTGTTTGCGTTAACAACAGGAGGCTTCTCAATGTCGTTTTCACAGCGCCTCAAGGAAATTGACTGGATTGGCGTTGCACTATGGATTTTTCGAGCCGTCATCATCATATTGGTGATTGTCGGGACTGTGCGAAAGCTATTCTTTGGTGTAGGCACTCAATATACCCTTGATGACTGGACTGACTTTGTTGTGTCTGGGTTATCTCAGGGCAGCCTGTATGCGCTCATTGCGCTGGGCTATACCATGGTCTATGGCGTGCTGTTCATGATCAATTTTGCTCACGGCGAGTTCTTCATGTCCGGCGCAATGACATCAACTGTCCTGCTGGCTACCACACTGGCCGCCGGCGGCTTCATGGACAAACAGCCTGTCATTTACCTGGTCACGGTTACTATTTTATCTGTTGTCACGGCAATGGGTGTCGCCCTGCTAACCGAGCGAGTCGCCTACCGTCCCTTGCGGCGAGCTCCACGTCTGGTTCCCCTCATCACCGCCATCGGCGCTTCCTTCTTCTGGCAATATATTTTCCGCGGACTCTTCGGCTCATCCATTATTCCCTTCCCCGTGCCCGAAGTTCTGGAAGGACGCTTCTCTGTCCTGGGCATTGAAGTGCTCAAGACACGCGCTGTTGTCTTTGTCGTGGCGGCCGTCTCAATGCTCGGTCTTTATTTCTTCGTCATGCGCACCCGAACCGGCAAGGCCATCCGGGCTGTAGCTGAGGACAAGGATGTTGCTGCTCTGATGGGCATTGACGTGGATCGTTCCATTGCCATGACATTCGCCATTGGCGCAGCCATGGCCGGTATTGCTGCCGTTCTCTGGGCACTGGTCTTCAAACAGGTCAACTTCTTCATGGGGTTTGTCCCCGGCATCAAGGCCTTTACGGCGGCCGTTCTGGGTGGTATCGGCAGCATTCCCGGCGCGGCCATCGGCGGCCTGCTTTTGGGACTGATTGAAGCTGTTGGGCCGCCGCTGTTCTGGAAGGGCTGGGCTTACCCGGCGCTCACCAGCTCAAGGACGTCATCGCCTTTACGGTACTGGTCCTCATCCCTGATCTTCCGTCCGGGAGTATTGTCGGCGAACCGCTCTCGGAAAAAGAAGCATAAGGAGGCAGGAATGACAGCAACACTTGACTGGCAGCAAACTGTCCAACTGGGCCTTCTGGCCGGCGTTATCACGCTGGTTACCTGCGCCATCGGCATGGTCGAAGCGTTTGATGAACGGGACCTCATCGTCGATATTCTAACGCTGGGCCAGGTGCTCCTCTTTGGCTCTCCATTCATTGTTGGTTACCTGGTAGTTGCCGATCAGGAACACCCGGCACCGCTTCCGTCACTGCTCAACGGGCTGGTGGCCGGGGCACTCACCCATACCACCGGCGCTGCTTGTCCTCCTGGCAACCTACTGGACAACGATTCGGGACTATTTCGTCAATGTATCTCCGCGTCTAATCGAAATTTTGACCTTTGGTCAGGGGCCATTGGTAGGCAGTCTCATCCTGATAGCTGTGATGGCTGCACTTGGATTGGTCAGGGCCGCGCTGCACCTGATTCCGGAACGTTTCCGCAGTCCACTCATCACCGCATCGCTGATTACGTTGGGTATCGCATTGTTCTCTGATGTGCCTCTAAACATTGCCAACGAACTGCTACCACACCATGTTAGTGCGTCAATTGCTGGGGAACAAAGGGCATTATGCCTGTGACAGCCATTGCCATCTTCGTCATTTCGCTGATCCTGACTTTACTGGCAATCAGACGGTCGTCGCCAGGCTGCAACCCAGCGTACAGCCAACCGTACTCCACAGGAACGCACCCGTAATGAACGCATCTTGCGACTGGTTGTGCCTTGGTGTCCTTCTGATCCTTCCCTGGGTACTGGGGTTTTCCTGACAAACGTTTTCGATCAGGTCGGCACGTTCGTCATGATGGCTTTGGGCCTGAACATTGTCGTCGGCTTCGCCGGCCTGCGGACGCAGGCTACGTTGCGTTTTTTCGCCATCGGCGGCATGTCACCGGTGTACTGACCTCTACCGGTGATCTGGGGTTCGGCTGGAGCTTCTGGGCCGCGCTTCCTGTTGCCATCGTATCGGCTACACTAGCCGGTATTATCCTGCGGTATCCCGGTGCTGCGGCTGCGCGGTGACTATCTGGCGATTGTGACGTTGGGCTTCGGCGAGATCATCCGTGTTCTTGTCCGGTCAGACTTGTTGAAACCGGTTATCGGCGGCGCGCAGGGTATTCTCAATATTCAACGGCCGACTATAGGCGGATTTGAGTTCATCACGCCCCAGCATTTCTACTACCTGATTCTGATCGGCTGTCTGATCGCCTGGTATGTCTCGGCGCGACTGCGCGACGGCCGTATGGGGCGGCGCTGGATGGCAATGCGCGAGGATGAAGACGTTGCCGAGGCCATGGGCATCAACCTGACCACAACCAAGCTTCTGGCCTTTGCCATGGGCGCAACTCCGCCGGTATGGCCGGGTCCATCCGCTTCGCGGTTAGGGTCCGTCTTCCCCAACAGCTTCGAGCTGCTTATCTCGATTAACGTGTTGTCCATCGTGATTGTCGGTGGTATCGGCAGTTTGCCCGGCGTAGTGCTTGGCGCTTTCATGCTAGTTGGCTTGCCCGAACTATTGCGTGAATTCGAAGAATACCGCCTGCTTATGTACGGTATCTTGCTTATCGTCATGATGCTGGTCCGGCCGGGAAGGGCTGTGGCCGTCGGCCAACGCGAACTTCATACGGACGAAGAAGACGCCGCTCTGGAATTCGATACCGTTGAGGAAGTAAATCCGCTCGTCTAACAGGAAGCATGTTATGACCAATATCCTGGAAACAACCAACGTCACAAAACGCTTCGGCGGACTGGTCGCGGTGAACGACCTCTCGTTCAGTATTCCCAGAAGGCAGTATCGTCAGCATTATCGGCCCGAACGGCGCGGGAAGACAACCTTCTTCAACTGCATCACCGGGTTCTACCAGATTGATGAGGGCGATATTGTCTTTGAAGGCAGCTCCATTGCCGGCAAATCACCGGACCGAATCACTCGGCTGGGCATCTCCCGCACTTACCAGAATATTCGCCTGTTCTCCTCCATGACGGCGCTGGAAAACATTCTGGCCGGTATGGAACCACGTCTTAATTCCCCCTGGTACGGCCCTGTATTTAACCTGAGTGGAACGAGGACTGAGGAACAACAGGCCGCAGCCGAAGCCAACGAACTGCTCACCTTCGTCGGCCTGAAGGGGAAAGGTGACAATCTGGCGCGGAATTTGCCCTACGGCGACCAGCGCCGGCTGGAGATTGCCCGCGCACTAGCCAGCAATCCCAAGCTGCTCCTTCTGGACGAACCGACAGCCGGAATGAATCCGCGCGAGACGGCCGAGACGACAGAATTCATCCGCCATCTGCGCGATGAACTGGGCATCAGTGTCCTGCTCATTGAACACGACATGCGGGTGGTCATGGGTATCTCCGAACAAATCACCGTACTGGACTACGGGGAAAAGATCGCCGAGGGCACACCGGCGGAGATTCAGCAGAACGAACGGGTCATCGAAGCCTATTTAGGTCGTGGTGCGGCCGGTAAGGCCACGCTGGAGGTGGCAGCATGACCTTGCTCGAACTGAATGATATCCATGCCTATTACGGCAAGATCCATGCTCTCAAGGGCATCTCGCTCACGGTGGATAAGGGTGAGATCGTCAGTCTCATCGGCGGCAACGGTGCCGGCAAGACGACAACCCTGCGCACGATTTGCGGTCTGATGAAACCCACCTCCGGCGCAGTGATGCTGGACGGGGAAGACCTGGGCCGCTACCGTGCCAGCCAACTGCCGGGAATGGGTATTGCCATGGTCCCTGAAGGTCGGGGCATCTTCGCCCGGATGACCGTGCTGGAAAATCTGGAGATGGGTGCTTACCATCGCAACGACAAGGACGGTATCGCCAGTGATCTGGAGCAGGTCTATGAAATCTTTCCTCGCCTGAAAGAGCGCCGTACCCAGGTTGCCGGAACGATGTCCGGCGGTGAGCAACAGATGCTGGCAATGGGTCGCGCGCTTATGTCCCGACCCAATGTTCTCCTGCTGGATGAGCCGTCCATGGGACTGGCCCCGGTGCTGGTTGAGGCGATCTTCAGCACCATTGAGGACATCAACAAACAGGGCACGACGATTCTACTTGTGGAGCAAAATGCGCTTATGGCGCTCCAGGTAGCCAGCCGGGGGTACGTCCTGCAAACAGGGGAGATCGTCCTGAGCGACTCGGCCAAAGCGTTGCAGAAGAACCCAATGGTCCAAAAAGTTTACCTGGGTGTAGACTAACCACAGGGTCAGACAGTTTATGGAACTACGGCTCTTCTCTGGGCCGATGTGCGGGCTGCCTTGCCTATGGCCGAGGCTATTGAAGGCATGAAGCAGGCCTTCGCCCAACTGTCAGCAGGCCGCGCGGATGCGCCATTGCGCACCCATCTGGCGGTCAGTGACGTTGACAGCACCCTGATTATGCCCGCCCATGTCCCCGACAACCATGCTCTGGCAATCAAGATTGTGTCGGTTTTCGGCAGCAATATCGCCCGCGATCTCCCTCTCATTAACGCGCTTGTGCTGGCCCTGGATGATTCCACCGGGCAACCACTGGCTTTGATGGAAGGGGGAGCGGTAACAGCCATTCGTACCGGCGCGGCTTCCGGCGCAGCAACCGACATCCTGGCCCGGCCGGACGCTCGTGTAGCGGCCATCTTTGGCAGCGGCGTCCAGGCCCGAACGCAACTGGAAGCAGTTTGCACCGTCCGGCCAATCGAGGAAGTTCGTGTCTTCAGTCTGGGCAATGCCGAGGCGTTTGTACAGAAAATGGCCGGCTACGGCCCTATTCCGACGAACATGATTATCGCCTCAAGTCCGGCCGAAGCTGTCCGGAAGGCCGATATCATCTGCACGGCCACAACCGCTCGCGCACCGGTATTTGACGGGGCGAATCTCAAACCGGGCGTACATATCAACGCCATCGGTGCATTCACGCCTGAGATGCAGGAAATCGATCCGGCTACGGTGGTCCGCTCACGAGTCGTGGTTGATTCGCGCAGCGCGGCGCTGGAAGAAGCCGGGGACCTCATCATCCCGCTGAATGCCGGATTGATAGACCTCGATCATATCGCCACTGAATTGGGTGATGTTATTCTCGGCCGCGCACCGGGACGCACCGATTCGGAACAGATTACTTTTTCAACAGTCGGTGTGGCGGTCCAGGATGCGGCCGCGGCACGGATTGTCCTGCGGAACGGACCGGCCATGAATCTGGGCCAGACGGTAACCTTATGAGCCAACTCCCCCCTACTGCTCAGGTCGTTGTTATCGGCGGAGGCGTTATGGGCACCAGTACCGCCTACCATCTGGCGCTGCGCGGCGTCCGTGATGTCGTCCTGCTGGAAAGCCGGCCGTTCTTCGGTCAGGGTGCAACCGGCAAATGCGCCGGTGGTATTCGTCATCAGTTCAGCACCGAGATCAATATTCGCCTATCGCAAATCAGTCTACCGATGCTGGATCGCTTTGAGGAAGAAACGGGACAGGCCATTGACCTGCGTCACTGCGGGTACCTGATCCTGTTAACAAAGGAAGCGGATGTTGAGACATTCCGCCACAACATTGACCTGCAGCACGAATTGGGTGTACCGACGGAGTGGTTAGACAACGCGGCGGTTCGAGACCGTGTTCCCCTCATCACGGCCGATGATGTTCTGGGGGCCAGCTACTATGGCGAGGATGGGCTGGCCGATCCCAACGGCGTGGTGGCCGGGTATGTCAGTGCCGCCCGGCGGCTGGGTGTCCGTACACTCACCGATACACCGGTTACCGATATCCATGTTGATCACGACCGAATCGTGGCCGTTGAAATCCCTGACGGCCGGATTGCCTGCGACACGGCCGTTATTGCTGCCGGTCCCTGGTCCGGCGTCGTCGGGAAGATGGCCGGAATCGATCTGCCGGTAAAACCGGTACGCCGCCAAATCGTCACGACCACCCGCCTGCCCGATCTCCCGCCGGATTTCCCGTTCGTCATTGACTTCGCCCAGAGCCTCTATTTCCACCCCGAAGGGGAAGGGTTGTTGACCGGGATGTCCAACTCCGGTCAGCCCCCCGGTTTCGATGAATCAGTGGATGAGGACTGGGAGTTGATACACATGGAAGCGGCCATAGAACGTTTGCCGTTGCTGGAGAAGGCCGGGCGGCAGTCACATTGGGCCGGGCTGTATGAGGTAACGCCTGACGCTCATCCCATCATCGGCCGTATTGACGGCATAGATGGACTGGTTGCTGTTACCGGGTTCTCTGGTCATGGGTTCATGCATGGACCGGTAGCCGGGTTACTCACCGCCGAGATCATCCTCGACGGCGAGGCGCATACGCTGGATATCTCTTCTCTGGGCTTTGAGCGGTTCGCAAAGGGCGAGCTAATTAGCGAATACAACGTCATCTAGCAGTCTGAGAGCCGAATTGAAATTCGCGCGTCCCGCTTGTCATGGCGTTGCCAGTGGTTATACTGGCTTTTCCTGGTTTCGTGACCGGGAATGAGGATGCCCATGAATACCTGCCTCCCGTATCGTACCCGCCGGATTGCCCTTATCGCCCTGTTTGTGATTCTGATCTCCCTGGCTGCCGCCTGTAGCAAAGAGCCGGAAGAACCGGGAGTGGCCCCACCGGCAACGGCCGAACCGATACCGACGGCCGATTTGCCGGTCGAGCGCGGTGGGCAGGATTTTATTGTTGTTGCCACTGACGCGCCGCTCCCGCCTTTTACCGACTTCGACCAGTTTGGAACTGTCGTGGGGTTTGACAGCAGCGTGATGGAAGCCATCGCCGGTAAAGCCGGTCTGGACTATGAATTTGTCGTCACGCCGAACGAAGGGGTGCTGGCGAGTATTGCCGCCGGGTCGGCTCGTGACTTTGATGCCGTGATGTCGGCGCTGGTCATTCCCGACACGCCCCAACCCGGTATCGCCTATACGGACCCCTATCTGGAGATTGGTCAGGTCGTCCTCGTGCTGGCCGATGAAAACGAAATTCAAAGCCCCGGCGATCTGCGACCGGGTATGGCAATCGGGGTGCTGCCGGAAAGCGACAGTCTCGAATCGGCTCTCCAGTTGGGAATGGCCGAGAGCGATCTTTTCACTGACTACGAACGGCCGTCGCAGCTCATACAGGCATTGATAGACGAATCGGTGGACGCCGTAATCGTAGACAGCTTTATGGGCGATTACTTCGCCACAACGTTCCCAGAGCAGCTCAAGCTCGTGGACGGTGCGGGTGGAGAGGAGGCGTGGCTGGACAGCCGCACTTATGGCATTGCGGTGGCGGCCGATAATGCGGATTTGCTCGACCGGCTCAACAGCGCCATTGATGACCTTCAGAACGAAGGGGAGATTGATCGTCTGGCGGTCAGTTGGCTGCTGGATGAAGAAAACGCAGCCGCGGCTGTAGACCCCGGTGAGTCGCGCATCGGCACGCCGGGTGGCGAACTGTTCATCGGTGTAGTGGGATCCTTCAACGATATGGACCCGGCCAGCCAGACAGTGGACTTCATTAGCTGGGAGATCAAGCAAAATACGATGAGCGGTCTTTACCGCATCAGCCCGGATTCGGCCGTGGAGCCGCTTCTGGCCGCGGCCATGCCGACCATCTCCGAGGACAAGCTGGAATACACCATTCCACTGCGCAGCGGTCTCCTTTTCCCGGACGGCACAGATTTCACGGCCGAGGATGTCAAATGGTCTATTGACCGGGCAGCCGGCATGGGCAACTTCCTGGTGAACAACTACCTGAAGGATACCAACGAAGACAACTTTGCCGATGCCGATGCAGTACAGGTCATTGACCCGCTGACGGTCAAGATCGTCCTGAAAGAACCAACTGCCTTCTTCCCGGCCGTTCTGGCCTCGCCACCCTGGTTCCCCATCAGCTCCGACTGCTTTGCAGGAACGGCCGATCCGGGCAGCACCTGTGGCGGGATTGGACCGTACACGATTGTCGGCTGGACACCCAATGACCGGCTGCGCCTGACGGCCAACCCGGCCTGGCCCGG
Source organism: Chloroflexota bacterium (assembly GCA_041390945.1). GTDB lineage: Bacteria > Chloroflexota > Anaerolineae > Promineifilales > Promineifilaceae > Promineifilum. The sequence continues at coordinate 41,393 of JAWKOY010000036.1, forward strand.
CACCCCAAAGCCCTCCTTTCCCCAACCTCATGGTGCGTCTTCAGCTGATGCAGACAGCATGGAACGGTCGCTGGTAGAGTTCGAGTCGGTTGATCTGGCCTGGACGGGTTACCGTACCTGATTTCGTTAGTCTAAGCGCCCAGGATTTGGATGGGGACGGGCAAGCTGATTTGCGGGGCTGGGAAGGACCATCCACCTTCAAGAGCTACCTCATCTTTGGATCAGCCACCCCGCCTGGGGACAAAAGTCAGCCCGTCAGCGGCCGTCACGCGCTGGACCGGGACGCACTGGCCCAGACACGATGCTGACGGCGGACGGCTGCCGCTCCTTAGTCCGGTGCCCAACGACATTCCCGGTCACATTGACGCGCTACCGACACGCGATCTGGATCAGGCGCGGTCCCTGCTGCTCCAGGAAGGCTACTTCCAGCACAACACCGCTCGATATCGCTCTGTGGTATGTCAATGACGGCCGTTATAGTGCAGTAGAGCAGGCCTATGTTGAAGCGATCAAGGCTCAGTTGAGGAAACAGGGGTCTTTCGCGTTGAGGTCAACGGTGTTACCTGGGGACGAGTTCCGTCTGCAGGTCGCACAATGCGCTTACCCGGCTTACTTATTGGGCTGGCCCTCTCCCGGCGCGCCGACTGAGTACATGGACGCGACAAGCTGGACCAACTTCTTCGTGGAAAATCCGACCCGCGTCTTCTGCTCCACTATGAAAGCACCCGCATGACCGAGCTGGTTCAGGAAGCCTGCGAGCTGGACGAAACGGCACGTCTGGAGAAAATAGTGGTGAAATCCAGGAACCTGCGACGAACTCCCACACTGGATATCACCCAAGAGTTGCGTCGGGCCATTTCCCACGGAATTGGCGGGTTCAGGTCAATGCCTGGGGATTGATGCACTACGAGCTGTTGACCAAAACAGAAGGCAGCGAGTAGAAACAAACCGAACGTTACGGTTGCTTCTGCTCTTCCTGGGCGCGGCCTTTTGCGCCTGCTGTTTGGCACGGGGAACCAGTCGTTCCTCGCCGGCCATGATACGCTTGATGTTCCTCGGCCGTATGCCCAGTGATAATCGCCAGAGCAACGATGCTGCCCACCAGATAAGCCAGTGCTGTATCCGCACCGATGAAGTAGCGCACCGCAAATGATGACGGTCACGACAGCCATGCCTCGGGCGGACGCGACCGAAGCCATCCCCACGCCAACCAGCAGGGTAATCATCACCACCAGGGCAATGAAGAAAGTCGGCCACCAGATAGCCGACCACCCCACATTGGGTCCGGTGCCGGCGCCGCCCCGGAAGCGAAGATATAGCGACCAGTTATGACCAATAATCGAGAACACACTGGCTGTCGCTCTGCGCCCAGGGCAGTAACTCCGGGCTTAACCGGCTACCGCTGCGCCAGGTCGTTACCGCCAGACCGACAACGCGCCCTTGAGGACATCACTCAGAGGTTAGCACGCCGACACCGGCACCGGCTGCCCGCAAGGAGTTTGTTCCTCCCGTTCGGCCACTGCCGATCGCCGTCAGGTTCGTGCTTAAAGAGGCGAACATAGATATAGCCGGACTCGAATAGAACCCAACAAATAACCAATCAACGCAGCGAGTGACAAGGTAAAGAATCTGCATAATGACATTCTGGGATGCGCCACAATACATTTAATCATTGGGGGTAATCGCAATTGTGCGGCGCACACTAATGAAACACAGTACCGGCGGAAAAGTTGCTCTCAATTGCCGGACTTACACCACAATGAAGGGTGCTTCGTCAGCCCGCGCGTTGCCAAGATAGAAACTACGCACGGCCGGGTTTTCCGGCTCCTGCAGCGAGACAATTACGAACTGCGAATCCGGGTAATAGGCATTAGCCAGATCGGTCGGTGACGGCACAGACGGGCCAAGAGAGGATGAGAGGAAAATACCCAGCAGGTCCCACCCCGCAGCTTCTATGGCAACCATGCTCTCAACCTGTTGCACCGGATCCATCTCGAACGCCGTGGACTGTGCAAGCGATTCTCCACGGGGAATAGCTCGACAGCGTGTCCATTCTGACCGCAATCAAGCCGCAGGCTTCCTCTGGCAAAGCCCCCTCGTAGATATCGGACCATCCGGCCGCACAACACGCGGGGCATCTCCATCAGATTATTGTCTCCTCACCGCCTATGTCTGCACAGTTCCGGCACACAAACACAAGAGTGAGGGTCATGCTGATTGACCCTCACTCCGAATAATCCTATAGGGTTCGGCCGTTAATTCTGAATGCCGCCCTCGGTCAACGCGCGTACATTCAACAAACGTCAGCATCCTCGGCGCTCAGATAGCCTTCTCAACGACAACCTCGCGGACAGTGCGGTTCGTTGCCATCGCTTCCTTGGCTACTTCCGCGCCCTTCAGGTAGCCAATCACCGGATTCAGGGCCGTCACCAGGATGGCGTTCTTCGCCAGCCAACCGGTCGCCTTGACCTCGTTGGCCTGCACGCCGACCAGGCACTTATCCACAAAGGCGTTGACGGCATTGATGATAATATCCATGCTCTGGAAGATGTTGTAGGCAATGATGGGCATCATCATGTTCAGTTCCATCTGCCCGGCCTGTTCGCCACCAGCGACGGTCAAATCATTGCCCATCACCTGGAACATCGCCATGTTCATCATCTCGGCCAGGACAGGGTTTACCTTGCCCGGCATAATGGAGGAACCGGGTTGCACGGCCGGTAAGTGAATTTTCGTCCAGCCCTGTACTCGGCCCCGACGAAAGCAAGCGGAAACTGGCGATAAAAGGCCAGTAGTCCTGAGCCGCAGTCCGCAGGAGCCGCTAAAGTGAACTGGCCGGCTATACTCTGCATGGACTCAAACAGGTCATCGGACTCATAGAGCGTCAGTCCCGACAGGCTGCTCAGGACAACAATCATGCGGCTGTGGTACTCAGGATGGGCGTTCAGTCCTGTGCCCGTCGCCGTACCGCCGCTGATTCCCAGTCGCCGCAAGCCTTTGGCCGCTTCGCTGATCTGGCCGCATCCCGTTCGATCGCCCGCGCGTACGCCCCAAACTCCTGACCCAATCGCACAGGTACTGCGTCCTGCAAGTGGGTCCGGCCGCTCTTGACGATGTGGTCAAACTCGGCCGACTTGGCGCGGAATTCGGCCGCCAGCCGGTCCAGCGTCGCCAGCATCTCATCCAGCCGCCACAGGCTGCCCAGGCGGATCGCCGTAGGGATGGTGTCATTGGTGGACTGGGCCATATTCACATGGTCATTGGGACTGACCGGCTTCCCGGTCGTATCCAGTCCATAACCAAGCAGTTCGTTCGCCCGGTTGGCAATGACCTCGTTGATATTCATATTGTGGCTGGTACCGGCACCGGCCTGGATGGGGTCGACGACAAACTGATCGCTGAACTTCCCGGCCAGCACTTCATCGGCCGCCGTCTTAATGGCCTCGGCCATTTCCTGACCGGTAACGGTCTTGTCACCGATCTGCTTGTCTTTAAACAGGCCCAGGTCCTGGTTAACCTCGGCCGCTGCGCGTTTGATCAGGGCCATGGACCAGACAAACGCCGGATACGGCAAGAGGCCGGTAATGGGAAAATTATGAATGGCGCGTTGGGTCTGCGCTCCCCAATATGCATTAGCGGGGACCTGAACTTCCCCCAACGAATCCTTTTCAATACGAACCGTTTCTGTCATGGTTACCTCCAGTGGGAAAGAAAAAACCGAACTAACCAACCAAAGAAACGGTTAGTCAGTCCGGTTAATGTTCAGTGTTCTGCCGGACAGGTTTTCATGCCTTACCCGGCCATATCGTAACAGTTCTAGAGAGCGTCGTAACCGGGGCCCTCGGAATAGAACATGTAATTCGGGGGGATGTCCTCGGTCAGGTCAAGTTGTTCGCCGCCGGCCAATTGCTTGGCGTTGAGGAGGGAAACCTCATGGCCGTCAATCTCACCGGAGAACGGGGCACCGTCCGGCAACAGTTCCTTGGTGTTGGTAATCCATACACCCGCCGGCGCTTCGTAGTCGTAGGGGACTTCCTCTTCGGGGAAGATCGCCTCGTACGGGCACTCCGGACGCAGGCACCACAGTCAATGCAAGTATCCGGGTCGATGTACAGCCAGGGCCATTCCTCTTCCGGCTTACCCAGAACCATGCACTCAACAGGACATACTTCCACACAGGCTGTGTCACGCAGGCACAATCTGGTCACAATGTGAGTCATTATTGCTCTCCTTCACAAACTTTGTGCTGTCACCGGCCACAAGCCTGGCTTGGGTCAATATGGGCGACAGAACGAATGGTGAATTTTACTTAGCGGCTTCGTAATTGGCCGCGACAGCATCCCAGTTAACAACATCCCACCACGCCGAAATGTAGTCAGGGCGGCGGTTCTGGTAGTTCAGATAATAGGCATGCTCCCAAACATCCAAGCCCAGGATCGGGGTGTTCCCGTCCATGAGCGGTGTATCCTGATTGGGGGTCGATCCTACCACCAGCTTGCCTGAATTGTCCACATAAAGCCAGGCCCAACCGGAACCAAAGCGGGTACCGGCGGCTTTGGCGAAGGTATCCTTGAAATTGGCGAAACTACCAAACTCGGCGGTGATGGCGTCAGCTAACGCACCACTTGGCTCGCCGCCGCCATTGGGACCCATGACGGTCCAGAACAGGCTGTGATTGGCGTAGCCGCCGCCGTTGTTGCGGACAGTCGTGCGGATGCTTTCGGGGACGGCATCCAAATTGCCCAGTAGTTCTTCAATGCTCTTGCCCGCCAGGTCGGCCTGACCTTCAAGGGCGGCATTCAGATTTTTGGTATAGCCTGCATGGTGTTTGTCATGGTGGATGCTCATGGTACGCGCGTCAATGCTTGGTTCCAGCGCGTCCTCAGCATAGGGCAGTGGTGGTAATTCAAAAGACATAATCATCTCCTATTGAGAGTAAAGCGGTATCAAGGTACTTGCTGCAACTCATAGTTGAAACAAGGTTAAAATGGATTCTAGCGGTACGTTTTTCCTTTGTCAAACCCACAAGGCGCACCCACTTCAACCATATCATGGCTCGCTCAGGGCAAAGACGAAAACGCCTTCAGACTGGTAAATCAACTGCATCAAGGGGTTATGGGACAGGGCAGCCGGATCAAAGAAGCCGCCTCTGGCCCCGACAAATACATGGGTCACATCCTGACTGCGAAGCCACTCGGCCGTTACCGGATCAGACCAGTCATGGACAACGGATGCATATTCATTAAATGCACGCACAGACGTAAACAACTCCGGGTTGTAGATATGGTCAATGGGCGGTGTCGTGGTCATGCGGCCGGTGGTCGGTACCAGCCACGCTCCGCCGTCGCTCGCAGCCCAGGTATTCCCCAACCAGCGCCAGCTATTCACTGCGAACGTGGCATCACTGTCAACGTTTTGGGCTACCCAGTCCAGACCATCCAGGTCCTGCTGCTCGGCCAGGATCGTCTGGGGATTGATGATCTGAATCTGGATACGGATTCCGAAAAGTGACAACACACCAATCGTCAAGCCCAGTAACAGGACGGTCGCTAGCTCAACGGCATCCCGCCACCCCCGCCGCCGTAAAGCCTTGCTCCCCCAACGCAAAACATGCCAGGCCACAACCGACAGGAACAGGGACAGCGGTAAGAACAGAGAGATGTACATGCTGTTGAGATTCACTACCAACGTCTCCGGCAAACCAAGACGTTCGCCGGCCAACAGAAAAAACAGAATTGTGACCCAGGCGATCAACAGGAGCGGCAATACAGACCAGCGCCGCCCCCGCCACATGGCAATGAACACAACAACAAGCCCAATCGCGGCCAATACCACAAACCCGCGTTCCCACCCAGCCGTCAGGTAACCGGTGGGGAAATCGTTAAACCCGGCTACTGAATTCTGGAGTGCCTGGCCCGGATTGGCGTCACGCCAGAGTTGGTAAGCACGGGGCGCAATCAGGGCCGCGCCCAACAGGGCCGCCAGGGCATAGGACCGGAAGCGCCGGTAACTGACCAACTGGATCAGCAGAACCAGCAGGGCAAATGGCAGGAAGAACAGGAACACCCGAAAGTGGACCATGAACACCCCCGCCCCCAGAACGGCCGTTAGCGCCCAGACATCCGGCCAGCCGCGCCCCATCCGCCATGTCAATGCCAGAAGCACGGGCAATATCACCATGGCCGCCAGCTGCGTCATGCGTCCCCAGGTAGCGTAGTAACCGGGGAAATAGAAGGGGAGCGCCACCAGAAACGCGGCCAGCAAGCCCACGGCTCGCTGGCGACTCACCATCCACCCCGCGCTATAGACGGTGAGGGGCAACAATCCGTTCAATAACTGACCCAGCATCAGCAGTAGACCCGCCAACGGCAATCCGGTCATCATCCCCAGGCTGGCCGGGACAGTGTGAAAGCCATAATGATAAGGGAAACGGCCCACCGGCAGGAAGGGACTGTAATCGCCGGGAGCCTGTCCCTGTTCCACCATAACGGCCGTAATCAGCCCATGGCGGCTGGAGTCCACCCACGGCGGAAAAGCCAGGTCGCGCACGGCCAATAACCGGACGGCCACCGATATGACAAGAAGTATGGCAAGCAGGCCGTAAGCCAACCAGTCCTCCCGGCTTAGCCGAATGCCGAGAGAAAATTGTGATTCGCCGGCTGCGGTCTGTCGGGTTCGTCGCACCCATAGCAGCGCAACAATGCCCCAGCCAACAATCAATGTAATCCACAGCAGTGTGCCGGACCATCTCCCTCCCAACAACGTCAGCCATAACCAGGCCAGCGGCCAGACGGCCAGGCCCAGAGCCAGCGCTGCCCCCAGCCAGGCGGCGGCGTCCCAATGGCGCTGCCGGCCAATTAGAAGCAACAAACACCCCGGCATGAGCAGGAATGCCACAGCCAGCAGGAACAGCCCGCCGTACCGGAGAAGGGTGTCAGCCAGAGAAGCCAGCGCGCCGGTCATGGTCAACTGGTAGCGGCTGACAAACCGCATCTCCAGAGCGGCCGTCTCCACCGAAAGTGGGGCATCGCCAAGGGGGAGTAACTGCAAATCGCCCGGCTGAATAACGTCCAGGCTGTAGCCCCAGACGGAAGCGTGGTTTTGCGCGTTCCCAGTCAGGCGTATGCGATACGGCCGTCCGGCGGAACCTGGTTGAGGCGGGAAATCAAGGGCATAGGTCTGGTTGTGGGTCAATTCGGCCGACCGCAAATTTTCCCCGGCCACCAACTGATTCCCGTCATCCCATAGCTCAACGGTCAGGTGACCATCCGGTTGACCGTCGTCATACCCCACGAGGATAAACTCTACGGCCGAAAGGCCATTGTGGTCCGGGACAAAAGTCTGTTCGACAGCGAAATTGCCCTGGGGTGCGGGCAGTGCCGTATCAAGACGAGCCTGGGAGATATCGGTTGCCGTAATGGGGCCGCACAGATCGGACAGCGGGCAAATATGCAGCGCATAGAAAGCGCCGCCGACAATCAGAACACCCAGGGCGCTCAAGAACACTGCGACTCGTAGAGCCGTCTGTCGTGGTCTTTGGGTGGAATCACTACCGGCAGTCATCGGCACGATCATATCCTTTTGCCCGGTCCGGCCAAGAAACAAAAACAACTGCCCGGTGTAACGAGGCAGTTGCAACTCTTAATGTAGTCTGTAAGAAAGGGGGGCTACTATAGTCGTGACGGACTTCCCTCCTTGCAGTGGCGTCGCAGACGATTTGTCCCTCCTTCCTTCTCCCCCAAGTAATGCGACGCCACTCTTCTTTTTTCTGTGGCGCCAGTTGGATTTGAACCAACGACCTAGGGCTTATGAGTCCCCCGCTCTACCACTGAGCTATGGCGCCGAATTGCATCGGATAGTATAGCGATCCCCCATCCGAATGCCAAATAAATAGGCGCTGTATGAGACGGGTCTGCTGTTCAGGGAGAGCGGATTTACCCTGCGTACGTAACCAGCGGCAAGGGAACAAATACCAGGAAGAATATGATCAGCGCGGCAACAGCCACAGCTTTCCGACGAGGATCCAGCGGCGTCACATCGTCTAGTGGCTGCGCGTAAGTACGGCCCATCAGAGCCAGTAATCCCACCCAAATCAGCCATGTGTAGGACGGCGTACCCCGCAGGAACGAATACCCGGTGATCAGCAGCAGCACACCGATGACCGGCCAAAACAGCATCTTGGCCTTATTGCCCAGTAGTGTGTAGGTGATGTGCCCGCCGTCCAGTTGGCCCAGAGGAATGAGGTTGATACCCGTCACCAGCAAGCCGACCCACCCGGCCCAGGCGACCTGATTGAGCTGAACGTCTATGCCGTTTGTGGGCAACACCTGTCCAAAGATAACCAGCTTGATTGCGGCGTAAAGGAGCAGGTTTCCTCAACTAACGCACCGGGAAAGATAGGCCCGGTTATAGAGGTTGCAAGTCCGTAGACTAACACGGGCAAGGCCGACCAGACAGCCAGCGGTCCGGCCGCCCCAACGTCCAGCAAGGCCCGACGGTTCTTGACCGGTGCCTGGAGGCGAATGAATGCTCCCAATGTACCGATGGCCGAGAGGCATGGGGATGAAGTAGGGCAGCGTTACCGGCACGTTGTGGTACCGCGCGGCAATATAGTGGCCCATTTCGTGTGTACCCAGAATGAGCATGATACTCAGCGCAAACGGCCAGCCTCGCCAAATCTGCCAGACCTGATCAAGTGAATCGGCGCCATACAGCGCACCGACCAGCAGTGTCGAGGCAATGGTAGCAATTAACAGTACCAGATTGATCCAGCGCGCAGACTCAGTTGGCTTGAAAATCCCCGGCAGCCCTATCAGGGCAATTCGGCAAATCTTCTTCACGGATGAGCAGCGTATATCCGTGTGTTTCAAAGCGGGCGTAAATCATCAAAGCAGTCAGCAGGATCAGCAGGAACTTCCCCAGCGCACATAATCCGGATCGGGGTAATCCAGGGTCGTATCATAAACCAGGAAGAGATCAGCAATATCACGCCGAAGGCCATCTACCTCTTCATAGGCAGGCACCGGCGTCAGGGAGGTTATTTCTTCCATGTTTTATGGACTATGGGGGTAATCAGGCGTCGGCCTTTTTCTCGTCGGCCAGAGAGGTTGTCGCAGCGGCTGAATCGTCTATGGCGGCGTCATCTTTGTCGCCCCAGCCAATGATCCAGATACAGACCCCGGCGACCAGAGTCGTGATCAGAACAAGCCAGAACCACTGCATCGGCAGGAGGCCTACATTTCGCGCCTCATAAATCAGTATGGCGTTCATACCCAGAGCAGGACAATCAGGCTGTCAAGCTGGGATGGCGCAAGATCCACTCTTTAATCGCTTGCATAACCCTTTAACTATACCCAGTTGTTGTCAGGATGCACAAAACTTCCGGGCAACGCAACACCGATTTCTAATGGACGCCGGGCGACGATTGCCCATCGGACCATGCTGATTCAAACAGCGCCTTTGTTTCGTCCATCAAACCACTTGTGTCAATCACGACATCAGCCCGGCGAATCTTTTCCTCTTGCGGTGGTTGGGCTTCTATACGTGCCAGCATGAGCCTCGTCCATCCCCCGGCAAACCCGCAGACGTTCCATCTGAATGGCCTGGGGACAGGTCATCACCATACCTGATCACAGAGTTCCGCCAGAGGCCTTCCAGCAGTTTGATAGCTTCTATCATAACCACATCGGCCGTGCCGTTTGCACGCGCCGGGCAATTTCCAGCCGGGTGGCCGGGTGCAGTAGGGCCTCCAGACGGCCAGAAGCGCCGCCGGGTCGCCGAACACGATACGATCCCAGCGCCGCCCGGTCAATCTGCCCGTCACTGCGACAGACGTCAGGCCAAAACTCGGCCGCTATCGCTTCCTGAATCGCCACATCCCCGGCCAACAATTCATGCACGACTTTGTCAGCATCAATCGTCCAGCGCACCGTGATCCGCGGCCAACCGCATAACGGCCGATTTTCCGGTGGCGATATTACCCGTTAACCCGATGATTTTCCGGCGTGGCATGGGCAGTTCCTCCCACTCCCTCAGCAATTCCTGTAACCGTTCCTCGGCCTGGGCATACTCCTGGGTGAGTTCCTGCATGCGTTCGTATGCTGGTTCTCGACCGCGGCTTGCATGGCCTGGGTCAATGTTTCCAGTGCAGCTTCGGTTTCGGTCACCGAAGGAGATTCAACCTGCGCCAAAGCCTCGGCACGCTTGCGTAGCTCATTCTTGCTCAAAACAGGAGCCGCCGTTCGGTTTCGGCATTACCTGGCCGTTGCGGTTATCCCGTTGATCGGTGTCTGCTACCGGCGATTTGGGTCACTGCTTCGCGCACTGCCAGCATCTCCTGATAGGTACCGGGAAACATAATAAGCTGTCTCCCGCTTTCCGGGTCGTCCTGTAACTCCCAGACCTGGGTCGCCAGCAGTCAATCAGGTACCGGTCTGTGACACCAGCAGGATGGTCCCCATCAAACGCCTCCAGTGCCGCTTGCAGCACTTCCTGCGTGGGAATATCCAGATGGTTGGTCGGCTCGTCCAGCACCAGAGTTGAGCTTCCTCCAGCACCAGAATGGACAACGCCAGCCGTGCCCGTTTCGCCACCGCTCAGTGTACGGACCTGACTATAGACCTCGTCGCCCGAAACAGGAAGCGGGCCAGGTAGCTGCGTGCCTCGCTGATCGTCATGTTCTTATGGCGCAGCAGCTCATCCAGCACGGTGTTATCGGGCTTGAGGGCGTCCTGCGTCTGGGCAAAGTAGCCGATCTTCAGGCTGGCTCCGCATTCAACAGAACCACCTAACGGCTCCAGCTCTCCCAGCACCGTGCGCAGGAAAGTCGTCTTCCCCGTTCCGTTCGGACCAATCAAGGCAGCCAGATTTCCAGCCGTTCCAAATGCAGGGAGTCAACGGTAAACAGTTTGTTATCCGGATAGCCAACCACCAGATCATCAGCCCGCAGCACGATATTTCCGCTACGGTACGCTGTGAGCCGGACATTCAGGACCGGTGGTCGTGTGGGCGACGGCAATGCGGCAACCGCCTGCTCCAGCTCGCCGACCGTGGATGCCGGACGTTGAAGGTCCAACTCGCTGCTGATCTGTAACCAGCCCCGGCTATTCAACTGACCGAGAACCCCCAGACCACCAACCCGAACCGCCTCGACTTCGCGCGCCAAACGACTCAGTTTACCCTGGGCCATCTGGGTTCGCTGCCCGGCAATATTGCGCTTGATGAAATCCATCTCCCTGGCGATATGCTCCCGGAAGGTTTCCACCTCACGTAGCTGCCGCTCCCAGCGGTCCTGGCGCTGCTGGACATAGGCAGAGTAGTTGCCGCGATACGTCTCGACGCCACGGCGGCTCATTTCCCAGGTGGTATTGGTCACCCGATCCGGAAATGGCGATCATGGCTGATGACAACCAGTACCGCGCCGGGCCAGGTAAGCGGTTGCCCTTCCAACCACTGAATCGCCTCGACATCCAGATGGTTGGTCGGCTCGTCCAGAATCAGCAGGTCCGGCTTTTCCAGCGGCAGACGCGCTAACAAGACGCGTCTTTTGTCCGCCCGCTCAATTGGGTTAACGGTTGATCCCAGGCGCTGGGCGGGAATCCCAGACCGGTTAGAACGCGCTTGATATCCTGCTCATACTCGTAGCCGCCACCCAGTTCAAACTGCATCTGCAACTGGCTATAGGCTTCCAGTAGTTCTTTTGACGGGTCGCCGGCGGCGATCTCGATCTCCATATCGCGCAGGCGCTGCTCTTTGGCTCGCAACTCGGCAAATACCGTCAGCATTTCGTCATGGACCGAATGGTCGCGCCCGACAAAGGCGTCTGCTGACTCCTGAGACAGGTAGCCGATGCGTGTGCCGCGCGCGACGTGAATCGTACCGGCCGAAGGTGATCGCTGCCCAGCCAGTATGAGCAGGAGGGTTGTCTTGCCGATGCCGTTCGGCCCGACCAGCCCTACCTTGCCGTCGCGGGGAATGCTGGCGTTTACACCGCTAAAAACGTCAAATTCGCCAAACGATTGCCCCACATTGGAGACAGTCAAAATTGCCATGGTGCCTATTATAACCGCTTCCAGAAAAGATGTCGGTTCCCCATACAGCGAGATCAAAAAGCGGCCGGTGATCAGCCGCCTTCAGTAATTACCTGTTGTCCGAAGTGTGGAAACGTTAGGGCTGTCCGGTCATGGCCTGTTCCAATTCATCGGCCCGTTCCTGGGCCAGCAACTTCGACAGGCGGTAGTAGGCAACAGCCTGTTCGATATACCCTGTTTCTCCGGCCGGGAACCGGCCCATAACGCCCGTTGGCTCCGGGATCATTCCGGCAGGACTGCTGATATGCTTCAAGCGGCATCGGGGTCAGTCTGGTTAAACCGTCCACCCACAGATACCCCAGCGCCGACCGTCCTCCGGGAGCAGCTCCAGCCCTGCTGATACCAGGATACGGCCCTTACTCCGGATCACCGGCGGTCAGCATCTCCGCCAACCAGAAATACCCCACGGGCTGGACGGCTGTCGCTCTACGGCCGCCTGCGCCAACCCGGCACTATCCGGAGCAAGTACAGGCATGAATCGATTGAACCGATCCGTGCAGCTCAACAACTCGGTCCAGGCCGTATCACGCGCAGTAATATTCCCCTGTCTCTGAAGAAGCAATCCCTTGTACCAGTGCAGGGCGCATTGGGTTTCGGCCGTTACCTGCCCGGCCTCTACCGCAGCCTCTCTGTCAGCCCCACCTACAAGCGCAGCGGCCGTCTGGTGCGCAGCCTTGTTCGCCGGGTACATGATCCAGACCAAACCGCCGATAACGGCAACCAGTCCCAGCAGTCCGGCCGTTGCCGGAAGCAGGCGAAGCTGGGGCTTTGTACTGCGGGTGCGAGCCATTGTCAGTCCCAGCAGGAACCACAACGGAACCCGGCCAATGTCCCAATAGCAACCGCGTCCGTCAGGCTATATAACAGGTGGGCAACGAGAGCCGCCAGCAGGCCCACAGACTGAGCTCGTCCCGGTGATCCCGGTCGCCGGTGGTGTACGTTGCGAACCAGAACATAGAGCGCATAGAACAGAAGCCCGGCGAAGATCAGGCCGCCAATTACCCCAAAATCCAGCATCGTCTGCAAATAGAGGTTGTGGGCATCCTCAGAATCTTCGCCTGGGTCAGTGGCTCAAGCGGATAAAGATGCGGCGCAAGCGTCCCGAACATCCCCAAACCAGTTTCCCCATAACGCAAATTCACGAAGCGCATACAGGCCTTGCGTCCAGACACCCAGTCGCGGACCAATGACACTGTCCCATGAATTGGCGCCAGCGTAAACAAAACGATCAGCACTCCCGTCTGCCGGGTGACCAGAATCGCCACACCGGCGGCAACCAGCCCGACAACGGCCGATTTCCAGCGGGCCGGAGTACAGAACAGCAACCAGGCACAGGAGCTATTGCGGTGCTGAACAGCGCCGTCCGCGACTAATCAGCACCATGACAACCAGTATGTAGGCGTAATCGGTCCGGCCAACAAGGGTTATTTTGGTGCGGCGGGCGCATAGCGCGCCAAAGGGTGAGTGATGCAACAAACGGCGCAAACAAGGTAAGCGAACCGGCAATCTCATTGGTCGCCAGCCCGTCACCGAACAACGTCCACTGATAAACAAGGTCAGGGAGGAAACAAAGAACAATTTGTCAACAGAGCGCATCCCCAGAAGCCCAATCGTCGCCACAACGACGCGACAGCCATATGAGCTTCGTAGGCAGCGTCAAATGCGTACGCCGCCGACGATTGGCAGCAATATCCTGCGGCCAGTTCGTCAGGGTAAAGAACAGACCAATGGACCAGGCTAACGTTGTGTAACGAGGCCAACGATCGCCAACGGCAAGGAGGAAGTAAACAGGCTAATCGGGCCAAAGATCAGCAAAAGGCTAAGCACCGCCGGATTGGCATGGGTATAGCGCAACAGTTCACCGGTCCGCAGGTAGCGAATGAGGAACGTACTTGCTAATACGGCCAGAGCAGCCAGCGATATAGCGGGTGAAAAGTGACGCGCAAACAACAACGGCCCGGCAGCCAGGCCCAGCGCCAGAAGCTCCAGCTCACCGGATGTGAGCAGGTGCGGCAACTCAATATGCCCGTTATGCACGGCTTTTTGCATGTTCTCGCCCCAAGTTTTACCGAAAACTTACGAAACGAACTTCCCTATACGAGTGCAAGAAAACTAACGCGACAGCCCGCCGGCTGTCCGGTTCTTATGGTTGAACCGGCGGCGGCGTTTGTCGGGCTATCAAACGGTGGTGTAGCTGTCCGGGATCAGCGACGGGGGTGTAGCTGTCGGTCCCGGTGTGACGGTGGGTTCAAGTCCCGGCGGCGTAGCTGTCGGAACGACACGTGTCGGCAGGACGGTTGTGGCTGTCGGCCGTGGTGGATTACTGGTAGGCGCTTCTTCCAAACCGCCGGAGCCTCATCGGTCGCTGAAGCAAACGGCGTGGGCGATGGCAATGGAGCAACCGGTGTCTGAGTCGTTGCTGAACTGATAGCGCTGGTATCGGACCCGGCAATGTCCGGGAGTGGTTGTATGGTTGCCATTGCAGTCGAAATCAGGTCAATGACGGTAGCCAACGGTGGAAGCAATACTATCTGACCCTCGGTCAGGTCTGAGTCCGTCAGGCAATTCCCGGCCAGAACCGCTTCGGCTTCAATGCCGCGTAATTCCGCCAGCGCGGGCAAAGTGTCATCAGTCTGTACCACATAGGGCACCCACCACTCAGGCGTCACGCATTCAGACGCCTGGGCTGTACACCGGCAGGTACAGCGGATGCCGTGGGCACAACAGGTAGCGTAATCCTGATTACCCTTTACCGGAGCCGTTCCCGGAATTCTGAGCAGGCTCAGTTGCCACAGGTACGGCCAGGTGGGGTTTCTACCGCAACAGCAATCTGGTTCGATTCTCCCGGCTGAGATTGTTGACCGGCACCCTGTGCGTCGTTGACCGGCGGCATAGTTGCCTCGCCAACCGCCAGGTTTCGGGTACAGTATCATCGTCCGACTGGGATAAAACACCACGCCACAGCCCGTACCCACCCAGAAGTAACGCCAGTAAAAGCAGAAGGGTAGTACAGGTGAGCCGTCCGCCCTGTCGTGGCGCCCCGGAGCAATGACCACATTGGTCACCGTTTCGCTATTCAGCAATTCCCCAGCTCGGCGGCTCCGTCACCAAGGGCGCGGCTGCGCCTCCGCCAAACCGCATCTTCTGCTGGAAAACCGGACACTCCGTGTAACCGCGGATAAACAATAGCTTTGTTGATGTACCATGCTGACCGGCACCGGTAAGCGGGTGCTGTAACACTGGTTGGCGTCTGAAGCGAAGGCCAGCGCCGTGCCGGGATCGGCCATCGTGCCCAGGTGGGGGCAACGGCCGATAAAGGCACTTGATTCGGCGTCAATAGCCTGCGGCCGCTTCAGCGGAGGGCGATATCGTGGCGTAGGTGATTTCTGCATGGTTATTGACTCCTAACACACATCTGGCGTCCGGGACGGCAATCACGAAGCGACCGGCAGCTATTCTCTTCAAGAAAGCTAGCTATCCGGATTTGAGTGATTCGCTTCGTATTTGTGTCCTTCGTTGTCATCTTGCATTCGATATGTCGAAAGCGGCAACCAGCTCGTCAGCAATGTATCAGTAAGCAGTCTACCCTGCGCCAACCCGAACCTTATGCCTCCTCGCCAATCTTCCCGGTTGCGGGGCGGGCACCAAACAGGTTCCCCAACCCCCTATTCTTGGTACTGTCAGTTTCCTGAACGGCCGTATTCTCAATCGAGTAGGACTTGTCACTGTCGTACTCATAGTAGTAGCCGCCATAGTAGTTGCGGCCTTTGCGCGGGACGCGATTCAGCACGACGCCAATCACGCGCGCACCGGCTCGATCCAGTTGAGTAATCATCGCTTTCGCTGCTTCAGCATGTGTCTTGCCCGGTTGAATGACCAGCAAGACACCATCCACTTTGGCAGCCAGCACGGTTGAATCAGCAACAACAAACGGGGGGCTATCAATAATAACCACCGATGCCGATTCTTCCAGTCGGGCCAGGATTTGTTTCATACGGGTTGAGCCGAGCAGTTCAGCCGGGTTCGGCGGCAAGCTACCACTGGTGATTACTGCCAGGTCCTTGACCTTGGTGTAGCGGGCCACGTCCCGGATATCCATCTGCCCGCGGAACACCTCACTCAAACCAACCTGATTAGGCATACCCAGCGCCTTGTGGACGCGCGGACGACGCAGGTCACCTTCCAGCAAGATGACCCGTTTGTTAGCCTGGGCCATGGCAGCAGCCAGATTCGTAGCTACGGTTGTCTTACCCTCACCAGGGCCGGGGCTGCTGACAAGGATCGTCTTCAGCGGTTGGTCGACGCTGGCGAACTCCAGGTTTGTGCGTAGGGTGCGGAATGTTTCCGCCACCGGCGATCGCGGATTAGCCGCCACAAACGGCAACCCCTCCGTTTTTTCTAAACCGGATTCACTAAACACATAACCAACAACCGGCAATCCCAGTTGGCTGGTGATGTCGGCCGGGGTCTTTAGGGTATCGTCCAAATATTCGATGACGAAGGCCAGCGATCCCGCGGCAATCAAACCAATGATTCCACCCAGAATCGCGTTACGGATGGGTTGCGGAAGAATAGGTGTGGTCGGAGCAATTGCCCGCTCCACCTGGACCACGTTCGGTGTGTTCTGAAGACGTGCCAGTCGGATTGCTTCATAGTTACTTAACAGCGGAATAAATCTGCTGGTAGAGAGCCAGATTCGCCTGTTGGAAATCTTCAGTTGCCTGGTCCGATGGTGTGGTTGTATCTGTAAGCGTGCTATTCCCGTTTTCGGGTAATGTCAGGCGAAAATATGTTTCGTTGCCAAATCCAGCACAAATTGCTTCTGCGCCAGTTCTGTCCGCTTCTGGTTGAGCAGGTTGCGCTGTTCGGTCGTCAATGCCGGTGGCAGTTGGTTCGGCAAGGCGTCAGGAATCAAATCATCAATTTCCTGTTGCAACGGCGCAATCTCCGCCTGCAACTGGAAGATGCGCTGCTCAAGCTCCGTTTTCTGTTGCTCAATCTGTTCCTGCTGATCGGTCAGGCCTGCTCGCTCTTCTGTGTGAGTTGCTCCTGCAAGCTGGATATCTGATCTTCAATCTCCTGCACCTGCAATTGCAGACTGTCTTCGGTTGAGGAGTAACGCGAGGCCTGGAGTGCCTCGTTTTGTCGAATAAGCACTTCCACCAGGGTATTGGCAATCAGTGCGGCTTGTTGTGGATCGCTATGGCGAACCGTGACTCGATCAGGCGTGTGCTGGGAACGCGGCTGGCGCTGACCTGCGACGACCGAATAAAGTTCCTACCGCTTCGCTAGTGGCATCCAGAACAGGCTGGGTTGTTAGCAGTTCGATGTAAGTTTCGGCCAACTCCTTATCGCTGACCACCTGTACATCAGAGACAGCACTATCCGGCGTCTGCAAGACCATAAACTTGGTCGTGGCCTCGTAGATTGGCGTTTGGTAGATGCTGTAGATATATGCCGCGCCTGCGCCGATGACCGCCCCAATGATCATCAGCCATGCCCAACGCCGGATGAGTGTGAAGATAAGTTTCAGTTCCATGACTTCTTCCCTTCTACATATGCTATAGATAGAATCTTACGGTGTTGTTTACTCCAACCTCGAATAAATGCTGATATACGTGAAAAAGGCGTTAGTTTCCATCAACTAATTGACGCCTGCCGGTGTATTTTTCGCAGTAGCCAATGCTTCCCGCGCAGCACCGGCAACCTCAACTACGTCCTGTTCAGTCATGAACGGGCTAAGTGGAAGGGTGACTTCCCGGCGACCAATTGTCTCAGTCAATGTCAACTCGCCGGAGCGGACCTGCCCTGCTCGACTGTATTCGGTGAAGGTGTGCACCGGCGGGTAATGGATGCTGGTCTGTATGCCCTGGGCCTTCATCTGCTCCATAAACCGGGAGCGATCCGCGTCGGCCGGCAGCAAAACCGGTCGGATATGGTAGGTCGAGATACCCCGGTGGTCCTGATAAGGGAGACCAATATCCGGGCAGACCTCGGCAAAAATGTTTTCATAAAGCGTATTGACACCGTGCCGTCGTTCATTATTTCCGGCCAACTTGCCGAGCTGGACGCGACCGATGGCGGAACGCATCTCATCTATCCGGTAGTTGTATCCCGGTGCAATCACGTCATAACTGGCAGCGTGGCCGCGATGCCGGTCCCAGGTCAACGTGGTCATCCCATGCGAGCGCAGCAGCCGGAGCGTCTCTGCCAGATCATCATCATCCGTAGTGATCATGCCGCCCTCACCGGTGGTCATGTTTTTGTTGGAGAAAAAGCTGAAGCAGCCGATATCTCCCCAGGTGCCCAGCATACGGCCGTTCAGAGACCCGCCGGGCGCATGGGCGACGTCTTCAATAACCGACAGCCCATGTTCCCTTGCCAGCGCCAAAACAGATTCCATGTCACAGGCATACCCCCCGTAATGCACCACGATTATCGCTCGTGTACGCGGTGTTATCTGTGCCGCAATCGCATCCGGTGAGATACTGAAATCTTCCTCGCTGGTGATGTCGGCAAAGACCGGGGTAGCTCCTGTGTAGCGAATCGCATTGGCCGTGGCGACAAAGGTCAGCGAAGGAAGGATGATCTCGTCACCGGGCTGCCAA
>JAWKOY010000037.1:0-58790 GCA_041390945.1 Chloroflexota bacterium
TCCCCCCTACAAATAATGGATCGTTTGCTGGTAGGGGCAATCCTTTGTGGTTGCCCCAAAGAAAGGGTAGGTACTGCCCTACAAGACGGCCAATGGCGGTTGGGTTCGCAGGCTAAAGCCTACGCTACGACCATAGCGAATGGCCGATTCGTAATTCGTAATTCGTAATTCGCAATTCAACATTCAGCTTCTGCCTGCGCGACAAGGAACAACCACATGGAGATAGGCGAAACCCTCTACGTCACCGACCGCCGGGCATGGCGTGACTGGCTGGCCGCCAACTACCGGACAGCCGATGAGATATGGTTGGTGCTTTATCGCAAGGCCACCGGCCGGCCCAGCCTACCCTATAATGACGCCGTGGAAGAAGCGCTGTGCTTCGGCTGGGTGGACAGCATCATCAAGAATCTGGGCGAAGACCGCCGGGCACAACGCTATACGCCGCGCAAACCGGGCAGCCCCTACTCGCAGCTCAACAAGGAACGCCTGCGTCGCCTCATTCCCAATGGGCAGGTGGCCGGGGACATTCTGCCGGACGTAGCCCACATCCCGGACGAAGTGTTCATCTGGCCGGAGGACATCATGGCCGAGCTACAGGCTGACCCGGACGCGTGGACCCACTTCCAGACGTTCTCGGAACCGTACCAGCGCATCCGCGTCGGGTTCATTGATGGGGCACGCCACCGGCCGGAGGAGCTCCGCAAACGGCTGAACTACTTCCTCAAAATGACCGCCAAAGGCAAGCAGTACGGCTACGGCATCGAGTCGTATTACTAGCCAAACACAACAGCAGGAATCCATAAATGATATTACCCAAGATACGCGATCCCCGGTTCATCACGGTGCGTCGCGGCGGCACCCTGCAGGATTCGGACCACCATCTGCTGGCGCTATGGGCGGCCGATTGCGCGGAGCATGTACTACCTCTCTTCGAGGACATGCAACCTCATGACGACCGGCCGCGTCGAGCCATCGAATTGGCCCGCGTCTGGGCACGGGGCGAGGTGACGATGACTGAATCACGCACAGCCGCCGGTCATGCCAACGCGGCCGCCAGAGAGCTGAACGGTGCCGCCCGTCATGCCGCGTTCGCTGCGGCCCAGGCAGCGGCCGTGGCGCATGTTGCCGCCCATATCCGGGCGCGGGCGGCCTACGCCATCGCTGCCGCCCTAGGCAGCCGCGCCCTGAGGGGGAGGGTGAATCCGCTGGTCGCCGGGAATGCCGATGGCAGCGAGCAGCTGCCGGACGCAATCCGTGACCTTGTGCTGGATGATCAGCGACTGCGCAACGATATTGCTGGTCGGTATTCCTCGACTGCGTTGGGCCCTGGAGGGCGTTCCGTAGCGTGGGCTTTAGCCCGCGAATCCGGTCCGCAAATATGGCCGAGTCAACGGCCGCAGTCTGGAAAGATTGCGCTACGAGGAAGAGGGCAGGTACAGGACCTGCCCTACAAGACAGCTGCTAATCGTAAACGACCGGAATGGTTGCCGTTGCTGCCGAGGTGCCCACCCCGTTGTCGAGCAGAGATAGCGGAACGTGTAATCGTCTACGTTCAACCCACCGGACAAACTGTATGAGCCGTCAGCATTGACCGTCAGGCTGCCGCCGGCGAAGGGCACCGTGCTGCCGGCCGTATATTGAGTCTCGTCACCCGGCAGATCACCCCCGCCAAAGGAGACGATGGCGGCTTGCGGATTTATAGTCAGCGCCGGTTCCGGTATCTTTGAACAGTTCCCCTTCCGGCTGGAACGAAGGCGCCTGGTTCTCGGTGGCATAGGGAATCAATTGGTAATCGGCCGCGACAGGCGGGTCGCCAACCGGTGCGCCGCACTCGTAGTTGGCCGTTGCCCTGACTAATCCCACCGACTCCCGTTCCTCGGCCGGTAGATAGTCCACCGTCAGCTCAATCTCGATCTCTGTTGTACCCACTGGTACATCTTGCAGCGTGAACTCCAGGATATCCAGCAGTTTGCCGTCGGTGTTGGTGTCGGGAACGCCATCCAGCGTTTGTGTGGCTGTCCCGGCGGTCAGGTTGACCCGCAGCCGCGCGTATCGCGGTCATTGTCCACCAGCGCCAACTGGCCGTTGACATCGGTCACGCCCTGCGTTTCGGGTATCTCCAGTGTGAAGGTCTGGGTCGTGGAGAAGCCCAGTGTGCCTGGATCGGCCACCCAGTTATCCGCCCCGTCGAAGACCTCGAAGGGCAAGGCGTATTCCTTCCTGGGGTCTGGTAGGTCGGGTACATGATGAACGCTCGCGGCAGGCGTTTGCGAACCGACTTGGCCCTGGATATACCAGCGTGCCTTGACATAAGGACGAGTCAGATTGTCGATGTCCAGGTCGCTGCCCCACCAGGAGACGGCTCCATAGTTGCCGAGGCTGGTCTCCGGCTGGATGTTCACATACGTCTTGTTGGGGTAGATGAAGCGTAGATACTTGATCAACCCCCTCCCTGCTTGGCGACGGCCTTGGCCGTAGAGCGCCGTCAGGGTCATTGCATAGGGGATGGTTAGTTTGGCAACCTTCTTGGCCCGGCGCGTGTCGCCCATGCCGATGCCGATGATGTCGGTGCGTTCATTGCCCACACCGGGGTCGTTGGCTGGACAGACATTAATCACCGCCTGGACATTGTTAAACGTGCAGGTAACGTTATCTCCCCGGTCAGGGTCAACCCCACTGTTGTATCGCCAACTGGGCTGCCGCTCACAGGAAATATTGTCCAGTGACCAGCCGTCAGGAACCAGCCTACTGATCAGGTAGTCAGTTGGTAACAGCACAAAGGATCTGCTCTGACCATCGTCGAGGGCTGTCGCAATTTCAGGCATAAAGACCTGAACCCCGGTTGTTGTTGATATCTGCAACGTAAATATCCCCGGACTGGTTAAAAGCAATGCCGCCCGGTGACATAAACTGTCTGTCGCCTGTCCCTGTGGTTCCCCAGGATCGCAGGAAGGTACCTGATGCCATTGGTATCGAACACCTGCACCCGGTCGTTACCGATATCCGATACGTAGAGATCACCGGCGGCGTCGAAGGCCATCAGACCGGGATCATCGAACTCACTGTCGGTTGTTCCGTTGGTGCCCCACTTGCCCAGGAAATTGTATGAGCTATCAAACGTCTGGATGCGGTCATTGCCCAGGTCGCCGACATAGATGTTCCCGGCGGCATCAATTGCCAGACCGGTCGGTTGGTTGAATTGCCCATCGCCGGTGCCGCTGATACCCACCTGGCAACTACTGCTGCAAGTTTGGAAAGCGTTCGACCCATCGGCAACGCCCCAGCCCCACATATCAATGATGGCACCGGTATTGTCATAGCGATTATCTCGTTATTGCCGCTATCGGCAACCAAAATTTGGCCGCTCGCGTTCACAGCAATGCCGGACGGGTAAGATAAACCAACCCAGGTTGTTATCAGGTTACCATTATTATCCTGTTTTTAACACGGCCATTAAACGTATCCGTGACGTAGACGTTGCCGGTCGCATCGACGGCGACACCATAGGGGAAGAGGAGCCCAGAGAGCTTCCCCGGGATTCCCTGATTGAGAATAAAGTTGCCGTCTGTATCAAACTTCTTGATGCGATTATTGAAAACTATCTACCACAAACACGTTGTCGTTGCTATCGATGGCAACACCGGACGGAAGATAGAACTGATCGCACCACTCCCCTGAGTTCCCCATGAAAAGATGAAGCCGTCAGGCACAGCGCCAACGGTGAAGGGGAAGCTCAGGTTGCCGGCGGGATCAGTCGTCTTGATGATGGTCAGGCGCATATCCATATTCAAATGCTCCCGCATCACATAGATTCAACGGGTCGCTGCCTGTACCGGGATGCCCATACTGCGCGGCTTCGCTACGCTTTGGTCGACACCGTTGATGGGAGCAGCCGAACAAGAGGCTGACGGCAAATGAAATCAATGGCTGTACTGCCGCTCAGCAGAGCAATCGTTTGGGTATCGCCGCCGTTGTCGGCTAACGAGCCAAGGCGTTGGAGCTGTCCTGACGGTTTGCGTGGTGGCACTGTCACAGCTACCGTCGCTGTCTATGTTGTAACTGCTCTACGTCACGGTACCGCCAAGACCACCTAAGTCAATGCAATCGTCGGCACCCCCGTTGTCGGCCACAATGCTGTTGTAGACAGTGAAGTCCCCATACAGATAGCTGAGGCCACCGTTGTTATTACCGGACAATGGTGCTTGTTTGTAATGGTCGTCTGTCCACTGTAATTGTAGATCGCCCTGGCACCACCGGAAATATTACCCGTAAAGGTGTTGTTGCTGACCGTCAGGCTGCCGTCGCGGATATTGATCGCGCCGCCACCTTCGACACGCCGCACTGTTATCAGCGAAGGTGCCTTGTCGATGGTCAATGCACCATAGGTCAAGATGGCCCCACCGTGTTCGTTCAGGGTCGTCAATGAACCCATCCATGATGGTCAGCGTATACAGATTAAGTGTGCCGCTACTATTGACGAGGAACAGCAAGAAGCATTGTCCCCGCTGATAGTAATCGAGGTCCCGTACCATCGACAGTAATCTCGTTGGTGACCTCCGGCAGAGGGCTGCCGGTCAGTGTGATGGTGTAGTCAGCATCGAAGGTAATGTCACCTTCCGGAGCCGGCCGCGCACTCACCGGTCATTGCGCCGGAGGCAGTATCGGTGTTGGCGGCTGTAATTGCTTCCCGCAGGGTGCAAACGCCATCATCAGCTACGGTGTCGGCGTCGCTGTTGACGACAATACCTGCGGCGTGGGTGGGCTGCACCATCAAGCTGAACACAAGGAAGGCCAGTGCGGCAAAAAGCGTGGCCTGGATCGACTGCTTCCGACGTAATACCTGCATCATCTGACTAACTCCAATGGGTGAGCACTGTGGGATATCAACACCCCAAACTATCTGAAACAAAAATAGGCAGCCGCCAACATCATGTTGACGAACTGCCCCTTCTTCCGGGAGGAAGAGTAGCATACTGGAAGGATGTGTCAAGAAGAAGACCAGATCAATGAGACCTGACAGGATTTGGAATCCTGTCAGGTCTGATATACCAAGACTCTACAAGCTGCAACCCACTTCTGAAGTGGGTTGCAGCCGACTAACTAAAGGTAACCTAATTGGGTGTGGGGGCCAAGTCCTCACAGGCGTAGTTGGCGGTTGCGCCAATCATCGCCGCGCTGTCGCCGGTAGAGGTAGGCGATTCCAGCGTGATGGTGACCTCGTCCGTTCCCGCGGGTACGTCCTCCAGCAGGAACTCCTCCAGATTGAGCGAGTCCCGGCTGTTGGGCACCATCACCTCCCGCTGCACACTGACGCCGCCGGCCTCAACCGTCAAGATGACCGAACGATTGTCCTTGTTGACATCCACCAGGGCCATCTGGACTGTCACGTCTGCGCCGTCGGCCTGCGTTTTGGGAATGGCGACGGTCTGCGTCTGGGTGGGGATGAACCCTGCTTCCCAGGCGACGTGGTTCTCAATACTCTCGTCGAAGGTCATGAACACGCTGGCATAGTTCTCGGTGGTGTTGTAGGTCGGCCAGAGGACGAAAGCACGAGGCGCCTTGTTGCCCTTCTTGCCCCAGAAGAACTGTCCCTTGATGTACTTGGACGGTGTCAGGTCACTACCCCACCAGGACACAGCATACTGCTGGTACGCCGGACTGGTCGGTGCATAGATCTGCTCGTTGGTCCCGTTGGGATACCGGAATCTGACGTACTTCATCAGGCCAATATCCACCGACGCCAACTGCCCGTAGAGCGAATCTACATCCTGCCAGTTGGGGATGACCAGCTTTCGGGTACGTCCGGTTTGCCCTGCGCCGATGACATCGGTCAGGTATGGACCAACGTTAGCGTCGTTCGCCGGGCAGGTGTTGCTCGGTGGCGGCCCGCAGTAGCCGTCCAGGTCACTAGACAGCAGCCAGTATTCATAGGTCGCGTCGGTGCTGATGGTATCACCACTGCCGGGCCCGACCGGGCCGGGACCGTCGGCCGCACCCCACCAGTTGCAGGTGGCGTCCACGACGGGTGTAAGCGTCTCGCTGTACACACCGTATTCCGTATTGCCAACGATACTGTTGCGATTGACGTTGGCGTTTACGTACGTGCTCGCGCTACAGGTGTAAACGTTGGGATCACATTCGTACACATAGACGCCGTATTCCCAATTGTGAATGAGATTCTTGGTAACCGTCAGGTCAATATCCAGTTGACCGAAGCCTGCGTCGGCTTCAATAGCGATGCCACCACTGGAGTTGTCACTGGTCATTGTGTTGCCCGTGATGACGTTAACCTGATTGGTGGGGCCGTTAGTGCTCAGCAGCTCAGCCGGTTGCCCCAGCAATCTAAGGGCTGATGATCCATCGGCCGGTGACGGAACTCGTCCCGGCGGGGGATCATCCACAATAAAGCCCCAGAACCCTGCGGAGCCGGTGCCCGCGCCAGTGGCGTCAATAGTATTGTTCTGGTGAGTACCGCTGGTATCCAAGCTGTAGATGCCAACCTGGTTTTCGTTCAGTATGTTATTGTCGGTGTTAACCGTCCCCGCTTCATACAGCAGCATACCGGTGGAGACATAGCTGAACGGTGTATAGGAGTGGCCGCTTACGGTATTGTCGTTGATCTCGGCTGTGGCTCCACTGGCGACCTGGATACCATTTTCAGCAATGTAGCTGATCGGTCCGTCGCCGGTCACCGTGTTGCCGGTAATTGTAGCGCCTGATCCGGTGTTGCTGACGTAGATACCGGTCTTCTGATAGCCGGTAATGAGGTTGTCTGTAATGTCGGCCGTTCCACTAGTGGGGATGGCCGACCGACCGACGATGATCCCATGACCATTTTGGCAACCACTCAGACCGGTGTCGCGGATATCGCTGATGGTATTGTCGTGGATGTCAGCGTAGGCATCGTCCCGGACAAAAATGCCGGCCAGAATGCTGCCGCAGCCCGTGGGGCCGGGGCCGGTGACGGTGAAGCCGGTGATTTCGGCCGAAACACCTGCGCCTGATACCTTGACGATTGTTGAATCAGGATCAGACGATGCGGGCATCGTAGATGGAGCCTGAATGAAACTCGATCCGGCACCTGCGCCGACGAGGTGCAACGTCTCGGTGATTACGACCTGCTCCGGGTAGGTTCCCGGTGCAACCAGGACCGTGTCACCGCTCTGGGCAATGTCTACACCAGGTTGGATGACCGCCCCGATCATTCGCGTGTCATTGCAGCTATAAGCACCGCAGGCATAGTCATAGGAACGCACATCGGTAAACAGGCTTGGTCCAACGATGACCGCCTTATTATAGGTATTGTCGTTCCAGTACGACTCCCAGTCGAAGGTGGAATCATCGGCAATGCCACGGGCACGGATATGGATGCCGCCTTCGGCCGTATTGGTGAACGTGTTGCCGGTAATCGTCGCTCCGCTAACCGGATAGACATACCAGGGTACCGTTGTGGTACTGCCGTTGAAACTGATGCTCGGCCAGTCTTGACCGGGGTCCATCACAAACACGTTGTTGGTGATCTATGCCGGAAACGGGGCCGGTATAACCTGCACCGTTGGCAACGGAGACGATGCTTCCCGGCGAGAACAGGTTGTTGTCAACCGTGTACGACTGAATGTATGAGGTATTCGTACCCGAGTTAAAGCGTTCATCCCCAAAATAAGGCGACGCCCCGTCGGGCACGTTCATATAGTTGTTCTTCAGCGTGAAGTTGTCGCCCGTGATCTCAATCGTCTTATTATCAGACGGAGCATTCGGCCCGAACTCCAGACCGGCCATGGTCACATCATCCGCCTCAACATAGACGCCGCTGTACCCAAACGAGTTCGTGGCGTTGGTTGTGATGACCGCTTCGGTCAGGTGGGATCGGTGATTTCTACATCGCCCGCAGTCACGCCAAGGATGCTAATGCCGTCCTTGGTATCGTCGTCAATGAACAGGCCGAACTGGTAGGGACCGGCTCCGTTATGGGCCAGGTACCGACCGGATGCTGTTTCATCGTAGCTGCCCGGCAGGACACGACCTCGCCACCCGGATCTACTGCATCAATCGCGGCCTGAATGGTCTTCTTTGGCATCAGCCGGGGAGGTGCCACCGTTGGCGTCACTGCCGCTGGCTGCGTCGGCATAGCAGACGGTGGTGCAACTGGTAGGCACGGGGCCGGTGGTAATGCTTACATTATCAAACAGAAAACCCTGCTCCCGACAATCCCGGCACGGCCGTGTTACGTGAAGAAGGCCAGCGAATCGGCTGTACGGGAGCTGGGCGGTTCACAGTCACGGAAGTAATCTTCCCAACTGGTCCCTGTGTGAACGAGTACGCCATCCAGATAGACGTTGACGACATCGTTGGCTAGACCATCGACCAACTCCATCGTGATACGTAAGTTGTAACTTTTTGTCGGTCCAGACCGCTGGCAATGGTTGTGAGATTAAAATCTCCATCGCAAGTCCCGGCATTCAGGGATGTGGTAATCATAAAAGAACAGTTCCAATCCGCTGGTGTGTCGGATATTCCGACATAGCTCATACGAGCACCATCGCCACGATCGGGACTAATCCCGCACACGGCACCGGGCTGTTCCCGCACCGGGGACCGTCGAAGCAAAGTCAAAGCTGGCGTCATAATAGGTTGCCGCGTGCCGCCCGAAAACCCATTGTTGGTCGCATCCGTCTCTCCAGCTTCATCTGTCGTGGAAGCAGAGAAGGTGTGATCGCCGAATGAGCCGCTGGTTACGGCATTGAAATTGCAGGCTGCGCGAGCCAAATCCGGCATAGCTGAGGCCCAGCGAAGATTGGTCAACGATCTCGACATCGTACGGGCCGGTCTTGCTCCAGCCGTTCTGGCCGTTTACGTCGCCCAGGGAGAAGCTCTCGAAGTCGGTGCTGACCGTGTCGGCCAGTACCAGCGAGACGAAACTCAGTACAAGTATGGCAGAGATAGCCAATGTAGCACCAAGGCCCCATCGGCGTCTGGGAAATGATTTCACGAGAATCCTCCTATATTCGAAATGTGTGCCGGGGCACAAACTGAAACAATAACCTGATTTGATCCTGTCTTTATGGGGTTCCATATTGAAGATTTCCCTGCTCCCGCCTTGCCGACTGGAAAGTGATAAACAACCGCTCCCGGTCGAACAACAATCTAAAGTTGTTGGCTTGGCAAATGGAACAAAATAATCGCCGCATAGCGGATCGGAGAAGAGTGATGAAGGTTCCTCTAACTAATATTGTGGAACTGACTGGATAATAACCCGCAAAGGACTGGACGATTGCGAGCTAACGGGAAGGTGAGACCCTCCTATTTCAAAGTATAGGCCGTCAGGGAAGGCTGTCAACGGTACTGTGGTACTATGCAGAGGCGAAAAGGGGTACCAAATTATGGATAGGGTACTTGCCTTTAGGGATGCAACTGCGGCTAGGTTGAGACAGGTGCAATGCACTTCACGTGCATGGAACCCGTCAGACTTCGCGCAAACTCCTCGCGCCAACCTGGCGGGTCTGTTTTAGCCTTACAACTCCCCGGTCTGCACCTTCCACAGTCCTGCATACACCCCATCGGCCGTTCCCACCAACTCATCATGCGTCCCCTGCTCGCGCAGGACGCCGTTCTCCAGCACGAAGATGCGGTCGGCGTTGCGGACGGTGGACAACCGGTGGGCGATGACAATCATCGTCCGGCCCTGCGAGATACGCTCCATCGAACTGGATGGCCGCCTCGGTTATCCATGCATCGAGGAGGTGGCCTCGTCCAGGATGAGTACCGGCGGGTCTTTCAGTACGGCGCGGGCAATGGAGATGCGCTGCCGCTGGCCGCCGGAGAGGCGCTGGCCGCGCTCACCGACGATGGTGTCGTAGCCATACGGCAGTTGCAGGATGAACTCATGGGCTTCGGCGATCTTGGCTGCCTCGACGACCTCGTCCAGCGTGGCGTCAAAGGTGCCGTAGGCGATGTTCTCGCGCACCGTGCCGTGGAACAGGAACACATCCTGGCTGACCAGCCCGATGGCCCCACGCAATTCCTCGAAGGTCAGGTCGTGAATGTTACGGCTGTCGAGACTGATCTGACCCGACTCCACATCATAGAAGCGCAGCAGGAGTTTGATGACAGTTGTCTTGCCGGAGCCGGTTGGGCCGACGATGGCCGCCGTCTCTCCGGCCGGAATGTGGAACGACAGGTTGCGCAGTACATGGGGCCGATCGTCGCTGTAGCCGTCATAGTCGTGCCAGTGATAACGGAAGCTGACATCCTCAAAGGCTACTTCCCCAAGCACGTCGGCCGCCGGCGGGTCGTTGCCCTCAATGACGTGCGGCTCGGTATCCAGCAGACGGAAGATGCGGTTGGTGGAGGCCATGGCCCGCTGGTACAGGTCCAGCGTCTCACCCAGCCGCGTCAGGGGCCACAGAAGACGTTGGGTCATGAAGACCAGAACACTGTAGGCGCCGACGTTAAGCTGGCCGCGCGTGACCAGTAACCCGCCAAAGACCATGATGCCGATAAACCCGGCCATGATAAACATGCGAATGAGCGGCACAAAGGCAGAACTGAGCCGGATGGCGGCGCTGTTGCGTTGGCGGTACTCGTCGCTTTCGTCGTCAATTCGGCCGACTTCGTAGTCTTCGGCCGTATAGCTCTTGATGGTGGCAATACCGCTGAGGTTGTTGGACAGGAAGCTATTGAGAATGCCCACCTGCTCGCGAACTGGCCGCGTAGCGCGGAGCCAGCCGCTGCTGGAACTTGAGCGACCCATATACAATGAAGGGCATCGGCAGGATGGTCATCCAGGCGACGGATGGTGCCAGGACGATAAACGCCCCCATGACGACGATGATGGTCGTGACCAACTGGATGATTTCATTGGCTCCCGATGTCGAGGAATCGCTCCAGTTGATTGATGTCGTCGTTGAGCACCGACATCGACCCCTGTGCTTTGCTCCTCGAAGTACGCCATGTCCAGCTCCTGCACATGGGCGTAGGTGTCAATGCGCAAATCGTGCTGGAGGTCCTGGGCCAGATTGCGCCAGCCCACGCTCTTGAGGTAGTCGAACAGCGATTCAAAGCCCCACAAAACGGCCGTCAGGATGCCCAGGCCGACGAGCTGCGCGGGCACCTCCACCAGCCCCATTTTGGCGAGGAAGGAATCCTGCTGCGAGACAACCACATCCACAGCCATGCCGATGAGCACCGGCGGCGCGAGGTCGAAGAGCTTATTGAGGACGGAGTAGAGCGACGCCACGGCGATTCGCGGCCGGTAGTCGTCGGCGTATTGCATGAGCCGCCGCAGCGGATGGTCGGAGGATGAATTAGACATTTGTCTATGATAGCAGATGTGGACGGAAAAGAACGAACCGAATCACCACAATTCGGCCATGTTTGTAGCGCAGGCTTTAGCCTGCGATGAACACGCAGTCTGGAAAGACTGCGCTACGAGACACCCGGATATAAACGAAAGGGGTATGCAATTTGCATACCCCTCCTTTATTTTTGGATTCGGCTTCTGAACGGACTTGGCTATTGGGGGAACAGATTATGGAACGTACAGGTTACATCTTCACCGGGATCAACGGTAAAGGTAATACTGTTGGTATTACTGGTATCACCGGTGGTACAGTCAATACCGTTCATCTCCCAAAACTGCTTCTGTGTTTCAGTGATGGTGAACTCTCCGGAGAATTGGCCGGTGAGTACATTTACGCTACCGCCGGCGGGGTCAATCTGAAGACTGCCTGTGCTTTGATCGGGATAGGTCACATCGAAGTTCCAGGGGTCTTGAGGTGGGGTTGACTGGAAGTCCAACACCTTTTCCAGCGTAACCAAGGATGTTGGCGCTTGTGCAGGTACGCCACCACATTCATAGCCGGCCGATGCACCAATCATTGCCGCCGAGTCACCACCGCCGCTGCCGGTCTGCCAATCCGTTCCCGAATCAAACGGATCGGGCGAGTACAGGTGGAGCACCACCTCGTCTGTACCGGCGGGCACGTCTTCCAAAACAACTTCAATGAGATTGAGAAGGTCCTTGGAATCCGGTCCGTAGGTAACGGATTGTTCCATAATACCATCGGCCGATACTTCAAGGATGACCGGGCGATCGTCGCCGAGGTTATCCACCAGGGCTACCTGGACTCGGACATCAGCGCCGTCAAACTGAGTTTCCGGGATCGCGATGGTCTGGGTTTGTTCCTTGATCCAGCCGTTGGCAACGTCCCAATACACGTGGTTTTCGGTGCTCTCGTCGAACAACGTCAAGACGTTAGCGTACTCATCGGTCGTGTTATAAGTCGGCCACAGCACAAAGGCACGTGGGCTCTTGTTGCCCTTACTGCCCCAGAAGAACTGACCCTTGACATATTTGTATGGCGTCAGGTCGCTGCCCCACCAGGAAATCGCATGAGTGCGATAGGCCAGGCTGGTCGGATACTTGATCTGGACCTTTGTGCCGTTGGGGTAGCGGAAGCGGACAAACTTCATCACACCAACATCCACAGCCGCCAACTGACCATAGAGTGAATCGACATCCTGGTAATTGGGGATGACCAGTTTACGGGTACGTTGTCCCTTGGTGGGGCTGCCCTGACCGGTGCCGATGAGGTCGGTTCGCAGATAGCCGACATCGGCGTTGTTCGTCGGGCAGAACGACATTGTGTTCAGGAAGGTACAGGTGACATCGTCGCCACCCGCCAGCGTCAGATCGGCCGAAGTCGCACCATAGTTCGGGCTGCCGCCGTCACAGCTAATGTCGCCCAGCGTCCACGGGTCGGGCACAGCTTCACTGACCTGATAACTGCCCGGCACCAGTGTATAGGTTTCGCTTTGGCCGTCGTCCAGTGTGAATTGCAGGCCGAGCGAAAAGACCTGGACGCGATGATTGCCGCCATCAACCACATACACATTTCCGGCGGCGTCCACGGCCACGCCATTGGGACCGTCGAATTCAGTGGCGCCGGTACCGTAGCTGCCCCATTGGGCCAGGAAATTACCGCTGGTGTCAAATACCTGGACGCGATTGTCGCCGTTGTTAACCACAAAGACGTTGTCATTTGCGTCGATCGCTATCCCGAACGGGAAATAGAATTGGCCGATGCCGCTCCCTTCGATACCGTCCGTGCACCCACTGGTGCAGACCTGGAGCGCATTCGATCCATCCTGGACACCCCAGCCCCACATCCGTAGGAAGTTGCCGTCACTGTCGAATACCTGGACGCGGTCCTGGAATCCGTCAGTCACATAGAGGTTGCCGGCGGCATCCAGTGCCACAATATCAGGGCCGTTGAACTGACTTTCGCCGTTGCCTGCGCTGCCCCATTGGGTGATGTAATTCCCGCTGCTGTCAAACTTCTGCATGCGGACATTGCCAGTGTCAGCCACATACACGTTGCCGGCTGCATCAACCGCCACGCCTCTAGGCACTGACAGCTCGCCGTTGCTGCTGCCGTTAGTGCCAATCTGGGACACGTAATTGCCGTCGCTGTCGAATACCTGGATACGGTTATTAAACGTATCGGCCACGTAGACGTTATTGGACGCATCCACAGCGATACCGTAGGCATAATCGAACTGGCCGGTACCGCTGCCCTGAATGCCGGCCTCGCAGCCGCTGGTGCAAATCTGGAAAGCACTTGATCCGTCCTGGACGCCCCACCCCCACGCCAACAGGAAATTGCCGTCGCTGTCGAACTTTTCGATGCGATAGTTGCTCGTGTCCGTTACATAGACATTGCCGTCCGAATCAATAACCGGGACAGACGGATAATAGAATTCGCCTTCGGCATCGCCCTCATTACCCCACTCAAAGTCGTAGGTGTAGAGACCGGTGTCAATGGTGAACGGGAAATCTGTTCCCCCGACGGGGTCAGTTTCTTTGACAATCGTCAACGTGGCCGGGATGGGCTGCCAGTCCGGTTCAAGCTCCGGGTTATTGGTTTGGTTGGATATCAAAGTCTGGTTCTCACCGTCGGCATCCATGACGAAGATTAGCCGGAGACCTTCGCGGTCTGATTCGAAAACAATTTGTGTGCCGTCCGGCGACCAGGATGGGTCCTGGTCTTCATTATTGTTGAAGGCGGTGTTCGTCAGGCGGGTTTGTAATGAACCGTCCACCTGCATGACGTAGATTTCCAGATTGTAAATCCCGTCTTTGTTGGATGTGTAGAGAATCTGGGTCCCGTCGGGCGAGAAATCCGGCCGCATGTCCGAGTAAATACTTTGCGACAGGTTGACCGGGTTCGCGCCGTCGGCATCCATGATATAAATCTCGTCATTGCCGTCCCGGGTAGACTGGAACGCAATCCGGGTGCCGTCCGGTGACCAACTGGGATTGAAATCATCGTCGCTGTCGTCAGGCGTAATGGCTGTCTGGTTGCTCCCGTCCGCGTTCATAATGAAGATTTGCCGGTCGCCGTTCCGGTTGCTGTCGAAGGCAAGCTTGGTGCCGTCCGGTGACCAACTGGCAACAAACTCATTGGCCGGATTGGTGAAGGTCAACTGGGTTTCGTTGCTGCCGTCGGCATCCATAACATAGATGTCGTAGCTGCCGTTGCGCAAGCTGTGGAAGGCGATCTTCGTGCCGTCCGGTGACCAGACCGGACCGGCATCCACATAGGTATTGTTGGTCAGGCGGACCGGGTTAGATCCGTCCGGGTTCGACGAATACAACTCCGGCGTCAGCAAGCCATCACGATAGGACTGGAAGACGATCAACCCGTTCGCGCCGGGATAGGCGGCCTCAGCCGGTTGGACCCGATTGGTACCAAATGCCAGCAAGCCTGCCGTGAACGCAGTTATAAGGAAAAGACCACGTGTAAACAGGGTGCGATGCCGCTTCGTCATGAGGACACCTCCTGCCCGGCAAAGACACGATCAATGGATTGCCTCAGTGACTGAAAGCCCTCGCGGATGAATTCAACCAGCGGGCTGGCGGTGTCGGACCGAGCCACAACGGTGATAGCCTGCCAATCGGGAGCTACATCACGGAAGGTGGTGAGTTGCGTCTCGTTCTTACCATCCAGATCAATGGTGAAGATTTTTTCACTTGTCGCACCGTCCCGGTCGGAATCGTAAACCAGCTTTGTCCCATCCGGTGACCAACTGGGGGAAGCTTCCTGAGCGGGGTTGACGGTAATGCGTCTTTGGTGTTTGCCGTCCACGTCCATGATGTAAACTTCCTGGTTACCGTCCCGGTTACTGACAAACGTAACCTGGGTACCGTCAGGTGAGAAGTCGGCCTGTGTGTCAGAGCGCAGACTATTTGTAATGTTGGTTTGGCCGGTGCCGTCAGCATTCATAATGTAGATCTCGTTGTCGCCGTCCCGATTGGAATGGAAAGCAATCCTGGTTCCATCCGGCGACCAACTGGGTCTGGCATCATTGGCGCTGTCGTCGGGGGTTAAAGCTGTCTGGTTGCTCCCGTCGGCATCCATGACAAATATCTGCTGATCCCCGTTTCGGGTGCTTGTGAAGGCCAGTTTTGTGCCGTCCGGTGACCAGGCCGCATTGAAATTGTTGGGATTGCCGAATGTGAGCTGAGTCTGGTTACTGCCGTCGGCGTCCATGACAAAGACCTGGAGCTGACCACTGAGCAGTCTGTGGAAGGCTATTTTCGTGCCGTCGGCCGACCAGGCTGGCGCAGAATTGGCATTCGTAGTGGTCAGCCGGGTGACATTGCTGCCGTCCGGGTCCATGGAGTAGATGTCGAATGTTGCCTTGCCGGGGCGGACTGAGGAAAACGCAATTCGGCCGTTGCTTCCGGGGAAGGCTGCGTTGGCTGACGAGATTGAGATGCTTAGCAGAATAATGGCAGCAATGAGAGAAACCATTACCAGGCCAAGCAGCCATGGTGGTTTTCGTAGCAGGCGCATAAAATTCTCCTGATCAGAGATCCGGATCGATATAGAAAAAGCAACGGGTCTGTATGTCCGACAGATCCTATTAGCCCTGTTTAGTTGGCGATGATGAATTTGTCTTAAGCCGGATCTCCTGAGATGCGAAACGAGCAAAATCTCGCAAACGGTGGCCCAAATGCCCACTGTGAGTCTAGTAACCTGGAACGCGACTGCAATAGGACTTTAGTCCTGTATTCGTGCAAATCCGGGTGATTGGAGTGTAACGCCTGGGCGGAGCCGGTGAATTATCGAGATTGGAGTAAAATAGATCAGGGTTTGTACACAGGGGGTAAGCCATGTTCGAATCAGGGTAATGCGAAGCAGCCGGATCGGCCGCACGAAGGCGCTACCGGGGCCGGCACCGATTGGCGGGGACTGTATCGTGTCGGCGGAATTGCACCGTTGATCGCCCTTCTCTTTTACCTAAGCGAGGTTGTCGCCATCATTCTGGGAACGCAGGCCGGTGTGCCGTTTCCCACGGAGCCGACCGGGTGGTTATCGCTGTTGACCGATAACCTGATCCTCGGCCTGCTGTATCTCAATGCCTGATATCTTCTCCATCAGCCTGCTGGGGCTGACCTATCTGGCGCTGGGTGTGGCCCTGTTCCGCACGAACCGTTCGGCCGTTGTCATCGCCACCTACACGGCTACTGGGGATCGTTGTGTTCGTCATTCCTCGCGTCGCCATGCTGTCCGCCCTACCCTTGAGCCGGCTGTATGTCACAATCAGTGCGGAGCCGACACGGCAGCAGCTGGTCGCCGCCGGGCATGCCCTGAGTGCGCTGGGCGTTGCCACGCCGCAGACGGTGGGCTTCTTCTTCGTGCCCTGGCGACCCTGATCCGTATCCGTGCTTATGCTCCGTTCGCCGCAGTTCGGCCGCTGGACGGCCGTTTTCGGTCTGGTTGCAATGGTATTGACGATGGCGCTGGACGTCATCTCCTGGCCGGAGCTGGGGGCAGCGGCCGTTTTGATTCCCGTCGTCACCCTTGCCTGGCGGTCTGGTGGGTATTGATTGCTCGTCAATTGCTGCGATTCAGCAGGACCTGACAGGTTTTGATTTATGTAAACCTGTTAGGTCTGATACCTACCCCTCATGCAGTTGACACCATCCCAATTCACGATAATATGTTGAGTAATTGTTAAGATAGCGGCGAGCCTGCTCGCTGCAAAATCAGACTCCCAACAGCCTTGGAGAACGTACTATGAGCAAGCATATCCGCTTAATGGGATTGCTGGCCGCGTTGGTTGGCGTGCTGTTTCTGATAGCCGCCCCAGCCGAAGCCCAATCCTCAACCTGGTTGGCCCAGTTTTGGAATAACACCTCCCTGAGCGCACTTTCGGTGGTGACCCGATTTGACAGTTCGATTGATTATGATTGGGGCTACGGCTCCCGCAGGCCGGCGTGAACAGCAACAACTTCTCGGCCCGCTGGACTCGCACGGTCAACTTCAGCCCGGCACCTATACCTTCGTCGCTACAATGGACGACGGCATGCGCTTCTGGCTGGACGGCCGTTTGTTGATCGACTCCTGGGCAATAGGCCAACAGCGCACATTGACCACCACTGTCGAGCTCACCGGCGGTAACCACGACCTGCAAATTGATTACTTCGATTCCGGTGGCGTAGCGGTGGCCCAGTTCTCATGGCAGCGGCAAGGTTCCGGCGGTGGTGGCGGCAGCATTACCTTCCCCAACTGGAAAGCCCAATACTGGAACAACCCCCGGCTGGAAGGCCAGGTCCAGTTGACGACTGATGTCCAGCAGCTCAATCAGAACTGGGGTCTGGGTTCCCACGGCTCCCGGCGTCATCGCCACTGACTTCTTTGGCCCGCTTTACCCGGACGCTGGACGGCAACCCGGTCTCTACCACATCACCATGACCGCCGATGACGGCGCTCGTCTTTATGTCAATAATATCCTTGTTCTGGATAACTGGAACGGACCGGTCGGCGTCCCCGTTTCCACCGACTACTACTATCCCGGTGGTGCCGTGGAAGTGCGGGTTGATTACAAGAGCAGACGCAATACGCCTACATCCAGGTTGATCTGGGTCTGGTCCCCGGGACAGGCGGCGGCGGCTCGGGTATTGAGCAGCCCGTCACCGAACTCTAACGGTTGTACGCCGGTCCAGGGTTTATGGGGTTATGTCAATACAGGTAAGCTCAACTTCCGTACCGGCCCCGACGTGTCCTACCCGGTGTGACGTCATTGACGAAGTGTACGGTTGTGGGGCTGACCGGTTTCACCGATCCGACCGTGACCTGGGTCCAGGCGAATCTGCCCAACGGTCAGGTTGGCTGGGCCAACGCCATCGTATATGGTCCTGGGTGTGCCGATTACCTCGATGCGGGTGACGCAGTAAGCAATTCGTTAGGGCAGGCCCCGCGCCTGACCTTTTGATCAATCAAGACCTCGGAGATTCCCTCCGGGGTCTTTTTTATTGTCTGTGTAGGGTAGGCCCCGATGTCGGGGTTGCGTAGCGCAGGCTTACCAACCTGCGGACGCCGGTCAAGAATGACTGCGCTACGGTGGCCGTTTGTGTGTGGGTAAAAAAGGACGACCGGATTCTGCCCCCGGCCACAGGGAAAAGGGCAACCCCTGTGGTTGCCCCCTGTCCCACAATACAATATTTTATATGTCCCGTGTCAACAGAAAGCACCTACAAGAGGTGCCCCTACCAACCGACGGCCGATTCGTCATTCGTCGCTCGTTATTCGTCGTTCCAACAATCTTTATTTCTTGTGTTGACAAGTCGCTACACCCACCATCGGCAAGGCAATCAGCTCCGAATCAGAGGCCAACTCATAGCTCTTTGGCAGCTCCAGCACAAAGGGGCAGCCGTCATCACGGCCGCAGGTGGGGCACTCGGACAAATCCGCGACCTCCCGAATCTTTCCCCGCCGTACCCAATAGGCGATCATCCCTTCCAGTTGCGGTTGGGTAATCTCCAGGTCATGGGCGATCTGAGACAGGGATTTCGGCCCTGTATTCTCTTCAAATGCGGCCAATACCTGGCGTAATTTTGACTGAGCCATGGTATGTCTCCTAGACAAACAAACGGCCGACCTGGAAGACCAGCACCGCCGCAATCCATGCCAGCGCCAGCGTATAGCCGATTTGCAACCACATCCAGCGCGTGCCAAACTCCTGCCGCATGGCCGAGACAGCCACCATGCAGGGGACGTACAACAAAACGAATATATTGAAGGCCACCGCGGCCACAACCCCCGCTGCGGCCGATCCGGCCGACTGCGTAAATGAGTTGACCAGCGCGGCTTGAAGGCCGGTGGTGTCTTCCTCCGCTTCCGCAACTCCGAAGAAGTTGATCTCGCCGAGGTTGATGCCCGGTATCAGGTTGATGGTGCGGGGGATAATATTGAGGATCTCCTGGACGGTCAGAATGGCCGCTTCGCCAAAGCCGAGTAGAGAAGCTTTGATCTGCTCGGTAAAGCTGACCGTCTCCTCCGGTTCAGGTTCTCCGTCCACGCCGACATAGATCTGGTTCATCGTGCCGACGACCACTTCCTTGGCGGCGAAACCAGTGATGAGAGAGCCGGTCGCTTCCCAGCTACCGAAGCCTGCCGGTTGGAAGACCGGAGCGACCGCACCGCTGACGACACCGAAGAGACTGTCCTCCGGGGCGACGTCATTGAACGACCCGGCATTAGCCCGGCCGGGGATAGCCATCAATAACCACAACGCGATAGATACGCCGAGGATGACCGTACCGGCCTTAATCAGAAAGCCCTCGGTGCGCTCCCCCATCTGTCGCCAGACATCGCGCAGGCGCGGCACCCGGTACGGCGGCAGTTCCATCACAAACGGTGCCGGGGGCTTGCCCTTATAAACGGTGTGCTTGAGGGCAAAGCCGGTTGCCAGGGCCACGCCGATGCCGACGATGTACATGGCAAAGACGAGATTGGCCGATCTGGCGCCGAAGAACGCGGCCCCAAAGACCACATACACCGGCAGTCGGGCTCCGCAGCTCATGAAGGTTGCCAGGAAGCCGGTTAGCTTGCGGTCCTTCTCATTCTCCAGCGTGCGCGTGGCGTAGACGGCCGGGACGGTGCAGCCGAAGCCGACGATCATCGGCAGGAAGCTCTTGCCGTGCAGACCCATCCAGCGCATGACCCGGTCCATCACAAACGCCGCCCGCGCCATATAGCCGGAATCCTCCAGCACGGCCAGGGCAAAGTAGAGGAACAGCAGCACCGGCACAAAGACCAGCACGCCGCCGACCCCGGCAATGATGCCGTCGGTAATGAGCGCCGCCGGCCAGGTATTACCCAGTCCCAGCGCCGCCAGAATTTGGCCCGCCCAACCGTATACCGTTTCGTTGATAAACACATCCACCCAATCCAGATAGGGGGCGCTGGCGTTGGCCGTAAACTGGAAGACGAGCCACATCATTAACAGAAAGATGGGCAGCCCCCAGATGCGGTGAGTAACGATGGCGTCAATCTTGTCCGACGTGGTCAGAACCGCCTGCGACGGCCGTTCCAGCACGGTGGCAATAATGTTGCCGACCGTGGTATAACGCTGATCGGCAATGAGTGTTTCCGCGTCCTCGCCGGTGGCGTCTTCGATACGTATCTGGGCTGCTTCGGACGCTTCGATCAGGCTGGCCTTGCCCTGGGCTTCCATCGCGGCCAGAACGGCCGTATCGTTTTCCAGCAGCTTGGTTGCCAGCCAGTACGGCCGGTACTGCCCGGCGAGGGTCGAATCGGCGGCAATCATGGCTTCCAGCGCGGTGAGTTCGTCTCCCAGAATGCCGCTATAGGTTGGCCGCGGCAGCGCCTGGACCGGATGCTCGCTAACCTGGGTGATGGCCGTCGCCAGTTGGTCCAGCCCCATGCTGCGGTTACCCACCGTCTCAATAACCGGGATGCCGCCTAGCCGTTCCGACAGACGATTCGCGTCAATTTGCAGCCCCCGGCTGGCGGCGATATCGGTCATATTGAGGGCAATGATGACCGGTACTTCCAGTTCAATGACCTGGGCAACCAGATAGAGGTTGCGCTCCAGATTGGCGGCGTCCACCACGGCGACAACGGCCGTGGGGTGTTCGTTAATAATGAAGTCGCGGGCGATGATCTCCTCAATGGAGTAGGCGGTCAGGCTGTAGGTGCCCGGCAGGTCCACGACGAGGATGTCCATGTCACCGACGTGCAGACGGCCTTCTTTCTTCTCGACCGTCTTGCCCGGCCAGTTGCCGACATGTTGTCGGGAGCCGGTCAGGGCGTTGAAAATGGTGCTTTTACCGACATTGGGATTTCCGGCAAGAGCGATGGTCGCGGTCATGTTACTGTCCTCCCTGGCCCTCGTTGTGGAAGGGAGTGACGAGGACGTGATGGGCCATGCCCCGGCCCAGCGCCAGACGGCCGTCGTCCTTGACGGCAATAATCATCGGACTGTTGTGTTCGTTTTGCATGACCCGGACGCGCGCGCCCTGATTCATGCCCAATTCCATCAATCGTTGACGGACGGTGCGTCCGCCCTGAATACGTTGAATGATGACCAGCTCGCCGGGATTGACCAGACTCAGGGGAATGGCCGGGGAAAGCGAGGGGGACAAAGGTTCTGAGGTTGACATTGGTACAAACATGCGCTGCCTTAATTAAGCTGAACTTCGATCAGTTTGGCTTCGGACTTGCGCAGCGAGAGATGGTAGCCGCGCACCAGATAATCTACTGGATCGCCCAGGGGTGAGGCTTTGACCATGGCGATCTCCACGCCGTTGGTGATGCCCATGTCCATCAGGCGACGGCGCAGCGGCTTGTCACCCGTAATCTTCTTGACATGGGCAGTCTGGCCCTGGCTAAGTTGATCAAGAGTTGTAATTGTGTCTGTCATGAGGATGCCTCTTGTTGATGTGAATATAGTGCGTCTGCTCAGGCGGTAACCAGCACCAGATCAGCCATCGTCCGGCCCAGAGATACCTTCCCGGCGGCCAGATTGAGGGTGATAGGCCCTTCCATTGGGGCAATCTCGACCACTGTAAATGGTCGATCGGGAACCACCTGGTACCGGTTCAGGTAGGCGTACACTTCGGTGGTAGCCGGGAGGATGCTGTCTATAACGCCCGTCTCCCCTACCGCCAACGCGGTCAGCGGCCGGGCTGCCGTGCTGGGTAACGAGCCATCGTTGCGGGGGATAGGGTTGCCGTGAGGGCAGACTTCGGGGTAACCGAGATAGGCGGCTAACGATTCGGCCACTACGTTCGAGGTGGCGTGTTCCAACCGGCAGGCGGCTTCATAGACGCCCGCCCAGTTGAGCTTCAGATGGTCGGCCAGAAAACATTCCCACAGGCGCTGCCGTCGCATGACACTGTGGGCGACCTGACGACCACTGTCGGTCAGGGCAACGCCCTTGTACCGTTCATGGGTGAGCAGGCCCTGCTCGGTCAGCCGCTTGACCATCTCGTTGGCGGAAACGGCCGACACGCCCAGTCGCTCGGCGACACGGGCAATCACCACCGGCTCGCAACCCACGCTCAGCTCGGCGATGGTCTTGAGATACATTTCTATCGTTTCGTTGCTGGTCGTTTGTGTGCGCAAAGTTCGGTTACCCTAATTTGTAGTGTATGGATGTACGTATTGTAGGTAACCGGATGCCCTTTTCATATGACAAATGTCATGGTCTGGGGTGAAGAATGTCATGTGGAATGACGAATGAAGAATTAGGAATGATGAATGAGGAACGGCCGATTGCCCTTGTTATCGTAGCGCAGGCTGATAGCCTGCGGACGTGGTCAGGAATGACCGCGCAACGCGGCGGTATTCCAATCGATCAACCTTGTAGGGGTAGGCCCCTGTGCCTACCCTGGAGAGCAAGACCAGGTGCAACGCACTTCTAAAGTGCGTTGCATCAAAACAAGCCGTATTAGAAATGTAGGGTCAGCGGCACCATGCAATCCGGCAAGACCTTTGACCAATGATATGATCGCCTGACCATGACAAACACGAGACGCCCCGCAAACGGCAGTTGCCTGCGTGAGGTCATTCACATCCTTGGTCTGCTCTTTGCGCTGGGCATGGCAGCCCTGCTCATTGCCAACCATTTCCTGCGCCAGACCTCGCCGTTTATTACACTTGCAGGTACGTTTAACCACCTCCTCTTTGTGGCGGCGCTGCCCCTGGTCCTGGGCCTCATCCTGCTGCGCACGCGTACGGGATTCATAACGGCGCTCCTTATCGTGGCCCTATTCTTGCTGGCCCATCCGGTGTTCCCGCCGGTTTCGGCCGTTTTGCGTGCCGGGGACGACCAGCCCACCCTCTCGGCCATGACCTTCAATCTGGGCTGGTATCTCACTCCGCCGGAACTGTTGGCCCGGACCATTGCCGAGACATCGGCCGACATCGTGGCCGTGCAGGAAATGTCGGCCGAATCCGCTTATGTTTTGGCCTCTGAACTGACGGCGATCTACCCCTATCAGATTCTGGATCCGGGCACCGGAACGACCGGCTTTCTCAGCAAGCTGCCGATCATCAGCTATGAGTGGTTGTATCCGCCAACCAACCGCCCGTTCCTTCACGTTGTTGTGGAGCATGGCGGCCGTCCGTTGCACATCTTTCCCATCCACTTCTACTCTCCGGGGTTACGCTGGTCCGGGCAGCTTCCCCTGCCCGAAGGTATGTATGAGGCCGATCTTGAGGAGGGCGTCGCTTATCTCTTGCAGCAGATAGCCGGTATCTCCGGGCCGGTCGTTGTTCTGGGTGACTTTAATATGAGCGACCAGTCCCACGCCTATTCGGCCATAACGGCCGTTCTGGATGACAGCTACCGGCAGGCCGGGTATGGCCTGGGGCTGACGTTTCCCAACAATGTGCATTTGTCCCGGGTGCCTATCCCGTTTCCCCTGGTACGTATTGACTATGTGTTTTACTCAGACCCACTCAGGGCGGTTTCGGCACAGGTAAATTGCGTCGAAGGTCAGTCGGATCACTGTTCTGTGTTTGTGGAGTTGGGAGAAAGTAATCCATAGGTGCAACGCACTTTCAAAGTGCGTTGCACTTCAACCGGGTCTGCCCCTACACGTTATTCCCTTTCACCGTCACACCACGCGGGACCACCACGACCACTACCCCGGCTCGCCGCTTTCGGCCGTTACCAGCCGCAGCCCTTCTGGTACGCTTACCCGGACCGTCTGCGCGCCCTCATTTGGAACCGGTTCCACGAACGGATCCGGCTCGTGGTCGAAATCCGTTTCGGGATCGGCCGCACGCGCCTCCAGTTTCACATCGTCAATGAAGAAGTCCTTCGGACGCGGCCACTTGCTCTTGACCCGGATGATGATCTCTGCCCGGCCGTCATCAGGGACGGTAAAAGCGACCTTGTGACGGTACCAGCGGCGGTTGCCCATGTCAGCCCCGTTGACCCATGATCCGACGCCGTTGACCCACGCGCCTGATTCCGCGCCGAACGCA
Source organism: Chloroflexota bacterium (assembly GCA_041390945.1). GTDB lineage: Bacteria > Chloroflexota > Anaerolineae > Promineifilales > Promineifilaceae > Promineifilum. The sequence goes on from JAWKOY010000037.1 coordinate 24,309, forward strand.
TCTGTATCGCCATGCAGCACAGCCAGCACCGGCACGATCAACAGCCCTTCGCTGCCCGGCTCCAGCCCGGTGATGGTTTGCGTCAGTTCTGCCCCGAATGCCGCGCCGGAATGAAATATCTTGTAGACGGCATCCCCGGCCAGGATGAGGGCATCATTCCCACCCAATTGTTCATTGGCCGGGAGCTGGTCGCTCAGTTTATGAACGCATTCCGGCACGCCGCCCGCCTTGTCCTGACTGCCGAACAGGGATTGGCCGGGCGCGACCCAGCTTAGAAACCATCCCTTGGGCTGCTGGTTAATGAGATGCCCCGGCGCAGGCGGCATGTCCGTCCACCCGCTGCTGAATATCCCGTTGTCAATCATGGTTGTCTCCTGTTATGTGTTCTGGTAGGGGCCGCCCTACCCTTTGCCATTGCCATTGTAGCGCAGGCTGATAGCCTGCGAACGCGGTCAGGAATGACCGCGCTACGGATCGACATCTAAATAATTGATCAACCCCTACAGAAACGGCCGAATCCCACGGCCAGGTGTAACGCACTTTAGAAGTGCGTTACACCTGAATCGATCCCCAATTACCATCAAACATTATACAAATCACCGGCCAGGTACTTGAGGCCGGTATCGACCGCTACGGTCACCACTGTATGGCCGGGACCCAACTCCCGTGCCAACTGCAAGGCCGCATAAACATTGAGGCCGGAAGATATCCCGGTGAAGATGCCCTCTTCACGGGCCAGCCGCCGCGCGGTTTCCCGTCCCTGCGACTCGTCAATGGCGCGTACTTCGTCAAATGCTTCCTGCTTTAGCAGTGGCGGCCAGAACCCCGCACCTATGCCTTCAACATGGTGGGTGCCGGCCCTGCCCGTGGAAATGAACGGTGCGGTCGCCGGTTCCAGGGCGACAATACGCGTGGCCGGGTTGGCTGCCTTTAATTCGGCCGAAACACCCATCAACAACCCCGCCGTGCCGACCGCCGCGCAAAAGACGTCAATGGGTTGGTCCAGTTGTTCCAAAAGTTCCCGCCCCAACCCGCGATAGCCCCGGAGGGAATCATGATTGTTAAACTGGTCTGTGTAGTAAGTGTTTTCCCCGGCAGCGATCTCCGCAGCACGGGCCATCATACGTGGTATCAGATCGGGTGTAATCTGCCCGCCCTCGCTGGGAACGATCTCCAGCTCCGCGCCAAACGCCTGCATGGTCCGCAGCTTCTCCTGCGAAAAGGCGTCGGACGATACCACATGGAACCGATAGCCCTTGCAGGCGCAGACAAAAGCCAGCGACGAACCGGTGCTGCCGCCGGTGTATTCGACCACTGTCATTCCCGGCTTCAGATCGCCGCGCATTTCAGCTTCCTCGATCATCGCCAGCGCCATGCGATCTTTATAGGCCCCGGTGGGGTTAAACCACTCTAATTTCACATAGACATCCGCGTAATTGGCGGGGACCAATTGTTGTAGTTTTACAACAGGTGTATTGCCAATCGCTGCCAGTACGGAGCCAACTGCCCGTGGTGCCGCCATACCCTCTCTCCTTGCACAGCTATACGAAGAAAATTCACTACCGACGGTTGCCTTCACCCTCGGATTGTGCCATTATAACAGACACCCGAAACAGATGAGCGCCGAGTTAATTATGCCCAGCTCATAAATAAAGATTTCAATGTTAAAGGAATGTGGAATGACTGGTGGATTTCGCACTTGTCATTCGTAACTCGTAGTCCGTCATTCGTCATTTGCATTTCGGAGCAGCCTCATGAGAATCGCCATCGGATCTGATGAACATACCCATGTCACCGACGAAGTTATCGCCAGTGTGCGCAAACGCGGTCACGAGGTCGTCCTCTACGGACCGCTGGAGGACAAGGAGGCGCTCTGGCCCGCCGTGGCCCGCGAGGTGGCGGAAGCCGTAGCCACCGGTGTTGTGGATGAAGGTATTTTGTTTTGCTGGACAGGCACCGGCGTCACCATTGCCGCCAACAAGGTGCCGGGTATCCGGGCGGCGTTGTGCGACGATGCCGAAACCGCACGCGGGGCGCGCCTCTGGAATGCGGCTAACGTGCTGTGCCTGTCGCTGCGGCGAACCACCGATATCGTGGCCCGCGAAATCCTGGATGCCTGGTTCGGGACGCGCTACGAACCCAACGAGACTGATAACCTGTGCCTGGCCCAGGTAGACGCCATTGAGGAAGCCTACAGCTTATAGGCAGATGACCGCACCGCCGGAAGCCAATGACGAACCGGGCACTGTACATGCTTCGAGCGATGCAGCCGCATTGCCAACCCCCCTGCCCTCCTGGAGAGACACCCCTACCCGTCAAGCCATCCTGTCCTTTGTTGATTCGGTAACAGACCCTGCCTCGCCAGATTATGTGGCGCCTGATGCGCGGCTGGCCGTCTTTGACCATGACGGCACGCTCTGGTGCGAGAAGCCGAATCTGGTGCACCTCTATGCCATCCGGGATCGTTACCGCGAACTGGTCCGTACCCAGCCCCGCCGCCTGACCGGGCGACTATGGCGGGCACTGCGGACGAATGACGACACTCTCTTTGATTCCTACAATCGGTGGGGTGACTGGGTTGAGCCGCTGGCCGATGCGCTTGGCGTCCCCTTCAGCGACATGGATGAGGCGGCTTACAGGGACTGGATGCAGGGCTGGCTAAACCGGTGGCGACACCCGCGATTTGATGTCCCGGTCGCTGGGCTGGTTTACCGGCCGATGGTTGAACTGGTGCAACTGCTTCATGAGCATGACTTCAGAGTCGCTATTGCCACGGCCGACGAAGCGGCCTTTGTGCAACTGGTCAGCCGGCCGTTTTACGGCGTCCCGCCGGAACTGGTCTTGGGCAGCTCTTTTACGGCCGGGCAACCTGCCGCTGATGAGAAGACGGCCGTTCGGCGCGGCTACCATCCGGACAGCTTTGGCGACGGCGACAACAAGCGCATCAATGTGGCGGCCGGTCTTCTGCAGCAACCCATCCTGGTGGCCGGTAACTCCGATGGAGATGTGCCGTTGCTGGAGTGGGTTGCGTCTGCGCCGGGACGGACGCTACCGCTTCTGGTGGCCCACACCGATGCTGAGCGGGAATATGCCTACACCGGCCGTTCCCGGTCCGCTCTGGAAGCTGCCCGGACTAACGGATGGGTTATAGCTGACATGGCGCGTGATTGGGAGACTGTCTTCCCTACTGCTACCTCGGAACAATAGGAGGCGTGATGCAAGGCGTGAAAATCGACACACCAGACTACCCGGATTCCACCCGTCGGCAGGTTGCTGTTGAGTTATTTCTCCTGGGTCTCTCTGTGATAGCGGTGATTAATACGATTTTTAGCGTACTGCCCATCCTGAGTAGGGACAATGACATGGTCCTGCTCATCATGAACTTCATCATTGCCGTTATCTTTTTGATTGACTTCCTCAACCGGTTCTTCCGCTCTCCATCCAAGGGGCACTATTTCATCAAAGAAAGTGGCTGGGCAGACCTGTTGTCTGTGATTCCCTATCCGCCGTTTCCCTTGTTTCGCCTGGTTCATAGTGTCAGGTCTGTGCGTGGGCTGCAAAAAATAGGTGGCCGAGCTGCGCTCCACGACCTGGGGTTGAATCGAGCCGGCGGCGCGCTCTATCTGGCTATTTTCCTGGCGGTAATATTGGTCGAGGTTGCCTCATTGAGTATCGTCTCGATTGAAGCGCCGAACCCTGAGGCCAATATCAAGACGGCCAGTGACGCTGTCTGGTGGGCTTATGTGACGATTACTACCATCGGCTATGGCGATCGTTATCCGGTGACGAACGGCGGCCGCATCGTCGGCGCTATTTTGATGACCGTCGGCGTGGGCCTGTTCAGTGTATTGACCGGGTTCCTGGCTAACGCTTTCCTCGGCCGCCCCCGGGAGAAAAGTCGCGCACAGGCTGTTCGGCAAACGACGGAATCAGTGGCTAATGAATTGGATGATTCCCTGTCAGAGATCGGCAACCTGCAAAAGCTCCTGCAGGAACAACAGGAGACGCTGGGGCACTTACAGCAACAGTTACAGAAATTGGAAGAGAAGGCCAAAACACAGGATGATCAGTAAGGGATGATCCCCTAGTTCTCAATCAATTGCATCCCGGCCAGGATCACCAGTACCAACTCCAGCGCCAGCGCCCCCAACGCCGGGACCACCCACACCAGAGATAAATCCGACAGCGGGAGCAACGGCGTGCCAAGCCAACCGGCCGGTATCAGTCCCCCCAGCCACAACCCAATCAATAGGATAGTTGCCAGCAGCGTGCCCAGCAGGGCCGCCCCGGCCAGCTCAGCCAGCCCGGAGATCGTCAGTCTCTGGGGAACCAGAGACAGGCGTGTGTGGGCGGAGGCCTCGTGAATGTTCATGAGCACATTCGCCTGAAAATCAGCCGGCAGTTGTGCCTGCGGGTAATCCTGTAAGGCTGTTTGAAAATAGGTGTCTAATGGATCGTCGAAGTTGTTCATGATGGGGTCTCCGATACGGTCAGCGCGTCCCGTAATCTCCGGTGGGCGCGATGCAGCCCGGTCTTGACTGTGCCCAACGGCATACCGGTGATGGTAGCAATCTCCTGATACGGTAGTCCCTGCATATGCCTGAGCTGAATCAAAAGACGGTAATGGTCCGGCAGCGCGTCTACGGCGGCGTACAGGGTTTCTTTGGCTTCATTGGAAAGCAGCCGGCTTTCGGGTAAGGGCCGGTCATCGGGCCAGTCGGCCGATTCCTCCGGTGTCAAAGCCTGTAACGCCACCCGTAACTTCGGTAGCCGATTGTAGCAAAGGTTGGTAGTAATCCGGTATAGCCACGTCCCGAAGGCGGCATCCCCACGAAAAGTGGGCAGCGCCAGCCAGGCCCGGACAAATGCTTCCTGAGCCATATCCTCGGCGTCCTGCGGGTTGGGCAGCAGGCGCAAGGCCAGATTGTAGACCCTGGTCCCGTGCCGCCGGACCAACTCGGCGTACGCCGATTCGTCGCTGTGCTGCGCCCTGGCTACCAGTATGGCCTCGTCCAATTCTTCCGGTTGCATAATTTCTACTTAGTATGACAGCAAAACGGCCGAAAAGTTTCACTTCGGCCGGAATCCCCCAATTTTCATCCAAAGTGAAACCTTTTTGCGGGAGATCTGTCTAACGAAGTGAAAGCAAATCATAAGCAAGGCGGTCCGGGTTGTTTAGCACGCGGGTCGCAGAGGATAATCAAATGTCAAGCTCATTGGAAATACTGGCGATTGGAATGGCTATTGCCCTGGTTACAACACCGGTCCCGTTGTTCATTGGCTTTATGACTGTGATCAAGAAAAAGGAGAAGTCAATGTTGCGCTGGCTGGACCAGACGTGTGAGAAAAGTCCTCATGAGTGATTCACTGGAGATTCTGGCGATTGGTATGGCGATTGCTTTTGTCATGACCCCTATTCTGTTCTTCATCGGTGTTATGCGGCTTATCAGCATGAAAGAGAAGCCGCTTTGCGCCGGCTGCAACAGGGGCAATACGACGGAGAAACGAGCTATGAGTGATTCTTTTGAAATTCTGGCTATCGGATTAGCCCTGGCACTGGTATTCAGTTTACCGTTCGGCTTTGTAGCTTTCCTGCGCTAGCATGCGTTACAAGGAGAATGTTGCCCTGGCTGAGCGTGGTGGCGGTCCGCAATGAACCTGCGCGAAATAACGGTGTGAATAATACTTCCTCCGGTGGGGAATTACTCCGACGGCGCTGGGTTTGGCGCTAAGCTGCTCGACATTGACAGGGTTGCTCCTCTTGCCGTAACGAGTGGTTCGAGCGGGCCGGGATTGGTTTTACTAATTGTGCCGTTGATGTTCCTGGTGCGCTCCCGCTCTTCTTTGGTCTGGCGTTCCTTGTGATCAATCGGCTGAATCGCCAGGCGTCTGTGGAACCACCCGACGATCCCATCCCTCCACAAAAGATGTAGCTAGCGGATCAACAAAGCGCGGGTGAAAGCCCGCGCTTTTATTTTCCGCGTAGAGCAGGCTTCAGCCTGCGGAAAATGTGCGTTCGACGTTTACTCAGAAAGACCACTGCTACAGGTGCGGTTGTAGAATGCCTCTGCTGTGCAGACAACCCCGCTGGAGAACGTACAGTCTCCCTGTTCGTCCAGCTCCCCGGAGTTGGTGGTAACAGAGTATTCACCACCGTTAATGCGCAAAACGGGCGGCATCGGTTAGGTAGCCAGTGATCTTGAGGCCACCAACCGGGCAGTCACCGCGCATCATCGCCCACTCCTCGCATTGCCGGTTGTCGTCGAATACGCAAACGCCGTATTGCCCGCCGGAGCCATCAGTTTCAATCATGACCTGGCCGCCCTGTTCCACGCAGTTTGTCGAAGCCGGGTTAGCCAGTCCGACTGTCGCCGAAGCGTCCGGAGTCTCTATGTCAGTGGTTGTGCCGATGGCGCAGGCAGACAGAATGGCCGCCAATACAATAATCAGGGAAGAAAGTAGCTTTACGGATTTGGTCATACGGTACCTCCTGCAGGTATGTGTTTCTCCGAAATGCTTATTCATCATAAGGGCTTTAAGTGTGATTGTAGCGCAAAGTGTCAACCGCGGTTGACACTTTGATGAAAACCAATCAGGGAGAAGACGTAGTGATCTCATCGTTGCTGCACATACGCGGCCAAACTCAGTGCTGAGCGCCAGGCGATAACCAGGAGCGCATCATCACGGGCGGCAACATAAAAATCATGGTGAGCTGTGCCTGCTGGGGATCCATCGCCTGGGTAATGAACGTCGGATCAGCGTATCGTTCAATGAAGTTGTTTTGCAAGAGGTCATATCCGGCTGGGTACGCTGGATATCAGTCATGTCGGCCAGTCGCCAATCAAAGAAAGTTTGGTAGTTCGGTTGCGGTGGTGTATGACCCACAAATCGCGCCAGATTGTCAATGGTTCATCGGGTTCAAAGGTGGGCAGCACCTGCTCATCAACGGCCGAAAAGAAAGCCAACGCCGGGCTTTCCGCCTCCCGGTGCAAGATGGCCCGGTACAAGCTGATATCATCACGCAGATACAGCCCGGTTTGGACGGCAATAGCTGCCAAAACCAGGAAGGTGAACGTTGTTCGCAGCGGCCGTTCGTGGTCAAACCGGTAGAGGAGTTCGTTGCCCAGCAGGCCAGCAACGGGACTACAATGGGCAGCAGGTAGCGGGTTTGCTGGTTGCCGACGAATAGCACCAGGTACAGGCTGTAGGGCAGAACCCAGGTCAGGATGATGGTGTAGAGCAACCGTTGACGATTGGGAAGTACGACACCGGTGACGCAGGCGCCAAGCGCCAACAGCAGGATCCACCATTGACCGAAACCGGGCTTTAGGGCAGCGGCATACCAAGGCGCCAGCCCCTTTTCGGCCGCCGTGTACCAGCCAAATGCGTTGCGGGCGGCCTGATCCAGTTGGGTGGCTATGATGGCTGTTCTCACGGAATGGTCGAGCAGCAGTGGGTTGGCGATGAGGATGGACAGAACCATCACTGCCAGGAACCCGGCTCCGTGTCGTAGCATTGATTTCCAGCCATTTTGCTGGCTGCCCAGAATCAGATAGACGGCGACGGTCAGCACGAACCAGAAGCCGGCCAGTTTTGTACCCGCCGCCAACCCGGCGGCAACGGCCGCTACGTAAAACCACCGGCCGAAACGCAAATGGTCCTTGTTTAGGGCAAAGATGACGATTACAACGAACAGCATCGTCAGACTTTCCGGGTGCCACCAGAGGTTGTTGGCAAATACAGCCGGGATTAGCAGCAGGAAACCGAACAGGAATATTGACGGCCACAGGCGGCGGAAGCCGGTGAAGGTATAGGTCAGCAGCCCGATTGCCAGCACCATCAACAGCGGGCTGAGCTGGCGCAGGATGACCATGTAACTCGTTGTATCCAGGAGGGGGTCTACGGCCGCCAGGCGCAAAGGAAGGACGGCTAGCGCCGATGTCAGATAAAACGGGAATCCGTAGAAGTAGTGGTTGTAGTAGAAAAAGTTGTGGACGGCCGTAGCTAAATCGCCGCCGTTGGTCATCTGCACAACGTAGGGAAATTGGGCGAACTCATCTATCTGGAAGGCGGCCAGCATATTGGGATCCTGCGCACCGGTCAGATTGGGCGGGATGAACACCAGCACATAGAGCAACCCAAGACAGGCAATGACGACCGCAGTCCAGCGCGACCTGGAAAACTGAGCCATTAAGTCGGATTGTAACGAATCCCTACCGGCATGGCGAGCACCTTTATGTGAGGCGATATGCCATCAATTGAGCAACCCGGCATTCTTAAGCGACGGTGGGTCACCACCGGTTGACGGAATGCAAACATATGTTCTATAATGCGGGGGTATGGAGACGCTGATTAAGCTGCAGGAGATTGCCGTCCATATGGACCTGGAGCCGGCCGAGGAGACCACACTGGCTGCCCCGACGGTGGCTCCATGCGGCCTGGTCGTTGATCCTGCCGCAACCCAGACTCCGGCTGCACAAACCCGCGCGGATCGCAAGGCGGCCGATAAACGCGCTGCGCTGGGCATATCCCACGCCGCCTTGCCCAACGGCCGAACCATTCCTCTGCTCAAAACCATGTTGACCACCGCCTGCGAGCGCAACTGCAACTACTGTCCCTTCCGTGCCGGGCGTAATTACCGCCGGGTGACGTTCACCCCGGATGAGATGGCCGGCGCGTTCATGACCATGCAGCGGGCAGACATGGTGGAGGGGCTATTCCTCAGTTCGGGCATCATCGGCGGCGGACCGCGCATCCAGGACAAGTTGCTGGACACGGTGGATATCCTGCGTAACAAACACCAGTTTCGCGGCTACATCCACCTCAAGGTCATGCCCGGCTCCGAGCGTGATCAGGTGCGGCGAGCCATGCAACTGGCTGACCGGCTGTCGGTCAATCTGGAAGGAGCGACGCCTGATCGGTTGCGGTTCCTGGCGCCGTTGAAGCAGTTTGTAGACGAACTGCTGACGCCGCTGCGCTGGATGGAGGAAATTCGGCAGGAGGAACTGCCCCACGACACCTGGAACGGCCGTTGGCCGTCTTCCACCACCCAGTTTGTGGTGGGTGCGGCGGGCGAGAGCGATGTGGAGCTGTTGAGTATCACCGAATATCTGTTGCGCCAATTGCGCCTGCGCCGGACATATTACTCTGCCTTCCGCCCTCTGATGAATACACCCTGGAAAATCAGCCGGCCGAGAACCCCTGGCGGCAGCATCGTCTCTATCAGGCGTCGTACCTGTTCCGTGATTATGGCTTTGACCTGGAGGAAATGCCCTTCACGCAGGACGGCCGTTTGCCGCTGGACAGGGATCCCAAGCTGGCCTGGGCCGAAGGGCAGCTCCGTGAAACGCCGGTGGAGATCAACCGCGCCAGCCGGGAGGAATTACTACGAATTCCCGGCGTTGGCCCCAAGAGTACCGCTACCATCCTCAATGCCCGTCGTCGGGGAACCATTCGCAGCGTCCACGATCTACAATTGTTGGGTGTTCGCACCAGCCGTTTACGGCCGTTTGTCCTGCTGGACGGACAGCGCCCGGAATTCCAGTTGCCGTTGTTTGACAGATTGTAGGGGCAGGTCCCTGTGGTTACCCCTATTGTGTATGTTGAGCAGGCTTTAGCCTGCGGTTCTTATGGGTTAGATTCGCGGTCTGGAAAGACCGCGCTGCGGTGTTCTTACTGATGTGACCGAATTGAACATGTTATAGGGGCAGGTCCCTGTACCTGCCCTTTTTAGGAGGGTAACCACAGGGGTTACCCCTACTCGCGGTCTGGAAAGACCGCGCTACGAAACGGCCGTTGGGGGTTCAAGAGGGTTGCACTTTTAAAGTGCAACCCTCTTTGTTTATCTGTTGGCACGCCGAGAACTGTCAACCGCGGTTGACAGTTCCTGCCCGGTTACGGCTGTTCATCGGGGTGGGTGGCATGCTTGTCTGGATTAATTACCGTGAGCTGACCGGTTATCGGATCTACACGGAATATCCCACCGCCAGTGCCTGTAAATAGGATGGAGGTTCCGTCAGGCGACCAACGGGCGTTGAAAACATCATGCATTATTAGCTTAGAGACGCCTCCGGTAGGCGGTATGGTATATAGCGTATTATTCCAGTCCGTATACAGGATGGCCTGTCCATCAGGTGACCAGTCCGGGGCAGTCGCATAAGCAGGAGTTCCGGGCAGACGATGACTGTTCTGACCGTCAGCGTCCATGATCTCCAGCCCATTATCTGCTTCATAGACGATCTGCAATCCATCGGGTGACCAGGCGGGATAAAATTCGGAAAGCTCAGGCGTTTGGGTCAGATTTGTCAGGTTTTGGCCGTCCCGATCCACTACAAAGATATCAAAGTAGAGTTGTTCGGGATCCATATCCGGGGTGGTGAAGGCAATTCTCTGTCCATCTGGTGACCAGCGGGGGGAGTTGACGATGTCTGTCATCTCGGCAATTGTGGTTAGCTGTCCGCTGGCAATGTCTAATGTCGCTACTTTTACTGATCCCTGTTCATCGTATCGAACGAACACCAGAGAACGGCCGTCCGGAGACCAGTCGGGCCAGGCTGAATTGATCGGCACTTGAGTAAGTTGTGTGCGGCCACGTCCGTCGGCTGTACTGATAAACATCCCAAGAGTGTGGTATGTATTACTATTTAGCACAAAGGCGATCAGGTTTTCAGTTTGAGTTAGTTCGCCACGTGCGACCATTGGCAGAAGAACTGTGCCGCTGTCGGCCGTGCGGAGGGTAAACACATGAACAGCGCCACGCCTGGCCGCATTTAGATGGTTCTGGTAAGACGCTGCAACCAACACGTCGTTCCCGGCCAACGCGGCAGCCGAACCATACCAATCATCAGTCTGTATGTCGCCGGGGTCTAGAAACTGTGCCAATGTCCATTGTCCATTGACCTGACTGAACAGAAAGGCTCCACCACTGAAGTATGGGTCCAGGAGAGGGTTTGTTTCTTTCGCAGCCACCACAAAACGCTCCCCATCAAGTGCGATGGTGCTACATTCAAATTGATTTGTAATGGCAGTGAGCGGCAGGGTTGTTGATAGATTCCATGTACCCTCATCTACTGTATACAGGTTGACATAATTATCAGTATCATGGGGGCTCCGCGAACAACTTGCGACAACGGCCGTTTGACCATCAAATGCCAGCGCACTGCCGAAGCCGCGTGAGTCGGTTGTGGCAGGTTCTAGTGTACCGTTTGGTAACCACTCATTGCCGGATCGGCGATAAATATGAACGATGCCTCCGCCGTCTGTGCCGGGATCCCCAACCAGCAGAATATCGCCGTGCAGGGATAACGATGAGGGGAACGCTTGACTGCTGTTCGGCGGCACGTTAATTTGCGCCTGCTGGACCCACGTTTCCCCGATCCGATTGAAAATATACACGGCATGGTCAACCAGGTTGGCATTGGGATTGCCACTGACGGCTAGAGTGTCGCCATCAAGAGCCAGTACAATGCCGAATCCGCCAGGAATGCCCTTATCGGTCAGAATCGACCCGGTTAGTAATTCCCATTCGTCATCAGCGCGTTGGTACAACAAAACAGCAGCATCTTCTCGCGGCCCTGTCCCTGGCCCTGTAACGACGGTCTTGATTTTTGCCCGAACGGCTATCATATCTCCATCCAGCGCCAACCCACTGCCGAACCCGTCTGTTTGTACATCGGGCGGGGTAGGTAAACGGCCGACTTCTTCCCAGCCATTTTCACGACGCTCAAACAGATACACTGCGCCGACATTTGGATCATTCCGATAATATTGCCATGGGGCCGAAACGACAGCCAGCGTCCCTTCCGCAACAATGTCGTGACCGAACTGGGACATTACGTACCCATCGGAAGCCAAGAGAACGGCCGATTGTTCATAGGGTCTGATCGGGGGTGGGGAATCTTCTGCACGGGACTGGTGAACCAAGAGAACCAGACCCATGACGGACAACAAAAACAACCAACGCCGCACTACGATATTGGGCATCATTACCCTCCTTACTTGAGCAGATGCCGGTGGCATACCCTTTTGAGCACGCCTACCGATAGTGTAGATCCTCGATAGGGGAAGTCAATGGCGCATCGGTAAAGCGGATAGTAAACAGCGGGCATTTGAACCCCTTTCCTTCCGGGTAACCACAGGAGGTACCCCTGTTGTGTTTGTAGGGCAGGCTTTAGCCTGCGATTCTTGTGGGTCAGATTTGCGGTCTGGATAGACCGCGCTACGGCGTTCTTTTCGATGCGGCCGAATTGAACATGTTGTAGGGGCAGGTCCCCGTACCTGCCCTTTTTAAGAGGGTAACCACAGGGGGTACCCCTACCGGGTTGTGATCCCTGCGGATCATGGTCTCGGCCTGTATAGGCCACGCGATGAAACGGCCGTTGGGGTTCAAGTGGGTTACACTTTCGAAGTGCAACCTACTTTGTTGATCGATTGGTACGCCAGGAACTATCAACTGCGATTGACAATTCTGCTTATCAGATTACAAACTCTACGTAGACTACGTAAATCTGCGCACAATATCAGACCATTCTTGCCCAAACCAGCCCTTTGGGAGTACCATTTTAGTTAATCACCACGTTTCAAAGGAGCCAAAGCAAGCGTGAACCCATCCTTATTATCCACAGTCCGCAGACCAGCCGGTGCCCGGTTGGTCCTGCCAGTTGTTGTTTTCCTGGTGCTCGCCCTGACCATCCTGACCGCTGCGTCCCGTGCCGCCGGGCAAGCGCCGGTCGAGACATATTCCGTGTACCTTCCTGCCCAGACTGTGCCGTTTTTTGGCATTGGTCTTGATCTCTATACGACAGGACTGGAAGAGCCGGTGGGCATTGTCAATGCCGGAGACGGCCGTTTGTTTGCCCTGGAACGGGAGGGACGTATTCGCGTGATTGATGACGCCGGGAACCTGCTGCCGGAACCCTTCCTCGATATTCGCGATCAGGTGCGCACCGATTTTTGGGAGCAGGGGCTATTGGGGCTGGCCTTTGCTCCGGATTACGCCGAAAGCGGCCGTTTCTATGTTTACTATTCGCTCGACGGAACGGACGACGAGTATCCGCCGTCACGCCTGTCTCGCTTCAAGGTCAACCCGGATAACCCCAACCAGGCGTTGTCCGACAGCGAACAGCCCCTGCTAACCGTTCTCCAGCCGCACGAACAGCACAAGGCCGGGGACCTGCACTTTGGGCCGGATGGCTATCTGTATGTGGGTCTGGGTGATGGAGGGCAGGAAGCTGCCGCCCAGGATACGGCCGAACTGCGCGGGTCCATTCTGCGGCTGGATGTTTCGACCCCGGATGGCGAACCCTATGCGATCCCGGCGGACAACCCCTATGTGAATACACCCGGCGCGATGGGCGAAATCTGGGTGGACGGGCTGCGTAATCCCTGGCGATTCAGCTTTGATACCAGGTCATCTGTATATCGCCGATGTCGGCTCCGACCTGTGGGAGGAGATCAACGTTGTCCGTCAGGGCCAGAGCGGTCTGAACTTCGGCTGGTCGTGTATGGAAGGCTACGAGGCGCGCGACACCATTTTTGAGTGCCGGCCGGATGAACCGCTGGTGCTGCCCATCTTTGTCTATGACCACAGCAACGGCCGCTGCGCTGTAACCGTGGGTATGTGTATCGCGGAACTGATTTCCCGGCCATGACCGGCCAGTACTTCTTTGCCGACTTCTGCGAGAGCACGGTCTGGGGTATGCCGGCCACAGGCGATATTTCACCGGTCCGCGAGATGGGCAACTTCGCCGGGCTGAATCCCAGCGCATTCGGCGTGGATACTCAGGGCGAACTCTACGTTACCTCTTTCTATCAGGGGCGATCTACCGGGTTGTCCCGGCCGGGCTGGAGAATTAGTTTTGCCGGTCGAACTAACGAGGATTGACCATGGCTGAACCCGACTCCCGATATATCGGCGATCCAATCACGGTGAGTTCGACAAGCCGCCACTATTTAGCAAACGGCCGCATTGCCCGGATCGCTTCATCTGGAACGACGAAACGTTTCACGTGGACCGGATGTTGTCCCAAAACACCGATTTCGGCCGTCGGGGGCGCATGGCCGACAATATGCAGCCGGCCCATGCCGCGTACGCCCAGCAGAAAGGCTCCTGGGGTGTCGGCCGGTATGTGTTTACGGTGCATACAACGGCCGATCGCGTGTTTGAGATCTACTATGACCGTGCGCCGAAGAACGTGGACAATCGCAGCGGCAACTGGTTCCTGCGGCTGGAAAGGGACGTTGGTAGGGACAGGGACAGTCTCTTGTGGCTGTCCTGAATGGCACAGAATTGCTCCGGCCGTTGGCAGGCTGGAAAGTCCGTGCTACGCTGGCGGGAATCCCCTGCGGTTACTCGTCATTCGTCACTCGTCGTTGTTGTGGATGATCACAACAATTGTTTCCCGTGAAACATTATGGAAAGTGGTCGCCTGATTTGCCTTGTCAGCGCCAAAACGGCCGAAATCGACTCCGATCTTAAGCCAAACCGTAATCTAATAGGACTATAGTACTAGTAGAGAGCTTGTATCTCACTTTTCCAGAGCGCTGCCGGATGTGTTTCTCCTCCAGATGGCGAGCCAGTCGTACTGCCAGAGGGATCCGCTATCCGGTGTGAGCCATAACCGGCGGCTAAAATGGGAGATCCGGCCTCACCCGGATCAGGAGTCAACCATGAACCGCAAGCATATCGGTCTCCTGGTGGGGATCATTGTCGCGCTTGTATTCGTTATGCAAGGCGCTGCCGCGGCCGCCCCATTGCCTCAGGCACAGCTTCTGGCAACGCGCATTAGCGGCACGCTGAATATCGTGTCCGGCGACCGGGAGGGTCTGGCCGGAGCCCCGGTTGAGCAATTCTCCGTTGTGGATGCAACCGGTAACTCAACGACCCTGCTGATTGATCCGGAGCTTCGTGATCTGATGGATCTCTACCGCCTGAGTGGTACACAGGTCGTTGTCACAGGTAGTCCGATTAACGACAGTCGGTCACTTGACGGGAGTATGGTCGGTGAAGCTGCGACCATACAGGTCAGCGCCATTGAGCCCGGACCGGACTCTCGTGATGCCGAAGCCACACCGGTCACCGGTAATACAAAGTGGGTGAGCATTGCCTGCAAGTTCGCTGATATTGCCGATGAACCGCAACCGCTGTCTTACTTCCAAAACATGTACGCCAACAGTTTTCCGGGGCTGGATGCCTACTGGCGTGAGGCGTCATATGACAACATCAACCTGATCGGCAGTTCGGCCGTAGGCTGGTTTACCCTGCCAAAGCCGATGAGCGCCTACCAGATTGATGCGGATACCATACGCTTTAATGATTTGCTGGCCGATTGCGCGGCCGCGGCCGACGCACAGGTCAACTTCGATGAGTACATGGGTATCAACCTGATGCTAAACGGCAACCCAGGTTGTTGTGCGTGGGGTGGGAATCGTACGCTTACTTTGGATGGTGTATACCGCACCTGGTCGGTCACCTGGCTGCCACCGTGGTCCTACGAGGATTTGGGCTATATCCAGCACGAAATGACTCATGCCTACGGCATTTTGTGGCATTCTTATGCCGGGGACAACGCCTATGGTGATCCCTGGGACGTGGTTAGCAACGCGACCAACTATGGCCCAGGCAATAACGATCCGACATACGGTAGCATTGGTCAGCATACCCAGGCTTACCATCGTCGTTATTTGGGCTGGTTACCAGAGGACCGCGTGCTGACGGTGGGCGAGGGCGAAACAACTGTCACCCTGGAGCGGACCACCCAACCCGGCCCAACCGGCTATCTGATGGCCGCTATTCCCCTCGGATCACCCTATCATTATTATGCCATTGAGGCGCGTCAGCGTGTCGGGTATGACAGCTTCCTTAAAGGCGATTCGATCACCATACACGAGATATTGGGCGACCACTATGAAGTGGAGTTGAAGGATCCCTTTACGGTGGGCACAAACCATGGTGGGTACGTCTGGAAGGTTGGTGATACCTGGGTTGCTCCGAAAGGCGGCATCACGGTTCATGTAGACGCCGAGACAGCAACCGGGTTCACAGTCACCATCCGAACCGGCCTGGAATCGCGCACAATGACGCTGCCGGCAACGGCCGATAGCTACATTGACGCTGTTTCTCCGGCAACCAATTTTGGTTCAAGTACGATCCTCAATACAAGGGCGGCCTATGATCCCTTCTAACAACCGGTAAGACTGCCCTCCTAAGGTTCGATCCCCAGGCGCTTCCCGAACTCATCGTACATGCCGACCTGAAACTAACCCTGCAAAGCGGGACTGTTACAGGGCATCTGCCGCGAGTTAGATGGCTTAACCTGGATCCTCCCTGGGCAGAGGATACCGTAACCTGGGATAGTGTGGCGGCGGTATATCCGGGGTGGTATGTGAATGAAGTCACCCAGCCTACCAACCATGATTCCGATTCAATGGAATGGGATATATCGGGCATGTTACAGGACCTCGGCCATGAGGTGGCAACATCGCTTATGATTGACAATGGGGAGTTTACCTTCAGCAGCCGCGAAGGAACCAATCCGCCGCAGCTTACTATCGAGTACCTGGTCGAACCGAATACCATCCCCAGCCAGACGCTCCTGCCCACCGATGATACCTATTCACGGGAAGCCAAGCCGACCACTGCTTATGGGTCCAGAATTGTGCTGAATGTGATGAATGCGTCCCTGGATCAGAATAGTTATGTCAAATTTAACCTGAACGACCTGCCTGCTACCCCGGTTAAGGCCACATTGCGGTTGTATGGAGTAAACGCCGGGCCGGATGGCGGTGGGGTCTATGCGGTGTCGCCGATCCTCGCGAACGGCACTCAATGGACGGAAACGAACCTGAAGTGGAATAACGCCCCGGCAATCGGCGGGTCGCCGTCGGCGCAATTGGGTGCGGTGACCGTCGGGCAGTGGGTGGAGGCGGATGTGACGGATGCCGCGTTGGCGGCCATTACCGGCGACAACGGCCGTCTGAGCCTGGGCATTCATAACAACTCCGGGGACATGGTTACCTATAGTAGCAAGGAAGGTGAGCATCCGCCGGAGCTGGTGCTTGACTTTGGCGACGGAGGAACGCCGCCACCGCCACCGCCACCGGAACCGGAGACGGTGACTTACGCACCGACTAATGACGCTTTCATCATGCAATCCAAGCCGAAGAATATATTCGGTGGCAGAAGCGATCTGCGTGTTCAAAACGCCACCAAAGATATTGATTCGTATATCAAGTTCAGCCTGTGGGATCTGGAAGGAACGGTGGAGCAGGCGACCTTGCGGCTGTATGTCACTGATCCCGGACCTGACGGCGGCTCTCTCTATACGGTGTCGCCTTATTATGAAGGCGCGACCGACCTGTGGCTGGAGACGGGCCTCAAGTGGAACAACGCGCCGCCGATCAGCGGTCAACCATTGGCGGCACTGGGCAAGGTGGTCAAGAATAACTGGGTGGAGGTGGACGTGACTCAGGCCGTCATTGACGGACTAGTCAACGACAATGGCCGGGTGACCTTCGCTTTACATAACAAATCGAAAAATCTGGTGAAGTACAGCAGCAAGGAAGGGGCTCATCCGCCTGAACTGGTCGTGGTTGTTGGGCCATAGCTGAACCCCTGACCTGGTTTTGTGTCCCCGGCCGGGCCGGGGACATTTTGCCGTCGCCAATCAATTCACATAGAAGGCGCACACCGTTTGCAATAGCTGCCAACGTAAGAATTATTGTAACAATTTAGTACTATAGTACTAGTGAGAGTATCTCTCAATTGCCTTTCCAACGTGCTGCAGGGGGCACCACTTTCTCTTTTCGGTCGTCTGATTGTCAGACCGGGAGGTTCCACCTCCAGATTTGGGTAACGTGCAAACTGCCGCCAACAATGGGAGATCCGGCCTCACCCGGATCAGGAGTCAACGATGAACCGCAAACTATTTGTATTGGCTGTTTCTCTATTGATCGGTCTGCTGGGGGTAACCGCTGTTTCAGCCCGGTCTGCAACTGCCCTGAGTTCGGGGCATGTATCAGAGGTTGAACCCAATGATTCCCCGGCACAGGCCCAGTTGATCGTCTATGGCGACGCGGTCTATGGACATATAAACCTGTCCGACCCCGTGGATTATTTCAAATTCAATGGTCTGTCCGGTGAAAAAGTGGCTTTACCGTTCGGGGATTATGGCCCGACGGTAGATGTTGAGTTGTTCGATTCAGCCCAGCAACCCGTTCAGCTTAATGCACCGTCCAACTGGGTAACCCTCCCGGCGACCGGTATCTACTATGTAAAAGTGTTTTGGCCCGAAATTGAAACCTGGAACAGGTCATACGATCTTCAACTGGTCAAATTGACCGGCGACGAACCAAACGACACAATGGAAACGGCCACCCCGGTTCAGGCTACAACGACCATTACCCGCACCTACGACTATTTCTGTGACTCCGACTGGTATAAGTTCGAAGGACGCGCTGGTGATGTGTTCCCCATTACCTACTATTTGCCTCATCATGATGCCTGGGATGACTATGGCATCTATGATGCCGATGGGAACTATCTGGATGGTCTGAATGTACTCCCGGCTGACGGGACCTATTACTTGCTGGTATATGGTTGGTGGGAGGATAGTGGTGACGCCGGTTGCCAATGGCCGGGATCGTATGATATTACCTTTGGCTATCCCATGTGGATTAGTGCGGCCGTTAATGGGTTGGGTGGCAATGCTACCATCAAGCAGCAGGACATTGCCATGCGCGCCGATCAAAGCGGCAAGTGGCAATTGGTCTTCGATGCCTCGGATGTGGGTATTGTCAAGAACCTGA
Source organism: Chloroflexota bacterium (assembly GCA_041390945.1). Taxonomy (GTDB): domain Bacteria; phylum Chloroflexota; class Anaerolineae; order Promineifilales; family Promineifilaceae; genus Promineifilum. Next base: position 43,113 of record JAWKOY010000037.1, read on the forward strand.
ACGCGATTGAAAGAATGAGCGATGGTTCAATACTTATGAGCTTGATTGCCGCTCAGAATGTGCCCGGCGTGGGCAAGGTGATGCCACAGGACATTATCCGCTTTATCCCCACGTCGTTGGGCAGCAGCACGGCCGGGACCTTCGAGATGTACCTAGACGGCTCGGATGTAGGTCTGACGACCAGCGGAGAAAAGATTGACGCCATCGTCATCAAACCTGATCCTGATGACTTGAACCCATTGGCGATTAGTACCACCGGGTCCGGGGCTGTGCCGCGCCAGAGCGGTGGCACTCTGAAGTTCAAGGACGAGGACCTGATCAACTTTGTGGGAACATCGTACGGCACCAATTCGGCCGGTAAGTGGCGTATGAATGTGGATGGGTCAGCAACAAAGGGAATGGGCGTTGAGGACATCAACTCGGCCACCTATGTGAAGATACCCGTGTCTCGTAATTCCCGCCTCCTGATGACCTTCACCAATGCCTTCAAGATCAACGGCATTAGCGGCGGTCCGAAGGATGTGTTCGACTTTGAAAGCGGCATCGCAGTGAAAAAGTTGGCCGACAAGAAGATTGATGCCCTGACGGTCGGTGTGGCCCTGACGCCATAGAACCTTCGGTGTAAAAAACAGGTTAAAAAATCGGCCGACGTGCCGGAGTACACTGTAATTTAACATACGGCCGTGTGATCTTCAGATAAGATGGGATCACACGGTCGGCTCTTTTGGGGATGCTTCCGTATATTGGAAATCCTTTGCCGTCCGGTTTTGCAGGTTTGCAAGAGAATCACTGGATGACTAAGTGTTCCCTGGCTTTGGGGGAAGGGGGCAGAACGTACCAGCCGTTCGATCCCCCGGCGCGGAGATGCACGACTGAGCAGGATACTTCGAGCGATGCCTACATTCCATTGGCGCGACTTCCAAAAGCGGCGAACCTTGCTCGTGGGGGCTGTCATATTTGGCGTCCTGACGCTTCTTGTGCTGCTCGTGACCCAGAGCCTGGCCCAACCAGGACGGGTAACAATGTCCGGTACGCTATCGGTCATTTTGGGGGATGGTGAGACCGGCGAAGCATCCTCCGTGCGCTACTTCCTGACGACCGATGACGGGCAGCAGTTCGCATTGGAGCCCGGCGATACGGCCGACTATGATCTGATGTCGCGCTACCTGCAACCGGTTGAAGTGAGTGGCCGGTTGATGAATGCACTTGATGTGTTGCCGGAGGATTCTTCATCAGCGGAAACGCTTTCAGTGGATCGTATTCGGCCTCTGGCAACAGGCCGGGCGGCTTCAGCCAATCCGGTCATCGGCAGTTCGGCGTGGGTTTCGATAGCCTGTAAGTTCTCAGACGTCAGCAGCGAGCAACACGCGGTGAGCTATCTGGCTGATATGTACACCGATTCATCCCCTGGGCTGGATGCTTATTGGCGCGAGGCATCCTACAACCAGCTCAATCTGGACGGCAGTACGGCCGTCGGTTGGTATGAGATGCCCCAGCCACGCAGCTACTATCTCAATAGCGACCAAAACCCCCGTTTGCAGGAGTTGTTTCATGACTGCGCGTCCCAGGCGATAGGCGATATCACCCTGGATGCCTTCGATGGAGTCAACCTGATTCTCAATGGAAATATCGGCTGCTGCGCATGGGGTGGGGGAGTGGTGTCCGACATCGGTGGTTCCCAGCGCACGTACCGGGTGACGTGGCTGCCGCCCTGGGCCTGGACCAAATTGGGCCTTGTAGAGCACGAAATGGGCCACGGCTTTGGGCTACCCCACTCCTCGGCCAATGACTATGAATACGGCAATACCTGGGATGTGATGAGTGACACCTCCTATTACTGCGCCTTCACAGATGCCGCCTATGGTTGTGCAGGCAAACACACCATTGCCTACCACAAGGATCTACTGGGGTGGATTCCTGCCAATCGAATCTATGTCGCTGATGCCGGTACTCACCATGTTACATTGGAGCAGACGACACAACCCGGTCCCAATGGTGACTTGTTGGTCAAGGTTCCGGTCAATGGATCGGCCGATCACTTCGTGACCATCGAGGCGCGCCGTCGGGTAGGGTATGATGCCGGGTTGCCCGGCAATGCAATCGTTCTCCACGATGTCCAGCCCAGGGCGGAACCGGCGCATCTCATTGATCCGTCCAACAGCTTCCTTGGTGCGGGTGATTGGGCGATGTGGGAACCCGGTGAATCATTTGCCATTGAGGAAGGGAATATCCTGATTCGCATAGACAAGGCTACGGCCACCGGCTTCGAGGTAACGATCGTTAACGGAGCCGAGGAGCGGACCGTCTTGCTGGGCCCGACGGATGATACCTATGTCCGTGAGGAACTGCCGTACAATACGTATGGCAGCCTTGATTTGCTGCGCGTTGCCCAGGTGGGATCACATACCGAGACATACCTCAAGTTTGATCCGGCGCTGGTACCCGATGCACCGTTCGAGTTTAAATTGCAGATGACGGTAGACGGCGGCACTACGGATATACCCGGCACGCTCTATCAGATACCGCTGACGTATGAGGACAACCCCCTACAACTCTGGACAGAAGCGGCGCTTTCCTGGGCGAACAAGCCCCATGCTGCGTCGGCCTATGGAACACGAGCGAAACAGCCCCAGGTAAGCGGTAATCGGATTTCCTGGGACATTACGGCCGCCTGGTACGGGTATGATGCCGGTATTGACGCCATATCCATTAAGCCTGAGAGTCAGAGTGCGATTCGGTATATGAGCAAGGAGTCCGGCAAGGGGCCGCAACTGGCGGTTAAATACCTGGTGGAACCGGGTGCACCGACGCTAACCCCCACACCCAGCCCGCCTCCAACCCTGACGCCGACACCCAGCCTCACGCCAACCCAGACAAACACGCCCCCGCCGGTAAATACTCCTACAATCACGACAACGCCTGGGGCAACGAAAACGGCCAAGCCGACCAGCACGCCCCGGCCGACCAAGACGCCCAAGGTCTCGCCGACGCCTTCGGCAACGGTTGACCCATCCGCAACCGCAACACCTCTACCACCACCGCAAACGGTGACGCCCGGTGCGCCAACCCCAACCCCACCGCCGGCTCCCACGGCGGTCACTGAACCGGCCTACAGAATTCTGGTGCCGGTATTACTCCCCTGACGGGAAGGAACTTCAAGATGAGTACCCAATCGAATAAACCCGAACCGGCCGGCCACGAGCATGACTGGCTGGCCTCTCTGCTGCTGCGCCGTGACCCGGCCTGGCTGGGCCGGCTGGCAGCCTGGTATCAACGGCTGCGACAGATGTCGCATGCCACCCGGCGGCGACTGACCCGACAAACGGCCGTTACGCTTGGTGGCGCGGCCCTGCTCCTGGCGTTAAGCCGGGCACCTGTGCATGGTAATACTATTGATGTGGTGGATGGTGAGGTGGCGATTGTTGAGAACGGCAAATGCTCCCTGATGGAAGCGATTATCAATGCCCGTCACCAGTCCAACCCACAGCGTTACAAGGATTGCGGATCGGCCGATGTCAATGGCCCGGATACCGTTGTTCTGCCGAAAAACGGCGAGTTTGTGCTGACTTCCGCTCATAATAACCAGTATGACGCCACCGGGCTGCCTGTCATCACCAGTGAGGTCATTATTGAAGGGAACGGCTCCACCATCCGCCGCGATACGAGTTACGGCACCCCTAAATTTCGTATCCTGGCTGTGGATGCGAAGGGGATTTGACCCTGAAGGATGTAACCATTAGTGGTGGAGAGACTAACTCCTGGAATGATGGTGGTGGTGCCCTGTTGAACAAGAACCGTTTGACAATTGTGGACAGCACGTTATCAGGCAATACAGCCAATTCAGGCGGAGCTATCTTCGGAGCTGAAGGCTCTGATACAACTATCGAAAATTCCACGTTAGTAGACAATTTCGCGAGGTACTGGGATTACGGAAATGGTGGCGCCGTGTATTCACAAGGGACGCTGACCATTAACAATTCCCTGATTTCCAGTAACCGGGCCTGGGTTGGAGGAGGCATACGCTCCAGGAGCGAACTCAACATAAGTAATTCGACGATTACAAACAACCTCGTCGAAGGTGAGTATGGTGGCGCTACGGCGGTCTTTCCATTCGTGGAAACGCCTCCATCACGGAAACCACAATCAGTGGGAATACGGCCGAAGGTGGCGAGGACTATGGCGGTTATGGTGGCGGAGTATTCGTTAGCGGGTATGGCTCTGTAACCATTAACAGCAGTACGATATCCGGTAATGAAGTTACCTCCGGCTTTGATGGTTATGGGTATCAACTCATGGCTGGTGTGGGTGGTGGAATTCACAATATTGGTGACCTGGTGATTGTAAACTCCACAATCAGCGATAATGTTGGGAACATAGGGGTGGAATTTACAATGAGGCGATCTGACAGTTATCCAGAGTACCATCACCGGCAATGCTGCAAATCATGAAGCGGTCGGGGAAGGTGATTATATCTCCGAGGTATACGGTCGTGGTGGAGGCGTCTATGCCGGATGGTACTACTGGAGCCACAATTGCTCAGCAACGACGTTGCTAGGCACAATCGTATCCGGCAATACAGCCAGTGACGGTGGTCGTGAGGTCTGGTTCAAGGAGGGCAATGGCTATTACTGCCAGTCGTCTGTTCTAACGGCCAACGCCTTCAATCTGTTTGGGCGCAACGGGAATGCCGGTGTGGTCGGCTTTTCACCGGGCGCAAAAGATATTGTGGCTTCGGTTGGTTTAAGCAAAATTTTGGGTCCCCTGGTGGATAACGGCGGCCCAACATTGACCCACGCGCTTATGTCCGGCAGCCCGGCCATCGATCGTGTGCCGGACAGCAATTGTTCAGCCGATCCGGTCAATGGCGTGGACCAGCGAGGCCAGCCGCGCAATGTGGACGGCAACGGCAACGTGACCAGCAAGGAGTGTGACATTGGCGCGTATGAGCTGCAGCCGGCAATGTCACCCACGCCGACTGCTACGGCAACCGGCTCGCCGTCACCAACAGCCACGCAGACGCCGGTCCCGACTACGACAACCACACCCCAGCCTTCGCCGACGCCCGGCGCCACAGCAACCGGCCAGCCGACGCCGACGGCAACAGTTGAGGTCTCCCCGACAGCCACCGGACAGCCAACCGTGACTGCATCACCGACCGCCACGGTTACGCCGTTGCCTTATGGAGTTTATCTGCCGGTGACTCTGAATTAAGTGGAGTCGGAACGATGTAGGAAACGGGGCAAGGGAAATCAACTTCCCTTGCCTCGTGATGCGTATGGTTAGTCGCTGACCGGAATCGCCATGGACCGGCTGAATAGATTGTCGGGGTCGTACTTGGCCTTGAGCGCCACAAGGCGGCCGAATTTCTCCGGTGTAAACCCATCACGCACCCGATTGGCGGCTTCGTCTCCTTCGAGGAAGTTCATGTAGACCGTGCCTGCCGCTGATGGGCCGAGCGCAGCCAACATTCGGCGGTAGTAGTCGGCCAGGGCTGCCTTGACCGGCGGGGCGGGAACCATGCCGATAAGACTGAGCAGAAGTTCAGAACTTCGATGGCCGTAGGCGCTGGTATCCGGATCGACCCGGTTGATCGCGCCCCCGGCATGGCGCACCTCGGTCATGATCAACGGCACCTGACCTTCCTGCAACGTGCCGAAGCGCACGAGTACATCCACAGCATCGTCATTTAGATCACTCAGCCATGCGCCGGAGGCCAACCCCGGTGAGGGATCTTCCGGGTCCTGGCTGATCTCGGCCGATTGGGTGAAGGGCAGGGGGCGGAAGCCATCCATGATCGGCTTCTGCCACTCGCGCCATTCCTGAACCATCGCTTCACCTTCGGCCAGGTCCCCGCAGTGGCAGCCGGTGAACATGACCACCGTTTGCCCGCGCATGGGCGGCGGGATGAATTCCATGTCCGGCAAATTCATGATTCTTACCGATGTCGTCATTTCATCAGGAACGGTGGTGATCCAGTCGCGCCAGCGGCGAAACACATCACCAGCCAGTACGCCGGGGTAAACCAGCGAGCCGCCATAGACCGTCTCCACCGGATAGAGCTGAATCTCCATTCCGGTGACGGCCGCCAGGCTGCCGCCTCCTCCGCGCAAGCCCCAGAACAGGTCGGGATTCTCGGTGGCCGAAGCGGTGCGCTTCTCACCGTCGGCCGTCACCACCTCGAAGCGCAACGTGCTATCGGCCGATAGTCCGTACTTCCGACCTAACCAGCCGAAGCCGCCACCCAGCGTATACGCGACTGCGCCCACGCCGGGGGATGAGCCAAGCAGAGGGGCCAGGCCATGGACCTGGGCGGCAGCCAACACGTCACCCCACCTGGTCCCGGCCTCCACCCAGGCAGTTTGTGCGTCCGGGTCAACGGTCACGCCGTGCATGTCGGCCGTATTGATGAGCAGTGCGCCGTCGGAGGTGCGGACCACGCCATGGCCGGTAGCCTGTAAAGCGACATCCAGCCCGTGCTCGCGGGCAAAGTTGACCCCGGCGGCGATGTCATCGGCATTGACGGCCATCAATATCAGGGCCGGATGGGGATCATAGGACAAATTCCAGGCCATACGAGCCTGGTAGTAGTCATCGTCGGTTGGGCTGTAAACAGCGCCGCTGACTTGTCCCCGGAAGGCAGCAATAGCAGATTCAGTTAGTGGCTGACTCATGAGCCTCTCCTCCTGTTGTTTAGCAGATGATCTGATTATCTGGAATTTATGATTCGTACTAATTCTGGGAATGGTTACCCAAAGGAAATACTAGACTCAACTTGTGGGCGGAATGACTGCTTCGGCGAGCCTGGCATACGTCCAACCGTCAATGCGCGGCGGTGTGACACCTAGTGCTGTGAGCATACTCTTGATCTGCTCGCGGTGTTCATCAGCGTGGTTAATAGCCTGAAGGATGATTGCCCAGGGTTCCACTATATAGCCATCGGGCTGTTGAATATGCGTCTCGCCGAATATGCGGGATGTATCTCGCGCCAGAGCAATGAACGCTTCGCCGCTGTAGATTGCCGCTGCTTCAATCTCATCGAAGGTTACATTCGGGGTGTCGATCTCAGCTCTCTCTTCAACAGGCAGAGTTAACATTCGCAGATAATCAAGTTGTGAAGTCAGGTAATGCAACAGAGTATTACGAATACTCCCATAGGTGGCGGACTTTGGTTCAGCGTCAAGTTGCTCATCGCTCAGGGTCAAACATACATGAATGATCTGAAGATTGGCCCAGTGATTGTGTTCGAAAAATTTTTCAAGAAAATTCGTGGTCATACTTGGCTACCTCTGATCGGGCGGACAATTGGATTTCACCAGTCATGTTAATAAACATGATGAGCTTGATGATACCTGAAAAAAGGCGGAGGAGTTTGAGCAAAGTAAGAAGGACAGGCAGTGTAATCTGCCTGTCCTTCTTATATTACCTTACGCAGACCGGGCTGTCCCGATCTGTTGTGAGTTTACTGAGTCGGTAACTCGCAGGGATAGCTGGCAGCTACGCCAATCATCGCTACTGAGTCACCACCGTCCGATCCGGTAAACCAGTCGGTTCCCGATGTGAACGGATCAGGTGAGTACAGATGTAACTCGACCTGGTTTGTACCGGCGGGTACGTTCTCCAGAAGGACTTCCTCCAGATTCAGAATATCCTTCTTGTTCGGCCCGTACATGACCACCTGCTGGGAGACGCCACCGGCGGAAACAGTCAGGATGACCGGGCGATCGTCATTGTTATTATCTACCAGAGCGATCTTGACCGTCACATCGGCTCCGTCTATCTGTGTTTCGGGGATGTCGATGGTCTGCCACTGTTCGTTGATCCAGCCTTCACTAACATCCCAGTAGACATGGTTTTCTGAGCTTTCATCGAACAGGACAAGCACGTCAGCATATTCCTCGGCGGCATTGTAGGTCGGCCAGAGCACGTAGGCCCGTGGACTCTTGTTGCCTTTCTTGCCCCAGAAGAACTGCCCTTTCACCCATTTGGCGTCAGTCGGCAGGTCACTGCCCCACCAACTGACTGCATGCAGGCGATAGGCCAGGCTGGTCGGATCCTTGATCTGAATCTTCGGGCTGCCCTGCGGCAGGAAGCGAACGTATTTCATGACGCCCACATCAACGGCCGCCAATTGACCATAGAGCGAATCAAGCTCCTGGTAATTGGGGATGACTATCTTGCGGGTGCGGAAGCCCTTCTTGTCACTTCCCTGACCTACACCGAGCAAGTCCGTTAGTAAGTAGTCTACATCGGGATCCACCGGGCAGAAGCTGTCACCGACGATATCCACATTCGCATCATCGTCATCGCAGACATCCGGGTCGAATGACGTATCACAGGCAGTAACCGTGTCGGTATGCGTGTCACCGGCGTTACCGGAGACGGTCGCCGTGAAGGTGCACTCGTAGTTGCCGCTAACGGCGATGGGCTGGGTCAGCGAACACGTCGTAGCGGTGATGTCGTCGTGGCCGGTGGTCGTGATGTCACCGAAGACGCTATCGGTTAGGCTGTCGATGGTCACGGGCACGTTACCGGTGTTCTCAATAAGAACTGTGAAATCTACCGATCCGCCCGGTGCTGTTACCTGGGTCGGGTCGGCTGTCTTGGTCACACGAATAGTCGGTGTACCGACGATATCCACATCCTCATCGTCACTATCGCAGACATCCGGGTCAAAGGATGTGTCACAGGCGGTAACCATGTTGGTGTGGGTGTCACCGGGATTGCCGGTGATGGTGGCTGTGAAGGTACATTCGTAGTTACCGTTGACGGCAATCGTCTGCCCAAGTGAGCAGGTTGTCGCGGTGATGTCGTCGTGGCCGGTGGTCGTGATGTCGCCGAAGACGGAGTCATCCAGATAATCAATGGTCACGGGCACGTCGCCGGTGTTGTCCACTCGAACAGTGAACGTCACCGGGCCACCCGGCGCGGTCACTTCGCTCACATCGGCCGTCTTGGTGACATTGATAGTCGGCGTACCGACGATGTCCACATCCTCATCGTCACTATCGCAGACGTCGGGGTCAAAGGATGTGTCACAAGCGGTAACCATGTTGGTGTGGGTATCGCCGGGATTGCCGGTGACGGTGGCTGTGAAGGTACATTCGTAGTTACCGTTGACGGAAATCGTCTGCCCAAGTGAGCAGGTTGTCGCGGTGATGTCGTCGTGGCCGGTGGTCGTGATGTCGCCGAAGACGGAGTCATCCAGATAATCAATGGTCACGGGCGTCGCCGGTGTTGTCCCTCAACAGTGAACGTCACCGAGCCACCCCGCGCGGTCACTTCGCTCACATCGGCCGTCTTGTGACATTGATAGTCGGCTACCGACGATGTCCATCCTCATCGTCATATCGCGACGTCGGGGTCAGGATGTCACAAGCGGTAACCATGTTGGTGTGGGTATCGCCGGGATTGCCGGTGACGGTGGCTGTGAAGGTACATTCGTAGTTACCGTTGACGGAAATCGTCTGCCAAATGAGCAGGTTGTCGCGGTGATGTCGTCGTGGCCGGTGGTCGTGATGTCGCCGGGCGGTCATCCAGATAATCAATGGTCACAGGCACGTTGCCGGTGTTCTCAATGAGAACTGTAGCGGACACTTGGTGCGGTAATCTCGCTCACATCGGCGTCTTGGTGACGTTGATGGTTGGCGTGCCGACGATGTCCACATCCTCATCGTCACTATCGCAGACATCCGGGTCAAAGGATGTGTCACAAGCGGTAACCATGTTGGTGTGGGTGTCACCAGGATTGCCGGTGATGGTGGCTGTGAAGGTACATTCGTAGTTACCGTTGACGGCAATCGTCTGTGTCAGCGAACATGTCGTCGCGGTGATGTCGTCGTGGCCGGTGGTCGTGATGTCGCCGAAGACGGAGTCATCCAGATAATCAATGGTCACAGGCACGTTGCCGGTGTTCTCAATGAGAACTGTGAAGACTACGGACCCACTGGGGCGGTAATCTCGCTCACGTTGGCGGTCTTGGTGACGCTGATAGTCGGCGTGCCGACGATGTCCACATCCTCATCGTCACTATCGCAGACATCCGGGTCGAAGGATGTGTCACAAGCGGTAACCATGTTGGTGTGGGTATCGCCGGGATTGCCGGTGATTGTGGCTGTGAAGGTACATTCGTAGTTATCGTTGACGGCAATCGTCTGCCCAAGCGAGCAGGTCGTGGCGGTGATGTCATCATGGCCGGTGGTCGTGATGTTGCCGAAGACGCTATCGGTGAGACTGTCGATGGTCACAGGCACGTTGCCGGTGTTCTCAATGAGGACTGTGAAGACTACGGACCCACTTGGGGCGGTAATCTCGCTCACATCGGCCGTCTTGGTGACGCTGATGGTCGGCGTACCAACGATGTCCACATCCTCATCGTCACTATCGCAGACGTCCGGGTCAAAGGATGTGTCGCAGGCGGTAACCATGTTGGTGTGGGTATCGCCGGGATTGCCGGTGATGGTGGCTGTGAAGGTACATTCGTAGTTACCGTTGACGGCAATCGTCTGCCCAAGTGAGCAGGTTGTGGCGGTGATGTCGTCATGACCGGTGGTCGTGATGTTGCCGAAGACGCTATCGGTGAGACTGTCGATGGTCACGGGCACATCGCCGGTGTTATCGACATGGACGGTAAACGTCACCGGTCCACCCGGCGCGGTCACTTCTGAGACATTGGCCGTCTTGATTACTTCAATGCTGGGTGTACCGACGATGTCCACATCCTCATCGTCACTATCGCAGACATCCGGGTCAAAGGATGTGTCACAAGCGGTAACCATGTTGGTGTGGGTGTCACCGGATTGCCGGTGATGGTGGCTGTGAAGGTACATTCGTAGTTACCGTTGACGGCAATCGTCTGCCCAAGCGAGCAGGTCGTGGCAGTGATGTCGTCATGACCGGTGGTCGTGATGTCACCGAAGACGGAGTCGTTCAGGTAGTCAATGGTCACGGGCACGTCGCCGGTGTTGTCCACCCGAACAGTGAACGTCACCGGGCCACCCGGCGCGGTCACTTCGCTCACGTCGGCCGTCTTGGTGACATTGATAGCCGGCGTGAGTATCTTCTCGTTGGAGAGACGGTACAGGTTACATGCTCCCCAGGTCCGACGTTGATTTCGGCCGTTCCGGATCTTGCTGACTCTCGCCGGAATCATCGTCATCACAGGTGAGTGAGTCCAGCGTCCAGCCGGTCACATTGGACTCGCCGACGTAATATGTGCCGGGAACAACATTGTTGAATGTCTCGCTGGGGTCACTCGGCGGCTGCAACGTGAAGCTGCCGGTCTGGGTAATATCTTCGGTGAAGTTAAATACGGGTCGGTCTGTTGGTCAATCTCCTTGACGATGGTAATTGAGCCCAATTCAACATTGGTAACCACGCAGACCAGATACTCGTTGCTGCTAAGCTCATGGGGTCCGAACGGAAGCGACGGCACATTTATAACAACGTCCGCTGTATCGGGATCGTTATCCTTCAACGTGCAGGTTGCATTGTCAAAAGCATAACCGGACGCTATCGTCTCATCAAATGAGACGGTGGAACTCCACGGTCGCGCATCGGCTACCGAATTGGGTGTCCAGGCCCAGTGCATATTACCGTCGGCGTCCGGTATCACTCTGGGTTGTTCCTTCGACAGAGGCCAATCCGGAGATCGGAGCTGTCCATTCATAGTCGTCGGCATCCTCTCCCGATTCGGAGATCTCTACTGTAGCCGAAAATCCCAACCACTGGATTCCTGAAACCGTTCTCACCGAGTACAAGCTTCTTGATCGATAGGGACGGCGCGCACAGATCAGCCAGTGCAGTTTCTATGATCTCTCCCATTTGTTCTGCTGACGGACTGATCACATAGTCGGCGTCCTCAAACGGCACCGTGGGTGGATTGTAGGCATCTGTTCCGGTGATGGCCTGGATTGGCGGGACATTGACGCTGTTGCCAAACCGACGCCGAAGATATGACGGCCCTGGTTGTCCTTGATGTCATTGGCGACAAGAATCGCTTCATCCAGGGCGTCCTGCACAAACAGTTGGCCGGGAGGCGGTGTGCAGCGTGCCATTGGAATCATAGTACGTATTGGGGTCGCCATCAGTCATCATGATAACCAATGGCTTCTTGCCGGATACACGGTCGGGTATCGCGTCAACTTCATCCAGGGCATCTTCCCAGTTTGTTCCGGTGGTAATGTTGAATCCACCTTCCGGGTAATAACCGGCTGCACTGTTGCTGGAACCGACCGTATTGTCTATGTAATATGGAAAATCGGTGGCCGCATAGGCGGAATCCACTTCCTGCCAACCAGTCGAACCACCAATCGAAGCTCCGCGGGCCGAAATGCTGAATTCGACTACGCGTACATACGACCCCGTGCCTTCCATGGCATTGATGATGGCTTTCATTGAGGTGCGCACTTGCGCTGCCGGGGTTGAGCTTGGGGACGCAAGTGAATAGGATTCATCCAGGACAAAGATGACGTCCAGTGAACACTGTGGATCCAACGAGGGGTTGGGGCTTGTTGGTGGTTGGGCAGCCAGTACCGGTACTACACTTATTGCCAGGGCGGTGACAAGCGCAAAGCCCAGTACAAGATTGCGAAGGCGTTTCATTGCAGTTCTCCTTGTTAGGCGTGTTGAGATAACGGAACGATTGGGTACTGAAGTGGGTAATCATGAAGTGATTCAACGATGGGTATTGCTCCTTTGGCGCGCGTAACTGAACCAGCGGGGGCGTTATGCTCGTTCAATGTGTAAGCGTTCTTCCCGTTCCTTCATATATCACGACTTCTGCCACGACAGAAGCCGCCTCGCGGGTGTACACCGGGCAAGCCCGGCAATGATATAGGCCTATCTATTAGGAACCGGCGGCCTGCTATTAGCCGATACCTTGACCTTCATTACCCTGAAGCACAAATTGCCGGTAGCGTCCTAACGCTACAGGATCGACAATCCCAATTTTCAACATACTACTAGAGGTTTTCCCTCAATACTCCCAGTCCTTTCCTCCTGACGGGAATTGTGAGCTCATTGTCCGCCTCAATTCTTACAACTTTCCTTACGGTTAGCTTACATTCTTCCTTACGACTGGCGTATTAAAAATCGCCCATGGAGTTTAGGGGTAATGATGGCACCCGGCACCAGCACGGACACACCGGCACAAACCGGAATTGTAACCCTTGGGCCAACCGATATTGTTAACTAACCTGATTGTCTGCGAATTGTGTCGAGTCGTTTACCCACACTGACAATCGGACTATACTGTGTATTGTCAAAGTCGTCCAGCCTTGTTCCGGCGGGCGCGGTGGAGCAATCAGGAGGCAACATCGTGAATTCCCATGTATCCCATCAGGATGAGCAATCTTCTCTGTCAACAGACGGCCGTTCGCGGCTGTGGTTGGCCGCGTGGCTGGCGAAACGGCCGGAGGTTATGGCCCGGCTGGCTGTGGTGTATTGGCGTGCCCGGCGCTGGTCGGCGGCGCGGCGCAAACGGCTGACCCACGGCGCGGCGGTCACGCTGGCCGGGGCGGCGCTGCTGCTGGCGCTTCCAGGGAGTGCGCCCGGTGACCAAGGAGGAAGGCCATCACGGTGGTGAATGGGGAGGTGGCGATTGTCGAGAGCGGCAAGTGTTCGCTGATGGAAGCAATCCTGAATGCCAACGATACAGCCAATGGTGATCTGTATGGACGCCACCGGTAATCCGTCGGGGGCTGACACGATTATCCTCCCATCTGACGATTTCCCGGTGGATAGTTCCTATACCTATGAAGACTTCGCGTTCAATGCCTTACCCAGCATCGACTCGGATGTCACGATTGAAGGAAACGGTGCGAAAATACGGCGTGTGGGTGAGGGCTCAGCCTCGAAAGTATCGGCTACTTCACGTACGACATCATGCCTCTCTGACGTTGGAAGATATTGTTTTGGAGAATGGGACCGGACCCGGTGGCGCAATCCGAAGCTTCGGTGACCTGACTATTCGGGACAGTATCATCCGAGGAAACCATAACAAGGCAGTAGATGTAACTATAGGTGATGTGCTGATTGAACGTAGTCTATTCGAGTTAAATACCGATGGAGATGCGATTAATAGTAGAAACGATGGTGGATCTTTTCATTAATTTGATAGTACAGTGAGCGGTAACGAGAGTGGTGTATTAATCGGAGGGAGAAGCGCTGATATCAAGATCGGTATTCACAGGGGACGGAGCAACTCTTAGCATAGATGATGTAGATAGTGCGTTGATTTCAAACACTAGGTTTGCGCATGACAATCCCCTTTCAGTCGGATGTGGCGTATTTACGAGGGATTCGACCGTTGTTATAGATACATCAACGGTATCTGAATGTGGAGGCATCCATCAGTTCGGCGGCTATCTAGCGATCAAGAACAGCACAGTGAGTGCTAATTCCCGTGGGATCACTACTACGTTCGGATCCCTGGATATTATCAATACGACAATCAGCGGCAATACGGGCAACCGATACGGTGGGGGAATTGAAATTTACGGATCAACAACGACCATCCAACATTCAACCATCGCTAATAACTCCTCTACCGAAAGTGGCGGTGGGATATCCTTTTTTGCGCGTGGTATCTATGGTTACGGATCAACCCTGTCATTGACAGGGAACCTCATCACGGGCAACGAAAGCCCCTCCGGACCGCAAGTGTTTATTGATCCGGCTCTTCATCCCAAGCAAGATGAATTCAATTTGATCGGTGCGGATGGAGATGCTGGTGTTGTGGGCTTTATCCCCGATGCGTCTGATATTATTCCCGGGTCAGGGGTGACGCCGGCTCAAATTATCGATCCGGAGTTAACCAATAATTGGGGACCAACATGGACACGTGCATTGATAGCGGGCAGCCCGGCGATTGATCGCGTGCCCACCAGTCAATGTGAGGGGTTGTTGGACCAGCGTGGATTTCCCCGGAACGTAGATGGTGACGGTCAGCCTTCGGATGCGGAGTGTGACATTGGCGCGTACGAACTCGATCCTGATTTGCCGCTACCAACGCCTACGGTTCTTCCGACCAATACGCCAACGGCAACCCCATCACCCACTGCGACCAAGATTCCAACTGCAACACCCACAGCGACAAGTGTGTCCACTGCAACACCCACAGCAACAAGTGAACCCACTTCGATCCCTACAGCTACAGCCACCCGACCGGCAGGCCCTGACTGGTCAGCGTTTATCCCGGTGACAGTTGGTGGACGCCCATAATGGATATTTACTTATCTACTCTGTTCCGGCGAGTGTGGCTGAATAGTTAGGAGGCAGCATCGTGAATTCCCCCATACCCTCTCAGGATGAGCGCTATTCCCAAGCAAGAAACGGCCGTTCGCGGTTGTGGCTGGCGGCGTGGCTGGCGAAACGGCCGGAGGTCATGGCCCGGCTGGCGGTGGTGTATTGGCGTGCCCGGCGTTGGTCGGCGGCGCGGCGCAAACGGCTGACCCACGGCGCGGCGGTCACGCTGGCCGGGGCGGCACTGCTGCTGGCACTGGGGAGTGCGCCAGCCAAGGAGGAGGCCATCATGGTAGTGGATGGGGAGGTGGCGATTGTCGAGAACGGCAAGTGCTCGCTGATCGAGGCGATCCTGAACGCCAACGATACAACCAACGGCGCTCTGTATGAGGACTGTGCCGCCGGTAATCCGTCGGGAGCTGACACCATTGTCTTACC
>JAWKOY010000038.1:0-55350 GCA_041390945.1 Chloroflexota bacterium
CGCCGAGAATGAACTTCCCGGGTCTGTTCCTTACGTGCATGTGGCTAATACAGATGAGGCGTTCCAACATGCGATAAAAGAGGGCGCTGAACCGGTTGTAGAACCTGAAACTATGATGCCCGGAGTCAGGATAGCTTTGGTCAAAGCTCCCGGAGGATGTTTGGTTGGATTTTCAGGACCAAGCGAAATCGAAGCGGAGTAAGGTTACAGACTAAATCGGTGTCAGTGGTCTACCGTGATTGCCAGGCCACCCTGCTTGGCGCCGCTCTCAACATACCGGTGGGCTTCGACAATCTGCTCCAGCGGATAGATACGGTCAACAATCGGTTTGATCCGGCCGGATTCAACGAGTTCCCGCAGATGCTCCAGATCCTCCGGCCGGCGACCCGCCGCTTCGGTGACAACCCGTTTGCCGCCGCTTGAGCCGCCTCGTCCACGGAACATATGGGACAGTTGCGGGTTAGCTTGCAAGTACGCGCCATGGTCCGAGAGTTGGGCCAGGCTGCGCTCGAAGTGACTCTTGCCCACGACATCGAAGATAATGTCATAAGTCTGCCCGTTGCGGGTGAAGTCCATCTGAGTGTAATCAATAACATGGTCCGCACCGATGGACCGCAGCATCTCCAGCTTGGGGGCGCTATCAACGGCCGTTACCTCTGCCCCTTCCAGTTTGGCTAGCTGGACGCCGAACGTGCCAATGCTGCCGCCCGCTCCGTTAATCAGTACCCGCATCCCCGGTTCGATGTTGCCCTTGCGCATGAAGTGCAGCGCCTCCAGCCCACCCACCGGCACAACGGCCGCTTCTTCAAAAGTGACATTACCCGGCTTCAGGGCGACAACGCTGTCATCGGCCGTTTCCGGCAAGCACACATATTGAGCATACCCGCCAAAGGTGAATCCGGTCGCGCCAAATACCTGGTCGCCCGGCGCAAACCGGGAGACGCCCTTGCCCACCGCCTCCACCTCTCCAGCCACTTCCTGACCCAGTATCCGCACCCTTGTCGGCCGAAGGATTCCGATATACGTGCGCATGGGGATCTTCAGCCACGGTGGGAAGGACAGGTTCCGCGCCTCGCAGTCGCCCAGGGTGACGGAGGTGGCATGTATTCGTATCAGGAGTTCATTGTCTTTAGCACCGGCCGGTCAATTTTTCCCAATTGCAAGACATCCGGCGGCCCGTAAGCTGTCCATATTGCGGCCTTCATCTGTTCTCTCCAGTTCCCAACGGGATCGCTTTTCTGTCAGTACCGGGTAACGAATTGTGTGGTCAATACCGCCAAAAGGATATTGTCTTTCGACGCTATCGCAAAATCAAATTTGCGCCTCCCGAAGCAGGTTGATGTATAGTCCCCGGAAGCAGGCACTAAATCACCCATCGAGGTTGGGGCATGTTCATTCGTGAAATGACGATAGATGACCATGAGGCGCTCATCCAAATACTGAACGAAACGCCCGGCGTAACGGTGCGCGAAACCGACTCGCAGGAGGCCATACAACGTTATCTGGATCACAATCCCGGAATGAGTTTCGTCGCGGTTTCTGACGGCGAGGTAGTTGGCTGCGTCCTCTCCGGGCACGACGGCCGTCGAGGATACCTGCATCACATGGCTGTTAAACCGGCCTTCCGGCGACAGGGCATCGGGCAGCAATTGTCCCAGGCCTGCATCCGCGCCTTGCAACAGGCAGGCATCATGAAAACCCATCTTTTTGTCTTTACCGATAACGACCTCGGCAACCGCTTCTGGCAGGATACGGGCTGGCAGTATCGTGAGGATATCAACATGTATTCGTTCAACAACTCGACGAATAACAATGTCTGAGAATAACATGGCCGTCTGTATGGTAAATCAATGATTCTTGAAGTTGCCAAACTCCAGATTCGGGACGGGCAGACGGCCGAATTCGAGACGGCCTTTGCCCGGGCGCAGAGTATCATCGCTGCCATGCCGGGCTACATCTCCCACCAACTGCACCGGAGTATTGAGACTCCGGATCAGTACCTGCTGCTAGTTGAATGGGAAACCCTTGAAGACCATACCGAGGGATTCCGACAATCACCCCAGTACCAGGAGTGGAAGCGCCTGCTGCACCACTTCTATGACCCCTTTCCAACGGTGGAACACTATGTACCGACAGAGCTGACCAATGTCGGGGCCGCACGGGTGCGAATAGACTAGCGATTCCAGAAAGGCACGCCGACTGCACAACTAGCTGCCTGTAACCTGCTAAACTTACCAATCATGTCAGACGCATCACTCACCTTTACTCTGTGCATTCGGGGAACCCAAGCCGAGTTCGCCGGGCAGCAAGAGGAAGCTTGCGCGCTCTATCGGCAGGCATGGGACGCTGCGGCCGATGATTATGATGCCTGCATCGCCGCCCATTATGTCGCCCGTTGTCAGTCCACCCCGGATGAAACCTTACACTGGAACGAGATCGCTCTGGCACGGGCCGAGTCTGCGGAGGATGATCGGCCGCACCTTTACCCGTCGCTGTACGTCAATCTGGGTCAGGCTCATGAACAACTGGGGCATACGGCCGAAGCCGAACGCTTCTTTGGTTGGCGGCGGATTGGGGCTGGGCACGAAGAGAACAGCATCCCCTGACATCCGCCCTGTAAACACCATGATCACCATCCACGACTACAATCCGTCCTGGCCGGAGGAGTTTGAAGCAATCCGGGCTGCCCTGGCCGAAGCTTTGGGCCCGCTGGCCCTACACATTGACCATATCGGCTCCACATCCGTGCCCAGTCTGGGAGCCAAGGACATCATCGATGTGCAGGTCACAGTTGAGGCGCTTTCGTCGGAGGTGCGGGACCGGTTAATAGAGGCCGGTTACGCAATTCGGCCGGGTATCGCCAGAGACCATGTTCCCGCGGGCAGCGACACGAACCCGGCGCAGTGGACCAAGATGCTGTTCACCGAGCAGGAAGGGGCACGCCGGGCCAACATCCACGTCCGGCAGCAAGGACATCTCAATCAACAATACCCGCTGCTCTTTCGCGATTACCTTCGCGCCCATCCGCGCTCGGCGGAGTCCATCGAGATCATCAAGCGCCAGCTTGCCAAACGATTCGCTGATGATGTAGAGTCTTATTACGATATCAAAGACCCGGTCTACGATCTCATCTGGGATGCGGCGCAGGCGTGGGCCGAAGACACGGGCTGGTCACCCGAACAGGGGTAGCTATGGATATTACTGATTACGTAACCAGGGACGAGGTTCAGCGCGTTTGCCGGGAGATCGGCGTTCGCGACTGGACGCAATTGCAAGATACGAGCGTTGAGTTAGCCGAGGCAGAAACCATCCGGCAAATTGTCGGTTCTGAAGCACTGGAGATTCCGGTAGCGTGGTTCCGGCAGGGATTGGAGGTAGAACTGGAGCACGGGATGCAGTTCCCGGACGCCAACGTCACCAACAATCATCCTATCCTGACGGGCAAGATCGTACTGGCTCATCTCAAGGAAATGCTGGACTACTATCTGCGCCTGGAAGTGGCCGAACTGGAAGGCGATCTGCTTAAGGCACAACTGAAGGGCAATGCTGACAAGGTGTCTCAAAAGTACAGCCAGTTGATTGCAGCCAGGGCTGCGCTGAGTGACTGGGAGAAGTCGCAAGCGGACGCATAACCGGTCAGCAACCTTGCAACCAAACGGCATGTTATAAGTCTTCCTGCCGGCTCGCTGCTACCTTGATGGATTTTTCGACACTGCGATTGCTGTGTTGGTTCATGAATTGTGCCTTGCTTGCACCTTCTGCAATGGACTGACTCAATCCTTAAAAGGAGCGACCAAATGAGCACAACATTTATAACCACCGTTTACCAGGAACCGGGTAAAAACGCTACTGGTCTGCCGGTACCGCCTGAGGCTATTGCCGCATTGGGCAAAGGGAAACGACCGCCGGTCAAGGTAACAATAAATAACTATACTTACCGGACAACTGTTGCTGTGATGGGCGGCGAGTTCATGCTTTCCCTGAGCGCCGAGAATCGGGAAGCCGCGCAAGTCGCCGCGGGTGAAGAAGTAGAGGTAACTCTGGAACTGGATACCGAGCCACGAACGGTTGAACTCCCCCCGGATCTGACCGCCGCACTGGCAGCCGCTCCCGGAGCAACCTCCGCTTTCGATACTCAGTCCTATTCCGTTCGTAAGGAAGACGTGCGGCAGGTTGAATCGGCCAAGACTGAGGAAACACGTCAACGTCGTATCGCCAAGATCGTGTCCAAATTGACCGCCTCCTGACCACCTGGTCCTCAGTCCCGATTGCCTTAATTGCGGGTTCTCTGGCTTCTCAGATATCTGTCATGTTCCTAAACCATTGACTCCACAGACAGATGCATATAT
Source organism: Chloroflexota bacterium (assembly GCA_041390945.1). Classification (GTDB taxonomy): domain Bacteria; phylum Chloroflexota; class Anaerolineae; order Promineifilales; family Promineifilaceae; genus Promineifilum. The sequence continues at coordinate 4,350 of JAWKOY010000038.1, forward strand.
CTATGGACATCAGGAGATCGTTATGATATCAAACCGTTCCATGCCGCCGGGAACAATTATCCCGGAGTTAGCCTATGCCGATCGGTAGGGCGGCGGGTGGCTTTGCAAATCATTCGGCTTTCAGCCGCGCCTCCAGATAGGCAATCACCGGGTTCAGCTAATGCTCAGTGATGCATCCATTGTGGTTACCGCGACCGACCGACAAACCAACCCCGCAAGTGATCCAACGACCCACAACATCATGGTTTGCGTCACCAATGTAGATAGGCATTATGACGGACACGACAAAACGGAGTCAAACGACAAGCGCCGACGGACTTCCCTTTCGGCGAACGTCAATATTCGGCCGATTGATATCGGCGGCCACCGTTGGACATTCACACAGTCCATCGCCGATGTAGACCCCACCAGTTGGGGCGGCATGTGGATAGATTGAGTCGCATGCCAAATCCACGAGCTACAGCGACTGATCCATAGCATCTCGAACCGGGCGATCTCGACGACCTGTACGAGTTGTATCGTGACCCGGAGATGCGGCTATATTACCCGGAAGGCGTTCTGTCCTATGAGGAGACCGGAGGAGTTGGAATGGTTTCTGAACGGCCATCCCCGACATCCTGAACTGGGCTTATGGGCAACGATCACAAACCGGACAGTTTATCGGCGGTTGCGGGTTACTGTACGGACCTTGATGACCAATTCGAGGTTGAGGTCGCTACGCGATCGCCAAACCGTTCTGGGGAAAGGGTTGGGAACCGAAGCAGCGCAAGGCGTGCTCGATTACGGGTTCAACACACTCCACTTGCCCCGTCTCGTTTCGCTAATTGACAGTGAGAATATCGCCTCCATCCGGGTAGCCGAACATATCGGCATGCACTTTGAACGTTCAGGTGAAGATGAGATGGGACCGTTCCAGCTATACTCGATCAGCAACCCATCCGGCTAGCACAGGAGGCTAAACAGATCAATAATGTTTGATCAAGCTGAGTACGAAGTCCGCTGTGAATGGGGCGAGCAGGGAGTGAACGTCCTGGCTCCAATCAGTGACGTGGTCATCGTCATTGACGTCCTGTCATTTTCCTTTCAGCGTGGACATTGCTGTCAGTCGCGGGGCCACCGTTTTTCCGTACCGTGGCTCAATAGACGAAGCGGCCGAATTCGCTGCGTCAGTCCATGCCACGCCGGCCAGCCGGGATCGTACAACCGGCCGGTTCTCGCTATCGCCCTCATCTTTGCTGTCAATCGGCGGGGATCTGCTGGTCCTTCCCTCTTTCAACGGATCAACACTGAGCCTCAGCGCAGGCGGAACGCCGGTTCTGGCGGATGTCTGCGCAACGCCGGAACTGTCGCGAGATGCTGCCCGGCAATTCGGCCGACATATCGGCCTCATCCCGGCCGGGGAACGCTGGCGCGCTGACGGCAGTTTGCGGCCGTCTTTCGAAGACTTGATCGGTCGCGAAATTGCTTACATTATCAGCTATCTGAAGAGGGGCTGTCCCTGTCGCCGGAATCGGCTGCCACAGTAGGAGCCTTTGGTAGCACAGCCACACTTCCTCGATTCCGCTGCGTCAATGCAGTTCCGGCAAGGAGTTGATTGGTCATTGGGTTTACGGCCGATGTGGAGTTGGCCGCCCGGCTAAATATCAGCCAAACAACTCCCGTGCTGCGAGACGGCGCGTTTGTTAGAAAGTGATAAATCTCCGAACAAACCGAACATCAAATATCAAATCAGCCGCACCGGTAAGCAAGTCATTTCTTCCGTTGTGCTAGTCAGGCGAATGTATCCGTTATCATCACGATTGATAATGTTCACCGTAATCAAGGGGTGCGTATCAACCAGTGATCCTCGTCGCCGCATCACGGCACTCTAAACACGCCTGTTGGAGGGCAGATAATGAGCAGACGGGTATTACCGTTGTACATATGCCACAAAGCACGGCGCAACAGCCGAGATTGCCGAGAAAATCGGCGAGGTGCTACGCGCACAGGGGATTAGACGTTGCTGTCAAGGACGTGACCCAGGTGAATGACATTTCTGCATGATGCCGTCGTCCTGGGTGGCACGCAGTCTACATCGGTAAGTGGCAGAAAGAAGCGGCCCGCTTTCTGGAAAACAACGAGAATGCACTGGCCGGAAAACAGGTCTGGTTATTCTCCAGTACAGGTAACCCAGGAAGGCGATCGATCGAGATGATGGATGGTTGGAGCTTTGACGCGCAAATGGCAATCGCCAGGCGTATTCAGCCACAAGGCATTGCTGTTTTTCACGGGACAATTGATCCGGATACGCTCAATTTCCTGGAACGATTTGCCATCAAGAATGTCAAGGCCCCGACAGGTGACTTCCGTGATTGGGACGCCATTGCGGAATGGGCGAACGATGTCGCCACATCACTGAACGCAATGACACCCCTGAACCTGACGGTAACAGTACATCAAGACAGTGAAAGAAATGATCGGGTGGACTGGTGACATCATTAGTTCGCCCGAGTTGTTTTGTTCTTGACAGGGAGGGAACAAACGTTCTACAATCACTCTGACAAATAACCCACCAGCAGGGAGATGAAAGATGTCAGCAACGATTGAACAAGAACATTTTACCAAGTCACTGTTCATATTACTCGACGAAACGTTTGATAATGTGCAGGGCATTTACCTTGATCGCGGCACCTCCCTTTTTGAAACGCTGGCGACTGTTTCGGCCGAAGAAGCATCGATCCCAGTCGGCGGCAAGTGTGCCACGTTAGCGGCTCAGGTAAAACATGTCGCCTTCTACCTGGACAATCTGGAACGCTCAATACGAACCCAGAACTATGATCATAAAATTGACTGGGGCAAAATCTGGCGCGAGACCAGCGCGGTCACGCCGGAAGAATGGACTGGCTTGCAAACAGATTTACGTGAAAGCTTTGACCGGATCAAGCAGTTGATCCACGACACGAAAGAGTGGTCAAGCGAATGGGAGATCACCGGAGCAATCAGTACGATTGTCCATACAGCTTATCATCTGGGCGAGATTCGCCAGGCGCTCTGCACACTAAAACCCTAAGCAGTTCTTTATCCCTGGAAAATTCAAGGAGGTCTAACCAGTGAGCGATACGAATGTCATTCGAATGGGCGAAATGCGGGCACGTGAAGGACGCGCTGGGGAGCTTCGGGATTTTATTGCTAGGGTTATCGAACCGGCGCTGGAATCGGCCGAAGGTTGTCTGGGTCATCAGGTTTGGCGTTATGATGAGGATCCCAACCGGTTTCTCATCATTGAAATGTGGGCCAGCATTAGCGCCCACCGTGCCTCGGTTAAAAACATCAACCCGGCGGACATTCAGACCGTCATGGAACTGCTGGATGATTCTCCGGCAGGTCAGTACTACCGAACCGTTACGGAGTAAAGCCAAGCCTTGTCTGATTTGTCCCACAAAGTAGTTGCATCTGGTGCCAACTAACGGTCAAATGGTAGGTACATAATTCGACCGGAAAGCAAGGAGCACTTGATGAGTAAAGAGCAGTGGGCAGCCGTAGATCAATATATCGCCAACCTGTTTACCCCGCCGGACCCAATACTAGAGGCCGCACTAGACGACAGTCTCGAAGCCGGGTTGCCGCAAATAGCCGTTTCCCCCATTCAGGGCCAATTGTTGATGCTACTGGCGCGTTCGCACAGCGCAAAACGCATCCTGGAAGTTGGCACACTGGGAGGGTATAGCACCATCTGGTTGGGGCGGGCACTCCCAGCCGACGGATCCTTGTTAACCCTGGAAGCCAGCCCCAAGCATGCGGCCGTTGCCCGGGCCAATATTGAGCGCGCCGGTCTTGCCGATCGCGTCGAGGTACGTGTCGGGCCGGCTCAGGACACTTTCCCGCAACTCATTTCAGAGGCAGGCCAACCTTTTGACCTGATCTTTCTGGATGCCGATAAACAAAGTTATCCGGCCTATCTGGAATGGTCGCTCCAACTATCACGCCCCGGCACACTGATCATTGCCGATAATGTCATTCGTAAAGGCCAGATTGTCGATCCGGAGAGCGAGGACGTCAATGTACAGGGCGCGCGACAGTTTAACGAACGCTTGGCGGTCGATCCACGAATTGACGCCATCGTCCTGCAAACCGTTGGCAGCAAGGGCTATGATGGATTTGCCCTGGCTCTGGTCAATGGCGAGCGTGCATAGACGCAACCAGTCTCTGATACAACTGGCACATCCCGGTCAGGTATAATCAACCCGGTGACTACCCGACAGACCATTTCGTTACCCGTGCAGGAATGCCGCGTGGGGTGTGGCGCTTGCTGTATCGCCCCCTCCATTTCTTCACCCATTCCCGGTATGCCCAACGGTAAACCGGCCGGGGTGCGGTGCATCCAGCTTACGGCTGACAATCGCTGCCGTTTATTCGGTATGCCGGAGCGCCCGGCTGTGTGTATCAACTTGCGTCCGACCGAGGAAATGTGCGGCGAAACGGCCGAACAGGCACTTGCCTACCTCAACACCCTCGAACCACTAACCGAACCCAACCTACACAGCCATGTAGACGATAAATATTGAATCCGCTTTATGACCCAACAACCCGTTACTACCAACCGCAAAATGAATATTGAACTTTCCCTACCCGATTGGGTTGCCGGGGAGCTGGCAGATGCTCCGGCGCAGTTTCCCACGCTGGAAGATCGCATGTCGCTGGTCATTGATTTGCCCGTCGCAACTTTCAACTCAGCACAGGCGGACCGTTTGCTGCCGGCGTATTCGAGCGGGATTCCGGCGTATTGGTGGCGATGGGTGTCAATCGCGTCGTGTCCATGAGTTGTTCGTCCGCCCACGCCGAGGTCATGGCCTTATCCCTTGCTCAGGCGCAATTGAAAACTTTTGACCTGGGTGGACCGGGAATGCCCGCCCACCAGCTTGTGGTCAACTGGCGGCCGTGCGCCATGTGCTACGGCGCGGTCCTGTGGTCAGGCGTCCGATCCCTGGTCATTGCTGGAGACGGCCCGGAGTTGGAAGAAATCACTGGCTTCGATGAGGGGCCAATACATCCCGATTGGCGACTGGAACTGGAGAAGCGCGGTATCGACGTTGTGGAGAATGTTTTGCGCGAACAGGCGATTGCAGCGTATGAAGAATTCGCCGCCAGCCAACAACCGGTCTACAACGCACGCGCCGGTTCCAACCTTTCCTGACACTTCGCACGCGGAACCTGACCATGACTGACGATACCAAGAGCAAGGCGTATCTTTTCTACGCAGAATGGGGCCCGCAGCGATCAAGCCCTCGTCCACAACGACTGGCAGCCGCCTTCCCATCTGTCAGCGAACAGGAACGTCAGAACTGGATCGCCGATTTCGAGGCGGTTAACAAAGAATTATGGCAGGCCGCGGAACAGGGTGGTCCCAGAACTGGGTCGTTCGATGCGTTCAAACGACATATGAGACGATTGTTTCCGTTCATGAATGAGGATGCCTTGCGTTTTGCCTGGACAGTCGTGGGGTATTACACAGCTCACGAAGGCTATTGACCTGAAAAACAAAAAGAGCACCGTCGGTTCGCATCCCGACCGGTGCTCTATCTCTGAACTAAACCTTACAACTTAGTTTTTCTGTTTGGCCCAGGTATCCTTCAGCGTCACTGTCCGGTTGAACACCAACGCTCCCGGTTTTGAATCCGAATCCACAGTGAAGTAACCATCCCGCACAAACTGGAAGCGGTCACCCGGTTCGGCCGTTGCCAGACCCGGCTCTGCGTACCCGGTGACAACCTTCAATGAGTCGGGGTTGATGTTTTCCACAAAGTCCTCGACCCCCGCTTCCGGGTCCGGGTTGCTGAACAGCAAGTCATAGAGGCGTACCTCTACCGGAACGGCATGCTCAGCCGATACCCAATGGATTGTCCCCTTGACCTTGCGACGATCCGGAGACTGGCCGCCGCGTGTCTCCGGGTCATAGATGGCGTGTAGCTCGGTGATGTTGCCGTCCCCATCCTTCACCACGCGGGTGCAGGCAATGTAATACGCACCCATCAACCGCACCTCGGTTTCCGGAGCCAGACGGAAGAACCCCTTCACCGGCTCCTCCATGAAGTCATCCCGCTCAATATAGATCTCACGCGAGAACGGGACTTTGCGTGTTTCCGTGCGTGATTTGTCCTGCGGATAAGAAGGAACGTCGAATTCCTCGGTCTGATCTTCCGGGTAATTCTCAATGACAACCTTGACGGGGTCGAGGATCGCCATTCTTCGCTGGGTATGCTCGTTCATATCCTCGCGCACGGCGTATTCCAGCATCTGGTAATCCACAACGCTGTTGGCCTTGGAGACACCGATCAGGTCAGTGAACTTGCGAATGGCCTCCGGTGTATACCCACGGCGGCGCAAGCCGCGCAACGTCCAAAGACGCGGGTCATCCCAGCCATTTACATGACCTTCCTTGACCAGGCGAATCAGCTTGCGCTTGCTCATCACCGTGTACGTCAGATAGAGACGGGCAAACTCAATTTGCTTGGATCGGTAGATGCCCAGCGCTTCCTGGAACCAGTCATACAACCGGCGGTTGTTCTCAAACTCCAGAGTGCAGATGGAGTGAGTAATGCCCTCAATCGAGTCCGACTGGCCGTGGGCCCAATCATAAGTCGGGTAAATGCACCAGGTGTCGCCCGTGCGTGGATGCGTCTCGTAAAGGATGCGATACATGATTGGATCGCGCAGCACCATGTACGAGGAAGCCATATCAATTTTGGCCCGGAGCACCCGCGAACCGGCCGGGAATTCCCCGGCGCGCATTCGCTGGAATCAGTCCAGGTTTTCTTCGATGGTGCGGTCACGGTGTGGGCTCTCACGTCCCGGTTCGGTCAATGTGCCGCGATACTCGCGGATTTCGTCGGCGCTGAGGTCGTCCACATACGCCTTACCGTCCCGGATCAGTTGTTCCGCCCACGTATAAAGCTGCTCGAAATAGTCCGAGGCGTAGAACAAACGGCCGTCCCAGTCAGCCCCCAACCAGTGAGCATCTTCCTGGATGGCGTCAATATACTCCTGCTCTTCCTTCTCCGGGTTAGTATCGTCAAAGCGCAGGTTGAACTGGCCGGCATAATCCTCCGCCAATCCGTAGTTCAGGTTAATGGACTTGGCATGGCCGATGTGGAGGTAGCCGTTCGGTTCAGGCGGAAAACGCGTATGCACACGGCCGCCAAAGGTATTGTTGGCGTTGTCTTCGTCAATGATGGTGCGAATGAAATTGCTTGTTGTTGTTTCGTCTTCAGTCATTGAATTGTTCTCAGGTTATCCGGACTCAGTCGTCCGGTCAGCTTCGGTTTCCAGTAAGGCAATTGCCTGATCCAGGCGGTCAATGGTGCGTGCGCGCCCCAGGGCGACAATAGATTCATATAACGGCGGGGACACCGCCTGTCGCGTCACGGCCCGTCGCAGCATACCCAGAAATGGCCCGGCCTTGCCGTTGAGTGTGGCCGCTTCTCCAATGCGTGGTAGCTCCGCGCCAATCGTCTCGGCGTCAAACGGTTCGGCCGTCGCCAGGTAGTCACGCGCCTGTTGTAATGCTGTCATGGCCGCCTCCGGGGGCAACTTGGCATGGCTCAGTTGATCGGCCGTAAGCGGTGCGTCATCCTCCCACAGGAACTGCAGAAACTCTTCGGCATCGGTGAACTTTTTCAGCCGTACCTGCAACGCAGGCGTCAACAGCAGCAGCGTCTCCGGGCTAACTTCGTGACCCTGAGCATCTAGATATGGTTTAACCGCCTGCGCCACTGTCAACGGATCCATCTCCTGAATCCACTGCCCGGTCAGCCAGTCCAACTTATCGTATGGCAGCCGCGTCGGTGCCGGATTGATATCCTCCAACCGGAAGCGCGGAACGGCCTCTTCAATCGGGAAGACTTCGCGGTCGTCGCCAAATGACCACCCCACATTGGCGAGGAAATTATTTAGCGCCGGCGGATAGTAACCCGCATCGCGGAACTCCTCGACCTTGACCAGCACCTCACGGCCGTCGTCGTCGAACGCCTGGGTGCGCTTGCTCAGCTTGCCCTTGCCGCTCGGATTCAGGACCAGCGGCAAATGGGCATAAACCGGCGGCTCCCAACCAAACGCCTCATACAAATTCAAATGCAACGGCGCACTGCTAATCCACTCATCCGCACGCAAGATGTGGCTGATCTCCATGAAGTGATCATCCACAACGTTTGCCAGATGATAGGTAGGTAATCCATCTGATTTCAGCAGAACCGCATCGGTAATTTGTTTGTTAGGGACGGTAATATCGCCGCGAATGACATCAGGGATGACCGTCTCGCCTTCCAGTGGGGCAGCAAAACGGACAACGTAGCTCAGCCCGTCAGCTTCGCGTTCAGCGATCTCCTCCGGCGTCAGGTTGCGGCAGTGGCGATCATATCCGTGTCCGCCACCTGACTCTTTCTGCGCCTCGCGCCGCGCCGCCAGCTCTTCCGGCGTGCAGAAGCACTTATAGGCGTGCCCCTGTTCCACCAACCAGTCAGCCCATTGGCGATACAGTTCAGCCCGTTGAGACTGGACGTAGGGACCGTACGGACCGCCGATGTCAGGGCCCTCATCCCAATCCAGCCCCATCCAACGCAACGCCTCCATGATGGCTTCGGTTGCGCCGGGAACCGACCGCTTCCGGTCCGTATCCTCAATACGCAAAATGAACTGCCCACCATGTTTGCGGGCGAACATCCAGTTATAGAGCGCCATTACGCGCGCCGCCGATGTGGAGATACCCGGTTGGGCTGGGTGCAAATCGTACTCGAACGGTCATTGTCTTCCCTTAAGTCAAAGGGAAGCATACCAAAAACGGGGAAGATTGCAGGTGCGGGGCGATCACCACGGCAATTCGGCCGATGCTTCAACGTTCCAGCATCAACTCGGCGGTGATTTCGGTGATCGCTTCCGCGTGATAGCGTTTGACCTGCTCGGACACGGTCGATCTTCGGCCGCGGCCGATCCTGAATCCACCTACTGCCTGGACGGGTACGCCACCGGTTCTGGAGGAATCGTACAGCAATTAGGACTGACTCACCCGGTAATTGTCGGGTGGAGTCTTGGCGGCTATATTGCACTCGAAGCAGCAGACCGCTTGCCTCAAGCGACCGGTTTCTTCATCTATGGCGCGCCACCATTGGGTATCCCACCAGAGATGGGTCGAGCTTATCTTCCCAACCCAAATGCAGCTGCGGCTTTCTCAGAAACAATAAGCAGGGATGAAGCCGCCGGTTTTGTCAATGCGTGCTGCAAGCCCGGAGCAACTGCGCCGGATTCATGGCAGGGAGGCCATGCTTCACACAGACGGCCGGGCACGGGCGTTATTCGGTGCCAGCGTAGGGGAAACGAGATACAAGGACGAAGTGCAAATCGTTCAGAATATGGATACCCCGCTGGCGATCATTCACGGTGCAGAAGAGCAGCTGGTTAACGTGGAATATCTCCGCAGCCTGACGATACCTTCCCTCTGGCGCGGCGAAGTGCAAATTATCGAAGACGCCGGCCATGCCACACATTGGGAGCAGCCGGACCGGTTTAATGCAATACTGACCGAATTTGCGGCTGATGTAATAAAGGGTGGTTAGCCTGCAATTCGACTGTCGTCTCCCACGCGCTGTTCGGCCAGCGCACCCAACCCGGCGTCAATCACGGCAACAATGCGATCCACATCGTAAACGCAACCTTCCCACACACCACCACTTGCGCGCTGTAAAGCTGCCCAGAGTCTGGTGTCGTCGGGAAGATTGGGATGTGGAGCCAACCCCGGATGAGCGGAACGAGCGGCCAGGATATCAGCCGCTTTATCCGGCGTGAGTTCCTCACTCTCTCGTCCGACAAAGTCAATACGGCCGAGCAAACCTTCCCGATCAACCACGATCTCGATCAGGTCACCATCTTTCAGTTTTCCAATCGGTCCTCCGGCCAACGCTTCAGGCCCGATATGACCAACACATGCGCCGGTGGAAACCCCTGAAAAGCGCGCATCGGTCAATACAGCAACCGCCTTGCCCCAGGGGATAAACTTAAGTGCCGACGTAATTTGGTAAGTCTCTTCCATACCGGTCCCGGACGGGCCGGCACCTATCAACACGACAACGTCTCTGGGTTGAACAGGCTGATCTGACAACCCCTTGATGGCGGCAATCGCTTCACGCTCCGAGGTAAAAACGCGAGCCGGTCCGCGATGCCGGTAGACGTTATCGTCACCAACCATGGAGGGATCAATGGCGGTAGCCTTGATCACCGAACCTTGCGGCGCAATATTCCCTGTGGGAAAGACCACGGTACTGCTCAGACCGGCCCGTTTGGCTTGCGCGGCATCCATGATGACCAGGTCAGGGTCTACACCAACGGCCGCTTGCAAGCGCTCCCTGGCTGCGCGGCGGCGCTCGCTCTGTTCCCACCAATCCAGCACCGTAGACAGCTTTTCACCGGCCACGGTCAGGACGTCCAGATTCAGCAAACCTGCGTCGCGTAGGTGGAGCATCACTTCCGGGACTCCACCAGCCATGAATACCTGGACTGTGGGATGATTACGCGGCCCATTGGGTAGTGCATCAACCAGACGTGGGGTCTGCCGGTTTATGCGAATCCAGTCATCTATTTGCGGCCGGGGCAACCCCGCTGCGTGGGCTATCGCCGGAATATGAAGCAGCAGGTTTGTGGAACCGCCAAATGCCGCATGAACCAGCATGGCGTTCTCCAACGCCGCGGCCGTCAGGATTGAGGATAAAGGAAGATTCTCAGCCTGTAACCGCAGCAATGCCAGCGCCGAACGATGGGCCATATCTCCCCACACCGGCTCTCCCGATGGGCTGAGCGCACTATGGGGCAAGGCTACCCCCAGCGCTTCGGCGACAACCTGAGAGGTGGCTGCGGTTCCCAGAAACTGACAGCCGCCCCCCGGTGAACCACAGGCGCGGCAGCCCATTGAGGCTGCATAATCCAGGTCAATCATGTCATGGGCAAAACGGGCACCGATAGTTTGGACAGCACCGGCATCCTCGGCATCAACAGCCGGTAAGGTCACACCGCCGGGAACAATAATCCCCGGCAGATCCTTGCACCCCGCCAGCGCCAGCATCATCGCCGGTAACCCCTTATCGCATGTAGCAATCCCCATGACACCTTTTCGCTGTGGCAGCGATCGGATCAGCCGGCGCAGCGTTATCGCCGCATCATTGCGGTATGGCAAGCTATCAAACATACCGGTCGTGCCCTGCGAACGGCCGTCACAAGGATCACTGCAATAAGCAGCAAACGGCAGCACGCCCCGGTCTCTAAAAGTCTGGGCAGCAACACGGACCAGATGCTCAATTTCCCAATGGCCGGTGTGGTAGCCCAATGCCAACGGCCGACCGTCGGCATCGCGCAATCCACCCTGGGTGCTGACAATAAGGAACTGATCCCGACCAACCTCTGACGGCTCCCAACCCATACCGGCGTTCTGGGTCATTCCAAACAGATCGCCGCTGGGGGCCTCCCGCAACATAATTTCGGTGAGGGGCAACCGGCCGGCCGGACCTACCCCGCTCATGCGCGATGTGGCAATCTGGTCAGCTGAACCCAGCACACTTTCGAGCGTTGGTATGGTGTGTTTGTCAATCATCGTTACTCCCAATCAATGGTTGGTTTAATCGGTTTTCCGGGTAGTCCAATACCAAATCGGAAGGTCATGCCCCGGATCCATTGACATTTGGTCAAATTTCATATATTTTATTGCAAACGCTTGCTGAAATATTGTACAAAATAACTGAATGGCACGCAGGAAATCATCGTCGGCTGTAACAATCATTGATGTCGCCAGAGAAGCAGGCGTATCTTATTCGACGGTATCTCGCGTTGTTAACAACAAATCATATGTAAATGCCGAAACGCGCGCAAAGGTATTGCAGGCCATGACCCGTATGGGGTACCAGGCCAACCTTCAGGCGCGCAGCCTTGCCGGTGGTCGCTCTAACGTAATTGGTCTGCTTGTCGTGGACCTAGCCACCCAATATATGAGCGAGATCATGCACGGCATTGACGATGTTTTAGCGTCAAACCAGTACGAACTTATGCTGTACACCACGCATCGTCGCAAGACCAAAGAGTCTGCCTACGTCAACATGATGGCCCAGAGCATCGCTGATGGGCTGTTGATCCTCTTACCACGTGACCCGGACGCCTACCTGGAATCCCTTCGTGACCGGGACTTCCCCTACGTGCTAATTGACCACCGTAGCCTGAATGAGTCTGATTTGTCAGTTTTCTCAGCCAATCAGGACGGAGCACATACAGCCACCACCCACCTGATAGACCTTGGACATACCCGCATCGGGATGATTACCGGCTGGATGGATATGACCAGCGCCAAAGATCGCCTCGCCGGCTACAAATCAGCCCTGGCAGATCGCGGCTTGCCGTTTGATCCCAGCCTGGTCTTCGAAGGTGATTTTACCCAGTCTTCCGGTTCCCAGGCCTTATCTTACTTCCTGCAAATTCAGAATCCCCCCACCGCCATTTTTGCCTCAAACGATCTGGCAGCAGCCGGCGTTCTGGAGGCAGTCAGATATCATGGACTTCTCGTGCCCGATGATCTGTCTGTAATCGGCTTTGATGACATACCGCTTGCTGCTACCTTGAACCCAGCCCTGACAACCATGCGTCAACCGCTTCACGAGATGGGCAGTATCGCCACCCAATTATTATTGAATCGAATAGATGAACCTGACGAAAGGTATTCCAGCATAGTCTTACCAACTGAGCTGATCCTTCGAGAAACGACAGCTCAGATTAAAGAGGAAGCAAGAGCATAATCTTTTTTTTCAATAGTTTGCAAACGTTTGCATCCCCTTTCCATTTAAGTACCTTACGACTTAAGCGGACAGGGTTAATTAGTCTGTAAAGCGTCTTGGGCGGAGGTCGAACGGAGGTGTTATTGAATTGATCCCATGAACCACATAAGCAACCCATTGAATAACCGGCTGCCTAGTAATTAATCAAGGAGAGAAAAAATGAAAAGGTTTGCGGTCCTAATAGTCACTCTAGTGCTGCTCGCTGCCTGCACACCCGCAGCACCGGTGGAAGTAACGCGCATTGTTACTGAACCGGTGGAGGTGACGCGAGTTGTTACCGAGACCATAGTTGAGCAGGGTGAAGAGGTTGAGGTAACCCGAATCGTTACTGAAGAAGTTGTTGTCGAGGTACCTGCTGAAGATACCGTCGAACAGGTCGATGCCGCACCTGTGCTTGGCGAATTACCCAGAAGAGATACCCTGATTGCCGGTATGCTGACCGGACGCGCCGGAACTCCGGGGAACTTCAATGAATGGGTAGGCTGGAAGAATCGTGATCGTGGTATGCAAAACCTGGCAAATGAACCTCTGTGGTCGGTTGACTTCGCCACCGGCGAGATTATCAACGGCCTGGCATCCGGCGATGCGGTCTATAATGAAGACTTTACTGAGGTGACAATTCCCTTACGTGAAGGCGTCACCTGGGATGACGGTGAACCGTTTACATCAGCGGATGTCGTCTATACCGTGGAAACGCTTATGGCTAATGAAGGATTCAATGCCCACAACTTCTTTGTTGAATACGTGGACACTGTTTCCGCACCGGATGACTACACAGTCATCTTCGAACTGACCCAACCAAACTCTCGATTCCATACAACATTCCTGGATCGCTGGGGCAGCACCTGGATTATGCCCAAGCATATCTTTGAAACGGTTGAAGATCCCATCACCTTCGAATTCAATCCGTTCGTCGGCACTGGCCCTTACAAGCTCCACAGCTATGACGAGGCCGGGTATTGGACCGTTTGGGAGAAGCGAGATGACTGGCAGAACAGCCCGACCGGCATACTCTATGGAGAGCCGGTTCCGGAATACATCGTCTTCCAGGCATTTGCTAACGAGGGCGCCAAGATCGTAGCCCAGTTAACCCATCAGTTAGATGCCGTTGACCTGTCGGCCGAAGGTCTGTCAGCCGCGCTGGCTCAAGGCGATACAATCCGTGCCTATCAGCCGAGCTTCCCCTGGGTCGTAAACAATGACCCGGCCATAACCGGCATTACTTTCAACACCCAGCTTGCGCCGTTTGATAACAAGGATGTTCGCTGGGCGTTGTTACTGTCGATGGACATCGGTGAATTCGTCGGTCAGGCGGTTGACGGTACCGGTACTCTGAGTCCGGTCCACATCCCATCACTCGGTTCCTATCCCCAGGATTTTATTATCCCCATGCAGGATTGGTTGTCAGAAGTCACACTCGATCTGGGTGACGGCGAGATGTATCATCCGTATGATCCGGACGCACCACAGAGACTTGTCGAATATGCCAACAGCCGTGGCTACGTTGTTCCCGACGATCCGGAAACAATTGCCCAGACGTTCGGATATGGTTGGTACAAGTATGATCCGGAAGCAGCCACCAAGCTGTTGACCAAGAACGGTTTTTCACAGGATGCTGACGGCAACTGGCTGTTACCCGACGGAACACCCTGGCAGATCGAGCTGATTGACACCCCGGACACATCGCACCATTCGTTCAAGAACTGCAATGCGGCCGTCCAGCAGTGGAAGCAATTCGGTATCGATGCTTCCTATGTCGCTTCTGACGCCTCTGAAACGTTGGCAGACGAAGGCAATTTCCAGGTGACCTGCGAATGGCCCGCCTACGAACCCTGGGGCGCTGGGGTTGATCTGTACCGGACGCTGGACTGGTTCAACTCTGCCTATGTAGCCAACGAAATCGGCGAAGTTACATCAGGTCATGAATCACGCTGGTCAAGCCCCGAAATGGATGCCGTCATTGAGACATTGCGCGTCACCGACCCGGCCGATACGGAAGCCGTGCGCCAGGCCGGTATTGAAGGACTCAAGCTCCTCGTTGAGGAAATGCCCAGTATCCCGACCTATGGGTATGCCGGGTTCATCACATGGGATGAGTACTACTGGACCAACTGGCCCGGTTCGGAGAATCCGTATACTCAGCCATATGTGCACTGGGGTCCGTTCAAGTACACGACTCCCTTCCTGCAACAAACAGGCCGGTAGTCATTTATAATGCTTGGCCGGACTGCGACCTGGGGTATCCTGGGGTTCGGTCCGGCCTTCGATGTTCATAAACCTGCTGCAGGTGGGTCGGTGTACCCACCTGCAGCAACCACAGCAACAGTAATTCTAAGGGCAAGCGTCCTGAGGAGGATAGATAGTTGGCCTTTCTACGAAGCTATCTAGTCCCACGGCTCATTCAATATTTCCTGGTCATCTTCGTGGGAGTGACAGCGGTGTTCATTCTCCCTCGCCTGGCACCGTCTGATCCTGTCCGGCAAACCATCGGGGCCATGCAGTCACGCGGAACCTATCTGGACCCTCTCTGATGGACAAGATGGCCCAAGATTTGACGGAACTATATGGGCTGGAAGGTTCGATGGTAACCCAATATGGCATCTTCTGGAGCAGGCTGTTCCGTGGGGATTTCGGTGTGTCCTTTTTTCAGTTTCCCACCCCGGTAAGTCAGCTCATCAAGCAGGCGTTGCCCTGGACCCTGGGTCTGTTATTGATAACCACATTCATTGGGTTTGTCATCGGAATCTTGCTGGGTGGGCTGGCCGGCTATTTCAATCGCAAGGGCTGGTCGCGCGCGCTGGATACAATGGCTATGTTGATCCGGCCGTTCCCCTACTATATTTTTGCGTTCGGCATCTTACTTTTATTTGGCTACGTCTTCCAATGGTTCCCGGTTGCCGGGGGCACCGATATCGGCCGTGTACCCTCCTTCAGTTGGCCCTACATCTCCGATGTCCTTCATCACTCGTTTATGCCTGCGCTGTCTCTGATCCTTCTGGGTTGGGCCGCCTGGTTCCAGACCATGAAGCTGGTCGTACAGAACGTAAACTCATCCGACTTCGTGCAGTATGCCAAAATGGGCGGTATCAAGGAAGGGCGTATTGTGAACCGCTATGTCATTCGCAACGGCATGCTGCCGCAGATCACAGCGCTGGGTCTGGTCATCGGGCAAATCTTTGGTGGTGCCCTGATTACAGAAATCGTCTTCTCCTATCCGGGATTGGGCACGCTACTTTTCAATGCCATCGTGAATGGGGACTACAACCTGATAATGGGCATTACTGTATTTTCGATCGTCGGCATCACGACAGCGATTCTGATCATTGACCTGACGTATCCGCTGTTTGATCCTCGAATCAGACACAATTAGGGGTCGACTTACCATGAATCTATTCAAGGATCTTTGGCGGGATAACCGCTTCAAAATCAGCTTCACGATACTGTGTATTCTTCTTGTTTATGGCGGCCTTTCATTCTTCTCGCCATATGACCCGACACTCTGGCATGAGGTCCCCCGCGACTTACCGCCATCGAGCGAACACCTGCTGGGTACCGAGTCCCGGGGAATTGATATTTTTTGGGAAGCATCCTTTGCCGTTCGTAATTCATTCATCATTGCGCTTATTGCCGGGATTATCTCGCGCATGATTGCGGTTCCGGTAGCAATGCTGGCCGGCTACAAAGGCGGAATGACCGATCGGGTAATGATGTTCATCAGTGACAGCTTTCTGGTCATTCCGTTGTTTCTGATCCTGGTGATGCTCACCCTACTTGTACGTGAGTCTATGAATCTGGTCACACTGGGATTGCTGCTGGCTATTTTTGGCTGGGCCTGGGATGCACGGGTAATCCGTTCAGAGATTTTGAGTCTGCGCGAGCGGGAGTTCACCCGAACCGCCATTCTGTCGGGGACCGGCACGCTACGCATGGCGATGAATGAATATTTGCCGTTTGTCATGCCGTTGGTCTTTGCCACCTTGATCAACGTTATGTCCTGGGCAATTGGACTGGAAATCACTCTGGCGATTCTTGGCTTAACCAATCTGGATATCCCGACGCTGGGCACCATGATTTTCTGGGCGCTCAGCTATCAGGCCGCCTTGCTGGGCTACTGGTGGTGGTTATTGACACCGGTGATCCTTTCCATATTGCTGTTCACATCCCTGTACTGGCTCTCGTCCAGCATCAGCGAATATCTTGACCCGCGTTCCCGTATTCAGCGTGTGGGAGCATAGTAGTAATACAATGAACGACACCATATTAAGCACTGAAGGGCTGAAGGCCTTTTACGTCCTTGAGGTCTACGGCGAGCAAAAGGTAGTGAAGGCGGTCAATGAGGTTGAGCTTGATATTCGCGAGAACGAAATTTACGGTATCGCCGGGGAAAGTGGCTGCGGTAAATCCACCCTGTTGAAAGCTCTGGCGGCCGTTATCGAGCCTCCTCTTCGGCTGATATCCGGCAAGGTTATTTATCACGTGGACGACAAAACGGTAGATGTATCCACGCTTGATTCCGAGACATTAAGACGCTTGCGCTGGGATTTCATTTCTTACGTGCCGCAAGGTTCCATGAGCGTCCTAAATCCGGTGAAGAGGCTAAAAGACACCTACCAGGATTTCATCATCAGCCATTTGGAAGGGAAGTCGCGTGAGGAAGCCTTTACCCTGGCCCGGCAACACATCGCGGAACTGGGCCTACCTCCGCAGGTGATGGATTCGTATCCGCATCAACTTTCCGGTGGTATGCGTCAACGGGTTACCATTGCTCTCGCCGCTCTGCTAGAGCCGAACATCATCATTGCCGACGAGCCGACAACAGCATTGGATGTTGTTGTTCAGAGAGGGGTTGTCCAACTTTTGAGAGATATTCAGCAAAAGTTGAACAACACAATCATTCTGGTCACTCATGATATGGGCGTACACGCCAACGTGGCTGACCGGATCGGGATTATGTATGCCGGAAAAATGGTTGAGGAAGCATCCAGCGAAGTTATCTTCGGTGAACCACTTCATCCATACACCCAATACTTGATCAATTCACTGCCTGTCTTCGGCGATAAATCTCCGCGAGAGAGTGTTCCCGGCAGCCCACCCTCCCTGATTGATCTGCCCACAGGTTGCGCTTTCCATCCCAGATGCCCCTACGTCATGGATATCTGCAAGACGAAAACACCTGATTATATTACCGCCAGGCCCAACCATAAGGTGGCTTGCTGGTTAATAGAGGAGGATGGGGATGGAAAAAGTGCTTAACGTAGAGCATTTGTCAAAGGTCTACTCCATCGGCAGCATTACCTCGCGCGTGAGAATTACGGCCGTTGATGATATCTCCTTCACCATCAGACCGGGGGAGATTTTCGCCCTGGCCGGCGAAAGCGGCTGTGGAAAAACAACTACGGCCAAGATGGTTCTGGGATTCGAAAAACCTACCGCGGGCACAATCGAGCACAAGGGACAGGTAAGCGGCGAAAACGACAAAGTCTGGCTTACCGAGGGTGTTCAGGCAATCTTCCAGGATCCCTTCGGTACGTTCAATCCGTTAAGAACGGTGGACCGTTACTTTTTTGAAACCGTTCAGAATTACAATCTGGCCGACAACAAAGAAGGGGCCATTGAACTGATTGACCAAAAGCTCAGGTCTGTTGGGCTAACTTACAAGGAGTTTGCCGGGAAATACCCCAGTGAGTTTTCCGGTGGACAGTTACAGAGAATCTCAATTGCCCGCGCACTTCTTACCGACCCCACCCTGCTGATCGCTGACGAGCCGGTTTCCATGGTGGACGCTTCTTTACGGATGTCCATCGTGAATCTGTTTAACAAGCTCAGAACCGAGTTGGGGATGAGCGTTCTTTACATAACTCACGACCTGGCGACAGCTTACTACGTTTGCGATCGCATCGCAATCATGTTCCGGGGCAACATTGTCGAGATGGGTTCGGTGGAGGAGGTGCTGATGCACCCCAAGCACCCCTATACCCAACTTTTGCGGGAATCCATCCCGGAAGCGGATCCGGCCCGGCGCTGGGTGGGAAGAGTAAATCTCAATGAAACAGAGGAAGAGGAATATTTGAGGAAGGGCTGCAAGTTCGCAGGCAGATGCCCTGTAGCAATGGACGTTTGCAAACAAAAACCCCCGGCAGATATCGCTGTCGGTGATGTGCTTGTCAAGTGCTACCAATTCGCTGAGGACATGGTGCCTGAACACGCATAAGGCATGCGCCATTTCTGTGCGAAATCCTCAGCTTCTTAATACTGGAGTGTTAGTTCCATGTCAACGTATAAAAACAGCAGTTTGCCAATAGCCGAGCGCGTAGATGATTTGATCAGTCAGATGACTCTGGGCGAGAAGATTCTGCAAATGGTATATGGGGCACCGGCCATCGAAAGGCTGGGAGTCCCGGAATACAATTGGTGGAATGAGGGTCTTCATGGGGTCGGTCGAGCCGGCATTGCTACAGTGTTTCCCCAGGCGATTGGCCTGGCCGCAATTTGGGATCACGAACTGATTCACACCATTGCGACTGCAATATCCGACGAAGCCCGCGCCAAGCACCATGAAGCGCTCCGCCATGATGTTCATTCCATCTATACCGGGCTGACATATTGGTCACCGAATATCAATATCTTTCGTGATCCCCGCTGGGGACGAGGGCAGGAAACATTCGGGGAAGACCCCTACCTGACAGCATCGTTAGGTGTCGCCTTTGTCAGGGGGTTGCAAGGTGACGACCCCGGATACCTCAAGCTGGTTGCTACTCCCAAGCATTTCGCGGCCCATAGCGGTCCCGAATCAATACGCCACTCGTACGATGTCCGGGTAAGCGAGCAGGATTTACGCGAAACATATCTGCCACACTTCGAAGCCTGTATTCGGGAGGGTGGCGCGTATTCAGTAATGGGTGCCTATACCCGGCTCAACGGCGAAGCATGCTGTGCAAGCCCCACCCTGCTACAAAAGCTCCTGCGTGACGAATGGGGGTTTGACGGGTATGTTGTGTCCGATTGTTGGGCCATCATCGACATCTACGCCAGCCATAAAATCGTTGATACACCTGAAGAAGCTGCTGCACTGGCAGTCCAAAACGGCTGCGACCTGAACTGTGGCAGTACTTACCCCTACCTGTTCGGCGCAGTTGCCCAGAACCTCATCAGCGAGGAGGTCCTCGACCAATCACTCAAACGTCTGTTCACTGCCCGGTTCAAGCTGGGTATGTTCGATCCGCCGGAAGAAGTCCCCTATGCGCAGATTCCCTACGAGATTGTCAACTGCAAGGATCATCAGGAGCTGGCATTGCAAGCAGCACGGAAGTCTATTGTGTTGCTCAAGAATGAAGAGGACCTCTTGCCGCTATCCAAGGACATTGCATCCATTGCCGTTATCGGCCCCAACGCTGACTATGTGGAATCCCTTCTGGGGAACTATCACGGCACCCCGGCCGATCCGACTACACCTCTGGCGGGGATACGGCGGAAACTGTCACCATCAACAAAGATTTACTATGCGCAGGGCAGCCTGGTAGCCGATGGGGTCCTGCCCCTTGAACCGGTACCAACAACTTATCTCTACCCGTCCAATTCTCAAGCAGCCGAGCATGGCTTGAATGCCGAATACTTTGACAACCCGAATTTCGAAGGTGTGCCTGTCCGACAGCAATTGGATAGGAATGTTGACGCTTTCTGGAAGGGCATCAGTCCGATTACCGGCAAGTGGGGAGACGGTTTCTCGGTACGCTGGTCAGGTTACTTCTGCCCACCCCGGGACGGCCGCTGCAAAATCGGCGTAAACGGATTCAATGCTTACAAACTCTACCTGGACGATGAGTTAATCGTTGAGTTTGAAGATACTCATGATCACCACACCATGTCCAAAGATGTCGAATTAGTGACGGGACGCTTCTACAAGTTGCAACTGGACTACGCCAGCCAGGGCATTGATTCCCGCGCCCAACTTCTGTGGGCATGGCCGGATGTTGACTATCTGTCACCGGCATTGGAAGCGGCCGGCAAGGCAGATGTTGTGGTAGCCGTCATGGGATTGACCCCCCTTCTGGAACGCGAAGAACTGGAGGTGGATGCTGACGGATTCTTAGGTGGGGACAGAGCTGATATCTGCTTACCGGCCCCCAGAAACAGTTGCTCAAACAACTCCATGCTCTGGGCAAACCGATTGTTCTGGTCTTGCAGAACGGCAGTGCCCTGGCAGTACAGTGGGCAAAAGATCATATCCCGGCCATCATCGAAGCCTGGTATCCGGGGAATCCGGGGAGATGCACTGGCGGATGTACTTTTTGGTGATTACAACCCCGCCGGACGGTTACCGATTACGCTCTACAAATCCCTTGAAGATCTGCCCCCTTTGAAGATTACCGGATGGCCGGTCGCACTTATCGCTACTTCGACGGCGAACCGCTCTATCCTTTTGGGTTCGGTCTCAGTTATACAAACTTTCACTTCGGCAACCTGTACCTGGACCAATCAAAAAGCGGCTGCAGGAGATTCGATTTCTATCAGCGTCGAAGTCACCAATACAGGAGATCGTGCCGGGGAAGAGGTTGTTCAACTCTATACACGCCAATACGTCGCCCCACCAAGGCCAATCAAGGAGTTGAAAGGATTCAGGCGTATCAGCCTGGAACCCGGCGAATGCAAGACAGTTACCTTTACTCTGTTCGTCAACCAGCTTGCGGTCTATGACGAAGATCTGATCGCTGCTGTTCACCCGGGGAAGGTTGAGATCATGGTCGGGAATTCGTCAGAACATCTGCCGCTCACGGGGTCTTTTGAGATCATGGGGCAAACCACCGGCATTCAGGACAACAAGGTTTTCTTCAGCCAAGTGCACGTGAAGTAAAACACTCACAAAGAAAAGCTCACCTTCAAACTGGTATCCCGCTTCTGCTCCGGTTGCATGCTGTAAACCGAGGCACGATAATCTCCATATGTTAGCTTCAACAAGAGGGACTCACCATGTCGCTCCGTGAGGATCTGCGTATTGAGATCGAGAGTACGCGAGGTGATTTCCGGACGCTACTGGCAGAGGTACCGGACGAGACTCTAACCCAACCCAGTGCCAATCCGGCCTGGACTATTGGCGAGTTGTTCTACCACATGAGTCTCGCACCTCGGTTACTGGTCGCCGACGTGAGCCTGATAACACGCCATCGCTGGGTATTCGGCATCGTCAAGCGGGTGTTGACCATGCAGTTGTTCAACTGGTTCAATGAGCGTTACACGCGACGTGGTGCACAACCTCTGACTCGCAAGCACTTGACGGCCGAATATGACCGGGCATTGGCAGTAGCGTTGAATACACTGGATCAAGTGTCCGACGAAGACCTGACCATGTCGCTAGACTACCCGGCTATCGATCCCTATCTTAGTGGCAATGTCACCGTCGAGCGAGTCTTCCGCTACGTTCGGGCCCACTTTGACGAACACGCGGCCCAGATCAGGGCCAGTGCCGACCTCAGCTCACAATGATTCACGATCTCGAATAGAGTGCAAGGCGCGCTCAAATTGGTTCTTGACAAATAATTATTCTATATATACAATATATATTGATTGAGGTTTAAGGCCTCCACTGTATCACTATGAGCTATTCACTGTCTTTTTCACAGGCGATCATGACCGTCATTTTTGTCGCGGACAAGGTCCAGCAAGGGTTTTACGATTTCGTGCCGACCAATGAGCTGGCGAACGCACTGGACATAGCCCGGCCAACGGCCGTAAAGATTCTGGGCAACCTGGCGAGTGCGGGAATTATTGAGACACGTGAAGGCGCAAAAGGAGGTGTGCGATTAGCAGTAGCATCAGACAAAGTAACCATCCTTGATATCTTCAAAGCTATCGAGTCCGGCAAGCCCCTGTTTCGAAATGACTTTGAGCCGCGCGTTACTGGTGAAAGACCCACCCGTGCACAACACGAAGTGCTACCCATTCTCAACGATGCAGAAGCAGCCATGCAGAATCGGCTGGGGCAAACGACGATAGCCGACATATTGACTACCCTTAACCAATAGTCTTTTTTTGGTCATAACTACCTGTTTGTTATATATAGTTTATTAAGTATAAAGGATAACAGAAATGAGAAAACTTACCCTTCTATTGCGTGTGATTGGTGTTGTTCAATTGGTATTGGGCGCATTGTATCTGTTTGTGCCGTTCACTTTTCTAGGCGTGATGGGGCACTCGATCCCGGATGCAGATATTGCTTATCCGCTAGGCATGCTGGCCGCACGATTCCTGGCCTATGGCATGGGCATGCTTTACATAGCACCCGAACCGGAGAAACATGTCTTTTGGATCAACAATATGATCTTTGTTCAGGCAATTGACCTGGCTGTTGGTATTTTCTATACCGCAACTGGTGCTGTGGACCTACGGCTTTCAGCTTTCCCGATGTTCAACGCGACTGTGTTTATTATTTTGCTTTTGCTATGGCGGCCGAGAGGGGTCTCTGTTGATTCCTCGCCGCAAAGCCTGGGATCAGGCGACTAACACATATTGAGACGCCGCCTTCATGGAAGGCGGCGTCTCAATGAATTTATAGATTGATTCGCTAACAGATGTAGGTCTGTTTCCTCGATCTAAACAGCTTGTTGATAAGCCCGAACGCGCCCCAAAAGCCAATCCGTCCAGTCCGACACCCCTTCATCTGTCTTGCATGACAGAGGGAAGAATTCCACATCAGGGTTGAGCGCCTCAATTCCCTGACGGAAATAATCCATGTTGAAATCAATATAGGGCAACAGGTCTGTCTTATTCAGGATCAGGGCATCAATCCCGCGATAGATGTTGGGGTACTTATACGGTTTGTCGTCCCCTTCCGGCACACTGGCAACCACCACATTAAAGTGGTGCCTAGTTTGAACGATGCCGGGCAGATCAGGTTACCGACATTCTCAACAATCAGTAATTCGACATCCTCCGTCGGCATGGTCGGTAGGGCCTTACCCAACATGACGGCATCCAGGTGACATTGTCCGCCTGTGTTTATCTGTACAGCGGGCATTCCGGCCGTGATAACTTTATCCGCGTCAATCGTAATCGGCCGCAGTATCACCCTCAATCACACCCAGTTGTAGTTCATCGCGCAATGCTTCAATGGTACGCAAGATGACGCTGGTCTTGCCTGCCCCCGGCGAGGCCATGATATTTACACCCAATACCCCGGCTTCGTCTAACAGGCTTCGATTCTGTTCAGCCAGACTGTCATTCGCACCGAGGATATCTTCCACAATTTCTACAGTTGTCGTCATGGTCATTTATCCTTATTGGTCTGAGACATTTCAGTCCCGAGCAGCCGCTTCTGCTGCTGTTTCCACCTCGATACTCTCCAGACGGAACTCTTCGCCGCCACTCACGTGAACGTGAAAACTGCCGCATGCCGGACATTCAGTTAATCCGCCGGTGAGCACATATTGCTCACCACAGTCCAAGCAAACCATCTGGGCCGGCACACGCTCAAAATGCAACTGTGCGCCTTCACAAATAGTCTCCTTGCTGATAATGTCCCAGTAAAATTGCACCGAATCATCCACAATGGAAGAAAGCTGGCCGACCAGAAGGTATAGGTCACTGACGCGTGTGGCACCGGCTCGTTCGGCATGATCGAGGGCAATATTCAAAATACTTTGCGTGACCGCCATTTCGTGCATCGTCGTACCTAATAATAGTAACGTTACACAGTTCCACGCATCATAGCAAGGAACAGCTATGCATGGTGATGGTGATCGTGATGGGCATGCACGCGACGTGTGTCGCTCTGAAGCGTTCCGGCAAGGTAGGCCGCTAACGCCTGCGGGATTTCTTCCTCACCGGACAGGTAAATCTCCAATCCCTGCGCCTCTGCCTGGGCATAGGCAGACTGTCCCATACCTCCGGCAATCAGTACCTGGCAATCGGCCAGCAGATCAAACATGCCCTGGTGCCCATGATCCTGCACCTGTTGCGGCTCCTGTACCACAGCGATGTCGCTGAGATTCACCTGAGCCCCATCATTGTGATTATTGTGTGCTGGTTTGGTGCGATTCACGCACCACCACCTGACCGTCCTCAACAGTCAGGACCAGGAACCGCGCTGCCCGGCCAAAATGACGACTGATCGTTTGGCCGTCATCTGTGGGGAAAGCGATTTTCGTCATTGTGTGTTTCACTCCGATTACACATGCAAGGAACAGGGAACTACGTCCATCATAGCCGTAGTCACCTGTTCCCCTTGGAAAACTAATAAGCCAGGCGATGATCAGGCAGCAGCAACGATGCCGGACATCATTTCCTTTTCTTCGGCCGCAACCTGTCCCATCACCTGTTCAATCGTCGAGCCAAACATCTTGCTCATCAGCCCCATATTCATCTCGGCGATGTAAACACCGTCGGCCGTTTCGTAGATGCCTACCCGACAGGGCATAATTCCGGTGACGAACTTGTTCTCGTCAAAGCGCAGAATGTTATAAGCATGATCCGGCTGGCAGATAGAGATAATCTTGGCCCGGGTCATATCCGCGTGACCGGCATCGGTCAGTGTCTTCTGGATATTGTAAATCTTGGGCACATTCCAACCGCGAGACAAGGCTTCCTTTTCTACGGCTTCCACCGTTTCCTCAAAGCCCAACCGGCTCTTGTGCACTTCCATCATCATCTTGGGCATCATTTTCCATGCCGCAAGACCTATTACCACTGCACCAACTATAAAGCCAATTATGAGACTCAACCAGTTCATTTCCTGAGACTCCTTCGATCAATTTATTCTAGTCTACCTAAACAACCAATCAATTCCTGTTCAGGGCCAGTACCTGCCACTCATCTAAAACGGCGGTAGCCCGACTCACTATTTCCGGGATGACGGCCGTAATCGTATCGCTCAGTGAAACCCCTACCGTCAGGTCTTCCGGCTGGGCGCCAATCAGTTGCAAATGGGGCGGCAGTTTCTCACGTATCGCTGCCAGACCCAGCACTTCCTGGAACGTCACCTGGTGCTGCGACATCTTCACCCCGGAATACAGGGGGATTTCTTCTCGGCGCAACTCAATGACTGTACCGGCGGGCTCTCCGGCATCGGCCGCATCCAGCAGAAGCAGGTGGCTGGCTTCCTCCACCAGAGGTAAAAGGTTCAACCCCAGTACACCACCGTCAACAAACTCCACCTGGTCCTGGCTGCCCAAGGCTGTCTCCAGAGCTTGCATGGCATAGACACCCAGACCTTCGTCTGACTGTAGAGTATTTCCCAGACCCAATACGATTTTACGGCTCATCGTTCCCGTCGTTTCCTTTAACTCAGGCAAACCGTCAATCCCGTCGCCACCTCGGCCACGTCATTCCCTTTAGCGTCCACCATGTGAATGGCGCAAGCCATACATGGATCAAAGGAGTGGATGGTGCGCAGGATTTCCAGCGGCCATTCCGGCTTTGCCAGCGGTGTGCCGACCAATGACATCTCATACGCCCCGGCCTGATCCTTGTGATCGCGCGGGGACGCATTCCATGTCGTGGGAACCACCATCTGGTAGTTCTCAATCTTGCCGCCGTTAATAACGATCCAGTGCCCCAATGCGCCGCGTGGCGCTTCCATAAAGCCGAAGCCTCGCGCCTGACGCGGCCATGTTGTCGGTTCCCATAAGTCGCCGTTAAAGGTGCTGGTGTTGCCCGCATTAATTTCCGCGATCAGCGAATCCAGAATATTGCTCATCTCATCAGCGAATATCTTGGTTTCAATCGCTCGCGCAGCCGTGCGACCCAATGTCGAGAACAACGCATCAACCGGGGCATTCAACGCCGATAGAACACTGTTGGTTAGCTCAACGGCCGCCGGATTACCCTTGGCATACATAGCCAGTACGCGGGCCAACGGTCCAACTTCCATCGGGGTCTCGTTCCAGCGCGGGGCCTTCAACCACGTATATTTCTGCTCGACTTCCAGGAATTCGTATGGCGGCTGCGGTCCGGTGAAATTAAACTCAGTCTGACCCGACCAGGGGTGCAAACCGGCCCCATCACCATCCGTATAGGTATACCAGGACCGGGCAATGAACTCCTTCATCAAGTCCATATCGTTGGGATCGGGTTCAATTATATTCCCCAGATCACGGTTCATAATGACCGTTCTCGGTACGAGGAATTGCGAGGTATCGCTGTGATCCACGCCGGGGAACTCACCCCATGTCAGGAAGTTACCCAACCCTTCACCCAACGCTGCATAATCCAGATAATACGGGGCAATCGCCAGCACATCCGGCAAATAAACCTGATCCACAAATTGTTGAATCCGGTCAATGCTATCCTTGACAATGGAAAGCCGTTCTGCATTGAAGGCCGTATCACTGTTCAGGTCAATGGGCATCGGCACACCACCAACCACAAAGTTGGGATGCGGGTTCTTGCCGCCAAAAATGGTGTGTATCTTGGTTACATGACTCTGCCAGTCCAGGGCCTCCAGATAATGGGCAACCGCAAGAAGATTGACCTCCGGCGGCAGCTTGTAGGCCGGATGGCCCCAATACGCATTGGCAAAGATAGAAAGTTGACCACTGTCAACAATCGCCTGCACCTTGTTTTTCACATCCGCAAAGTACCCGGCTGAGGCATTGGGCCAATTGGAGATGGCTTGCTGGATAGCGGCCGTTTCGTTGGGATCGGCCTGGAGCGCATTGACAACATCAACCCAGTCCAGCGCATGCAGGTGATAAAAGTGCATGACATGATCATGGACATACTGCTGGGCGATCATCAGGTTGCGGATCAGGTTGGCCGCCGTGGGAATCTGGATGTTCAGCGCATCTTCCACCGAACGAATGGAGGCGAAAGAGTGAACTGTTGTACAAACACCACAAGCCCGTTGGGCAAACGCCCACGCTTCACGCGGGTCACGACCCATCAGAATCTTTTCGATTCCGCGCACCATTGTCCCTGACGAATACGCTTGCGAGATTGTGTTGTTACCATCCAGCTCAGCTTCGATGCGGAGGTGTCCCTCGATACGAGTAATCGGATCTACGACGATTCTTTCTGCCATTGGAAACCCCCTATTCAATGATGGCCTGAGCCATTAACTCAGCCAGGCCTGAAACCTGTTTATCTAATCCGTAGTGCTTGAACCCTTCCATGAACTGCAAGCGACAGTTACTGCAAGTCGTAACAACCACGTCTGCATCGGCATTCTCAACCTGCTTGACCTTTAACTCAAAGGCGGCCATCCGTGTATCAAACGCTTCCGGGATAGCCCGCACGCCACCGCCGCCGCCACAGCAAATCGCCTGTTCACGGTTGGGGAGCATTTCATGGAAGGAGTCGCCGGCCATTTGCTTCAGGACCAGGCGAGGCTCATCCATGATGCCGCCCATACGTTGAATCTTGCAAGAGTCATGGAAAGTATAGGTATGGCCGTTATCGCTGAGGAACCCTTGTTGCAGTTTGACTCGCCCGTCGCTTACCACATCACCCATTAACTCAGCAATGTGAATGACTTCGAAAGGCAACGCTTCGCCGCGTGCATTGGGTAGCTTGTCACGCAGGGTTGTAAAACCATGCCCGCAGGCGCTGACCAGCACACGCTTCACGCGTAACCGAACGGCCGCATTATAAATCTTGTCGGCCAATTGCCGCATAATTTTGCCGTTGCCGATGATCGCGCCCATATTGAACGCATCGCGGGCTTCCATGCTCAAGGTCCAACTAATGCCGGCTGCATCCAGAATCTTGGCGATGCTTGCCAGATTACCGGGAAAGCTTGCGTATTCCAGGTTTGTCAATACCAGCAAGATGTCGACATCCGGCACATCTATGGGCAATTCCCGGCCCATTTCCTTTGACGAGCGCTCAAACCATGCCGCATAATCGTCTTCCGTGGCCCCATTCGGGCTTCCGGTTTCCAGTTGTGTGGCTGTCTTCTTCGCCAGGCCTTCCGGGGTAAGCCCTGCCGCGGTAATTCCGGATCGTACCATGCCGATCATTGAGGAAATATTGATCCCCATGGGGCAAACCATTGAGCACATATTGCACATTGAGCAAGCCTGGAAATCATAGTTGCTCCACTCTGCCAATGACTCGTTGGTGATTTCTTTATCCAGGCCCATAGCCAGGCGCAGCTTGCCACCCCAGGTAAAGCGTTGCTCATAAGTCCGCCGGAGCATCTCAACTTTCCATATAGGAGTGTACTCCGGTACGTGCGTGGCCTGATAGTAATGACATGCTTCGGCGCACATGCCGCAGCGGGTACACGCTTCCAGCAAGGAAGCGACTTGGCCCCCTGTCTTTTGTACAAATAAATCTATTGCTTTATTTGCAGCCTCATCCATTTTTGGCCTCCTTCAAAGCCAGGTATATCTGCTCTTGTAACACGGCCGGGAGCTAGGGCGTCAACGCCTGCTTGCCAAGCTCGGCACCATGCATCGTTCGGGAAAAGAAATAGAACATGAAGTGCGAGATGCGACTAAACGGGATCCAGATCAACATCGCGTCTACAGATAACATATGCAGGCTGTAGGCCACTTCATAGCGAAAGAATAGGTGGTGGGTCATGATGTACCCGGTAATCATCGGCAGGAAAACCAGCATCCAGTTGATGTAGGTTGAGGGCCCGGAGAGCATCTTCATAACCGGATGGACCAGACGATTTACCAGCAAGGCGAGCATACCGGCAATGGCCGCCACTGCCAGCCAGTCAACGATGGGCATCGGCAAGGTAGGCCAGCCAAACCCAAGCAAATCCTTCCAAACCAGCATATGGGCCGTACCGAGGAAAATCACCACAAACAGACCCAGATGAAACAGGCCACCGGCGATATACGGGATCGGGTTGCGTTGGAAGGTTCCCTTGACCCACGGCCAAAACGGTAGCACAAACAGGCCCTTCAAATAGGATTGAACAACACCGGTCGCCTTGCTACCGCGCGAGGTGCTGTAGTCCTTCCCCCAACCCAACATGACCACACGAAAGAGCCGGAAGAGCATTCCACCAATAAAGATAAGCAGCGCCGCATTAAACAAGGGGCCGCGTGCAAAAGCTAAAATAGCATTCCAGTCCATGTCGTCCTCCTGGTTATCCTTTCTTCTTCTGAGCTTTGTTGGCGGTCGCTACCGCGCCGCCGGCAACGGCACCAACAGCCGCCGCTGCTCCTACCATAGCAATCGTCGGGGTTGACAATGGGGCGGATTGTCCGGCATAGAATCCGCCACCGTCCCAAAAACCGGGCTCAGAACATCCCAGACAAGGATGTCCGGACTGGATTGGGAAGGACAAGCCACCATCCCATTTGATGGTTGCACACGCGTTATAAGTCGTTGGTCCCTTGCACCCTAACTTGTACAGGCACCAACCTTTGCGCGCGCCTTCGTCATCAAAGCTATTGGCAAATTTACCGGCCTCATAAAACGGCCGTCTCAGGCAGCGATCGTGTACCGTATTGCCGTAGAATGTCATGGGACGGTTCAGACTATCCAGTTCGGGTGGCGCACCAAATATGATCAGGTGAGCAATCGTGCCTGTCGTCGCTTCGGGGATAGCCGGGCAGCCGGGGATGTTGATCACTGTCTTGTCCGGCAGCAACTCCGCCACACTTTTGGCGTCGGTCGGATTAGGATCCGCCTTGGGCAGACCACCAAAAGCGGAGCAGTTACCGGTGGCGATGATAGCCATGGCCCCCTCGGCCGTCTCTTTAAGATGGTCTAGAGCAGACCGGCCACCGATCGTGCAATAGGCGCCGTTTGCCCCCACGGGGATGCTCCCTTCGACCACCAGCACATATTGGCCGTAGTACTCTTGCATGATGCGCTGCTTGTTTTCTTCTATCTGAAAACCAGCCGCTGCACTCAGCGTCTCATGGTATTCGATTGACAATTGGTTCAATACCAGGTTGACCAGGGTGGGGGATTGTGAACGGGTAAGGGCCTCGCTACATCCGGCACAGTCCTGGAACTCCAGCCAGATTACCGGAACACGTGGCTTACTCTCCAGGGCGGCTGCTATCTCGTGCACGATCTTGGCGCCACGCGCCAGATGCGGCGGTAGATTACTGGCCGCTACAGGAGGTACCTTGCGCATCCCCATGGCCCCTGCCAGCACACCACACATCTTGATGAACTCGCGCCGGGATACGCCTTCACCAACCAAATGCTCGTAAATCGTTTCCTTCGGCATAGCACTCTCCTTCAGGGTTATGGCGTGCATCAAGCAGCCTGCCCGCCGTTATGAATAAAAAGACGTTACAAATCGTCTATTGCGCTCATCTCAGCAATGCGATGCAACCGATTGAGCAAACTCGCTCGCTCCTCGGCCAGGCTGGCAAACGTCCGCGCCACACGCTGCAACCACGTGCTGATCTCTTTGCGCTTACGATCGTCCAACACAGGCAAATCGGCCGCAGCAGCCAGTAATGCTTCCGGGTCCAGGTCATGTTGCTCGGCCAGATCGCGGAGCATCTCTTCATTTCGCACCGGATCAGGCGGAATGGTATAAAACTGACCGGCCACGATCATTGCCTGTGGTTCCTGCCCAATATGAATATGAGCCCGAGCATATTGGAGGCCTGCATGGCAAGTCATAAAACGCGGGAACTGGTCACTTTGCCGCGCCAACTTGCGCCATGAATTAAGGCAGGCCTGAGCACCGCTTTCTGTGCTTTGAACCAGATTGCAGAAACGGCATGAGTTGCTCATCTCTGTCAGAGGGACACCGTTAATATCGGTAGTTACGGCACCGACCTCTACCATCTCTGCACACACATCCTGGACTGCCTGAATTGCTTCAACGGGGATAACTTCACGAGGTATTTCCGTGGCGGCCGGAGCGGGCTTGGCGCCCATTAAGACCTCCACCTCTTCCCGCGGAAACCGCCACCGCTCGCCCACTTTTACTCCGGCCAGACGGCCGTCATTCAGCATGCGATAGATAGTTGTCCGGTCCACCGCTAGAAGTTCCGAAACCTCACGTGTTGTCAGCAGGTCGCTCATGTTATTGCCTTCGTCCTGAATAGCGGCCTCAAAGCTTTGCAGTACGATGAGTTACAATAGTTTGCAACAGCTTGCAATAGTTTGCAATAGCATTTTTGGCCGATATTGATAAAAGTGACAAATGTCATGAGAATCTATGACGTTTGTCACCTGCCGGGGTAAGTCCCTTTTTAGCTTCCCCATACAATGTTGGGAAAGAATCTATCGAGGTGACGCTGAATAAAGTCTACCAATAAAAAGAGATGTTCTACCCAAATTCTTCAAATTGCAATTAGCCCCGCACGCACCGATAATCTCTATATGTAGTCCGAGAAGCACAGCCTCCCAAGACCCTCTGTGGCTGTACTATCCACAACAATTTGGACGATGCATAAATGACCAAAGATCAAAGCACTTCTTCACAAACAGGCCAGGTAAGCTTGGCCGGAGCCTTATCTATCGGCATTGGCGGCATGGTAGGCGGGGGTATCTTTGCCGTACTGGGTCTGGCGGCGTTGCTTGGTGGCGGGGCAACACCGATTGCTTTCCTTATTGCCGGACTGGTCGCGCTACTGACTGCTTACTCCTACGCCAAACTGTCGGTCGCCTTTCCCAGCCGGGGCGGGACGGTCATCTTCATCGATAGAGCATTCGGTATTAACTTCCTGACCGGCAGCGCCAACAACCTGTTGTGGATCAGTTATATCGTCACGCTTGCTCTTTATGCCGTTGCCTTTGGTAATTATGCAGAGACATTCTTCGGCAACCAGACAGGTGGGGTTCTGCTCCATATCCTGATCAGTGCGGCCATCATTGTGCCTACTCTACTGAATCTGCTCAGCGCCGGTCTGATCAGCAAAACTGAGACGTTTGTCGTAGCCTTCAAACTGGCGATCCTGATTCTTGTCATCATCTTCGGATTCAGTAGCGTTGACCCGGCCAATCTCAGCCCCAGCACCTGGCAGCCCCTCCCCCAGATCATTGCCGCCGGTATGTTGATCTTTGTCGCGTACGAAGGGTTCGAGTTGATTGCCAATGCGGCCGAAGATATCAGGGATTACAAGCGGACTCTCCCCAAAGCTTTTTACGGTTCTGTGGTCTTCGTCATCATCCTGTACGTTCTCATTTCCATTGTGACGGTTGGCACACTAACAACGCAGGAAATTCAGTCTGCGGCCGACTTTGCTTTGGCCCAGGCCGCCAAGCCCTCTCTGGGACAACTGGGGTTCACGCTCGTTGCCGTCTCGGCCGTTCTGGCGACCTTCTCAGCGATCAATGCCACATTGTATGGTGCGGCTCGCCTGAGCTATGTCATTGCCAAGGAAGGTGAGCTGCCCGCCTTTATCGAACGAAAAGTATGGCGACAGCCAATCGAGGGATTGTTGATCACCGCCGGGCTAGCGCTTCTGCTGGCGAACTTCTTCAATCTGGAAAGCATTTCGACAATGGGCAGCGCCGGATTTCTGATCATCTTCGCCATCGTCAACGCCGCCAATTTCGCCCAGGCCGACAAGGTCGGAAGCCGCCGCTGGCTGGCCGGATTGGGCGTGCTGGCTTGCCTGGGAGCATTAGGTGTCCTGGTCTGGAGAACGGTACAAACCAACCCCAGCGAGGTACTGATATTGGTCGGCATGGTAGGGCTGGCTTCCCTGATTGAGGGGCTTTATCTCCGCTTCAAAAAAGATCCGCACAAGCAAGAGCGAATCACCGTCTCACAGTAAAGCCCGACACCTCTTCATCATGGTCAGGCTCTGATTCAGAAAGGATTGGCCGCCCCATCTGGAAAGATTAACCATCGTAAATTTTTCAATGCACCATGATTAAATTGAGTGTTGACAGTGATTATTTCAATCCGTTGTATACCGAAACTCTGCCATTAACCCCGCGCATGGAAATACCTCGTTGCTCTCGGTAGCATTAGTTCCTGTCTAGATAAACATCAGAAGCTCACCGTCAGGGTTTTTGGAAAAGATATCTTAACCGTGATACGTGACCGCATCAGTTCGGTCGTTCGTTACGGCCTGAGTCTACAGGAGATAAGCCGATGGAATACTACATGGAATTGCCCGGTGAAGGGTTGCAGACCGAGAAAATGCCGGGTCACTGGTTGCTTGCGCGCCTGGGCAAACGGGTTCTGCGCCCCGGTGGGTTGGAACTTACCCGGCAGATGCTGGACGCACTGGCAATTACAAATGACGACCATGTAGTAGAGTTTGCTCCCGGGTTGGGCATTACCGCAAAACTCACGTTGGCCCAATCCCCGGCGGCCTATACCGCCGTCGAAGCAGACGCCAACGCTTCAGAAATGGTTCAGGGATACCTGACGGGCGAACAGCAGCGTTGTGTGGTAGGGCGCGCCGAGAACACAGGCCTACCCGATGTTGAGGCAACCGTGGTATACGGTGAAGCAATGCTGACCATGCAAACACCCGGCAACAAGACTAAAATCGTCCGGGAAGCAAAGCGATTACTGCAACCCGGTGGGCGCTGCGGGATCCACGAGATGTGCCTGGTTCCTGACGACCTGGCCGAGGGGACAAAACAGGAGATCAGCCGGGCAATGTCTGATGCCATCCATGTAGGTGCCCGTCCCCTGACGATCGGGGAATGGCAAACACTTCTGGAAAACGAAGGATTCCGCATCAAGACTATTTCCACAGCGCCCATGCACTTGCTTGAGCCTTCGCGTATCATTCGGGATGAAGGCATTGGTAACACGATGCGAATCATGGGCAACATCCTGCGCGACCCGAAATCGCCCGCAAGCGCGTACAGGCAATGCGCCAGGTCTTTCGTCAATATAGGCATCACCTGGGTGCAGTGATGATAATTGGTGAAAAGGAGAGCGAATAACTGATGGACTACACCTATCTCAAAGACCTTGCGATCCATCCCCAATTCCGGCAGACGGTATTCTCAGCAAGACCCTGCTCGACACACCGGCCTTGAGGTTGGTGCTGTTTCACTTTGCCCAGGGGTGAAGAACTCTCAGAGCATACCGCGTCCATGCCTGCGGTCATACAACTGCTTTCCGGTGAAATGCGTCTGACCCTGGAGGATGACGTGCATGACGTCGAGCCAGGCTCCTTTGTTTATATGCCGAGTCATCTCAAGCATGCTGTCTACGCCAAGACGCCACTCATTATGCTGCTTCAGCTTATAAAGGCATAATCCGGGCGAGCCACAAAGCCCGCCTCAAGTGCGGTGGATATATCCACCGCACCTCATCACCACCCCGAATACAATCCCCTAGACCCATTAGCCCCCGCTCAGGCGGTATAGAGCCTTTACCCCTCCCCCTCTTAAACATATCCCTAAAGCGTCTTAACAATTCCCCAACAATCGCCTCATAGAATGTCACCTATTGCGAAATAGGAGATGTTCTAATGGAAAAACGAAAACGCATCACGAATATACTGATCGCTGGGACCCTGACGGTTTTGTTACTGGCTGTCTTTCTCGCATTTCGGGGTGGAAATGAAACGGCCGCCCTTGAGGCCGAAACTGCGACAGATACTGCTATGGTAGAAATGGTCGGCGACTACGAAGCCGATATAGCCACCTTACAGGCCCAGGTTGAAGCGCTGCAAACCCAAAACGCCGCTTATGCCGAGCAGAATGAAGAGCTACGCACCGCTGTGACCACCTTGCAGGAACGCGAAGGTGAATATCAGGCTCAAATCGAGGCCGCTAACCAGACCATCAACCAGCTATCAACTCAGAGTGGCAGTCTGGCTCTGGAAGATCAGGGCTTTGCGGACAGACAACCTCGTGGGCGCACTCGTTAATGCAGCCCAGCAATCGCATGCAACGTGGTTAATGCACAAGAGGTAAACACAAATGAGCAAAGCAACATCTGATCGAAACCTGACGAAACTTAAGGTAACCCTGACCGCTGGCGGTTTGATGGCAACGGTGATTGCCGCAGGTTTGCTGGGAAAAGAAGCAAACGCACAAACGACAGTCAGTTCACCCGACACCAATATTGAACCGGCTCTCACCACCAACTCACAGCGATCGAGCAGCTTCGATACCTCCATCCCTGAAGGGTTGGACCTGGATCTCGAAGCGATCCCCACTGTGGTCGCGCCAACTTTCAATAACAGCGCGCGTGCCGGCGTCGGCCGTTCTTCGGGTTAACCGCGTGAACCCCCAATCAATTCCCGACCAGTGGTATCAGCGTCCATTCCGGGCAATGGGTTGCCGGATGTCTGTCTGGTTGGATATGGAAGACAGCAAGACGGCCGACCGGCTGCTTCGAGAAGCGGAGGATATGTTCCATGCTGCGGAGCGCGTGCTGAGCCGTTTCGACAGCACCAGCGAGCTATCCCGATTGAACAATCGTTCCGGCCACTGGACACTTGTCTCGGACCTGCTGTGGTCCGTACTCACCCAGGCACTTTTTATGGCTAGAGAAACAGACGGCCTGTTTGATCCTACCCAGCTCGCGGCACTGGAGACGGCCGGCTACGACCGTTCGTTTACGGAGATGTCACCGGACCAGAACATGCCCGATGACATCATGATCGTGGACCGCTGGAATCAATGGCAGCAGGTAAAGCTTGATCGATCGGCTCAGGCAGTGTGGTTGCCACCCGGCATCCGGCTGGACTTCGGCGGGATCGCCAAAGGGCACACGGCGCAACGAGTCGTTGATTTTCTGTCGGCAGAAGGACCTTGTTTGGTAGATGCCAGCGGTGATCTGACAGCCGGGGAAGCACCCGTGATTGGCCGGGCTGGCCCGTTGCTGTCAACGCACCCTTTCAGGAAACCGGCGCGACGAACGATGAGTTGTTCCCGCTCTGGCTGGTAAACGGCACAATGGCTACCTCCGGCACCGATTACCGGCGCTGGCAGCGCAACGGCAACCTGGCCCATCATGTCATTGATCCGCGAACCAGTCTGCCGTCCGAGACCGATCTATTAACGGCAACAGTTTTAGCCAGAGCAGCCGTGCGCGCCGAAACCTGGGCCACAGCCGCGTTGGTAGCCGGGTCAACCACAGCACTGGAAGCATTAACCGGCATGGGGTTAGCGGCCGCTCTGGTGGATCAACAAGGCGGCCTCATGCTGACCTCAGCACTGGAACCGTATATTGCGGCAACCGTTTGATCCAACACACGTGAGGTAAAGAATAATGTCTGCACTTATCAATAACGAAACAATCTGGTATTTGGTCCGAGGTAGCGGGGTTGTCGCATTCTTCTTTTTAGCGGCCTCGACAATCTGGGGGCTGGTGATCAGTAGTCAATTCTTAAGGGACCTGGTGCCCGGCCAGTTATCGCTGGCTATGCACAACTATCTCTCCTGGAATGCCATCGGCCTAACCGCGCTGCATGCGGTATTGCTGCTGTTCACCAGTTACATGGACTACACGGTTCTCAATTTGCTGGTCCCCTTTACCGGGCCTTTCAGTCCGTTCTGGGTGGGGCTGGGCATCATCGGCATGTACCTGATGCTCCTGACGACACTCACCTTTTACGTTCGTAACCGGACCGGGTATCGAACTTTCCACGTGATTCACTATTTAACGTACGCTGTCTTTGGACTGTCCCTGCTTCATAGCTGGTTTGCGGCACGGACACACCGGCATTGGAGATTCTGTATCTGTCCAGCGGATTAATCGTCTTCTTCCTGACGGTCTATCGGATATTGGCCGCGTTGAGTGATCGCCGGGTTGCCACGCTGCAACCACAGCAAAGTCTGAGTTCTGATGTCCTGCCGTAGGGCGTTTCTAGCAAATGCGCGGTAGCTGCTCACCGATCTGCATGGAAATAACCCGGGTCCCGCCGATGCCTGTCCTGGCAACCAGCATGCCGGGATGCTCGGCGACGACCCGGCCAATAACGGCCGTATCTCGCCCCAGCTCATGGGCCTGCATCACCGCCACAACCTCGTCAGCCTTGTCCGGGGGGACAATCGCCAACAACTTCCCCTCATTCGCCACATAAATGGGATCCAATCCCAACAGCTCACAAGCAGACTGGACCGACTGGTCGACCGGTATCTTCGTATCCTCAAGGGCAATGCCCACGTTAGAGCTATGGGCGATTTCGTTCAGCGAGGAAGCCACACCGCCTCGTGTGGGATCGCGCAGGACGTGAATCTCCGGGCAAACCGCAAGCATCTCGGCAATAAGCCCGTTGAGCGCGGCCGTATCGCTGACAATCGGCGATTCAAACTCCAACCCCTCGCGCACACTCATAATTGCCATGCCGTGGTCACCAATCGTACCGCTCAGGATCACGACATCACCCGGTTGGGCCTTGTTGGGGCCAATCTCCAATCCATCAGGGATCAGGCCAATCCCGCTGGTGTTAATGAACACACCGTCACCGTGCCCCTTGTCAACCACCTTGGTGTCGCCGGTGATCAGGGCCACTCCGCTTTGGCGGCAGCGGCAGCCATGCTTTCGGCGATAAGCCCCAGGGCATTCATGGACAGCCCTTCTTCAATGATAAAGCCCACACTCAGGTACAGTGGCGTTGCCCCGCTCATGCTGATGTCGTTCACCGTACCGTTAACGGCCAGATCGCCGATGTTGCCGCCGGGGAAAAACAACGGCCGCACGACGAATGAGTCCGTAGACATTGCCAGTCGGGAGCCGGCAATTGAAACACGGCCGAATCCCCCAGCGCCTCTAACTTGTCATTGCGAAAAGCGGGCATAAACAGGTGTTCAACCAGTTCGGCAAACAGCTTGCCGCCGCCGCCATGTCCCAGGATAACGTTGGGATAACTGCGCAAAGGCGTGGGGCAGACCCACCCTTCAAAGTCGAGTTCAGTGGTTGTGGGTTTTTCGTTCAAGATAAATCCTGTTGAAGTAGGGTGAAGGTGGGTACAGGAAATGCAATCCCCACCCTGTTGTTTAACCGGCTAAAGCGACATCTTCCAGGGAGATAAACCGGCCGTATTGATAGTAGGCTGCACATGCCCCTTCACTGGAGACCATCGTAGCACCCAGCGGATTACGCGGCGTGCACTCCTTGCCGAAAGCCGGACACTCGTTGGGCTTGATGATCCCTTGCAGCACTTCGCCGCTATGGCACAGCTCGGATTCGTGGGTTTGAATATTACCCACATCAAACCGTATGGAAGCATCAAAATCCTGATAGGCTTCACTTAATTCCCAGCCGCTTTGCGGAATGGGGCCAATGCCGCGCCACTGCCGGTCGCTTACTGTAAATACATCAGCCAGCATCTTCTGGGCAGGGATGTTGCCTTTCTCCATTACCGCCCGCGCATAGGCGTTTTCCACTTCGTAACGGCCGCTTTCCAACTGCTCCACAGCCAGCCGGATACCCTCCAGGACGTCCAGCGGCTCAAAGCCTGTCACCACAATCGGCACATGGTACTTCTCGGCAATGGGGAAATACTCCCAGTAGCCCATCACACTGCACACATGCCCGGCGGCCAGGAACGCCTGCACCCGGTTGGAGGGTGACTGCAAGATCGCTTCCATTGCCGGCGGTACCAACACATGGGAAACCAGCATGGAGAAGTTCGTCAGATTTTGCTGCTTGGCCTGGAAGACAGCCATGGCATTGGCCGGGGCAGTCGTTTCAAACCCGATGCCAAAGAAGACTACTTCTTTGTCCGGGTTCTCACGGGCAATCTTGACAGCATCCAGGGGAGAGTAAACGATGCGTATATCGCCCCCCTCGCTCTTGATTCGAAACAGGTCCTTTTCACTACCGGGCACGCGGAGCATATCGCCAAAGGAGCAGAAAATAACATTGGGCGTAGCCGCAATTGCCAGCGCCTTGTCAATCATACCCAGCGGCGTCACGCACACCGGGCAGCCCGGACCGTGTATCATTTCAATCGTATCCGGCAAGAGCTGGTCAATCCCGTTGCGAATGATGGAGTGTGTCTGCCCGCCGCAGACTTCCATCATGACCCACTTCCGTGTCGCCGTCTGTTTGATCTGGTCCAGTAATCGTTGGGCCAGTTCCGGGTCACGGAACTCGTCCAGGTACTTCACGATGTTGCCTCTTCGTCGGCCAGGAGTTCCTCCTCCAACATCCCCATCTCGTTAAACAGGGCCAATGTCTCCAGGGCGGATTCCTCATCCAGCTTGGTGATGGCAAAGCCTACGTGAATGATGGTGTAATCACCCAACTCGATTTCAGGTGTATACGCCAGGCATACTTCTTTTTGTATGCCGCTGAAATCAACCTTGCCCATGCGCATCCCGCCTACATCATAAATCTCGACAACTTTCCCCGGAATACCTAGACACATGAGAACCTCCGTTGCTAATGGAAAAAGGCTAACCTGTTACCCTTTATCCCTGGTACTGCTCATCCCGGCAATAACAGCCTGCCCCAAAGCAAGACCGCCATCATTGGGTGGTACCACATGATGAATCAACACTTCAAACTGATGCGCCCGCAACCGCGTTACGGCCGCTTCCAGCAATGTTACGTTTTGGAACACGCCGCCGCTAAGGGCAACCTGGTTCAACCCCAACTGCTGTCGTACCTGTAAGCTCAACCCCACGACAAGGTCTGCCACAGCGTTGTGGAACCTGGCGGCAACGACGGCCGTGTCGATACCTGTAAGTATATCACTTACGACGCCGATGATAACAGGTGCGGGGTCAATCTCCGCGCCGGTCACATCAAAGGCATATGAATCAGCCACACCGGGAGCGGCCAGGGCTTCCAGTTCAATCGCCGCCTGCCCCTCATACGTCACCGTCTGGCGCACGCCTAACAGGGACGCAACAGCGTCAAACAACCGGCCCATGCTGCTGGTCGGCACGGTATTGATACCTCGCTCCAGTTGCTGTCTCAGTACCCGCTGCTCAGCGTCAGGGCAGGCCGCCACGCAGGGCAGGGCTGGGTCCCAGGGCAACCCGGCAGCATGCAGGTGGGCCAGGGCCAGACGATACGGCCGTTTCACAGCCAAATCACCCCCAGCCAGCGGTATATATTTCAGATGGGTCAATCGCTCGAAACCATGATAGTCCGCCAGAAGCACCTCGCCTCCCCACACTGCGCCGTCGGTGCCGTAACCCGTACCGTCAAAGCTAAACCCGATCACTGGTCGGCTACCATCCAGTTGGTGTTCGGCCATGACGGCGGCAATATGAGCATGGTGGTGCTGGACTTCCACGACGGGGACGGCCGTTTGCTCCCGTGCCCAGCGTGACGAGAGGTAGCCGGGGTGCATGTCGCAAGCGATCAGCTCCGGTGCAGCGCGGAAGATTGCCTGGAAATGGGCAACGGCCGCTTCAATCGCCTGCAACGTCTCCAGGTTTTCCATATCCCCAATGTGCTGGCTCATGTAGCCATACGCGTCTTTCGCCAGACAAAAAGTAGCCTTCAGTTCCCCACCCACGGCCAGTGTCGGCGGCAGGGTAAAGGGCAGCTTCACCGGGAACGGCGCGTAGCCCCGCGAACGGCGGATCGGCAGGAGAGGGGATGAATCATCGTCCGCCGGCTGGTTGCCGACAATCCTTACCACGGAGTCATCACAACGGCCGTAAATATCCCGATTGTGCATCAGGAACGCATCAGCCAGATGGGCCAGTTGCTGCCGCGCTTCATCGTTATCCTTGACGATGGGTTCGCTGCTGTAATTGGCGGAAGTCATGACCAGAACAGGTGCACCGAGGTCGGGCGTCGGGGATTGGAAATCCAGCAACAGAAAGTGGAGCGGCGTATAGGGCAGCATGACGCCGATGGTGGCGTTGCCGGGGGCAACCAGCGATGATACAGGGCTGTCGTCCCTTTGACGCAACAGGAGGATCGGCCGTTCCTTGCTGGTGAGCAGGGCCGCTTCTTCATCAGACACATGAGCAAATCGGCGCACAGTTTCCAGGTTCGGGGCCATGACCGCAAACGGTTTGTCCACCCGTCCCTTGCGCTCCCGCAGAGTTGACAGCGCAGCATCACTCGTTGCATCGCAGGCCAGATGAAATCCGCCCAGTCCCTTCACGGCCACCACCTTCCCTGCCGTTAGCAGAGTTTGCACCTCCCGAATCGCGTCGTCCTCATTTACCGGCAAGTTACCCTCCACTTCCAGCCACACCTTCGGCCCACACACGGGGCAGGCGTTCGGCTGGGCATGGAAACGCCGGTTCAGAGGATCTTCATACTCGGCCAGGCAATCCGGGCACATAGGGAAATCGGCCATTGTGGTATACGGCCGATCATACGGTATCTCTTTAATGATGGTGAAGCGGGGACCGCAGTTGGTACAGTTGATGAAGGGGTAACGGTACCGCCGGTTAGTCGGATCGAACAACTCTTCCAGGCAGTCGTCACATAAGCAAATGTCGGGCGAAATCAGGGTATTGGCCGCAGCCTGCGCCTGGCTATGAACGATGACGAAGTCGTTGCTGCCCTGCACGGGCAGTAGGGTAACGGCAACGTGTTCGATGTGGGCCAGTGGTGGGGGACTGCCGGTAAGCGCCGCCTGAAAGCCGGACACGGCCGCTTCCGATCCCTCAATTTCAATAAACACCCCACCGCTATCATTGCCAACGAAACCGGTCAGACCATGCGTTTGCGCCAGCCCGTAAACAAACGGCCGAAAGCCAACCCCCTGCACCACACCGCGCACGGTCAGGCGCAGGCGCGTTAACTCGGCCGGGTCTTGGGAAAGAGAAGCAGTTCGTTCCGACCCCATCATTCAGTAGCGATATTCGCAGAAAATCCGTTTGGTCGCAACTAAGGAAGTTGCTCAAGAGCAATTTCTAACGATCGTCGTCAGGGCCGCAAATTCAGTTCGGCCGTGATGACCTGTCGCCAGCCAAGAGGGCCAACGGCTGCGACTTTGTGAACAGGTGTGCCGCTTGTTTCATGCCAGACGCCACCGGGTCGCTGGACGAGATAAGGTCGGTCAACTGCCGCCAGAAGCGGTTCATCATTGGCGCTATCCCCCAGGCCGATGGTATGGATTTCCCCAAACTCCCGGCGAAACAGCGCATTAAGAAAATCGACGGCTTTGCCCTTATCGCCCCCGGCACCCATCACTGTATGGAATCGGCCGCCGGACACAATGGACAGGCCATGCATCTCAAGTTCACGGCGCAGTTGTTGCCGGTCGGCTTCGCTGAGGGGCGTAACAATAGTCTCGCTATACTCCCGGTCCCGCGCCTGCTCCGCAGCAGACAGTTCCAGACCGGTCACCTCGGCGACCTCGGCCGCGGATAGATCAGCATATCCCTTAAACCGGAGTCCCGTCTGCCGGCGGATCCCGGCCAGGGTTTGCCGAATAAACTCGGCGCTGGTGCCTAATTCAATCACCTGCCAGCCATCGGCCGAACGCGCCTCAGCTACCGGGACAGTGAAATAGTTCTCAGGGATATAGACCGCGCCGCCGTTTTCCACGATGAAGGGATCCGGAATCCCCAAAGCCAGGCGCAATGCTTCCTGCTCGGCGCGGGTTTTCGAGGAACAAAGCACAAGGGGGATATGATGCTGGAGAAGCGCATGAACGGCCGCTTCCGACTCCCGAAACGAATAGGTATGGGCGTCGATCAGCGTCCCATCAATGTCCGTATAAACAACCGTCCGGCTCATGCCTGATCATCCAGAAGCCCTTCATAATAATGGATCAGGAACTCACCCACCCGTTTGCGCACCCGTGCCCAGTTGAGCGATTCCCCAATTTCATCCAGACTGTCTTCCATCTGGCGTGTAATGAGCAGTTGCTGATTAAGCAGGGCGGAGATACGCGCTTCGTAATGCTGCCGGGCCAGTGTCGCTTCCCGCCCCCTGAGCCGCTGCAACAATGCCATCTGCGGCACACTGAGTTCGGATCGGCTCTCCATATCCGACTGCAAAATATACGCTTCGTTGCGAATGCCCAGTAATGTAGAAGCTAACTGCTGGGCGCGTTCCTGTTCGGCCGTAACTTCCTCCTGCGTGAGTAAGGGGGGCATCTTGGATGAATTCACTTCAGCCGAAGGCGAGAGGCGCGGCAAGATTCGGGCTGGATGGCGGGTGAAATCCTCGATGATATTGTTCGGTACGAGGCGCACCCGGACAGTCATAATCTCCCGGCCGCGCACAACGATCGGTACAAGCCCGTCTTCCACCGGCAGTTGTTCCTGGTTTTCTTCATTCAGATTGGTGCGCCACGCCTTGACCACCGGAGCGCCGAACCGGAGGGTGCTGCGGGCGGGGTCCCGATGGGCATTGTAAAAGCGCACGATGATGTCTCGGCCGTCTTCGGCCTGTTTGAGCGCCGTGAGTTTGAGCGCCCCGTACGTTTCGTCGTTATCCCAACCAAAGAATGAGAACTCATCGGGCAGTTTGCCGGTATGAGAATCTGTCTGTAACGCGCGAAACTTGAGGACATGCCGGTCAGATTCAAATTGTGGATTGGCCGCATTCATGTCACCGCCGTGCGGGTAGATGGCGTACTCAAAGGTTTGCTTGCCCAGGCATTGCGCTTCCGGCGTAAAGATATGCGGCCCCACATCTCCTTCACGGGTGAGCAAGTCCGGCCGGGCCAACCACCCTACCCCACGGAGCAAGGTGAAAGCGATCTGATTCCGATCAGGAAGGATTTCATATTCACTCAGCCCACGACTAAAGATACTCAGGCTGGCTTCATCATTAGCGACCGTGACGAAGTTTTGGAACGGCCGTGTTTGCACGG
This sequence comes from Chloroflexota bacterium, assembly GCA_041390945.1. Taxonomy (GTDB): domain Bacteria; phylum Chloroflexota; class Anaerolineae; order Promineifilales; family Promineifilaceae; genus Promineifilum. The sequence continues at coordinate 48,727 of JAWKOY010000038.1, forward strand.
GCACCGTATACCGGCCGGCCAGCATCAAGTCCTCCATCCCCTGCGGCACGCCGTTCTCCTCCGTCTCTTCAATCGGGAAATGGGCAATGTCGAAAGGCATACCGGCGTATGACACATCAGTATCTATGTCTGATGGGAAAATAACGCGTAGCCGGTGATCCTTGACCACATTGTTGACGATTGTCGTGACTTCAAGATGTCCGGCGCGGGCCGCCATTTCCACAAATGTGACAATCTCAACCTTGCGTGTTTTCTTGGTCCGTGCCGTGCGATCCGGCGTTAGACTATGGGGTAGCTTCAACTTGATAGCAATGCGGAAGCGGGCGAAGAGCGGGCCGGCTTCTTCGAGCGTGATGGTTGCCTTCTTACCCAGGCTGGTAATTACCTGGTCTTCAACTGGAGGAGAGTAATCATATGTGTCACCACTATCACCACCGTCCTCAAAGTACCCCAGGTTCTCGTAGAGATCGTCGTGGATCTTTTCCCTGATGGTCAGGGTACCATCGGGATTAATACGCACATGAAGAAACTCGTTCTCCATGGTGCAGTCTTCGGCCGAAACCCGGATGTACGGAGGCACTTCCTGCCCGGCGTCACCCGGCATGATGTAATAGGTACGATAGCCAACGGACGGGATCACATGGGTCGGCCAGAGATACAGATTGGCGCTGCTCCCGACCCGACTGACAAGTTGGTAGGGGATAATTTGACCCTGCCCATCCTGTATATGGAAACTTTCCAGCTCCTCCGGTATCTCAACGGATAACCCGACAATATCCCGTCGGGGGCGTGAGGAAGGATTGAATACAACAACGGCCGTATCGGATTGGGCGCTTGTATCAATCAGTTGCACAATCGCCCGCAGGCTCTCCGAGGACATGGTCCGCGCCATGTGGCTGACTTCGCTAAATCGTGTCTGCATATCCTGAGCAATCGGATCAATGCAACAGCCACACAGGTCGTCATGCGTGTGGTTCAACAGCAGGGTTTTCCAGGCCTGCTCAAACCGTTCTTCGGGGTAATCAAAGCCATAGGACCAGGCGAAGGTGTTGAATTTCTCCGCCCACCGTTCCAGCTCTCGTTGACACTCGTTATTCTCCTGGTTCAGGTAGCTCCGACTGGAGTAAACCCCCTTGAGAATCGGGGCAAAACGGCCGCTATAAAAATAGCCGTCCAGCACCGGCAGATCAGGTTGGGACTCCCGGATCGCTTCCAGATACTCCACCGGCGTGCTTTGCACAGCCACCATCTCAGGGGCCATTTTCTCGTTGACTTCATCCAGAATAGGCAGCACGTCATCCGGGACCGGCACCTGTTCATACCCGTTCATCAGCAGTACATTGGGGGTTGCGGCAAACCGACGAAGCATTTTAGTGTGCGAAAGGATGCGATCGACCGCAAACTCTCGTGTCATGTTGAGGACCATGGCGTTCCGGTAACTGTCGAGAAGATAGATGCCCAGAATGCGCGAGCCGTCCGGCGCCTCCCACCAGAATTCTGTTTTCAGGTCTTCGGGTGAGAAAGGTATCCCTCGCCAAACAAACGCGCCTTCAATGCCGAATCCACGGAAGATCTGCGGTGCCTGTGCGATCTGCCCGAAGTTGTCCAACAACCAGCCGGCTTTCATGACCTGACCAAATCTGCCGGCCATCTTGTTGCCAATCAGCAAATTGCGGACAAGGGCTTCACCACTTGCCAGACTCCAGTCCGGCTGGAGGTAGGCAGGCCCTACCTGTAACTGTCCACTCCCCACAAAGCGCCGGATATCATGGGCACGGGCAGCAGCTTCATTCGCCGGTAGCTGCGAAAGATAATCTTCGATGATGAGCGATTGCCCATCCAGCACGAAGCGATAGTCAGGCTGTGATTCAAGCTGCTCGAACAGGTTATTAAAGAATGTGGGCAGCCAGCGATTGGCGTACCTGGCGGTGAATATCCACTCCCGATCCCAGTGATTGTGGGTGATAAGGTGGATGGTGGTCGGGTCAGTCATCAGTCTCCTCAGGCGGGTTTATCAACGGCTTTCTGGTGATTGGGCTCAACAGGTTTGGATGAGCCATTGGCATCCGGTTGCGGCGATTCTCCCTTCGGCCGCGTACGGGCTGCCTGTCGCAATAGCAGCGGCAAATAGGGTCTACCTTCCAATGCAGATGCAAATATCTGGGGATCAATCCGGTTCAGCGACGGATAATAGTAATTCACTTTCAGGGGCTTTTCCTTCTTTTCCAACAGGTCCAGGGTTCGCATCTCCTGCAACAGACGCTTCTTCAATTTCTTGGGGCAAATGGGAGAATGGTAGATCACCTGCATCGCAGCGTAAGTCATTTCATCAATATGCTCCTCTCCCTTATCCGTGTCATGCATGTGGGGGTTGCGCGAGGCAATCTGGAATACCTCAATATGCTCCCGAATAATATCCTCGTCCAGATTGGTACCATGCAGGCCGCCATACTGCTCAAACAGGTTGATATAGTGATAGGGTTCGATCGAGTAGCCGGAAGAGTATTGCAGACGCATAGCCAGTTCCATAGTGAGCGCATGCTCACCGGCGTTGCCCGTCTTGATAATCTCTGTTTCAAAGCCTGTGTATTCTGAAAGCAGTGCATTTAAGAAACTGTTCGTGCTTCGGGATGTGCGCCCCACTTGGCGAAAAAGAGGCTGTCTTCGATGATCTTCGGCTTGCTATGCCAGGCAATACGAATCATCGCCAGACGGGAGTTAGCCATGGCAAAGCCGGCTGCATACTCATGGACGTATTCCAGCACAGCGCCGGGGAAATAGTTATCGGCGTCAACAAAACCGATGTACTTGGCCCCGGCCAGCCTGGCGAGCATCGTCGCCATGAGCATGCCCTCAGCCTTCCCCCCACGAACCAGGTTCGTTTCCGGATCAATGAGCTCCTCATACCCGGAGCGCCGGAATGCCTCCGCGATAGCCGGGTCTTGCTGGTGGACCACGACGACGCGTTTATCCGTAAAACGCGAGTACCGTTCGAATGCTTCCCGTTCCAGTGCAAAACGGTCTACCGGCTGTCGTCGAGCTGTTGGAGGCAACGATGACCAGGCAGTTATTTGGAATCCCGCACAGCACCCCTTCTACCAGCTTGATGCGCTCGCCGCGCATGGGCACGACAATTGCCATCTGACCTTCAATGTCATGTAATTGTTCGTATGAGATTCGCCGGATGAAGTCGGGGACTTTGGGATCGTTCTTTGCGGATTTGAGGGATGAGTCGAGTTCGAGGACGTTCTGAACACCATTGATGAGGACAGCACCGAAGCGCTCTGTATCTTGAGGAATTTCAATTCGCATCTATATTGGTTACCCCTGTTTGGGCGGCTTTAAGTCTGGCCGGGGTGCGCTCGTGGGATTAATCGAGCTTAAATGCCGCCACGTTGAAGGTGTAGAAGACCGGCGTACACCACAAAGATGTGATGTTCTACCGGACCAGCAGGCTTGTCTTTTTGATTATACAGAATGGAACGGAATCTCCCCAGATTAATTGGAGAGTATCAGCACTTAAGACTCTCCTGTTGACCCAATCCGGGGATCAATGCTTATCCATTCGCAGTCTCAAGCACATTACGAATTAACCGGCCGTCTGTACCAACGAGAGGATGAGCGCCACGGCAAAACCCAATACCAGCAACAACCCACTCTCATTACCGCCGTGTTCAAATGCCTCCGGGATCATGGAGTCGCAGAGCATGACCAACAGCGCACCGGCGGCAAACAAATCAACGACAGCGCCGGTAGCAGCAGGTACAACACTGGCTAATCCGTACCCAAACATCGCCGCCAGGATACTAAGACCGCAAACCGCCAGCCATAATCGTGTAATACGGCTGCGCGCCCAACCACTACTCAGCATCCCGGCCGTACCCCCCAGACCCTGGGGGATATTGCCGATTGCCACCGCAAACACAAAGGCCAGGGATACCTGAGGTGCATGAACCAGCGAGAGACCCAGGACCAGAGATTCCGGCACACCGTCTAATAGCGAGCCCAGCAAGATGCCGGTTCCGGAACCATTAGCCTGCCCACCATCGAAGTCGCCGCGCTGAGCGCCGCCCAGACTGTCTACCCACTTATCGGAGAAATAAAATGTAAGCGCGCCGGCGGCCAGACCCAGTCCTATCATCACATAGTTTCCCTCTATCTCGACCAGGGGTTGAAGAATGAGCTGATAGGCAACAGCACTAATGATAGCCCCCGCACCAAATGCCATAATCAGGCCGGTCCATCGTAATCCTACGGCATTCCGGTAAGCGAGTAGCATACCGATCAGGAGCGTACCCGTTGCCAGCGCACTCCATAGCACAGCGTTAAGCATGTTGCCCTCCGTCAAAATAGTCCATCTGAATATCGGCCGATCATAAACCAGCGCACCCACTTAATCGGGCAAGCAAAGATACGCCATTGAACTACCATGCGCAATTCGTGGGGGGTCTCTCAGTAAGAGGAGGTGCAGCAGGTGAGTCTACTTGAACAACTGGCCTGCCGCACAGAGCCTATACAAGTATGTTTGGCAATACTATTGGCGGGTCACTGATGTATTTGCCTGATGGCGGAAACCGAAAAGATCCGCTAACTTTTCGCCGGCACATCTTCAGCCCGGTACTCCTGCGTCAGCTTGATCTCTTCTTTATGTTTGGGGAAGACAAAATAGATGAGTGCAATACCGGCCAGGATAGCGAGGATCCCGGCAATGTAGGCATATTGATCACCGGCCAGGAATGAAGCTCTGGCGGCATCAGTGATTTGTTGTGCGTATTGCGGATACTCAGCGGCAACGGATTGGGCACCGGCATAGGACATCTCAAGAGCGGTTTCCACACTGGAAGGGACGTTAGATACATTCGACCCGGCCAGTTGGGCTGCCATCGCCGTGGCATATCCCGCGGCCAGTAGAGCACCAAAGATTGACTGGAATAGAGCACCGCCCAAATCGCGCTGCAAATCGGCCGTACCGGACGCCATACCCACACGAGTTACCGGCACGGACCCGGTCAGGGAATGGGATGACGGTCCACTGCCCAGGCCAACACCAACACCAAGGAGGGCGTAGGCCAGACCAACGACCCAGTAAGAAATCCCCTCCTTCCACAAAAGCAGCATTGCCACAAAAGCCACAAGAACGAAGACGTAGCCGATAAGGAGCGTGAATCGCGAACCATGTGACTCAATGAGCTTGGCCGCGCGAGGAGCAACCAGGATCATCAGGAGTGCTGCCGGCAGGATCGCCAGACCGGCACTCACCGTTGAGTAGTCCAGTACATTCTGCAGGAACTGCTGACCGATAAACAGGGAACCCATCAGGGAACCAAAGACAATAATACCGCCGACGGCCGCGACCCAGAACGTAGGCCGCGCCGCGATCTTGAGATCAAAAATGGGGTTCTCGGCCCGCAACTGCCGGAAAATGAACAGGCCAAGGGTGACCAGGGCAACGACTAACAGGATGAGCACCACTGTTCGCGCACTGGATACGGGAGCGAAATTAATCGCCAGAATAAACGAGCCTACAAGAATCACCGAAAGGAAGCCGCCTATATTGTCGACAGGTTCGGTCGTTTCATTAACATGCGCCGGAATGATCCTGAGCGCCAATATGAAAGCCACAACCGCCAACGGTATGATCACGAAGAAGATCGAACGCCAGGAGAAAACAGTCAACAACAAACCTGAGATTAACGGACCGGCCGCGTTGATGGCACCGCCTGCACCAGCCCATAACGCGATGGAATGCGTTTGCGCCGGTCCCGGTTTCCATAGAGCCGTGATCAGAGAGAGTGTGGTCGGGAAGGCCATTCCGGCCGCAAATCCACCCATAAGACGCCCAGCGATCAGCACCTGGATTGACGGAGCCAGCCCACAGATAAGGGCGACAGGGATTGTCAGGGAAACACCGAGCAGGAGCAGCAGCTTGCGGCCGTAACGGTCGCCTAATGCACCAAGCCAAAGTACAGAACAAGCCAAACCCAGAGAATAACCCACTGCAACCAGATTGAGTTGTGTTTGCGAGGCATTAAAATAACTGCCGATGGACGGCAACGCCACGTTCGCCATGGCAAGGGGAAGGTTGGCGACGGCCGCAACAGTGATGAGTGTAGCCAGTGTAATGCCGGCATTCTTCGGCGCACCTGACTCTGACGAACTTGCCTGCGTGTTGCTATCTGTTTGCTGATTGCTCAAAATATCCTCTTTGCCCTGGTATGTCGCCTTGTTTGGTTTTAGTTATCGTCGTCAGTCGGGTTCTCCCATTCGGGAACCCAGCCGGGTTGCATTTTTTCTTTAAGCGATTCGCGCTTGATCTGGCCTTTTAGCAGCCAGTCGGGGACTCCCGGCGGCATGGGCTCCTCCCATAAGAACCAGAGTGCCGCTATACGGAAGGTAAAGCCGATTGCGAACGCAATAAGTGACGCAGCCACAAAACTCAGTGCGAGACCGGGTCCGCCATAAGCCCCGGCCCGCAGGAAGAGAAAGCTGACAGAGGTCAACACGGCCGTACCAACAAACCATTCGCCCTGGACAAACTGTTTGGCCGGGACACCTGAGCTAACGTCAATCAAGAAGCGCCCAGCCGTAGGGCCGACAACACCTAGAGCGATAGCACCCAGTAGG
>JAWKOY010000039.1:0-46907 GCA_041390945.1 Chloroflexota bacterium
GCGACACCGTCCCGGTATTTTCGGATGAGCAACTGCTGGGGTATTCAGCGACGATTTCGCCGGACGGCAACTGGGTTGCCTTTCTTTCACCGGTTAGTCAGGGTATACAGCTCTACAATTTCGACGATGCTTCTGGGACAATTATCCGCAACCAGATGGGGATGGCGGCACAATGGAGCCCGGACAGCGCGGAGATTGCGGTCTCTGATGTGGTATTTACCGACGAAATCTGGAATACGCTGATCAGTGGGGTTAACGCCAGGACGGCCGAGGCTACAGTTCTCAGCCAGCCCGGCCCGGAGGACGAGGGTCTGGAAGATGCCAACCCTGTATTTTCACCGGATGGGCAGCGACTGGCCTTTACCCGCAAGCAAGCCGGCGCGGTCACCGGACGGCAAATCTGGACGATGAACCGGGATGGAACCAACGCCCAACCACTTACAACGGAGGACGGTGTCCACCATGGCTTGTTGGCGTATTCACCTGATGGGCAAGCGCTCGTCTACCAGCGATTCAACTTAAAAGACTTGAATTCCCAGACCGGCGTATGGGTGCTGGACCTGAGGACAGGTGAGACACACGAAATCGCGCCGGAGGCAGCCCAACCTGCCTGGCTTCCCTAGATTGGCCTTCAGATTGTCGGACGGTTAAGCAACTGCGTCAGGTTGCAAGATCGTCGCCTTTTCCAATTCCCTGGCAGACTGCAAAGACAATACGGCCGTAACACGCTCAATTGTGTCATCGTTTACGGCAAACACGCAGCCGGCATACCGGATTGAAGGAATGTTCATGGACTTCAGCAGATCGCTGCCGGCGTTGACCTGGCAGTGGACCTGCCCATTAATTTCCTTCATATCGGTGACGACAAGGTTTTCGCGGACCGATGCGTCGAATGACTCCATCTCCCGCAACTCTTTGGTTCCCCGACGTACATAATTGCCGACCATCTCAAAGACAGCATCTTCATCGTACAGGGTCATAACCCCAGCGACATCACCGGCATTGTGGTAATCGAAATAGAGCTGGACCAGTTCAGTGGGCTTCACGGTCACCTCCGTTAGGTTTGAGGGGGCTCCATCCCCTAAATAGTGTGACCCAATCATAGATCAGGCCCTTGACGAATGTCAAGCTGCGGGAAACTGACGGGATGACGACGAAATAAAGACTATGAACCGTTTTGCTACAAGCCGAACAGTTTCTGGAACGTTTGGATGGCCGCTTCTGGGGTGGGCATGAGGAACCAGACCCACCCCAACATAACGTAGTTGAAGGTGAGAAACCACGCCGTAAACGTCCAGGCCCGGCAGAGCCCACGGCCGTCTGTAGTCCCCGGTACCATTTGCGGGTCCGGTCAGTCCCATAGCTTGTGGGCAAAGAGGCCGACGTGCCATAGTCCCCGGAATAAAAAAGCTCAGGTGATGCCGTGCCGCTTAGGCTGATGACAAGCATGGTTGCCGCCTGGGAGACGAATACGATCAACATTGCTGGATGGCCAGAGGCTTGCGGCGCAGAGGTTGCGCGAGAGGGGTGAAGATGTAGAAGCGGAGCAGTTGCTGAGGGTGATATGCCAGCTTTGCCAGAAGGTTGTGATGTTGGTGCGGAAAGTATGGGCGGTTAAAAGTTTTTCCGGCGGGCAATTCCGAACAGGATACCGAGACCGATGGCGATGGCTCCCGGCTGTAGCCCCAGAAGTCGAAATAGAGCCAGAGACGTATCCGTAAAGCAGGGCCCACATTGGCAGAGCGCCTGTGTGTTCCGCAACAGGGGTGGGGACAGCCTGAGCAGGTGTCGGCAATGACAGCTATGACCAACCTACCGTGCGCCACAGGGCCCAGCCCCCAGCGGGCCGGAATCCAGTCCGACCATATCCCGCAATTTACGCAAGTCACCGGGGAGCCGCTCGCGCGATCGATGGGGCCGGCTACGATGGCCGGCGCAAACAGGACATAGGTGGCGTATTCTACGAAGGCCCGGTTCCGGCAGGATACCGGTCTGGCGGTCGCGCAGGGTATGAATGAGCCGGAAGGCGGCATGAAGTCCCAGCGGGTGAAATCGTTGGAGGTAGCGTGCAGGGTGATATCTTGCCCAGTGGACCGCGCCTGTGCTAACGGCGGATTGCCGGGGGCCATTTGAGCAGGATGAACAGAATGACGATAACGCCAATAATGCTGCCGGTCGTGCTGCGCGGCGATCGCGGAGTATGAGTGCCAGTGCGGCGGCCAACAGCCCACTTCAACCATAGCAATCAAACGGAGAGTGGAGCGGGTGGCCGTGGGCGGTCAGCCGGAAGCCGGCATCGACATACCGGAAGAAAGACCAGCGGAGATGAGTAGCCGCGATAACCAGCAAGGTCGTGATGTCCGCGCACGGGAACGGCGCGGTAGCAGCCCTGCTCTCATCCTCGCTGGCAGAGATCCCAGTTGGACTCGCGTTGGGGCCAGCAATGCCCGTTTTTCGGGACGGCTAAACCATGGCCAGCCAGTGTTAAGCCAGTTAATGCAAGTCGGGAGAATATAATCAGCGAATCGAGGAGCCAGAGGTTCCTGCAACCAATACAGGGTGACAAGGCTACCCGGCAGTAAGAACCAGCCGCGAAAGCGCCCCAGCACAGTGCACCATACAAGACGGCCACCACGCCGATGACGCCAATAGCGACCAGTCCCAGACTCTGGCAGTGACCCCTCCACAATTTGCCTGATGGCATCAAAGCGTCATTAACGCCGCCAGATCATTGACCGGGAAGCCGTACTCAAATGTATCCAGGTCGGAATAATCGTTCAGGAGAGCGCGGCTGTCAGGTGTACGTTGTCATTGCCAGACCACGACCGGGCGGTGTATCGTATGTCAAAATCCCAGAGCGGGAATATGATATTCGGCCGCCGGCTTGCCCCGGACTTCTGTTTTTTGTTGTTACGGTTGTCGGTCCCTTCAAACCGGTCAGCCTTGGTGCTGAGGACGGGGATGATGCCTTCGTCCATGCTGTATTCGATTGTATGTCGAATGGCGCGTTCAAAAGCATCATCGGTACCGTTATCATTCGTACCCAGACGGACGATCAGAACGCTGGGATTGTGTTGCCGTATTTCACACTCCTGTGTTCCTCCGGCAAACACTCTACGGGATCGGCATTACCGGGACGAAATGCAGCCCAGGCATGTAGACCGTTACGAACGGCAAGGCCGAATCGCTGGAATGAGCCATGGTAGAAATCAATGGTCTGCTGCAGGTCAGCGTATGGGCCAAGATCGTAATGATGCTGATCGAACCAGGCCAGGTAGTAGGCGATAAGCGAAAGGCTGTCACCGACCTTGGAGAAGGCATGAGGTTACGGCCTTCCCTGCCCGCGAGCAAATATCCTCCCGGACGTTTTCCTGCGTCTCCGGCGGCATCCAGATGAAATCCTCCATCGGGATCCCGTTGATCAATTGTGGCGGGATCCGGTGTGGCCGTTGGCGTTGCTGTGGCGGTCGCAGTCCTGGGTAGGTGAAGGGGTGATCGTTGGCGTCGGTGACGGCAATTGTTGTTGGTATTGGCCGTCGCGGTGGCTGTTGCTGTGGGGGTCGCTGTCGGTACGATTGATGGTGTGATTTCCGGCGTTGGCGGTTCCTCAACCGTTGCGCTTGCATGATTGGACCACGCAGCCGCGGCAAGGAAGCCGGACTGTGAGCCTTGATGGCGCGTGACTGTTGCCGCGATTAGCAGGATGAAGGCTTTCAGGTGAGATTGTGACATAGACGCTTAAAAATTATTCCAGCGCGCGAATTGCATCCGGAACGACTAGGGCTGTGGTCGCTAACCGGATAACCGGTTTGCAGGAGACGGGATCAGTGTAGTCGTCATATTGGTACACCGACAGATGCGCATGGTCTCCCTCAGGCCATGGTCCGGCAAGGTAGAGGCAGCAGATCGAAATCCCATAACGGAATCCGGTACTCATCAGCAACCTTGCGGATGATCCTGATTGTTACGATTATCACCCTCAAAGCGGTCAGCCTTGGTACCCAGCACGGGTATAACCCGTTCTCCATCGCGTACTCGACGATCTTGTGCAGGGCCGTCTCGTAAAGGCGCTGGATCCATCAATATCGTTGGTGCCCACGCGAATGAGCATAACGCTGGGATTGTTGAGGCGGAACTCGCAGGCCATCATATGTTCGTCCGGCGCGCACCATTCTTCATTCGCCAAGCCAGGCTTTGTTGCATAATCGGCGTAAAGACCAACCTTCGCCGCCACCCCATAGCGGGCAAAGGAACCGGCAAAGTAGTCTATGGTTGTTTGCAGCGCCTCATAAGGTCCGAGTTCGTATTGGCCGGTATCGAATCGGGTCAGGTAATGATCGGTTAAAACCAGACTGTCGCCCAGTTTGGAGAAGGTGTGCGGATCTCGGCCGAGCGCCTGACCTCGCTGATATATCTCCCTGATGTGATCGGCAGATTTCCGGCGTTATCATCGCGATCTCGGTAAGGGGAATTCCGTTGATTTGCAGCGTAGAGGTCACTGGTTGTGATGGCCGGTGGCTGTGGAATTGTTGTCGGTTCGGGTGACGGCGTGGTGGTTGGCTGGGGTCTTGTTGGTTGGCATCTGAGTTGCCGTCGGCGGGATGGTGGCAGTTGGGGCCGGTGTCACGTGCGTGACAGGGGTGCGATTTGTGGGGGTGTTGGTGGGCACAAACGGCTGCAATGCCTGAACGGTAGCAGTAACCGTTGGCGTGTCAGTCGCCCCGATCGGCTGTATGGACATGGCAACGGTCGCATTTCCCTGCATTACACCCGGCCGTTGTCACTGATGCGACAAACATGACTACCCCAGACCCCTTCGGAGTCGGCCGACTAGAATCCCTGATATATCCATTGGGGAGCGCTATCGGCCGTGACGATGACCAACAGGAGAACAAGCAGGCACAGCAACAGGGCGATCAGATTTTCGCGGGATAGCAGGCGATTGCGAATCATGCGCTTTGTTTATGGATAAAGGATAGGCGAGATCAGATAGATGTAGGAATACCAATTACGGCGCTTCGCCGCACCACTTCCATTCCCCATCTTCACGGACCAACCGGTAGTTGGTGAGTGGGGAAACGTGTTTCCTCGGCCCCGTACAGCGCGACAATTTCCCCATCGCACCGCACGGTGCTTGTTCCTCGTCGAAACGTGCAGGAGACATTTTCCATTGAGAAGCGTCGCTTACACTGTCGAAACGCTGCGAACCTCACGCTCTGCCACGCTTTCCATTTCGGAGCAGAGCAGGCGGCGTATGGTATCACCCTGAATCTTGGCGGTGAAATAGTCTTGCACGACCTGAGCCGGATCGCCCACACCGGCATTATTACCGCTTCCACACGCAGCAAGAACCAATGCCAGGCTAAAGACGGCGATCGCCAATAAAATGGCTTTCTTCATAAATCTTCTCTTCCTTACTCCCAAAGAGAATCTGCTCTCTACTAATCCTGGGGCTGAACAGTTCGCCGCACCTGATCCAGAGCGATGAGTGCCGACAAATCCTGTAACGGGTGCGCTCGTTGGAACGTCTCCGGCAGAGTGTAATCGTGCGGCAAATCTTCGATAATTAAATGGACGTTATCCGTGTCCAGACCCCGACCGGGAATTGTACCGGCAAGCTCGTCAAAGTCCCAGAGCGGCACGTTAAATTCGGCCGCAGTTCACACAAAATATCGTTATTCTCATTACTGCCTTCAAACCGGTCGGCTTTAGTACCGATAATGGGGATGACGCCGTTCTCGATAGAGGTTTCTATGACCTGTTTCAGATTATAGCGAAAGCCTGAGGGGGCACCGGCATCATTTGAGCCGAGGCGTACAAAAAGGACACTGGGGTTGTTGAGCCTGAACTCGCAAGCCAGTGAATCCTCATTCGGCGAGCACCAGTCCTTGTCGGCCCAGGTCGGATCGAACACCGTCAGGAGTGCATACCGAACCGAGCCGCTACTCCATGTCGCTCAAATGAGCCGGTGTACTGATCGATTGTTGGCTGCAAGTTGGCGAATTCACCCAGATTGTAATTCCCCTCGTCGAACGGACCCATGAAGTGGGGATTGAGAATGGTGCTGTCACCCAGCTTGGAAAAGGCATGGGGATCACGGCCCAGCGCCTGACCGCGATCATAAATCTCCCGGATCGTTGCGGCAATTTCCGGCGACATGGGTGCAATGGTTGATAGCGGTACCCCATTGATCTCCGTCGGGTATAACGGCGTCGGTGTGGGAACAGGGGTGGACGTTGGCTCGGGTGTGTTTGTTGCCTGCGGTGTGGGGACAGAATCAGTTCTGGTTGGACTTCACTGTCCGCTGTCTGCGACGTTGGGGCAGGAGCGATTTCGGCCGATGCCGAACCGGCGTCCTCCAACAACGACCGGCGGCGGTTCGGCCGTCATTGTGGACAGAACGGCCGGGGCCGCAACGGGTTCGGCCGGGCCCTGGGCCGACAGAATAAAGACACCGGCAATCGGTAAGATGATCCCAGCGCCGGCAAGTAGAATAACGGGCCAATATCGTTGCATAGTATCTAGTATCGTTCAGGGTTACTTAGGACCCGCCGTTCATCACGTCTCGCCAGATGGCGTCGAGCATCATCGGTACCGTCAGTTATGCATTGCATGACCTCGTGTGAAGGCGGTCGGGTCGTTAAAATCATGGGCGAAAAAGGTTGTCATGTGCGCCGCGTCTGGTCCAGACCACGGCCGGGTAGTGTATTCGCAACTGCATCAAAAATCCACAATGGGATTTGATAATCCGCTGCGATTTGTCGCAGGATTTCGTTATTGATGTTGCTGCCTTCGTGGCGGTCTGCCTTGGTCCCGATGACGAGGATAACCCCGTCGGCGATGGCATCCTCGACCACGTAGCGGATATTGGCGTCGAACATCTCCGGCACACCAACGTCGTTGGTTCCCAGCCGGATCAGCAGAATGCTGGGGTTGTTCACACGGATTTCGCAATCCAGCGGCGATTCGTTGGGCAGGCAGATATCCTTTTCGGCCCATGCGGGATCGGTCACCGTCCGAGGTGCATGCCGATTCGGCGGCAATGCTGTCTCGCTGCCGAAGGAACCGTGGAAGTAGTCAATGACCGGTTGGAGGGATGCGTACTGTCCAAGCGCCAGGGACCGGTATCATAGCGAATGAGAAAGTGAGGGCCTCAATGGTGCTGTCTCCCACCTTGGAGAACGCGTGTGGTTACGTCCCATCCCCGGTCAGTGCATATCTCCTGGAGGCGTGCCGGAGGACCCTCATCCGGCATCACCACAATGGCTTCATAGGGAATGCCATTCACGGACAGATGCTGCGGAGGTCAATGGACGGCGGCACCGTGGGCGTCGGCAGGGTTCCGTCGGTACCTCGGTTGGCGACGTGTTGCTGTTGGTGGGGCCGGGACATCAGTGGCAGTAACTGCTTCAGTTTCTGTTGTCGTGACTGATTGCAACGCGGCGGCGGGAGTTGGGGTTGGCAATCAATTGAGCTATTGGCGAGGGCCGATTCGGTGCCGGAAGGGGTTGTCACCGGTGTCGGTATGATGGCGGCCAATGTTGGGGGAGGGGTTATCGGCGGCAGCCAACGGCTCGGCCGGCAACACGGCATCGTTTGGGGCTGGGAGCCTCCCAAATAATGGCCGCCATGACGGCCGCGTAGGCATGAAGAGTGTGATCAGGAGCAGGAACAGTCGCGAACGCGGCGTAAGAGATGGCGATAGGTGGGCACGGAGCTTGCCAGTATGTGCTGTCCGATACTTCCGGTTGATTCAATCCGGTTGGAACAGCATAGCACATCGTCTAAAAATCATGGTGGGAAAGTCTACCGGATTACTAGGCGAGGTGACAAAAAGCCGGATTGAAGACAGATTGGTTGTCCAATTGGTTGCCAGCATGAATGCACGGATGACCTTGCGGTAAAGGAGTTCAGCACAATGAAAATCGGAATTGTCGGCTGTGGATTAGTTGGTTCAACCGCAGCCTATGCCATGGTTATGAATGGGGTAGGGCGCGAGATTGTGATGGTAGATTTGAATGAGGCGCGGGCCGGAGCCGAAGCCGATGATATCCTTCATGCGGTTCCGTTCGCCCACGATTTGGTGGTGCGTGCCGGAGGGTATATGCCGATCTAAAAGGTGCGCGCGTAGTAATTATGTCTGCCGATTGTGGGGCGAAGCCCGGTGGACGCGCCTGGAGCTACTGGAACGTAATGCCGGGGTCTTTCGCTCGGTGATTCCCAGATATTAAAGATGCTCCGGAAGCGATTCTGGTGATCGCCACCAATCCGGTTGATGTGATGACCCATATGCGGCCTGGATTGCCTCCGAGTACGGGGTACCGTCCCATCGCGTTGTCGGCTCCGGTACGACCCTGGACCTGGCGGTTCAGGCAATGCTGGGACAGGCGCTGGGGTGGACTCAACCCATGTCCATGCTATGTGGTGGGGAGAGCACGGCGATTCGGAAGTGTTGGCCTGGTCGCAGACCAATATCAGCAATATCAGTTTGGAGAACTTTTTGAAACTGCGTGGCGCAGAAATTGACCCAGGTGTCCGGGACATGATTGACCATGAGGTTCGGGACGCCGCCTACAACATCATCGCAGGCAAGGGCGCGACCTATTATGGTGTCGGCAGCGCATTGGCCGATCACGCGGAACATCCTCGGCGATCGCCGGGCTATCATGACTATCTGCACACCAACGGCCATGATTGCCGGTGTCGGCGATATGACTGTTTCCTTACCTAGATTGCCGGACGGCAATGGTCATGCTGGAGACATATTCCCTTCGTTAAGCCCCGACGAGGAATCCGCGCTTCCTGACAGTGCCGCCTTGATCGGGGTATATCAACAAGCTTGAAGAACTGGTAGCTTAAGGGAGACTGACGGTGGTTGACCGGGTATGGTTTCCCCAGTAGACTACTACACTGTTATCAACGAACGTTGTTCGGCCGAAGATCGTCGGCCGAACAAATTAGCGAATACTTGTTCAATGAATATTCGCGCTGTTCTGAACATTGCCGCCATTAACAAAAGGATGAGGAGACCGGAATAAGAGAAGCCCGGTCTCCTTGTTTTATTTTCGGGCTGATGCGTGACGAAGGCCCCGATTAGTCTTAATCGGTGTGGAGCTTAACCTCAATAAATCTATTAGACTGTGGATCAGCGGGCTTCACCACACCGCTTATATGAGTGGGGTATAAGGCCGATGTGACACATGGAACCGGACGGCGATAGCATTCGCCTAAGCATTGGCGCTGGGCGGAACGTCGCATTTTACAACTTTTAGTAGGAGAAGACTTAGATGAAACGTGTTTTGATAACCATGGGGTTGTTGCTTGTGGTCGCTTTGGCCGCATGTAGCAACCAGCCGACGGTGGAAGAACCGGTCGATATAGCCGATACCGCTGTTGAGTCAGTGCCGACAGAGGCGCTACCGACTGAGTTGCCCACGGTTGAAGTGCCGGTTGAAACGGTTCCTTCCGAGGAGCCGATGACATTCGTGGCCGATCCGATGTTGATTGGAACGGTGTGGGAGTGGACGAGCACGACAACCCCGGTTGAGGAGATTTCGGTTACTGATCCATCTCGTTACGCTGTGCTGTTCAACGAGGATGGGACAGCCAATATCCAGGCGGACTGTAATGTTGTCCTGGCAACCTATGTGACCGATGGTAACGGCGCGATTTCCATCATGCCCGGCCCGACCACTCTGGCCGCCTGTGCCGATGACTCTCAGGATCAAACCTTCCTGGCCGGTCTAACGGCCGCCTCCTTGTACTTCTTCCAGGATGGTGATTTGTTCATCGATCAATTTGCCGATAGTGGAACGATGCGTTTCATGCCGGCTGCTGAAGCCGAAAGCCTGACCGGCACGACCTGGTTGTGGCAGGGCACGACAACGGCCGTTGAGGAAATCGTTGCAGTCGATCCGGCCCGTTATACCGTGACCTTCAACGAGGATGGGACAGCCAATATCCAGGCAGACTGTAATACCGTTCTAGCGACCTACTCGACCGGTGATGATGGGGCCATAACCATGGCGATGGGTCCCAGCACACTTGTCGCCTGTGAAGCGGATTCACAGGATCAAATCTTCATCCAGCAGTTAAGCAACTCCGCGATCTATTTCTTCCAGGATGGGGATCTCTATATCGATCTGTTTGCCGATGCCGGCACAATGCATTTTACGGCCGCCGAAGCGCCCAGTCTGACCGGCACAACCTGGTTGTGGCAGGGCACGACAACGCCGGTTGAGGAGATCACGGTTGCCGACTCGACCCGTTATACCATCATGTTCAATGAGGATGGGTCAGCCCACATTCAGGCTGATTGCAATGTTGTCCTGATGACCTATACGACGGATGAAAACGGCGCTTTGACTCTCCTTCCCGGACCCAGCACACTGGCCGCCTGCCCTGAGGATTCACAGGATCAGGTGTTCATCCAGCAGCTAAGCAGTTCTGCGATTTACTTCTTCCAGGATGGCGATTTGTATATTGACCTGTTCGCCGATGGCGGCACAATGCATTTTGTTGCCGTGCCTGAGGTTGAGCTGCCGGATGCGGCCGAAGGCGAACCGGTTGGTACCGTCAATGCCCCGGATGGTGTCTTCCTTCGCTCCGGCCCGGGCACGAACTACCCCGCCGTGGCAACCGCCGCGCAGGGGGAGAGTGGTTTGCTGGTCGGCATTAGTGAGGACGGTCAATGGTTTGCCGCCGATGCCCCGGATATGCCCGGTGGTATGGTATGGGTTTCCGCGACGTTTGTTGATGCGGTAAATATTGAGAACCTGCCTGTTATGGCCGCACCGGTGGCTGCTGATTCACTCGTAGGCCCGACATGGCAGTGGGTTAGCCTGACCACCCCGGTGGAACAGGTGGAAGTTGCTGACCCGTCGCTGTATACCATTGTCTTCAATGCTGATGGTACAGCCAATATCAAGGCAGACTGTAACTCAATCCTGGCTGATTACACGGTTGACGGCAATACCATTAATATGGTCCTTGGCCCGACAACACTGGTTTTCTGTGGTGAGGAATCCCAGGATCAGGTGTTCACTCAGGGTCTGAGCAACTCGGCTATCTTCTTCTTCGGATGGCAACCTGTTCATTGATCAGGCGATGGACAGCGGTACACTCCAGTTTGAGCCGGCGAGTGTTGCGACGGCACCGGATGAGACTTCTCCTTCCGGCGGCGCGTCCGGTATTACCTTCCGTGTGGTTTCCTTTGGGCCCGACGGGTGCAGAGGTACCGGTCATTGAGGAGATCTACCATCACCGCAATCTTTGATGATGTATCAGGAATCGTAGGTGGAACGGCCAGTTGCAATAGCTACACCGGCACCCTGATTCCGCAGGATGGCTTCTTCACCGTCGGTCCCATTGCATCGACGTTGATGGCCTGCGCCGCGCCTGAAGGCGTGATGGAGCAGGAATCCGCTTATCTTGCTGCACTAGGCGCAACCGATGGCGGCTATCAGTGGGAGCGCCCGGCGGGAAAGTTCAATCACAGCAGGCCAGTTGTACTATACAACGGCCGATAGCGTCTCAGGTGTCATCAACCTGGTTTCACCCTAAACCCGTTTGATTGATTTTCGATAAGTTAAGAAAAGCCCGTCTGGCAACAGGCGGGCTCACTATTTCCGGGACGCCGGGCTTCGCTAACTTTTTTAACGTTGTCGGACCGTCTACAAGGTCACCGGGCATTGTCAGGTACAGGGGAGCGTAGTATTATGTCATGCTAAGGGTTGCATTCGCGCCCGTCGTGAAATTGACTGAGCATGAAACGATTGACTATTCTTGTGCTAATTGGCGTACTGGCCCTGGCAGGTTCTGCTCGCGATTCATTACAACCCTCTGCAGACGATACCACACCGGTTGTTACAGAAGAAACAAGCGAAGCCATAGTTGATGCTATTGCCGCCACGGAACCCGCGGCAACTGCAACATAGATGTGCCAGGAGAAATTGTGGTTGAGCCCGCGCCTACCGTTGTGGCTGACTCCCGGGGAAACTCCGGCCGAACCGGTGATGGATGACGGCTCCGCGACAGCAACCGTGAATGTGGCCGGTCTCCCGGTACAGGCCCATGTGCAGGTGATACCGGCGACGCCTTATGATAATGCCCAGTCCATTAGTCCTGTCGGATTGCCTGAGCATTTCCAAATCGAGCTTGTTCGGGATGATCAACCTGATGGAACACCCGCGCTGTGATGTATATCATCCCGATTGCTGACGCTATGCTGCCCTATGGGGAAGGGGCGGGCGACATGAGTGTTAGTGGCACGCTGGCCGGCCTGCAGACACTCATTCAGGATCGGCCGGACCCGTTCCCCAGAGCCGGAATCCCGGCGCTGCCACTGGAGCACGTGGGCGCCGCCTTCAACGACCTTGCTGTTCAGGGCAAGTACATCGGATTTGGATGGCTTGCACGGTATGCGTTTTGTCGGCCGTTTCTCGGAAATGACGGATCGATTTACCAATGAAGGGTTGACCTATGTATTCCTCGGTTTTACCGATGACGGTCAGTATTTCATCAGCTTCTTCTACCCCATTGAAACACCGGAACTTCCTGCCATTATTACCGAGGCGCTGGATTCGGTCGAAATGGAATCGCTGTCCGCTGACATTGAATCCTATATGGCCGAACGCGCAGCGGCGCTCAACACACTGTCTCCGTCAAGCTGGTCTCCAAATCTGGAGACCCTTGATGCCTCTCATCGCTTCACTCTCTATTGGTGCTGCCCAGCCGGATGATGTTGTTGCGGTAGAAGCATCTCCGTTGACGGGAAAACACGGCTTTGGGCCCAAACCGTTGGGCCAACTGGGGAAACGCCGGTCAGCGACCCCACACGCTATACTGTTACCTTTAGCGAGGACGGTACGGCTGCTATTATTCAAGCTGATTGTAATACGGTATTGGCTACCTATACGGTGGATGAGGGGATAAGCATTGCCCTCGGACCCAGCACGTTAGCAGCCTGCCCGCCAGACTCACAAGACCAGCAATTCCTGTCAGAACTGGCAGGTGCGCGGTTCGCTTCATTGAGAATGGTAGCCTGTCCGTTGAGGTGGCTGAGGACGGCACAACCATGCAGTTCATGACGGCCGATGAGATCGCCCAGGGCGTGACGGCGGAAGTGGCCGGAACTGATTTCCTGACCAGCGGTGTTTGGCAGTGGACATCTACTGATGACCCGTTAGGTGTTACGGCTATAGACGACCCTGAGCAGTATACGATATCGTTTAACCCGGACGGAAGTGCTGCTATTCAGGCGGACTGCAATGTACTGGCAACGTATGCCGTGACCGATGGCGGTGGATGACGATTCAACTTGGCCCCAGCACCACTGGCTGCCTGTGGGCCAGTTCGCGCGATGCCGAATTCTTGCAGAGCCTGGCTGCGGTGGTTTTCTACTCTGGAGAAGGCGACTTGTTGTCCATGGAAATGATGGCCGACGGCGGCACAATGAACTTTGCTCGTGCTCAAGAGGAAAGCACATCATCTCACCGGAAGGAGAGACTGTCGACGGTTCATTGACCGGTATTACCTGGCAGTGGACCGCATTGCGCCAGTTGAACGGGGAAACGGCGTACCTGAACCGTCACCAGTATACAGTCGTAGCCCGGACAGGGCAACTATTCAAGCCGATTGCAACGTTGTTGGGGCTACCTATGAGGCGGGAACAGACGGCAGCCTGGCCGTTATACTTAGCCCCAACACCCTTGCTTACTGTGGGATGCCTCCCTGGATCGGTGTTCATTGGCGGGCTGGGTGCGGCGCAGGCTATACGGTTGATACCGGCGCGTTGTCTATTACTCTCCAGTTGGAGAACGGAACAATGATCTTTGTGCCTGCTAATTAAGCAGTAGTCGGATCAGTTCAAATCTAAAGGCACCGAGGACCTCTCCGGTGCCTTTTTGTTCCATAATGTCGTTAATTTTATGCAAGCGCAACCGGATGCTATAATGTATCCTGTGCATAGTGGCCTCTATTTGATTTAAGCTTGGAGAACCTAATATGGCGAACTACCGCAATCTGAGTGATCAACTGACTGATACTGCCCAGCAGTTGGCTCCCTGGAAATCAAGTCTACCTTGGTGGGTCGTTCTCATTGAGGAGGCGTGCTTACAGTTGTCGGGCTGTTGATCATCATGACCCGCGAAAAGCCAATATTCGCATTGGCCTATTGCTGTCCATCATTTTGCTGATTGCCGGTGTGTTGCAGGCCTGGATGCTTTTCCGGGAGAACGCTCCGGAGTCAGTCGATGGTGTGCTTGGCGCACGCGCTGCCCTGGGTATTTTTTCCGGCCTTATTACCCTATGGCTCTACATGGGTGAGATACTGACAGTAGAAGTCGCCTTACTCATTCTTGGGCTAGGGGCGTTCTTCTACGGTATATTAGGCATCTTCCTGGTGCTCAACTCTCTGGGCGAAAAGCGAAGCTCAGCACTATTAGAGACGATATTTTTTACAGTATTCGGGTTGATCATTCTTTATACCCGTATAGCCGGCCCATCGGCGATTGAAACAGGGGTTTCCTTAATCGGTTGGCTGGCGCTGTTGGTTGGTGTAGGTTTATTGGTCTATGGGTTTATCCGACGAGGGGAAGATGAGAAGCACTCGTCCGCTTAACAAGGATTAGCAGGCAGAGAGCTTTATTGCCTTCTGCGAATACGATGTGTCTGAGGCAAGTTGTCCTCTTTCTGGGCGGAAGAATGAACAAGACAGCGAGCACATTACCAACTCGGCCTTAAAGCATAAAATAGAACTGATTTAAGAATTTTGATTATGGATCCTACCGTAGATTCCGCCGACCAACTCTTGCGAACAAAGCTATACTGCCCGCCCGTTCCCAAGGATATGCTGGTACGGTCTCGCCTTCTGGAACAGATGGACTCTTACCTGTCACAGCAGGTGATACTGGTTCACGCCCCGGCAGGCTATGGTAAGTCTACGCTGGTTAGCCAGTGGTTTGAACATCTGGATTATCCGGTCGCCTGGGTATCTCTGGATGAATATGATCGGGATCCCCGGACCTTTGTGGCTTATCTATTGGCGGCGGTTAACGATGTGTTCCCAGAGATTGGCGAGTCCACTCACGATCTGCTGGCCTCCCCGCCAAACATCCCCTTCAAGGTGATGGCTGATGCCTTGATCGGCGATCTCGAAGATCTGTCGTCACCATTATTTCTGGCCCTGGACGACTTCCACGAAGTTCGCGGTTCTGACGCCGAGTCAATTGTGGAGCGGTTGATCAAGTATATGCCACCGAATTTACATCTCGTCCTGGTCTGCCGGGCAAGACCGCAACTTCCATTGAGTCGCTTGAAGTTACAACAACAGATGGGCGAGATTTCAACCGACGATCTTCGGTTACAGAAGGGAGAGGCGAGAGAGTTAATTACCAGGTTGGCCGGTCATCGGGTGGACGCCGGTACCATTGAGCTACTTGAATCACGGACAGAAGGATGGGTCGTAGGCCTGTATTTGGCCGGGTTGAGCCTGAGAGGGAACGGGGATCTTGATCTCAATCGCCTGATGGATGCGAGAGACAGCAACCTGGTTTTCAATTACCTGATCGAAGAGGTGACCGGGTTAATCCCTTCGGATTTACACGATTTTCTGATACGGACATCCATTTTGGATCGCTTTTCGCCTGAGCTTTGTAGTGCCATCCTGCCGCAGATTGTTTCTTCGGAAGATGCTTTGGCTACTCTGCGAAGAATTGAAACAGCGAACCTCTTCCTGATCCCGCTTGACAACCGGCATGGTTGGTACCGCTATCACCATTTGTTCCGGCATACGCTCAATCGCTTCCTGGAAGCTGAGGTAAGCTCGGAGGAGATTGCTCTTCTCCACGAGAGGGCTAGTCACTGGTTCGAATCCTCCGGGATGATTTCTGATGCGATCCGTCATGCTGTGGCTGCCGGGGATGATATTGGCGCCGCCCAGATTGCCGAAAACCACTACAGTGAAGCTCTTAATGTGGAAGATTGGAATCGCATTGTCAATTGGCTGGAATTGCTTCCGATGTCTGTGATGGATCGCCCTGCGGTTTTGATGATGCAAGCCTGGGTTTACCATTTTAGCTGGCGGACCGGAACAGCAGCCAAAACGGCACAACTGGCGAAGGATGGCCTGGCTGATTGTGATTTGGATAGCGCGCGTATATCGAGGCTCCGGGCGGAAGCTGATGTTTTCAATGCTGAGGCATTATTTACAGATGGGGATCTTCGTTTGGCCGAATTTGCATCAAGCGCCCTTACCAATTTGCCTCCGAATATGATCTTTGCCCAAGGGTTGGCGGAGTTTTATACGGCTGTCGGCTTTCAGCAGGCAGGGCGAGTGGAAGAAGGAGTAGCCTTTTTGAAGGAGCGTTTAGCTCTGAACGGCCACCAGCCGGATTCCCGTATATTTCGGTTGCTCCTGGGGCTTTGCGCTGTTCATTTGTTTGAAGGTGATTTGCAGGCACTGGAGTCCTCGGTAAAAAACTATTACGATATTTCATTGCAAGCTGGAAACCAGTTAAGTTTGGCCTGGGCAATGATGGTGCTGGGAACTCTCGTGTACGAACGCAATGATTTGCCTGCGGCCGAAATTTGGTTTAGCAAGCTTGTCCAACTTCGCAATCTGGCAAATGTCAAGGCTGTCGTGGACGGTTTTATTGGCTTGGTGTTAACCCTCATGGATGGGGGTCGTCTGGACGATGCAGAAGATATCTTGAATCGATTTCGAGTTTTTCTCGTTGAAACCGGCAGCCTGTCATTTATGTCCTTTGTTGAATCGTTGGAAGCACGCATGTCATTAGCCCGTCGGAGAACACAGCCGGGAAACAATGGTGCCGTCTATACATACAAGCCTGCGCAGCGGATTCCTATCAAATTAAGCTTTCTGGAGATTCCCCTGGTCACTGCGGCTCGGACACTGATAGCTGAAGGGTCGCTTGAATCTTTGGAGAAGGCTCGTGATTATCTGTATGTTGTTTGCGGCGAAGTCAACAAGATACACGAAGCCCGACGCCTGGTTGAAGTCAATGCCTTATTAAGCGTGGTGTTGTCTGGGTTGGGAGATGACTCTGGGGCTTTGGATGCATTGTCTGTCGCGCTGGAACAGGGAGAGCCCGGCGGGTATGTGCGAAGCATTGTGAATGCCGGGCCGAAGTTGGTGCCGTTGCTGGCTAAACTGCGTGATCGAGGTGAGCATGTTGTGTACATAACCCACCTATTACAGGCGCTGGATGATCCTACGGTTGTAGGTGGCTCTGCCTTGGAGATACTCCTGACCAACCGTGAAATGGAAGTTCTGGAAAGACTGGCATTGCGCCAATCTAACAAGGAAATTGCTACTGAGCTATACCTTTCCCCGTTGACGGTTAAGCGCCATACGCAGAGCCTATTCCGCAAACTGGGCGCATCCAGTCGCCGGGAAGCGGTTGTTATTGCCCGTCATAAGGGACTCAGCATTTGAGATGAGTCGCTCTATTTTTTCACGTGCCTTCGGCACAATTTGGTTGCTTCACTGAAAGTCTACAAAGATTTGGAGACACAAATAATATGAGATCTACATTTTCCCTGTCTCGCTACATTATCCTGATAGGTGTTGTTGCACTGTTGCTGTGCTCGGTGGCCTTATTTCTGTTTGGTGGTATCACAGCCATAACAACGATCATAGAAGCCTTTAGTCACGCAGAATTCAATGTTGAAGGCGCGCGGGCAATTAGCGTTGAAATGATAGAGTTGACTGATTTGTTCCTCTTCAGCACAGCTTTGTTCATTACCTCTCTGGGTCTGTATCAACTGTTCATTGATCCGGAGATAGGCAGGCATCTCCCATCCTGGTTGTCTGTCCATAGCCTGGAACAGCTTAAATATAATCTGGTAGCTGTCCTGACTGTTATGCTGATTGTCCTCTTCCTGGGGTTTGTAGCCGGCATGAACGAAGTGGCAGAGGGGCAAGGCATTGAGATATTGGCTTTGGGTGGCGGTATCGCGTTAGTGATCGCTGCCGGAGCGATCGCGATTCTGGCCCTCGGTAGGGTTCACTTCGTCGCAGAGCACGAATTGGCAGAAACGGCCGAAGTTGCATCGGGCGCACATGAAGGTGAAGAACATCAATAAAGCGGTGCCTGGTTGGTGGGTAATGTTTTAGTATTGAAGAAAGAATCGAACTGAGAAAATCTGACCAAAAGAACAACCATACTTAGTTGGAACAGTTGTGCTCGCTTCAAGTAGCCTAACTGTTCCAGGGAGTTGATCAATGAAAAAGAGAGAAGGTGCTGCCGGTAAGGCAGCCGGTAGAAAGGTTGGCGCGGGTTCGGCCACAGAAGGTGCGAAAGCAAGACCGGGTCGGGCCGCCGGCAAGAAAGTCGCAGACGCCAAACCGGAAAAATACAAGATGAAAGAGAAGTTGCTTGCAATTGGTGACGATTTCTGGATTGAAACTGAAAGCGGCCGCAAAGCATTCAAGGTGGACGGTAAGCTGCTCTCAGTCCGTGACAAGCTCAGCTTCGAGGACAACAATGGTCATGAACTGGCCTTTATCCGTTCACAGTTCTTCAGCGTGCGCGACAGAATTGGGATCGAGCGCGTCGGCGGCAGTAGCGCTCAATTGAAGAAGGATCTTATCGACATCGTCCACGATCACTTCACCCTTGAGTTTGACGACGGTGATGAGATAGATGTTCGCGGCAACATTCTGGACCATGAATATACTTTCCGTCAGGGAAACAAGAAGATCGGGGAAGTATCGAAAAAGTGGTTCCGTATCGCGGACAGTTATGGCGTAGAGGTGGACGGCGGCGAGGACCACATCATGTTCCTTGCTGCGTGTGTTGCGCTGGACCAGAGCGCGCACGATGGCCCCATTGATGTCTGATCCCTGGTCAGTATCTGTAAAACAGATGTGAGTTTGGATGGTACCGGATCGATACTGTCCTGGCTCTCATGCCCTGATGGGTTGAACCCCTGAAATTAGGCAGTATACTCTGGCTGGTTACCAATGGTAACCAGCCAGTGTTTTCCAACATCAGAGGAGGTCCCTATGTCCGCAGCTCTGGCTTCCTGGAGATGATACCCCGTCACGTCAACGAATTATTGATTTTGTTACCGCCGTCACAGAAGAAGATAGTGAGCATTTATTGCTCCCGAAGATCGAATTGCCGTATTTGATAACGATGGGACATTATGGTCCGAACGGCCAGACCTACTTCCAGGGGCTTTTTGCAATCGACCGGATCAGGCCATGGCTCCTGACCATCCCGAATGGGCTGACAAGCCCGCCATACAAGCGTGTTTGACCGGCGACTTGGACATGCTCGCGGAGGGCGGCGAGGAGGAGTGGTGGAAATAATGGCCCTCAGCCATACGGGTATGACGACAGAGGAGTTTTCCGACATCGTGGATCAGTGGATCCAGACTGCCCGTCACCCGGAAGTGGAAAGCCCTATTCCGAAATGGTGTACCAGCCTATGCCAAGAGTTGCTGGACTACTTACGCGACAATGACTTCATTACCTACATTGTTTCAGGCGGCAGGTTGAATTCATGCGCGTATTTGCTGAAGAAAGTGTACGGCATTCCCCCTGAGCAAACCATAGGGTCTAGCGTCAAAACGAGATTTGAAGTGCGTGAAGATGGACCGGTTCTGGTGAGATTGCCGGAGATCGAACACGTAGATGATGGTGAAGGGAAACCGGTAGGCATTAACCGGTTTATTGGTAAACAGCCGATTCTTGCATTTGGTAACTCCGATGGTGATCTGGAGATGCTGCAATGGACAGCGGCCGGTGACGGCCTGCGGCTGATAGGGATCGTTCACCATACGGATAGTGACCGCGAATGGGCCTATGACAGGGGTGCACCGTTTGGCGGTCTTGACGAAGCATTGGATGAAGCGACTGATCGGGACTGGCTCCTGGTCGACATGGCGAATGATTGGTCGACTGTCTATAAGTAAACAATTAGGCTAAAGTTATGCTGTAGTCGCGGATTTTTTGAATCAAAGGTAAAATGAGTGAACAAAGGTATCCATGCAGGTGCCTTGATTGGCATGGATAGTGAGGTCGATTTCCGGTAGGAGGGGGGCGGCCTTGGAAAAGTTCAGTAATCAGTTCATAAGGAGTTAGAAAAAGCATGGCAGAAAAAAAGCCCAATATTCTAGTCCTCTGGGGCGATGATATTGGTTGGTATAACATCAGCCACAATAACCGTGGAGCGATGGGATATCAAACCCCGAATATCGATCGAATTGCCAGAGAGGGCATTGAATTCACCGACTATTACGGCCAGCAGAGTTGTACGGCCGGTCGCGCTGCGTTCATTACCGGCCAGAACCCGTTTCGCACCGGGCTGACCAAGGTCGGTGCTCCAGGTGCTGAAGAAGGTCTAATGGCCGAAGATCCAACAATTGCTGAACTGCTTAAGCCATTCGGCTATGCAACAGGGCAATTTGGCAAGAACCACCTGGGGGACAAAGATGAGTTCTTGCCCACCAATCATGGATTTGATGAATTCTTTGGGAATTTGTACCACCTCAATGCTGAGGAGGAGCCGGAGGACGATGACTACCCCAGCTATCTGCCGGAATCCGTCCTTCCGCGCCCCCGTGGGGTTATCCATTCGTATGCCGACGGCCGTATTGAGGATACCGGACCGCTGTCGCGAAAACGCATGGAGACTATTGATGATGAGGTAACGGACCATACGATAAGGTTTATCGAAGAGGCCGTTGCCAATGATCAGCCTTTTTTCGTGTGGTGGAACTCGACCCATATGCATTTCCGCACGCATACACCGGAAAGTGCCAAGGGGTTAAGCGGTCAAGGCTTTTACAACGATTCGATGGTGCTTCACGATCAGGCAGTTGGACGACTTCTGGATAAGCTTGATGAACTCGGCATTACCAACGATACCATCGTTCTCTATTCCACAGACAATGGCCCCCACTACAACACATGGCCGGATGCAGCCATCACACCGTGGCGCAGCGAGAAGAATTCCAACTGGGAAGGCGCCTATCGCGTTCCTTCCTTCGCTCGCTGGCCCGGTAAATTTGAAGCGGGTAGGATCATAAACGACATAGTTTCCCATCAGGACTGGTTACCCACAATGCTTGCAGCGATAGGTGAACCGGATGTCCCGGAAAAGCTGCTTGATGGGTTCGAGGCTGACGGAAAGACGTTCAAGGTGCATATTGATGGTGAGAATATGTTACCGTTTCTTCTGGGTGAAACCGAAGAATGTCCGCGAATCTCTTTCTTCTATGTCAATGACGATGGCGGTCTTGTTGCGTTGCGTGTCGGTGATTGGAAAGTTGTCTTTCAGGAACAGCGGGCCAAGACTATGCAATTGTGGGCCGAGCCTTTTGTGGAACTTCGGTTACCGAAGATCTTCAATCTACGCCGTGATCCCTTTGAACGTGCTGACGAAAACTCCAACTCTTACTGGGAGTGGCACCTGAATCACGCTTATATTTTGTTTATCGCCCAAAATTATGTGGCGAGCGAGATTCAATCGTTGATAGATTATCCGCCACGTCAGGAGGCGGCATCCTTCAATCTTGATGGTGTTCTGGAGACATTGCAGTCCGCGAACAGCGGTGGTTTGCATTAAGGACAGCAACCTTCACTGATTGCTTAAGGAGAGCTGCAGGGGCGGCGTGTGTGTAACGCGGCGGTCCTGCAGCTTTTTTGCTACAATCAAACCCAGTCTACATATTCACTTGAGGTAATGTTTCGGTGACCTCTCAAACAACTATTGGCCTAAACGACATACAGGTAGCCCCGCCATTTGCGCCGCCGCGTTTCCATTTGCTGAGCAAGCCAAGTGGTTCGACGTGTAACCTGGATTGCACCTACTGCTTTTTCTTATCCAAGGAAGCATTATATCCCAACGCCAAAAGCCGGATGTCGGATCAAACGCTGGAGAACTACATTCGGCAGACGCTTGAATCACACACAACGCCGACGGTGACCATCGCTTGGCAGGGTGGTGAGCCAACCCTGATGGGTGTGGACTTTTTCCGGCGTTCCATTGAGTATGCCGAGAAATACAAGCGACCCGGTCAAGAGATCGAATATACTTTCAGACCAATGGTGTGTTGTTGGATGATGAGTGGGAAGCTTTCTTAAGGCTACAATTTTCTCGTCGGGCTAAGTGTGGATGGGCCGGAAGACATCCATGACACCTATCGCCTGAATAAAGGTGGGCAGGGCACATTTAAACAGGTCATGCGTGGTTGGGAAATACTGCGTAAATATGATGTAGATTACAACATTCTCTGTACTGTGAATGCCGCCAACGAGCATCACGGCCGTCGCGTTTACCAGTTCTTCCGGGATGAGCTTGAGGCAACCTGGATACAGTTTATCCCTATCGTCGAACGAGCAACGGCCGATACCATCTCCATCGCCAATTTGGGGTGGAGTGCGCGACCTGGTGGCGAGCGTCTGCTTATACGCAGACCGGCGATATGGTCACGGAACGATCAGTAGGCGGTGAGCAGTACGGCCGTTTTCTGGTGGATATCTTTGAGGAGTGGGTCCGGCATGATGTGGGGCGCATATTTGTCCAGTTGTTTGATGTGACGCTTCATGCCTACTTCGGAGAGTACCTGCTATGCATTCATTCTCCGACGTGTGGATATGGGCCTGCTCTGAATATAACAGCGATCTGTATACATGTGATCACTATGTCAGCCGGATTATCTTTTGGGGAACATCAATGAGACCCACATGTTGGAACTGGTTGGGTCGGCCGAGATGCGGCAGTTTGGTGACAACAAGCGGGACCTGCTGACCCGGCAATGCCGCGATTGTGATGTGCGCATGGTTTGTAATGGAGGCTGCCCCGAGGATCGGTTTATTCTGTCTCGCGATGGCGAGCCCGGTCACAATTACTTGTGCGATGGGCTGTACTTCTTCTTTGATCATGTGCGCCCGGCAATGACGGTGATGGCAAACCTGGTACAGCGCAATCTGCCCGCCGCAGGTGTGATGCAGTGGACGGCCGAGATGGACAAACAACGGGGACGGAATGATCCGTGTCCCTGTGAGTGGCAAGAAATTTAAGAATTGCCATGGGAAGGGTTTAATCAAGCCCGGCCACGATTTTGCACCCATATTTTTTTGCTTGCTCAACACAATTACTCTATTTTTGGTCACAATTGATAAAGATGACAGGTTCGAATACCTGATTGCTTATGGTAAGCTTCATTAAGGGCATACTCGATTGATCCCAGTTTTCATCATTGAAGGAGATTCCCTATGAGCGCTGGCTGGCGAAAGTTTCTCACAATTCTGTTGGGCATAGTTTTGTCCTGGCATTTGTCGTCTTCGTCCTTGTCTGGTCGTTCGCCGCGACTTGCTCCATCCTGACCTGTACACTCAGGCGTTGTCTGAGACAAATGTCTATAACCGCATCTATTCTGATGTCCTGGCGGATCCTGCTGTCGAAGAGCCAGTTCAAAGAGATGACCGGGATTCGTATCGACCTGATTGCTGAGGAAGCATACGCTCAGGTCGTGAATGGCCTGTACCTCATCTTGCCCCCGGCCGAGATGGAATCGGCCGCCGATCAGTTCTTTACTCGTCTGACGGCCTACCTGCGAGGGGATACGGACGAGCTTCCTGAGGATCTTCAATGGGGGCAATCTCTAACCCCGGAGGTGTTGGCTGCCCGTATCGGCAAATCCGCGACAAATATAATTGTCGGCACGGTTGACAGAGCTACACCGGTTGTAGTGGAGAAGACGGTTCCATTTGTAGAGGATGAAGTCACTGCCTACATGGATCAAATCGGGCAGGGTATCCTGGGACCTATCCCCGGCCGCCTGATAAATATGACGGTTGGGGCCATCACGTCAACCCAGAGCGAACGAATTACGAATTTGTTGTTGGGGCCGGCGGCCGAAACAGCCAGCGAAGAGACCCGGAATCAGATTCAGGGGGCACTGGCTGCTGATGATCTCACCGGAGCAATCAGCATTGCCGCCACCGAACGTCTGACGCTTCGTGCCACTGAATTTGTGAGTCGTGCTGAACCGCGATTGGCCGAAACGCAAGCCCTCATCGGCATTTCCGGTGCAGCACAGGCATTAGGCCAGACCCGTGACCAGGTTGTTTCGGGTCTGAACCTGGCCCGGCATTACATTGCACTCCTGCGGACGATCATGATTGTCGCAGCCGTTGTCATGCTTCTCTGCATCATCCTCATCGTCTGGCTAAACAACGAGGATTTGAAGACAATGCTGCGCGCTGCCGGCTGGACAATGACGATTGCCAGCGGTCTCGTGATGCTGCTGTGGCTTATCGCCAGGTTCTTGCTGCAATCGCGCATCGCTGCCGCGTTAGGCGCTACGGCCGTTGGCCCGGCCAGCCTGGATGCGATTGTTGATGATGTGGTCGGCGTCCTGCTCCAGAGTGTGTGGAGTTCCGTTTGGACCACAGCCTTGCCCTGGCTGGTCATCGGCCTCATTACGTTGGCTTTTGGTTACAGCGAATCCCTGTTTGGTTTTCTGAAACGATTGCTGGCTCCGGTTTGGCAATACAAGTGGACTGTATTGGCGGTCGTGTTTGGCCTGGTTGTTCTGCTACCGCTAGTCTGGCGGCTGGTGACGGCCGATGAACGAGCAGCTAACTTACCATGCAATGGACATGCGGAGTTGTGCGATCGGCCGATCAATGAAGTAGCTTATGCGGCCAGTCACAATTCGATGTCTATTGCGGAATACGGCTGGGTTTGGCCGATGCATGACGGCACGATTACGGACCAACTCAATGCCGGTGTGCGGGCGCTCCTGATTGACACTCACTATATTGATGATCAGGGTGACCCGGAGTTTGTTGCCAGTCTGTCTGAATCCGGTCAGGAATTTCTCCAGAATGCCATTGAAAATTTCAGACCGCCACTGGATAAGATTACTTATCTGTGTCATCAGTTTTGTGCCTTGGGCGATTCAGATTTTGAAGATGCCTTAAACGAAGTGCGGATGTTCTGAAAACAATCCACGTGAAGTGCTGTTCATCGTGATCCAGGACGCTATTGTCGGAGGATACCGAAAAAGCATTTACAGACGCCGGATTAATTCCCACATCCATGACCATCCGATGGAGAGCCGTGGCCGACTTTGCGCCAGATGATTGATTAGCGGCCAACGGCTCATCGTGATGGCCGAAGAAAGTGGGCCTCCGCCGGACTGGTATGACAATGTCTGGACAGTGACCGAGGAAACGCCATATACGTTTATCTTCCCGGAGCAGTTCAACTGTGACCCCAACCGCGGGGATACCGGTAAGCCATTTTTCCTGCTTAATCACTGGATCGGCGTGGCGCGCCGAATCGTGTGGATGGGGCAATTGTCAATGCGTATGATTTTCTGCTGGCTCGTGCCCGTCAGTGTGGTCGGAACGTGGCAAGATGCCGAACTTCATTGCCGTCAACTGGTACAGTCAGGGAGATCTCTTTGATGTGGTAGATACGCTCAATGGATTTGAGGTGTCTACACCGGTTAGTGACCCGATCTCTTGGCCGGACCGGGTACAATCTAGTAAATCTGACCAGGACCCCTGTTTGACAGGGGTTCTTGTTTCCTGTAGGATTTTGTGTAGTCCAATAAGCGAGGAGACCATCTAGTCATGTTATCGTCCCTGAGGCGGATACTCGGCATCTTTAAGAGGCTACCGTGGCCGGCTCAT
Organism: Chloroflexota bacterium; assembly: GCA_041390945.1. Taxonomy (GTDB): domain Bacteria; phylum Chloroflexota; class Anaerolineae; order Promineifilales; family Promineifilaceae; genus Promineifilum. The sequence goes on from JAWKOY010000039.1 coordinate 25,679, forward strand.
TCTCTCGCAAATTTCCCTGTTGATATCGGCAGCTTCTACTATTGCTGTGGCTACACTGAATCAGCGATTAATCAACGACGGGTTGTTTGCCGGGAACGCTCTGGTTATCGTGCAGGTGGGGATATGGATGCTTGTGCTGGCCGTTGTTGGGGGAGCGGCTCTGGCTGTAACGGCTGCGTTTGCTGTCTTCTTTGCCCAAGGGACAGCCTACTATCTCCGGTCTGAGCTATACGGGAAGATCCAGTCATTTTCCTTCGCCAACTTTGACCAGTTCCGCACCGGGAACCTGATGGTGCGATTGAATACTGACATAGTAAATGTCGCCAACGCCGTGCAGTACATGGTGATTCTCCTGCTGTATGCGCCGTTCATGTTGATCGTTGCTTACGGATTGGTGATCCTGCGCACGCCGGAGTTACTGTGGGTGCTGATCGTGATTACGCTGGTTGTTGTGGCCGTTATGGCGCTCCTCGTTCCGCAGATTTTCAAGAACTACGACCTTCGGCAGAAGCGACTGGATGCGCTGAACAATACACTTCAGGAAAATCTGGCTGGCGTGCGAGTGGTTAAGGCGTTTGTGCGCGAGGACCTGGAGATTGAGAAGTTCAGCATGCGTAGCGAAGCAATGCGACAGCCGGCATTTGGAGCTGCCTTTCGTGTAGCAATGTTGAACCCCATCCTGACGGCAATCGCCCAACTGGGCATTGCGCTGGCGATCTGGGCCGGGGGTACACGTATCATTGATCAGACAGGGTTTACGGTGGGAAGCCTCGTTACATTTATGCAATACGTCTCATTGGTCATAACCCCGCTGGCGCTGCTGGCGATTGTTGTGCCGTTTCTCTTGCGCGGAGACGCATCAGCGGAGCGTATTCTGGAGATTGTTGATGCCGAGCCACGGGTCAAGGATGTGTCCGATGCCGCCACGCTGGATTCGAAAGCGGTGGAAGGTCGAGTCGTCTTTGACAATGTCAGTTTTTCTTTCCAGCGGCCGGATGGCAAGCTTGATCCACCGGTAATTCGAAATATCAATCTGGTGATTGAACCGGGACAGCGTGTGGGCATTCTGGGGGCAACTGGTGCCGGCAAGACAGCCCTGGTTAACCTGATTCCCCGGTTCTATGATGTGACAGATGGCAAGGTCACCATTGACGGGGTGGATGTCCGTGACATCCCGCAGGAAAATTTACGACAGATTGTTGGCATTGCCTTGCAGGAGGCGGTGCTGTTCCAGGGTGATGTGCGTTTCAACCTGAAATTTGCCGCGCCGGAAGCACCGGATATAACGATGGAAGAAGCAGCCAGAGCGGCCGATTCCTTTGGTTTTGTGACGAATCTACCGGAGCAGTGGGACGCGCCGGTTGCCCGACGGGGCTACAACTTCTCCGGCGGTCAGCGCCAACGTCTCTCAATGTCCCGAACCCTGACGGCCGAACCACGGGTGCTTATATTGGACGACAGCACCAGCGCGCTGGATGTGGCTACCGAGAGCCGGGTTCAGGGAGCTATTCCGGGGTTCACCAACAACGTGACTACGATCTATATCGCCCAGCGAATTAGTGCGGTGATTGATCTGGACAAGATATTGCTGATGGAAAATGGTGAAATTGTGGCGGAGGGGGCTCACGAGGAATTGCTGGCCGCAAACAAGCTTTACCAGGAGATCTATGAATCCCAGCTTGGCGGAGGGCTAACCGCCAATTTGGAGGTGAGCGCATGACAACCGCTACGACGGACGACACCTATCCGAGCTTGCGCAAAAAGCTGGAGGAACGTTCCCGGCCTGCGCCTGCACCCGATCAAAAAGATGACACCATGCAGGTAATCGGTCGTCTGACTGGTTACATGACAGGCAAGGAGAACCGGACGAAGTTCATTATTGCCCTGATTCTTCGATTGACGGGTACGGTGGCACTGATTGCGATTCCGTTCTTTACCGGACAGGCCATTGATGTTCTTAGTACAACCGGACCCACACGCGATGCTCTGATGTCGCCTGTATTGGCTGCGGTTGGGGCGGCGGTTATTTATCTGGTCCTGTCTATCATTGCCGAGCGAATGTTCTCCGGTTTGGCTACCAGCGGTCTGGCTAAGTTGCAGCAGGACCTGTTTGCCCACATGCAAACGCTGTCGCTCAGCTTTTTTGATCGCCAACCGGTCGGACAGCTAATGAGCCGGGTTACCAATGACACGGAGACGGTGGCGTTGTTCTATGAAAGTGCTGTCTCGCAAATGATCCGGGCCATCTTCCAGATATTGCTGATCATCGTGGTTATGGTTGTCGTAGATTGGCGATTGACGCTGGTGGCTCTCATGATGGTGCCCGTTATGCTGTTTGTTACGGCCGTTATCCAACGCATCTCTACCCCGGCCTTTTCACGGTTGCAGGAACAGATTGGCGATGTAAGCGGGTTCCAGGAAGAGACCATTGCCGGGAATAAAGTGATCATCAGCAGTCGCCGGCACGCATGGGCCGAGGAGCAAAATGACGAGCTTTCCGGGTTTGTCTATGAGACTGCCAACCATGCGTTCTTTACGGCGCTACTGCAATTTCCGGTTACTCAGGTTCTCACCGTGTTTATGACGGTCTTGGTCCTGGTTATCGGATCCTTGATGGTTCTGGGCGGCAATCTTGAGTTTGGTATTGTTGTTGCCTTTACCGGATATGTAGGACTTCTGGCGTCTCCCTTGTCCGATATTGCCAATCTGACGGCTACGACACTCAATGCCGTTGGCGGCGGCCGTCGGGTCTTTGCCATTATGGATGAGGAACCAACAGTGGTGGACGCCCCTGATGCGGCTGACTTTGAGTTCAAGGGTGGTCATGTGGATTTTGAGCACGTGGATTTCAGCTACGTGCCCGGCCGCAAGATCCTCAAGGACAACACGTTCGAAGCTACACCCGGCCAGAAGATTGGTATCTGTGGCCCTACCGGTGCGGGCAAGTCAACAATCATCAATATCCTGACCCGCTACTACGACATTGACAGCGGCAGGATTCTGATCGACGGCCAGGATATTAGCGAGTTGACGCAGGAGAGCTTGCGTAAACAGATTGGTGTGGTGCTTCAGGAAGCGTTCCTGTTCTCCGATACTGTCATGAATAATCTGAAATACGCGCGGGAGGGGGCAACAGATGAGGAGTGCATTGCTGCGGCCAAGCAGGCCAATGCCCATGAGTTCATAGAGAATTTGCCTCAGGGGTATGATACCGTCATGGCTGAACGTGGCTCCAACCTGAGCCAGGGACAACGCCAGATGATCACGATCGCCAGGGCTATGGTAGCCAATCCGAAGCTGATGATATTGGATGAGGCTACCAGTAATGTGGATACACGTACGGAGAAGCTTATTCAGGAAGGCCTGAACCGTTTGATGGAAGATAAAACCAGCTTTGTCATCGCTCATCGCCTGAGCACGATTCGGGATTCAGCCAAGATTCTGGTGGTGAACGGTGGTGAAATTGTGGAGCAGGGTACCCACGACGAGTTGATGGCCGAGCATGGTTTCTACTACACGCTGTATATGAGCCAATTTAAAGGGAAGGCACCGGGTGGGGAACAATCAGGCGATGCTTCCTTCATCAGCACGTGATTTATACATTGTTTTGAATGACTGTGCCTTGACTGGTAAAACGACAATATGACAAACACTGTTGAACACTTCGCCATTTGGGCGGTGCGTCTTACTATCTCGATAATAGTTACTTCTGTGGCTTTGCTGATAGCGGCCTGGATTATTCCGGGGATGGACTTCCAGGAATCAGTGCTTGGGCCGGCGTGGCTTCAGGCAGTTTCCGCAGCCATCCTCATTGGCATGATCAATCTGGTCCTCCGACCGGCCGTGCTCTATATCTCGCGCCCCCTTGGTTTCTTCCTTCTCTTTCTTGTTGGGCTGTTGCTCAATGTGTTCGCCTTGTATGTTGCCTCCTGGCTGTTGCCCGGATTTAACTTACCCGGCTTTCTCATGACGCTGGTCGCCTCCATTGTGATCGCCATGGTCAATGTCCCGCTGGCGAGTCTGCTAAATCTTGGTGACGAGGATTCGTACTTCCGGTTGCAGACTGAGGAGAAAGCGGCCGAAACACCATTCCCCACGGCCGATGAACCGGGGCGCAAGCTGGTCATGCTGGAGATAGACGGGCTGAGTTACCATCACATCAAGCACGCGCTGGAAGAAGGGCGCATGCCCACATTACAGGCCATGATTGATGAAGATGGGTATGTTCTGACCAAGTTCGATTGTGGTATCCCCTCCCAGACATCGGCGTGTCAGGCCGGTATCATGTTTGGCGACAACAGCGATATTCCTGCGTTCCGCTGGTATGACAAAACGGAGCAGAAGCTCATTGTTTCCAGCAGCGATGCCGGTGATTTGAATGAGCGTTACGCCAATGGCCTGGGGCTTATGCGGGGAGGATCGAGTGTCTCCAATATGTTAAATGGGGATGCGTATAAATCGATCATGACGGCCGCCGATCTACTATCGGCCGATAGGGAGGAGGCCAGGCTGCGGGCGGATGATGTTTACATGCTCATGCTCGACCCTTCTTTTCTCCTAAGTACGAGTGCCCGGTATCTGGGAATGGTAGTTGTTGAAATGTGGGAAGGGTGGCAGCAGCGGCGAAAGGATGTATATCCACGCTTGGATCGCTTGGCCCACTTCTATCCGTTTGTGCGAGCAGGAACCTCGGTTGTGTTACGCGATCTGGGGGCAAGTTTTGCGATCATGGATATTCTCCGTGGATCGCCGTCTATTTACGTAACCTGGCCCGGTTATGACGAGGTGGCCCACCATTCCGGTCCATGGACTGAGGACGCTTTTAGAGACCTGGGCCGGTATGACAAGATCATTCATCGGGTGCGCCAGACAATTAAGGAGAAAGCGCCCGGATACTACGATTTAATTATCCTGTCTGACCACGGTCAATCGTTTGGGCCGACGTTCTTGCAACGCTATGGCGTCTCCATCAAGGAGTTCATTGAGCAGCAATTGCCGGAGGGCACGACCGTAACGGCCGCTATCGGTGGTGATACCGGTAACTCGGCTTTGAATGCGGCCAGTATTGAGATTTCTCAAGCCCAGCACGCCGGCAAGGGTGGCCGGACAGCACGGCAAATCGCCAAACAGAGCAGCCGGTTGGCTGAACAGGCGACGGCCGAAGAAAAGGCCCGGATCGCTGCTTCTTCGACCGGCCAATGTGACCGCCTACGGTAGCGGCAACCTGGCCCAGGTTTATTTTGATTTGTTCCCCCGTAAAATTACCCTCACCGAATTAAACGCAGCGTACCCCCGCGTCGTGGATGCCCTGGTTCAGCATGAAGGTATCGGGTTAGTGTGCGGCTATCTGGATGATGGTACGCCGGTGGTATTGGGAAAGGGGGTGGCGAAACCTCCATACCGGAGAAGTGGACGGCGTTGATCCTTTGTTGCCTTATGCACCGGAGGAGGGATACGGGGCGTCAACTCTGGAGACGCGCGCCTGGCAAATCAGACGGGTGATGGATTTTCCCATGCGGGTGACCTCATGGTTATCAGCACGGTCTACCCCGATGGCACAGTTGCTGCGCTGGAGGAATTGATCGGTAATCACGGTGGACTAGGTGGCGAGCAAACAGATGCCTTTATCTTCCATCCGCCAGAGATGGAAGTCGCCGAAACACGCAACGCCACTGATGTTTTTCACATTCTAAATACCCATCGCGGTTCACCGGTTCCACCGCCACAACCGGTTGTTGAAGAACCGGAGTCAGATGGATTGGCACCCGGTAACCTGGTTGCGGGGCTGGCGATGGTACGCACGTGGATCACCCATATCTTCCGGTGCGCGATTCCCGATCGTAAGGCGTTTAAGGATGTGGTGGATGACCCGTTGATGACCGGACCGGCTATCCTCGTCGGCACTGTCGGCATGACACTACTGGCGTTGTTCATGGATGCTGTCAGGGTGACAGATTGGGTGATGGTTCTGATTCGCATAGCCAGCCTTTGATCTCGCTGGTCATGTTTGGGGCCGGGTATCTGCTTACCCGAAAAGGCTCCTACGCCCGAACTTTCCGGGCAGCCGGATTTGCCCAAAGCCCGGTGATATTCTTGATATTCGCGCTCTACCAGCCGCTGGCCTACCTGGTCGTCCTGGTTGTTACTGTTTTGACGGTTATCGGTGTGTGGCTAGGCGTGGCCGAAGCACACAGGACCAAAGGGCTGGCAAACGGCCGTATTACCCCTGATCTATGCTGTTAGGCACGGTGGGGGTTGCCGCGCTTGTCATTGTCCTATCAGGTGCTGTAGTGACGATTTATACGGTGCTGCAAACGCTGGGGATGGCCCCACCACTTCCCTTGATTTAGTTAATCCGATAAGAGGCGTTATATATGAGGGTGGCTTGCCTTGACCTTGAAAACTAATATAATTAGCTATGAAGGTTAAGTATAGTCTTTGAGGTGCAGAAATATGGCAGGCGAAAATTTGGCAAGCGTTACATCACCCACTGGAGTATGCTGGCTGTACTATTGCGACTGGAGGTGATGGTATTGGCGACGGCAACGGCCGTTTACTTCCTGTCCGGTTATCAGTGGTGGGTCTTTCTCCTGTTGTTCGCACCAGACCTTTCCGCATTGGGTTACCTGGCCGGGCCGCGCATCGGCAGCGTCTGCTACAACGCAGTCCACACAATCATTGGCCCACTGCTGTTGGGGTTTGTCGGATGGCAACTTGGTTCCGGGCTGGCCTTGCAACTGGCACTGATCTGGCTGGCCCATATCGGGCTTGACCGCGTGCTGGGGTTTGGTCTGAAGTACCCCGATGCTTTCAAGCATACCCATCTTGATGCCATCTAGGATGCTCAATGCCGTATCCATCACAACTTACGCACGAGCAACTACTTGATGTGACCGAACACCTCATTGAAGAGCAGGGGGTAGAGCAGGTTACGCTTAATGCAGTGGCAGCGGCGCTAGGCGTCAAAGCGCCATCGTTGTACCGGTATGTGGACGGTCGTCTGGACCTGCTTCGACAATTGAATTTACGCTTCCTGAACCGGTTGATGGCTGCCATCGGAGCAGCCGGAGACCGTGATGTGCCGGCGATAGACCGGATGCTGTCCGTCATGATGGCTTACCGGCAGTTTGCCCATGATCATCCCCGACTCTATCTCATGTCGTTTGCCTATATGGTGGATGAACTGCGCCCGGATGAGGATCTGTTGGTGCAGATGGTTCTGCCACTCCAGGCCGGGATGGCTGAAATTGCCGGACCTGAGCGTTCTCTGGCCGCGCTCCGGGGCGCTGGCCTACGTCCATGGTTTTGTCATGCTGGAGCTGACTGACCAGTTGCGACGCGGCGGGGCATCTTCGTGCCGATTTCCAACGCGGTGCCTAGGCATATTTGGCCGGGTGGTGAGCCGGAAGCCGATCCACAAACAACCCAACACGTTCGACCAATAACGCCATACAGATTATCATTCTTGCTACAGTCGGTATTATCTCCTGTTGGGGATCACCTTAAGGACGACGTATGCATATTCTGGTTACGAATGATGATGGAGTGACCGCTCCGGGCATTCTGGCGCTTGCCAGGGCGATGGAATCGATAGGAAAGGTAATCAGTTTGGCTGACCGTAATTGGTCGGGATCGGGTCATGTCAAGACGTTGCACAGGCCGTTGCGGGTGCGGGAGGCGGTCCTGGCTGACGGTACGCCAGCGCTGAGCTGTGATGGTGCACCTTCCGATTGCGTAGCGATTTCCGTTCTCGGTCGGGTGCCGGAGAAGATAGATCTTGTGGTGTCCGGCATTAATCCCTACGGGAACCTGGGCCATGATGTTACCTACTCCGGGACAGTGACGGCCGCTATGGAAGCTGTAATATCCGGTATTCCCGGCATTGCCTTTTCGCTGGCCGCCGACGAGAACACTGTGGATTGGGATTATGAACCAGCGGCACAGGTCGCCCGGCAGGTTGTCAATACAGCCATTGAGAACGGCCTTGCGCCTGACCTGCTGCTTAATGTCAATATTCCTACCGGACCCAGGGATGCGATTAAGGGTTACCGGGTAACCCGGCAGGGACTAAGAGTCTACCGGGATGCTCTGGACGAACGCATCGATCCCCGTGGTCGGCCGTATTACTGGATCGCCGGGGATTTCCCCACCGGGGTGCCGGATGACGGCACTGACTTCGGAGCGCTTGCTGAAGGATATGTTGCGATTACCCCGCTGCAGCTCGACCTGACTTCGTATCGCACGGCGCAGCGCCTGAATACATGGTCCTGGGATAGTTGAGCCTGACAGGAGTAGGCTTTTACCCAACCAGACAAACAACAAGGACAAATACATGAAACAGATTCGACTTATTTCAGCCGCCATTATCTGCTTCCTGCTTCTTATCGCCGCCGGTTCCGTTACCGCTGCCTTTGCTGCACAGCCGGTAGAACCCATTCCCCCGGAAGGGGCGGAGATGCCGCCGCTGGAAGGGGGCGCTCCGTATGGGTATCCCTTACAACCCAGTCAACCCGGTCTGCCGGAAACACCGACGAGTGCCGATGATGTTCTGGCGATTGACGTCTGGTATGGCGAGGATCAGACGTTTGGTCAGTTGGGTACGCCCCAGAACTGGATCAACATCCTGGGCTCAGTGAGCGGGCCGCTGCCGGAGATCGAGCTGACGTATTCCCTCAACGGAGGCCCGGAGGAGCCATTGTCTGTCGGTCCCGATCGGATGCGTTTGTTTGGCGAAGGCGATTTCAACATCGAACTAGACTATCAGACGCTGACTCCCACTCCCGGCGAGAACAGCGTGACGATTACGGCCGACGACGGACAGACGCAGGTTCAGAAGACCGTCATTGTGCGCTATGAAGCAGGGAACATCTGGCCGTTGCCCTATACGGCCGACTGGTCAACTGTCGCTTCTGTACAGGAGGCGGGCCAGGTGGTTGATGGGTTGTGGCAATTGCAGAACGGCGCTCTGGAGAACGTCTTTCCCGGCTTTGATCGGCTGGTAGCTATTGGTGACTTAAGCTGGACTGACTACGAAGTGACGGTGCCGTTTACCGTGCACACGCTTAACTCAGACGGATGGACCGGCCCCAGCAATGGTGGCGGGGTGGGGTTGATTGTTCGCTGGCAGGGTCACTATAGTCTTGAAGATGAGCAACCGCGTCTGGGGTGGCGACATCTGGGTGCACTGGGTTGGTATCATTGGAGCCCCACCGGCAGCGCCGCGTTTGAATTGCGCGGCGAAGACGGCCGAATTCTGGATACTGAGTCTGTCCAAAAGGTGCGGCTAGGTATCCCAACGTTCTTCAAACTCAGGGTCGAGTCAGTTGACGGCCCGTCTGCCCCGGCTACTTACAGCTTCAAGTTCTGGGAAGCGGATCAACCTGAGCCGGCGCAATGGACCATGCAGTCCGTTGGCCGGGAGGGCGAGCCTCTTTCCGGTTCGGTTGTACTGGTGGCGCATCAATCTGAAGTTACCTTTGGTAATGTGACGATCCTCCCGCTGGAGCAGGATGGACTAACTGTTACAGTTGGCGATTCTGAACACGGATCGATTCAGGTGAGCCCGGACAAGCCATACTACCAACCGGGTGAAGAGGTAGAGTTTCTGGCTGTTCCCGAAGAGGGCTACAAGTTTGCCGGATGGCAGGGTGATCTGAGCGGCAGTGAAAATCCACTCTCACTGGCGATCTCGAAAGACATGGTTGTCAATGCAGTCTTTGAGCCGGAAACATACCGGGTATTTATTAGCCCCGTTGCCAACGGCAAGGTGGATGGGATGCGCTTCAGAGCCGGTGACATCCTCGCGCTACGACTATCAAACCGGATGGCGTCACGTGCTGTCTGCCACAGACAGCCCTTTTCGGATAAATGATGATGTTGAGGCGTTTACGTTTTTGCCGGATGACTCTCTCCTTGTGGTTCTCGGCCGGAATCGGAATATAGACGGTCTGGGGAAAGTGACCCCGTTTGATGTCCTGCGGTTGCCCGTTGGTGCAAATGGTAGCTACGCATTCGGCCCAGTTGAGTGGTACCTGGATGGATCAGAAGCCGGGCTTTCCACGGGTGGTGAACGCATTGACGCTATTGCGATTGACGGGAACGGCCGCTTGCTTGTGAGCCTCAAGGGAACCGGACGCGTACCGGATGGAGCGGGGCAACGCTGGTTGTGCGCGACGAGGATCTCATCACGTATCGAGATAGCAATAATGCCTGGGAAGTGGTTTGTGACGGATCGCAGGTGCCGGGGCTGGCGAGCGAAAATGTAATCGGGCTTTCGGTAGATGCAGTTACCGGGACGTTCTTTGTGCGGTTGGGCAATGGATTCAATATAGCCAGGGTAAAAGGCACTGCGCACGTCCTTTTCCTCTCAGACTGCACCTCAGACGCTCAGGCACAAGTGGTCTGGAACTCGCGTGATGATGGATTTAACAAGCCATATGATGCCCTGCACTTTACCCCGTGAACTATGTGTAAGAAACAGTGAGGCATAACCTATGATCTACGGACCACGAGTCACGTTGCGAGCTATTGAACGAGAGGACATCCCCCAGGTCAACGCGATCAACAACGATATGGAAGTTGAGTTGGCTGGTGGTGGGGATCCACCTTATCCGCAATCTCTGGCACGAGCGTACGCGGAGTTTGACCGTAATGCCGGTGAGGGCAGTCGAGAGGGTAGCAACTTTGCTATTGCTGCGGATGGGCATCTGATTGGGTTCTGCGGCCTTTATCGCCGTGATGAAATTGCATCAACGGCCGAACTGGGCATCGTAATTGGCGACAAGGCGTATTGGAGTCGCGGTTACGGCCGGGAGTCCCTGGCCTTGCTGGTTAACTATGGTTTCATAATGCTCAATCTGCGACGGGTTTACCTCAATGTGCATGCCCGTAATGAAAGGGCGATACGCGCCTACCGCGCGGTGGGGCTTGTGGAAGAGGGCCGTTTGCGCCAACATGTATGGAGCAGCGGTGACTACGATGATCTGGTTTACATGGGCCTATTGCGAGCGGATTGGCCCGGACTGCCGGATTATGCCATTGGCAATTAAGACTATTTGACATATGGAACGTCAAGAACTTCTGGCACTGTTTGACCGTGAACAGCGTAGACATCTTTATCCCCGGTGTGACGCGGGAAGTGTTGCCCTACATTGTTCGCTTCACGCGACCGAAATCAGGCATGAACTTTGTCCTCTACTCAGACCTGGACGAAAGTAACGCTGATGGGGTGATTGCCGAGCAGGTGACCTGCTTCAGCAGCGAGAACTGCCGTTTGAGTGGAAGGTCTTTGGTCATGATATATTCCTCAAAACCTCACTGAGCGGCTGGAAGAGTACGGGCTTCAGATTGAGGAACCGGACAGCATCATGGTCCTGGATGTTCACGATGCGCCGCAACATTTATTGCAACCTGTAACTGCCGATATCCGGCGACTGACGGAACCTGTCCAGCTAGCGGATGTGGTTGCCGTGCTGGAACCCGTCTGGATGAGAAATTTCGACTGGGTTTATGAACGTATGGGCCGGGAGATGACCGAGCCCGGTTACCTGAGCATGTACGTTGCCTATGTGGAAGACAGGCCGGTCAGTGTGGGTTGGACCCACTTTCATGAGGGACACTTTGCGTCGCTCTGGGGTGGGTCCACGCTGGAGTCCATGCGCGGCCGAGGGCTGTATACAGCCTTGCTGGCGACGCGTGTGCAAGAAGCTATTGCCCGCGGCAAGCGGTTTGTGACGTTGGATGCCGGGTCAATGAGTCGGCCGATCGTGGCGCGCTACGGGTTCTTTGAACTGACAACGGCCGTTGCCTGTGAATGGCGGCCGGAAGCGCAGCGTTAGACGGTCACTCTATTCGGAGAACAATGTGTGATCGGAGGGGTCAATCCGTCGTGTAGCGTGGGAAAGCACGGCGTTTAACAACTCAATCGCCATCCGTGATTCAAGCGTCACGCCGGCCCGTATGCCCACACAGGGATCATGACGGCCTTTCCGCAGCGTGAAGTCAATTTCCTCAAGATTTTTCCGCACGGATTCCTGTGGCCGAACAACTGAACTGGTTGGCTTAAAGCTGACGCGGGCCACAAGTGGATTGCCGGTGGTGATGCCGCCTAGCAAGCCACCATGGCTGTTACCCCGGTACCCGGCGGTGCGAATGGGATCATTGTTCTCGCTGCCCGTTCGCCCGGCAACGGCCACGCCGTCACCAATCTCGCACGCCTGAGCTGCGTGTAACCCACCCAGGCTGCCCATCAGACGCATCTTCAGGCTGTTATAGAGAGGGTCTCCGGCCAATGCCGGAACGTTTAGGGCAACCACTTCCACAACTGCTCCCAGTGAATCCCCGGCAATACGCGTTTCCTTGATGAGCTCTCCGGCGGCTGTTGCGAACGTGTCGCCCAGCGCCGGGATGCCGCTCGTTTCCCAGTTGGCGTTAATTGCTGCCAGAAGCGATTCGATCACGCTCTCAGGAACATGTGGCCCGAGGTCCCGCACAGCGTCTGAGAGTGTTGCCTGGGCACGTAGCGGCCCGACCTGAGTTACGGCCGACACAAAAACGGTGCTGAAGTGATCCGCCAGAACTCGACGGGCTATCGTTCCGCCAATCACATCGGAAATGGTTGAACGGTAGCTGGAACGGCCGCCGCCGCGAATGTCCACAAAGCCGCGCGACTGGTGGTACTTGACCAGGTCCGTATGACCGGGCCGCACTTCTCCCTCCGGCCCCTGAAACTGCGTGTAGTGATCTGATCGGTTGCTGGTTGAGAGCACCAATGCGCTGATTGGCTCGCCGGTGGCGTAGCCGGTTTCGTACGTTGCCGTTTGGGAGCGGTTGTCGGTTTCGGCTGTACCGGTGGCAACAATCGGTCCGGCGGTGAGCTGCTGGTGATCATCCTGATACAGGCCGGACAACAGGACAACGCGGTCCCCTTCGCGTCGTGGGGTTCCGTGTTTGGTGCTTCCCGGTCGCCGCCGGTCCAGTTGTACCTGGATTTCTTCTCGTGTGAGACGTTGCCCCGGTGGGCAGCCGCAGACAATGGTCACAATACCGGGACCATGTGATTCACCCGCACCGGCCACAGAAAAATAGGGACCTCCCAGAAGTTCAGCCATAGTAACAATAGTATCACAGGCAGCGCCTGAGCATATAACGCTAGGTGAGTGCCTTGTCGGTGAACTGTTTGATGGCTTCCATGTGCTCGGCTGGTGTATGGAACCCTGCGCCCATGGTGTTCAGGCTGATATGGGTTGCTCCAACCGCCTGCCAGTCATTTAGTGTGTCCACAAGTTGATCCGGGCTGCCGTCGCTCCAGTGAAGGCGCGCTTCGATGCCGATGTCGGCGCGGGTACGGCCGTTCTGTGCCAGATACACGTCCAGCCGTGCCAGATGGTCAGTTGCGGCTGGTGCAGTCCGAAAGCCCGGCAGCCAACCGTCCCCCATACGGGCTACACGCTCCAGCACCGCATCTGCGTGACCACCAAACCAAACCGGAATCGGCCGCTGGGCAGGCAGCGGATTCAACCCAGCATCCGGGATCGTGTGCCAGCGACCGTGGTAGGTGACCAGTTCGTCGGTCCAAAGTCGCCGTAGCACGTCAACCTGTTCCTCCTGCCGGCGACCGCGGGTATGGAAATCCTGATTTTGGGCTGTGTACTCAATCTCATTCCATCCAGTGCCGATGCCTGACGAAAACGGCCGTTGGAGATCCGCGTCCAGCGTGGCAGCCTGTTTGGCAACCAGCGCCGTTTCGCGTTGGGGCAAGATAAGGATTCCTGTGGCAAATTGGAGTGTAGTGGTTACGGCGGCCATAAACTGAACAAGACAAACGGTTCCAGAAATGATTCGCGATAGGTGTAGGGGCCTGTTCCATCCGCCGGGACGGTTAGGGTTGACACCTAAGATGTGGTCATAGGCGAGGATGTGGTGTAGCTAAGTGCTTCGGCCGTCTGGGCATAGTCCCTGATTGCTACAGCGTCGTGCCCAAATTCTGTTTGGGAAGACAAGACCGATATTCATGCGTTCCTCCAGTGGGTTCAGGAGTGATTATAGTCAGAAATCTCATTCCACCCTGAATTTCAAGGAATTAGAAAGCTTGGTATCCCATAGGAGCGCATTGCGATTGGTCCGTCCCGGTCGTATAATGGGGAGTTGGGTATCAGAGTAGACAATAACTTATCTTCCTCCTCACCCTTAAAACCATTAGACCGGTAAGACGTATACTACACGGTACTGATGCGGCGGAAGTCTGTTCGGCCGCTATTTGATAGCAAGGAGAACAACATGGCAAAACGGAATGGTTGTTCGCGTAGCGATTGTAGGCGTAGGGAACTGCGCTGCAGCGTTGGTGCAGGGCCTGCAATATTATATGGACGCGGCCGAAGATAAGAGATTCCCGGTCTGATGCACGCGACCGTTGGCGGCTATCATGTCAGCGACATTGAAATTTTCGGCCGCTTTTGATGTGGTGGAGGGAAGGTCGGCAAGGACCTCAGTGAAGCTATCTGGGCTTACCCCAATAACACCATCAAGTTTGCTGATGTCCCCAAACTTAACGTGCCCGTATCGCGTGGCATGACCCATGACGGCCTGGGCAAATGCACGTCTCGACGGTTGTCGAGAAGGCTCCCGCCCGACGGACGATATCATCAGATTTTGCGGGACACCAAGACTGACGTGATCGTCAACTTCCTGCCGGTCGGCTCGGAAATGGCGACGCAGTGGTACGTGGAGTAGGCTCTGGAGGCCGGTTGCGGCTTTTGAACGGCATTCCGGTATTTATCGCCAGCTCGCCCTACTGGAGCAAGCGCTTTGAGGCAGCCAATTTGCCCATCATCGGTGATGATGTGAAGAGCCAGGTGGGTGCCACCATTACCCACCGCGTCCTGACCAATCTGTTTGTTGACCGCGGCGTCCACATTGACCGGACTTATCAGCTCAACTTCGGCGGCAACATGGACTTCTACAACATGCTGGAACGCGAGCGCCTGGAGTCCAAGAAGATCTCCAAGACCCAGGCGGTTACAAGCCAGATTCCGTATGGCATTGAGCCGAAGGACATCCATGTCGGGCCGAGCGATTACGTGCCCTGGCTGGAAGACCGCAAGTGGTGCCACATCCGCATGGAAGGCCGTGCATTTGGTGACGTGCCGCTGAATATGGAACTGAAGCTGGAAGTGTGGGATTCCCCCAACTCGGCCGGCGTGATCATTGACGCTGTGCGCTGCGCCAAGCTGGCGATGGATCGTAACCTGGGTGGCCCGATTCTGGCACCAGCCTCCTACTTCATGAAATCCCCGCCGGTCCAGTACACTGATGATGTTGCGCGTCGCTCTGTTGAAGAGTTTATCGCTGAAGTGCCGGTACCCGAAGGGAACGGTCACGTAAAGGAAGAAGCTGCTGCGGCTGACTAAAAGCCCAATTGCTTCGGCTTGATTAAAATTGCAGCCTGGTTTCTCACAAGGGGAACCGGGCTGTTTCTTTATGGGTGCAACAACAGCGCCGTCCAGTTGCGGCAAGGGACGGCGTGGGTATACTGTCTGAAGGAACCACTGAATCATCGGGAGAGTGTCGACATGGCAGATAAACCTGAACGCAATCTGGCGTTGGAACTGGCCCGTGCTACCGAAGCGGCGGCGCTGGCCGCGGCAAGATGGGTTGGCCTGGGCCAGAAGGAGTCCGGTGACCAGGCGGCCGTCAACGCGCTGCGCCTTATCCTCAGCACCGTGCGTATGGACGGCACTGTTGTTATTGGTGAGGGCGAGAAGGATGAAGCGCCCATGCT
This sequence comes from Chloroflexota bacterium, assembly GCA_041390945.1. Lineage (GTDB taxonomy): Bacteria > Chloroflexota > Anaerolineae > Promineifilales > Promineifilaceae > Promineifilum. The sequence goes on from JAWKOY010000039.1 coordinate 41,457, forward strand.
CTACAATGGGGAACGCGTGGGTAACGGCTATGGTCCGGTTGTGGATGTTGCCGTTGACCCTGTTGAGGGAACAAACCTGTTAGCCAAGGGGTTGCCTTCCGCCCCGTCGGTGGTGGCAATTTCTGCCTCAAAACACGCTCTGGCATCCCGGTCCCGCGTTCTATATGGACAAGCTGATTGTCGGGCCGGAGAGCGTGGGGAAAGTGGATTTGGATGCGCCGATTGCCGAGACCATAAAAGCGGTAGCGACGGCCAAGGGGCTACGCCCGGCGGAGGTGACTGTCGTCATTCTGGACCGAGAACGTAACCAGGACAAGATTGAACAAATCCGTTCGGCCGGTGCCCGCGTCCGGTTAATCACCGATGGGGATGTTGCGCCTTCGCTAATGGCAGCGCTGCCCGATACGGGTGTGGACATGGTTCTGGGTATTGGGGGAACACCGGAGGGTGTTATCACGGCCTGCGCCATGCACGGACTGGGTGGTGAAATCCAGGGTCGCCTTGCGCCGCAATCAGACTATGAACGCGAGCGGGTTGAAAGTGCAGGCATGGATCTCAACCGTAAGCTGTCGCACAACGATCTGGCTGCCGGGGATGATCATTTCTTCGCGGCAACAGGTATTACGCAAGGTGACTTTCTCCATGGCGTTCGCTACCGGGCCAACGGCGCCACAACTCATTCACTGGTTACGCGATCACGCTCCGGCACATACCGCTTTATCGAAGCCCATCACCGGCTGGACAAGCTGGCCCGCATCAGTGCGGTTGCCTATTGATATACAAATGACCAAAGCAATTCTAGCTCCTTCTATTCTATCCGCAGATTTCACGCGGTTGGGCGAACAGGTCGAGACCGTGCTGCGAGCCGGTGTGGACTGGATCCATGTGGATGTGATGGATGGGCACTTTGTCCCCAACATGTCAATCGGGCCTCTCATTGTGGATGCGTTACGGCCGTTGGCGGATCAGTATGGTGCCATTCTGGATGTTCACCTGATGATCGAACAACCGGAGCGGTATCTCAGTGATTTTGTCGAGGCCGGGGCTGATCGCCTGACTGTCCATGTTGAAACCTGTCCTCACCTTCACCGCACGGTTCAGATGATCCGGGAGGTCGGGGCAATGCCCGGCGTTACCCTGAACCCGGCAACACCGCTGGTTACGCTGGAGGAAATACTGCCTGATGTGGACCTGGTGCTGGTGATGTCTGTCAATCCGGGCTTTGGCGGCCAGCATTATATCCCCCAAAGCACGGCCAAGATTCGACGGCTGCGGGCCATGCTGGATGAAATAGGGTCAACGGCCGACTTGCAGGTGGACGGCGGGATCAAGCCGGACAATGCGGCCGAAATTGTGGCAGCGGGAGCAACGGTCCTGGTAGCGGGTAGTGCTGTTTTTGGCGGCCCCGGCTCAATCACGGACAATATTGAGGCCTTCCGGGCCGCACTGTCATAAATCCCTCCCCCTCATTTGCCCGATTTCACAGTCTCTTGATGGACGCGCCTGTTGAAACCCTCCATACTGTAAGGTACTAAAAGAGCGAGTCCGTCAGGTCCGATTGCTTGCCGGGAGCCAACCCAAAAGCAAGCTGGCTGCCCCATCCGCTCTGCCGAGACCGCCGGTCAGAAAAATGACCCGGCAATTTTGTATTGTCTTTTCCAGCCGAGTCATTGTGTGGATACGGAGGGATTGAACATGACCGGTTCTCGTAGTGACGAGGTCCAGCGTGCCGTCATGGCTTGTGGCGATGACGGAATCTGGGATCTTTCAATTGGTGCGATCCTGTTAATACCGGGCATTGTTGAGTTACTTGCCTGGGATTCAATCTGGGAGCTTGCTGTTGTACCCATCATTCCCCTTGTTTTGTTGGCAAAGCGGCAAATGACGGCCGTGAGGCTCACCGATTACGAAACTCGCCACTCGCTGCCGGGCAGCATCCGCATGGCCGTTTGGCTTCTGGCATTCGTGACCCTTATCCTATTGGCATTATTGGGAACGTTGGCCGGTCTGAGCTACACAGGGCAAATACCACCATGGCTGGCTGATATGCTCCCCATCACCCTGCCCGTGACCCTGGCTCTACTAGGTGTGATCATTATGGTGACAGTGGGCACAATGGTCAATGCAGCCGGGCGATACTTCCTTTATGCCGGGGTTCTGGCTATAGGTTTTTTGGCCTTGCTCTGGGACGCAACCCCGACGTGGACGGCATTTGTAATCCCCGGTGCGCTCATGGTCCTTATTGGGCTGGGCTGTTCAATGCGATTCGTAAGGACACATCCGGTGCGTCCCCCGGAACGCCGCCTTCGCTTTCGCTTCTAGTCTGGCACGGGATTTAATCCGCGGCATGGGCTGACAGACCGCTGAGAGGTAGCACTTTTCGACTCTGGATCAGATTCTGATACCAGTATCCGCTGTCCTTGATGATTCTTTCCTGCGTGTCGAAGTCAACGTAAACCAGACCGAATCGTTTATCGTAGCCGTAGGCCCACTCGAAGTTGTCCAGTAACGACCAGACAAAATAGCCACGCACGTCTACCCCAGCGCGAATGGCCGCGAGCAGTGCCGCAGTATGTTTTTCCAGAAAGGATTGACGTTTGCTGTCGTGAATACGGCCATCTGCTTCGATGACATCGTTGAACGCCGCGCCGTTTTCCGTAATGTAAATGGGGGGATTGCCGTACTCTTTCTTGATGCGGAAGAGTAGTTCAAACAGACCGGCCGGATATATCTCCCAACCCATCTGGTTGTAGCCGGGGCTACTATTACCGCCAAAGCGTTCCTTAAGGGCGAACATGGCTACATTGGCCGGACGGGCGTTGTAGACGGGGATGTACCAGGCATGTTTGACGACAACACGGGTGTAATAGTTGATACCCAGGAAGTCTATGGGGTAAGAGATGATCTCCATGTCCCCCGGTTTAATCGGTGGGTGGAATAACCGCATCTTGTTCCAGATTAGCTGCGGGTAGAACCCCTTGAAGATACTGTTCAGATAGATGCCGTTAATGAACTGATCAGTCAGCTTGGCTGCCGCTTTATCGCGATCGCTGTCGGTTGCCGGGTAGACTGGAGCCAGATTGAGACTTAACCCAACCGAAGCATCAGGCTGTTCGGCTTTGATGCGTTGCGTTGCCAGCCCATGACCCAATAGTTGGTGATGAATTGCGCGAAGGTAGGCCCATGGGTTCAAATGCCCAGGGGCGTGTAGCCCGCGCAAGTGGCCCAATGTGGCGTGGACCCAGGGCTCATTGAGCGTAATCCAGTGCTTGACCCGATCCCCCAGACGCCCAGCCATCAGCCCGGCATAATCCGCAAACAGGAAGGCACAATTACGGTTGGCAAACCCGCCGAAGTCATGCTCCAGTGCCAACGGCAAATCCCAATGAAAGAGTGTGGCGAAAGGGGTTATGCCCGCTTCGAGTAGACGGTCAACCAGCCGATCGTAGTAGTCCAGTCCAGCTTCATTGATTGCTCCCCGACCTTCCGGCAGCACACGAGGCCAGGAGATTGAGAATCGGTAGGACTGCATGCCAAGCTGCTGCATGATGCGAATGTCGGTATCAAAATCATGGTACGTATTGCAGGCGGTGTCGCCATTATGGTTACCATTGATCTTGCCGCGCTCCTGGGTAAAGGCATCCCAGATGGATGGACCTTTACCGTCGGCATTCCATCCGCCTTCAATCTGATAAGCGGATGTGGCGGTGCCAAACAAAAAATCGTCAGGAAAGTCTTGATGAATCATGGATGCCAAACGATTGTCAGGCCGTAGCAGTGCTACCGAACTGACGCAATAGCTCTTTGAGCTGCTCTACGGAAAGGGGGAAACGGGATGGCCGTCTGGTTACGCCTTCGGCGGCCAGGGACCAGATTAAATCGGCCGCATCAACCGCTGCATTGGGCCGGCCGAGCAGTTTTGCATTTGCAGCGCGCTCCCGGAATAACGCGCGATCCTCAACCATCCAGTGGGCCATGGCTTCCAGAAGCGCCAACGGGGTGAGGGTGACATCACCAGCTCCCTGGGACTTCATGAACTCGGCGTTACCGGTTTCCTGACCGGGGATGATCTGCATGATAAACATGGGCAACCCACAGGCCAGAGACTCGGTGATAATCAGCCCACCGGCTTTGGACAATACGCAATCGGCCGCATGAAGCATGTCGGGCATATTGTTCACGAAGTTATAAATGTGGGCGGTCGTGTGCCATTCTGTCGCGTCAAATCTTTGATATAGTTCATCATTGCCACCGGCAACGGCTACAATTTGCAGCGGAAATCCGGAATGATTCAGGACGTTGGTGAAGGTGTCCAGCCCTTCTACACGCTTGCTCCCAACGGCCAGTACGGTGAACAAATTCGGGTCCCAACCGAGTGGTTCGCGAGCTTCGGCTTTGGAGGCCGGAATATCAGCCAGCGCCGGATTAACAGGCAACCCGGTCATGTGGATGACGGATGGATCGATGCCCCGTTCGACGGCCAGATTGACGGCCACCTCGCTGGGCATGATGTACAGGTCCACCCCTTCGCTAAACCACATGCGTTGCAAGGAAACGAGGTCGGTTACAACTGTAGCAATCGGGATGTAATGGCCGGTGATGCGCCGGTAGGCCTGTACCGGGTACTGGTAGGTGGGAAAGGTAATGACGATCACGTCCGGGTTGGTTTCCCGAATCAGGCGGGCAATGATGTCGTAAATCAGGATGACGTAGGCCATCTCTGTGGCACTGGTGGTCATCGCCATGTCTGATAGTTTGTAACCCAGCTTGTAGAATTGCGGCCATTCGCGGGCTAATTTGTCATAGTCGCTTTCGGCGCTGCGCAGGAATACCGGCGCTTTGGGGTCATCAACCGGGTTGGCGATGGTGACATGAGCTTGTTCCCCGTACTGGATCTCGAACGCTTTGGCAACAGCGTTGGCCGCACTCCGATGCCCAAAGCCCGCGTCAGACGTCAGTATGAGGATGTTCCTGGTGTTCATGACGTTTTTGAAATCAACCACATTTAGGTAACAAAGCGCGGCCTCCGGCCGCAAGGAGGAATCATACCACACGAAAGGTCCTCAGCCAGCGACCCGCCGATATTCTTTGATTGCTACCTAATCTTTTAGGGTTGACGGAGGTTGTGATTGCCCAGCGCCACTTCATCGGATACAAATCTGGATATGGTTTCTAAATCCAATGCTGTTCTTCAAAAAAAGCTGGCCGACCTGAAGGCACTAGAAGATAGCCCGATGGATGCAACCGCGATCCATATGCTGGAAATGGCGCTTCGGGATCGCTCGAATCTGGTTGTTGCTCGTGCGGCCGAAATAATTGGGACTCACCAACTTGATTCACTCAGTACGGAAATGACTTCGGCATATGATCGTCTGTCGATAGATGGGGTGAAGCGGGACCCAACCTGCTCGGCAAAGGTGGCTATCGCGGAGGCCCTGCGGGAATTGGAAT
>JAWKOY010000040.1:0-44916 GCA_041390945.1 Chloroflexota bacterium
ATTGCGCAGATGGATGAGCGTCCGGTAGGTGCTAAGGAGAGACGCCGGATCGGCAACCTGGCTTTCAACGGTGCGTGTTGCCCAGTTAGCCTGCAACGGCTCCCACGGTTCGCCACTGGTGAACGCCGGACCACCGGCCTCGTTGATCCCCCACTGCATCGGCGTGCGGATTTGTTCATCCGGCTTCACCCCGGACATACCGATTTCCTCTCCATAGTAGATGAAGGGCACACCGGGGCTGGTCAGCACAAGACCGGCCGCCACCTTGGCCGCCGCCTCATCGCCGCGTAACTGGTTTATTATCCGGTCCTGGTCATGGTTGGTCAGGAACGGCGCATACTGGCCGGCTGGATATTGGCCCAGAATACCTTCCCAGGCCGTATAAACGGCCGTATTGTTGCGAATCAGCAGGCTGTCAATGATGGCCTCCGCCAGTTGGAACTCGAAGGCGATATCCACCTCATCACCAACATAGGGCACGACGGCGGCCGTTTCATCCCACACTTCCCCAACCGTCAGGGCATCAGGGTTCAGGTCATGAACATAATTGTAGAAGCCCTGAAGCCAGGCATGGGTCTCCGGTGTGTTGGCCTGCACTTCGCCGTCCTCAATGAGGTGACGGATAGCATCCAACCGGAAACCGTCCACAGCCATATCGTCCAGCCAGAAGTGAATGATGTCGTACATCTCATCGGTGACTTCGCCGTTGCGATAGTTGAGGTCAGGCATCCCTTCCCAGAACATCCCGAAGTAATACCGTAACCCAATCTGGTGCCAGGCCACGCCGCCCCATGGATTGAACCAGAAGTCGGGCATCGTATCCCAGATGTACCATGATTCATGCGGACTGCCCGGACGCCGCGCATCCAGGAACCACGGATGTTCCGACGATGTATGATTCATCACCAGATCCACGATGACGGCAATCCCGCGTTTGTGGGCTTCCTCCAGCAGGCGCTGAAAATCCTCGTTTGTGCCGTAGTCTTCCTCAATGGTGAAGTAATCGGTCACATCGTAGCCGTGATAGCTGGGCGACTGGGCTATCGGCATGAGCCAGATTCCCGTCACGCCAAGATCGTCGGTGGTCGCCGGATCGCCGTCGTTCAGGTAGTCCAGCCGGTCAATCAGCCCCTGCAAATCGCCGATACCATCCCCGTCGCTATCCTGAAAGCTGCGGACAAAGACCTCATAGAAGGTGCGATCATTCCACCACGGCAAATCTCCGTCATCGGCCGTTTTCCGGGGTCCCGGCGGCGGGAGAGGAGTCGGTTGCAGGGCCAGTGGCGTTGGTCGGGGAATGGCCGCAGCCGCCAGTTGAGGCTGGTCACGATTGACTGCATAGAAATTGTGATCGAAGCCTCCGAAGTAGACCCGGTCCGCATCAACCAGCGGGGATGACCAGATTGCATCAGCCGTCTGGTAAAACCACTCCAGCGTGCCGGTGGCGGCATCCAGCGCGTAAAGACGGCCGTTCAAACTGCCAATGTACACGCGACCATCGTCTATTAATGGTGACGAGACGATCGGCTCCAGCGTCGCCAATCGCCAGACCTCCTCACCCGTGGCGGCATCCAGCGCGTAGATGTTGCCGTCCAGGCCGCCGATATAGACAAGGCCGGCGGCCGATCGTGGGGTAGATACAAAGCCCAGCTCCGACTCGAATCGCCACCGCTCTACGCCGGTGGCGACATCTAAAGCGACCACATAACCATCGTCTATCCCAATGTAGACAAGACCGTTGGCTACCGTCGGGGAGGACTCCGTCGGCCCGGTCGGTGATTGCCAGACCAATTCACCTGTTGCGGCATCCAGTGCCACTGTCTCCTCAGGGCCACCTACATAGACAACGCCGTTATCTACGGCCGGAGATGAGATAATCGGACCGTCTAGTGAGTACTCCCAAAGGATGCTCCCCGTTGCAGCATCAGCGGCGATCAGCTTTCCGTTGGCCTCCCCCGCCTCCATATCTATTGAGATTGCAGCGGTGTAGACGGTGCCATTGTCCACAGCAGGTGAGGACACGACGATGCCAACCGGTGTTTGCCAGCGCAGATCGCCGGACCCAGCGTCCAGAGCGTAGAGCATGCCGTCCGTGCCGCCGATATAGAGGGTTCCATCCGCCAGCGCAGGGGACGAAATCACCTGATCGCCGGTCTCAAACGTCCAGCGCTCTGCGCCGGTTGCCTTGTCCAGCGCATAAACCAGGTAGTCAATTCCACCGAAGTAAATGGTCGTTCCGTCGTCACTCAGGACCGGGGACGAGAAGACCTCTCCGTTGGTGCGGTAGACCCATTCCGAAGGCGGGGTGGCTGTTGGTGTCTGTGTAGGAACGGCCGTCGGTGTGGTGGTCGCCATCGCTACAGTGGCAACTGTTGGCGTGGAAAGGTCGGGGGTTGGCTGTGGGGTTTCGGCTGCATTTTGGCAAGCAACCAACACCAGCACCGCAAACACCAGCGGGATCAGGGCACGGCGAAACATGGCAACTCTCCTCAGGATTAGCCCGGCGACGGCATCCCCCGCACCAGGCTCCCCACTATGTATCACCTAATCCCTAGTATACTATACTTTGGATCGCATGTTGGAGGATGATCCATTAACCAAGTATCGCCATATGGTCAGGCAGTATCTAGAGCATACTCAACGGCCGAATCCATATCCAACCCCCGGCCGTTTTCCCAGGCCACCTGCAAATCATCCACAGAAACGGCCGCACGAAGGGCCGATAACTCGCGCTCATATTCCTCACGCTCTTCAGGCATCATCTTGCTGGCACTGACATCCCGTAGTACTTCGGCCGCGCCCAACAACGTGGCCGCGCGTCTATATTCCTTGCGGTGAATGGCAATGAAGGCCAATACTTCTAGCTGGTTAGCCACAGCCCCTCGATGTCCTGCCTCACGAAAAACCCGAATCGTCTGACAGTAAATCGCTTCCGCCTTGTCATCATTACCCTGGCGGCGTTCCAGATGGCCGAGATCGCTCTTGGCAATAATTCTGAATCGGTCATTGTGGAATCGGGCAAACGCCTGTTCACTGCGCTCCAGGATGGCGCGTGCCGCGTCCACCTTACCCAGCTCAAGTGCCAGATTGAACAATCCTATACCGGCCAGTCCATCAATAAAGGCATTGTCGAGTTGCTCACGTAGAGTCAGAGACTCATCAAACAAGGCATTGGCAGTCTCAACATCTCCGTCCATCAAATACTTCGCTGCCACAATACCTAATGACGAAACGCCGGCAGCCCGATGCCCAAGTTTGGTATAGAGGTGGATTGCTTCCTGAGCCAGATCGTAAGCAAAATCGAGGTCGCCGGTCATCATTGCCGCTGACGAGCCCATAGTCAGTGCCATCGCTGTAGCTGATTCATACTCAGGGCCAAGCTCACGCGCCAGATTCAACACTTTTTGGATGGTTTCATAGGCTTGTGGAGGATTCATACCAATCCACATATTGCCCTCCATCGTCATGGCTGCCAGAAGTAACTGATTTCGCCGGCGTGTGACTTCGGCCGTTGTTTCCGGCAGCGACTGAACTCCGGCAATCGCCGCTTGCAACCACTCGATAGGATAATCAGATAGACCCCAGTAAGCGCTTAACGAGGACATATCCAGAGCCATGGACAGCGCCAACTCCGGGTCCGTGACCAACGCCCAATCCAGCGCAGCCCGCAGGTTTTCCAGGTCCGGACGCATCTTCCGGGACCACTCATACAGCAGCGGGTTTCCCATACCGGCCAGTGTCGGAATTTCATCCAGACGTGAGGTCATTGGGCCAAACGAAGTCACCTGATCGCCGTAATAGGCAAGATGGCGATCACGGGCAGCCGGTGCTTCGCCCGCTTCAAACAGCTTATCTCCGGCATACTGGCGAATCGTTTCCAGAAATGTAAAGCGCGCCTCCCCTTCGTCGTCTTCCATATTAACAAGGGACTTGTTGACAAGATTAGCCAGCAGGTCGAAGGGATCAAGAGACAGGGGTTTCAGTGGTTTGGGCGATGGCTTCAGCCGCTTCCAGGGTCCAGCCACCCACAAAGACGCCCAACTGCCGGAGGAACCATTTCTCCTGCTCATCCAGCAAATCGTAGCTCCAGTCAATCAGCGCCCGGAGTGTTTGCTGCCGGGGCAAGGCTGTGCGGCTGCCGCCGGTCAGTAACCGGAAGCGGTCGTCCAGCCGCGACGCTAACTGCTCCGGAGGCATAAGCTTCACTCTCGCCGCAGCCAGTTCAATCGCCAGGGGGATGCCGTCCAGACGACGCACAATCTGGCCGACGGCCGTTGCATTGTGGTCGGTCAATTGGAATCCCGACCGCGCCGCCTGCGCACGCTGGACAAACAATCGAACCGCCTCGTAGCGACCCAGCGCGTCCACATCCGTCACGGACCGTTCCGGTACGCTGAGCGTGGGCAAATGATAAGTCGTTTCACCGGCCACCCCCAGCCCCTCCCGGCTGCTGGCGAGAATGGTTAACTCCGGGGCAACAGGCAGCAAATCAGTCGCCAGTTGCGCACAGGCACTCACCAGATGTTCGCAGTTGTCCAGAATCAGGAGCAACTCTTTGCTGCGTACATAGTTCATCACCTGCTGCTCAACCGGACCCATCAGCCCATCGTGCAACCCCCACAACTCACCTACGGCGGCCGGCACCAGATCGGGGTCGCCTATGGGGGCCAGTTCCACAAACCACACGCCATGCTTGTACTGATCCTGTACAATGCGGCCGATTTCCAGCGAAAGCCGTGTTTTGCCCGTCCCCCCCGGCCCGGTCAGCGTCACTAGCCGGGACTCGCCCAACAACTTCTCTACAGACTCCAGCTCTCGTTCGCGTCCTACGAAACTGGTCAGGGGTTGGGTAAGGTTGCCAACCAGATGGGGCGCGGCCCGCAAGGGCGGAAATTCCTGTCGCAAGCCGGACGCGTTTAGCTGAAATACCTGCTCCGGTCGGGACAGCCCCCGCAACTGATGCTCACCCAGATCGCACAGGGTTACTCCCGGCGGCAGGACGTCGGTCACCAGAACGGTCGTCACGCCGGACAGCAGCACCTGATCACCATTGGCAAGGGCCATGATGCGCGCAGCACGGTTGACGGCCGATCCGAAGTAGTCTCCACCGCGCAGTTGTGCTTCCCCGGTGTGGATGCCGATTCGCACGTGCAACGCCGGGCGATCCGCCACCACCGGTTTATCCTGGAATGCATGTTGAATCGCTAGCCCGGCAGCCAGCGCATCATGGGCTGTGGTAAAGACCGCGAGTGCGCCGTCGCCGGTTGTCTTGACCAGACGGCCGTTGTTCTCGTGGATCACCTGCTGCAGGAGCGCATCGTGGTGGGCCAGCGCCTCCCGCATGTGCTGCGGGTATTGCTCCCAGAGCTGGGTGCTGCCTTCGATGTCGGTGAAGAGAAAGGTGACCGTTCCCTCCGGCCACTCACTGGGGCTGGTCATGGCAAGGGATTATAGCATGGGCGGGGAGAGGTTTGGGTTTAATTAGGAGGTTCGGAGGATTCGATTATACTTGTCGGACAAAGTCGCCAGGAATCATGACACCGGAAGAACTCGCTCGCGTCAAAATAGATGAATTGCTAACTGCTGCCGGTTGGGAAATCCGGGATCGCAACTAGATGGCCCTGTTCGGCCGATGAATCGGTGACCGAGCTACTGGCGCGTATCCTGGCCGGACGAGATGGGAGGAGGCAGAATCTAAGTGAAGATGGCTGCCAAAGACAAGACGTTGATGATCTCAGCTATTTCCGAATATGGTCGCAAGTTTTTTGGCGGCTCCCAAAACAAACTACTAACTTGGCGTCTATTAACCTAACGTGAAGTTGCCTGCCTTTCCTATACCATTTCCGCTGAATGCTAAAGTAAAAGCCATAATCGAACAGGCCGAACAGCTTATGGGTCCAATGCGGCAAACATAGAACAATGCATCACTATGAACTTTTCCCACACTGATCGACTGCAACAAACTATACCGCAGAGAGCGTTTCGCTGGAGAGTTAGTCTAGGAATGGCACAGACAGGGAAGTCATTTATCGAGCGCGAACCTTGAGAACCAAATTGCGTGGTTGTTGCTAGCTATTTCCGTGGGTGGTTTCCTACTCTCCGACGTTGGTTTGAGAGAACCTATTCGTAACTGGCTGTCAGGACCAACTCCGACACCTACGCATACGCCACAACCTACTTCAACACCAACGGCGTCCTCCACACCCCAGGGGATATCGACTCTTAATCCAACCTCAACACCACTTGCCTTTCCGACAAGGAGTGAAGGCGAGACGCTCTTCATATCCCGACTTTCTTCCGTACGGAAGGTGTTGTCGATGCCGCAATTCAGGACGAAATACAGCGTGCACTAATAAATCAGATCGACGATCTCAGATTGCCCTTAGTTCGCGTGGAAATCGAACCATTTGCATTCCGCTCAGAGGAAAGACAGAAGGTCCAAGAACTAGCTAATCACTACAACGCGACACATATAATCTGGGGTCAAGACACAGGAGTCAGGATCGAAGTCAACTTCCTCAATCTCGAAAAGCCGGATTATGATGCAGCCGATGTAACTATCAGCGAGACCGCCAGGACTCAGATCGCGGATCCCGAAGCATACAGTATGTTCGTTGTGGAGGATTCACCAGAACAGCTCACAGCTTTCTCTTTATTTGCCTTGGCGCAAGCGCAATACATAGGTAAGTCGGAGCCCGATCTGGAAGAGGCGGCAGAACTGCTTCTTAAGGCTCTTGAATCTCTAGAAGGGCAGGAGAACGAAGACATCTTCGACGCACAAGTGGCAGCTCTCTTCCAGCTTGGTTGGCTCCATCAAACCCTTGGAAACCTTGATCAAGCTGCCCATTTCTACTCAGAAGCAATCAAGCTATTCCCCAGCTATGTTCGTGCGCATGATAACCTAGGGCTGATTCACCTCCAGAAACAAAATATTGAGCAGGCAATGGCCGAGTTCAATACTGCAATAGAGCTTAATCCACAATATGGGAGCCTACAATAATCGGGCTGCAGCGCGCGCGGACAGTGCTTAGAAGACCACGATGGCGCTATTTTAGACTACACGTTCATTGGGGATAAGCGAAAGACCTCGCACTTACCTGAACCGAGGGATTGTATTCCAGTACCTAGGAAATATCCTCAGGCACTCAGCGACTACCAAAGGGCAATTGAGATTGACCTTAATTATGGCCTTGCGTACTATAGACGAGGGCGTGCATACTATTTGGGCTATGGCAATTGCACCCGCGCGGTAGCGGATTCTTCAGAAGTATATTGAGCTGCTCCCCACCTCGCCTGATAGAAAGAGTGTGGAATCGGAAGTTGCTTTCTTGCAAGCACAACTCGACCAAGGAAGCTGTCGCTAAAACAGTTCAGGATGATTATGGATTCGTCATAGCCGTGGTAGCTCGATTTGAGTGTATATATGCTTAGAGTCATACCCGACAGCACTACTACTGTTCATTTGCTATTGCGCGATTTGGCAAATCGTGTGATTCGCGCCCAACCAGAGCTCTGTCAAATGACTCCACCGCCATCTCTCAGCATTCCTGGAACCACTGGACCGTTCTGCGCGACGACGGAAAGAAAGGATGTCGCCCAGCGCAGTTTAGTTAACCTCAACGGCCCGGAACTGGATACCCATCATCACGCGATCGGCTTTTAGGCAATTCCGCCTGATCGCCGAAGACCTGGGAACCAGCTCTTTACCCAGACCTGTCAGGTTTTGAAAACCTGACAGGTCTTCATCACTGTGATTCAGCCCTCGCCCCTTTCCCCACAACCACGCCCCCGTCCACACCGCCCAGACCGGCAGGCTGACCAGCCACAGCGGCGTCACCACACTCATCACGCTGTTGAACGCCGGGCGGGGTAAAGTCGCCTGGATCGCTCTGCTGCTCGTGACAAAGACCACCAGCGACAGCATACCCACCACAATCCCCAACCGACCCAACGCAACGGGCATTTCTCCGCGCAGACCCAACCACCGGTTAAGCATAAACCACAACGCCAGCTCCCACCATGCCCAGCATAAAAAGCTGGGTCAGAAACGGAATAGGCGTCATGGGCGAATCGAGAACAGAGAAACCGACAGACAGCAGCATCAGCACACTCACCAGCCCGGCCGATCCCCAACCCAGCAGCTTTGTCGCCCGGGTAAGCGCCGGGTGGTCATCAGGGTAATAGGCCGACAACGATCCCATCAGGGGCATCACCAGCAGCGGCGCGATCAGCAACAGGAACTCCGCACCGGATTCGGTCATGTGACCGCCGGACATCAACAGCAAAGAAGCCGCAATCAACACCGGCACCAGCAGAAGGGCGGCAATCGCCACCCACGACATGCGTTTCATCTTCGTTTTCTCCTGCACCTCGGCAAAATGGGCCGCAACCGCCCCAACCAGCAGATCAGCCAGATCGCCCGGACCAACATCAAGGTCTTCCAATAACGCTGTCATCTCCATGTCGTAACGCTCCCGCCAGCGCGGTGGATACAGGCGAAGGATCCGAATAGCCAGACGTTTCATGACGCCAACCTCCCTTCGGCCGTTTGGGTCAGCGTCCGCAGATCGGCCAGCGCGGATTCCAGATGCTGCTGCCCTACGGCCGTCAGACGATACGGCCGTCGCCGTTCATCCCCCGGCAGTGGTTCGATCAGCCCGTCGCGCTCCAGCCGGGAGATCGCTCCATAGAGCGTTCCTAGGTCCCAGACGCACCCCGGCGAACGATTCCACATCCCCCATAATGGCGTAGCCATGTCGGGGGCCATCGGCGAGGCTGATAAGGATAAGCAGGTTCGGGTCAGTTGCCGTCGTCATTGTTTTAATTCACTTATTATTACGCACCACGATATATCGTCATACGTAATAATAATCAGCGGAATCAGCCGTTGTCAAGACACTCGCTGTCAATACCTCACCGATTTTCAGCAATCTATAGCCAATAGATTGACGAATAACCGCATTTTCTCATAATAGGGGCTTGCAATTTGTCACGCTTTCCGTTATGATAGCTAGTGTCAATTGTTGTGTTGATGCAACATACATCGTAGCATCACAACAGATCGCATTAACTCAACAATTGCGCAGGCGTCTTCCTGGTCTCGGTTTTGGGGTGGTCCTAATTGGACTACCCCCGCCGGGGACGCGACAGACGACCTGCCGGGCAAAAACGAGGCTGGCGCGTATATGGCTGGAGATGTACTGAATGTCGTCGAACATCGAGACGTAGACTTTTACGGCGACGAGTTGACGGCCATCCGTGCAGACGACGGCAATATCTATGTCGGCCTTCGACGAATGTGCCAGTTGCTGGGAGTGGATACGCAGGGACAACGCCAGCGTATTGACCGGCATCAGGTTTTAAGGGAGGGCTTGCGCGAGAGCATTTTGCAGACCGCACAAGGCCCGCAGCGCAGCCAGGTGCTGCGCGTGGATATGGTCCCACTCTGGTTGTCCGGGGTACGAACATCGGCCGTAGTCGAGGAGATTCGTCCCAAGTTGGAACGGCTGCAGCGGGAGGCGGCCAAGGTGTTATGGGAGGCGTTCCGGGAGGGACGCCTGACCAGCGATGTGGATTTCGACACGCTGCTGGCCCAGGACACGCCGGAAGCCCAGGCCTACAAGATGGCTCAGGCGGTGATGCAACTGGCGCGAAGCCAACTGTTCATGCGGGGTCAGATTGCCGAACATGAACAACGACTGGAGGCGATTGAAGCCCAACTGGGTGATACCGGCCGACACGTGACGCCGGATCAGGCCAGTCAACTCAGCCAGGCCGTGAAAGCGGTGGCTCTGGCCCAGGGCAAGAAGTCCGGTCGCAATGAATTCGGGGCCGTATACGGCGAGCTGTATCGCAAGTTCGGCATCACCAGTTACAAGGCCTTGCCGGCACGGCGCTTCGACGAGGCAATGCGCTTTCTGACAGAATGGCACGAATCACTCATTGGTGAGACACCATTCTAGATTTGTCCCTCTGGGGCAGACATATAATTTAACAGAGAAACAGAGAGGTGAAATTGATTCACCCGGGCACGAGGAGCGGATGGGCGACCAACCATGTGTTGTATTGGTAGAAGCCCTCAAGGCGTATCGGTAGGACCCCATCCCTCCTTGGTTTGATTCGATGGCACCTTTGTGGTTCTCTGGCAAATACATCCCTCTACTGCTTTGCAGTCTCAGGGGAACACACAGGTGACGACGAGTTCACCCGGGCACGAGCAAGCGGGCGAATCAACGAAGTGTACTGGATGCGGATGCAATTACCGAAAAGTATTGGTTAAATCCGGCCCGCTGCTCGTCTTTTTTACGGCCCGATTGGGTCCCCCTCTCGTGTGTCAGACAGGCCAAACACGGTTACAATTCAGGCCGACAGCGAGTTCCAGCCTATGACTAGAACAATTGCGATAGCCATGCAAAAAGGGGGCGTCGGCAAAACAACGACGACCATCAATCTGGCAGCGGCGTTGGCCGAGATGGGTGCGCGGGTTCTTGTGGTAGACCTAGACCCGCAAGGCAATCTGACCCAACATGCCGGGTTCGATCCCGACCAGATTTCCCCCACTGTTTACGATGCGCTAAAAGCAGAAATTGACGGCCGACAGGGAGAGCTGGCCCCGGCCATTTACGAAACGGCCGAAGGGTTTGATCTCATCCCCTCCCAGCCGGAACTCAGCCTGGTCGAGGTGGGACTGATCAACA
The DNA here is from genome assembly GCA_041390945.1 of Chloroflexota bacterium. Taxonomy (GTDB): domain Bacteria; phylum Chloroflexota; class Anaerolineae; order Promineifilales; family Promineifilaceae; genus Promineifilum. The sequence continues at coordinate 10,698 of JAWKOY010000040.1, forward strand.
CCCTCAGTCGCGAACGCGTATTGGCCGGCCTGCTGGTAGATATCGCCACCGACTACGACTACATCCTCATCGATTGCAATCCTTCGCTGGGACTGCTGGTCGTTAATGCCTTAACAGCTTCCGACAGCGTCATCATCCCGGTGCAAACCGAATACCTCGCGGCACGCGGGGCGTTCATGATCCTCTCCAGCATTGAGACAATCCGTCGTAAGGGGTTAAATCCCAACCTGCGAGTGGAAGGCATCCTGCTCACGATGGCCGACACACGGGCCAATCTGACCCATGACATCCAGTCGGCCGTTGAGCAACAGTACGGCAACGGGATACACATTTTTGACAGCGTGGTTCGCCGGTCAATCCGCTTTGGCGAAAGCGCCGCCGCCGGGCAAAGCATTCTTGCCTACGACAGCAGTTCAGGGGCGAAAGCTTACCGGGCTGTCGCGCGGGAAATTGCCGGAGAATGAATGCGATAGAATGAAGTCCTGCTCATCGGCAGCATTTCATCACCCGATCTGATTTATGGCACGCAAGAAACCTACCGTCAATCTGGCTCAAACGGTCCGGCCCTCACGCCGGGGATCTGGAGAAACTGTTCGCAACCGATGAGGATGTCGAACAGTCATCCGGCCTGCAGTTGGTAGCTCTGCGTCTGGATGCCATTGATGCCGGACCTGACCAGCTCCCGCAGCACCTTCTCCAATGAAAGCCTGCGCGAACTGGCCGATAGTATCCGGCAGGACGGGGTTATCCACAACCCATCGAAGTCACCGAAGGCCGCGACGGCCGTTACATGATCGTCCATGGAGAACGCCGCTGGCGCGCCGCCCAGATTGCCGGTCTGGGAGACGCGCCTGCTGCTGTCCGTCGCCGTGCCTATGCGATGAAGTCACCCGCTTTGTCCGACAGGTGGTGGAACATCCAGCGCGAGGACCTCAATGATGTGAACGTGCTGCGGCTTTGCTTCGCCTGCGCCAATTGATGCAGGAAGAACTGGACGCGGCCCGCGTGGAGAATGTCGGTGCGGGTGAACCCTGGGGTGGCCGAATTAGCTGGGCCAAGGTGGGCGGACGGTTGGGTTACTCCCGCCAGCGCATCCACCAGCTTATCCAGCTTCGATTTGCCCGACGAAATCAAGGACGCGGTGCGCGAAGGTGAAATGAGCGAGCGCGACACGCGTATCTATCAGGGCCTAACACCTGTTCAGCAGCGGGCGCTCCATCGGGCCAGGGTCGCCGGGGATCTGGAACGGCCGAGGTGAAACAGGTCGCCAGATTACTGCGCGAATCACCGGGGAGACAACCGTTGCCCAGGCTACCTGTTTGCTGCGACAGGCAGCGGCCGAACCGCCCGCCCTACAACCACACCATTCGTCGAACGTTCCACCTTCCCGCCGGACACGATTGACCCCAGCGAGACATACAATCCTGAAGGGCTGACCCTGACCCGTGTCGGCCGGCCCACCAGCATTGAACGGCTGGACTGGGTGCGGTCATCTGGCGCGCGTAGATCGTCACGGGCTGACCGTCGCCGAGAGCAAGGAGATGATCCGGGTTATTGCGGCTCATCCAGACTGACGTCGCGTCCCTGATCGTCGCGCTGGAGAATTCGGCCGGTGAGAACGACTTGCCTGTCGAATTCTAGAACCACTCGATTTACGAAACAAAAGCCCTGTGCGCAATTGTCATCGCTTCCGGGCTTTTATGTTTGGGTTATTTTAACGGCCAAACGTCGTGCGACCGTTACCCTAACAAAGTGATTACTGTGCCACAACAACCGGCAACTGGAGCTTAAATTCAGATTTCACCAACTCACCCGGCGCTTCAAAAGCACCGAGATCACATTCATTGTCCGTCAGTTGCTCCATCCGCATTCTTGCTGCGCGCCCTCACCACGTTGGGTCCTGCGAGTTGACCGGAGCGACGGCGCAAGCCTGGGTCGGACCGGCATCAATCGCCGGGCTGTTGGGGCACTGGCGCATGCGTTAGCGTCGGCCCGCCGTTATCAGCCAGAGCCGTTTGCAAAATGGCTGTTCCGGCAACATTCGGTACGATGTCGCTCGCGCCGGGTGTGAATCCGACAACACCGGCCGATCCAGATCAAGCACCGAACAGGTTGAAGTCATCCGCCTCGACCTTGGAAACAGAGCCACTGGAGTGGACTTCCGGTCTGCCCGCCTGCTGTGTTGCCGCTAATCAACGCCCGTTCGAGGAAAAAGCTCGCCGTAGGCACAATCTCTTCGCCCTCTACTGCATCGTCGGTGTTCAGGACACCGCCACCCGGTCCCTTGAGCGTCGCATTACGCGTAACAGTCGCATTGACAAGATACAGGCGGCCGGAATTATCGCCCCACCGCCGGTCAAGGCTTCGTTTTGGCTCACAGTGGAGTTGGCAACGGTCAGGGGCACGATTTTGAATACCACCGCCGGCCCCGGCCTTATTGGTGGAAATTGTCGTATTGGCAAGCAGCACTTCACCGCTATAGACCATCACCCCACCGCCACCGGCAGCAGCATAATTGTTGCTGATCGTGCTTTCTCATCCACCGTAACTTCAGCATCAATCGCGTACAAACCACCGCCGGAAAGGCTTGGCCGTATTGCCATCCACGAGGCTGTTGCTGATCGTTACATCCCCGCCGAACGCTGCCAGACCCGCGCCGGAGTAATTAACGGTCTCATTGCCGGAAATTGTTGTTCCCGTAATGGTCGCCTGTACGCCATTGAGGTAAACACCCGCGCCGTAACCCTCAGTTGTTTTGTTATCCGAAATTGTGGAGTCGGAGAGGTTGAGATTGCCGAATGTAACCATCAACGCGCCGCCACCATCATTCTCGTTGCCGCTTATGGTGGTATTGGAAATCGTTACAGTTCCGACAGGTGTATTGTAATAGCCGTCACCAAGCGAATAAACCGCACCCCCGCCAAAGCCTAGCGGTCCGGTGTTATTGTTTAGCTCGCTGTTTTCGATGGTCAGAGTGGAATAGAACGCCGAAACCGCACCACCGGAATAAGACTCATTGTCATTCAGCGCGTGTTGTTACTGATAACGACTTCGCTGTAGAGTGCGTAAATCGCGCCACCGCCTTCGGCCTGGTTCCCGCTCAGCGTACTATCATTAACCGTCAGCTTGCCTTCCAGAACATCAATCGCGCCGCCATAATAGTAACCGGCATCGCCACCGGTGATGGTGACATCGTTCAGGGTCAAATCCCCGTTGGGGGCCACACTGAACAACTGAACAACTCTTTCCGTTGCGCTCAATGGTCGAGGCCGTTGCCTTCAATAATGATGGCGCTGGATACTTCCGGCAGACCGTTGTAGCCATAGTAGCTGTAATTATCGTAGGTGGTAACGGAAAAGGAGCCGTTGGAGGGCAGAACAATGGTATCCGCTCCTGAGTTGCTACCGGCGGCACAATCATCATGAGGTTGGCCGGATGTCGCGTTGGCGTTCTCAATCGCTTCGATTAACGAGCAAACGCCGTTATCCTGAGCAACCACGGGCACTGTTGGCTACCGTAATGGTTGCCGCACCGGCCGCCGAGAGCTTCCCGCGGAGCGCCACTTAAGGCCAGCATCAACGCCATTGCCGATAGCGGCAACGCAGCCCGCTTTACCAGCCAGCGACGTTGGGCACGCGGTAACCGTTGTAATCGTTCACGATAATAAGCCAATCGTTCCAGCAGATCAGGGACGTCGTTGAAGCAAGGATAACACCCAGGCCCGACGGGCAGATGCTGTCTGCTGCGCTTCGTCCCTGCTGGGCACCATTCGCCTGTTCTGTTTCGGGAATACTGCTCATATACTTCCTCCCTTGCGTTAGAGGCCGTTCGGCCGTTTTTGTTGGCTTTTGCATCCGGCGGATCGGCCGCCGCAACATCGGGGTGAGCGAGGGCATCATAATCCCATTTGCCTTCGCTCGTAAGTTCGCCCCATGCAGCATTGATTACAGATACTTTGCCTGGGACAAATACGACGTGAGTATACAACGAAGCATGATCCACCGGCAATCGGGCAAATGCATGATATCTTGATATTTTTACCTATAAAGGGCCGTACCACCCACTATGCTCATTTAGCACTAATCTCTTTATGATTCATTCACAAGGCGCTAAACTACGATATCAATCAGAGAAGCTGTGTGCGTGTTTGCGTGCCTTTTCAGTTGTTGCATTCTGGGAGGGACTTAATATTTGAGTGAACTCATTTTACTCCAACTACCCGGGGAGCCAGGCTTGCCGGCCCGGAGGCCACAATCCTTTCGTAGCCGGCACTGTAGCCATCGTTAATCCATAGAATAGGAGAAAGTAAGTTATGAATCAGTCAATGAAAGAGTACCGTAAATCGGGCGCTAGCCGGTGTTACCCCTTCTCGTCCTAATGGCAACTTCGGCTTTTGCCGGACGGGGTGATAGCGGTTTCACAGCCACGCCATTGCAAGGCGGTGACGTTATCACCGTTTCGGTCAGATAGCCCCAAACTGCGGCTGCGCAGCGTAGGTGCTGATCGGGTCGATCCGATTCGCTCCGCCCGGTGAGTATTATTGTAACCTTTGATGGCGATGTGAGTAACGCTGATCTGGAAGCAGCGTCCGGTGGCGAGGTTATCCATCGTTATTCCAAGGTCTTGAACGGCGCATCCCTGGTACTGCCGGGAAGCCAACATCGAAGTTGTTAGCCAGGATGGGACGGTGTTTCCAAGGTTTACCTGGATCAATTGGAGCAAATGGATACCGACGCCAGTCCCCTGCGGATCGGCACCGGATGCCTGGTATCAGGCCGAGGTGTTGAGGTAGCTGGTGAAAGTGTCACCGTTGGTATTTTGGACAGCGGTATTGCCGGAGCATCCTTCCGTATCTGACCTGACCCGGCGGGCAATAGCTTCCCGGAACCGGCCGTTTGGCCCGGCTCCAACGGATTCGGCCTCCGGGCGGCGAACGCAGCACCTGTGATTTCGGCAACACTGCCTACAATCCGGAAGATACCTGTTTTGAGTGCAACAACAAGCTGACCGCGCCTACGAATTCCGACACCTACAAAGCAGTTGTCGGCTCATACTGACCGAGTTTGACTCCGCTCGTGACGATAATGGTCACGGCAGCCATACCATGACAATCTGGCCGCCGGTAACTATGGCGTTATGGCTACCCTGCTGGCGAATCGTGGCTACGTGTCCGGTATCGCCCCGCGTGCCCACGTTGTCGCCTACCGCGTCTGTGGTGACGACGGCTGCTATAACAGCGACTCGATTGCGGCAGTTGAACAGGCTGTCCTGGATGAGGTTGATGTTATCAACTACTCCATTAGTGGCGGCAGCAATCCGTTTAGCGATACGAGCAAGCGTTCCGCACATGCCTACGACAATGGTGTTTTCGTTGCCGCATCGGCCGGCAACAGCGGCCCTGTGGCTGACACCGTTGCCCATCGCGGCCCGTGGGTAACCACCGTTGCCGCCAGCACCAGCAATCGTCTCTTCCAGGCCACTCTGAGTCTTGAGGCTGACAATGGCGATACGCTTGATCTGAACGGGGCGACCGTCACCGACGGTATCAGCACTGACTTCGATCATCTACCCGCCGGAAGGACAGGAAATGTGCAATGAGCCGTTCCCGAAGGAACCTTCAATGGCGAAATCTGCGTCATTTGCTTACGTGGCGTAATCGCCCGTGTCGAAAAGAGCTACAACGTAGCTGTCGGTGGTGCGGGTGGATTTGTTCTCTATAACCCTGTTTTGCAGGGTCTGGCAACCGACAACTACTTCATTCCCGGCGTCCATCTTGATGGACCTGAAGGCGTTGAACTTAACGACTTCATGGTTGCCCATACCGGCGTTACCGCAACGTTCACCGGTGGCACAGCCACCGAAACCCAGGGCGATGCTGTTATGGCCGACTTCAGCTCACGTGGTGGCCCGAACCAGACATTGGGTGTCAACAAACTGGATATTACCGCCCCCGGCGTCCAAATTCTGGCAGCCATGACCCCGTTGCCGGCAACCGTAGAAGGTGGCCTGCCCGGTCAGTTATTCCAGGCTATCCAGGGTACATCCATGTCCAGCCCGCACATTGCCGGTTCGGCCGCAATGCTGAAGGACCTGAATCCAGGATGGACCCCCGGACAGATCAAGTCAGCCATGATGCTGACGGCCGTAACCGACATCGTCAAGGAAGACGGCGTGACCCCGGCCGATGCGTATGATACCGGCTCCGGCCGCGTTGACCTGACTCGCGCCGGCAACCCGTTGATCACCATGGACGAATCGATTGATAACTACTACATGTATGCCGATTCGCTGTGGAACGCCAACTACCCCAGCTTCTACCATCCGAACCTGTCTGGTGAAGTAACCGTCAACCGCACGTTCAAGAACGAGCGTAACGTCAATATTGTCCTCAAGGCAACTGTCGACGCACCGGATGACGTAGAAATCACCGTGAGCCCCGAATCCATTCTGATCCCGGCTAATGGTGAGCGGACAGTGCAGATCACCGTCAACGGTGCCAAGGTTCCGTTGGGTGACGTCCGCTTCGCGATGATCTATCTGACCCAGCCGAACGGCCGTAATCAGATGGTCTTCCCGGTTAGCTTCGTTCGCGGTCAGTCCGATCTCGCTCTGACCAAGACCTGCGATCCGACAGTCCTCCTGGTAGGCGACACCTCTACCTGCACCGTCACGGTGGAGAACACCACCTTTGATGATGCCTACGTCGAGGTAAGCGACACAGTTCCGCGGTACAACGCCGACCTCATCGCCAGCAGTGTTGAGGGTGCTGAGCACGGACAGTTTGGCGTATGGTGGAGTGGATGGCTTGAAGCTGCCCAGCCACCGCTGGTTAATGCCGCGGTTGACCCGCTGGCATCGCCGGCCGGCTACCTGCCATTGAGCGCCTTCGGTATCTCCCCGATCAGTGGCGTCAGTGACGAATCCATCACGAACTACAACGTGCCGGCCTTCTGGTACGCCGGTAAGCTTTACAGTCGAATCGGTATCGTCTCCAACGGCTATGCAGTTGTTGGTGGCGGCACAGGCCAGGATGTTGACTACATCAACTCCAATCTGCCCGATCCGGCCCAACCGAACAACGTTCTGGCTCCGTTCTGGACGGACCTGAACCCCACCTTCGGCGGCACAATGCGAATCGGCACCTTGGGTGACGGCGTAGACACCTGGATCGTTCTGGATTGGGAGAGCGTCTCCAATTACGGTGATGGCGAAACCAATAGCTTCCAGATCTGGATCGGTATTGCCGGCGACGGTCATCCCGGTGAGGATATCTCCTTCACCTATGGCCCGGACCTCTCCGACGGCGATGGTGGTTACCTGACCGTTGGCGCAGAGAATGAGTACGGCAACTCCGGTCAGGCTGTCTACTTCGACGGTGCCGGCGAAGTGCCGATGCCTTCGTACCCGAACGGTGATTACGAAGTCGATGTGTTCTCCAGCCCCGGTGCAGCCGGTGGTTCCCACACGATCACGTACGACCTGCGTGGTATGCGGCGTAGCACGTTCACAAATTGTGCTGAAATGACCAGCCCGTGGTATCAGGGCACGACCTACAGTTGCGTTGACATGGAGATTGTTAACGCGCTACCGTAAGTTGCCTGATTTAGTCTAGGTTTACGTAGAAAGGGCTCCTGCTTGAAGCAGGAGCCCTTTTTTATTATTTGTGGGTCGAAAGAAGGATCAACGCTATCGCTGCATCACAACCGGCAGGAATGCGCGTTGCTGAGTTATCACGGTCACCACTGCCGGCAACGACTCAGCTATACCATCGCTGGCAGCATACTCAAAGCTATCGTCTCCAAAATAGTCTGCGAAAGGAGTATAGGTAAAACTACCATCCTCTTTCACTTCCACGGTGCCGTGTGAGGGATTTGCCACGAGAACGGCTTGCAGTGGATCACCATCGGGATCGTTATCGTTGCCCAGTACTCCGGGAGCAACGATTGCCACCGGCACACCAACCCACGTGGTGTAGGTATCGTCTGTTGCAATAGGAGCACGGTTAATCCGTTGAACATCCAGGATATACCGTCCCTGGCAAAAGACTCCCCCTTCGCTGCAGAACGCATTCACCTTTGTGATGTATCGGCCGGAAGAATCAACCGTTGCACTCAAGGTTACAGTGGCCCAATCGCTCTCACAGCTAATCTCAGTATATGCTTCATCATACAAGCATATTTCAGCGTCTATCATTTCCTCATAGTAAGACGAATCGACTGTAATGCTAACCAGGTCTCCGGCTACTGCATCAAAGCTATAGTTATCCACGTCATCATAATAGGGAACGTCATCATGGTCATCAATTTCAGCGACCAGTTTACTTCCATAGGTAGTAGCTGTTGCTTGTTCAGCAGTATCGTTCGGTTCATAGGGATCGAGCCAATCCAGATTGAGCAGGTATTCATCTTCACAACCGTCGCCCCCTTCCCCGCAACCGGTATGTGATACCTGGAGATAATAGTCACCATCCACAGGTAATGTATGTTCCACAACTGCCAATGCGTTTGCCGGCGTTCCTTCGTCACAAGTTATCTCCACCATTGCACCATCATATAGGCAAATATAGGGTTCCAGGTTATTTACCTGGGTCGCATCAACAGTGGCCCGGATCTGATCATTGAACAAGCCACTAAAGCGGAAAAAGTCCATATCTTCCCAATAGGGCACATCATCATGACCTTCGATAGCGGCTCGAACCAGTTGATGGTAGGTGATCAACGTTGCCGACTCAAAGTCGTCATTTGGCTCATACTGGTCCGGGGCTAAATCAAGACTTAAGGTATAGGGGTTTTTGGTACCGCCATTGAATTGACCGGCATACACAAGGAGGTAATAAACACCGTCATTGTTCAACGTGTGTTCTATTTGGGCATCCGGCTCCCCACCGGTCAGTCGTAACGTATTATAATCTTGGTCATACAGGACGAGGTGGCTATCATCAAAATCAGTGCTTCCGAGTGGCGACCGCAACTCTGCCAAAATCGCTCTCCTTCTGACCCGTGAAGTGGTAAAAATCCACATCATCAGTCATAGAGTCACCGGTGAAGGGTGAAATATTGGCATCTTCCACTAAATCACCATAGGCGATTAACGTTGCATCCTCAAAAGTATTGTTGGGTTCATAGGGATCGGACTCTACAAGCCTGGAACGTAGTGTGGGATCACCAAATAGGGTAACTCCATAAAACCAGCCAGGGTCGGACACACCGCGCACGCCAAACCAATTTTGAAGGGCTGCACCGATGGATTGTCCTTCTGCTACCTTTTCGTAGAATGGTCTGTAATCGAACATCCCACCGGTCTTGGTTGAGCCAATGGCACCGAGGCCATACGTATCACCAAAGATGTACCAACCAGCGACATAATCAGGGTCAATGTATCGGCCGGCGGAGCAACTAAATAGATTAAAGAAGAACGCCTTGGGCGTGAGCGTATATATATCCTTGCTCAAAATGGAGTCGGGCCCGCCATCCTGATAGGTAATATCCAGATAAGTGACCCTGTTATTGACGGAGTTGACTCGGCTGGACATTGTAATCATCCCGTCATCCACATTGACGACTCGCTCTCCCCAGACAAGCGGTTCGGCTACCGTTGGAATACCATCGACGACCAACTTGCCTTCAACATTTATGCGATAGACGCCATCTGACTTGGCAGGATCTCCGGCCACTAATTCATTGACCTCATAGGAACCTGTCGGAGCTTCAGCATTCCACATCACTGAGCGATTAGTTCCTTCCTGCATCATCACGCCAGTCTGGTACCGCATCGCGTAACCGGCGTTTGACCGGTTAAACACCTCGCTGCTGATATCTTTTGTCCAGCCATACAAAGCGCCTTGCTGCACCTGCCATGCCCAACCATAATCCGGGTAAATGCCGGGGTATGATAAATCCTCATCAACAACGCCTGGTGGTTGAAAACTAAACCGCGCACGCGGATACAGCAACTGCTCTTTGGGTGAGGCGTGCGCTTGAATCTGAATCCATTGATAACCCCGCTGCAATTCTGTTTTATAAACATTGACAGACGTCTCCCATGGATTGGCTATAATCGTTGTGTCCATTGGGTACAATAATGCCAGCCCATTTGCAGCATCGGACGCTGAGAAACCAGCCCAATCGTTATCCGCAAAAGAAGTGCCCGTGCCGGCAATTTCAGATTGCCAGTCCGATACTCGTGATTCCGTTCCAGATACTCATTAACCAATTTGGTTTCACTCTTGCCGTACGTCAATGATCCAGCCGTTAGACGACCGAAGCTAATTTCCGGCTCCCTGTGGCCGGAAAAAGAATCGTACTTTCCGTCCTTATCCTGATCGCCCCAAACACCATTAAGGTCCATAAAGTAGAGATCAACCGGAAACCATTGATAGTCCTTGTCTGATTCATCACCTATTTCATATATTGGCACCGGGAAGTCACCGATAAGGAGAACGCTCGCAAGATTCTCAACGCTAGCCAGATAATCTCGCAACTCCGGGGCCGTGGGAAAAGTTGCACTGGTAATCCTGACACTCCAACCCTCTTTCAATAGATCGTCCTTCCACTGATCCAACTCGTCTGCAATATCCGGATAGAGCGTGCTGTTGACCAGGGCCATTGCCAAGGGTCCAACAAGTTCTGAATCAGCATGTGCACGTGTATCGGTTATCAGTTGAATGGCAAGGGGTTGGGGTGCAGGTTTGCGATCCAACCACTCTTCATAAGGCTCCGGCGTATCCCCTGGACAGAGACCCATTCCGTTATAGGGTACCTATCAATGGGCGTGTCAGCAGGATTGCCCGGAAGATTGGTAGAGGGACCAAAAAGAATGATTGGTGCCAAAAGAAACAATACCACCAATCCTAACACGGACCGGGTATTCATTTGTTGCTCCCTGGCCGATCCGGCCACTACCTTGATTGAAACGGGCGTTTCAACTGGTTACATTATATATGGGAGCTAGGGCAACAAGAGGAAAACAAGACAAACTCATGACAAATGTCATATACACAACATGACATTTGTCACTATTACCATCTCTATTTTAGGGTAGGGGAGCAGAGCGCATTTCGGCCGGCACATCCCGCAGCGCATTATCAGGCAGCACATAGCTATGGGCCAGTCGCTTGTCCCCCCATTCCAGCATCTCCGGGTAGCGCATGTTGTGCAACACCTGCACCGCAAATATCTCCTGCACGCCTTCTTCAAACCGCAGAAAGCCCAGCGTTTGCCCATTGCGCAAATCTACCACCCACACGCCACAGGTGCGTTCCTCCAGCCGCTCGACCAGGGGGATACCGCTAAACGTTGCACTCTCGCGGACCTGCGACAAACCAATAAACGCCAGCGGACCGTAAAAATCGATACCGCGTGTAAATCCTGGTAGTTTAGTGATTGTCTGCCAGGTACCGGCCTGTGTATCGGCAATCGCCAAACCACCCTCTCCCGACTCCAGAAACCAGAGGCGGTTGTCATACCAGCGTGGTGAATGGGGCATGGACAGGCCGCGTAACAGTATCTTGTTGGTGGGCACATGCATCAGGATGCCGCCATTGGCTTTGTTCTCGCGCCAGCCACCCTGGACGTTCGTCTGGCCCAAGGCGGTAACAAAAGTGGGTTGACCATTGACCATGCACAGCCCGTTCAAATGGCAACGATCCTCCGGGGCCAGGGCACTGATGAAGAACGGCCGCCAGCGCGGCACAAAGCTATGGTCATCGTCCAGCGTACACAAACAGCCGAAGCGGGTGTTGACAATCCACAGTTCATTGTCGGCCGCCCAGGCCATCTCATGAATATCAATGTCGCCGGTGACATGAATACGGCGCGGCAAAACGCGGCGTCGTGCTTGTCCGGTGGGTCCAGCTTGCGGGCCACAGCCGGCATATTGCGATAGTACCAGACCGTATTCGTGCCCCGATGGTCAACCGTGAATTATCACCGGTGATCCCCATCGGTTTCGTAAAGTTGCGGAAATGGGTATTGACCGTTCCCGTCTCGCTGTCATAGCGCACCAGGATCACCTTACCGGCTTGATAGGTGCTGACCGCCAGGCTGATGCCTGTCTGTTGCAGGATCTCGGCCAGAGAGGATGTATAAACGCTGCGGAGGGATGTAGGAGTCGCAGCAGGCTGGTTGGCCGCCGCGCCATCATCGCCATTCGGCCGAACGCCATCTGGAAGGATATCTTCCCCTGTTACATTATCGGCGGATGGATCATCCGGCGTATTGGGAACATCGTTGGTCATACGGGGCATTGTAGCCAACAATAAGTGCGGGGCAAAATGATCACTTCGCGCGGGAATGCAACATTACCCCGATTCATTTTCTTCTTGACAATTTTATGGGAGCCAGATGGCACTTCCAGCCCTTCTCTGATATTGAAGTAGAGCTAAAAACCTCCGGTTTCAATCGCACCGGCACGCTCGTAATTCACGATAATGACGCCATTGGGGGAGACTTTGCTATCCGTCACCTTGAACGCCGCCGGAATGGTACCATCGACAAATAACCGTTTTCCGCTGCCCAGGGTCAACGGATAGATCTTGAGCCAGAATTCATCGACCAAGTCATGCTTCATCAACGTCTGAAGAAGATCTGCACTACCGTAAACGTGCAAATCCGGTCCCGGCTGCTGCTTGAGCTGGCGGACTTTTTCCGCAATGTCTCCGCTTAAAAACACGGAAGGTTGCCATTCGTGAGATGTCATGGTGTTCGAGACGACGTACTTGGTCGCTGTCATAACGCCCGGCCACATATCCGCATGTTGCGGCCAGTATGGCGCCCAAATATCGAAGGTTTTGCGCCCTAGCAACAAATCAAACGGCATATTCATCTGCTCGTTCATGACGGTTCCAACAACTTCATCAGAATATGGAACCAGCCACCCACCATACGCGAAATCACCACTGGTGTCTTCCTCTGGCCCGCCTCCAGCTTGTATAACACCATCAAGGGTAACGAATTCGAGTGCAATCACTTTTCTCATAATCGAGTTCCTTTTACCAGAATCGTTGTTTGATAACAGCTTTGCCTGTTGCTCAAGTCGAATTAGAACATAATTTCTACCGCATGTCAACCCGATTCTGTTTTCTTATTTCGGCACTCCCCGGATCATTCCCCCCATTGACGACAGGCAATATTCCGGTTTATACTGTTTGAGCTTCACGGACGGCTTCAATATAACATACATACCTACAATTTAGCCGATACGAACGTCCCCGTAGGAGGTATCTTATGGACTGACCTCTGATTTGTGATTCGCTGACCGTATTTCACAATCTACACAATCTGTAAATTGCATTGAGTAAGGAGGCACATTCTCATGCACCAACCAACCAGAATGAAACGGGTATCAGCTCTTCTGATCCCCCTCGTCGTGCTTATTCTAAGTGCGTGTTCCGCTGTCAAACTGTCTCCCCAGATGAGTCATCAGGGTCAGTTACTGGATAGCAGTGGAAACCCCGTAGCCGACGGGAACTACGAGGTCGAATACGTTCTATTCCACTCAGCAACCGGCGGCACAGGCGTCTACACCGAAACGCAGACAATAGCCGTTGAGAATGGCTTGTTCACAACATCTTTGGGATTGTCCGACTACATCACACCAACCCTCTTCGCTGAACCAACCTGGTTACAGATCAGTGTCGAAGGCGAGACGCTGGCTCCACGTCAACGCTTGCAAGGCGCACCTTACGCCTTCAGTCTGACTTCGGGAGCGGTGGTTCAGGGTGCTGAATCTATTGATTCTTCTCCCGGTGCTGCTCTTACAGTATGGAATACTGATGCCTCAGCCACAGGCGGAGCAGGTCTACTCGTATATAACAATGCGAACCCATTAGGTGGAGACCGAGCGGACGTATCTGCCCTTGCTGTACGTGGCGGTGGCTCAGTAGATGATGACAATGCCGCTAACGACACGGGCGGGTATGCGGCGGTAATCGACTCACAGGGTTACCGAGGGATGCTAGTATCCGGCGGCGAAACGTCAGACGGGACAAGCGGCTACTATGCAGCCGTATTCGATGGTCCGGCGGGCATTTACATTACCGGAGGTGGTAATTGTTCAGGTTGTACCATGGCCTACATCGCTCGCAATATTGGTAATACTCCCATCAATAGCGGCGATTTTGTTGCCGTTGTAAGCGTGGAACTTGATGAGGAATTCAATATTCCTGTGATGCAAGTTCGTCGTGCCATCAATTCAGATGAAAGCGTCATTGGTGTAGCAACCAGCGCAGTGAGTCGTGAGCCGGCCAAAGAAGTGTACGGCGTTCAGGCCGGAGGCTATGATCGTGCAGTTGGCGCTGCTGGTACGGGCGAGTACCTCAACGTCGCTGTCCAGGGTCTCGTTCAGGCACGTGCCGCTGGTAACACAACCCTCCAACCCGGAACGGCCGTTTCTGTGAACGCAGACGGCGTGATTGCTACCGACGGCGTTGGTCTGGCGCGAGCCATGAGCGCAGTTGATAGCAACGGGATGGTCTGGGTAATGGTTGGCGGCCCGGCCGGCCAATAAGGAGGCAGCCATGAACCAGTGGAAACGCCTGCTTCTCGGCGGGCTGGTGCTTCTGATCATCGGCGGCCTGGGTTTGGTGATGCTGGCGCTGGTCCTGCCCGCTCCGGCAGCGGCCGCCCCGGCAGCATCCGACATCTCCTGGCAAGTCATTGCCAGTGGCGGCCAGACGGTCAGTAGCTCTTCGTACACGATGCTGAGTACGGCCGGACAACCGATTGCCGGTCCTGCCTCAAGCAGCAGTTACTCGCTCCTGAGTGGGTACTGGCAAACCTTCCAGGAGGCCATACGGCAGCTCTTGTTGCCGATTGTGCTGGCAGATTAAATGGACTGCCTGAAGGCGGGCTGGGTACCAGGCTATAGTCCGCCTTCAGGTCTTACGATTACACGCAGTTTCTGCGCATCTGTCGCATAACCCCCGGCGAAAATTGCATGAGAACATCCTAATTCAGGCGACATCCCCGCTATATTTCCGCTACACTGCTGGTGTTATGAAACGCAATAGCTTGATTTTAGCGGCAGCCTTTGCGCTGCTTTTTACCGTTGCCTGTCGACCACGGGCAGCCGCCACAATCACCCCGCCGCCCACGCCGGAACTTCAACCAACGCCGACGCTGGACCCGATCGTTTCAGCCGCAACGGCCACGCCGCTGGCGCTGGATACAGTAAGCCCAACGGCCGAAATCGTAGATCAATCTGATCCGGCACAAGCAGCCGAGACAGAGATTCAGATAATTGGTGCGGACCCGATAAATAGCGGGTTTAACGGGACGTTCATTGGAACGCTTGTTGGCGACGCAAACAGCAGCGCACCGGCCACGCTAACTCTCACCCAGAACGGCAACGTTGTTTCCGGCACGATCAGTGTCGGTGAGGGTTTGCTAGTCGATGGGGGTAATTGTGGTCAGACGGCCGTTCCCCAGGGAAGCATGGCCGCGAATGGTCAGATGGACCCGGCCAACGCCAATCAACTCAATGCCAGTTCCATGATCAGTGTGCAAGGCCTGGCGATTGAATTGACTCTGACGGGGGATTTGTCGGCCGATGGGCAAAACCTGACGGCTCAGGCCAGCATTGACCTCCCGCTGCTCTGCGGACGGGACCCCGTGATCGACGGGACATTTGTGCGGCAATAGCTAGTTGAAATAAATACAGACAAAAACCTCTGAGGCCGTGGGCGAATTCCCACTACGACCTCAGAGGTTTTTGCTTTACGTTATTCTACGTCCGGCGCGTCGGTATCCAGCTTGCCGCCGCGCATCTCCTCCCGTGCCCGTTGCGCAAGAACCGCGTACTG
Source organism: Chloroflexota bacterium (assembly GCA_041390945.1). Classification (GTDB taxonomy): domain Bacteria; phylum Chloroflexota; class Anaerolineae; order Promineifilales; family Promineifilaceae; genus Promineifilum. The sequence continues at coordinate 26,497 of JAWKOY010000040.1, forward strand.
GGTGCGAATCCGTTCCAGCTCATCCTCCTCCAGTTCCTCCAGGTCCAGCAAGGCATTGTGAGCGCCAACGGTCACACGAATCAACTCGTCCAGCTTCACCTGCATCGCCTCCGAATCCCGATTCTGGGTATTTTGGATGAGAAAGACCATGAGGAAGGTGATGATGGTGGTACTGGTGTTGATGACCAGTTGCCACGTATCGCTAAAACCAAACAAGGGTCCGGTCACGGCCCACAAGATGATGATCGCTGTAGCGGCGATGAATGTGGCGGGGCGGCCGGCCGCGTGAGATGCTTTCTTAGACAGGGAAGTAAATGCTGAACTCAACCGGGATGCTGCCATTTCCGTCTCCTGATAAATACGTTGGAGTAGATTTTGGGTGAGTGTATAAGAAAGCGTGGGGTCAGGCACTTACCTTGCTTGAGATGCAAGGCAGACGGATTGAATGTAGGCGCTCACGATCAATTGGTCGTCAGGCCGTACCCTCGCGGAAATAGTGGGTCAGCCCCGGTGTCCGGTAACGGCACATCCTGCATACTTGCCGGCCAGTCGTAACTGAGCTTACCAGTAAACGGATATTCACCGAAAAGCACTTCAGCCACACCATCACCCTCGCTGCCCGGTAGCCACGCAGCCACCCAGGCATCAGCCAATGGCAATTGTTCGGTAATTATCAACGGCCGACCGGAAAGCAACACTACGACGACCCGACCGCTTTGTGTTGCCACCTTCTCGATCAGGGCAACATCCGCTTCCGGCAGCGTCAGGTCCGCCCTGTCGCCTACGCCTTCTGCATAAGGTTGCTCCGCCACGACAACAACGGCCGTAATATCGGCCGGGTCGACATCCAGATTAGCCAGATTACGATCGAAATTGCCGAAGCGATTGTACAGCACCAGACTATCGGGGTCGGCGGTAGCCTTGATGCCCTCCAGAATTGTCGTGCCGTTCGTTATTGCACCGGGTGCACCTTGCCACTCAATGGTCCAGCCTCCGGACTGTAAACCAATGTCATCCGCGCCTTCCCCCGCCACAAGAATCACAGGGGCATCTTTTTTCAATGGTAACGTTTGTTCCTGATTCTCCAACACCACCAGGGAACGACGCACGGCTTCCCGTGCCAGTTCGCGGTGTTCGGCCGATCCGACCGACTCCATAGACACCGCGTCGCTATCATTCGATTCATCAAATAAACCCAGAGCAAACTTGGCACGCAGGATACGTGTCACTGCATCGTCAATACGCTCCATGGGGACATCGCCATTCTCGACTGCCTCTGTCAGCGTTGCGATAAAACGCTGATACTCATAGGGGACCATATTCATATCAACACCGGCATTGATGGACCGAATAACGGCCGTTTGATAGTCACTATCTACCTGGTCCACACCCTGCCAATCGGATACGACAAACCCGTCAAACCCAAGCTCGTCCTTCAGCAAATCGGTCAGGAGGTAGTGACTCCCATGTACCTTTTCCCCGTTCCAACTACTAAACGATGCCATAATGCTCAGCGCACCGTCTTCAATCGCCTGAGCATAGGGCGGCAAGAAGAGATCTCGTAATGTGGCCTCATCCATTTGCGTGTCGCCCTGGTCTAGTTGGTATGGCGTGTCCATGATGTTTTGGGTTGACGTTCCCCAGGTTGTTCCTCCATCACCAATAAAATGTTTGGGGGTACCAAGCACAGCCGACGGGCTGGTCAAACCCAATCCGTCACCGGCGTCCTGTAATCCCAGTAAATATGCAGCACTTAATTTGGTGACAAGATCAGTATCATCGCTATAGGCTTCATAGGTTCGTCCCCACCGGATATCCTGGGGGACGGCCACAACAGGGGCATAGTTCCAGCGAATCCCGGTAGCCGCCATTTCCACGGCTGTTGCCCGGCCAATCGCCCGAACCAGCTCCGGGTCGCCGGTGGCACCGAGGCCGATGTTCTGTGGGAAAACCGTGGCTCCTCTCAGATTAGCATGGCCGTGGACAGCGTCCACGCCGTAAAGCAGCGGAATTCCCAGGCGGGACTCTTTTGCCTTTGATTGAAATCCATTCACCATCTCGGACCAACCCTCGGCAGAATTGTCATCCGGTGATCCGCCACCGCCGCTGAGGATGCCGCCAATACCGAGTGGAGCAATGTCGTCCGGATCGATGCTATCTTTTTCAACAAGGGTCATTTGACCGATTTTTTCCGATAAGGTCATCCGGGACACCAGGTCAGCAATCCGGTCTTCGACAGGTACATCGTCACTAACAGCCGGTGCCTCAACCGTAGCCGGAGGGTCAACACCCGGTGTTGCCTGCTCAACAACACTCGAAACGGCCGCCTGCCGGCAGGCAGTCGCCACCAAAACACTAATAAGCGCCAGTCCAATTAGCCTGGTCATATTTCGTTTGAGAGAAGAGATCATAGGTTATGCAGAGCTCGCTTAGGGGATGACAATCAGTGTCACAGAATAGGCAGGTAACTCCAACAACGTGCCACTATAAACATCAATTGTGCCTGCCGGATCCGTGACCGTTCCCGCCTCAACCCGGTCCGGATCCAGACGATAAATATCAGCCGTACCGCCCGGATGTCCATCCAGTTGCAGGGGTAATGATGTAGCCGCCTCATCCAGGTTGGTAACCATCAGGGTTAATGCACCGTCACCACGACGGGCGGCATATATTCCCACATTGGCTTCACCCGAATCAGCGTATAGCAATTCATTGCCAAACATCTTATAGAGTTGGTATGTGTAATAACTGGGACGGACACCAGAAGCGGACAGGATGCCCCACCCACCCTGTGAGTCTTTTGTTTCAAGGATAAAGTGGTTAACAATATCCACACGCTGGCGGATCAGCCGCCCCAACACATCTGCCAGCCAAAGTGCGTTGAAATAGGAATCCGGGGTTGCCCTCACCAGAGGTGATTTGGGTCCAATCTGAGTTAAGTTCTGTCACGCCAACCGGCAGGTCACGACCGGTAAGTCTCTGGATTCGCTCATGCAGGTCTGGAATAAAACTATCCCACTCGGATGATGTCGACAACAGATCCTCGACCGTATAGACGTTGTCCATTGACCGACCCAGGGGATATCGGTGAATGGTAACGACATCCACCATATCACCGTTCGTTTCCAGAAATGCATCCAGAAAGATGTGGGCATCACTTGGCCCCGGCCCATCACCACCAGTGTATTGGCTGACTTCCGGCCCCAGTAGTTTGAGGTCCGGGTCTACAGCCAGCATAGCGTCGGCTATTGCTCGCCATTCAATCAGAAACTGCTCAACCGTGTAATCACTATATAGATTTGGTTCGTTGCCGATGGACCAGTACGGCAAATTATAGTTCTGCTCCACATTTACATAACGAACCATCTCGGCCGCCTGCTCCGGTGTTCCTCCACGGAGGCGAACACTGATGACCGGCTCCGAGCCCATCTGACGGGCCAACTTGATAAACCGGTCAACTTGCAATTCCTGGAGATTGTTGCGGTCGCCCCACTCTCCACCCGGAAAACGGAGCATCGTGATGCCGGCCGCTTCCGCTTCATCAAGCAGATCAAACGGAACAATGACCCATGGCCCGTAGTTACTTCCGTATACATAGGGACTAATCTGACCCAGAGACAGGTCTGCATCAACAACCAGGCTACCGCTTTCCGGTGTTCTATCCGGCCAGGGAATAGGTGTCGCCCACATTGAAGTCGTGGACTCCGGTCCCGACTCCATCGTAGGCTCAACCGAGGGGGTATCGGTTACTGGTGGTGGTTCGGCCGTTGGCGTTGTGATAGAACCAGTCGCAGATCCGCAGGCACTAGTCAGCAATAACACAACAACTGTTAGTCCCAGAATCCGCATATGCGCAGAATGAGTCATCATCCTCACCGTTGAGTAGACGGACAATCTCAGAGTAGGCTCCACGATATGAAGCGGCCCTATTTGTCTACGCCGGTAAAGACAATGCCCTGCATGAAGTACTTCTGGGCCAGGAAGAACGCCACAACCGGAATAATCAAAGCCAGCAGGGAAGTAGCCTGAAGCAGTTCCGGACGGGTACTGTAGAGAAAATTAAATTCCTGGATACCGACCGAAATCGGTTGCAGGTCCGGCCGGGCACGCAGATAAATCAGTGGTTCAAAATAGTCGTTCCAGGCAAAAATGAGGTGCGAGATGGAAACGGCGATGATCACCGGCCAGGATTGTGGCAGTATAACGGACCACAACACGCGCAACGGGTTCGCCCCATCAATATAGGCCGCCTCATCCATCTCCTTGGGAACCGTCAGGAAGTATTGGCGCAACAAGAACACATTGTAGGCATTGGCAAAGAAATGGGGCACGATCAACGGCAGCCACGTTCCAACCCAACCGAGGCGCGAGAAGATGATATAGGTCGGGATCAAGGTCACTTGTCTCGGCAAGACAATTGTTGATATTAGTATCAGAAACAAGGTGTTCTTGTACGGGATCGGGAATCGGGCAAATCCATAGGCCACGAGGGTGGAGGACAAAGCCGTGCCGATGATCCCAAACAGGGCAATCAGGAAAGTATTGCGAACCAGTAAGGGGAACTCAACCGCTTTCCAGGCTTCAGGGTAATTCTGCCATTGGAAATCCAGATGATAAGCTGGATCAAGCTGTCGCCACCGACCTTCCCACTCAATCGGTTCGGCCGATAGGTTGTTGGGATCAACAAACAAACTGGATTCCCGGCCCGGCTTGAATAGTGCCAATTCCTGCATGCTGCCATCCGGCATAGGCACTTCATAAACCTCAAGCTCTTTGCCGTCAAACTCAATGGTAGCCGGGGATTCCGGTAGGATTCGCGGGTTTTGCATCTGCTCCAGTGACTTCAACGATGTGGTCACCATATAGGCAAAGGGAATTAACCAGAAAATCAAGACAGCAAGGCCAATTAATGTGATAACAACTCCGGCCAGAATATCGCGTGAACGCTTGCTTAACCCTGATTTGGTGCTAGAGCTTGTAACCTCGGACGAGGGGGCATGGGTTTCTACTTGAGCGTTGGTCATTATTCTGAACCTCCGGGACTATAGACCCAATACCGCGCGGACCAGAATATTAACAAGGTAAAGATCATTACAATTGCAAATAATAGCCAGGCCAGGGTGGCACCGTAGCCCATATCCTGGAAACGGAAGGCTGTCCGATAGAAATGGATGTTGTAAAACAATGTGGCATTTCCCGGCTCCCCTGTGCCACGGCTGACAATATAGGGAATGGTGAAGTACTGGAATAGTCCAATCACTGACAGAACCAGATTGTAAAAAATGATCGGGGTAATCAACGGTAGCGTAATGTTCCAGGTTTTCCTCAGATAACCTGCACCATCCACTTCGGCCGCTTCATACAACTCATGGGGAACATTACGCATACCAATAAAGGTAAACAGCATGGCATTGCCCACACCCCAAAGACCAATCAGGATTAACCCCGGATACACCCAGGTCGTTGATTTCAACCAGTCCGGCCCATTGACGCCGAATATAGCTAGGAAACGGTTAATCCAACCCGTTTGCCCATTCAGCATTCCACCCCAAATAAGAATGGCTGAGACGACAGGAACCATATAGGTCATATAAAACAGGGTGGTGAAGAAGCGACGACCGCGTAATGCGCCGGCATTGAGCAGCCCGGCCATCAGGATTGGCTGGATAATTGAAATCGGAATTGCCAGTAAAAAGAACTTGAAGGTAGCTTCCAGAGCAGCCCGAAGATCGCTATCTGTAAACAGTCTTCGATAGTTGTCGAGCCCTATAAAGCTGATTGCATCCGGCTGCGTCACGTTAAAGTTGGTAAACGTCATAGCGAATGATGCAGCCATTGGCAAAAGGGTTAGGAAGAAAAAACCAATCAACCAGGGGGAGATAAAGAGAAGACCCCAGCGGCCCATCTGCTTTTCTAACGAACCCCGCTCAGATCGGCGTTCTCCACGGACATCCAGGTCCCGTGCCTCATCAAAGACTGTCATTGCGCACTCTCCTTTCCCGCCAAACCAGAACTCATAGCCTGGACGAGTTAATGGCGGCGCGGCAGGCCTCCCACTCAGACCTACCGCGCCATTGAGAAAGCTAGGCCATTAGGCTTAGCCGCCTACACTATGGAGTTGCTGAGTCATAGATGGCTTGAGTATCGTCCAGGAATGTCTGAATTTCAGCATCGAGGTCGATGGTGCCATCGGTGTTGAGCAAAGAGTAGAACGCACCACTGCGGGCGACAGCCTCCGAGTAATTGGGCACCCAACTTTCATGGCTGGGGATATCGGGGTACTGCAGCATCTCATTAACGACTGCCCAATCCACACCTTGCGGGTAGTTGGCGTCCTGAGCTGCGAAGTAGTCTGCCTGCTCAGATTCACGAATAGGCAGCGCACCATAGGCCAGTGTCAGGTCCGGTGCCGCTTCTCCCAACAGATAGGTCAGAACCTGGAAGGCAGCTTCCGGATGCTCGGTTCCCTCATAGACCCGATATGTATCAGCATGGAGCTTGGATGTCGTTACGCCGTCAGCATTTTCCGGAACTACTGCCATGTCCCAATTGTCAACCGGTGCATCAATGATGCAGCAGGTGAACCAGAGATGGGTCTGAGCCATTGCGACATTACCGGAACCGAACTGATTCGGGGTTGCCAGCAATTCGCTATCCGCATAAGCCTGTGACGGATAGAAATGGTCTGTCCAGATCGCATCAAATGTCCATTCCACACATTCTTGATAGCTATCCGGCCAGTAAGCATTACCGTCCGCGTCGATCAACTCGGCCGCACCGAACGGGTTACACAGCGCGCGGATATTTTGGATCCACTGGTTGTAGTAACCAAACTGAACGATGTTATCCGGGTCGAAGTCCGGGCTGGTCGCGTCGTTACCGTTGGCGTCAACCGTTAACATCATGGCGATATCGCGGAGGGTGTCATAATTCCAGGGCACTTCCGTACCATCGGGCATGACATATTAAGCCCCGCCAACTGTATGGGGCGGATAGTTCAACCCGGCCTCGTCAAAGAGGTCGCGGTTGCTTAGTAGATCATCGCCGGATAAACAGCGAACGGCAAACCTTCCAAGACGCCCATCACTCATTTTGATAGAAATCAACCGAAGCCTCCGGGTACTGGGACAGGTCGTAACCGGTCGAATCAACTAGCGGACCAAAGGTCCAGCCAGGAACCGGCGAAGAAGTTGGCACTTCCTTCTGTGCCGACCGGGCCGATGATGTCCGGTGCATCACCGGAGGCGATCAACGTCGCCAAGCATCACGAGCAACTTCGTTCTGGACCAATTCAATGGTCAGTTCAATCTCGTCCTGGGATTCATTGAAAGCAGCGACAACAGCCTCTTCACGCTCGACCTGAGCTTCCTGCGCCCCGGTGCCCAGTCCAATGAACCAGCGAACAGGAATCCGATCGCCTGACATTTCCTCAGTCGAAGCTTCTTCTGCCGGAGCTTCTTCTGTTGGGCCTCCTCGTAAGACTTCCTCGGTGGGAGCCTCTTCCACGGCCGCTTCCGTCGCGGCTTCTTCAACGGCAGCGGCCTCGACAGTCGGAGCCACTTCTTCTACGGCGGCGGCTACTGTTGGAGCTACTTCTTGCACTGCCTGCTGGGCCTGACCACCACAAGCGGCCAGTGCAAATGCGGCTAGAGCTAATACTGTCAATAGTAAGTGTATTTACGCATGTCCTCTCCTCAAACTAGATATGTTAGAATAGAGGAAGGCACCCATTTGAGTGCCGACCTCGTGGCGTTCAGTTGAACTTTGCAAGGCTTGGCCGGGACGCCGTTGCTAATTTAGATACGAACTGGTTAAGCTGTAATGACGGCCGTTCGCTCTGCCGCCTCTCGTCCTTCTTCTATCCTGTCTGCAATAGGCAAATCTCCTTCACCGCCTGGCGGCTTTTTACATTGTGACCGCGCCACACGATTCCCGAATAACGAGCTGCGTGTCCAGGATTACGGCGCGGAGGGCCATCCGTTTTCGATAATATCAATAAGCATGTTGGTTGCTTCCATGCCGGAGCGAACCACCGGTTGGCGAATAGTCGTTAGACGCGGCAACCCGGCACTGGGCGGCAACAGATCGTCAAATCCGACCAGAAACATATCGGCAGGGGGACTTGCAGCCCGGCCTCCCGAATTGCCCGCCATGCTCCAAGCGCAATTTGATCGGAGGCAGCAAAAACGGCGTCAGGCCTGGATAGTAGCAGTCGCTGCATCCCAAGATAGCTGATCATCGCCTCTGTGAAGTCACCTTCAAATACCAACTCCGGCGGTATGGATAACTCTTATCCGCCAGTGCTTTGCTATAACCGGCAAAGCGATCTGCTCAAGCCACCATCTTCTGTGGACCGGAAATATGACCTACCCGTGTGCGCCCCAGCCGCAACAGGTGACTTGTGGCTGAATAAGCGCCATTGAAGTTGTCCACATCAACAAAGCTGACTTGCGTGTAACGATCCTGGCGTCCGACAACGACCATGGGCATCTTGTTTTTCACCAGAATCGGGATAAGCGGATCTTCCGAATGTGATGATGAAGCAACGATTACACCATCAGAAGGAAACTGCACAACAACATGCGATTCTTAGCTTTTCTTCTTCTGCCTCGTTTATGAAACAAAAAGAGCGTCAAGTTTAGATCGTTGGCGTTGCAAATCTGGCAATACCTTGTGTCAGACGAAGTAAGGATCGCTAAGGGTGGCGATGGCGTGCAGGGGACGATCATGCCGATAATCCGGAGTGATTAGAAGCCAGGGCACGGGCTGCCAGGTTCGGCTGGTAACCGGTTTCCTCGATCACCTGCCAGACGCGCTGGCGGACGTCCTCACGAACGCCTCCCTGACCATTTATCACCCTGGATACGGTTGATCGGGATACCCCAACCATCTCGGCAACAGTTTCGAGTGTCAAGTTGCTCATGGTAAGTCAGGTCGCACAAACTGGGAGCGCTTTCAGATTTTTCGGGCAAACTGGGCAATGCAGCCAATATAGACGTCAATGCCCTCGAAATCTAGTTGCACAGGGTCTCAATTCCCAAATTGAATTGAGAGCGCTCCCAGATTAACGACAGATTAACAGAAAACAGACCACACGTCCAAGAGAGGATTTGTCACAAATCCACAAATAACAGAGTGTTTAACTGGGCAACGTGACTATCTATGAAAGCTTCTCTTTAAGGAGGGTATTGTGATTTATGGACCGGTAACAAACGATACATCATCCACAAACATATAGCTGTTAAGGGTGTCGTTTGTTTCTACCTGAATACGGAAACGAATGGATTGGCCGCTGTAGGCGCGTATATCAACCGTCCGCCGAATCCAGCCAATGGAGTTATTAGGTGTACAGATGGCGTAGGTATCAATCACGCTATTACCGTTGATGATGATCCGGGCCAGGTCGTTGCCGCAGTTTGTCTCGCGCGAAACAACCCATTGGTAGGAATTGCACCTTACGGCCGATTGGAGGGAACTGTGACTCGCTGCTCAATGTAGTCCTTCTCGCCAGACGCCCCCCATCCAGAGCGCCCGAGCCACTATGAGGGTGTACAGAGGAAGGCAAGTTGGATGTGTCAACAATCAACTCCAGATTGTTTACCGAAAATTCAGTCCAGTCACCGTTTGGCCCCAGTTCAAAATCACCATTCTTAAACCCGCCTGAGGGCGGCAAGGTCGGCGTCGGTGTGGGTGTTGGGGGAACAGCATCGGTATAGGCAATCGCCGGTAGATAGACATTCGGGCTCCGCGTTGGTGTGGGTGTCGCGGTTGGCGTTGCAGTCGAGGTAGGTGTCGGTGTATTTGTCGGCGTTGATGATGCCGTTGGCGATGGTGTGGCTGTATGTGTCGCCGTAGCGGTAGCTGTTGAGTGGGCGTCGCTGAAAGGTTCGGCCGTGGCCGTTGACGTCGTGGTCGCCGTGGGGGGCGTTCCGGTTATGGTCGGCGTCGGCGTATTCGTTGGCGTACCGGTCGCCGTAGCTGTAGCTGTAGTCGTCGAGGTGCTTGTTGCCGTGCCGGTTGGAAGACTGGTGGGTGTATTGGTAGTGGTTGGGGTTGGAGACGCGGTTACTTCAGCGTCCGCAAGCGCAATAGGGCCATCAGACGCCTGGTGCTACTGCTGACTTTGTGTTCCGGCCCAAGAGCGAAGAGTCCGATGATCACGGCCCCAACCACGCCGAAGATAACCTGTCGTTTGTCCACGAACCTTAGCCCTTCCCCACCGGTCGAACCGGTGAAGTCTCCTACATCGCCTTCTGTTCAGCCTTATAGTAGCATACCCTTTGCCTGATGTGAATAACCCCGATAGAACGAGATATCTGTCAACCCGGTTGTCATTTCCCTCAAAGCGATCAATTAGGTGACGTTCACTCGGTTTGATATGATTCCCGGCGGAATGAACCCCTACGCCGCCCTATTTGTACTTGTTCCCACACTGCTGGGCATCTTGTTTATTCTGGCAATCTGGCTGGCCCGCGACCGCATCTTTTAGCAGAGTTGGGCCACGCTAACCAGATGTTAACATAACGGATACAACCGGATAACGTTTCACGCGTACTGTTTAATAGATAGGATTTTTTGTACGGTTTATACCGTATTGATTTGGGAGAAGGAACAACGTGAATACGTCGAACCCGTTGCGAAGTCTGACTTATCGGGTGGTTATTCCCCACCGCGATATTGTTGGTCGTGTTGCTCTTGCTGACACGGCTGGTCTAACACGACTTTATCCACACTACCCCACCGTTCAAAAGCGGCCGTTTGCCGACGGTCGTGTATTCGGTTTTCCCACCAAGAACTGATTATTCCAGCACTCCGCTTATCGATCCATCTGCGGAACAAGTCTGTATAGACTATCAACCCCAGGCACCAGCAACACTTCATTCGTGAAGTAGTTTTCGGCTTCGAAAAGGCTGACGTCATCTACGAACAGGTTATTCTGTTCCTTGTGATACCGACGAACAGGAGAGTTACCGTCTGCCCGGCATACTGCTCCATGTCAATACTGCGCCGCAGCCACCCGTTCGGCTATTTGGTTCCGCAAGGTAGTAGCCATCCACAAAACTTCTTCATTGACGATGACGCCCCCAATATCGTCTTCGGTGCAGGAACCCGAACCAACCCACAGCCAGTAGATCAGATAGGGCTGCGTGGATGAAATCTTCACCGTTTGCTCCACCCCGAAGCCTCATCGTCCAGCCACCCAGCCGACCAGCCAATTGCCGCTATGGGCATTTAGCCCATCCGGCAAATCATTGATAATCTCAAAGTTGTAGTTAAATATTCCGTCCAACCTGCGTTGTGACCTTGCTCAAAATCGCCATTGATGATGTTGGGGATCGGCGTCGGCGATGGGGTACTGGTTGGCGTTGGGCTCGGCGTGGGCGTGAAGCTATCGCCCTCACCGGGCGAATACTGAGACAGATTCGGCGTAGTGCTCGGTGTTGGGATGCTATGTCGTAGTGGGTGCAGTCGTGGATGTTGCGGTAGGCGTAGATGTTGCGGTAGTGGTTGGCGTTGCGGTGGATGTAGGTGTTGACGTAGCTGAGGCGTCGCCATGGTGTCGCGGTCGCTGTTGGCTCCAGAGTGGTGACAGGCGTTATTGTAGGAGCCTCGGTTGCCGTTATCGTCACGGTCAGGGATGCTGTATCAATAGTTACACTGCTGCCGGTACGGACAAGCGCCAATCCGTTCCTGGTCATCATGGGCGCGAACTCGAAACCTGTATGTACCATCCTCAAGAGCCGTAAATGTGGCGCTCGTGGTAGCCACATCTGCAAGAGTATCCACGTGCCGCCAACGATCTTGTACTGAACATCGAAGGAAATAATGCGACTCCGTCCGCAGCCTGACCTTCCCAAGAAACCTGGACATCGGGACTGTAGCTGATTGATGACGGGAACGGAATAATCTGGGCAATAGGCAGCCCAGTAATCACCGTTGTTGCTGCCTGTGGGGGTGTCAGGTCACTCTCAATATTCCCAGCATTATCTATGGCACGTGTCAGAAACTCATAGAGAGAGCCGTCGTCGCCACCAGGGAATTGTTCTGATTTGGAAGTGACGCCCGTTTGCGGTCGATCCGGGTCGCCATTCACACGATGTGCATCCTTACTGCTTGATGCCGCTCTGGTCATCGGTGCTGACCAGCTTACGGTGAAGTTGGCCAGGGGAGTATGCTGGGGCAGGCCATCTACTGATGAGACCGGCGGGGTCGTGTCTGTATCTACAGTGTACGTGATGATGAGGCGCGGGAACTGGCCGTTATTAGCATTCAGCGAAGAAGACGCGTTCGCGCTGTTGCGGAGTTTCATCACCCTGAGCATGATGCCGAAGTTCTGCGGCTGCCGTCAACCCATTCCTGCACGACACTGGCGATATCGGCCTGCATCATGCGGTCTGGCCGGGAACCTCACCAACACCAATCTCCGCCCCCCAAGACGGGTTGTAGTTATTCCAGGTGATGGTATTGGGGTCCCAACCGGAGTTCAGAAAACGGGCCAGGATGCCCATGGGGCTGTCATCGGCAGGTGAGCTGTTGATCCACATCTGAAGCATAGCGGATTGCACTGTCATGTTGCTGGGGATGCTGCTGACGTCAAAATACAGGAAGGTCCGCTCAGCACCCAAAGGTGGATTGCCGAGTGTATTAAAGCCAACCCGCAGGTTGGGGTCATTGGCCCAGTTTGTATTGGGTTGATTGGAGGACGTAAACGTGTCGGCATTGCCCGGCATTAATTTGAATGGTAACGGTTGTCTCGTCTCCACGACGAACCTCGCTACGCTTGATTACATTTAAGTGCCGTCCGACTTCTTCGTCTGTAGGATAAGAATTTTCCGTCACATGTAGAGAGGAAACACTATCCGCCCGGACGTTAGGCAAGGAAACCAACGCTAAAGACGCCCAAGACAACCCAACGACAAAGACAATGAGCAAGGCAGAGAATGATGTTTTGTTGGAATGGTACAGCTTGGCAATGATCTGTTTTCACGAGACCCTCCTTGACTCGCAAATAGCAACGCTCCTCAAACTGGCTTCTATCATCCCCATTTACCTTAACGGCAAAGTTCTCCCGGCCAATATCAATTCATGACTTTCGGCCGTTCCCTGTAGGCAGATTACCCTCCGACCCGGTATGGGCTAACCATGCATCAGTAACCAATACAACGTTACCCACAACCTGACCACTTTCCAGAAAGCGATTGGCATCGGCCGCTTCCAATAGGGGAACTCACGTTGGATGACCGGATGAATATCACCAGCCTCAAGCAGGTTGAACAACGTCGCCCAGTCTTCCTTCATAGACTCAATGCCAATCCGGTGAGTGCGTAACCTTTAATCTGTTTGCCATTCGGAGCAGAAGTTGTAATACAAAATCCCTCGCTACCAATCGGGCAAGCTGAGCATAGCTCTCCGGGGCGGCATAGTGAACCAGCACGCCTCCACGTCTTAATACGGCAAGTCCCGGCGCGAAATACTGGTCGGCCATTCCATTGAACACATAGTCCAGAGCCATCAGGCTCCATCCGGCGCACCGCCTGTACCAATCCGGATCGTGATAATCCACAAATGTCGCGCCGAACTCGTCCAGGATATGACGCTTGGCGGGGGATGCCAAACCGTACATCTTTACCTCCGCCAGACGGCCAGGTCCAGATAAGCAGTACCGCAACCTCCCGCTTGCACCGACAATGAGAACCGTATCACCCGGATTTTACCTTTACCACGCGGTGGAGTGTGGTAAGCCGGCAGAGTGAATTGAGTAGCAGGGTATAGCCGTAGTGAGGATCTATAGTCTTGGGTACTTTTATAAGCTCCGGCTTCCTTCAGGTAAATGACTTCTGTATAGCCGCCGATAGACAGCAACGCACCGACACGGTCACCTGGGGCAACAGCCGTTACGCCTTCGCCCACCGCATCCACATCGCCAATCATGGGTAACCCTGGCACAAGGGCGTATCAGTGCCCTCGGCCGGTTGCCCACACGTGCCGCCACGTCGTCTTGCGAGACGCTGGCTACCAGCACCTGAACTCGGACTTCTCCCGGCAGAGGTGGGCGCAGTTCATTCTCGACAACGCGCAGGACATCGGCTGTCCCACGTTCAGTGGCAACGACACTTCGATATTTCATTGGCCCCTCAATATGAACGGCAGTTGCTCCGTTACCCTAATTCGCCGTATGCATCGTCACGACCAACTCACCGGGCTGTATCTCCACCTCGAACGGCAACTACCTTTCCGGACGCACCGCTGATGACATTGCCCTCATAGTCATAAATGCGGAGCCAGCCCCAGAGCTGCAGCACATCAACGTCTCGTGCCGGGCACAGGGTCCAGCCGCCTTCCACCGTGGCCGCACAGGTTGCAATAGGCACGATAGACGCCCCGGTCATCAAGGAAAACCATGACCGGAACCGGCAGATTAGGGTCATCAATATTGATCGCGCCCCAGGGTTCGGTTAGTTCACGGGCACGGGTAAGGTCGATGTGCTTGACCGTCATGATAGGACCAGCACGCCGGGTCGGGATTGGTGGCTGGGTCTGCGGCTTTCCGGCAATTCGCTGAAAAACATTCCGCTTGTAAGTCTTGGTTGCCATTGTAGTTGCCTCCTGTGACGAACGATCCAGCGCCTGGATCGCGGCAATCCCACAATATTATAGGCGGTGGCGATCGGCCGTTGTAGTGTCATTCGGCACAGAAGAAAGGTGACATTCATCAGATTCCATTTGACCTGGAATCAACTCCATTGCTAATACAAAATGCGTAGGCTATAGTTGCTTTTGCCAGCCCAAAACCACATATATTCTTAAGGAGGCATGCGTGAACAAGCAAGCATCGAAGGACCGTCATTATTATTTTGCAACTGTATTGCTAGCTTTTTCAGCTTTGGCATGCGGGAGCACCACAACGGAACAGCTCAGTGAAGCTGTACAACCCACTGCTGATTCGCAGTCTGAAAGTGAGAATTATTGCCGAAGACAACACGAACGCGCCCGATGAATCATCTACCACAGAAAGAATCTGCTACAGTACCTGAGCCCACAGAAATAACAGAGGATCGAATCCGCAGCTCCGGCCACGGAAGTATCCGAGGTTGCTACAGCGACAGTAGAGCCAACCCCACTCCGGAACCAGTAATAGAAGCTGAGGAACCAGCAGTCATTGCTGTTGGTTTTGGGCAAGAGGATCGTAGCATATCTTATGGGTTCATCATTGAGAATCCAAACGATAATTTTGGGCTGGAGGATTTCAGTTTCAGGCAGCTGCTAAAGATTCCGAAGGGACTGTAATTGCCACCGACTCAAATCCAATCGCTGCACTATTTCCAAGCGAAACATAAGATCGCCGGTAGTATGTATGTTGAAGAAGGACAAACAGTCGACTCGGTTGAGATTCAACTGTCCTCGGCAGATGCAGTTCAGTCAGATGCAATGCCTAATTTCTCCAAGTCGACTCCGTTAAATACATCGAAGGCGATTATTCAAACGCAGTAACCAGCATAATCTCTAGTCCCGTTGCACGTACCTTCGAAGACGTAAGAGTTTCTGCCATTGCATTCGATGAAGCCGGAGAAATAATCGGTGGTGGATATACGTATGTCAGTTTTATTCCTGCAAATGGATCCCACAGGGGTCGATGTTTCAGTAACTACCTCAGGAACTGTATCTGAAATAAATTTTAACCGTATCGATCCTTTCAATTTTCAGTGCTGAATCTACAATACCCGATGGGAGGCTCTACCCGTAAAGTATCTCGAGCGGATTTGAAGCGATCGGTTGTGACTTGCAGCTTTGGAATGTTGCTTGAAAATCCAAACCTGGGATTATTCTATTGAGAATAGTAAAGTATCAGGTTACCCTACGTTTACAGAAGACGGATCGTCGTTACGACTGATGATGGCTATATAGAAATTATTGGCCCGGTCAAGTGCTAGGATTGGGAGGAAATATATTTACTTACCCCAGTGACGATCAGATTGCTTCCATCCAAGCATTGTTTGCACCTGGTGATTACATTGAGAGTGAAGAGCTGCCAGTGTTTACCACTGAGAAGCGGTATTTGTATTGCCTGGTGATTATTCTTCGAAGTTAACCAGGTAAAGTCGTGAATCCTTACACGGAAGAAGTAACCAATCTCCGGGTCTGCGATTGCCTATGACGAGAACGATGCAATCATTGGGGGTGGATTTACCTTTCTTGACTTTGTGCGGCCAGCAGTTCGTCTGCAGTTAGTGTACCAACTACAGTAACCGGCAGCCCCGCAAGGAGTAGAATTGTTTTGCGACACTGTCCAGTATTTCTTCTATCGGTAATCATTAGCATTTCCGATTGCATTAGTCAGGGAGCGAAGTTCTATTAGGCTTGCCAGCTCCCTCAATCTCTCCACCCCAACATACCTCCCTAACCGAGATGATGATCAAAGGTGCGCCGAAACTGAGTGCCCGACTAAGCGGGAGTAAGATACATGAAGCGGTAGCCGGGAAAGCTAAAGGGGAGAAAGTGAATAAATACAAGGACATGTAGTAGTGGAGGCACTTAACACAATAACTTGTCCGCATTACCAGCACAGAAGTGAAGCCCAGAGTCAAAACCGGTTTGACCGCAGCCGGCAACCAACAGTATCTGTGCAAGGTTTGCCGGCGACGCTATACCACGGTCTTTAGGCCTCACGGCTATGACGAAACGAAAACCCGGCATAACTATGAGCCATCCGTCTGTATCTGGATGGGAACAACCAGGTCCGAAACGGGCGGTAGATGTCCTCATGGGCGCACCCCCTGCTACCATATATTCCAATTCATTTGAACTTGGTTTCCGTTCACTTCCTATGTACAAATGGAGCATTCCCACTTATAATTGGTTAATGTGGCGATGTGCGCCTCGACCGTTCTGTATTATTTTGCCTTTAGGAGGTAAGTCATGAGTTCTTCAAGTCCTGCGCCACGTAGGCGCAACTGGGCCGTTTGGGTCCTGGTAATCTTTGCCGTTATTGCCGGTATTCTGGCGTTGATTGACGCCGCCCGTTATATGGGCTGGCTGCCGTTTACAGTTCCGATCATGGGCAACGAGATTAGCTTTGTCCTGCCCAGTGCTTCCTGGTTTGCGGCGATCATGTCCGGGCTTCTCGGCGTTATCTACTTCGTCGTTGCCAGTTGGCTCTACAACCTCCAATCCGTCCGGTTGGTTGTTCGTTGTGGTGATTGCCATCATCAATCTCATCTTCCTGTTCCTGGCAATCCTCGGCAAGACGACCTTCTCGTCGGTATTGCTCCAGATTGTTGTCAATGCCGTGCTGCTCATCCTGGCCTTCCTGCCCGGCACGCAGGCGGCATTCGGCCAGAGCAGCGGTAAGTTCTAACTGATCACTAAATACCCCAATCCTGTCTTCGCAATCGCACATTGCGGGATTGGAGTTAGAAAAAGAGGCGGAACGTGATGTTCCGCCTTTTTGTTTTCGGGCATGCTGCTCTCCCCTGCATCTTACGGGCAAAGCCAATACCGCCTACAAGACAGCTCTTTAAACAATCCGAACCCCCTCTTCATAGTTTCTCAACATTAGTTTGTTAATCTCCCCTCCAGCGTGGGGCATTGCGACCCAAAGAACAAAGCAGGAGAGCAGCGATGAAAAACGATGATGAGCAAGTTGGACGAATTCTCACTCGACGCGAAGTGTTGGTGCTTCTCGGCTCCGGCAGCATCGCCGCCCTGGCCGCAGTGGCAGGCAGGGCAACCGACTTTGCTCGGGCTTCGGAAGATCATGTCAATTACCAGCCCCTTGTGCTGGGTGCAGAAGACATCGAGACAACCACAGCCACGCCAACCATTACACCAACGACAACAGCAACCCCCGCAGCGACGCCGGAACCAACTGCAACGACAACGCGGATTCCGGCCTGTGTTGTTCGGCCTGAAGTCACTGAAGGGCCATACTTCGTTGACGAGCGGCTGAATCGCTCAGATATCCGCATCGAACCGTCAGATGGTTCTATAAGGGAAGGTGCATTGCTGGCCTTGACCTTTAACGTCTCTCAAATCAGCAGCGAGGTGTGCGCAGCACTGCCCGGCGCACAGGTGGACGTCTGGCACTGTGACGCGGAGGGGCACTACTCGGATGTGTCCGATCCTCGTTTCGATACCACGGGCCTGAAATTCTTGCGCGGTTATCAGGTCACGGATAGCAATGGCCTGGCCCAATTTACGACCATCTACCCCGGATGGTACTCCGGTCGTGCTGTCCATATTCACTTCAAGATTCGTCTCACTCCCGACGCGGCTCAGGGATACGAATTCACATCGCAACTGTTCTTTGACGATTCCCTGTCTCAGCAAGTCTTTTCGCAATCACCGTATCGCGGCAATCAGGATACCCTCAATAGTCGAGACAGCATTTACAAGGACGAGTTGCTGCTCACGGTGACCCAA
>JAWKOY010000041.1:0-43322 GCA_041390945.1 Chloroflexota bacterium
ATGAAGTCCATTTCGCCCCGTACCAGATCGGCTGAACGCCGTGAATCGTGGCCGAGGCGCAGGATGTAGTCACCGTCATCCCGATTGAATTCAAATATATAACTCTCGAAGCCATTGAGAGGCTTGATTCGTTCCGGATCAATACCATATCGTCTTTGGGCTTCCTGCAGAATACCGTCAGAGTAACGGTCGCGGATGAGTGGGTCCATAGCCTGCCTCCAATGTGGGTCGTAGCGTGGGCTTTTAGCCCGCGTCCTCATACTTATCTCGCAGGCTGGAAAGCCTGGCTACGGACGGGCTAACAGCGCCGGGGCCAACTCCAATGCTACCGTAGCGTGGGCTTTTAGCCCGCGTCCTCTATCTTCCAAGCATGAAGCGTTTTGGGTCTCGCAGGCTGGAAAGCCTGCACTACGAGCGAGCTAACAACGCCGGAACCTGCTCGGCAATATCATTCCGTACCCGCCGAAATACGGTCAGCACTTCGGCTTCGCTGCCGGTAGCCTTGGCCGGGTCCGGAAAACCGAGATGAACCTTGCGACCCCGACCCAACCACACCGGGCAGTTTTCGGCCGCATCGTCACAGACGGTCACCACCAGATCGAAAGCCATGTCCCGAAACTCGTCGGCGTTTTTGGACCGTCCTTCCCATTCAATACCAATTTCCGACAGCGCCTGCACCGCCAACGGATGGACATAGCCGCTGGGCTGCGTGCCGGCTGAATACGCCTGCCACTGGTCGCCCAGACGGGTATTGACAATCGCCTCGGCCATCTGGCTACGGCAGGAATTACCCGTGCAAAGGAAAAGTACCTGTTGTTTTTCAGTTGATTCGTCCATGTCGCTGATTATAGCAAGGCAGAGGGATTTTCGAGCGAACAGAACTCGTGATCGGTGGCGGGATTCTTGCCTATTTACAATTGGAGCTGGTCGGCCGACCGGCGAATCGATCCCCAATCCAACTCAAGACATAGGCATTGGAACTTTCCAATACCGGAGTGTGGTCGTCGCCGGGGTAGAGGTCCAGTTCGACATCTTCACCGGCAGCGCAGCGCCATTCGGCTTCCTGACACCGCCCTCATACGGTATGACACTATCGGCCGTTCCGTGAACAATGAGCAGCGGAACATCAATGGGACCGTCCGGCGTATTGGCCGCAATCAGCGCTCGGATGGTTTCGTTTTGGGTGGGATCGCTGATCAGATAATCAGCCGGTGGATTCAGTTTATGAAACAAGAGCGCGGCCGGGGTCGTCACACACAGGTCCCCCAATGCCTCTACCTGATCAACGGCATCAGGCGTTATCAGGTCGGTCAGGTTTATGTCCGGCGCATAGGCACTCCAGGATTTGATAACCAGCGGGAACAGCACCGCACCAGCCATACTATCTTTACCCGTTTCCAGAATGCCTTCAAGATCGGTCGCCGGGGCAATCGCCGCAGCACCGACCAGGTTCAGCTCAGGGGCATAATCGGCCGCTTCCATTGCCGTCCACAAGGTGGCATGACCGCCTTGCGAATGTCCCCACACCGCAAAGCGATTACCGGCATTGATGTCGAGTTGTTGGGCAGCCCGTACCGAATCCAGCACCGAATCCGCCTCGACTTCGCCAAACAGATAAGGGTGCACACCAGGTGCGCCGATGCCGGGATAATCAGTGGCCGCCAAAACATAGCCTTCCTGCAACAGGCGCGGTACTTCGGGAATGGCTGCGAAGGGATCATCCAGATGACTGGTCCCGCAGGCCGGAAGCACACCTAGCGTACCGTGGGCCCAGGCGATCACCGGTCGCGGTTCGGCCGAAGGTTCGACAGGTGCGGCGATAATGCTGGTCACAGCCACCGGCTCACCATGGACGCCGGTTGACAGGTACATCACCCGCCACGCCTGCGCGCCGTCGGGCACGTTGTCTGTGATAGGTTCACTGCGAATGATCGTACCCGGCGCGCCGTCGGGCAGCGGATTGGGAGGCGTGTAAAAAGCGGTCGGTTCAATCGGGAAGGCCGATCGCAGTATTTTGAAACCAGCATAGCCGAACAGAATCAGCCCGGCGGCCAGAATCCAGGGTAATAGTTTTTTCGCCCAGGAAAGAAATGTTTTCACAGCGTGCCTCTTGCAACAGTGAGGATTTGGCCGGTAATCATAATCAACAAAGCCGGTTTCCACAGGGTTCAAATGCGGCCGACCGGCCGATAATTCACGCCACCGACTATACAGCATTTACAAACAAACAGCCTTTTTACAGCCTCTTCATAAGTTCTGAACATTCCTCCCTTACACTGTCGTGGAAATCGGGTTTATTAAGAGGTAATCAATGGATATTCGGAACAAAAGAAATCAGGTAGTCACTTTCCTCCTGTTCGGCGTCCTCGCCAGTGTCATGCTGGCTGCATGCAGTGGGACGACCACGGAAGCGGCCGCTGATGAGGGGGAGGCGGATGTACAAACATCCACGGTTCGCCGCGGTGATATTAGCATCTCCGCCACCGGTGCCGGGACTGTCATACCGGCCACCGATGTAGAACTGGGCTTCTCCAGCAGTGGTACGCTGGATGAAGTTCTGGTTGCTGTCGGGGATGAGGTAGAAGAAGGTACCCCCCTCGCTCAACTGGACAGTAGTGATGCGGAACAGGCCGTTTTGGAAGCCGAACTGCAGCTAAATGAATCAACGTTGCAGGTGGACGGCTCGGCCACAGAAGCCGGTGTGAGCTTCAGCGACATCACAGTTGAGCAGGCTCGACTGGAGTTGGAGACAGCCCAGACAGCCCTTGACGAGTTGTTGAACTGGGAGCCGGACGAAGATGAAATCGCCCTGGCCCAGGCTCAACTGGAGACAGCCCAGGCTGGATATCAGGCCGCATTGGGGCAGTCCACAGCCACCAGTAATAATGTGCAGGTTTCGGCCATCAGTCTGGAACAGGCTCAGCGTTCGTTGAACGAGGCGCAGGATGCGTACAATGTAGCCTTCGATCCGGGCCGTGATTGGGAACTGAACGATCCCCGCAAGGCGGACGCGCTGCAGAGCGAACGGGATTCAGCAGCCAGTGCATTGCTGCGCGCCCAGGAAAGTCTGACAGTTGCCCAGTTAGACTATGACGACTGTCGCCAGCAGCGCCAGCAGCAGCATTGCCAGCGCCAAGGCCAGCGTGCTCAGTGCGGAACAGGACCTTGCCTCCGCGCAATCGGGACCCACTGACGACGAGATCGCCGACGCCCAAAAGACCCTGCGTTCGGCCGAATTGAGTCTCCAGCAGGCGCTCCTTAACCAGGAGTCTGACAGCTTCAGCTTGCAACAGGCCCAAATGACTCTGGATTCAGCTAAACAGACCCTGGAAGAAACAACACTCGTCGCGCCAATGGCCGGCACGATTACGGCGATCAGCGCCAGTCCCGGCGAAGAAGTCAGCGGCACATTCATCACTCTGGCCGATCTGGATAATCCCACACTGGAAGTTTATCTGGATGAGACAGACCTGGACATGGTCGGTATCGGGTATTCGGCCGAAGTCGTCTTCAACGCTTTCCCGGACGAGATATTTAACGGGACGGTCGTGGAAGTAGACCCCAGCATTACCACAACCAACGGCGTGTCGGCCGTCCGTGTGGTCGTTCAGTTGGACTATAATCTGCCCCAGTTGCTGCCTTCCGGTTTGAACGGAACGGTAGATATCATCGGCGGAGAGGCGACCAACGCCCTCCTGGTACCGGTCGAGGCGCTGCGTGAAATCGCTACTGGTGAGTACGTGGTCTTTGTCATGCGCGACGGTGAGCCGGTGCTGACTCCGGTGGAAGTCGGTCTGTCCAACTTCGCCTATGCAGAAATTCTCTCCGGGCTCGAAGAAGGCGACGTTGTGACCACCGGCCTGGTAGAAACCCAGTAGCCCCGGTGGCAATCGACATCTGGAGTCAATACTATGCCACATTCCATTATACAAACTCAGGACCTGCAAAAGGTCTATACCATGGGCGACATCGAAGTGAGGGCCCTTGACGGAGTAGACATCCGTATAGAGCCTGGTGAGTTCGTTGCCATCATGGGACCCTCCGGTTCCGGCAAGAGTACGCTGATGAATATCCTCGGCTGCCTGGACCGTCCGACCGGTGGGCGATATTCACTGGACGGAGAGGATGTCAGCGGCCTAAATAAAATTCAGTTGGCTGCTATCCGCAACCGTCAGATCGGCTTCGTCTTCCAGTCATTCAACCTGTTAAGCAAAACATCGGCGTTACAGAATGTCATGCTCCCGCTGGTTTATACGCGCTCAGAGAAGCTGACGCCGAAGGAACGCGAGGCACGGGCAATGAGCGCGCTGGATGCGGTCGGCCTGGCCGACCGGGCCAATCATGAACCAGTAGAACTATCCGGTGGTCAGCGACAGCGGGTGGCTATCGCCCGCGCGCTGATCAATGACCCGGCGTTGGTTATGGCCGACGAACCGACGGGTAACCTGGACAGTCAGACCAGCGAAGAGATTATGGACCTCCTGCACGAACTACACGAGCGCGGCCGGACCATCGTCATGGTTACCCACGAAAACGACATTGCGGCCCATACGGAGCGGACTATCAGCTTGCGCGACGGCCTCATAGAAGATGGAGCGACAGCATGAATGCCGTAAGCGAACAACCACAAGCCGCCATCATGGATCCCACGACGCCTCAGGAAGCCCATGTCAACGGATTAAACAGTATTATCAGTCCGGCCGACATTGCCCGCATTGCCTGGGAAGGCGTCATCCGAAACAAGATCCGGTCCCTGTTGACCATGCTGGGCGTTATCATCGGCGTGGCCGCGGTCATCATCATGATCGCCATCAGCGCCGGCACTGAAGCCGAAATCGCCTCCCAGATTGAAGGGCTTGGCGCCAACCTGATTTTTGTCCAGGGTGGTTTTTCCAGGGCAGCGTTCGGCGGAGGCACTGGAGGTGGGGCCAGCTCTACCCAGTTGGTCTACGACGATACGGCTGTCATTGAGACCGTCGGAGGCGTCGCCGGTACATCCGTCGAGCAGTCAGCTACGGAGACTATCCGGGCCGGAAGTACCACAGTCAGCGATGTCACACTCCTGGGCACGTCGCCGGACTTTCCGGCGGTTCGTGGTCTGGAGATCGCCGACGGCCGGTATATTACGGAAAGTGACATTGACCGGGAATCCAAGGTCGCCGTACTCGGTTCCGACATCGCCACCGAGCTATTCGGGGATGCCGACCCTATCGGCCAGACTATTACGGCCGGTACTGTCAAGCTGACCATCGTCGGCGTAGCCGAGCCCAAGGGTACGGTCGGTAACACCAACTATGACGGCCAGATTTATATCCCCATTACCCTGGCTTTCAGCCGCTTTACACCTTCACAGTTCCGGCAGTTCGCCGGGGACAGCGTGCGCATGATTTATGCGCAGGTGGAAGATTCGGCCGATATTGACCAGGTGGCCGACCAGATCGCCATCAAACTGGCGTCCAGCAAGGGCATTTCGCTGGACGAGCTACCCTTCACCATTCAAACCCAGCAGGACATTGTGGATGCCCGCGGGGCAACCACCGAGGCCTTCCGTAATCTGCTGGCCTGGGTCGCCGGTGTCTCGCTCCTGGTCGGTGGTATCGGCATCATGAATATCATGCTGGTGAGCGTAACCGAACGCACGCAGGAAATCGGCATCCGGCAGTCTGTGGGAGCAACTCCCAACGACGTCCGGTTACAGTTTCTGACGGAAGCGGTGCTGCTCAGTCTGTTTGGCGGATTGCTAGGCGTAGTATTCGGCGTGGTCGGGGCTATTCTTTTCGGCAAAACCGGGGATATGCCGACCGTCATTGTGCCCAGTTCTATCCTGCTGGCCTTTGGCTCGGCGGCGGCCGTGGGTATCTTCTTCGGCTTCTTCCCGGCTAACAAGGCGGCCGATCTGGACCCGATTGAAGCCCTGCGACACGAATAACATTGATGACCAACTGATTATATGTGTCAGATAAACCGGGTCGGGGCTGCATGGTCCCGACCCACTACCTTGAGGAATGAGAAACGATGAAACTGAAATTACTAACAATCCTGGCGGTGCTGGTCCTGGGGTTGGCCGCGTGTGGCAGGGCTTCCGATCAGGCGGCTACCCAAACAGATGTGGCCGCCGCGACGACTACCGAAACCACTGGTGAGGAGACGACCGGTAGCGACATCACCTTTGCCGACCAGGGCACTGACTCCACAGGTGAAACGTCTTCGGCCGTCAGTGAAGCGTTGGCCGAGGCTGTTAGCTCCGCCCAGCCTGTAGATTCGCTGAGCGATAGTTATCGGGATGCCCTGCCAATCGAATCACAACTGGCTTTCGGCACATTGCAACTGGAATCCACCGATCAGGCAGTGACGACCGATCAGGCTGAAACACTTCTGCCCCTGTGGCAAGCGTTGAATACACTCAAGGAAAGCGGAACGGCCGCTGATATTGAGCTTGAAGCGGTGGTTAACCAAATTCAGGGCAGCATGACCCCGGAACAGTTAGGCATCATTGCCGCTCTGCAGTTGACCGAGGATAACGTCAATGATCTGGTCCAGTCCGGCGGGCTGGGCTTCGGCGGCGGCTTCGGCAATCAAACAGATGACGGCAGTGGCGATTCCGGATTTAGCTTTGCCGGCGGTGGTCCCGGTGGAAACGGCGGCGGTCCCGGCGGTGGTGGACCTCCGGACGGCGGCTTTGGTGGAGGTCCCGGTGGTGGGGCTGGTGGCGACTTCGGTGGCGAAGTAGACGCCGGTGCCAGAGCAACCCGTATCGCTGAGATGGAAGCCTCCGGCTCCGACGTATCCATGGTTACCCAGATGGGTCCAACTATGGTGGTCAGATTGCTCCAGTCAAAGACGGGTCAGTTTGAGCAACGGGGATTCGGGGTCATGGGCGCAGCCATGACGGCCGTTGCCGACGCGACCGGTCTGGACACCGAAGCCATTCAATCCGCAAGGGCCGAAGGACAGACGTTGCGTGAGATTATTGAGGCCAACGGCGCGGATGTTGAAGCCGTTCGCGCGGCGATTATCGAGGCAATGTCGGATGTCCAAACCAACGGGGATCAGGATGTGGAAACCATGGTTGATGACATGCTGGACAGCGCCTTCGGTGCGGGTGCCCCGCAGCAGCCTGAAGATTCCGCCAATTCTACCCCGTAAGCAACCCGGACCTGTCAGGTTTTGAGCGATTGAGCTCGCTGACCTGACAGGTCTAGCTTCTTTAGGAAGACGTAGCCGACGCGATCCCCCGTCCGACAAGGAACAGCGGGATCAGTACAATAAGTGATGCAAGGCCGATGACGGCTACGTCAACCAACCCCAGAGATGCGTCAGTCACCACCGGTTGAAGTAGTAAAACCAGCAGCAAGCCGACAAACAGTAATCCGGCCAGGAACAACGCCACCGGGCCAAGTACATACCCGGATGACGTTCCTCGCCAGAGCAGCAATCCACTGATAAACCAAAACGGGGCAATGAGCATATCGGTGGTCATCAAGGCCCGGTCAGGCAGCGGTGCACCTTGCACCACAGCCCCGGCAATAGTGCCGACGGCGATCAGGAGAGAAAAGCGCGCCAAAGGCTATCAACACCCCACCGGCTAATCGCAGAGGCAAACGGCCGTCCAGCGCCTGACGGGTGGCGTCGCGGTCAATGCCGGCCAATAACCCCAGTGTTGTATAGATCGCGATAGCCACCAACAGTAAATTCAACACCATGGGCCAGCCTACGGCAGCCCCAGTGCATATACCAGTGCGTTGTAGACAATCGTGAGTAGCGCCGCCGGCCATAGCAGCAGGCCAATGAGCTTCCCTGCATCGCTAAAAACAGGGCGATCAACAGCACCGGAATAACCAGTACCAGGGTCACGATGTCGTTGGGCAGCGAGTTCTGCAAGAGTTCGGCCGTCGGGTAGACAGAATCCGGGGCCAGAATACCGGCCAATGCTCCGGCCGCTGCCAACACGGCAATA
The DNA here is from genome assembly GCA_041390945.1 of Chloroflexota bacterium. Taxonomy (GTDB): domain Bacteria; phylum Chloroflexota; class Anaerolineae; order Promineifilales; family Promineifilaceae; genus Promineifilum. Next base: position 7,958 of record JAWKOY010000041.1, read on the forward strand.
ACCAGCGAAGCAATTACCGCCGGCCGCAAGTCGGCCGTAATCGGCAGTCGGGTCAAACGGGTTGGCGGGGCTAATGATTCCGTCGTCATGATCTACCATCCAGACAACTAACTGCCGGCGTCAGAAACGACCGGCTCTCAATTGATTATGACAGCCTCATGATGGTGTGAATAGTGACGAAAGTCACATATTCGGCTGGGAGCCTATTTTCCAACCGGGATTAGCGCCACTTCCCGCCCCTGCCCCAACAACAAATTGTCGTATTTAGTCGAACGAAGTGGCAAAATGCGATACAACAACAGTGACAGATAATCAACCATGAACGGACACCCTTTAGGAACACCAATATGTTAACCGCAATCGAAGCTCTTGCGCGACTGCAACGAGGCAATGAACGTTATGTCAACAATACCGGTGGTCGTGTCGCAACCGGAGAGCGACGCCGGGAGCAACTCCTGGCCGGGCAGGAACCGTTTGCCATCATCCTAGGGTGTTCCGATTCCCGTGTTCCGGCCGAGATCGTATTCGATCAGGGACTTGGCGACCTGTTTGTTATTCGGGTTGCCGGGAATATCGTGGCTCCATCCCTCATCGGCAGTGTGGAGTTCGCGGCTGCAAAGTTTGGGACACGCCTTGTTGTAGTCCTCGGCCACTCACAGTGCGGCGCAGTGACGGCCACCGTGGAGCAGCTCCAGCAACCCAGCCCTGAACGGTCGCCCAATCTGGCCTCGATTGTAGACCGGATCGAGCCGGTGGTGGCGACGTTGATGGAAACTGAATTACGGGACGATCCGGATGCACTGCTCCACCACGCGATCCGAGCCAATGTCCGATCCTCGGTTAATCAACTTCGTCGCGGATCTGCCCTGCTGGAATCACTGATTGAACGGGACGGGCTGCTGATCGTGGGAGCGGAGTACCTGTTGGAAACAGGAGAGGTTGACTTTTTCGACATACCGGCGGACGCGGAAAATCTTCAACCCCATTAGACGCGATCATTACCACTGTTTCACCACACCCCAGCGATCAAGCCCATCTCCTATGCTATAATGCGGTTGGCAGGCTGCTTATGACAACCGAATCCCTTCCTTTCGGCACGGTTACCTTTCTATTCACCGACATTGAAGGCAGTACAACGCTGTGGGAGCGTTACGGCGAAGCCATGCGTCCGGCGCTGGCGAGGCACGATGCTCTCCTGCGATCGGCCGTCTTCGCCAATGATGGTCGAGTGGTCAAGACGACCGGTGACGGGATTCATGCCGTGTTCTCCTCCGGTGTGGACGGTCTTCATGCCGCACTCCAGGCACAACGCGAACTTTGCGCGCAGGATTGGTCCGACATTTCCCCGGATCGAATTCATGTTCGCATGGGACTCCACACCGGCGAAGCTGAGCAACGGGAGGGTGACTATTACGGGACTCACGTCAACCGCGCAGCCCGACTGATGTCTATCGGGCACGGGGACCAGATCCTGCTCTCAGGATTTACCGCGTCCCTGGTGCAGGAAGCTCTCACCACTGATCTCAACCTGCGCGATCTGGGGGACCATTCGTTGCGCGGACTGGCAAAGCCGGAGAGAGTGTTCCAGGTTGTGGTTGCTGATCTACCGGCTGACTTTCCCGCCTTACGTTCATCCACTGTATTCGTCGGCAACCTTCCCACACGGGTCACCAGCTTTGTCGGCCGAACCCGGGAGATTGCCCTCATCCGCGAACGATTGCACCAAACACGACTGCTCACCTTGACCGGCCCCGGTGGAACGGGTAAGACCAGCCCCTCGCTGCGCGTTGCCAACGACGTGCAGGCGGAATATGAGCATGGGGTATGGTTTGTAGAGCTGGCCCCTATCTCCAACCCCGATCTGGTACCGCCGACCGTTTTTACCGCACTGGGTCTGACAAACGCGCCGGGGATTCAGATTGACCAGGTCTTGTTTGACTATCTACGCGAAAAACATGCCTTACTGATACTGGATAACTGCGAGCACCTGATTGAGTCGGCGGCACGCCTGTCGGCCGATCTGATCGCCGGCTGCCCCCAGCTAACCATTCTGGCTAGCAGTCGAGAAGGGCTTGGCGTTTACGGCGAAACCACAATCCACTTGCCCACGCTGACGCTGCCCGATCCGCAAACGGCGACGGTCGAAGACGCTCGTCTCTCCGAGGCCTGCAACTGTTTGTTGAACGCGCGTCGGCCGTTCAGTCCAACTTTGTGTTGACTGACGAAAACGCTCCCTACGTCAGCCAGATCGTCCGGCGACTGGACGGCATCCCCCTGGCAATTGAGCTGGCAGCAGCCCGCATGACGGTATTCGGCGTCGAACAAATTGCTGCCCGGCTGGACAACCGCTTCCGGCTCCTGACCGGGGGCAGTCGCACCGCCTTGCCTCGCCAGCAAACTTTGCGGGCGCTCATTGACTGGAGCTATGACTTGCTGGATGAAGAGGAACGGGCACTGCTGCGACGGTTATCGGTTTTCAAGGGCGGCTGGACTTTTGATGCTGCCGAGTACGTTGGTTCGGAGCTGGACGTCTATACCTTACTGCCGCAATTGATTAACAAATCACTCGTTGTGGTCGCGGAATCGCCCACCGACGCCTGGGGAGAAACAGAGACGGATGCAGAGCCGCGTTACACGTATCTGGAAACGATTCGCCAATACGCTCGCGACCGGTTGTTTGAAACGGCCGAGGTTGAGGAAAGCCGTGATCGTCATTTCGATTACTATGACGAACTGACTTCCAACCTGGACTATGGATCAGGCACCGCCGCCCAGCTTCTCAGCAGAGGCCATCTCATCCTGGAGCGTGACAATCTGCAATCGGCTGTCGAGTGGGGGTTGGAACGCTACCCCGATCGCGTCCTCGATTTATGCTGGAATATGGTGACGTTTCTTGCTGACCAAAATCCCGGCGGGGAAGGAATCCAGTGGGTGGAAATGGGGCTTGAGCAATTAGAAAGGCGCACCCCGGCCAATGACGCCGAGGCGGTCCGGTGGCGACGGGCCTGGCTCAAGGGTAAGGTAACCCACGGCCTGCTGGCGATGTTTCTGGGGGAATTGTCCGAGGCGAGCCAGGTTATCAAACAGGTTGTGGACCCATTGCGCGCCGGAGAAGGCGACCAAATATGGCTGGCCTCGGCCCTGTTCGTCCAGGCTCAGTGCGGTTATTTTCTGGAGGATCCACGCACCGGTGACTATGTTGCCGAGACCAAGGAAGCAGTAGGCAAGCTAAAGGAAGATATTCCGATCAAGAAGCCGATCCTGGCCCTCGCCTTGCTGGTTGAGGCGCTTTTTGAGAACCGTCAGAGCGGGGTTGTGAAACAGGAGTTGCTGGACGAAGCCACAGCCATCATCTCCCAAACCGGGAATGAGTATTATTTGCCGTGGATCGAATACATTCAAATGAGTCTCTGGCGTAGTACCCAGATGGATCCGGACGTGATCATCGCCCGGCTGGCACCAAGCCTGGAACGGTTGCGGCGTAATCGGAGTTACCGGGTAGCGGAGATGCTGGAAAGCGACTATGCCCACATTCTTCGGGAGCGAGGGCGGCTTGAGGAAGCGGCTGAGATTTACCGGCGGACTATCCAGCAGTGGCAGAAATTGGGGCATCGTGCGGCTGTCGCCAACCAGTTGGAATGCCTGGCCTTTATTTACCGTATCTGGCACCAACCGGAGTTGTCAGTGAAACTCCTGGGTGCCGCCGAGCAGTTGCGCGAGGCGACCGGACAACCCATGTTGGCATCGGAGCGCACGCTCTACGATGCGGAGCTGGCAGCACTCAAGGAAGGACTTGACCCAACTTCCTTTGCACAACTCTGGGCGGAAGGACGCACGCTGTCCACCGATGCGGCCGTTAAGCTGGCAATCGCACCGCTTGCGGAAATTGAGACGTGACTAATCCCGGTGGGTAGGGGCACCCCCCTGTGGTTGCCCTCTTCGGAGGGCAGGTACGGGGCACTGCCCCTACGAAACAAACCGGGCACGCATGCCCACATCCAAACGAATACAAAAAGAGGCACACTCATGGTTATCAAAGGAAATAACGTTTATCTGCGAACTATCCGGGAAACCGACCTGGATTGGCTCTATGACCACATGACCGATGTGGAACTGCGCGGACAGTACTTCCCCATTTCCATCCCCTCGGAAACGGAATTCAAGGGCAATTTCCACAAACACGGTTACTGGAGCGACGACTACGGCATGCTGCTCATCGCCGACGCCAAGGACAACCGCGTGCTGGGAACGATTATGCGCTTCAAGGCCACGCCGTATTGGGACAACTATGAGGTTGGCTACCGCCTGCTGGACCTCAACCTGGGTGGCCGGGGTATCATGACCGAGGCGCTGATGCTGTTCACATACGTGCCTTTGCCAGCTCGCCCCCTGTCCACCGACTGGAACTCAAGATCATCCCCGAAAACATCAGCTCGCGGCGCGTGGCCGAAAAGTGTGGCTACCAACTGGAAGGCACGGCACGTGAGGTGTTGTTCCATCTCGGCCGTTTCCGGGATATGGTGATCTACCCATGCTGCGCCAGGAAGCGCCCGGTTCTTTGGAAGAAGCGCTGGCCCGGTTGGAATAGCACGCCTAGATCAGACCTGTCAGGTCTGCGAGACCTGACAGGTCTCATATATCTCGACAACATATTGACAAACCATCATAATACCTGTACAATGTTTGCATATATTGGACAAAACATGGACGGTTGTTTTGTAGCGGCCGTCAATCCAAACAAACGAGGTATGACCGATGACTGTAAAAAGACAATCTACAACCACCAACACCGATACACTATGGAGCATCATCACCCTGGTGGTGATCGTCTTGGCAACCCTTGCTGCCAACCTTCTGGCCTTTCAGACCAATGCTGACACCGGCAATATTGCCAATGAGACGTTTAATGACGTCAACTACTTCTTCCCCGCCACCTATGTCTTCACCACCATCTGGCCGGTCATCTACACCGGCATCGTGGGCTGGGCCATTTTTCAGGCACTGCCTGCCAACCGCAGCAATCCCCGTTACCGCGCCGCTGCGCCGTGGTTAATGGTGAATCTCATCCTTAACGCCACCTGGGTGTGGATATTCGGCCAGGAAATGTTCGTCGCCACCCTGCCGGTCATGGTTCTGTTGGTTATCACCATTGTGATCGCTTACAACAAACTGGAGATCGGACAGACCTCTGTCGGATCATGGGAACGCATTTTGCAAATCCCGATCAGCATCTACCTGGCCTGGCTGACCGTGGCGACCGTTGCCAATGTCGCAGCCGCTCTCATCTCTGTGGGCTGGAACGGCTTCGGCATCAGCCCTGAGATCTGGACGGTGGTTATGCTGCTGGTAGGCGCCGGGTTGGCGTACTATCTCTACCGCAATCTGTATCGCGACTGGGTTATTCTGCTGGTGTATGTCTACGCCTATGTGGGCATCATCATCCGCTACAGCGATATTCAACCGGTCATGATCGCCGCCTCAGCCGGTGCAGCCGTTCTGCTGTTTGTCTTCATCTGGGATATGGCCCAGCGCCGGCGGAGTGACCTACAACCGGCCTAAGACTCGCCTTCCCCTAACGCCACCTTGCGCTCGGCGACGGCAGCCGCAATAAGCTGCTGCACGCCGGGCCGGGCGGCGTCCTCTGCTGTGTGAATCTTGATATGTCGCAACATCTTGCCGGTCCCCTCCAGCAAACCTTCCGGATCGGGCAGCGCCGCGCCCTTGTAGAAACCAAGATTGACATACTCCTTTTGCGGTATGATGTAGGCATACCCTTCTTTCATCTTCTTCGGACCAACGCCATAACTCAATGCCCTGTCACCAGGCCGTGGCTGTTCGGTTGTGTCGGGGTCGGCCGTCAGGATCAGCTCCCGGAGTTGCATAACCAGTGCTATTAGCTCCGGGGATAGACCCTCCAGCACATCTTCGCGGGTGCCCAGGCGATTATCAACGTGCATCTTCATTTGCTCCTTTACCGATTAGCGGAAAATAGGATGTATGCTGGACGAGCCGAATGCTTAACCAAAAGACATCGCCATCCCCCAAGCGAATACCCATCGAATTCAATCCGGTGTCAATGAAGTCCACCAGATTACCCGGCTGACTATCCGAAAGACCACCTATAACCGTAGCGGCCAGGAGGGTAAACGACCCGGCATCAAATACCTGCAGCTCATAACCACCGATCGACGGCACATACACCAGGAAGAATGCACGGCCATTACGCACAATCGGCAAAGCATTACTATAAGCATCAAACTGCCCCGCATATGTAAAATCGGCCGTATTAATCACATCGCCGTTGGGGGCGTAAAGACGGCCGTCTATATAGCGGATGTCAGAGGCATACGATGTGAGCAGATCGGCCACTGATGACACCTCATTGACCCCGGTGGAATCAACAGCCAGTTGGTGGAAATCACGACCGGTCGAGTCACGGTCCAATCCTAACAGTACCGCCGGGTCGGCCGACGGCTCAATGACATCATTGGGATTGGCTGTCGGTGTCGTGGACGGCCGCATAACGCCGTTATCATAGACAACGACCCCTTCATGGGTGGACCGACAAGGGTTATGGCGAGCAACAGCCACGCTGGCGGGCATGTGGTCCAGAACCACCATATCACCGGCCACAAAACGACCGCAGGTCAGATCATTGCCCAGTGACCACTGGATATCCGGCGTCATCGTCTCCAGGTTGACCCGGCGCACAGCCCCCACCCCATCCAGCCCGACATAGAGGTAAAGACCGTCACCCGAAATCGCCAGCACATTCGGCTCGCTGCCCACCGGCACCGGATCACCCAGGCGGCCGTCACGAAACATGGGCACGATGCTGTTGCCCAGAGTAGCATGGCTGGACGGCACCGAGGCGATCAAACGGTCGTGGGCTTCATCATAGATGATGTGATTGGCCTTGAGACCGGCTCCGGCGGGATTGGGTACGGCCGTTACCGGGTTGAAGGTCGGCTCAATATAGCTTCCGCTGCCGTCGTTCGGTGATCCAAAAGCGGCGGTAGTTAGTGTGACGGCAGCAAGAAGAGCCATCAAAGCCAGGGCGGCGGTTTTGGGCATATTTCCTCGTGAGCAAGGCAACAAGTCAACGAAATGTACCGGGCGATAATACCATTTCCCGCCAGCAAGGAACAACGTCCTCTTAGAGAATGCCCACAGGCCGTTCAAATGAGAGAACGTCTAGTCCCACCATGGGGCATGAGACGGCTTTCGCAACCCAGACGTACCCCATGCGTATAGGCGTTTAGAAACGGTAGGATAGATCCCATCCTCTTGAAAAATGGTAACTAACAGGGGAGGGCAGTCATAGGAATTGCCCCTGCCTGCCCATGAAGGAGTATTACATGTCGGATGAAACCATCTACATCCAGGACGAGACCGGGCAACGCCGGACAGAAGAAATCTCTGTTCGCCGTGGTGACTTGGCCGATACCCTGGGCCGATTGGCACGTGAAGCGACCGTGCGCAAGATCACACTGGTCAGCGCCGGCGGTCGGGTGATCGCCGAAATCCCGCTGGTGCTGGGCGCCGCGGGTGTATTGCTGCTGGGGCCGTGGACGGCCGCAGCACTGGCCGCGGCATTGATTGGCCGTGTGTCTATTTTGATTGAATATGAAGAAGCGCCGGCCACCATGCAGGAAAGCGTCAAGCAATTGAGCGCCTCGCTGGATGATGAGGCCGATGCGATTGAGGCCAACCTCAAGAGCGCCTAGTCGCGGGAGCAGGAAACATGGATGACACCCAAATCCCCATCGAAGAAGATTTTGAAGAAATGAAAGACAATGCCAACGAGTGGACCGAACAGGTGTCGGTCGCCGGTGGACAGTTGGTTGAGACTATCCAGGCGCTGTTGCGCGAAGCGGTAGTCCGCAAGATCACCGTCGTGGACAAGGACGGCAAGACCCTGATCGAGATTCCGCTTTACGCGGGCATTCTGGGCGTGGCCCTGTTGGGTTACTGGTCTGTTCTGGCGCTGATCGCCGCCTGGTTCACGGAAGTGTCCATTCGCATCGTACGCGAGGGTACGCCGGAAGACCTGAGCGACGAAGAGCCGGTTGTCTCTGGCGCCTCGATTGCCGACATGGCCGAGCGCGCCGGCAAGGGCTTTAGCGAGGCAATGGCAAAGGCCAGCAAGGCGGCCAGTGATATGGCGGCCAAGGCGGCCGATTCTCTGGAGTCATACGACAACGGACACATAGCCGAGAAGTCGCCGGAAGATGTGGTCAATACGGAACCGGCACGCTGCCAGGCCACTACCAAGTCGGGTACGCAATGCAAGCGCAATGCCATGCCCGGTTCGGAATTTTGCAGCACTCACCAACCGGCATAACTGTAAGTTACCAACCCTCTGAGAGCAGCGTAGAGATACTGCGCTGTCCTCAGGGGAATCGTACAGCGTAGAGGAACAAACGCGCAGCGGGGCAGAGGACCGGGAGAGTCGTTCGCCGCACAACCCAATCAAGGCTGTTGATCCACCGGCAAACAATCTCTCAACCGGCCTATTCATTTATTATATCATCTCCATCTTCCTGGCCGGTAGCCTTTCGGGGCACCTTCCACCGGATAACTCGTCCTCGCTGCGCCTTTGTTCCTCTTGCCCATCCCCATTGAATAGCTATAGATACCCTCGAATACGCATTTGATAACCAAATGTTAACACCCACCAGCCCCTAATCAATTGACAACCTCCACCCTGCCGCCGACAATTGCTCGTTTATGTCACGTCGCCGGTTTTTATCGTGGTTGGGGTTGGAACCGGGCGAAGCACCAATCGTGCTGCGCCTGGCTGTGCCCTATTTCTTCCTGGGGCTGGCAATCAGCTTTTTTGAAACGGCCGCTTTCGCCATCTTCCTGGCCGAGTTCTCTGCGCAAACATTACCTTATATATATGTACTCAATGCAGTCGTGATTGTCATCATCACCCTGCTCTTTTTGCGCTTAACCCAGCAGGCAACTCTTAGCCTGAGGATTACCGGCGTGCTGGGCTTTCTGATTACCCTTGTGCTTGTCTTGTGGCTGGGAGTGCGTGGGGGATTGGCTGTCACCCTGCCGATTGTCGCGTTCATCTTGCCCGTCGCTAATGAGACGATCAAGGCCCTCATCAAGAGCAGTTATTGGGGTGCAGCCATTCGCGTCTTTGACCTGCGACAGGGCAAGCGCCTGTTCGGACTGCTGGGCAGCGGCCGTTGGGTGGCCTTTATGATTGGCGGTTTAATCACCCCCTGGTCGTGGCCCGCTTCGGCACCGAGAGCCTCTTGCTGCTGGCGGCTCTATCCATCGGTGCAGCACTGCCGTTGATGCTGCTCATCCCGCGCCACTTCGGCTCCCGGATCGTTGCTCTGGACTCACATCCACCACCCCAGACAATCGGCGGGGCAGATCAGTCGGGCTGGCGACATGTCCTGTCCCGCTACACATGGCTGATCTTTGCCCTCATCTTCGTCTGGTTCATCGCTTCCTTTGTCACCGACAACATCTTCTACGACCGCACAAGCTACCGCTTCCCTAACGAACAGGAGCTGGCAACATTCCTGGGCTACTTTGCCTTCGCTCGCGGTGCCCTGACGCTGGTTGTGACGTTGATCATCAATCGCGGCGTTACCCGGCGGTTCGGCGTGCGCACCGCGACTTTGGCCCTGCCCATAACCATCCTTGTCCTGGCAGTGCTTATGCTGCTGGCCGGTTGGCTGACCCAGGTCAATGGGGTCATTCCCGCCGTGGGTGCAGTCTTTTTGCTGGCAGTCGCTCTTAAGCTAGTGGACAAATCGGTGGGTGATGCCGATGAACAATCCACCCTGTCCATCCTCTACCAGCCGCTCCCGGTGGCCGAACGGGATCGCGCTCAGACGCTCGGCGCGGGGGTCGTTAAGCCCATCGCCATCGGTACGGCCGGGCTTTTGCTGCTGGCCCTCGATCGCTGGCTGGGGATTAGCGGGTTCCGGCTGACTATTATTCTGGTCGGGCTGGCCGTAGTTTGGATTGTGGTCGCCGCTCTGGTCGGGCGGCAGTACCTCAGCCAGGTGGCTCGCGCCGTCACACGTCGTCGGTTGTCGGGGTTGGTACCGGAACTGGCCGACGCGGCCGGAATCGGCTATCTGAAATCCTTGCTGGACAGCCCCCAACCGCAACGGGCGCTATATGCGCTGCGCGTCCTGGCCGAACTGGATGCCGCTGAACACCTGGAAGCCACCGTCCGGGTCATGGACCATCCCGATCCGGCTGTGCGCTCCGAGGCGCTGCACCAGGCAGTGCTGGTCAATGACCGGCTCAGTCCGATTGAGATGACCCCACTTGTAGACAGCACCTGCCGGATGGCCGACATGGACCCGGATCCGGCTGTCCGGGGAGCGGCCCTGTCAACCTTGGCCCACATTGAGCCGACGGCCGAAACAGCCGAGCGATTACGCGCCGCATTGGCAGGTGAGGAAGCCCAGGGCATCGGCGCGCTGGCCGGTCTGCTAACGCTGGCTGTCACCCAGCCCGACCTGTTCTCCACCCTGGAGGCAGAGCAGGTTGTGGAGGATACGTTGGCCGGGCATGATCGGGTTATAGTTCTGGAGGCAATTGCAGCCACACCGGATGATCTCTGGGCGGGCGCTTCCCCATTGGACAACCGGCTGGCGGATATTATCGCGCAGTCATTAGCCACATCTGATTCGGCCGAGCAAACGGCCGCCCTCCAGGCAGCGGCTGTCCTGCGTCATCCGAAGCTGTGGCCGCAGATCATCCACCTGTTGGATGCCGGCTCAATTAGCAGCGAAGCCCAGGCCACTCTCGAGTCCGGGTGGATGCAGGCATTACCGGCCATCGCCGAAAGTTGGAAAGGCCGGTTGAGCATCAAGACACGCACTCGATTGACCCGCATAATCGGCCGCATCGGAATGGCCGATCCCTCCGGTAACCCGGCCGCCTTGAAGATACTGGCCGCCGATCTGGATCACCCGGAACCGGCCGTGCGCACCCAAATCCTGAGAGCCTTAAGCCGGGCCGGGTATCGTTTGCCGTATGATGTAGCCGCATCCCAATTGACGCGGGAAACGGAGGAAGCGGCCTGGGCGCTGGCGGCTCTGGTAGACCTGGGCGGCTTGCAGGATCATCTGGAACGAAGACTTGAGATTATCTATGAGCCACTGGAAAGCCACATCATCCTGACGCAGAACCGTATCCTGTATCTTCTTTCCCTCATGTATGACCGGCAGCTCATCCTGGAAGGGCAGCGGGCATTTGATCAGGCGCGGCGACGCGGCTGGCGACCGGAAGCCCTCGAACGGCGAGCCTATGCGTTGGAGAGTCTGGATCTGCTGCTGGAACCGGAGCACAAGCGGCTGGTCTTTCCGGTATTGGAAGACCCCCACCCGGAAAGCGCCCGCATGCGGCTGCGACAACTCTTCCCCACCCAATGCCGGCCGCTGTCTCCCGATGAGCGATTGGCTGTGTTGATTGATGAGTCCGGCCCGCGCGGGCTGGGATGGCTGCATGCAGTGGCCGTTTATCTGGCGGGACAGGCGCGATTGGAGCCGCTGCGCGCCAATATCGTTGAGGCAACAATGGACAGCGATCCCATGGTACGGGAAACAGCCGTCTGGTCATCGGCCCAACTGGACGGCCACACATCCCCTTCGCAAAACATGCTCACGATTGAAAAATTGATCCTCCTGAAGCGTGTCCCTCTCTTTGCCGAGATGCCCAATGCCATCCTGGCCGAACGGGCCGGACAGGTAGACGAACTGATGGTGCCCAACAAAACCATCCTCTTCAAAAAAGGGGATGAAGGAACCTCTCTTTACATCATCGCCGAAGGCCGGGTGCGAATCCACGACGGGGCAACGACACTCAATGAGTTGGGAGAGCTGGCTGTCTTCGGTGAAATGGCCGCCCTGACCGGAGAGCCCCGTTCGGCCACAGCCACGACCACCGGCCAGACCCGACTGCTGCGGCTGGACCGGCATATGCTGGGCGAAATGATTGACGAAGACCCCAGCGCGGGAATCAGTATCGTGCATGTGGTGGCCGGGTATCTGCGCCATCAGGTGACTGAACTGACAGCGTTACGAGCCTTCTAATCCCCTAAAGATTTTGCGTAGATCTGCTGGAAAATATCTGGGGTTTGGTCGTGAATCGGCCGTTCATGTACCCTTATCGGCCTTTTCGCTAAGGGTTCACGCAAGTGTAAACTGGGCTACACTTTTCCTGTTAACTATTCACCATGACCATAGTACTAGTGAAGTAACCTAATGTCAGGGCAGCACACACACATCTCCACCTTCCATTTCCATTTCCTCCTAGCAAGGTGCCAAGTTATCCCCTAACAGAGGCACCTTGCGCTGTCCCTTTTTCACTGGCAACAGGCCCCCAAACACGCTATATTAGCCTCTCTATCACCCGTTTTTTCGTACGCAACTGCCAACATTATCGCCCCGACCGGAGAATAATATGACCCAATATGATCTCTATCTGGAGTCCGGGCCGCGCCATAAAAAGACGATGGTCCATGTCCCGCAAATCCTGGGCTGCATGGCGAATGGCCCCACCACGGAAGAGGCGCTGGAGCGTACACCGGACGCCATCCGGGCTTTCCTGTCCTTCCTGCAGCGCAATCAACTGACCAACGACGGTTTGCCCTCTGACCCCACGGCCGATATTGACGTCTATATTGCCGAGCACATCACCGAGGGTGTTTGGTTGGGCAATGGAGATCCGTCTATCGTCTTTCTGCCCGACCTGGATCCGGTCAGCGAGGAGCAAATAGAGGAGTACATCGGCCGACTGGATGCCATGGGTCGGGAGATGGCAGCTCTGGTCCGGGAGCTGGAACCGGATGCATTGACGGCCGAACCGGAACGGGGACGGCCGATTGCCGCCATCCTGAATCACGTGCTGGAGGCGGAAACAGGGTATATGACCGCCTTCGGCAAGATAGAAGGGCTACCCGGTCCCACCTCGATTCTGGCCCGGCAGGAGGGCGACATCCTCAGTTGGACGGCAACAGTTCGTGGTCGTGAATACGAGAAGTTGCGCAGTCTGACACCGGACCAGCGCACCAAGGCGTATATCCCCCAAAAGCATGTTCGTACCGCCCGGAAGGTTTTGCGCCGGGTATTGGAGCACCAGTGGGAACATCTGGTGGAAGTGCAGGAGAGGTTAGGGGATGGGGAGTAGCAAGGTGCAGGTGGTACATTGCAGGTAACGGGTAAGACGTAGCGTAGGGTTAAGCCCGCGGCCGTTTGTTCCCGGAACAACCATACGCCCCGAATTGCCGCTGGTAGGGGTAGGCCCCTATGCCTACCCTCCGACTTCCGTATATAGAGACAACCACAGATAAGAGGGCAACCACAGGGGGTTGCCCCTACCCTTTCGGCCGTTCGTTGACAATACAATCGCAGGCTAAAGCCTGCGCTACGGGATTCGTCACTCGTCATTCCCCATTCGAAATTCCCTTGATTTTCCCTTCCATCAATGGTATTATTCTCTATCTATTTAGCCGTTTAGCTAATTAGCTAAGAATTATGGCCCGATCCGTCTACAAAGCTCTGGCTGATCCGACTCGGCGCGAGATCCTTCGACTGCTGCGGCAGCGGAACATGACCGCCGGCGAGATCGCTGAGCACTTCCCGGTCAGCAAACCGACCCTCTCACGGCACTTCAATGTGCTGCAGGAGGCTAACCTGATCCAGGGTGATAAAGACGGCAACCGGATCATTTACCGACTGAATGTGTCCGTTCTGGAAGAAACGATCATGGCGATGATGGCGATGTTTGATATCCAGGTCGGCGAAACGCTTGATGTTGAAGAGAGTGAGAGAGATGAAGAACAGGTCCGATAATATTCGCACAATGGTGTGGGTGGGTATAGGAATTACGGCCGTTACGCTGGCGATGGTGGCTTACGCTCTGGGTTAAGTTGCCACCGGGCACGCAAATACCGATCCATTGGAACGCCGAAGGTGAAGTCAACGGCTACGCCGGTAAAGCCTTTGGTCTGTTGTTCGTCCCGGCGTTAACGCTGGCCCTAACCGGCCTGTTCGCCATTATCCCGCGCATCGATCCGCGCGGTGATAACATCATGCGCTCCTGGGAAGCCTATCGCATCGTCTGGATCGGGATACTGGTTCTCATGCTCGGCATCCAGGCCATTACCATCCTCACAGCGTTCGGCAGTGACATCAACACCGGATTCCTCATTCCGGCGGGTGTGGGTGTGCTATTTATTTTCCTGGGCAACTCCATGGGCAAGATTCGGCCGAATTACATGTTCGGCATACGCACTCCGTGGACCCTCACCAGCGAACTGTCGTGGAACAAAACTCACCGGCTGGCCGGCTGGCTATTTGTGGCGCTGGGCATACTGATGATTGCCGGCAGCGCCTTCGGTCAAAACGAGTACTGGGTCTGGGGCATGGTTATCGGCGTCTTCGTCCTGGTCGGGGTCACCTTTACCTATTCCTACATTGTGTGGAAGAACGATCCCGATCGGAAGCTGGCCAATTCTTTCAACCAACGGATCAAACGACTCTGGAATAACACTGGGTCATGAGTCCGGCTCTACTGAACAAGTGGAGAGATTAAACCATGAAAACCACCCTGCTATTTCTGGGAACTGTTCTAGCGCTGGTCACGGTTGCCTGCGCAGGCACACCGGCACCGATTCGGCCGTGCCTCCGGCCCCGACGTCACGCCGCAAGACGGCTGGGCAATGGGACGGGGCCATTGATGTGCTCGGCGCGCAACTGGACATTGTCGTCCGTTTCATTGCCGACGGTGATCAGCTCAGCGCAACCATCGACATCCCCCAACAGGGAGCGGCCAACCTGCCGCTGTCAGACATTGTCATCAACGGCGACTGGTCCAGTTTGCCATCTCGGAAGTTGGGGCCAATTTTGACGGCGCGTCCGGCGACACACTTAACGGGGACTTCAGCCAATCGGTCGCCCGTGGCAGCCATTAACTCTCACGCGCACCGGCGGAGCAGGTCGCCGTCCCCACAGCCACACCACAGCCGGACTATCCAGTCGAGGAGCTGACCTGGGCTCTGACGACACGACCATGACCGGCACGTTGACACTGCCGGAGGGCGAAGGTCCCTTCCCGGCCGTACTGTTTATTGTCGGTGCAGCGGCCTGACCGACCGCAACTGGAATTCGCCGCCCTGCCGGGAACCAACGGCAGCGCAGCCCTGCTGGCTGACGTGTTGACCAAGGCCGGATACGCAACCCTGCGGTTCGACAAGCGCGTCACCGGTCCCCATGCGGCCGAAAATATAAACGCCCTGATGGGCAAGATTAGTATGCAAAGTCACTCTGATGAGGTGAACAGCGCCCTGGCCCAACTAACGAGCCGCCGTGGGAAGTGGATGCCGACCGTGTCTTTGTACTGGGCAACAGCGAAGGGACACTTCACGCCGCCCTGAATACCCAGGTGTCAGATGATCCGCCACCATTTGCCGGGTTGATCCTGGCCGCGCCACCCGGACGGCCGTTATCCGTGGTCCTGCTCGATCAGGTTGAGCATAACCTGCTGGCCGACAACCCGGACAAGGACCAAATCCTGTCCGAGTTTAGCGACGCGATGGACGCCTTCATTGCTGGGGACACACCACAGCCCAACAGCAGTTGGCCCGATGCGCTGCAAACCACCTTTGCCGGGTTGGTCGCGCCGCCAACCTGCCCTTCTCGCGGGAGTTGATGACGGCCGATGCGGCCGAGTGGTTGCCGCAGGTCAGGTGCCGGTGCTGGTCCTCATCGGGCAGAAGGATATCCAGGTGAATTGGGAATCCGACGGAAGCGCGTTGCGGCCGTAGCCGGGGACAATGTGACCTTTGAGTTCCCACCCAACGCCAACCACGTCCTGAAGCTGGAGACACGTCCCCGGCCGGGGAGCTGACAGCGGCCGACGGCGCATCGTATAATCTTGACGGGGCGGTGCTGACCTGGGATGCGGTCCAGGCGATCCCGGACTGGCTGGAAAAACGTAAACGGATAGTGACAGATCAAGCGCAGCAGCATTTCAAAAGTGCAACACACTGACGGGAGAACAGCTTATGCCCATGCACGATATGCTAACCGGATTGACCGGCAGTTGGGCCGGACCAACCGCTTGTGGTTGACTCCGACCGACCCCGTTCGTGAGTCGGTAACAACGGCCGACGTATCGCTGATAGCCGGTGATGGCTACCGTCTATCGCCTATACATGGTCGGAGATGGTCCGCAGGATGGCCTGCTGCTGCTCGCTGGGGACAGTTCAGCCGAAAGTGTGGGTGGATTCATGGCACACTGCACCCGGCCTGATAGTCTTTCGCGGAGGCATTGACGACGAAGGTGCTGCCACACTGGAAGGTAGTTGCCGTGCCATCCGGCTCCGGACTGGGGCTGGCGTATCGTCCTGACCCCGCAGCCAACAGCCGGTTTCCGACTGACGATGTACAACATCCCACCCGGTGGGAGAGCCGCTGCTCGCAGTCGAGGCCGAGTACCAGCCGCTTAATCCGGTGGATTAGGGAGAGACGTGCGTTGCACTTCAGGCGTGCAACGCACTTACTAACCCCGCCATGTATGCGAAACGGTCGCCCAGTGTATGGACTGTGTCCGGTGAGTGACCCAGCCCAGCGCCAACCCTAATCCGCCCGCCCTGACCATCAGGGCAACCTCGTTGGTTTGCGCAGGATGGACCCCGGCGCGAAATGCCAAAGACCAAACCAGACGGGACGGCCAGGACAACACCCCATACCGGCCGCGGAAAGCGTTCGCTGAATAACCCACGCCAGAACACTTCCTCCAGCACACCGTTCATCAAAGCAGTAATCGTCAGTCCAACCCGTTCGCGTGGGCTGTGGGACGATCCATGCCGACCGATAACGTTACCGCCACCGGCATAGCGGCAACCAATCCGGTGAGCCACGTCGCTGGTGCCGTTGCCTGCCGACGGGACGGCTGAACCATATCGCGCACGCCTTCCCGACCAATAAGTGCCAGCGGAATCCCCAAACACAACGGCCAGTAGGCCAGGAACCCGGCGTACCATCCGCGCCGCGCCCCCAACCGCCGTGCCAGCAGACGATAAAGGGATGAGGGTCAGCACCAAGGCCGGGGCAGCCAGCAGGACGGCCGTCGGGGAATGGCGGGTAAAGTCTTTGGCAGCGTCACGAGGAATCAGGCGCATGACCTAATGGTAGTCGAAGGGTTTCGGGCAAGCGAGGTGCTACATATCCCGGTCGAGAGCTTCGGCGCCTTCCAGTCGCCGGACCAGGTCCTGGGTGAACCGGGTTGCCGGTGCTCCATCAACCACATCATGGTCGAACGTCAACGTCAGATTCAGAAATTCGCGGGGCTGAACCGTTCCCTTGACCACACCGGGCTTCGATCGCCATGCCGCCAATCGTCAGCCCCATCGTATGCAACGGTAAAAATGCAATTCCCCACCCCGATCCCCGACCAGACATCCCCACGGAAGTAATGATGGCCGTTCCGGGAAACCTGACGCATCTGCTCAGGGACCGTCGCAACGCGCGGCATAAAACGGCATGCGGACAAACCGGGGAACACGATTACCCAGCCGGGCCAACCCACCACTCCGCTGCTCGCTGCTCTCTGGTCGGGCCTGAACAGCCCGGATTTCATCACTGATCGCCAGACGCTTTTCTGATTGGCGGCGCGAATGATATGGGGAATCGCCACCTGCCCTGCTTCCGCCTGATCATGACCACGATATCGACATCCGGGAAAACAACCAGATGGCTGCGCCAGTCCCGTAGGGCCTGAACGTGGTGGGCATGGCAGCCAGCGACTGGCCCAACGATGCCGTAACAAACGCCGTAAAGGAAACCGATGCCCTGCGTTCGGCCGACAGAGCGCGAAGGCATGTCCGCGCCTCAGTCACATCCACCTCGATTAACCCATAGATGAGATGACGACCAGCAATCCAGAAACCGGCGTCAACAACAATTTCTCGCTCGCGGGGAACGGCCGCCGTATTTCCGGCGCTGTCTTGTTCATTACGGTTAATCCTCCATGATCAGGATTATAGCGTGATTGGAACCCGTCCATAGGGTTAGGCCGTTCAATCATGACAAGGAATAGGGAGGCAGATCTGCGGATCCAGGTAGATATTGGTCTACCCCTTTTGGCCGTTTCTTGGGATAATCAACATTGTGACAGCAAATATCCCCTAATACCCCACGGTTTACTCAATTTCATACCTGTCACGCTAAACGTTATGTCTACCATCGAAACAATCCTCCAACACCGATCCATCCGACGCTATAAACCCGATCCTGTCCCTGATGACCTCCTGACCGAAATCCTGGAGGCCGGGGTTCGCGCTTCGTCGTCGGGTAATATGCAGACCTTTTCCATCGTTGTCACCCGCGACCGTGCGCTCCGCGAAGAACTATACTATCCCCACATGGAGCAAAGTATGGTCCTGGATGCGTCGGTGCTGTTAACTTTTTTGCGCTGACTTCCACCGGATGCGCCAATGGCTGCGGGTGAGCAATGCGCCGGACAACTTCGACAACTTCATGAGCTTCATGATCGCGGCCATTGACGCCACACTGGTCTCGCAGAACGTCGCCCTGGCGGCCGAATCGAAAGGGCTGGGCATTTGCTACATGGGCAGCACGCTGGCGAACTGCGACGAGATCGGCCACTTGTAACCGCCGGAGCGTTGTGCCCGTCGTCGGCTTCTCGCTGGGCTGGCCGGATGAGGACCCCGCACCACGCGACCGCCTGCCGTTGGCGGGGCTGGTTCACGATGAGGTCTACCACGACTACACGGATGAGGAAATTGAGGAAGTCTACGCCGACCGCAACATCAAGGGTTGGGAACGCTACACAACCATTCCCTGCCTGCGCTTCGCCGATTGAGGAATCAGGTGCGGAGAACCTGGCCCAGGTGTACACCATCGTGAAATACACCGTGAGTCGCATCTGAGTTTTCGGAAACGGTCCTTCAATTATTTGGCTGAACAGGGTCTGGCGGATTAGTTCGGTCCAAATGTCAGGCTGAAATCCCCAAATCCCACCCTCACACGCCATGCCGATTCAGTATGTTAACCTTTACGCGGTACCTCGTACATTTGTCACAGTACGGGGCGTAACAGTTAGCGCGGGTTAGCCGCAGACGCAGCCCAAGCGCCAATCGGTTGCCGGATACCCCCCGGCAAGGGTTTGTACCTCTCCTGCCTCGACGTGGCGTGCTACCAACTTCAGCCTAGTCCACTAACTCCGTGCGCCAAAGTTGGCTTCCCTGAATGCGCGTGTCCAGCTCACGGTACCGCTGGGCGGCATCGTCGGCCTGCTTTTGCAGAGCGGCCACATCCACTACACTCGAAACGCAGTTCCGATTTACTGTAGCGGTCCCGCCGGACGATGCCTGCCTCGGCGGCCGCTTTGTAGACGGTTCGACGCACTCGCAACACATCCTGCTGGGCAATGGCGTCGGCAATGGTCTCATCGCCCGGCTCCAGTACCGTCGCGGAATTCGTGCGGTTAATGCGCCGAATCAGCGATTCCAGCTCATCGGCCATCCGGTCCACTTCACAACAGGGCATTGGGGTCCTCGGCCGGTGTGTCACCCTCCTGCACCTTGGCATTTTGCGTGATGCGCGTCTTCAACTGCTCAATGCGCTACAATATCGGCACGCTGGATTAAAGCTTCGGCCAGTCTCATAGTTCCAATTCTTCTGGTATCCGGTAATGATAGCCAACGACAGGGCTGCGCGCTATTTATGGTGTTATATGGTTGCATATATTTATGTAAACATGATATGGGTTTTTCGTTTACCTCTTGCTTGATCTTGGCGAATAACCACAACCGGACTATAAATGCGGACTTATTAGGCGGAAGGATAACCTGCGAATGTCCAGACGCACATCCCTTCACTTGTCCTAGCGCACTCTTGCCGTCAACCACAGCCTGTGAGGCTGCCCAACAGGTGCAGGCGCTAATTGTCCAGACGCGCCAGCCTCTTCCCACGCCGCATCCGCGTCATTACCGAACGGTACAGGCGTGGCTACACAGGCCACCGGTTTGGAATCCCATTCCGTTCTGGGGCTATCGGTTGACGATTGGATTAACTACGTGATTTCCATCGTTATTTTGCTCCTGGGGCAATCCTCATCAAATGGCTGGTCAACAAGGCCTTTGATTGGATTGACGGCTGACCTCAGTGGAATCGGCCGAAAATGCTCGTGCCCAGCTTGGTGGCCTGCTGCGCTGGCTGGCGGTGATAGGCCTGGCCTATTTCGGCGTTTCCCGCCTGCTCTTTTTGCCCACCTTTCTGCGGGTCGCGTTACTGGATATCCTTTATGTCACTGGGATATTCCTGATCGCCATTGTCATCTGGCGGGCGCTTGATCTGTTCGTGGATTATTATCGGTCAACGCTGACCCACGACCGGCTGAACTGAACTGGACCCGGCCCTGGTCCTGCTTGTCAGGCTGGGTCGCGTTATTCTGATTGCCGTCATTTCCTCGCTGCTGCTCAGGCACTTCGGCATCAATGTGAGTGCCCTCATGGCGGCGGTGGGTATCGGCGGTTTGGCCCTGTCGCTGGCGGCGCGGGATACGATTGCCGATGCCATTGCCGGTGTGATCATCTTGTTTGATCGGCCGTTCCGCGTAGGCGACCGGATTGAGATTCAAAATCTGGGCACATGGGGCGATGTCGTCGAGATTGGTCTGCGGACGACGCGCATTCGCACTCGTGACAACCGGATGGTGATTGTTCCCAACTCGGCCATCAACAGCGGCCAGATCGTTAACTACACCTATCCCGACCCGCGTTACCGCATCCAGACCCAGGTAAGCGTTGCCTACGGCAGCAATATTGAGCATGTACGCCAGGTGATTACCGATGCAGTGCGCCACGTTGAGGGTGTGCTGCCCGACAAGTCGGTGGATGTGCTCTATGATGAGATGGGCGACTTCGCCATGATCTTCATCGTGCGCTGGTGGATCAAGTCATATGTGGATACACGTGCGCGTCAACGACCGGGTCAACACGGCCATTCAGAAGGCGCTGGACGCCAATGGCGTTACTCTGCCGTATCCCACGCAGACGATTCAACTGGATATTGACCATACCGGCGTCACGCCGAATCCCGCCAAAACCCCGGCCGATACGACACCCATTGAGGAATTGCCCCGCCCAGACAGCGATGCGGGGGAGACCCAAACTTGACAAGCCTGGGTCTGATTGATCCAGACCTGCCCTTACTGGCAAACCCACCACGGATGTGGCATGATTGAAGATAGGTCGGGAACTCAATTTAACCCAGCTTGTCAGTTGTACGTCTAACTCGAACATTCAAGGCCAACTCAATCATGCCATTGTTCACTATTGATCGCCAAACCGTTAAGCCTGTTCCCTCCACTAACTTCGACAAAGAAGCTCAACTGCAAGGTCTGGTCGAAGGAAATCTAGAGGCCATTTTTAACTGCCGTTTTGTTGCTACGGAATTCGTTACAGGGATTCAACACGCAGGACGTATTGATACGCTAGCACTATCGGAGGATAACAACTTATCATCATAGAGTATAAGAAGGTGGTATCGTCTTTGAACTCATTAACCAGAGCTTGTACTATCTTTCGTGGATGCAGGATCATAGGGGTGACTTTGAAATCGCTGTAATGAGGCAATTAGGCTCAGGGGTAGAGGTCGATTGGTCTGATATGCGGGTCATTTGTATTGCGCCGGGTTATAGAAAATACGACTTGTATGCGTTAAATGATAAAAGAGCATAGAGTTATGGCGCTATCGTCTCTTCGCCGACGACAATATCTTGTACTTAGAAGAAATATATGGTTCAACCGTCGGGGAAAAGACCTTGACCACCGATGGTAAAAATCCAGTTATGGTGGAAGCTGGTAGGAAGGCAGCCATCACCAGAGCCACCGCCTCGTACACATTTGAACAGCACATTGAGGGGAAGACCAAGAATATAGTGGATCTCGTTCAGGCTACAAGAGAGTATATCTTATCGTTAGATGACTCGATTGAAGAAGCGCCAAAGAAAAACTATGTGGCCTATAAAACAACGCAGAACTTTACCTGTATGGAGGTGCACCGTCAGGTCGTGCGTTTATTCCTAAAACTTAAGCCTGAAGATATGGGAGACCCACCCGATCTTTATCGTGATGTCACCCACATCGGTCACTTTGGGACTGGAGATGCCGAATTTAATATCCGCAATTTGGAGGACTTGGAAATTGTAGAGCCATTCATTGAGCAGTCTTATCGAAAGGTGGGTGGATAAAGCACCCTCTTTTTAGACCTATCAAGTTTTATGTAAACTTGACTAGCTTTCCTTGTCCAGACCACCCCTACTGGCAAACCAACCACGGATGTGGCATGATTGGCTCATGACCTCACCCACACAATCCCAGCCCCCTGACGCCATCATCCTGCCCGATGCCCCGGCCATTCCCGGCCTCGGCTTCCGGCACTTCCGCGGCGAGAGCGACTACCCCGGAATTGTCGCCGTCGGTAACGCCTCACGCATGGCGGAAGGGCTTGAATGGATACTGTCCGAAGATGACATCGCCAACCAGTACAGCCATCTCGTCAACAGCGATCCGGCAAAGGATATGATCATTGCCGAACTGGACGGCCGAATGATCGGCTTTGTTCGCGGCCAATGGAACCTGGACCAGGAAGATGCCTATCGCCACTGGTTCCACATCCACATAGAACCGGACTTGCAGGGCCGGAGCATTGAACGGGCCATGCTCCACTGGATAGAAGCCCGTCTGACCGAGGTGGCAGCCGAGCATCCACCCGAACATCCCAGCACGCTGGATACCTTTGTGGGAGAGGACGCCACCAGCACCACAGCCCTGATCCTGGCTGAAGGGTACAAGATGGTCCGCGTCTTCGAGCATATGTCCCGGTCACTGGCAGGGTCGCTTCCTGAGTATCCATTGCCGCCGGGCTTCGAGCTGCGGCCGGTCCTGCCTGAGCATTACCGCGCCATCTGGGATGCCGATCGCGAGGCGTTCCTTGATCATTACGGCTACCATGAGAGGGAGAGGAAAGGTATCAGGAATGGCTGGCCGACAAGGTGCTCTTCCGGCCGGAATTGTGGCAGATCGCCTGGGATACGGAAACCAATGAGATTGCCGGGCAGATTCGGACCTTCATTGATGATCTGGAAAACGAGACCACGGCTGACTGTACGGCTATACCGAATTCATCAGCGTTCGACGGCCGTTTCGCAAACGCGGTCTGGCCCGCGCCCTCATTGCCGAGAGTTTGCGCGTCCTCAAGGAGCAGGGCATGACCACGTCCAACCTGACCGTAGACTCCGGACAGCCTCACCGGTGCAGAGCGACTTTATGCTGACTGTGGTTTCGTGACCGTTAGCCGCACGCCGGATTATCGCAAGGCGATTGTGTTCGACGCGTAGGGACCAGACGAATTACGAGCGACGAGTTACGAGCGACGAATGGGATCCATGTTAGTGAGGGCAACCTCCTGGTTGCCCTGTTGCACGATCACCAATGATGATTCGCCTTTGGACAATCCAGGCAATTCCTTTTGGGAACAATTACAGGCAAACGGCATCGCACGAGCAGACCGGTTTGGGTTGAGTCAGCTGGAATATGCTTACAATGGATGGTGGAGCAAATGCGCCTGCGTCTGCCACCTCAACCGAGCTCAAGTCCTCTGGGCCGGTATCAGTACCGGGGACTTCAACAACGGCGGCCTGATTTGCGGCAATCCGGTCATCTGACGAGGGACAACCAGGTGTCCGTATTGAGTTTGAGATCGACGAATCACTGGTTCTATTATCAGACTTTGAACTCTGCACCATGTCCTAGGTGATTGGTACTGGAGGAATCAGCGTCGATCTTGACTTCTTTGCTCTAAGGCTGCCGCAGGTTGAAAATGCCACGACCAGTGCTTGAACAATGGTTGGCAGTTGGCAACAATCTTTGATCTCGATTGGTATGACGAGACATTTCATCACCACCGGAAAGCCGAGCGATTCAGGCAACTTTCGGGAGCTGCCGATGGCCGTCCGACGGGTCGATCGATTTGTCGCGCGTTGATCCCCCAATCAACCTTACGGCCGAACCACCACCGGCAATGCCGTCTGATCCAGGTCAACTACCGGGCCGGCGCTATCGGCCGTCAGCGTGACCTGTTCAGCCGGGCCGAGTGGGAACGGCGTGGGCATCGGGTTGACCGGAGTGATGATCAGTTGCTGCCCAAAGGCGGTCAGCTCAGATTCCCCGGCGGTCGGGTCATGGGCCAGTCCATAAGTGGATGCGCCGTCGGCCGTCACCCAGGCCAGCGGTGTGGAAAAACGCACGTCATACGTCGACGGATATTCCGTCACCAGGACACTGCCCTCGGTTAACGTAAACTCCAGAACGGCCGAACTACGCGTACCACCTAATGCCTCACACTCGGCGTTACTGGGTACGGCATCAATGGCTTCGGTGAAGATGTCGCCGTGGCGCGTCCTCCCAATTAGAGTGTTGAGGATTGACCCAAAGACTGTTTCCCCAAGCGATGCACATTTTGGCAGCATATCGGCGCGGGCTCCGTTTTCCACGGTGATCTTGTCCCCGGCTTTCAGTGGTGGACTGTCCGTTCCCGGTGGCACCACCTGATCATTCACTCTGACCGTCGGCGTTTTCACCCGGATCACATAGTCCGGGATGATAATTAGGGCGGCGTTCAGCGCAGCTACGGCATCAATGTCCGGCCCACCGTAGGGCGACCCGCTGCTGATGCCGTCCGGGAAGTCGCACAGGCCAACCCGGTTGAACGTCTCACCGGGGGCAGCCACGCCGCTGAGGTCTACCCACACCTGACCGCCCTCGACCTTGCCGGCATAGCGCCAGTCATCGTCACCATTGCCGACATAGACCCAGATTGCTTCGGCCACACCGGCCAGATCCACTTCATAGACCTCAATATCGTCGCCGGGACCGTCGGTGATGCGACTGTTGACGTACTCCAGAATGAGATACACATTGCAGTCGGTTGGCTTGCTGGGGGCAATAGCCAACTGGTCTGCCAGATCATTGCCCATCGCCACAAAGCCGGAAATGCCGGAGACCGCGTCGTCCTCGCCCAGCGCCGCCTCCGGGTTGCCGAAGTTGGCTCCGACACCCGCACCCGGCTGGTAGGCGACCACCTTCTCGGCCCAGGCGGTTGTGGACGGGGCGGCAGGGGCAGTGGGCTCCCACGCAGCAACGGCCGAGCTGGCTATAACCAACAGGAGCAAGGCGACAGTCAGGCCAAACAGTTTTGTCAGTTGGTTGTTCATGTCGACACTTACTTTATTGTGACTGGTAGATAGAGTTGGTCCAACTCAATGACCGGGCCGGGACCGTCGGCCGTGACCACGATCTGTTCACCTGAGGACAAGATCATTGATGGCTCACCCGGAGCCGTGGGATCAATCTCCACGCTGCCGCCGAGGACCCGCACGGTGGACTTGCCGGTGTCGGGGTAGTGGGCGGCGATGAATTGATTGGCACCGTCGCTGTAGACGTCGGCTGTTGGCAGTTGCAGCTCGAAGCGCCAGTTTTCGTCGGTCATGACAAAGCGCGCGCCGCCCTTATCCAGCGAAAAGATAGAGATGGGATCCCCGGCATCGGCCGACCGCCCGCGCGAGTCATAGCAGAAGGCGTACATATCATCGGTGCGTTCTTCCACATACGACCCCTCCAGTTCACGGATGGAAACAAGCCCGCCCAGATCAGCTATCGTGGGGAACAGGGCCGGGTAGATGTACCAGGCCGGCGGTGTTAAAGAAAGCCCTCCACCGCAGTAGGTCTTGATGATGAGAAATGAGTTGCAACTTTCAATAGCTTCCCCCACAGGGCAGGTAAATCGGAATACAGTCGGCGGGGCAAAGCTGATATCCCTGAACTCCGGCAGCGGCGCAAACGCCCTGGTCGAGGCCAGGGCCGGATCCGGGTCCATGCTCCAACCGGGCCCCTGCGCCTGCACCACCAGCCCAATCCGGGATGAGTAGGTAGCGGCGACGGCGTCAATATCCGGCCCCGGCGTTGCCCCAATGGTTGTATCACCGTCAGGCACATCGCAAAGGGCGACCTGGTTGAAGAGTCATCCGGGTCAGCCACCTGCTGATGTCCATCGTATCCCGACCTCCGGCCGATTCACCAGGTATCGCCAGCCGGTTTGCTCGCTGCCGATGTAGACCCAGGTGGGTTCCAGCAGACTGCCGACGGCCGATTCATAAATGATCAGGTCGTCGCCCTCGCCGTCAATCAAGTTGTTGGCACCAAAGCTGAGGATGAGCACAGCCTCGCAGGCGGCTGGGTTATCCGGCGGGGCGGAGGGAATTTGAGCGTTACCCATGGAGACAATATAGGCATCCACCGGTCCCAGCGCATTGGCCGGATCGCTGAAGTTAGCGCCGATTGTCCCCGCACCCGGCTTGAATGAAACAACGGATTCCGCCCAGACAGTGTCCGCTGGGGCGGCTTGTGTTGCGGGTTCCCGCGCTGCATTGACGGATGTCACGGCAACCAGCAGGGCCACGGCAAGGCCAAAGAGTCTCGTCGTCGTTCGTAATTCAATTGTCACGAGGTGAACCTCCAGGATTCAGAAGCAACAGAATGGACACACGCGGCGCAACGGCCTGCGAGGAAGTTTATAGCCTACTCACCCCGGCTGGGCAAGGCTTTCAGAAGGGAGATGCCGGGGCATCAAGTTACAGAGGTATTTCTTGGCCGGCGGTGCTTCAGGCCACCCAGCGCCAGACACCGGCGGCGTCTTTTTCGGGGTGGCCCGGGGCCTCATCCGTGAAACCCGCCAGCAGCAGGGAGGAACTCGCCGGTTTGGGCGGCCGTTCGCGGTGGCGGCTGGTGGGCAGGCACAGGCGCAGCACCTGACAGGGGTACCCCTCACAATCGCCGGGGAAAACGGCCGCATCTTCAAAGCCGCAGGACCGGTAAAATTCGGCCGCCGGGGTGTTGGAGGCCAAACAGTTGACATACCCGTCATCACCGATAAGCGGTTGAACGTGGGTCATCAGGCGACGGCCGATACCCTTGCCCTGCCAACCCGGAGCTACATAGAGCCAGGTGATCAGTTCGTCGAGGATGGCGATAAAGCCCACCGGCCGGTCGTCCTCCGCGCAGGCCACGAAGGCAGTGGAGGCGAAGAACATGTCATCCTCGGCCGCTTCGGTCATGGATAGGACCTTCTCCGGTGGCATGACCCCGGCTACTTCCTGCGGCCGCGCGGCGTCGTGGATGGCGCAAACGGTCGTCCAGTCATCCTCGGTGTAGGGGCGAATGGTGGTGATTTCATGTTCGGTCATGCGGCAAGTATGTGCGGGGAGCCGGCGGGAGGCAAGAGGTGTTTGACGATTTAGACCTGTCAGGTTTATAAAACCTGACAGGTCTGGTCTATGTTGTACCTATCGGTCTATACTCGCCTGGCAACCCATTTGACATGAGGAGATGCACATGGAACCGATTAACATCGCCGATTATGAGACGATTGCCCCTGAGAAACTGGACCCCATGGCCTACGACTACTACGCCAGTGGTGCGTGGGATGAGATCACCTTGCGCGAAAACCACGCTGCCTATGATCGCATCCGGCTCCGCTACCGGGTCTTGCGTGGTGTGGGTCAACGGTCTACAGCGACCACGCTGCTCGGTCATGATCTGAGCCTGCCGGTGGTGATTGCACCCTCCGCCTATCACAAGCTGGCCCATCCTGAGGGCGAATTGGCGACCGTTCGCGCGGCGGGGGCGGCGGGCACGTTGATGATGCTCAGCACCATGTCCACCACGCCGGTGGAGGAAGTAACGGCCGCCGCAAGCGGACCGGTCTGGTTCCAGCTATATGTCTACCGGGATCGCGGGATAACGGCCGATCTGGTGCAGCGTGTGGCCCAATGCGGCTGTAGTGCGCTGGTGCTGACTGTAGATACGCCGGTCCTCGGTCGCCGCGAGCGTGACGTTCGCAACCGGTTTCATCTACCGCCGGGCATGGTACTGGCGAATCTGACCGCCGCCGGGGTGGAGAACGTTCCCCTGTCCGATACCGACTCGGCGCTGGCTGTGTATGCCAGAGAATTGGTGGACGATTCATTGTCGTGGCAGGACGTGGACTGGCTAGCCTCAATCACCGATTTGCCGATCCTGGTCAAGGGCATTGTTCATCCTGACGACGCGCGACTGGCGATTGACCACGGCGCGGCGGGAATAATCGTCTCCAACCACGGCGGCCGTCAACTGGACACCGCCCCGGCGACGATTGAGGTGCTGCCCGATGTGGTCGCAGCGGTCAACGGCCAAGTGCCGGTCATCGTGGACGGCGGCATCCGGCGCGGAACGGACGTGATTAAGGCCTTGGCACTGGGCGCGCAGACTGTGGCGATCGGCCGTCCGGCGCTGTGGGGATTGGCGGTCAGCGGACAGACAGGCGTGGAACATGTCCTCAATATTCTGCGCAGCGAGATTGACACAGCACTGGCGTTGTGTGGCTGCTCGTCAGTTGATGAGTTGGGGCCGGAATTGCTGATGGTGCCGTAACCGTAGCGCAGGCTTCAGCCTGCGAACGCGGTCAGGAATGACCGCGCTACACTACAGTTGATCTATACCGTTTCCATTACCAATACAGGGCCATGTTATACTAAGTGCAAAGCGTTTACATTGTGTCTGGCTGTTCTGTTAAGGAAGGGAATATTATATGCGCTTAATCGGTGTTCTGGTCGTTATCCTGGCAATTGTATTCGGGCTCACATCTTGTTCATCGCAAGAACCGGAGGTCGTAACAGAGATTCAAACTGTTATTGCGGAAGTTCCTGTTACTGTGGAAGTAACGGTTGAAACGGTTCGAGAAGCTGAAGTGACACGAGAAGTTGAGGTCACCAGAGTAGTTGAGCTAGTTGTCACCGCGACACACACCAGTACTCCGGAGAATTCGCCAACCCCATCAGCTACGGCGACGATTGCTCCTACACCAACTGAGACAGCAACCCCAACAGTCACACCAACACCAACTAATACACCTGTTCCAACTTCGACTCCAGACTTGAGCGCTACCGCTACAGTTGAAGCATACGGTAGTTTGGCTGCACCTAAAGGGAATGGGATATTTACTGTTGGAACTGAGATATTATCGGGCAAGTGGCGATCTACGGGTACTCGTGAGGATTGCTATTGGGCACGATACGATAGCAATCAGAATATTCTGGACAACCATTTCGGATGGGCGGGAGGCACCGTCAATATCCGGCCTTCAGATTATGAGGTCGAATTTTTAGATTGCGGGACCTGGGATTATGTAGAGAACGAGGTTCTTGTCCTGCAAGGCGATGCAAGCGAACCTAAAAGTGACGGTATCTATACGGTGGGTCTTGAAATCGCTCCGGGTAGATGGCAGTCTACTGGTAGCCAGGACAATTGTTACTGGGCAAGGTTAACTGCAAATCAGGATATTATTGATAATCATTATGGTAATGCCGCGGCTGTCACGGTCAGACCGAATGATTACGAGGTTGTTTTCTGGGATTGTGGTGTTTGGGAATACCTGGGGCAATAGAGACCACTGTCTGTCCTATACACCATCGCTAAAATTTCGTAGAATATTGATAACGCAGGCCAATTATCTACGTGGGACAGCTTCAATCTCTTTCTTGCGGCTTGTTGCCGCATAGGAGTTTCCAACGAGTACAAATCCTGACGAAATGAAAAACGAGAACACCTCCCGGAACGACGGACTGAATCAATGATGGGTGTTGGTGTTGCTGTAGGCGTGGGGGTTGGACTTGCCATAGGAACAGCCGTAGGTCAGCTTGCTCTGGGTCTGGCGATCGGGGCGGCACTCGGACTCGGCGTCGGTCCGCGCTGGACCAGCGCAAGCAACACGACGAAAACTAGCGGCGACTGATTGTGATGCCGGTAACATTACCGTAAACGTCGTTCCCACACCCTCCTCGCTGTCGGCCGAAATCTCCCCGCCGTGAGCCAAAACCAACTGACGGGCAATTGCCAGACCCAACCCGCTACCGGAGTGGCCGTCGCGAGTACGCGCCCGGTCGCCACGCCGAAGCAGTCGAAGATGTAGGGCAGGTCCTCCGGTGGGATGCCCGTACCGGTATCAGCTACGGTTAGCCGCACCATTTCCCCATCGGCTTCGGCCGCCAGCGAAATACGGCCGTCCTCCGGCGTGTGGCGCAGGGCATTGGCTACCAGATTGGTCAGCACCTGATCCAGCCGATCGGCGTCGGCGTTCACCATCAGCGACTCGTCAGCCGCAGCCACTTCCAGCGTGACCCCCAACTCAGTTGCCTGCGGTGTGAAGCGGGTTACCACGTCGGCCAGCAGATCGGCCGCCGATTCCGGTCGCCGGTGGAGCGTCAACTGTCCGGCCTCGGCCAGGGACAGCAACTGCAAATCGTTGACCAGCCGCGAGAGGGTGTGAACCTCGTCCAGCGTGGCGGTGATATGCTCGTTCGTCGGGTCATACACGCCGTCGAGCACGCCCTCCAGATTGCCCTGCACGATGTGGAGGGGCGTACGTAATTCGTGAGCGACATCGGCCGTCAGGTTGCGGCGCTGCTGCTCGGAACGTTCCAGTTCGGCCGTCATGCGATTAAAGCGAACAGCCAAACGGCCGACGGGGCCGGGCACATCCTCATTGACCCGCACCGACAGATCGCCGTCGCCAATGTCGTCGGCCGCAGCCATGATGTCCGACACCGGCCGAGCCAGCCGCGTGAAAAAGGTGCGCGCGGCAAAGGCGATGGGCAGGAACAGGGCTATGGGCACGCCGCAAATCACCCACAGCAGGACCGCCGGGTTGCCGTTGTCGGACGTGGAAACCTGCCAGACAAACAACACCAGACCCACCATCAGGCCCAGAAAACTGACGGCAACGGTCAGAAACAGACAGCCGAAACGTTGGGCCAGACGCTTTTGACGGGCGTCCCAGGTCCGGTTCAAATCAGACGGACCACGATGCTTCTTGACCCACTCCGGCGGATCGTTCTCCCACTTTTCGTGGGACCACTTCCTGTAGGGTGGGCCGGATGACTTCGGGTCGATGCCCGGTGTGTTCTGCTCGTCGGGAGTCATGCTGTTTCCGGGGTCGCCAGACGATACCCGATGCTATACACAGTTTCGATTAGCCGTGGCGAATCGGGTGTGGGTTCCAGTTTGCGGCGCAGATTCTTGATGTGGGAATCCACGCTGCGGTCCACACCGGCGACGGCTACGCCGTGCAGTTCGTCGAGAAGCTGGTCGCGGCTAAGGGTCTGGCCGGGATGACGCATCAACGCCGCCAGCAACTTGAATTCGTTGGGCGTCAGATGGACCGTCTCACCGTTCTGGGTCAGTGTGTGACTGTCCATATTTAACTCCAGATCACCCTGCCGTAAAACGGCCGTTCGCACCGGTTCCCCCTGAGTCCGGCGCAGCGCCGCACGCACGCGGGCCACCATGACACTGGGTGAAAACGGCTTGGCAATGTAGTCATCGGCCCCCAGTTCCAGCCCCACGATCTGGTCCGTTTCCTCGGCCAGCGCGGTGAGCATGATGATGGGCACGTCCGACTCGGCGCGCAGCGTCCGGCAAACGTCGCGGCCGTCCATTCCCGGCAGCATCAGGTCCAGCAGCACCAGATCGGGCTTCTCCCGTCGTGCCATGGCTAACCCGGTCAGGCCGTCGGCGGCCGTCAATACCCGGTAGCTGTTCTTCTCCAGATAGTCGCGGGCCAGCTTGGTGATCTTGGGTTCGTCTTCGATGACCAGGATAAGGGCTTGCATGATAGATTCCGATGGTGCCGATGATCAGTCTGCCGTGTTCCAGCGGCGCGGGCCGGGATTGCCGTCCTCGTAGGTGTTCATAAACGCCCGTTCGATGTCGAGAATAAACAGAATGTACCGGTCGGCCGGGTCATAGGGGGCAGCCGCTACCGCTTTCTCCCGGTCGGACGGATCGGCCGTTAATGTGGCCCGACCGCGCACATAGAACTCGCCTGCGCCACCACCGGAATCCTCGACCGCGCAATGCAGCGTGTAACGGCCGTCCCGTTGCAGGTCCTTGCCCTTGGGGGAGGTGGGTTCCATGAACAGATACAGCCGGTCGCTCATGATCGGCGTGACCGGGTGGACGCGCGGGCTGCCGTCGGCGCGAACGGTCCCCAGATAGGCGACACCGCTGTCGAAGCGGGACTGGCCGAAGGCGGCCAGGTCCGGGGCCTGAGTGATGAATTGCTGCCAGCTTGCCATGCGTGTCCTGTCCTCCGGGAGTGGATTGCCTTGCTCTAGTGTACCGCAACTGGCTGCACTGTTCCTGCGTTTGGTAACCCGATCGGAAACAGGGCACGCATCCTTGCCTGCCCTGCTTCCTTTGGTAGGAGGTATCGGCTAGAGG
This sequence comes from Chloroflexota bacterium, assembly GCA_041390945.1. GTDB lineage: Bacteria > Chloroflexota > Anaerolineae > Promineifilales > Promineifilaceae > Promineifilum. The sequence goes on from JAWKOY010000041.1 coordinate 40,347, forward strand.
TAATCGTTGGGATCTTTTCCGGGCCAACTTCGTCGTCCTCTACCTGACGACCCATCGTGGTCCCGTCTTCGTCATCCCACCAGCCACGGTCCCAGGGTCCGCCGTATCCGCGACCGCTACCCCAGGAACCTCGGCGACGACCGGCGCGGGAGATGGCAAACATAAAGCCCATGAAGAGCAGGATGCCCAACCCGCACAGCGGCAGCAGGAAGAATGCGCCCGGTCGCGGACCAGCTCCACTGGTTGCCAAACCCGCTGTAGGGCATGGCCGGGGACAACCTGGGTAACGCCGTCCTCGCCACTGACGGTGGCGGTCAATGCCCCGGCGCGATAGCCTTGCCAATAGGCATTCTGTGTGCAAGTGGCCGACCATGCTGAAGATCGCTCCGAAGATGAGCCCCAGAATGGCGATTCTGATGAAGATGCCGAAGATGTGCGGCCGATGTCTGTGCCTAAGTCTGTAGTGCATTTTTCTCCATTTTGTTGCAAGTGCATGGCACTTGTTCACATACATTTGATTGATGCCCAGACAATAGCAGCCAATTGTGGAGAAAAGATGGAGGGCTGGGGGAGGGTTTGTGGAGGTGGGTTTCGTCGTGCGTTGCAACTGTGGGTGCAAGCTAATTAGGGTCTTCACCCCATTGACACCCATCTTCCCCATCATTTATCCTATATAGTAGGAATTAGTGTGTGTCGGACCTGTCGGGTCGGGCAGACCGGACAGGTCGTTGATAAGGTGGGTGATTGCCATGCTCGGTTTGAACTCGCTGGATACGCTGTTTGTCCTCTTCGCCTTTCTGATCCAGACTGTGCTGATAATTCATTTCGCCCTACGGTGCTGGGCTTTTGAAACGGCCGTGAAATACGGGCCGTTCGTCTACGCGCTGGGCATCCCCGCCGCCGCGCTGAGCATGGCCCAGTTCGTGGCCGGGGAGCCGTGGTACATGTGGCTGGGTGGGGTATTGTTCGCCATCTTCGGCGCGTTCGGCTATATCGTCGAATATGTCTTCGACATAGAATGGCGTAACCCGGTGTAGCCGTTCATCTTCTTCCCCTATATCGCGCTGTATCTGGGGGCGATCTGCTTCTACTGGTGGCCGCTGGCAACCCTGGACAAGGTGCTCTGGTATCTCTATACCGGGCTGTTCCTCATCAGCACCCTGCTGAATGCCCTGTCGCACAGGGGCGGATCAACCGGCGAAGGACGGCCGCGTCTGACGTAATTGAAACCTGATAGAACTTAGAAGAGGTTGCCCCACGCCATAAACAAACAGGTGCAACGCGAACCTGTCGCCCTGCACCTGTCTACCCAAATTGGGCCGCCTGTTGGGGAAATTATAGCGCGGCGTGGGTTCCGCCGCCTGTGGACAATCCGTGGGGACGCCCTACGCTCCGGCCAGTTCGAGGAACCAGCCCAGATGCTCGGTGTAATGTTCGGCCGTTGTGCCATAGAGGATATTGCCGGTGGAAGGCAGCACCCGGTCGGCCGGTTCACCCGGCCGGAGCGCGCGATAGGGACCGGCCATCACTGCGTCGTCCATCGGTGCAATGAGCGCCATCAATTCATCATGGGCCGCCAGCAGGTCGGCGCGGGTTTTGGCCGGGGATTTGCCCGCATGCAACGGGTAAATGGCGGCGTTGGTGGCGTCGTCGTTGCCCTGCTTGTAGACGGCCTCGTCAATGCCCAGACCCTCCCACCCCGGTTTGCCCTGAAGCAGGTAGACAGCCCACGTATCCCAGGCAGCCAGATGGCTAACATGGTCCTTCACACTCCAACCCACCTCATCAGTCGGGGATGTCATGCGTTCCGGGGGCAGGTTGTCCAGCGCCTCGTTGAGCGCCGCCCAGGCAGTGTCTATCTCCGCCAGCAGTTCAGCTTTGGTCCAATCATTTTTGTCAGACATGGGTCTCCTTGTTGGTTGGCTCGTTAAGGACAGGTTCTTTCCAGAGGGCAACCACAGGGGGTTGCCCCTACCAGACACGGCCGATCGCCATTCGTCAACTGCAACCGCACCCGATCTTGCCTATCAACTCTCGCCGGCAATCGCCAGAATCCAGGACAGGTGTTCGTTAAAATGGTACATGGTATTGCCGTAGAGAACGGTGATGACCGGTCGTTCGTCGGTGTGGTCCGGCCCATCGGGTAGAAATCGGCCGACAGGCCACAGGAGCGCTTCGTCAGTCAGCGGATCAATCAGGGCCAGCAACTCCGCATGGGCAGCCCGTAAATCTGCCCGCGCTTCCTCCGGGGATATGTCCCTGCGGCGGTGGACAATGGCCTCGTGGATCGCCTCGACATCATCCGCGCGATACAGTGCCTCATCCACGCCCAACCCCTCGTAGCGGGGACGGCCGTCCAGAATGGCCGCCGCCGACCGCTCCCATGCGGCCAGATGGACCAGATGATCGGTCACCGTCCAGCCTTCCTCGTCGGACAAGGTTATCATTTGTTCGGCCGTTAGCTGGTCCAGCGCGTCGTTCAGGATCAACCAGGTTGTGTCAATCCCGGCGCGCAGTTCCGCCTTGGTTTTGGGTTCTACTGTTGACATAATATCTCTTCTTGATCCTACCTACCCTAGCAGGGTCTGTCACATACCGGAGGGCAACCACAGGGGGTTGCCCCTACTGATGGTCGCAATGCGGGCTAAAGCCCACGCTACGCCTTCTCGTTGTTCGTCATTCGTCGTTCGTAATTTGCCGGAGGGTACCCACAGGGGGTTGCCCCTACACCAACGGCCGATTGTGTTTGTAGGGGTAGGTCCCTGTACCTACCCTTCTTCAGGGTTTCGCATCTTGCGTTCCTTTCCAGAGGGCAACCACAGGGGGTTGCCCCTACGATATTCCCAAATGCGCCCGCAGCTCATCCAGCGAAGCAAACGCATTTAACGGCACGCCCTTCCCGGCCAGATACTCACGCAGCCGATCATCGAACGCGCGGGTTTGCCGGTCCAGCGCGGCGAAGTCCCCGGCGACCAC
>JAWKOY010000042.1:0-40485 GCA_041390945.1 Chloroflexota bacterium
ATATTTTGATGGTAAGGATGCCATTCTTGGGGCACTCTGCGACATGGGCCACCAGCGAATGACAGCTTCAATGTCGGCCGTTGACTCAACGTTGTCCTATGAAGACTACTTCTTTGAGATCGGACAAGCCTACATCCGCTTCGCCAAACAAAACCCCGATCTGTACCTGTTGATGTTTGCCCAGGCCCCGGAATGGTCCATTGAGCAGATGTCAGAGCCCGGCTCGTCCTACCTCATCTTGCAGGAAACAATCGCTCACGGAGTAGAGATCGGGTTCATCACCCCCCATGAAGGGTTTGGGCAGGATGACATGGCCTTTACGGCTTGGGCGACCGTTCACGGGATATCCATGCTGGCAATTACCTATTTCCGCAACGTACCCGTAGACTTGACCCACTCGGAAGAAGAAACACTGCGGAATATGTTGCGAGGATTTGCCGACTAATGGCAATCTCTTTTTTTGCCAAATACCGAACAATGTTCAGTTTATCAACAAGATTAATTATAAGTAAACGGGAGAATATCTGATGGCGCATTTAACCGAAAATCCACCCAAACCAGCCCAAACTCCTACAAGATGGAGTTTGGGCTCCCTACTGGCTCAAAGCTGGGCAGCCAACAAGCCGCTCACCGTCGTTGGCATTGGATCCGCAATCCTGCTGGTCGCAGCCGTGATAGGCATCCTAGTCGATCCCACCATGGTGCTTAATGAACCAGCCTGGCTAAAGCCGGCCAAGTTCGCCATTTCGATCACGCTCTATAGCTTTACGTTCATCTGGCTCTTGAGCTTCGTGCGCGGTGCCCCGCGTACAGTGAAAGTTTTATCCTGGGTAACAGCCATTATGTTTGTAGTGGAACTAGGCGCTATCTGCTTCCAGGCCGGTCGCGGCGTTCGCAGTCATTTCAATAGTGCTACCCCGCTGGATTCAACATTATATGGAATTATGGCTTTCGCCGTTATCGCTCTTTGGGTAGCCGGATTTGCAGCAGCTATATTACTGATTCGCCAGAAACTACCCGGCCAACCGGCATTGGTCCAATCATTGCGATTGGCAATGGTGCTAACCGTGATCGGAGCCGGGCTGGGTGGGCTGATGACAATGCCAACGGCCGAACAGCGGTCAGAAATTGCGGAAACCGGGCAGCCGCCTGCTATTCTTGGGGCGCATAGCGTTGGTGTTCCCGACGGTGAGGAAGGGCTGCCACTGCTTGGCTGGAACACCCAAGGCGGCGACCTGCGCGTCGGGCACTTCATCGGTCTGCATGCCATGCAAGTGCTGCCGTTTCTGGGCTTTGCCATCGTGACCTGGGGTCGAAGACGCGCTGAATCCAGGCGGCAGCAGTTGGGTTTGGTTTGGTCCTGAGGTTTGGCTATCTTGGTTAATCGCCTTCGTCACACGGCGGGCTACGCGGTCAACCACTTCTGTCACCGGATGCCGTAACACTGGCCGCGTTGGCGACGCTTCTGCTGGCCGTGGCGGCTGGTATCGTGTTCAGCCTTAGTCGTCGCTGATCACCCGCGTTATCGTCAGGAGGAATTTACGCATGGATACTATATTCAGCTTAAGCAGTCTGCTCGTTGTGCCGTTCTGGTTGCTCATGATATTACTGCCCAATTGGCAGTGGACTCAGCGCATTCTGCGCTCACCCTGGGTTCTGGTTGCTCCGGCATTTGCTCTACACCATACTGGTGTTCCCTACTCCGTCATTGCTCGGTAGTTTGTTAAATCCTCGCAATAGGGCATTCGGCGATTCTCAGTTCTCCACGTGGCGCGACGATCGCCTGGGTGCATTTCACGGCCTTCGATTTCTTTGTCGGCCGCTGGGCTTATCTTGACAATCAGACCGCACCGCATCCGGCCTTAATCATGGCTCCAATCTCATTTCCTGACCTTCATGCTGGGACCGATTGGACTATTACTCTATTTGGCAGCTAGAGCAATTCAGCAGCGCCGCCAGCCGGATCATGCTGTTAGTCAGGTGGCTCACGGGTAGATCCTGGCTTCAGAAATAAGTCATTGATACAGATAGATGGAGCAACTTTGGACTATAGATCCTCGAATAGCGCCCGGCTATGCTAAACTACAAAGGGTTGGGATGTATCTGTTTCACCTACCAGCATACGTTAATACAATTAAGTCGTTCTATAAGGAGGATCTATCATCTGGCAGATACGAAGATACTGCATTTCATCTGGTAGCCTGTTCAGTTTGACGGCAAGGACCGCTTACAGCAGGTCGTTGATATGGTCAGAGCCAGCAGAAGGCCGGCGACTACAAGGTCAAGGCTGCGGGCTGTTGTTGAAGTTGATGAGAACGGCAAGCCGCATGTTAAGCAAAGCGGTCACGGCACGATGGTGCTGTCGTCGGTGGCGGTGCGGGTGCCGTTCTGGGTCTGATCGGCGGCCCGGCAGGACTGTTGGCCTGGTTATTGGGCGGCGCACTGGTTGGCGGGCTGGCCGGGAAATTCGGCGGCCAGGAATTCAGCAGTGATGATCTGAAGGCCATTGGCGAGGCCATGGTACCGAACACTTCCGCCATTATTGTTGTCATCCGAGGAATACGATGAACAGATGGGTAAAGACACAGGTGCGGAAGGCGGTCAATTTGTCAGCGTTACACTCGGCGACGAATTGTCCGGTGAGGTTGCGAATCTGACGGCTATTGATTTGGGCGTTGGGTGCGGCTACCGACAGCGAGTAAGCCGAAGCTGACCAAATCGCTTCATTGATTAAAAAAGAACCGCCTGTGTCTTAAGGAGCCTGGGCGGTTTCTTTTTATTTGTTTCAATATTTAACTAATGGGATGGCTGATTACTGTGCACCAGTGAGCGTCCGCCTGAACCGTTGTGAATTATTACATCGCAGCGATGTTTCTGACTAACACTGGACGGGGCAATTAACACAGGCGTTGTCTGAGTCGCTACAGGAACTGTGGCTCTGATTAACTTCAATAAGAGACGGTGGAATCTGGGCGGGGTCCAATTGTTGAACAGCCGAAACCAGTAGTCGCCAGGCATTCGTCAACTGTGAGTCTGGACACAATAATATCCAGAATATCAGATGCGGGTCCGACAACACCGGTTAGGCGCATGGCATCATTCACATCACTCAGGGCGCGACATGCGTCCGTAGCCGGAATCGCAGATGCTTGGTGCAAACCGATAGCAGCCCAATCAATAAAATCGCCACCAATGCACTCGTTACTCGCTTCATAGTCTCTCCTGCCGGACGGGAATGTCTGCATCTTGATAAGGGGTGCCCGATAGCACGGCATGTAGTAACAAGTCCGCGCCGGTATCGCATTGAAACAGGAAGTTGACCGTCAAAAAAACGACGTGGAATCTGATGGATTCCACGGCGCGTTGACATCTATTCAATTATCTGTACGGAAAGAGCATATAACGGGTAGAAGCCAAAATCATCCACCTCGAAATAGCTGCATTCTAACGACGGGATCGCCGGTGACCGTTCAGCCGGCGATGAAACGGTAAGCGTACCCTTGCGGCAAAGATTTCTGTTTCTGAGGGTCAAAGCCTTCATAGTCAAAATTCTCCAGGCGACGCCTACATCAATTGGCTCACCCAGAACCTTCTCAATGTCCGCACCATTATCGTCATCCTGAACGGTGAAGGTAACAGCCTCGCCGGTTTGCTCAGCTCGCCCGTACGACCGATGCGATGGGTATAGGCATCAACCGTATCCGGCATATCGTAATTCACCACATGGGAAATATCGGTTACGTCAATACCTCGCGCTGCCGTATCGGTCGCTACGGATGTCATACTTCCCTTCGCGAAAACCGGTAATAGCCTCGGTGCGTCGGTTCTGCGACATGTTACCTGCAGTGCTGCCGCCCGATACCCCTGTTCCCCAGATTTGGGCCAATCGTTTGGCACGATATTTCGTGCGCGTAAAGACCAGTACCCGCGCCGTGGCTGTTTGTTCCAGCATGGCGTTGGTAGTTTGGGCTTCAACTTTTCCGGGATGGGATATAGCGCATGGGAGACGGTCTTGGCCGGAGCAATGACGTCCACCTGTACCCGAACCGGGTCGTTGAGAATTGAATCGGCCAGATGCTGGATATCGGACGGCATGGTCGCCGAGAATAACAGGTTTTGTTTCTGTTCAGCACATACTTCAGGATACGACGAATATCAGGCAGAAAACCCATATCCATCATCCGGTCTGCCTCGTCCAACACCAGGACTTCCCACTGGATAGGTCAATTGCGCCTTCACCAATATGAGTCGACAACCGACCGGGACAGGCAACGATGACCTCTGTCCCCCCTTGATAGCGACCAGTTGCGGTCGCTTGCTGACTGCCGACTGTGGCGGCGCTACGAATCTTTGTCTTACTGCCCAATACCTGGGCCGATTCGTTAATTTGGTCAGCCAGCTCACGGGTCGGGGGCAATGATTCGAGCCCGTGTTTTGCCGCAATGGGCCTCTAGTCAATCGCTGCAAAATCGGCAGCATGAAGGCGGCAATCTTACCCGTACCGGTTTAGGCCAGGCCCAATACATCCCCGCCCTTCCAGAACGTATGGGTACCTGTTGTTGAATGGGGGTTGGCGTTTCATATCCCGCGGCACGAATGCCGGCGTCAATACGCGCGTCAAAATCGAAGTCGGCAAAAGCGAACTATCCTTGTTCACTGAAATACTCCTTGACTTCACAGAGCCAAGTCGCATCAAGGCCGAAATCGAAAGTCTGCAAATCGATATGGGGTCATCCGGCCTTGTGGCCGCGATGCCGCCTAACAGTATGGAGCCAGTGGTAAACATAGCTTTCGCCACATCGAACCAAATGCTCCTCTTCCCAATGCAGTTGGAGTCGGGACCTTACTCGCCCTGGCTCATTGAATAGCCGGGAACATCATCAATCATGCAGATGCTCGGTCTTGATTACTTCCACCCGGCTCCGTCAATGGCTGTCGGCCGCCAGCACTTGCAGGAATGCTTGTGACCGGTTTCCCAATCGGCAAACCGGCAGCGCCAATGGTCAGACGTGAAAATCTCCGGCAACGTAGAACAAACGTGACACCAGCGATTGGAAATCATTGACAGTTTCCAATCCGACGGAATAGCCTCTTCCAGGCGTTTGCCGAGCGTATTCGGGTTGTAGTCATCATCCACATTGTAGACGAACACATCCACACCCATTAACTCGCGTTTGGCGATCCTCGGTGGGCTTGGTTCAATATGAATCCCCCCCGCGCCGTAGTGCACAGGCCGCAGAACGCGCGGCTGTTGGCCGAGACGATCAATAATCGCCTGGGTAAACCGTTCCGTGCCCACCTCTTCCCGGCTGAGGCCCGGACGATAGATATCGGCCGTATGGATACCGTCTTCCAGTGTCTTTAGCCAGGCGTTCCGAATCGTCTCGCCATATTCAGGCAGTCCCACATGGACCAACAATTGCGTTGCCGCCATCAGCAAACCGGATGGATTGGCAATCCCCTTCCCGGCAATGTCCGGTGCGGAGCCATGGACCGCCTCAAACATGGCAACATCCGACCCCAGGTTGACAGATTCAGCCAGGCCAACCGAACCGGCGATCTGGGCCGCAATATCCGAGAGAATATCGCCATAGAGGTTGAGGGTGACAATCACGTCAAACCGCTCCGGCATGGCAGCCAGTCGCGCCGCGCCGATGTCAATGATCATGTGCTGGCTTTCGATATCAGGGTATTCGGCCGCCACTTCTTCAAAGACCCGATGGAACAACCCATCGGCGATCTTCATGATATTGTCCTTGGTCATGCAGGTCACCTTGCGGCGACCATATGCCCGCGCATACTCAAACGCATAGCGAATGATGCGCTCCGACCCAGGATAACTCACCAGTTTCAGGACCTGGGCTACTTCCGGCGTTTGCTGGTGCTCAATGCCTGCATACAGGTCCTCCTCGTTCTCGCGGATGATCACCAGATCCATGCCTGGATGTAATGAGGCGACATAGGGCGCATAGGACTTGGACGGCCGAACGTTGGCGTACAGGTTCAGGGATTTGCGGATGGTAACGTTGAGGCTTTTGTATCCGCCGCCGAGGGGAGTCGTAATCGGTGCCTTCAGGAGCACTCTGGTACGCCGGATACTCTCCCACGCTTCAGGCGTAATTCCGGAGGTATATCCCTGTTCATACAGCTTACGACCCACGAGTATGGTTTCATATTCCAGTGGCGCGCCAGCCGCATCCAGGATTGTCAGAGTCGCGTCCATAATTTCCGGTCCAATACCATCCCCATGGGCAACGGTGATTGGCACGGCAGTTGGTTTTACGTTCGTGTCAGCGTGATCGGTCATCAGGTATGTCCTTGTTTCAGTTTGGGTTTCCCACCCGTGGCAACCGCAATCGGCTCGCCGCGAGGATGATACCGGAAACAGCCGGGTTTTCCAACGCGGGAGAGGATCGCAACTGATTGTGGAAACGAATTAGACGGAGCGGCTAGGAGCGTACATAAACCGCCGGACGACGAACACGACGCCGGGAACGGCAGTTACGGCTACTACCGCGTTCATGCTGCCAAAAATAAGTTCGCTCCTGGCTACCCATTTGCTGGCGACTTCGCAGATAAACAACAGCATTACAGATTGGACATAGGGCTTGTTCTGGCGCATCGGGACCGGCTAACACAATCTTGCCGTCAGAGTGCGTGGCTGTCTTCAATGGATTCTCCTTTGCAGCAATTGTGTCCCCTCACACCGTCTCGCTTGTCGAATCCCAGTATATTCGACAAGTCGAAATGGTGCCAAATTTGGAGTATTATTTGCCGAAGTCCGTACTATATATACCATTGAACTGACACATCTCACGATCATGACTGTAACCCTGAGCATCGTACTCCCTGAAGAAAAATCGATCCTGGCCGCGCTTATGCAGCTATATATGTACGAGTCAACAGCGTACACCGATGACGACATCAACCCTGATGGAACATACACCTACTATTATCTGGACCATTATTGGCAGGAGGAAGGCCGCTTTCCCTTCCTGATTTATAGCAGCGGCCGTTTGGCAGGGCTGGCCCTGGTGCGGACGCTGGAATTTGGTGAGGACCCTTACTATCAGTTGGCGGAGTTCTTTATTCTGCACAAGTACCGGCGGCAGGGCGTCGGCCGAACAGCAGCCGTGACGCTATTCAACCGGTTCCAGGGACGGTGGGAGGTCCAGCAGGAAGCAGGCAATCTGGCCGGGCAGGCATTCTGGAGAAGAATTATCGGCGACTACACAGCCGGTGACTATATTGAAGAATGGCGGGAGTCAGAGCACCATCGGGGGCCAACCCAGTTATTTGTCTCTCAGCCGTGAGCCGCAGGCAGCCCCGATTGCGGGGGCAATGAAAACGCAGCCAGTACACCGTTCACGTTAAGCTGCTCGGCGTAACCAACCATTTCTTCCGGCGGGCACGGCAGATCATTCTGCAACCACCACACCAGCAGGGCAAACAACGAACCGGCAATATGCCAGGAAATAAGCGTCAGGGGAACGGCCGTCTTGCTTGCTGCCTTGCCTAGCAGATCAAGATGCCCCATTTCACAATCCTGAGCGATGTACTCCAGAATACGATAAGCCAGATAGGCCGTACCCTGTTCGCCCAGCAACGCCTTGTATAGATCGGCATGGTCGGCTACGTAATGGAATATAGCCAGGTATTCAGACCGCCAGACCGCCGGTAGGTCGTTGCCGGCCAGATTCGGCACTCCCGATTGCAGTTGGTCAAACTGTTCCTCCAGGGCAGTCACGACCAACTCTTCCTTGCTGCCATAATGGAGATAGAACGTCGCCCGATTCAGGTCGGCCCGGTCGGTAATATCCTGAATGGTGATCGCCTCATACGGTTTTTCTAACAGGAGATCCAGAATCGCATCGTTCAAAGCACGGCGGGATCGGAGAATGCGGCGATCTGTTTTTGGCGTATCAATTGGTTGGCTCATGGAAGATATTTGACATCTGTCGTTTATTCGACAAACCATTAAAATTAATGATTGACATTTTCCGTAACGGCGATTATTTTATCAACAGGTTGTACAATAATCAACAGGATGTCAATTATATAGAGCTATCAGTGTCTGAAATCTTTTCAAGGTGGAAGATATGGACACGACCATTCATCACGAGAAAATACCATGACTCAAACACAAATTCCCGGGCCCAAGGGCACACTTGTTGTGGGCGTTGCCCGCGAGCTGGCGGCCGAACCCCCGTTATTTCTAAACGCTCTGTCAGATACCTATGGTGCGATCGTTCGCTTTAGCATTTTCGGTAAACCTTTTTACCTGGTTAGTGACCCGGAGATGATTCGCGAAATCCTGGTCACCAAGGTTGATCAATTCCCCAAGGAAGAACGTGATATCCGGCTACTCAGCCGGTTAATTGGTGAGGGGCTGGTGACAACGAACGGAGAGATTCATAAACGCCAGCGGCGTCTCACCCAACCCGCCTTTCATACAAAACGTATTGAGGCCTACGCGGATACGATCGTTGATTACACAGTAGCCACGATGGACGAGTGGCAAGACGGGATGACCCTTGATGTCAGCGAAGCAATGCGCGAATTAACCATGTATATCGTCGCCAAGACGCTATTCGGCGCGGACCGCGTCACCATGAAAGAAACGGCCGATAATGTCGGCACAGCTATCCACACGATACAGAACATTGCCGACGCTGAATTCAGCCTGCCAATTGTCCTGCCGACCTGGCTACCCACTCAAAGAAATCGTGATCGGAAGGAAGCCAACCAGGTTCTTGAGGCAACCATTGATCAACTCGTTTCCCAGCGACGTAACGAAGCAACCAATGGCGTGGTGACCGATACCGGCGATCTTCTGTCCATGCTTTTACTGACTCAGGATGAGTCCGGCGACGGAATGACGGATCGCGAAGTGAAGGACCAGCTATTGACCCTTTTCCTGGCCGGGCACGAGACAACCAGTAATGCGCTGATGTGGACCTTCTATCTCCTGTCCCAACACCCGGATATCGCACAGAAGCTGAGAGACGAGGTTGACGCCGTGCTGGAAGGCCGGCCACCACAACTATCAGATTTGCCGAACCTACCGTATGCCCTCCAGGTCATTAAAGAGTCCATGCGAATGTATCCGCCGGTCTGGATATTGAACGTTCGCTCCGCAGCATCGGATGTTGTGGTTGGGGATTACTCTCTGGATAAGGGAAGTATGATCATGATCTCGCCCTATGTCATGCACCATCGCCCGGAATACTTTCCGGAGCCGGAGCGGTTTGACCCGGAACGCTTCACGCCGGAACGCGAGAAACTGCTTCTGCGCTACGCCTACATGCCGTTTGGCAGCGGGCCACGGGTCTGCATTGGTAACAGCTTCGCGATGATGGAAGCTCAATTGATTGTTGCGGCCGTAGCTCAGCGGTTTGATTTGCAATTGATACCGGATCAGATTATTGAACTCAATCCACAGATTACCCTGTCCAACATGGACGGCATGCACATGAAAACGGTGGCCCGCGAGACTGCCGATTTTCTGGAGCCTGCCCTGGCAGCAGCGTAATTCTCACGGACAGTACGCCTCATTAAGCAATGATGACTGCCGGTAGGGTATACCCGCCGGCAGTTGCGCGCCGCCCATTTCGCGGTAGCATTCCCTGTGTGGCCGAAAAACCAGTAACAACGAAGAACACGACACTACGGCCGTTTCGCATACCACAGCTTTCAATCCACTGGTTGCGATACCTGTTGCCGCTCATTATTCTTGGGTTAGCCATTCACCTGCTGATTCCCCAGTTGTCGACCATCGAAGAAAGCCTGAATGTCATCCGGGGCATGAACCCTATCCTGATCGGTGTGGCAGTTCTGGTCGAGACGGGAAGCTACGCCAGTAGTGGCTATCTGTTGCACTCCCTGGCAAACTTGATGGACGATGAGTTGACTATCCGGCGGGGGATGGTCCTCACACTGGCCGGAGCCAGCGTCGGTCTGGTGGCCGGTGGTGTTGTCGGCACATCGGCCGTCGTTTATCGCTGGACACGCAACAGTGGTGTGAAAGGGGAGACGGCCGCTTTGTGTGGAGCCTTGCCGTTCGTTTTCCTCAACCTGCTGCTCGTTCTGTTTGCCATTGCCGGCATTATCCAGCTTTTTATAGTCCATGAACTAACCACCCTGGAAACCGTTGCCTTCGGTCTAACGCTGATCGCACTGATAATCGCCGGGGTGGCAATTGTCTTTGGCATGTCGCACCCCACGTGGCTGGCTGATCGCGTATCAGACATCGGCCATCGTTGGGCGGCTTTTCGCAACAAAGAGTTCGATCCGCAAGCGGCAAGACCTGGTGAGCCGGCTTGTGGATACCTGGATCGTATTAATCGAAGGGGGATGGAAAGGGCTCCTTCCTGGGAGCCACGGCCATGGTCGTGCTGGATATGCTTGTGCTGGGGCTATTGTTCGTGGCGGCCGGTTACCCTATCACCATCGGGTTGCTGCTGGCCGGCTACGGACTCCCCATGCTTATCGGCCGTCTGCCTCTTGTGCCCGGTGGTGTCGGCGTGGTGGAAGCGATGATGATCGCCGTCTTCACTGCCCTCAGCGTGCCGCATGGGATAGCCGTCGTAGCCACATTGGGCTTCCGGCTCATCTCGTTCTGGGGCCCAACATTAATCGGTTTCCCCATTGCCCTGTATCTGCAACACATGACTTCCACAGTGGAAGCCCCCACCTGAACCCTGCCCCTGATGTTATTCGGCCGCTCGCCCAGCCAGCATCTGACGTCGCGGTCGCATCTCCGGACCATCCTGCAATTCCTTGTCGGCCGCTTCGGTTGCCTCTATACGACGTGAATACCATGAGACCAGGGGCTGAGCCGAGAGGCCGTGGGCGATCACACTGAGAATCACCGTCCAACCAATAATCGCCACAAGAGGTTCGATCGGTTGATTGAGATCCTCAAAGGAGATCACGGCCAATACTCCGAAAACAACAGAAGCCAGACCGCGCGGTCCAAACCAGCCCATGAGGGCAATCGTGTCCGGGCGCAATTTCGTACCGATCATGCCGATAGCCACCGGAATCATGCGGACAACCGTCAAGCTGAGAATCGCATAGAAAATAGTCCGCCAATCAAAGACATTGACCCCATCCACGAAGGTGATTGAACCGATCCAGCCTCCGAAGAGCGCCCAAACGCCCAAAGACAACATCGTGCCCAGATCTTCCGTAAACTCGGTATCCTCCAGCAAACGATGGTGTGTTGTTGCACCGAATAACACACCTCCGATGAAGGCGGCGACAAAACCGTTCCCACCCACGGCCACAGCCAGGAGTAACTCGCCAGGGACAGCGCCAGGATGGACAGGCGCTCTGTCGTACCTGAGGACCAGCCACGCTCGTCAGTCAGTTGGAGAAGACGGCCGCCAAGCCAACCGATCGCCAGACCGACCACGACCCCCAGCGCCAACTCGATCACGGCCTCCGTCAACCAGTTGCCGAAGATAACCTGCTCTTCGGCCAGGGTCAGCAGGAGAAACAGGCTGACAAACGGGCTGGCAATACCGTCATTCAACCCGCTTTCAACGTTGAGCGCGTTGCGGATGCGAGTGGGAATCCGCTTGTCTGTGAAGACCGGCAACCCTAAGGCTGCATCAGTCGGGGCAAGGATGGCCGCAGCCAGCAGGGCCATTCCAAAGGGCATCTCCGGGAACAACGCACGGGCAATCAATGCCCCAAAAATCATGGTCAACGGCAGGGCAATCAACAGTAATCGCCCCGGAAGCTCGGCATCACGCAGGACGGCCGGGAGGTCGAGCATGGACGCGTCCGCAAACAAGATCATTGCCAGAGTCAGCTCAGCCAGAAGTTGAAACGTCTCGGTTGAGACTTGTTGATCCAGAACCTGCCAGGACATCCACCCGATTGCCAGCCCCACAACCAGAAACACCATGGGCATGGTAATCGACCGACGACCAAGCTCCGCGGCAAATGCCAAATAAATTACCGCCGTTATGAAGAAAATTGCAATTGCCATGAAACCAAGCCCCTATGGTTTTTGTATGTACCCATCCTAGTTGACCAGATGCAACCGGTACTCATTGCGCACGATGTAGTCGGAAACTTCGCCGTAGCGCACTTCCCGGCGCAACAGAAGCGTATCCCCGGAACGCTCAATGGTTTGCCGAATCAGTGCTTCGCGATCACCGTCTTCACCGGAACCGGTAAAGACCAGGTACAAGTAAGCCGATTGCGGATCAGTTTGAGAGTCAATCACTGCCCAATTACCGTTGAAGTCAACGAGGGATTCGGACGGGTAGTACCGTAGAACAACCTCTTCTACCGCATCGGCGCCGGAATCCTCACGATAGGTAAACTGCAACGCCGCTTCGGCCGGCCCGCCGGTCCCATCCCCCTTCTCCGGCAACGTCACAATCAGCGACGCCGGGAGCGACATTCGGGTGGCATCATCGCTGTAATCCAGGTACTCGAAAATGCCTTCCCAGTCCCCTGCCAACAAATCCAGATCCACCACTGGCTTTGTCTCTGATTGCAGGCATGAACTCATGACAAAACCAATGAGCATTGCACTCAGCAACGCTCGTCGTCGGATCAATCGGCCGGTTAATCGCTCCATATACACCATGCCTCCCCGCTTTGATCGCTGTTCGCTTTGCAGTGTACGGATGGGATGATCCGGTGTCAACCGTTAATCTGCCCAACCTGTCGGAAGGGTATCTCATTTAAGCTAGCGGGAATCACCTTTTTTGGGCACAATAGGCTAAGATGAACAACACCGCGCGCAACGAAGAGGTTGCCCTGAGTCGCACGCTGGGTTTGCTCGATATCACCATGATTGGCGTGGGAGCCATGATTGGTGCGGGTATTTTTGTCCTGACCGGTATCGCCGCAGGCGAAGCCGGCCCGGCCCTCGTTCTGGCATTTCTCCTAAACGGCATCGTTACTACTTTCACCGCCCTCTCCTATGCCGAGTTGGGTTCCGCCTTCCCGGAAGCCGGTGGCGGCTATCTTTGGGTTAAGGAGGGCATGGGTGGCACCCAGGGTTTTCTGGCCGGGTGGATGAGCTGGTTTGCCCATGCGGTCGCCTGCTCACTCTACGGGCTGGGGTTCGGCTGTTTTGCCGTAGAGCTAATCTCCCTCGTCTACCCTGAAGTTCAGGCGCATGCCCATGCACTCACTCTGGTGTTCATGGCCGTCATCGTGGTTCTCTTTGCCCTGATCAATTATCGAGGTGCCAGCGAGACCGGTCTTGTCGGCAATGTAGTGACAATTGCCAAGGTTGTCATTCTGGGTATCTTCATCGGCTCGGGTTGCGAGCCATGATCCTTAACCCCGATCTGAATGTGTTCACCGACAACTTCCTGCCCAACGGATTGGCCGGCGTCTTTGTAGCCATGGGGCTGACCTTTATTGCTTTTGAAGGGTACGAGATCATTGCCCAGAGCGGCGAAGAGGTGAAGAACCCGATGCGCAACATCCCACGGGCTATCTTTATCTCGATCATCATCGTTGTTATCATTTACGTATTAGTCGCCTTCGTCGCCATCGGCGCCGTCAAGGTTCCGGCGGAAGCGGGAAATATCCCTGTTTGGGACTATCTCGCTGAAGCGCGAGAGGTGGCTATTGTTCGGGCCGCCGAACAAATCATGGGCCGGTGGGGCGGCTTATTGATTCTGATAAGTGGATTGGCGTCTACCATGTCGGCATTAAACGCTACTATCTACTCATCATCTCGTGTCTCGTTCGCAATGGGACGCGATAACAATTTGCCCGCCGTCTTCGGCCGCATTCATCCCCGGACACATTCGCCCTACTATGCGCATCTTCATATCGGCCATCTTCGTCATCATCATGGGTCTGACGCTACCCATTGACGAAGTAGCCAAAGCGGCCGATGTGATGTTCCTTTTCATGTTCGCCCAGGTCAATATCACCCTGATGACCCTTCGTCACCGGCGGCCCGATCTGGAGCGTGGCTTTTATGTCCCTTTCTTTCCCCGGCCGCCAATTATCGGCATCATCACCAACACGGCCCTGGCTATCTTTCTGGCAGTGGAAACCGGTCGCGTCGGGTTGCTAACCGTTGCCCGGATTGTCGGTGGGATATTGCTCTATTGGGGTACTTCCGAGGCCGGGAAGAACAGGAACAGGCGGTTGAAATCTTGCATCAGGAAGCACTGGTCACGGTGGATTACTCCATCCTGCTTCCGGTTGCCAACAAAGAGCATGCGGCCGAATTGGGCCGGCTCGGCAGCCTGTTAGCCAAGGAGCACGATGGGGAAGTTCTTGCTCTGAATGTCATCAAGGTTCCGCCTACACTCCAACTATCAGACGGCCGATACTTTCTGAAGGAACGTCGCCCCATCATTGAGCAAGTGATCGAACAGGCCAAAGCAGTAGACGTCCCAGTGCATACCATGTTACGCCTCGGCCGTTCTGTTTCCGAAGCTATCATCAAGACCGCCGGTGAAAACAGCAGCGATCTCATCCTGTTCGGCTGGCCGGGAGAATCCGGTTCTAATGACAGATTATTCGGGTCGGTCATTCGGACCGCGTGGTCGCCAACCCCGGCCGATATCGTCGTCATTCGCTCCCGACCGTTTGACAAGCTTCACCGTATCCTGGTACCCGTTGCCGGTGGGCCAAACGGCCGTCTGGCGCTGGCAACAGCCATTGCCCTGGCCCGTAATACGCAAGAGGAGACGGAGATCGTATTACTCTACGTCACACCACCGGGAACCGATCCACAACGGGCCAACGCCCTCGCCAAGAACGCCTTCCGCCGTGCGAACGGCAATCTCGGTTATGCCCAGATTGAACGCCATGTCGTGACCGCAGAATCTCCGCTGGACGGTATCCTCACTGAAGCGCAAGAAACTGATATGGTGGTTATTGGTGCATCTGAAGAGCGTGGCTTCCGCAACCTACTTCTGGGCAATGTCGCCCAGCAGGTAGCCGAGCAAGCGAGTGCCCGGTACTCATTGTGCGGCGGCGCAGTACGATGGTCCAGTCGATGCTGCGGGAAACGGTCTTGATGCCTGAAGGAAGTAAGGAAGCTAATCAGAGACAGGGACAGCTTCGTCCCTGGAGCCGGAGGCTGAGTAATTGCCTGATTAGCGAAAGACAAAGAAGGCAAACAGCAGCACCAAAAACACAATCAGGGTGAACAAATAGATCGGATTGCGTAAGGTATAACCGACGCGTGCGCCAACCGAGTCAAGCCCCCTTCACCATACCCCATCTGACCCAGTTTCTTGCTTAATGCCCCCAACCCCGGTTCTGTCAGTGTGGTCCCATCGGGAAATACAAGCGTCGGCACCGACTCGTTACCCTTGTTAATCTCAAGCACGTGTTGCTTGCCGTCGGCGTCCTCGCGAATGTCTACATAGGTGTACGGCGCTTCGGCCGCATCCAGCGCATGCAGGACCGGAGGCACCATCGGACAGGCCGGACGGCTGTAGACGATAATCTTGCTTGATGATGGAGCTATGTCTGTATCGGATTCCATCACATAATCCTAGCACATTATCCGGCATTAGCCTGCGAATACATTCTTAATTGCTAAGTGTCCACCGTTCCACATGCTCCACCGTCTCTCCGGGAGCCAATGTCACCAGCGGACCCAGCGTCTCCAACTCAATATGCCTGTCGTTGGTATATGTTTCCGTATTGCAGTTCATATCCACATGCGGCCGATCTGGTTGAGGTGTAAACTCCTTGCGAAAGACCACGTCCTTGTACCGGTACTCCACCCAGCCGACCCGGTTGAAGTAACCCATCTTGAACGGCGCAGCGATCGGTTGGGTAACTATCTCAATCGCTTCCTCGCCCAGAACCAGTCGGGGATCATCCCAGCGTGAATATTGCCACAAAACCAGGTGGCGGTTGGCCTGCAAGCCTTCCGGATCAATAGCCTCCGTGTTTTGCGGAAAGACGGCCGTCCCTCCCATGCGCATCTGGGTAATCGCCCACGGGGCAAGCTCTACCGACCACAGATTCGTATTGGTAAACCGGTGAACCAGATGAGCAACCGGCGCGTCAGGCTGGAGCGTCAGGTGCAATTCTTTGCGGATACCCGTGTGGGGTTCGTCGTAGGTTAACCTGACACCACCCTCGACCACATCAACCACGACACCGGAATCATCCGGCACATAGGTTCGTGCCGATGATTCCGGCGCATGCCAGAGACGGTGGCCGCCACGCAGGTGAAAAGGTCCGTATGGAGACGGCAGTTCATAGTCCGGTGTCTCCGCCAGCAGGTTCTCCCCCAGTGCTTTGGGGACGAACCGGACAATGCGCGGTCCGGCCTCCGTCAGGTAATCAATAATGACATGGTTGTTCTCCAACCGACCGAACGGTTGGCCGTGATACAACTCATCCATGTTCCCTCCTGCCTCGCGAGCCGTTCTACGGCTGCAACACTAAAGTTCTTCTATGCCCAGACCAAAGACCTTCATCACCAGTCGCATATCATTCATCTGGTTGCCGGTCATGAGCAGGTAATGGTGGGATGTCGCATTTCGGACCAGTTTGTGCCCGTCGGGGATGTGGATAACGCCGCCATTCAGGCAGTCGGAGTCCGGATATTGCTCGTACCCTTCCAGCGTGCCCTCAACGGCCGTCAGTTTCTCCATGGACGGGTGAAGCTTGGCAATGGTCACCGGTCCTTCGGGGAAGCGCGCATCCACAGCCGATGCGTTCTCATCCACGATTGCCAGCACCTTCGGCCGCAGCGTCCACTCGGTCGTGAAGCTCGGCGGGGTCAGGCCAAAGTAACCGCAATGGGCTACCAGGACGTAATTTTCCTGGTTCTTGTCCTCGAAGGCACTCACATCCGGGAAGTAAGGAATACGCTCATGCTTCAGCGCCGGTCCGGCCATCAGGAACGGGTAAAGGTTCGTCATCATGATCGGCACATCCATGGACTTGTTCAGGATGTACTTGGTGACCATGGACAGGGTATCTGCCTCGCAGCCCCAGATCAGCCGGTTCTCCTCATAGAGCATATTCCAGGCCAGGCAGGGTGTAGTGTCCGAATAACGGGACTCATTAAGGCAGTTAATACCCATGCTCTTGATGGACGGATCGGCCGCCAACTCATCCTTAAGAGCCATGTAGACCTTGACCGCACTGAGCAGGGACTTCTCCGGTAACGCCGTGGGCCACTCCCAACGCTCCCATACCTCGCGGGCTGCCTCGTCCGGCAACTCCTTGGCGCGTGCTCCAAACTCCTTGAAACTCTTCTTGGCAATGGTCACTCCGAACTTGTCGAACATCCGCTGGGCTGCTTCGGTCTCCCACCAGTAAAAACGCTTGAAGATTTCAGCCTGGAACCCTTCGCCGGGGTTATCCTGAAAGACCAGGAACTTACTCTCGCTCAACTCACGCCGGACGGCCGCCGCCTTGCAAAGCATCCTGGTCTGGGCCAGACTATAAGGCGCAATAACACTGACACCTTCTCCCTCAAGATAGGCCACAATCTCCCAGTCCCACATCAGCAAGGTTCCGAATTCCGAAGTAACGATCAGGATGGGTATGTCGATGGCCCGGAAATGATCCACCTGACGGTAAGCCTCGCCCAATAACTGCGGGAACAGGACCGCATCGGCTTCCGCGGGCAGATCACTTCCCAGAGGCACAGGTGCCAAAAACTCAGCCTCGTCAGCTAGCATCTCCCGCAGCCGATCTAGCTGAACATCAAAGTCGTCATCCCGACCGGGATCAAAATACACAGGGATCAGCTTTGCCTTCATGATAACTCCTCATTTCAACCCGCCGGATTCAGTACCCCGGCGGGTCCGTTGTAAACTGCCTACTACATCATTGGCGAACAGTTGACGCGGCTTCGTCCAATTTCTGGAACAACTCCGGCGTCAAATCAATGTGCAACACCTGAGAGACTACCTGCGACCACCCATGCAGAAAATAGACCCATCCATCTACAACCGTCAGATCACGGGATTCCACCTGCCGAAGCGCCTGATGCATGAAATCCAGCTCGCCCCGATAGTTAAACTCCCAGGCAATCCCGTGCATCGGGAACAGGCCGTCATCGGTGATCGGTGACCCCGGTGAATCTTTACCCATCCCGGTGGCGTTGATCACCATGCTGTAGTCCGGCATTTCCTGCATGAAGCCGTCGTTGACTTTCGGGTCGGCATTGCAGATATACTCGATTTCAATATCGGTGCCGAGCTTATCCACCATCTCTTTCATATGATCCAGACGACCCTGGGAGCGATTGACAACCACGAAGCGCTCCGGCCGGTCGCCCTTGTTCGGCTTATTGATTAAATAAAGTAGGGTCGCTACGGCCGATCCGCCTGCTCCCAGGCAAAGAATGTGCCCGCCGGTACGGCCGAAATAGTCATCGCCGACAATGGCATCCAGGCTAAGCCCGGCCGTGATGGGGTCTTTGGCGTGCCCTTCCAGACGGCCGTCGAGCTTGGATATCGAAGACAGCTCTCCGGTTATTTCCGAGTACGGGTCGAAATAATCGAACATATCCGTCGCGGCATTGTAAAGGTCAATCTTGTGGGTTGTGACCAGTGCGCCCAACGAGTTTGGGTCGTACTTGATCTGGGCCACTGAAGCCCGATAAGCTTCGGGATCATCGTGCATCGGATGATCAATCCCCCGTAGGACCACATCAGGTCGTCCCAAAACGTCCATCCACAACGGAAAGACCTTGTTGATTGATGATTTGCCGGTGGTCACGCCGATAAAGTACATGGTCGGCTCTGGTTGATTCACAATTGGATATTCCATCTTTCTTCACACCTTAATGATGGGCCGGCGGCGGTTTCCTGATTCCGCACTATCCGGCCCGTGGTTTAATACTATAATGGCTACACGAATCCTAATTGTTTCGTGCAACTGCTATCGCGGCTACAAACTTCTCTGCAATCGCG
Organism: Chloroflexota bacterium; assembly: GCA_041390945.1. GTDB lineage: Bacteria > Chloroflexota > Anaerolineae > Promineifilales > Promineifilaceae > Promineifilum. The sequence goes on from JAWKOY010000042.1 coordinate 18,894, forward strand.
GTTATCTCGTCGAACCGCCCTTCTTTAGCGAGTTTGGCCGGTGAAAGCTGGCTGCCGGCACCAACGGCAAACACCCCCGCCTTGAACCAGTCGGCCAGGTTATCTTCACTGACACCACCTGTCGGCATCAAGGGGATATTCGGGAACGGCCCGTGAATAGCTTTCACATAGCCTGGGCCAACGGCCGACCCCGGGAACAGCTTAACGACGTCTGATCCCAACTGATGTGCCTGGAAGATCTCAGTTGGTGTCAGCGCCCCAACCATAATGGGCAGCCCGGTGCTTACCATCGCTTTGACCAATGACTCTTCGATCATCGGGCTGACCAGGAACTTGGCGCCTGCCTGCTGGGCTTCGGCCGCCTGTTCCGGCTTCGTGAGCGTTCCCATACCGAGGAGGATGTCGTCGCCAAACCGTTCATCCAGTGTCCGTACAACCTCAGCGGCGTTGGGAGTTGTGTAGGTGATCTCAATCCCGCTGACGCCACCGGCCGCCAGTGCCCCGACCATCTCAAGGGTCAACTCAGGCGACGGGCCGCGAATTACCGCCAGCACACCCAAATCCTGGATGCGGTCTAATACCTGTTGCTTGTTCATTCGAATTCCTTTACCCGTTACCCAAAGGGAATCGCTCTCTCCGGGCAGCGAGCTTGTTGTCAATTTATATGACCCGATTTGACGGCGGGTCGCCGTGTAGGACAGCGAGGCAATCGTTTAAGGCCATGCGGCCCATCGTATCGGCCGCTCCGTCCGTATGGGCGCCCATGTGTGGCGTCGGGATGACATTAGGTAATGCCAACAGTGGATTACCGGCATCCGGCGGCTCCGGTGAAAACGCATCAAGCGCCGCCCCACGCAAACGCCCGGAGGTCAATGCCTCCAGCAGCGCGCCTTCATCTACCAGGTCACCCCGGGATGTGTTGATGAGCGAGGCACCGTCCTTCATGGCGGCCAGAAAGGCAGCGTCTACCATGCCCTTCGTCTGCGCATTGGACGGAATATGCAGCGATACAAAGTCGCTCTCTGTCAGAAGTTTCTCCAGGGTGACAATCTCTACCGCGTGGTGGGCAACGAAGTCTGCGTCCGGGGATATTTCGTAAGCCAGCAGACGGCTGTTGAACGGCTCCACAGTTCCACCAGATGCCGTCCGATTCCGCCCAATCCAATCAGCCCCACCGTTTTGTCTTGCAGGCTCATGCCGGTCAGACGCGGCCAGTTGCCCTGTCGCGTTTCGGCGAAGCCTGCATAATGGGCCGCGCCAGCAGCAAGATTAGGGCAACGGCCAGTTCCGCCACGGAACGCGAATTGGCTCCCGGCGTATTCGTCACCGCAATGCCCTTCGCCGCAGCGGCTTCGAGGTCTACGTTGTTGATCCCCACCCCGTAGCGGGCAATGACCTGAAGTGAATCGGCCGCAGCCAGGGCCGCCGCGTCAATCGTGTCCAGACCGGCGATATATCCGTCCACCCCGACAGAAGCTCGGCCAGTTCCTCCGACGTCAGCGGTTTGCCGGACAGGTTATAGGTGACATGCTTGACCTTCGCTTCGAGATCCGTAATGAGTCGTCGTCATGCCGACCATACGATGTAGGCGTCCACGAGAATGTGACATTCGTGCAAGGGTTTCATCAGTATGCCTCCGGCTCAAGGCGTGGCCCAGCGAGGATTGTCAACGATGGCCGGCTCGCCGTCCTGATCTACCACCAGTTTGCGGAACCCTTGCTGCTCGATGGTGCCGTAGTCATGCCCGGCGTTCCCAGGGTAGGCGAAGAACGTGACAAGGTCCTCGTCCGGACTGGTGTTCACTGAGCGGTGTGCCCAGCGGGGCAATACATAAAGCACCTTGCCCGGCAGGAGCGGCTCGACCGCCCAATCCCCTTCCGGTGTTTCCATGACCATGTACCCCTGCCCCTTCAGGCAGTAGTAGACCTCACTGGTATCCAGTACCGTGTGAAAATGGCCCTTGGTCATATTGAACTCGTCGCCGACCTTGCCCGGATGGACAATCGAGATGCCGTGCAGAATCTCGCCGGGGACTGTCGGCCGTTGAAATTCATAGACTTCGTAGAGAAGGCGGTCCTCCTCGTCGAGCATACGCTGATACGTTTCACTATCGTTGTACTGCCCTTTCATGGCGCTAAGGCGCCGTTCAATATGATTATCGTAGCGGTCCGGGATGTAGTCCGGGCCTTCAAGATCAAATGTATAAGGCACGTCTTTCATATTCATTTCCCTCACTAATTTCTCAAGATGCAATCGCCAGACGGCCGGCTATGTTGCCGCCCAGCAAGGCATCAATCTCGCTTTGCGGAAGCCCCATGTCTTCCAGTCCCGATTTGATAATGGTAAAGAATCCCATTAATCCCGGCGTCCCACCCTGGCGGGACCAGAGGGACGGCTCAGCCATGTCAGTCGCCAACGCAACAGAGCCTGCCAATCCCGCATCAGCCATCTTTCCGATTAACGGCCAGACATTGTTGGCCGGGTCGTACTTGGGTCGGAAGAAAGTATCGTATTCCAGCATCACACCGGCCTCGGCCAACTCCCTGTGCAGCCCGAAGTCCGGTCGCTTGTCGACATGGCAGAAAACCAGACGGTCCGGTGAGACCCCTGGGCCAGAAAGAACGCCAGAATGTCCTCGACGGCCGCTCCTTCTCGGTGTGCATCTCGATGGCATAACCGGTCGCGCGGCTTACTGAACAAACTGCTTCCAGCAATGGGCGTGGGGTTTCTTCCAATGTGGCTTCGGCCGCAATTTTGATGAAACCCGGATATACCGGATCATCAGCCTCGCGTGTCTCCGTCAATCCATTCTGGATCTCATCCAGAAACAGCGTGGCCGCTTCGTCAGCACTTAGTTGGAACAGGGGTTCATCAGCCGGGTAGTAGCGCCGCCGGTGGAAACCGGTCGCCGCGACCACATGAATACCGGTCCTTTCAGACAGATCACGCAGGACCAGTCCGTCACGGCCGCAGGCGGTGGGCTGACAATCTATGATCGCCCCACCACCGGCATGGCAATATTCTGTGAGTTCTTCGGCGATTGCCTCGGTATCGGTCAATACCGGGGCATCGGCCGGTCCGCCGGCGACTGGCGCAATATACAAATGACTATGTGCATCTGTATAGCCAAGCGACCTGCCGTCAATAGGACCGAGTACAGTAATCAAGGATTGTTGTGTGTAGCTCTTCATCATATTCGTAAATCTCAAGCTTAATGAACGAATAGCGAATGACGATTGACGAATTATGCAGATCGCTTATTGCCGCCCTCCGAGCGCAAGTGTTTTGATAGATGCCACAGTCATAGCCAGATCTCATCAACCTCATCCATTAACGGTCGAAGACGAGCCTCAGGAACAGCTCAGCCTGGACGAGTAACTCCAGCCAATAAAGCGTTTCATCCGCCTCCTCTTCCTCAACAATTTTCAACTTATTCAAGCATGTCGGCTTTGACCGTTGCACGGCATGCGGATCGATAATTAGCACCAACGGACGTACCGCATCGAAGCAACTGTCGTCCAATGACACGTGACGTTTCACCCGGCTGGGCAACGCGTCCACCAAGCCGAATGATGCGCAACGATAGCTGCTTTGTCCGGGCACGCAGATCGTTCTCAGTGATACTTCGCTCTGCTCGCTCGTCATTCGTAACTCGTCACTCGTAATTCGTCGTTCGTAGCTCGTAACTCGTCGTTCGTAATTGCCTTTATGGAATCAACGTCACTCTTAAGTTCTGTCCGTCGGCCGCAGCCGCAAACGCCTCAACTGCCTGCGACCAAGGGTACTGACTGGTGATCAGGGGAGCCAGATCGATCCGGCCGCTATTCACAATTTCGGCCGCTTTGAGGCAATCATATGTGCTGCAGGCGGTTGTCCCGGTGACGGTCAGTTCCTTGTAGTGAATGGCATTGCTGTCCAGCCGGATGACGGGATCATCCTTCGGCAGTCCGCCAAAGAAATTGATTCGTCCACCGACAGCGGCGATGGCAATCGCCTGCTCCTGCGCCACCTTGGCCGGTGCGGCCGTAATGACGACGTCCGCGCCACGGCCGTTACTTTCTTCCAGGACAATGGCCGCCAGGTCCTCATTGATCGGGTCCACTGCCCTATCCGCGCCCAGCGCCAGGGCCTGCTCCCGTCGTCCCGCAGCCGGTTCACTAACGATGACGCGAATCGCGCCGCGCAGGTTCGCCAGCATGATGTGCATCACGCCGATAGGTCCTGCGCCCATGACAACAACCACATCACCGGCCTGAACGTTCACCTTCTGCTGCCCACGCCAGACGCAAGCGAATGGCTCAATCAACGCGGCTACCGATGGATCCACGCCTTCCTGCACGGGCATCAGGTTGCCCTGCTCAATAGCCTGGGCAGGCACGCGCATATACTCGGCAAATGCCCCATCCAGGGTGATGCCAAAGGCATCGTAATTCGGGTCGAGGTTGTTGTTACCGGAGATAGTTTCGCGGCTATCGCCCTGCCCCATATTCGGCGCAACAAACAGCTTCTCGCCGACTGCATAGCCGGATACATCCGCCCCTACTTCCGCCACCTCACCAACCACTTCATGACCGGGTATACGCACAGTGCCGTCGGGGTACTTGCGGTGACCGCCATGCAGAATTCGCAGATCAGTACCGCAGATATTGCTCCGCAGCACACGCAGGAGCAGTTCATCCGGTCCTATCTCCGGGACAGGTACTTCCTCAACCCGTAAGTCATTTGGGCCGTGATAGACGGCCGCTTGCATTGTGTTCATAAGCAAACTACGAACGACAAGCTACGAGCTACGAGATCGAACAGCAGTTTCAACTCAAACACCACCGGTCCGATCGTCGTTCGTCACTCGTTACTCGGCGTTCGCCATGACCTCCTTTAGATATATCGGCCGTTCTTCGAGGAAGGACTTCGTCCCGGCCAGGACCATCGCCACCGCCCAACGGCCGTCTTCGCCCGTAACGCGTGGCTGCTTCTCTGCCAGAATGCTGTCGACAAAGTGCTCCAGTTCCTGGATATAGCCCCAACGGAAGCGGTCGGGCCAACGGCGGAAAATAGGCGTAACCAGTCCGTGATCACGATCAATGCAAACCACGACGGCCTCGCCCTGCATCTGCCCGATCTGCATGATGCCCTTCTTGCCGACAATCTCCATACGGGCATCGTAGCCATAATCGCATGGGCATATTCCGGAGATGCTCGCCAGCCCGCCGGACTCAAACTTCACCGTTGCCAGCATGTTGTCGTAGAAGTTCTCGCTGGTAACGCCACGCTCGTCGCCCTTAAAGTTGGCAACTTCGGTGTACATCCGAACCGGATTCGACGACATCATCCAGCGGACACTGTCCAGATCATGGCTGTTCACCTCAGCCAGGTTGCCGTTAGAGGTTTTCAGGTCCGTGGCCCAGGGGGGCGGCAGGCCCGGCCCATGTGTCAGGGACTTGATAACCATCGGTTCGCCAATCTCACCACCAATGATGCGCTCGTAAGCCGCTGAGAAGTCGGGGTCGAAGCGGCGCATAAAGCCAATCTGCAAGGCGACTCCGGCCCTGGCAACGGCCGCGTTGATCTCGTCACATTCCTCAAGGCTCAGGGCCATCGGCTTTTCCAGGAACACATGCTTGCCGTGTTCGGCGGCCAGAACAGCCAGATGGCGGTGGGTTGGCGTCGGGGTTGTAATGACCACCGCGTCGAACTCGGCCTGTTCCAGGGCATCTTCCAGCGAGGCCGATCGCGCCTCAATTTCAAATTCATCGCCGGTTGCATTGCGGACTGCGTCCACCGGATCAACCAAGGCAACAACATCTCCGTTCGGGACATGGCGCTTAAAAATGCCGGAATGCAATTTACCAACCCGTCCCGCACCAATCATGCAAACTCGTACAGTCGCACTCATACTGTATAGCTCCTTGTGATTTGGTCGGCCGTTTCCAACGGCCTAACCAGTCTGTGTGTAAAACTCCGTCAGGGCTTGCTGCAATTGAATGTAGCGATCCACAAGTGGTTGATAGATGGCATGTGCGTCAGCGGACGGCCGGATGGGATCGCCGGCCGGCTGCGTAAACTCCATGGCGGTGGATGCCAGATCATCATAGATACCGGCGGCCTTACCCGCAATCATGGCGCTGCCCCATGTACCGAACTCCGAACGCGACAGGCGCTGGTACGGCACATTGAGGATATCTGCCTTTATCTGGTTCCAGGGGTCACTGCGCGCGCCACCGCCAACGGCGCGTGTTTCGGTTAGTTCCAAAGTGGGAATTGCTTCGCGTAATATCCGCAGATACCAGGCATACTCAAAGGCAATAGACTCCAGTATCGCCCGGAAGAAGTGAGGTCGGGTATGACCCCACGAAAAGCCAAGCCATGCCCCACGCATCTCCAGGTGGCCGGACAAATTCGGCTGCCAAGTGGGGCGAGAAGAAAAGTCCGTCCGCACCGGGTGGGGTTTTTCCTGCCTCGGCGATCAATCGCGGGTGCAGGTCTTCCTCAGATGATGAATGCCACCGCCAAACTCATCCCACGATACCAGCGCAATGCCTGCCGCCACCGGCGATATAGGCCAATGGGTTCCACAGGCCGGGAATAACCGAACGCATGGTGAGCAGCGCATAGCATGTTCCACATCGGCGACAAAGGTATCCGGTGCAGCCGGCAAAGACCGACGCGGTCCCGGCAACATCAAAGATCATCCCCGGACGCACAACGCCCGCGCCGAGCGCGGTGCAGCCCGCTGTGTCGCCACGACCGGCGGCAATCGGCGTACCGGCAGCCAGACCGAAGTCCCGTGCGGCCGATTCCGTTACCTCATGATCCGCCACGGCTCGACGATCTCCGGTAGCTTGCCCATATCCACGTCCAGCAGATCACAAATCTCCGGTGACCATTCCCCGACGGATTTATCGGCAAGCCAGAAGTGGATGAACGTATAGTCCATGAATGCCTGATCGGCCGATAGTCCGGCCATCTTGCCCGCCACGTAGGCGGAGGCATCACGAACTTGGCAACGCGGGCATAATCATCCGGCTGTTCGTTCTTCCACCACAGATTTTCGGGCCGTGATCGCAAGTCAGCGCGCAGCCGGTAAGCTGGGTAATAAGATCGGCGTGATTGTCGGTGAGGATAGGCAATATACGGCTGGCAACGCATATCCAGCCAGGAATCAAACCGGGTCGCCGGGTCGTATGATTCATCAATGGAACTACTGCCGGCCATCTGACTGCTGAAGGAGATGGCCGCCACCTGCCGGGGATCAATGTCGCTGTCGGACAGACAGGCACGCACCGTTTCGGCCGCTGTGCGGTAGAAATCATCATTCTCCTGCTCCACCACACCCGGCCTGGGGTAGTACAGCGGGACTTCCGCCACGGCTTCGGCAACCAGCATGAACTGTCAGTACTGTACAGCGCGGCCTTGGTGCGCTGCTCGTCCCCAGGTCCACGCCAATTAGATATTGCTTGGCACTCACCGCATTTCCTTCAATCAATAAATCTCAGGTGGCCGGGGTTCAGCTTGTCTTTTGCCCGACAACATCCACGCAACCCGGCCACTCAAATAACCGGATCTTACAATAATTTGGACAAGTATTCGAAGCTTCGCTCAGCTTCAGGAATCGTCCCGCACACTCTGCACTCAGAATAATGTCCTTGTCCCTGGCGACCGGGCGAATAATGTCAATTACCCGCTGCCAGTCCACAACCATCACCGCAGGCACAGCCAACCGGCGTGCCGCTAACCTTGCCGCGCTCCATCTCGCCCTGCTCCAGGCTGATGTCTTTGGCATGAACGTGAACCAGGCGATCCAGGGACGATATTTAACCACTCATACGGATCAACCACCGGCCAGAGTAGCTGTTGCCGGTATCGTAGTTGATAGCGATAGCCGGGAATCTACCAAATCCATAGATGCTGTCCAACCCGTCCGGGGTCTTACTGTATTGCTGGTGGGGTTCCAGCCCAATCTTGACGCCATGCCGCTCCGCAACCATGGCAGCTTCGGTCAGCGTGTACGTCATCAGGGTGTAGTCCTGCTCTTTCGTTGTCCAGAATGGCTTGGGACCTTCGTCGGTATTGACAATCGGGCCACCGGCTTCGGCAATAACCGCCCAGCGGATACCTTGCTTCAGATATTCCACGCTGATCTCCACGGCTTGCACAGCAGGGTATGGGTAGAGAAACCGGAAAATTTGATCCTGCCTTATCAGCAACCTCTTTAGCCCAAGAGGGGATCGTCATACATCGAAACGGAGTGGAAATACCGTGCTTCGCTCAGTAGTTCCCGGCCCAAATGCAGCATGGGCTCGCAATATTCGTAGCCAATCTCGGCCGCCTTCTGAACGCCATACTCAAATGGTTTATCATGGTGGCGCACAAATTCCATGTTGATTCCAAGCTTGATTGCCATAGTTCCTCCGGCAAGATCGATCGGTGGTGGACTGGTAACAGTTGAAAGGAGCTATCGCCGGCCAGTCATACACCACATTTGTTTTTCGTTGAGTCTATAAATCCTCGCCTTACCTGATTGTTGATGCTAGGCGCTGAGGCGTTTATTGGCATCGTTCACAAGCTCGCGCACCCAGGTCAGGCTCTTTTCAATCATCGGGCCGCCTTCGCCTTCGCACTCAATGCTGACGACGCCGTCATAACCAATATCTACCAAAATATCGAAACAGCGGCGGATATTATCCGCGTTCACGCCGTCGCCAATCGCTGTCTGACTCACGGCAATACCGGTCAGTTCGCCGCGAGAAGCGGCCGCCAGCGATTCACTGACATCTTTCACATGGACATGGCTAACGCGATCCTTGAACCGGTTAAGGAAGGCCACAGGGTCTTGCCCGGCAATAAAGGTGTTGCCGGTGTCCATATTCATGCGCAGATGCGGTGTATCATAGAAATTGAGCATCTGTTCCATCATGTCCGGTTTGGTCGTGTAATAACCATGCGGCTCAATGTTGATAATCATGTCATAGCGGGCAGCAGCTTCCAGAACCTCGCCGTATGTGCGCTTCATCATCTCCATCGCCTGCGAGTCCGTCAGCCCTTCCGGCTTTAGCATGTTGTCTGTCGTGTCAATATGGTCACACCCTACCAGGTAGGCCCAGCGCATTGAGTTGAGGATGTAGGTCAACCCTAGTGAGGATCCGGTTGGGAGTGAAAGGGGAAAAGCAGCATCCAGTTGCGAAAAGCGAACGCCATAGCTCGCCATCTTGTCCCGGAGTGCCAACGGATCTTCCCACAACGCCACGTGTGGCTGATAGCCAAGGCCGTGAATCCAACTGACACCGTCAATCGTTCCACATTCAATGTAGGGCACATCGTTCGCCTGTGCCCACTGCAAACATTTCTCAAAGCTCCAATAGGCACTATTAAAAGCATCCGTATGAAAGCCTATCTCGATCATGTCCCCCAGTCCTTGTCGGCAGGATTAACCCTGCCGGACGGCTTTGGCCGGAACAGTTTGGGAAGGTAACCGGTCGAGTCATGACCGGTTGTTTGTGGGGAGTATGGGTAGGCTGTCCGGCCGGGCAGCCTACCCATAGCTCATTCAGACATCAGAGCGGGCTCCAATGTCTATGAGGTAAACGGATTAGTTAGACGAACCGCCCCAACGTTCCGGATAATCGGGCATGTCTTCGCAACCGCACATAGCGTAGTGCAACGGCGGCATGTTGCTATTTTCATTGACATAGTAATCCAGATTATCCTGGGTAACAGACGGTTGCGGCAGGCGCCATACTTCCGGAACCTGCTCACCGGTCAGGATGTCGTGGGCTGCGATTACGGCGGTCCGCCACTGGAAGGTCGGGAACGTCGGTGCAATGGCAGTCAACCCTTCTTCCTTCCACTTCACCAGGAAGTCCTGCTGATCCTCACCATTGATAACCGGATACGGCTGGCCTGCATCCTCGAATGCTTCCAGAGCAGCAACGGCCGTTACTCGCGGCATCCCATCCAGACGCCGTCAATCCTGACCGCTTCTGAATGGCATCGGTGATGATGGTCTTGACCTCGTCGTTATTACCGTTACCGAAAGCAACCTCGACAACATCAATGTTGTTCTCTTCAAAGTAGCAGCAGCCCAACGGGTCTCAACACATCTACCTCCAGGAAGGATGCGGATAGCAACCACACCTTTGCGCCATCCGGCAGGTTATCTGCCAGGAACTTCGCGCCGGTGTAACCAAAGGCATAACCACCAATCGGCTGTACAAAGCTAACCGGGCAGTCGGTCAGAACACCACCCGATCGAAGACAACCACGGGCATGACTGGCAAGCCTCTTCGACGACCGGGGTCAACGCGGCAGTGGTGTTCGGGGAAACAATGAGAGCGTCACAGTTTCCACTGGCAACCAAGTCCTGGATGTCAGAGATCTGCTTCTCATCGCTGGCTTCTGCGTCCACAACGATGAACTCTTCAATGTCCGGGAACAGGTCAACCTGAGCCTGCATGGTGGTAAAACCAACTACACGCCAGGGGTTGTCCACAGCAGCATTCGAGAAACACAGGGTGTAGGGGCCTTCCTTGGCATACTCAGTTGTGTCGATGAAATTCGGCTCCAACGCCTGCAGATACGGCTGGCCTTCGGGGCCTTCCGGGGTAACGCTCATCAGACGAATGGAGTTATCCAGGTCTTCCTGGCTAAAGAACTCGGTGGCTACGGCTGCAGCCTCCATGCCCAAGCCGGCACCAGTGTCCATTGCCTCATCAACCGCTTCCTGGGCGGTGTCCATTGCCTCATCAGCGGTATCCGCTGCCTGATCGGCAACGTCGCTAGCGGCTTCGCTGGCCTGATCGGCCGCAGTATCAACCGCAGTCTGGCCGCCACATGCTGCCAGAACGCCGATCAACAGAACCGTTACCAAAAACAACAAATTACGTACATACGGTTTCATGCGATTCTCCTCCAACTCATGTTTGTTAAGGATGTGGGTAAATCAATTTGGGTTCTAATATGGCGTGTCATCTTGACGGGCACGCTCCCCGTTTGTATAGATATCTTCCCAGGTATCACCTCCTCATTTCTGTTCATTTCTGTATTGCAAACCTCACTGTCGGCAAAACTCGCCGTGTACAAATTGCTGAGGTTGTCTCCTAGCGCGGGCGCCGGGTAGAGTAGGCCGTATAGGCCACCGCAGCAATGATGATCAAGCCCTGCACAGCATCGCGCAGCGGCTTGGGCAATCCAAGCAAATTCAATAACGTAAACAGGACTTCCAGCGCCAGTGCACCGGCCATGGCAGCGGGGACATTGCCACGACCACCCAGTAGCACCGTACCACCCAGAACGGCCGCAGCAATCGTCTGCATCTCCAGCCCGGTACCGGCCTCAATTGAGACGCCGCCACGCCCCCCGATCATAATGCCTGCCAACCCAGCGACCGTACCGCAGATGACAAAAGCGGCGACACGTACAAATTCCACATTAACGCCGGAAAGGCGGCCGGCGCGTGGGTTGTCGCCAATGGCGAAGAGCTGTTTGCCATAATTGAGCCGATGCATCAACAACCAAAGTATAAATCCCACAATAACGAGGATGATGACAGCGTAAGGGAACTCACGTAAGCCCAGAATATCCTCAATGCCACCCCGTCCCCAAGCGCGATAATTGTCCGGCAGGTAACCACGTGGCGCGCCGCCCGACCAGAATAGCCCAATGCCGGTCACAATTAGCAGCATACCCAACGTAGCGATTAGCGACGGGACTTTGAGATAGGTCACCACCAACCCATTCACCAGCCCAAAAAGTGCACCGCTGCCCAAGATGAACAGGATAACCCACCATGTATTGCCGGGGTCGTTGTTCGCCAGAATAGCAGCAGCGATGACTGAATAGGTCACGACAGACCCGACAGACAGATCGAAGCCGCCGGAAACAAGCACGTAAACCTGCCCGGCCGTAAGGAGCATCAGCGGTGCCGCGCGCTCCATGAACGCCAGGAAACTGTTCGGCTCAAAGAAACGTGGATTCAGGTAGGCCACCCCTGCAAAGAGTGCCAGGACAACATACTAAATAGGATTGATATTCTTAAGCCAATTCAATGCCTTGGAGAAGAAAGATTCGGTTTCTACCGGTGCAGTGATCTGTGTCATATCGTCTTACCTCTCAGGAAGGTTCCTGCGTCGAGCGGAAGGTATAGAAACCGACAGCCAGGATGATAATCGCCCCGCGAAGGATCTGTTTCATGTAAGCGTCAATGCCGATTTGATTAAACATGGTGTCCAGCAAGCTGAAGATCAGAACACCGCCTAACGTCCCCCAGACGCCACCTTTGCCGCCGGAAAGAGCCGTGCCACCAACCACGGCAGCCGCGATGGACTCCAGGTCATACAAACCATCAGTACCAACCCATGGCGCGCCGGAGCGTAAGCGGCTGACCACGAATAGCCCAGTGAGAACGGCCGTCAGGCTACAAATAATGTGCGCGATGATCAGGACGCGATCCGTTCTCAGGCCGGACAACCGCGCCACCTCTTCGCTGCCGCCGACGGCATACAGATGTGCGCCATATTTCGTCCGGCGCAGGATAAACCAACCGCCGAGTACCACCAGGAATAAGGCGAGCACTGAGTAAGGAATCGGGCCGATAGTGCCGTAGGCAAATGTCTGGAAACTGCGTGGCACCGCCCCGGCAAAGTTCTCGAATGTGGCGCTTAATAACCCCTTCAGGATAAGTCCGACACCCAACGTAGCGATAAGCGGGTTCACTTTTAGACGAGAAATGAGCAATCCGTTCACCAGACCGACTACAGCGCCAACCGCTAACAGGACCAGAATTGTCCACCAGACGCGTGACGGATCCCCGGCCATCAAGAATGAGGCGCCGACGGCCGTAACACTGATCATGTAAGCCACCGACAGATCAATTGAGGCGCCGAGGATGACATAGGTTTGCCCCACGGCGACGATACCCAGAGCAACCGAGCGGACGAGAATATTGGTCAGGATGACCGGGTTAGTAATGAATAACTGGTCATCCACCCCAAATAGCAAGTCCAGCACAATCGAAAGGAGAAAGATGATTATGACAAAGTACCAGACAGGTGGTATACGACTATTTTGGAACCAGGACCGCAGACGGTCACTGAGTGATGGTGTGGATAGTGTAGGTGTTGCTGCTGTCATGTTGTTTCTCCGTTAGGCAGTCTCCAGCACGAGCTTAGAGGCCTCTGTCGCCGATGAATTATCACCATCGGCAAAACCAGTAGCCATCTGCATGATCTGGGCTTCGGTTGCGGCAGCAGGCAATTCGCCCACGATAGTACCGTCCCACATGACGATGATGCGGTCACTCATACCGACCACCTCCGGCAATTCTGATGAAATCATCAAAACGGCCGTTCCGGCACGAGCCAATTCGCGGATCCGTTCATGGATACTGGCCTTGGCCTCAACATCAATACCACGTGTTGGTTCGTCAAAGATGAGGACCCTGGCATCGGTCGCCAGCCATTTGGACAAGACCACTTTTTGCTGATTACCACCACTCAGATATTGCACCTCCTGGTCCATACTGGGTGTGCGCACATCCATGTGCTCCGACACATCCACCGCCAGGTCCTTGTCGTTGCGAAGACCCAGAGGAAAAATGCGGGCCAACCAACGCTGTAGTGTTCGCACAGTAATCAGAACGTTATCGTTAATCGGCTGCATCAAGAGCAGCCCCTCGTTCTTGCGATCCTCAGTTACATATCCGAACTTCCGGCGGATCGCCTGAGCAGGTTTCTGGAAAAGTGCAGCTTGCCCATCAAGTTGAATTTCGCCCGTCTCAAACGGCTCTATCCCGAAGATGGCGCTGGCTAATGCAGTACGGCCTGATCCTTGCAACCCGGCCACGCCAACTATCTCACCGGCACGGATCTCCAGATTAATATCATGTACGGCTTCGTTCCCTGCGGCGTGTACTGCCAGAACCACATCACCAATATCTTCCGGTCGAGCACGCTCCGGGAAGTATTCACTCAATTCACGGCCAACCATCATTTCAACAACCTTGGACATCGTGAGGTTGCTGGCAAAATCGGTTCCGATCTTGTGACCGTCTTTCAACACAGTGATCCGTTCCGACAAATCAAAGACCTCACCAAGGCGATGGGAAATAAAGATAATGGCAATACCACGCGCCTTGAGCCGAAGAATAAGATCAGTCAGGACGCCGACTTCATTGGAAGACAACGCAGCCGTCGGCTCATCCATGATAAGCACTCGCGCATCGTATGAAATAGCCTTGGCGATCTCCACCACCTGCTGCTCGGCAACGGAGAGGGTTCCTAACTGTGCTCTGGGGTCAATCAGTTTTTCAGCTTCAAGCTGGCGGAGAACCTCGCGTGTATCGGCCTCCATCTGCTTGTTGTCCACGACACCATAATGGGTGGGTTCTCTACCCAGGAAAATATTCTCAGCCACAGTCCGTTCCGGCAGCAGATTAAACTCCTGATAAATGATGCTGATGCCGGCCTGCTGAGCCTCTTGCGGATGATTGAACTCCACTTCCTGACCGTTGAAAAAGATTTGTCCGCTATCAGGTTGGTAAGCACCGGCCATTACCTTCATTAAGGTGGACTTACCCGCCCCATTCTCACCGACGATCGAGTGCACTTCGCCCGGGAAAAATTCAACCGATACGTCATAAAGCGCCACAACACCGGGGAATGTCTTCACGATGTGCTGCACTTCCAGCACAGGCTTGTCTGATTTGGCTTCTACCTCGGTCACTGGAGTGGTCTGACCGGCCGGCGTCTTTGGGATGTTGTTTTCAGCCATAACTTTCTCCGCAACAATGCTTAGGCCCCAAACAGGCCCTTCAGGAAGACCAGACCCTCAGAGGCAATGGCATCCTGGCTTGGCGCAATATCACGCCAGATACAAACGGAGCGGGCGATTGTCTTCACATTCGGAGTGAATGACTCGATCACCACAGCATCGTCATAACCAATTTCTTTTACGGCCGCCGCGATTTCCGGCCAGGCCACCTGCCCCAGTCCCGGGAACCCCGGTCATTCCTACTGAGCATGGAAGTGGAAAAGTCGATCTCCAGCGTCGGATAGCGGCTGCGGAATCTTTCTCTTCCAGGTGCATATGGAATGTATCAGATGCAAGAAGCCTACATGTGGGCTACCTGATAGCTTCAATCATGTCCAGACCCTGATCGACGACATTGATTAAATCCGTCTCGAAACGATTCAGCGTTTCCATCGCCAGACGGACACCATGATCACCGGCATAGGCGGCCAGGGACGGAGTTCGGCCGCCGAGCGATCGCGCTCACGCTGCCGGATATCCAGATCAGGAGCCGGAGTCTTGCCGACTGCGCCATACATGGGCCCGGACACAACAGGTGATCCCAGCGCCGCAGCCATGTCAATGAGCTCACGGATGTAGCCCACGGCATTGCGGCGCTCATCAGCATCTTCGGAAGCCAGGTTTCGACCGGGTCCAAATGCACCACAGACCAGAGCGGAGCTTTCCACCTCGCGCAGACGGCCGTCCAAAGCGTCTATATCAATTATGGCCGGGTCCTCAACGGCTATCTCAATCACGTCGAAGCCCATCGCATCCACCTTATCAATTAAGGACAGATGCTCGGCCGTACTAAAGGGCGATGCCCAAACAAAGGTATTAACCCCGAATTTCACGTTTAATCCTTACAAGCAAATTCACTATTGAAAAATGCCTCCCGGAGGGATGATTGGGCTGGAGGCGCCGGTTAAAGGCAAAGGAGGACCTCCGGGAGGCAAGTACGGAAACCGTCAACTTAGACGGCAATGGTCTCTATCCAACCATCACCTTTTGTCCGGTCTGGGCCGAGCGAGCAGCAGCGTCCAACACTTCCATCTCTTTCAACCCGTCATAGAAGTTAGGGGCAATATCTGTCCCATTTTCAATGGCGGACATGAAGTCCACCACTGCATGATGGAACTCATGCTCATAGCCAATCATGTGTCCCGGCGGCCACCAATTGGCAATGTAATCATGTTGGCCGCCTTCGGTAACCAGGATTGTGCGGAAGCCCTGCTCGTAGGCCGGATCATCCCGCTTGAAGAGCTGGAGCTCATTCATCCGTTCCAGGTTCCAGATAATGCTGCCTTTGTCGCCATAGATCTCGAACGTATTAAAGTTTTTGCGGCCGGGTGCAAATCGGGAAGCATCGAACGAACCGATTGCGCCATTCTCAAACTCGGCCAGCATAAACGATGCATCATCTACAGTCACTTCGCCCATTTCGGCCGATTCACCCGATCCTGCGGTAAACGTGGCTGCATCCTTGCCTGGCAACGGCCGTTCCTTGACGAAAGTCGTCATCATGGCCGAAACCGATTTGATGTCGCCTAACAGGTATCGCGCCAGGTCTACGCTATGTGAATTGAGATCACCATGTGGCCCGTAGCCGGCTGTCTCCGAACGCAAATGCCAGGTTAATGGGAACGAGGGATCGACGATCCAGTCCTGGAGGTATGCCCCACGCCAGTGAAAGATGCGGCCGATTTCGCCATCTTCGATAACGTGTTTAGCGAGCCGAACGGCCGGCGCGCGGCGATAATTATGATTAACGTAATGAGTCACACCGGCTCCTGAGCACAGCCTCGTACATTTCGGCAAGCGCTTGCTCTAACGTCAAGGAAAATGGCTTCTCCAGGAAGATGTGCTTCCTGTTCTCCTCGCCGCGGCAATCGCCATATCGTGGTAAATATGTCGGCGTGGAAATATCAATAATATCAATGTCATCACGCTCCACTACGGCGCGCCAATCTGTTGAGGCTTCTCCCAGCCCCAGCGATGGGCAAACCCTGCGTCCCCTTCGTCAGTACCGACGGCAAACGGAGAATCGGCTTGATGCCCATATCGAAGAAATGGGGGCATTGGGTTGCGGCATTACTGTGGGCCTTGCCATAAACTTAGTGCCGATAATGGCGACATTCATCGTGTTCTCATTTCATTTACCAATCTCTCTCCAATAAAACCAGCCGGGCAGCGACCAGGAAGCGCAGGAAGTACAGCCTACTACACCGCAAATACATTTTCAAGAGCCAGCGCCAGATGGCGCCTGATAACGCCGGCATCCGTTCCCAATCGGGAGTATTCAATCCGTAGTTGTCGCGTCGAAAGTGACGTAGTTTGCCGCAAGGTTGCTCTGCCGGACTGACAGCAGGCTGTGGCCGATACTGCTTACACCGCCACCCAGAAGATCGCCCGGGTTAAAGAAGTTGACCAGGTTTGTTAACGTCCCGCCGATCATTTGACCGCTGCGACGGACAATCTCATTGGCAGCCCGGGTCGTCCAGCAGCCGCTTCATCGATAATCCATTAGTCGCCATCTCCGCGCCGGGTCAAACGCTCCGCCAGAAAGTAAAATCACTCTCTCCGGCCAGTGCCCGCTCAGTCGCCATGGCCGCGATAGCCGGATCCCGCGGCCATAATCTCTTTAAACAACCCCTGGTTACCGCAACACGACAAACCGGTCCGTTGTGGTCAACAATAATGTGACTGAGGTCACCGGCGGCAACCATCGCTACCCCGGTAACGGCGCCGTGGGCAACTACGCTGCAGCCAATGCCATCCCAATTTTGACAAACAGGAAGTTCTCAATCCCCTTCCCGGCGCTGGCCTGCTGCTCACCTTGCCATGATGTTGACATCGTTGTCAACTACAACCCGCGCCAGCGGAAAATATTCGCCGCGTAATCCGATGGGGAATCCTTCCATGGCATGGGCGGAGGGGCAATCAATACGCCCGATGCAACTCCGCACGGTCCGTACACCGACCTCATCCCCAGTACACGATCCGGATTTATGCCAGCAGATCCAATAACCCTTCAATCATCTCCGCACCACGCGGGTCAAAAAGGGCTCCGGTGCTCGCTGAACATCAGCCGGTTCGGACACACGCTCCAGAATCTGCCCCTGAAAAATCGACAACGCCACATCCACGCTTGCGCCGCCCCAATGTCAACACCGATTACATACCCAAGCACGGGATTGATATCCAGAAGAAGCGGACGACGTCCACCAGCGGATTTTCCTTCGCCAATTTCAATCAGGATGGCAGACGACATCATCTTGCTGACGATACCGTCACGCTGGCACGCGAATAGTCAAGCACTTCAGAAAGGTCGGTTACGAGACATGGGGCCTTCGCGGCGAATGGCTTTGACAATTCGCCGCCTTCAAACCGGTTCGAGTATCAACGTAGATTCTTGAACGGGCCTCATGTCAGAACCGATAGTCATAGCGAAGGGTCCTTCACCACCCGCCCCCATAGCTTAATGCAGAGGATCAGGTTCAGGAGATGAAGAAAGACGCTCAAATAGTAGCATGGGTTGTTTGTTTGTCAATTACTTACAATACCATTGAGCGTTCTTTGTATACTTTGTTGCAAAAAGAACTATTTCACGCTGCGCGCGATACGCTTCAGCTCCCACACACTCTTCTCAACTGCCCAATGCTCCTGGTTCTCGTAGTCGGGATGCAGGGAGTCAGTCTCTACCGCCAGGAAGCCCTGGTAGTCGGCATCATGCAATATCTGGGCCAGCTTCTGGTTATCCACCAGGCCGTCTCCAACCGGTGTGGATGAGAAGAAATACCATTCCTTGGCATTGACGCCTCGTACCGGCTTCAGGTCCTTGATGTGTGTAGCCAGTACCCGATCGGCCAGCTTGGCCGCACCGTCTACCGGATCATCCAACAGGCGGAGGAAATTACCGGTATCAAGGTTCAAACCAAGATATGGAGAGTCCACACGGTCGAGTAACTCAACACACTCATCAGAGGTGTAGTCAATGTGATTCTCAACGGCCAGCTTGATATCATATTCCTCAGCAACTTTGACAGCTTCTTTCAGCCAATCCGCCAGAATGTCTATTTGCGGACCATGCGGCTCAAAACGGAACATCAGGCTGCTGGCAACGATGCGCATCACCGGCGCGCCAATCATCTTGGCATATTCGATGTTCTTTATCATCGAATTGAACTCGTCCCGGTTCTTGCCCGCTTCCAGCCCGTCCGGGTGGCCCCAGGCATAAACGCGGTCAAAGCCATACTCGTCCAAACGTGCTTTCAGATCGCCGAAGAACGCCTGGTCATAAGCCGGGAAGAAACAGGATTCCAGAGAAACACCGTCAACGTCCAACCCTTTGGCGAAGTCGAGGAAGTCGAATACCGTCATGTTGAATTCCGGCGCGGTTTGATGTGGATATACCTCACCGAAGTAACGATGGAAGCAATAACTATCAATACCAACCTTCATTGCCATAGGAACATCTCCTTTATGTATGGATTAAAGCGGTCCGGCGGGTGATCAAGAACGACTACTCCCGCCTTCAATAATTGTTTGGAAAGATACTGCGCGGGCCTGCTGCGTCGCGCAGTATCATTTGCCCGTCAAGTCAATGGGCGGTGGTCGTTTGCGCCCGCTGGATGGCGAGACGCACACTGTCATCTCGTGCCGGGCTATGGGCCGGGACACGGATAAGCTCTACCTCAAAACGCGACCGGTCACCCCGGTGCAGCGCATGGTAATATTCAATCGGCGAGCCGTCGGCCAGATAACTCACACTATCCAGCAAAATTAAGGGCGCTCCCTTTTTCACTTGCAGGAGCTTGGCCTCATGCTCTCCGGCGGGTACAGCCTCCAGATAGCGGTGGCCGCGCTCAATCGCCAACCCATATTCACGGGAAAGGTATCCATAGAGTGACTGGTGGGACAGATCGGCCGTTGCCAATCCGGGGCAACGAACCTCCGGTAAATAAGTCGTCACCAATACAATCGGTTCATCGTCTACAAACCGGAGCCGATCAATCTGAATCACCGGTGTCCCCGGCCGCAGTTTAAGATAAGAGGCGACCTTACGACTCGCAGAGACGACTTCCTGGGTTAGCACCTGGGAGATAGGAGCATACCCCTTGTTGGTCATATCCTCGTAGAAACCGGTCAGCTCCTGGAATAATCCTTCGCGCAATTTTGGCTCGGCGACAAATGTCCCCCGCCCCTTCTGCCGAAAAATAATCCCTTCGAGTTCGATGTCGCGTAGCGCCTGACGGATAACAGTCCGGCTAACATCAAACATCCTGCATAACTCCGGCTCCCCCGGCAATTGCTCACCGGGTTTCAATCCACCCTGCTCAATCCCATCCCGCAGCGCATCACGTACCTGAGCGTACAACGGTACGTAACTATTGCGGTCGATGGCGGTGTTGAGTTCCACGAGTTATGTATGACCTAAATGCTAAAATTAATTTGTTATGTTGTCATCCTGTAATTACAGGCAAGATTAACAAATGGCACAGCATCTGTCAATACATTTTGCACAAATTGGTACAAACTCGTCAGATGGGGTTCAACAACTATTCAATTGTGGTATTTCAGGGCGTAGTAAAGAGGAAACAAAACGTCTGGAACCAGGTCTTGTTTGTACCGAAGGAATAAGGTTGGGTTGACCACGGAGATCAACCCAACCTTGTCGTTATACGGAAGGTTAGTTCCTGATGACAGGCAGATACACAGTGTAAACAGAAGGCCCCTGGTAATAGTTGCCAAACTCGGCCGTTGTCGTCTCGCCACTGGAAACAACAATATCCCGGCACACCTCCTGCCCTGTTCCAACAATCGGCTGCCCCTCGTCACCGGGGTCTGTGTTGTCCCAATCCGTCGGCAGATCCTGGCACACCTGATAATCCCCACCAGGGAGTGCGCCAAAGATTGCCATACCGGCTGCATCCGTCATCATGTCGCTACCAATCTGGTTCGCAGCACCGTCGCGGATTCGCACCGTCCAGTCCATCAAGGGCTTGTCTCCATCAGAGTAATCACCGCTCTGATCAAGATCCTCATATACAAAGGCAATCGCCGTACCGGGCGCCTGGGTATTGGTGAATGTACAAACCACAGTCTCACCTGCATCCGCCTGGAACGTTGCCGAGTGGGTCACCAGATCGCCGGTGCTGTCCGCATCGTCACAGACAACGGCCGTTAACTCGAACTCGTCTCCGGGTTCTGCTTCCGTAACGGTATAGCTACCAGGGAATACCGATGCACTGAGTTGTTCCCCATCGCCAATGCCGCCGTTCAAACCGACTACGGCACTGGTAAACATGAAAGGTCCTGTCGCACCGACCGGTTGGGTTTCCTTGGCGACAATCAGGGATGCGGCCGCCACATTACCAAACGTCGTCTGGGATATCTGCCCCGCTATCAATTCAACGTTGCGGCAAATTGACTGACCACTGCCGACAATCGGGTCTACACCACTTCCCGGATCGGTGTTGTACCAGCCGACAGACAGGGTTTCGCAAACCTGCACCGTACCTGTTGCCAGCCCGTTGAACAACACCTGCCCATCAGCCCCCGTTTCCTGAGCATCTGTAAGTGGTGTGCCCTGGGCATCCAGAACAGACACTTCCCAGCCGGCTAATGGCTCATCACCGCTCGTCAATTGTCCGTCCAGATCAAGATCGTGGTACACGGTGGCAATCAGTTGGGTTGAAACAAGCTGGTTGGTAAATGTACAGGTCACATTATCCCCACCGATCAGTGTAAGTTCGGCCGAACGGTTTAGCAGATCAATCTGGGCATTTCCTCCGTCGCAGGAAATGTCAAT
>JAWKOY010000043.1:0-40455 GCA_041390945.1 Chloroflexota bacterium
ATGCCTCAGATTAGAGGTGAACCGTCGAACCTGATCCAGGTAATACTGGCGTAGGGAATATGAGTACAAACGGTCTCAGCGCCTTCTATCTGGATAGAAGGCGTTTTTGTTTTTGGATAAAGACTACAAGGAGAATTTCGATGAAATCCACACATGTATTGAGATTTCTTGCGGTGCTGGGTATGGCGCTTGTCGTTGCCGGGTGCGGGCTTTCCCCGCAGGACGATGGTAGTTCGTCATCTGTGCGTTTGATGACCCATGACAGTTTTGACATCAGCCAGGAAGTTTTGGATGAATTTACGGCCGAAACCGGGATTACAGTTGAGGTGTTTAAGTCCGGCGACGGCGGCGAGATGCTCAACAAGGCCATTCTCGCCAAGAGTAACCCGCTGGCTGATGTCATCTATGGCATTGACAATACCTTCCTGAGCCGGGCTCTTGATGAGGATGTTTTGCTGCCGTATGATTCTCCGGCGCTGTCTGAGGTGCCGGCCGAATTCCAGCTTGATCCTCAATCGCGGGCACTCCCGGTAGACTACGGGGACGTATGTCTGAACTACGATATTGCCTGGTTTAACGACAAGGGTCTTGAGCCACCGACCTCGCTGGATGATCTGGCAAGTGCTGACTATGCCGGGCTAACCGTCGTTGAAAATCCGGCGACTTCTACTCCCGGTTTGGCCTTTCTGCTGACGACGATTTCTGCCTACGGTGAGGATGGCTACCTCGATTACTGGCAGACCCTGCGCGATGCGAATGTGCTGGTTGTTGATGGGTGGGAGCAGGCCTACTATGAGTATTTTACGGCCGCTTCCGAGGGTGATCGGCCGATAGTGGTCAGCTACGCATCCAGCCCGGCGGCGGCGGTATATTATGCTGAGGAACCACTGGATTCTGCACCGACTGCGGCCGTGTTGAATGACAACACCTGCTTCCGACAGATTGAGTTTACCGGTATTCTGAGCGGTACGCCGAATGAGGCCGAAGCCAGGCAACTGGTTAACTTCCTCTTGGGCAAGCGGTTCCAGGAAGATATCCCGCTGCATATGTTTGTATATCCGGTCAATGAAACGGCCGTGTTGCCGGATGTATTCACCCGGTATGCCAGTGTAGCCGAGAACCCGGCGACGCTGGATCCCGAACTGATCGAAGCGCAAAGACAGACCTGGATTGAAGACTGGACAAATACCGTCCTGCGGTAGACGCGGTGTACTGAGACTGAATAGCTATAATTAGGATCCATGCGAAGTAAGCGCTTAACAGGGCGAACAGTTGTCTACGGGTTACTACTGGTAATTCCCGTAGCGTTCTTCGCCCTGTTTTTCTTTTACCCTCTGGCCTCAATTCTGTGGCTGGGGTTGGCACCGGATGGTGTGCCGGATGTTGTCGGGTGGCTGCAACTTACCGTCTCGCCCTATTTTCGGAATGTCCTGTGGTTTACGATCTGGCAGGCGGCGCTGTCAACCTTGCTGACACTGCTGCTGGCATTTCCCGGGGCTTACGTACTGGCTCGTTACCGATTTCGCGGCAAGAGTCTGGTGCGGGCGATTGCCACGGTGCCGTTTGTCCTGCCGACTGTTGTCGTTGCCACGGCCTTCACGGCGTTGATTGGGCCGCGTGGCCTCATAAACTCATGGTTGCAGGACCTGCTGGGATTGAGTTCGGGACCGATCCAGCTCTCCCAAACCGTGTGGCTGATTCTGATTGCCCACGTCTTTTACAACTACTCCATTGCCCTGAGGTTAATCAGCACCTACTGGCAAAATCTAAGCCCTGCCTTGCCGGAAGCCGCCCAGATGTTGGGGGCATCCCGCCGCCAGGCGTTCCGGCATATTACGCTGCCCGCGTTACGCCCGGCCCTCCTCTCGTCTGCGGCCCTCGTGTTCATATATTGCTTCACCAGCTTTGGGGTGATCCTTATCTTGGGTGGACCGCGATTCGCAACAATCGAGGTGGAGATCTACCGGCAAGCCCTCAACCTGTTCAATCTGCCGGTGGCCGCAGGACTGTCACTCTGGCAGATCATCTTCACCTTCATTCTCATGTGGTTTTATACACGTCTGCAAGCGTCGTCATCACGGCCGACGCGGATCGGCCGGCGCGAGGCGATTGAGCGCCCCATACAAACCTTGACGGACCGGATTCTGGTCTACGGCGTCGTCGGAGCCATGATGTTGTTCATCGGCGCGCCATTGGTGGCCCTTGCTAGTCGGTCACTGCGTGGGCCGGACGGATTATCGCTCATCTATTATCGTGAGCTGTTCAACCGAACCGGCGACTCGCTCTTCTTTGTCCCGCCGATGGAAGCGGTCTTCAATTCCCTGAGCTTTGCCCTCGTTGCCATGACCCTGGCGGTGATTCTGGGATTGTTGAGTGCGCAAATGTTATTCAATTGGGAACGCCCGTCCGGCCGCAACGGAGATGTGCGGACAGTTGCCGCGCGGGTGCTGGATCCGCTACTGATGCTGCCCCTGGCTACATCGGCCGTCACACTGGGGCTGGGCTACATTATTGCTCTGGATAAGCCGCCATTGAACCTGCGTAGCTCGATCATCCTGGTGCCCATTGCCCACGCCCTTGTGGCGATTCCCTTTGTCTTGCGCAGTGTCTTGCCGGCGTTGCGTAACATACGCCCTTCATGGCACGAAGCAGCGACGACGCTTGGTGCGGGGGATTGGCAGGTTTGGCGAGAAATAACGTGGCCGCTTTTGCGCAGCGCGATTCTGGTGGGGGCGGTATTTGCATTCACGATTAGCATGGGCGAGTTTGGGGCAACGGTTTTCATTGCCCGACCACAGACGCCGACCATGCCGGTGGCGATCTTCCGGTTTCTGGGACAGCCGGGGGGCGCTGAATTATGGGCAGGCGGTTGCCATGAGTACCCTGCTTATGCTGGTTTGCGTGGTCGGATTTACCCAGCCGGTTATTGAGCGTTCCGCACCGGCGATGAGGCGGAATTCTGATGAACGAACTGCCGATCCTCGATATACGTCATGTAAGCAAATCCTATGCGCCGCGAACCATGGCTGTGGATGATGTGTCATTAACGGTCGATGCGGACCAAACCCTGTGCATTTTAGGTCCGTCCGGCAGCGGCAAGACAACCTTGCTGCGCATGGTGGCCGGGTTGGAGCAGCCCGACGGCGGGCAGATCCGCTACGCCGGCGAAGATCTCGTCGGAGTCCCGCCACACCTGCGTGATTTCGGGATGATGTTCCAGGATTTTGCCCTCTTTCCCCACAAAAACGTTTATGACAATGTAGCCTTTGGCTTGCGGATGCACAAAGCCCCAGCGGATGAAATTGTGACACGGGTTCACGAGATGCTTGAGCTGGTGGATATGCAGGGGTACGACACCGGGGCGGTTGATGGGAATTGTCCGGGGTGAACAACAGCGAGTTGCTCTGGCGTGCTCTGGCACCTCGACCGCGACTTCTGTTACTGGACGAACCGCTGGGGGCGCTGGACCGGGCCCTGCGCGAGCGCCTGATGCTGGAACTGCGCGAGATACTGACCTCACGAATTATTACCGCGTTATACGTGACCCATGATCAGACAGAAGCGTTTGCAGTTGCGGATCGGGTTGCGGTGATGAACGGCGGCCAGGTGGAGCAGGTTGCCACCCGGTTGACCTTTACAACCGTCCGGCTAACGCATTTGTCGCCAGATTCCTGGGTTTCCAGAACATCGTTTCCGGCCGAATGAATGGCGGACAGGTGGTGACGGCTGTGGGCGAGTTCTCCCCTGAGAATACATTACCTCCCGATGGCGCGGTGGTTACGGCCTTGATCAAGCCCCGTGTTCTTTCCATTAAGAAAGGTAGACGCCAGCAGAGGCGAGCACGCACGCAGGAGAAGTCGTGGGTCAGGTGATATCGGTTTCGTTTCGCGGGCGGTTCTATCAACTGCGGGTGGAGTCTGCCGGACCAGCGAAGTTACTCTTTGAACCGGAAGAGGGGAACCGGCCATACGACCCGGTGACTGGGTGATTCGTCCGGCGCATGTGATTGTATATGAGGCCCAACTAGACAATTGAGCCGGTATTCGCAACCCGGCGATCGCAAAGATATACTTAAAGAGTCGTCACTCCGGTGTCTATTATCGTCTTATACGAGTGCTGGCATGTTTAATCTGGAACCATCTGTAATTATCGCGCGGGCCATAACCCTATTGGTGGCGTTCACAATCCATGAATTGGCTCATGCTGTAACGGCCGATTACCTGGGTGATCCGACTCCCCGGAATATGGGGCGTATCACGCTCAATCCACTCAAGCACCTGGATCCATTTGGGACGATCATGTTGCTGGTAGCAGGTTTCGGCTGGGCCAAGCCGGTGGTCGTGAATCCCCTCAACATGCGGGGCGACCCACGACAGACACTGGCGATTGTGGCGATTGCCAGGCCGCTCTCAATGTATTGATGGCGTTACTAGCTGTCATCCCAATCCGGTTAGGACTTATCCCCTTTGAGTTATCCTCATCGGGAAGCACCCTGCCTTCGGTGGCATTTCTGATGTCGGAGTTCATCTGGATCAATTTGATCTGGCGTTCTTCAATCTGATCCCGATCCCGCCACTGGATGGGTCCAAAATCCTGTTTGGCTATCTTGCCGGTAAGTGGGTCTATCGCCTGCGGCGGGTGGAGCAGTATGGGTTCTTAATCCTGATGGGTCATGGTGTTCTTTGTCCCCTCGGTGATGAATGTGCTGGTCGGCATACCGGCCATGACGACGCTGCGATTCCTGGTCGGGTAAAATGCGCGTCAGCTACCGGGTGCGGCAGCTTTGGCGGAGCTAACTGCCGGGCCGTTGTCTCCTGATGAGAGATCGGAGATAGAAGCAGCCCTGTCACCGAGAGAGTTGATCTATTCCAGCGGTATGATGCAACGGATCAACAACATTGTTATCGGGTGATGCGCATGCTCAAGGATGCCGGGAAGTGAATCCCGATCTTCTGGCGGCAGCCCTGCTGCATGATGTAGGGAAGACACAGGTTCCGTTATCCTCAGTGGATCGCATTGTGGGGTCATTGGCGGAACGGAGTTGGCACGGCAGTCTGGATCGGTGGGGGAGATGACGTGCCCGAAAACGGCGAAAACCAATTGCTGTCAGGGCCCAACATGCGGAGTGGGGGCACGGTTGGCGGAACAGGCTGGCAGTCGCCCTCGTGTTGTCTGTGTCTGGTCCGGCGGCACCAGGATAAGACGGATGGCCTGACTGATGATGATGCGCAACTCCTGCGATTGTTGCAGTGGGCAGACGAGCAAAACTAGAGGTGGATTACATGCGGCTTCAGAACAGTAACAATTGTCGGCCTGAACCGTATTGGCGTCTCCATTGCCATGGCGCTTAAAGCTGCGCCCATGGCCTTGAACATCGTCAGGTATGACAGCAAGCCTGAATTGCTTGAGGAAGCAAGATCGATCGAATCAGCCTTTGATGCGGTTGAAGGGATATCGTGAAGGCGGTATCCCAGGCAGACATTCTGGTGCTATCCATTCCGCTTAGTGAGTTGCGTGAAACGCTGATGATTATCGGTGATGAGGGTACAACCGCCGCACTAGTCCTCGATCTGACAGCCTTGAAAGGGCCGGGTGTTAAGTGGTCGCAGCAGTATCTTGGGCGGGCATTATGTAAGCGCTACACCCATTCTCCGTGCGGCCGTCTTGCCCGACGGCCGGAAACTGGACGCAGCTTCAGCCGTTCTGTTTCAATCCAGCGTATTCTGCGTCATGCCCTCACCGACGGCCGATCCGCAAGCTGTTGATACGGCGGTTAAGTTTGGGCTGTTGGGCGCCGTGCCCTACTTTGTCCGATCCGTTTGAATATGATGCCTGGCTCAAGGCGTGGAGACTTTGCCTGCCCTGTTATCGGCCGCGCTTTTGGGGCGATTCAACGGTCCGGCCTGGCGAGATATGCTGCGCTTCGCCAACATCCCGTTTGGTGTGGCGACCCAACCCGCTGGATATGGGCACCGACATCGTGCAGATGGTGTTGACCGACAAAGGCCGCCGCACTGCGCTGGCTGGATGCATTGACGGCGAGCTAAAGAAATGGCGCGGCCTGATCGAACAAGGTGATCCCGATCTGCTCGAATTGACGCTTGCAGGGCTTTTTGTTGAAGCGGGCCAAGTGGCTCAAAACGCAGTGACAATGAGTGGTCGGAAGATATCAAGAGCAAGGTGAAACACCGGACCTGACGCAACAACTCCTGGGTGGGTGGTTAAGTCGCGGTTTGAAGAAGGACGACGAAGACTAACCAGATCACCGGCCTTGATACGTACAGCATTTCCACAAACGCAGACCCACAATCTGATGTTCATCTGCCTGGCTGTCTATGCCACCGGAGGGCACTCCATGCGTGTGTTGATGATTGCGCCTACTTCGTTTTTTAGCGATTACGGCGGTCATATTCGCATCCTGGAAGAGATGCGTGCTCTACAGGATAAGGCGTTGAAGTCGCAGTCGTTACCTATTATAAGGGGAACGATGTGGAGGGTCTGGATATTCGGCGCACGCCGGCCCTGCCGTGGCGTACGGACTATGAGGTTGGTTCTTCCCGACATAAACTGGCTTTCGATGTATATCTTGCCGGGCAGTCCCTGGCCGAGGCGCGACGATTCAAGCCTGACATCATTCACGGACATATGCACGAGGGTGTGCTGATTGGCGGCCTTTTGGGGCGGCTGATGGGAGTCCCGGTTGTGTTCGATTTTCAGGGAAGCCTGACGGCCGAGATGGTTGATCACACCGCTTTCTGGATCCCGATGGGGCTGTTTATCCCTGGGCTTACCGGACGGAACGTTACATCACCAGGCATATGCCGGATGCCGTTCTGACCAGTTCCACTCGCGCCAAGCGGTTGCTGGAAGGAGAGTTTGGGGTACCGGCCGATACGGTAGTGACGCTTCCCGATTGCGCCGATCCGGTGGCGTTTGATCCGGCCCGGTTTCCTGAGGATCGTACTGAGCATCCCTTACGAACAGCATTGGGTATACCACCGGAGCATACTGTTGTCGGGTATCTGGGATTGCTGACTGACTATCAGGGCATCACCCCACATCATTGAAGCGGCCGAAATCCTCAAGGAGCAGGGTGAGCCTCTGACGTTTCTGGTGATGGGATACCCGAATGTTGACCATTACCAGCAGTTGGCGGAGATACATGGGGTTAGTGATCGTGTGATCTTTCCCGGCCGCATTCCTTTTGATCAAGCACCGTACTATTTGGCCGCCTGTGATATTGCTGTCGCGCCAAAAGTGTCATCTACGGAAGGGAGCGGCAAGCTGTTGAACTATATGGCAATGGCGCTTCCGGTCGTGGCCTACGACACACCGGTGAACTACGAATACCTGGGTGAGTGGGGGGTGTACCCACCACTTGGAGACATACCTTCTTTTGCTGATGCTATTGGGGTACTGGCCCATGACCTGAGCGCCGGCAACATCTGGGCCATCAGTTACGGCAGCGAAGCCTGGACATGTTCAGTTGGCCGGCTGCTGCGGACCGGATAATTGCCGTATACAGAGGCTTGACAAAAATGCCCAAATAACTTATACTGTAGTTTCGCAGAAATATGCCTATTGAGCGTGAAACATAGTTCTTACCACGTAAGTAGCATTGGAATCACAAGGCGGTGCAACAGCGCGTTGCACCTTTTGTTTGTCGGAATAGCAGTCAATTTTCAACGGTGACAGGTGACGACTTGTTACCAGGGAGCAGGTGATACTACATGCCCAGTTCTTATACTCGCAGCTCTGCTCGTACAACAAAGCCCATGGAGTTGCCGACTCTGATCGATGTTCAATTGAATTCGTTCGATCAGTTCATCGATGAAGGCCTGGCCGAGCTGTTTGACGAGATTTCTCCCATTGAGAGCTACAATCATGATTTGAAGCTCTATTTCCCCTCAAGCACCCAGAGGTGGAGGTTTGATTTAAGTATTGGTTTGGGGAACCAAAGTATGAGTGTTGAGGAGTGTGTCGAGCGTGATATGAGCTACGCTGCTCCGCTCTACGTCAACGTACTGCTCTACAGCGCTGATCTGGACCAGCCTATTGTCCAGGAGATTTTTATGGGGGACTTCCCCTGATGACCAAGGCCGGTACCTTCATTATTAATGGTACCGAGCGTGTCGTAGTTAGCCAGCTAATTCGCTCTCCCGGCGCATACTTCGAGATCGAGGAAGAGCGTGCCACCGGCCGCCCGTTGGGTATGGGCAAGCTTATCCCTGATCGTGGCGCCTGGATGGAATTCGAGACGCGCAAGACCGATTACCTGACGGTTAAATTCAACCGCAGACGCACGGTCCCGGTAACGCTTTTCCTGCGGGCCATGGCGGCCATTGATGACGGCCTGGGTAATCCGCTACTGACAGACGGTAGCGATGAAGAGTTGCTGGCGCTGTTGTTTGCTGATGTGGATACGAATCCTGAGCACCAGTACATCAGGGTAGCATTGAACAGGAGCCGAAGTGGACGGAAGAGCGCCCGATCCCAGGAGCAGGCCCTCATTGAGTTTTACAAGCGGATGCGCCCCGGCGATCCGCCGACGCTGATAATGCGACACAGTATTTTGTGGAGCAGTTATATGACCCGCGTCGCTATGATCTGGCGGCTGTCGGTCGGTATAAGCTAAACAAGCGTCGTCTTAACTTGCAGGATATTGTGCCGCTTGAGCATCGCGATTACCCAGCATGACATTGTCAATCTGGTTCGCCACATTATCCAGATCAACAATGGATTGGAAGGGCCCGATGACATTGACCATTTGGGCAATCGTCAGCGTCAAAGCCGTCGGCGAGTTGATCAGGCCAAGCTGCGCGTGGGTCTGCGCCGGATGGAACGGGTTGTTCGTGAGCGCATGTCCATTCGCGAAAGCGATAATGTGACGCCGGTTAACCTGATTAATATCCGGCCGGTTGTGGCGGCGATTCGTGAGGTTCTTTGGTAGCTCGCAGTTGAGCCAGTTCATGGAGCAGGCCAACCCACTGGCGGAGTTGACCCACAAGCGAACATCAGCACTTGGTCAGGTGGTTTGCGCCGTAGGCGCGCCGGGTTTGAGGTGCGCGATGTTCACCACAGTCACTATGGTCGTATCTGCCCGGTAGAAACGCCGGAAGGTCCGAACATTGGTTTGATCGGCCGTCTGGCAACCTATGGCCGGGTGAATAAATACGGTTTCATTGAAACACCGTACCGCCGGGTATTGGCGCAAGCTCCCGGCTGATAGTGACAATCTGGTGGGGCGGGACGCATTCGTTAATATCGTAGACCCTTCCACCGGTGGATCATTGTTGATGCGAATACAGCTCTGACTGAAGAGCAGGTTGAGGCGATTCGTGAAGCCGGTGTTACTGATTGCCCGGGTTCGGCCCTTCGTGACCGATGATGTAATTTACATGTCGGCGAATGAGGAAGATGCCTTCACCATTGCACAGGCCAACGCGAAGCTCGATAACAAACAGTTCGTCGATGCTCGTGTTTCGGTACGACGTAATCAGCAGTTCCGTTTCGCTTCTGTCGCGCGTGGATTACATGGATCGCTCCCCGCCAGATTGTGGGTGTTTCGGCCGCGTTGATCCCGTTCCTGGAGCATGATGATGCGAACCGTGCCTTGATGGGCTCGAACATGCAGCGCCAGGCTGTGCCATTGCTTGACCCGGATGTACCGATTGTCAGCACGGGCATGGAGTT
The DNA here is from genome assembly GCA_041390945.1 of Chloroflexota bacterium. GTDB lineage: Bacteria > Chloroflexota > Anaerolineae > Promineifilales > Promineifilaceae > Promineifilum. The sequence goes on from JAWKOY010000043.1 coordinate 9,694, forward strand.
GCAGGCAGCCCTGAACTCCGGCCAGGTCGTTTTAGCTGCTGCGCCGGGTGAGGTTGTCAGTGTTTCCGGCGCGCAAATTGTTGTGATGGAAGAGGCTGGCCCGCGTACTTATACACTGCGCAAGTACAACCGGTCGAACCAGAGCACCTGCATTGACCAGCATCCTGTTGTCTATCGTGGGCAGCGGGTGCAGGCGGGTGAGGTGCTGGCTGATAGCTCTTCAACAGAACATGGCGAGCTGGCTCTCGGTCAGGATGTGGTTGTGGCCTTCCTGTCATGGGACGGTGGCAACTTTGAGGATGCTATTCTCGTTAGCGAGGAGATGGTCCGGCAGGATCGCTTCACCTCAGTTCATATTGAAAAGCATGAAGTCGAAGCCCGTGACACCAAGCTGGGCCCGGAAGAGATTACTTACGACATTCCCAATGTCAGTGAGGATGCCCTGAAGGACCTGGACGAGCGCGGTATTATCCGCGTGGGGGCCGAGGTTAACGAGAACGATATCCTCGTCGGCAAGATTACACCCAAGGGTGAGAAAGAACTTAGCCCCGAGGAAAAACTCCTGCGTGCCATCTTTGGCGATAAGGCGCGGGAGGTAAAGGATTCCAGCTTGCGTCTGCCGAATGGTGCGCGAGGCAAGGTGGTGGATGTACAGGTCTTTGACCGTCAGCACGACCGCGACCTGCCGGCCGGTGTGGAGACGATGGTGCGTGTCAGCGTGGCACAACGCCGTAAGATCTCCGCCGGTGATAAAATGGCCGGTCGTCATGGTAACAAGGGTGTTATTTCCAAGATTGTTCCCATTGAGGATATGCCGTACCTGGATAACGGTCGTCCCATAGACGTCATTCTGAGTCCGTTGGGTGTCCCCGGCCGTATGAATATCGGCCAGGTTTTGGAGACCCACCTCGGATGGGCAGCCCTCCGAATGGGTTTTCGGGCCATCACACCTGTGTTTGACGGTGCCAGCGAGCGCGAGATCGCGGCTGAGCTGGGTCGTGCCTGGTTGATGGACTATGCATGGCAGGTTGCCGGCGACTGGGCCTGGGATTGGCTGGAAGAGATTGGATATGATACCACCCAGGTGGTAGACGACGATCAAGCCCGACGGCTGTTTATCGTCGCCTGGCTGGGCGAGATGGGCTACGCGACATCAGTTATTGGAAACTGACGAGAACTACGCCCGCCGTGCTGTTGTCAAGGAATGGCTGCGCGGTCGGGATTGGGACCCGGATGTTGTGTTCCCGGATAATCCGGACATCATCCCAGCAAGAATGAATGGGCTGAACCGGATGTGAAAGCTCGCGAGATCGCCCTCCGTGAATTGGTTTGTGCTCATGCTGGAAAAGTTTGGTGATGATCTGCCGGAAGAAGTGCAGGTTGACCCATTGACAACTGATGAGGCGACTCTCGAAGAGCTGGCCTCGATCATTACCTATAACACCCCTGTTCCGCTGCCCACGCTGGGCAAGGGGCGGTTGATTGATGGTAAGACAGGACGTGAATTTGATCAGCCGGTCACAGTTGGTGTCCTTCATGTATTGAAGCTGGCCCACCTTGTTGAAGATAAGGCGCACGCCCGCTCGACAGGTCCGTACTCGCTGGTAACCCAGCAGCCGTTAGGTGGTAAGGCCCAATTCGGTGGTCAGCGCTTTGGTGAAATGGAAGTATGGGCGCTGGAAGCTTACGGCGCAGCCCACACCTTGCAAGAGATGCTGACTGTGAAATCGGATGACACGCAAGGGCGTGTCAAGACGTACGAGTCAATCGTCAAGAATGAACCCATTGAGGAGCCGGGTGTACCGGCATCTTTCCGGGTTTTGGTCAAGGAATTGCAGGCTTTAGGTCTGGCTGTAGAGGCTGTGACCGAAGGCGGTGATGTGGTTCGCTTCGGCAAGGATGATGATAAACGATCAACGCGCCGGTGGTCCAACGACGGGTTTATGAACAACCTGGCACCGCGTGAGCCGCAAGAGGTATAGCGTCCGGTTTATTGCTTGATTCAGGGGCAAATTCACGATCCTTTAGGGCGTATGAGTTTGCCCCTGATACGTAATATCGGGCTTGACAATTAAATAGGATCTCGTTATATTAGTAGTTCGTATGTCTAACCGAACATAGGTAACGACGAATCTGCGTTACTAATTTGATAAGTCGGATGCACCGTGAGGCCATCGAGTTTTATACACTGCGATGGCCTCCATTTGTCGGTCGGTTTGGCGGGGTGCCTGCATCCTGCTTGTCTTTCACAAAAGATTGTACGTTTTGACAACCGAATGAGGGCAATACCGGAAGCCGCAAGGATGAAAAGCAAGAGCGATTCATCTTGTTTCTATCCCAGGCGGTGGTTATTGCTGTCTCGGTTGTGAGAATTTGTCCGTATGGAAACGTTGTTTCAAGGAGATGTTTTAGGTGCCGACAATTAACCAACTCGTACGCAAAGGGCGTAGTGTTAAGTCGAAAAAGAGCAAGGCTCCTGCTTTGCAGTGGACGTTTAACTCCTATGACCAGCGCCGTACGCGTCAGCCAAAGGGCGCACCCCAGAAGCGTGGTGTGTGCACCCAGGTGAAAACCATGACACCCAAGAAGCCGAATTCGGCGCTGCGAAAGGTAGCTCGTGTCCGGCTGTCGAATGGTATTGAAGTGACGGCATATATCCCGGGCGAAGGCCACACGCTGCAGGACCACTCTGTTGTATTGGTTCGTGGCGGTCGTGTGAAGGACTTGCCTGGTGTCCGTTATCACATCGTTCGCGGCACACTGGATGCCAGCGGCGTTGTACAGCGTAAGAAGGGCCGTTCCAAGTACGGTACCAAGACCCCGAAGTAATTGGGTGAATTTGCAGGAAGAGTGAGCTATGTCGAGACGATTTCGTCCTGAGAGAAGAGAAGTTCAACCTGATTTGCGCTATGGCAGCGTATATGTCTCCATGTTCATCAATCGTTTGATGAAGGATGGCAAGAAGAGCACGGCGCAAGGTGTGATGTACGATTCGCTGGATTTGATCCAGGAGCGTACGGACCGTCCCGGTTTGGAAGTATTTGATGAGGCATTGCAGAATGTAAGGCCTCAGGTAGAGGTTCGTCCGCGCCGTGTTGGTGGTACGACCTACCAGGTTCCGATTCCGGTCGATGCGCACCGAGCAACTACGCTGGCAATGCGCTGGCTGTTAGCTGCGGCTCGTAGCCGTAGTGGTAAATCAATGGCTGAGAAGTTATCCGCTGAGTTCCTGGATGCTGTTAACAACCAGGGGGCGGCGGTTAAGCGCCGGGACGATACACATCGTATGGCGGAGGCAAACCGGGCCTTTTCCCATTTCCGGGTTTAATTGAGACGAGTACTAGCGCATGAGTAACTATCCGCTTGAGCGTGTTCGGAATATCGGCATTATTGCCCATATCGACGCCGGCAAGACAACTACAACTGAGCGCATCCTGTATTACACGGGTGTAATTCACCGTATGGGTGAAGTCCATGAAGGTACTGCCACGATGGACCACATGGAACAGGAGCGGGAGCGCGGCATCACGATCACCTCGGCGGCGACCACAACCTATTGGTTGGATCACCAGATCAATATTATTGATACGCCGGGACATATTGACTTCACAGCAGAAGTCCAGCGCAGCTTGCGCGTCCTGGATGGTGGCGTTGTGGTATTTGATGCGGTAGCCGGTGTTGAGCCACAGTCTGAGACCGTCTGGCGTCAGGCAAATGGCTACAACGTCCCGCGCATTTGTTTCGTTAACAAGATGGATCGTGTTGGTGCGGACTTTGCCCGCACTATCGGGATGATCCGTGAGCGTTTGGGAGCCAACCCCATTCCCGTGCAATATCCCATCGGCCAGGAAGCCTCTTTCCGGGGCATCGTTGACCTGATGACCATGCAGGCCTATGAATGGCACGATGACGATCAGGGTACCAAGCCTGTCGCAGTAGATATGCCGGAAGAGATTCGCGCCGAGGTGGAAGCGGCACGCCATGACATGGTGGAGCGCATCGCCGAATCCGATGACGAGTTAATGCTTCGTTATCTGGAAGGTGAGGAATTAACCCCGGAAGAATTGCAGACAGCCTTGCGTGCCGCAACGATTACGAATAGCGCAACCCCTGTATTTTGTGGTAGTGCGTTGCGTAATCGCGGTATCCAGCGCGTGCTGGACGGCGTAGTTGTGTACCTGCCTTCTCCGTTGGATATCCCCCCGATTACCGGAACTAACCCTGATACTGATGCGGACGAGAGCCGCTCGGCAAGTAATGATGAGCCGTTCTCGGCCCTGGTCTTCAAGATCGTGACCGATCCGTATGTGGGCCGGTTGGCTTATTTCCGTGTCTATTCCGGCACTGTCAGTGTCGGTGATTCTGTCCTGAACAGTACGAAGGGGCAGCGCGAGCGCATCGGCCGCATTTTGCGTATGCATGCCGACCATCGCGAGGATCTGAAGGAAATTGGTGCCGGCGACATTGCCGCCACTCTGGGGCTGAAGCGTACCTTTACCGGCGACACGCTGTGTGATCAGAAAGCACCTATCATCCTTGAAGCGATTGACTTCCCTGAGCCGGTCATCTCTCTGGCTATTGAGCCCAAGAGCACCCAGGATCAGGACAAAATGGGGAACGCGCTTCGCTCTCTGGCAGAAGAGGACCCCACATTCGAGGTGCGAGCCGATGAACAGACCGGCCAGACCGTTCTGTATGGTATGGGTGAACTGCATCTGGAGGTGCTTGTTGATCGCCTGATGCGGGAGTTTAAGGTCGGTGCCAATGTCGGCGCGCCACGTGTGGCCTATCGGGAAACCATTACACGCCCTGTGAACAAGATTCAAGGGCGTTTTGTTCGGCAGTCTGGCGGACGCGGTCAGTTTGGTGATGTAGTCATTAACATGGAGCCGCAAGAGCCGGGCACCGGTATCATTTTTGAGAATGCAATTATCGGTGGTGCGATTCCCCGAGAATATATATCCCCTGCAGAATCCGGTATCCGGGAAGCTTTGGAGAGCGGTGTGTTGGCCGGATATCCGGTTGTGGATGTCAAGGTCACATTGGTTGACGGATCTTTCCACGAGGTGGACTCCTCCGAGATGGCCTTCAAGATTGCCGGTTCAATGGCGGCTAAAGAGGCTGTACAGGCCGGACGACCGGTATTGCTGGAGCCGATTATGCGCGTAGAAGTTGTCGCGCCGGAAGAGTACACAGGGGATGTCATCGGCAATCTGTCCGCAAATCGCGGCATGATTGAAGGAATGGAACTGCGGTCCGACGGACTGCAGACTATTAAAGCCCACATCCCGTTGGGTGAGACATTCGGATATGCTACCAAACTGCGGTCCGATGACCCAGGGACGCGGCACATTTACGATGGAGTTTGACCACTACGCACCGTTGAGCGAATCGTTGGCCCAGGAAATATTACAAGGCAGACGCTAGGTTTGACGGGCCTGGAATAAATATAGACGCAGATAGGTTCTGCGAACAAGAAGCGACCTGATTTAAAGAAGGAACACGCAATGGCCGAGAAATTTGATCGAACAAAACCGCATGTGAATGTAGGGACAATAGGACACATTGACCACGGGAAGACGACGCTGACGGCAGCGATCACGAAGACATTGTCGCTGAAAGGGTGGGCAGATTTCCGTGCATTCGACATGATCGACAATGCTCCGGAAGAGCGGGAGCGCGGCATCACGATTGCCATTGCACACGTGGAATACGAGACCGAGAACCGGCACTACGCCCACGTGGACTGCCCAGGACACCGTGACTACATCAAGAACATGATCACCGGAGCGGCGCAGATGGACGGCGCGATCCTGGTGGTGGCAGCACCGGACGGACCGATGCCGCAGACGCGCGAGCACGTGTTGCTGGCGCGGCAGGTGGAAGTGCCGGCGATGGTGATCTTCCTCAACAAGATCGACATGATGGATGATGAGGAGCTGCTGGAGCTGGTAGAGCTGGAGTTGCGCGAGCTGCTGGACAGCCAGGAGTTCCCCGGCGACGAGACGCCGATTGTGCGCGGTAGCGCGCTGGCGGCGCTGCAGGAGTCGAGTGATGACCCGGACGCAGCCGCCTATGCCCCGATTTGGGAGCTGATGCGGGTGGTGGACGAGTACATTCCGACACCGGTGCGCGACACCGACAAGCCGTTCCTGATGCCGGTGGAAGACGTGTTCTCGATCAAGGGTCGGGGCACGGTGGTGACCGGTCGAGTGGAGCGCGGTGCGACGAAGAAGGGCGATACAGTGGACATCATCGGGTTGGGCAATGACCGGAAGGACATTGTGGTGACCGGCATTGAGATGTTCCACAAGGAATTGGACGCGGCCGAGGCGGGCGACAATGCCGGTCTGCTGCTGCGCGGTATCAACCGGGACGAGGTCGAGCGCGGTCAGGTACTGTCCAAGCCGAAGAGCATCACCCCGCACCAGCAGTTCATGGGTGAGGTGTATGTGTTGCGGAAGGATGAGGGCGGACGGCACAAGGCGTTCTTCCCAGGCTATCGTCCGCAGTTCTACATCCGGACGATGGATGTGACGGGCGAGATTCAGTTGCCGGAGGGCGTCGAGATGGTGATGCCTGGGGACAATGTGAACCTGAAGGTGGAGTTGATCACCCCGGTGGCGTTGGAAGAAGGTGGTCGGTTCGCCATTCGTGAAGGCGGCCTCACCGTTGGTGCCGGTGTCATCACCGAAATCCTTGATAAGTAAGTTAGTTATTTTGTGTCAAACTGCAAGCAAGAGCAAATAGTAACGGTCTTAGGGAAGAGAGGCGTTAGATGGCAAAGCAGAGAATACGTATTCGCCTGAAGGCATACGATCACCGCGTCCTTGATCAATCGGCCAAGCGCATTGTTGGCACAGCCGAGCGTACGGGCGCCCGCGTTATTGGCCCTGTGCCGTTACCGACGAGGCTGGAGCGCTTTACAGTGCGCCGCAGCCCGTTCATTGACAAGGATTCACAGGAACACTTCGAGATTCGCACTCACAAGCGTCTGATTGACGTAGTTGATCCGGATTCGAAGACCATTGATACCCTGATGCGGCTTAATCTGCCCGCGGGCGTGGATATCGAAATCTCGATCTAAGCGACTGGGTAGAAAGCAGACGCGCGGAGGTAGATGTGAAAGGTTTAATTGGAATTAAGGTGGGCATGACCCAGGTCTTTGATGAGACAGGTGTTGTGACCCCGGTAACGATTGTTCAGGCTGGGCCTTGCTATGTGACCCAGGTCAAAAACGGTGACAGCGATGGCTACTCGGCCGTTCAGCTTGGCTTCGGCGAAGTGCCCGAAAAGCGACTGACCAAGGGCCAGCGCGGCCACCTGGGTCTGAGTAAATCGGATGTTGATATTCCGGCGGTGCGCCATCTGCGCGAGTTCCGCACGAAGAATACATCCGAGTATGAAGTTGGGCAGCAGCTCACGGTCGAGCAGTTTGAAACGGGCGACCGCGTTGATGTAACCGGTACAAGCAAGGGTAAAGGCTTTGCCGGTGGTGTGAAGCGCCATCATTTTAAGGGTGGTGTGAAAACGCATGGTCAATCGGATCGTCATCGTGCCCCCGGCTCGATCGGTTCTACGAGCACGATGTCTCGCGTACCGAAAGGGCGGCGGATGGCTGGTCGTATGGGTAATGAGCGCCAGACAGCCCAGAACTTGAAAGTGATTCGCATAGACAGCGAACGCAATCTGATTGCTATTAAAGGTGCGTTGCCTGGGGCCAAGGGTGGCCTGGTGATTATCCGCGACGCGGCGAAATGCTAAACTGGTTACGCCATTTCGTCTTTGGGAGAACTACCATGAAGGTTCCGGTTTTCAATATGGCTGGTGAAGAGGTAAGCACACATGAGCTTCCGGCCAGCATTTTCGAGACAACTATTAATCGCGACCTGATGCACCAGGCGCTGGTACGGCAGATGGCGAATGCCCGTCACGGTACGCATAAAGCCAAAACGCGCGGGGAAGTGCGATATTCGACGGCGAAGATTTATCGCCAGAAGGGTACAGGACGCGCCCGGCATGGCAGCCGCAAGGCCCCTATTTTCGTAGGTGGCGGTAAGGCTCATGGTCCGCGGCCGCGCAAGTACACGAAGAATATGCCACGCAAGATGCGTCGGGCAGCACTTTGTTCTGCGCTTTCTGTGAAGGCCGGGCAAGGGGACATTCTTCTACTGGACGATATCCAGATGGATGCCCCGAAGACGAAGCAAATGGCAGCCATGGCTCAGGCTTTGGCCGGTAAGGAGAGCGTGTTGCTCTTGCTGCCGGAGCAAAACGAGAACGTGGAAAGAATCGGCGCGCAATTTATCTGAGATGAAGGCACTGCGGAGCCTTCTCTGAACATCCGTGATTTGCTGGGCTACAACAAGATTGTCATGCCCCTGGCGGCTCTGGACGTTGTCACCGGTTATCTGGATAGTGAGGCAGGGGAGAATTAACCATGCATTGGCGAGAAGTAATCCGCCGGCCGGTGGTAACTGAGAAGAGCAACTTCACGGCTGACGTTCTTAACCAATATACATTTGCTGTCCATCCGGATGCTAACAAGATGCAGGTTAAACAGGCTATTGAGTTGGCCTGGCCGGATGTACATGTCGAGAAAGTTCGCATTGCCAATATGCCCCAAAAGCGGGCACGTCGCGTGCGTACGATGACTGTTCGCAAGTCCGGTTGGAAGAAGGCGGTTGTAACGCTGCGGACCGGCGACAGTATTGAGTTGTTTGAAGGCGTCTAAGCCGGCGCTTGAATAGGAGAGATCATGCCTGTAAAAGTATTCAAGCCAACTTCGCCCGGCCGGCGCGATATGAGTGGCTATACATTTGAAGAGATTACCCGCTCCAAGCCGGAGCCGAGCCTGACACGCGGGCTCCGCAAGAGTGGTGGTCGGAACGTGCGCGGCACAGTGACGGTGCGTCATCGCGGTGGCGGTCACAAGCGGCGTTATCGTGTAATCGACTTCAAGCGCGACAAGGTTGATGTGCCGGGTCGCATTGAGTCGATTGAATATGATCCCAATCGCTCGGCGCGTATTGCGCTGGTCGTTTATGCTGATGGCGAGCGACGCTATATTCTGTCCCCGATGGGACTGCGTGTGGGCGACAAGATCGTAAGTGCCGAGAGGGCTGATATTCGCCCGGGGAATACACTACCGTTGCAGAATATCCCGCTTGGTACGCTCATTCACAATATTGAATTGAATCCGGGTCGTGGCGGACAGATGGTTCGTTCAGCAGGGGCATCGGCCCAGTTGCTGGCTAAGGACAATCCCGGTTATGTAACCGTTCGCCTGCCTTCCGGTGAAGAACGCTATGTCCGGGAAGAGTGCCTGGCTACCATTGGTCAGGTCGGCAATGTCGAGCACGGCAACATCAAGCTGGGTAAGGCCGGTCGCAAGCGCCATATGGGTATTCGCCCGGCAGTGCGCGGTTCAGCCATGCACCCCAATGATCATCCGCACGGTGGTGGTGAAGGTCGGTCGCCAATTGGTAGGGCCGGTCCGAAGACACCGTGGGGCAAGCCGGCCCAGGGCCAGCGTACACGCCGGAACAAGGCCACTGATAAATACATTTTCCGTCGCCGGAGCAAGAAGCGGCGCTAATAGATGATGGTTTGGCGGCCGCAATTAGCGACTGGCAGCCGACTGTGAGGACTGAATATGTCACGTTCTTTGAAGAAAGGGCCGTACATTGATCCGAAATTGCTGAAGAAGATTGAGGATCTGAATACGAACAAGAAGCGTCAGGTTATTCGCACCTGGTCACGGTCCAGCACGATCTTTCCACAGATGGTTGGGCATACGATCGCGGTATACGATGGCCGCCGTCATATTCCAATCTATATCACCGAGAATATGGTTGGTCATAAGCTGGGTGAATTTGCCCCGACCAGAACCTTTCGCGGTCATATTGCGAAATCTGAGAAGAAGGGACGTCGGTAAAAATGGCTGAGTTATTTGAAGTCAAAGCAAGTATGCAGCACGTACCGCTGTCACCGCGCAAGGTTCGACTTGTGGTGGACGCGGTGCGTGGGATGGATGCCGCTCAGGCGCTCGACACCTTGCGGTTCATGCCGCAGCGTGCGGCCGAGCCGGTGTTCAAGCTAATATCCTCGGCCGTTGCCAACGCTGAAGAAAACTACGGGCTGGAACTGGATGAACTGGTCGTCAGCCGTATTTATGCAGACGAAGGACCGCGCCATCGTAAGGCACCGTATGGCGGCCGTTTTGCCGGTCGTGGGCGATTCCGCCCCATTACACGCCGCTCGGCCCATATTACGGTTATTCTCGCCGAACGCGAGGCTGCGGAGTAAGTAGGCTCATTGTTCCGAATTTCGGAATGGAGGATTTAAGTTGGGACGCAAAGTACATCCAGTAGGCTTCCGCCTGAAAGCAATTCGTGATTGGAACGCTCGTTGGTTTGCGGAAGGAACACGCTATCGCGATCTTCTGAAAGAAGATATGGATATTCGCGAGTTGATCAAGAAAGAGATGTCGTCAGCCGGCATCGCACAGGTCGAGATTGAGCGTTTCCCGAACCAGGTCCAGGTGACAATTCATACGGCACGTCCGGGTATTGTCATCGGCCGCAAGGGTGCTTCGGTTAAGGAACTGCGTAGCAAGCTTCGTGACCTGACCGGCAAGACGGTACGGGTCGAGGTTGAAGAAATTTCGCAACCGGACAGCAATGCTCAATTGATCGCCGAGAATATTACCGGCCAGTTGGAGCGTCGCATTTCGCACAGCCGTGCCATGAAACGGGCCGTGCTGCAAGCCATGCGAGCTGGTGTCAAGGGTGTGCGTATTGAGGCGAGTGGCCGTCTTTCTGGATCGGAAATGGCGCGTAAGGAAAAGTTGTGGGAGGGCCAGGTGCCCCGAAACATGATTCGCGCCGATTTGGATTATGGATTTGCCGAGGCATTGACAACATACGGCCGTATCGGCGTGAAGGTATGGGTCTACAATGGTGAGATTCTGCCGCAGCGTGTTGAGGCCACTGACGTCTATATCAGCGAGTAAGGCTGATTCAAGAGTAGCCATCAGACGTACTTGTTGGTCAGATGCCATAAACGAGATTTTGACTGAGTTTTTAGCGGAGATAGTACTATGTTAATGCCCAAACGCGTTAAGTATCGCAAGCAATTCCGGGGACGGATGAGGGGCATGGCCAAGGGTGGCACAACGCTGCTCCATGGTGAGTTCGGCTTGCAGGCGCTTGAGCCAGGTTGGATTACCAGCCGACAAATTGAGGCGATTCGCCGGTCAATCGTGCGACAGATGCGCCGTCGTGGTAAATACTGGATTCGTATATTCCCGGATAAGCCTGTGACGGCAAAGCCGGCCGAGACTCGAATGGGCAAAGGCAAAGGCTCCGTGGACCATTGGGTAGCGGTTGTGAAACCGGGACGCGTTATTTTTGAAGTGTCCGGTGTGCCGGAAGAAATAGCGCGCGATGCGCTGCGTCTGGCGGGTTACAAGCTGCCGATTAAGACCCAGGTCATTGCCCGTGAGGAGGGCCTGTAAAATGGCATCTATTGTTGAATTACGCCAGATGAGCAATGACAAGCTCACTGATATGCTGGAGAATTCGCGGGAAGAGATGTTCAACCTGCGGTTCCAGAAGGCTTCGGCTCGTCTGGAAAACACAGCCCGGTTGAGCGAAGTGCGTCATGAGATTGCCCAATTGGAAACCGTTCTCCACATGCGGGAACTCGCTATTGAAGCGGCAATTGAAGATCCGGCAACCGTGGAAGCCCTGGCTGACGAGGAATGGCGGGCCAACGCACGATTCGTTTACGAAGACAGCGCCTGGCGAGTGGATTTTACTGATAAGGCCGGTAAGGGCTTGATTACCACGTATGTGGATTTGAACAAGTCTCGTCCGAAGGGACGACGCGCTCGCCGGACAAAGAAGCAACCCCAGCTTGTCGTGGGTCGTGAGGAACGCGCCTAAAGCAGTACGCGCGGCCGGACGTTAGGGAAGAAAGAGGTAGAGCATGAGAGAACAACGTAAACGACTGACTGGCGTTGTTACCAGCGACAAGATGGACAAGACGATTGTTGTAGCTGTAACTACGAGCAAGCGGCATCCCATCTATGGTAAGGTCGTTCGCCGGGTCAAGAAGTATAAGGCTCACGACGAGCAGAACGAATGTAATATCGGCGACCTCGTCACGATTATTGAGTCCCGCCCATACAGCCGGGATAAACGCTATGCGCTAGTTTCCGTTGTGGAACGCGCCAAGTAAAAGAGGCGACCATGATTCAGAAAGAAAGCCGTCTCAATGTAGCCGATAATTCGGGAGCCCGTGAGCTTCTGGTTATCCAGGTGATGGGTGGATCGAAGCGCCGCTATGGCCGGGTTGGTGACGTTGTTACCGCCACGGTCAAGAAGGCGGCACCAAATTCGGCCGTGAAGAAAAGCTCTGTGGTCAAAGCTGTTATTGTGCGGACCAGCAAAGAGTATAAGCGTGACGACGGTAGCTATATTCGTTTTGACGATAATGCGGCAGTCATTCTTGATGCGGAAGGGAAGAACCCGGTCGGCACGCGTATCTTTGGGCCGGTAGCTCGCGAATTACGCGACAAGGGTTTCGGCCGTATTCTGTCACTGGCTCCGGAGTCGCTCTAGCCCGGAAGGAATTATTGTCATGCGGATTAAAGTTGACGATCAAGTAGAAGTTATTGCCGGCAACTACAAGGGCGTTCGGGGCACCGTTCAACGAGTTTTCCCGGAAAAGAATCTGGTTGTTGTTTCCGGTGTGAACGTGGTGAAGAAGCATCAGAAGCCACGGCCGACGGCTCAGGGCCTTTCGCAGACCCAGGCCGGTATTATTGAATTTGAAGCGCCGATCGACGCATCGAAGGTCATGGTAATTGACCCCAAGACGGGCGAGCCGACACGAGTTGGCTACCGTCGTTTGGAAGATGGTGGCGTTGTGCGTTTCGCAAAGAAGAGTGGCGCCGATCTCGATTAGGCGCGGCAAAATAGGTGAGCCAGGGGGCCCCAGCGGTCATTGAGCCGTGTGCCTACCTGCCACTCAACCTGGAGGCAAAAGGAATGGCAGACGAATTTACGACGTTAAAAGAGCAATATCGAGACGAAATTGCTCCGGCGTTGTTTAAGGAATTTGAATACAAAAGTCCGATGCAGGTACCACGGATCGAAAAGGTCGTTGTGAATGTGGGCCTGGGTGAGGCTTTGGATAATGCCAAGGCGACCGAATTTGCAATGAGTGATATTACGCAGATTACGGGTCAGAAGCCGGTATTGACCAAGGCTAAGAAATCTATCGCCCAGTTTAAACTGCGTGAGGACCGTATTATCGGTGTGAAGGTGACATTGCGCGGCGAACGGATGTGGGCGTTTTTGACACGCCTGATTCATGTGGCCCTGCCACGTACCCGTGATTTTCAGGGTATCTCACCAGACTCGTTTGACGGTCGTGGGAATTACACCTTGGGGTTGCGCGAACAGCTCATCTTCCCGGAGATTGACTACGACAAGATTGACAAGATTCGTGGTATGGAGGTGACTATTGTCACCTCGGCCCAAACCGATGAAGAAGGTCGTCGTCTGCTATCCATGCTGGGCATGCCGTTCCGGCATGAGGTTGCTGAAGCGGTTTAAAGGGATTCTGAAAAAACTATGGCTAAGAAATCAATGATTGCACGTGAATCTCGACGCAAGTACGAGGTGCAGGTACGGAATCGCTGTTCGCTGTGCGGCCGTCCGCGCGGTTACATTCGCCGCTTCGGTCTATGCCGAATTTGTTTCCGTGAACAGGCGCTGAAGGGCAACATCCCCGGCGTTGTGAAATCCAGCTGGTAGAGGTGCGCTATGTCCATGAGTGATCCGATTGCAGATATGTTGACACGTATTCGGAATGGCCTGGGCAGAGAGAAGGCCACCGTAGCGATGCCGTACTCGAAGCTGAAGGGCGATATTGCCGAGGTTATGAAGGCTGAAGGGTTTATCGAGGACTATGAAGTTCTCCCGCAAGACCCGCAGTCTGTGCTGGTTATCAAGCTCAAGTATGTTGGCGAACGTCGTACCCGACGTTCTGTCATCACCGGCTTGACACGTACCAGCAAGCCCGGCCGTCGCATATATGTTGGTAAACAGGATGTTCCCTGGGTGCGTAGCGGTATGGGTATTGCCATTCTGACCACCTCGAAGGGCGTCATGACAGGCCAGGAGGCCCGTCGCCAAGGTGTTGGCGGCGAATTACTCTGCAAGGTCTGGTAACACAGAATGTTGCAAACCGGATGAATCGGGGAAGCCTGAGCGTCCGGGGAGGTATTTGTAATGTCGCGAATTGGCAAAGCACCAATACCACTACCGAGTGGTGTGAAAGTAGATATTGACGGTTCAACCGTAAAGGTTACCGGACCGAAGGGCTCGTTGTCTCAATCGTTTGATCCCGAAATGGAGATCGGACTGGATGATGGCGTGCTATCTGTTAAGCGGCCAAGCGATAATCGGCAGCACCGGTCTATTCATGGACTGACACGAGCCTTGCTGAACAACATGGTTGTTGGCGTCAGCGACGGGTTTCAAAAAGTACTCATGATCGAAGGTGTGGGCTACCGTTCAGAGATGAGCGGTAAAGACCTGGTCCTTTATGTTGGGTATTCCCACCCGGTAACGTTTGTGCCGGAAAACGGGATTTCCTTCGAAGTTGAGGAGCGTGGCCGAAAGGTTACGGTTTCCGGGATTGACAAGGAACTTGTGGGCGAGATTGCTGCGCGTGTGCGCCGCACACGTCCGCCGGAGCCCTACAAAGGTAAGGGTATTCGCTACGAGGGTGAGGTCGTGCGCCGTAAGGCAGGTAAGGCCGGCAAGGTCTAAGCCGGCGCTGGTTGGGTAAGTGTAATATGGCAAATAATTCAAACGAAGCACGCAAACGGCGCCATCGTCGCATCCGGGCCCGCATTTCCGGTACGGCCGAACGGCCGAGGCTGAATGTTTACCGTAGCCTGGAGCACATCTATGCTCAGGTTATTGACGATGAAACCGGGAATACATTGGTATCGGCCTCGACGGTTGACAAGGAATTGGCAGCCGGTTTGGCAGGTATGAAGAAACAGGCCCAGGCGACAGAGGTGGGCAAGGCAGTTGCACAGCGCGCACTGGACGCCGGCATCAAGGAAGTCGTCTTCGACCGTGGTGGATATCTATATCATGGCCGCGTGAAGGCGCTGGCCGAGGGCGCCCGCGAGGGTGGGCTGAAGCTATAAGGAGACTGCAATGGGGCAGAGAAGACAAAACTTCCGCGATCAGAAAGATGAATTTGATGAGCGCGTTGTTGACATCACACGCGTCGCTAAGGTAGTTAAGGGTGGTCGCCGGTTCGCTTTCCGCGTCACAATGGTTGTCGGTGATAACCGGGGTACCGTTGGTGTGGGCATCGGCAAGGCACGCACAGTGCCGGATGCAATCCGCAAATCGGCCGAGGCTGCACGCAAGGCAATGGTTCCGGTTTCCATGTTTGGGACCACCGTGCCGCATGAGGTGATTGGCGAGCATGGCGCTGCCAAAGTCCTCCTGAAACCGGCATCTCCCGGTACCGGTGTTATTGCCGGTGGCGGCGTTCGTGCAGTTATCGCGGCAGCAGGCTACCGTGACATCCTGACCAAGTCCATGGGTAGCAATAATGTGTTAAACATCATGATGGCTACGATGAACGGTTTGGAGCAATTACGCGATGTGCGTGATGTTGCCGCAGAGCGCGGTAAGGACCCGGCAGAGGTCATGCCGTTCTGGGGGCGATAATGGCTAGGGCAAAGAAGAGCAAGAAGCTGCGCGTTACATATACCAAGAGCGCGATCGGCTATACAGAAAGACAAAAAGCCACGATTCGGGCTTTGGGCTTCCGCAAGCTTAACCAGACGGTTGAGCATGATGATACGCCGGATATCCGGGGTATGGTCAACAGGGTAAGCCACCTGGTTACTGTCGAAGAGGTTTAACGTTATGAAACTGAATGATCTGGCTCCAAATCCCGGAGCCCGGCATCGTCGGAAGCGCGTGGGTCGGGGCACCGGTTCCGGCAGCGGCAAGACGTCCGGCCGGGGTACCAAGGGTCAAGGTGCACGCAGCGGCGGTGGCAAGGGGCCATACTTTGAGGGTGGTCAGTTGCCGTTGGCCCGTCGCTTGCCGTTCAAGCGTGGGTTTACCAATATCCGTCGGATTGAATACAAGCCGGTGAATATTTACCAGCTCGCAGAGATGGACTTCGGCGGCGAAACTGTGACACCGGAGTTGATGGCTGAGAAAGGTTTGCTGAAAAAGGCAACCGATCCGGTTGTGATCCTGGGTGATGGTGAACTGAAATCGGCCGTGACGGTCATGGCCCACCGGTTTTCGAAATCGGCTAAGGAAAAGATTGAGGCTGCTGGCGGAAAGGTGGTCATTGTTGGCGAAGACGGTGAGTGAGTCTTGCTTGCCATCATTGCCGTTTGACCATTGTCACCACAAAGTTAGCAGGAGCTCATTATGATTGAATCCGTTCGCGCAGCGTTTACCCTTCCGGATGTACGGAGGCGTATTCTCTTTACGATATTGATGCTGGTGATTTACCGGCTGCTGGCTAATATCCCTGTACCGGGTGTTAACCTGCAATCCTGGTTGTTATTTTCCAGCCAGGGAAGTGGTAACTCAGTAGTTGACTTCCTCGATCTTTTGTCGGGTGGCGCGGTGCGTAACTTCTCTGTGATGGCAATGGGTGTGTATCCATACATCACAGCATCAATTATTATGCAGTTGCTGACGCCTATCATCCCGCAACTGGAAGAGTTGCAGCGGGAAGGTGAAAGCGGCCGCAACAAAATCAATCGTTACACGTATTACGCGACGGTACCGTTGGCGTTCTTACAGGCAATCGGTCAGATTCGTTTGATTGGCTTGAGTCTGTCAGGCGGCCTTGCGTCCATTATGCCGAACTTCGGTTTTACGGCCGGGGATTTGTTACCGACATTAACAACATTGACAGCCATGGTGGGTGGTACAATGTTTGCCATCTGGCTGGGCGAGCGTATTACCGAAGATGGTATTGGTCAGGGTATATCTCTGATCATCTTTGGTGGTATTGTGGCGAGGATTTTGCCTAATTTGGCATCCTTGTTTACATTGCCGGAAGTGTCAGCAAGAGTCTTCTCAATTGTGACATTCTTTGTTTACCTGGTTCTGACTGTATTGGTTATTGTCTATATACAGGAAGGTCAGCGAAGAATTCCGGTACAGTACGGCCGACGCGTACGAGGTCGAAAGGTCTATCAGGGACAGAGTTCGTATGTGCCTTTGAAGGTTAATACGGCGGGCATGATTCCGATTATCTTTGCCCAGTCCATTCTGACTCTGTTCCCGTTGATCGCCGGTTTATTTATCAGCGGTAGCGGTTCGTTCATTGACCAGGTCGCGACAGCGGTTGGTAGCTTTGGTACACAGCAGGATGTAACGGTTGCGCCTGTGGCGTTCTCGGTATACTGGATAATGTTCTTCATCCTTGTGGTGGCGTTTACATTCTTCTATACCGATGTGATGATTCGTCAGCAGAATCTGGCTGAGTCATTGCAACGTCAGGGTGGATTCATTCCGGGTATCCGACCGGGACCGCGTACGGATCAATACATCACCAAAGTATCGCGGCGTATTACACTGGTCGGGGCTTTGTTCCTCGGTTTGATTGCGGTGCTGCCGGGTATTATGGCTGTCGTGAGTGCGATATTGCAGATTCCGGGCCTGGACCGCAGTGTGTTGGTTATCAGTGGCGCGGGCTTGATCATCGTTGTTGGCGTCGTGATTGACACCATGCGACAGTTAGAAGCACAGCTTCTAATGCGTCACTATGAGGGTTTTATCAAGGCGTAAGCCATGAGAGAATTCATTGTATTGATGGGCGCGCCGGGGGCCGGAAAAGGTACCCAGGCCAAAATGCTGGAAGCGTCCCTGGGATTACCCCAGGTATCCACAGGCGATATCTTCCGGCATAACCTGAAAAATCAGACTGAACTGGGTAAACTGGCTCAGACCTATATGGACAGAGGTGATCTGGTTCCGGACGACGTAACTGTCGCGATGGTGAAGGATCGCCTGTCACAGCCTGATTGTGACAAAGGGGCAATTCTGGACGGATTCCCCCGCACGCCGGCGCAGGCGACTGCTCTGGATGCATTGTTGCAAGAGTTGGGTGGCCGTGTCCTTGTCGTACCCTATGTTCAGGTCGAGGCCGAGGAGCTGATGCGTCGCCTGGTGCGTCGCGCGGAGATTGAAGGCCGAACTGATGATTCTGAGGAAACTGTTCGGAATCGGATGCGGGTTTACGAAGAACAAACGGAGCCGTTGCTGGATTACTATCGGCAGCGGGGGCTTCTGGTTGAGGTAAATGGACAGCAGCCCATTGAAGACGTCCAGGTTGACCTGCAGGCAATAATTGGTCAGGCAGCCTGATGAGATGTTTGATCGGAACGACTTTGAGCGTGTCGATCGCGGAGTATGAAAATGAAAGTATCGTCATCTGTAAAACGCCGTTGTCCGAAGTGCAAGATTGTTAAGCGCCGCGGTGTGGTTCGTGTGATCTGTTCGGATCCGAATCACAAACAACGCCAGGGTTAAGAGGGAATTGCTATGGCACGTATTGCTGGAGTTGATATTCCGCGTAACAAGCGGACTGAAGTAGCGCTGACCTATATTTACGGTATCGGCCAAACAAGCAGTAAGAAGATACTGGAGGCAGCCGAAGTTGATCCGAACGTTCGTGTTCGCGATCTTTCCGAAGCTGATGTCACGCGCTTGCGGCAGATTATTGAGAAAGACTTTGTCGTCGAAGGCGATTTGCGTCGTGAAACGGCGATGAATATCAAGCGGTTGGGCGAGATTGGCTGTTACCGTGGACTGCGTCATCGCCGTCATTTGCCGGCGCATGGACAGCGTACACGGACCAATGCACGCACCCGTAAGGGCCCGAAGAAGACGGTTGCTGGTCGCGGCCGACGCAAGGGTGGTAAGTAATTTAACTGGTTAATAGCCCACCTCTCTGATATTGAATCGTTGAGGTGGGCCTTGGACTGGACCACGACTGGAGAATTAAATGGGACGCAGACGTCAAACCCAGGCTACACGGAAAAAAGCGAGAAAAATGGTTCCGCGGGGAACTGCTCATATCTATGCAGCCTTCAATAATACAATTGTGACAATCACGGATCCGCGGGGCAATACAGTTGCCTGGTCGAGTGCGGGTGCATCGGGCTTTCGCGGTTCACGCAAAAGCACCCCCTATGCTGCCCGTATGGCCGGCCAAAATGCAGCCCGCCTGGCGCAGGACAACGGTGTGCAGGAAGTTGACGTTTTCGTCAAGGGTCCTGGCCCCGGTCGCGAAGCAGCTATCCGCTCCATTCAGGCGGCAGGGATTAGGGTGACATCCATTCAGGATATTACGCCTATCCCGCATAATGGTTGCCGCCCGCCGAAGAAACGACGGATCTAATCTCGTCATTGGGACGAGTTCGATTTCCGAGAGGGATGAAAGGTCGCCAAGCCTGTAAACCTCTCCATTATTTACGGAGGTAGTGAAGTTGGCACGTTATACTGGACCTGTTTGTAAACTTTGTCGCCGCGAAGGCGAGAAATTATTTTTGAAAGGATCGCGTTGCTTGACCCCGAAGTGCTCGTTTGAGCGCCGCGGATATCCGCCGGGACAGCATGGACGCGAGAATCAATATCGCCGCGGTCGTGCGTCAGACTATTTGCTGCAGTTGCGCGAGAAGCAGAAAGCGCGTCGCGTATACGGCATTCTTGAGCGACAGTTCAGCCGCTATTTTGAGCATGCCGAAAACCAGACCGGCCTGACTGGTTATAACCTGTTGGTTACGCTGGAACGGCGTCTGGATAATGTGGTCTACCGGATGGGTATGGCCGACTCTCGTGCACAGGCACGCCAATTGGTGCAGCATGGACATTTTATGCTGAACGGTCGTAAGACCAATATCCCGTCAGCGCTGGTTTCACCTGGGGATAAGGTTTCGGTTCGCCCGGAGAGCACGCGCGCGACTTACTTCAAGACGCTGCGCGAGGATCTGGATGATCGTCGTGTCCCGCGTTGGCTAACCATAGACGGTTCAAGCCTGTCCGGCAATGTATTGCACCTGCCTGCACGCGAGGACATAGACGTTTCACTCAATGAGCAGTTGATCGTTGAGTATTATTCCCGTTAATGATAATTGCCCTTTTAGCCACCAGAGGATCCGGGTGCAACACGCTGGAGCGTCAAGCACGGAAGCCTTCTGAGGGAGGTAGAAACCTTGGCTATCAATAATCTTGTATTGCCAAAAATTGAAAGTACGGCGAAGTCTGCCGAATATGGTCGTTTCTTAATCGGCCCGTTGGAGCGTGGATACGGCACGACACTGGGTAATTCATTGCGTCGCGTCTTGTTGGCTTCGTTGCCGGGTACGGCCGTTACGTCAATTCGTGTCACTGATGTGCCACATGAGTTTTCGGCGATTCCCGGTGTCCGCGAAGATATGATGCAGTTCATTCTGCACATCAAGCAGCTTCGTATGACCTTGCACGAAACGGACACAGCTCGTATGCGCCTTGAGGTGCAGGGAGCCGGTCCTGTTACCGCCGCCGATATTCAGGTTCCGCCGGAAGTTGAGATCGTCAACCCCGATTTATACCTGTTTACAGTTGATTCGGATGATACGTTCCTGGAGATTGAACTGACGGCCGAAACCGGTCGGGGTTATTCTCCGGCGGAAGATCGTGGTCGGCTGCCCATTGGGGAACTGCCGGTTGATGCGATCTTCAGCCCGATTCGCCGGGTTGCCTATGATGTGGAGAAGACACGTGTGGGTCAGGTTGCTAACTATGACCGTATTGTGATGCAGATATGGACGGATGGCACCATTCGACCGGAGGACTCTCTGGCTCAGGCTGCCCAGGTTCTCATGCAGCAACTCCGGCCAATTGCCGGGGTCAGCGAAGAGACCTTTGTTGCCGTCGAAGAAGAGGAAGAAGAGGAAGCAATTCCGAACGAGATATACGACACGCCTATCGAACAACTGGACCTCAGTGTGCGCGTGTTTAATTCTCTGAAGCGCACCGGCATCACCAAGGTTGGTGAGATGTTGGAGATGCTGGAGCGTGGTGAAGAGACAATGCTGGCGATTCGCAATTTCGGCGACAAGTCGCTTGATGAGCTGAAGCAGCAGTTGATTGCCAAGGGATACCTTGATGAGGACGGTGAGCCCAAGTTGATGTAGCTTTGGCGCATCATCTATGATTGGCAATCAAACCGGGTGAACTGTATTAGGAGTTAGTAATGCGACACAAAGTACACGGCCGCAGGCTAAGTCGTGACATGAGTCACCGCAATGCGCTGCGCCGAAACATGATAGCCGATTTGCTTTGCTACGAGCAGATCATTACAACCGAGGCAAAGGCGCGAACCATCCAGCCGGCGGCCGAAAAGATGATCACACTTGCCAAGCGTGGGCTGGTGAAGGGTGGTGACGATCCGGCCAATACAGTCCATGCGCGGCGCTTGGCGGCTTCCCGCCTGCCACAGACCCGCATGGTCGAGGACGAATACGGTTTGTTTACTGAGGTAGATGTTGTTCGTAAGTTGTTCGAAGACATCGCCCCACGCTACGCCGACCGTCCCGGTGGTTACACACGTATGGTCAAGCTTGGCCGTCGTTCCGGCGACAATGCCGACATGGCGGTTCTGATGCTGGTCGAGCAGGAGTAGTCTGCAGATTTTGTGACGCCGGAAGAGCGATTCGCTGAAAGTGACGGGCACACACAAGGGACACCGGAGGAAGCGCAATTATACCGGGCTACAATCCAGTATGATGGCACCGCTTATTATGGGTTCCAGCGCCAGCGTGCAGGTGTGCCGACCGTTCAATCAGCAGTTGAGACGGCGCTAGAGACGATTTCCGGCCACCCGGTCACATTGGCTGGGGCAGGTCGAACTGATACCGGTGTTCATGCGCTGGGTCAGGTAATTACATTTACAATTGATTGGTCTATCAGGCACGGGGACACGGCGTTGTTAAACGCCTTAAACGCCAATCTGCCACAAGATATTGTGGTGTTGGATGTGGCCCTGGCACGGGCCGGTTTCCACGCCCGGTTTAGCGCCCGGCGGCGGTCTTACCGGTACCGGATTCTCAATCGGGATCATCGGGATCCGTTCTTGCGGGACAGAGTCTGGCAGGTCAGCCGGCCTCTGGATGTACAGCGAATGGACTTGGCGGCCCGGCACTTGATCGGCGTGCATGATTTTGCGACGTTTGGTCGAGCACCGGTTGGGGATAACACAACACGCGAAGTGTTCGCGGCCGTTTGTCACCGTGATCAGGATGACATCTGGTTTGAGATTACGGCAAATGCATTTTTGAACCGGATGGTTCGGAGTTTGGTAGGATCAATCAAGGAAGTGGGTACCGGAAACTGGACCCTTGAGGATTTTGCGGCTGCGCTTGAAGCCAAAGACCGCAAACGCTCGGCAACAGCCGCGCCACCTCAGGGACTTTATCTGGTTTCTGTAGAATATGAAGTTTGAGACACAGCCTGGCGATGGCAGGCCAGTGGAGAGAAGCTATGAAGACTTATGTAACCAAGCCTAACGATGTAGAACGGTCCTGGTACGTCGTTGACGCCGAAGGGCAGACGCTCGGCCGCCTTGCATCGCAAATCGCCGCTGTTTTGCGCGGCAAACACAAGCCGATTTTCAATCCGTCTGTGGATTGCGGTGACTATGTGATTGTCGTAAACGCAGAGAAGATTGCGGTCTCCGGACGGCGGATGGACCAGAAACGCTATTACAAGCACTCACAGTATCCCGGCGGATTGCGCGAGATTACATTGCGTGACCAGTTGGACAAGGATCCGACCCGCGTTATCCATTTGGCAGTTCGGGGTATGTTGCCCAAGAACGCGCTGGGCCGCCAGATGCTGAGTAAGATGAAAGTGTATGCCGGCGCCGATCACCCGCATCAGGCGCAACAACCGGTTCCGTTGGAGCTATAAGGCCGGTTTAGTTAGGGTATTTAGCGAGAGGAACAAGTATGAGCGAATATTTCGAGGGAATCGGACGACGCAAGCGGGCTTCAGCGCGTGTGCGTATCTATCCGCGTGCAGCCGGCGAAACCGGTGAAATCACCTTTGTCGTTAATGACAAGGACGTGAAGGAATACTTCCCGCGTTACGGGGACTACATCACCCTGTTTGGACCGCTGGAAGATACCGAGCTGGCCGGCAAAATGGACGTGACTGTTCTGGTGCATGGCGGCGGTATTACCGGCCAGACCAGTGCTGTGCGTTTGGGTTTGGCTCGTGCGTTGGTGAAATATGATGAGAGCTTGCGCGCACCTCTGCGTGGCGGTGATCACCTGACACGGGATGCCCGCGTTAAGGAACGGAAAAAGCCCGGACTCAAGCGCGCCCGCAAAGCCCCTACTTACACCAAGCGTTAAGGTCGCTCGCGACCCATTTAGGATATTTCTCCCGACCGATGGCTATCACCATCGTTGGACTGGGACCTGGAGATGCCAGCCTGATCACTCGTCAGGCCTGGCATCTTCTCACATCTACCGGCGAAGTTTGGGTTCGGACGAGTCGCCACCCTGCCGTTGACGAACTTCCTGATACGGTTACCCTCCACAGCTTCGATGCCATTTATGATAACGCCGAGGATTTCAGTGAGGTTTATACAACCATTGCTGAAACCGTCATTGGGAAGGGCCGTACAGGCGGTATCGTTTATGCGGTACCCGGCAACCCCTTCGTAGGAGAAGCTACCGTACAGGCTATTGTTGCGGCTGCACGGGATGAATCCGTTGCTGTTGAGCTTGTTGCGGGCTTGAGCTTTGTTGAGCCGGTCCTGGCTGCCTTGCAGGTTGATGCGCTGGACGGTCTGCAACTCTTCGACGCAATTACAGTCGGCAGCTATCTCTATCCACCCATCAACCCGGATGTTCCCCTCTTGCTGGGGCAGGTTTACAGTCGCCTGCTGGCAAACGAACTCAAGCTGTCACTGGTGTCCATCTACCCACCGGATCATCAGGTGGCTCTGGTCCATCATGCCGGACAGGCTGATGAGATAGTCGAAAGTGTCAGTCTGTACGAGTTTGATCGCAGCGAGCAGATTGACCATCTCACATCGTTGTACATTCCGACACTCCCGGTAAAGGCCGGTTTGCCGACATTGGCGGAGACGGTTGCCATTCTTCGCAGCCCGAACGGTTGTCCGTGGGATCAGGAGCAAACCCCCCAAAGTATGCGCGAGGGGTTCCTGGAAGAGGCTTATGAAGTGATAGCCGCCCTTGATGCGGAAGACATTGTGAACCTTCGCGAGGAACTGGGTGACTTGATGTACCACATTGTCATGCAGGCCCAGATGGCTGCGGAGGCTGAGGAATTTACCCTAACGGACGTTATCGCCGGCATTGAAGCCAAGCTCAAGCGCCGTCACCCGCATGTCTGGGGCGATTGGGAAGTGAGCGACACAGCCCAGGTGCTTCTCAATTGGGAAAAGCTCAAACAGCAAGAGAAGGCGGATCAGGGGGATACACCCGCTTCAATCCTGGACAACGTCCCCTTGGTCTTACCCGCGTTAGCCCGGTCGGAGAAGATTCAGAGTAAGGTGGCGAAAGTGGGATTTGATTGGCCGGACGTTGATGGCGTTTACGCCAAGATTGCCGAGGAAATTGAAGAAGTCCAAACAGCCAATTCGGCCGAAGAGCAAATGGCTGAAATCGGCGACCTGCTTTTTGCCGTGACGAATTTGGCCCGTTGGTACCACATCGACGCAGAAAGCGCCCTGCGGGAAGCAAATATCCGGTTTTCCGGTCGGTTTCGCGTGGTAGAGCAGTTGGCAGCCGAGCGCAATCTGAGCCTGGCCGATCTTGACATTAACGAACTCGAAGCCTTATGGCAAGAGGCCAAGGCCACGGTTGCACGAAATTCCCTGACTGATACAGTATAACCGCATTGGTTAATGAACCAGGCGGAGTAATCGGAAGCACTGTGGTAGCATCTGCGCTTAGTATTGTACTGTTGGTATTGGCCGGGCTGGCTCTTGTTATAGCACTAATCTTGCTATGGCGTGCCTTGAGTGTTCGGTCCAGCATCAGCAAGCAACCATATGACGTTGGCCTTGTCGAGGCAAAACGGACGTCGCAGGCTCAGCTCCTGGCTGCGGGAGCTTCATTCATCATCGGGCTAATCTTTCTAGGCGCTTTCCTTATTGTACCCCGCGGTGAGACCACTGCCGAAGCTGAACCAGGCGTCCCGGTCCTGCCGACCCCGGCAGTTGAAATCGCGCCTACCTCCGCAGCCACACCGGTTCTGGCAAACCCTGCTGTGGCGACCATTGCCCCGGCACTACCCACCGACCCCCCACCCACCGCGACTATTGGTGCTACGGAGACACCGGCTCCAACGGAACCGGCTGGGCCAACAACCGCAACTGTCAGCAGTGGGGTTGGCGTCTGGCTCCGTTCGGCACCGAGTACAACGTCTGAGCAGCTTGAATGGCTGCTGGATGGCTCAGTTGTGACGTTGCTGGACGGTCAGGAAACGGCCGACGAGTTCTTGTGGCAGCAAGTGCAGGCGGAGAGCGGCGTGCAGGGGTGGGTTGCCTGGGACTTCCTGATAGTTAACGAACCTGCTCCGTAACATTCGGCTTCTTCACCCGCTTTTAGCTAACTTGATAATGAGGCGACTGATGCCGGAAGTAGGTATCTGTACAGTTCGGCGTAGTGGCCGCCGGCGACCATTAATGATTCGTGGCTGCCTTCTTCGATGATATGCCCTCTTTCCAGGACAATCCGATCGGCCGATCTCACTGTAGATAAGCGATGGGCGATGATAATGGATGAACTGTTAGCCATGATCAGATTCAGCGCCTCCTGAATCTGTGTCTCGGTGAACGGGTCAACGCTGGCGGTAGCCTCGTCAAGAATGAAGATGCGTGGTGATTGCACCAGTACCCGCGTCAGGGCTACCAATTGTCGTTGCCCCATGGATAATCGGCTTCCACGCTCGCCAACCTCACTGTGAATACCGTTCGGTAGTGTATCCAGCCATTCACCTTCGCCAATCTTGCAGGCCATTGCCTCGATTTCCTCATCTGTTGTTTCCGGATTCGGCCGTAGCGAATGTTATCGGCTACTGTTCCGGCAAACAGGAAGGGTATCTGGGAGACCATGCCAATCTGTATACGATATGTAGAGAGATCGAAGGTACGGATATCCTGATCATCAACCAGGATTTGGCCGTCCTGGAACTCGTAGAAGCGGGCAACAAGTTTGATGATACTGGACTTGCCTGCGCCCGTATGACCGACGAGGGCTATGCTTTCTCCCGGTTCAATGTGAAGGCAGAAATCGTTTAGCACCTGCTCTTGCTCCGAGTAGCGGAAATCCACATTCTCGAATTTGACGTCGCCCGTTAACTGGGGAGCAGGGATATTGTCGGTCTGGATTACGCTAGGTTCTGCATCAATCAGGGCAAAGATACGTTCAGTGGCGGCAAGTCCGGCTTGAAACTGGCTCCAGAATGCGGAGAGGTTGGTCACGGGGAACCAGAAGCGATCAACAGTAGTGACAAACAGGTACCACGATGCGATGGAGATTGCTCCGGCTATGGCACTGCGTCCGCCAAAGTAAACGAGGGTAGCTGTTCCGAAACCGGCTAGTGCGTTGAGGACAGGGAAGATATTAGCGATGACAAACGCCTTGCGGACATTGATCTCGTATGCTTGCTGGTTGACGCTCAGGAATTCCTGGTAGATGGCCGCCTCCTGCCGGAAATTCTTGGCAACCCGCACACCGGAAACTGCCTCCTGGATCGCCTTGTTCACCTCGGCCAGGCCACGAGAACTTTGCTGTGTTACCTGACGGGCCAGATGCCGAAAACTCAAAGCCACCACCATAACAATCGGAGCCATTGCCAGCACCAGCAAAGTCAGTCTTACATTGATCCCAAAGAGGATGACAATCAGAATTCCGGCGACAACCAGTTGGTTGATCACATCGGTACTGATGGTGACGACTTCGCCAAACTCCTGGGTATCGCTGGTGATACGACTAACGATCCGGCCGGTGTTGAATTCGTCATAGAATGACATATCCTGTTCTACGGCCGCCGAGAAAGCATCGGTGCGCATAGCCAGGACGACATCAGCGATCACTTCGGCCGTCAGGCTGCGCCAGAATCCAATTGAGGCCCCATATGGCGACTCCGATGAACAGGACGAGGAGTACGAGCATAGTACCGGTTGTTGTGGCATCGGATGAGTTGACTTCCAGCCCTCGTGAAATGACCAGAGGGAGGGCCGCCCCGGCCACCGCCATCAGGAAAATCGCAATAATGACGATGATTGTTTTGGACTTATGCGGCGTGAAGTAGCTGACAATACGTTTGACCAGATCACTATCGCTATAGGATCGATCATAGCTCTCGGCCTCCAGGCCGCGCATAACTGCTGCCATTTAGTTTCCGTACTCCTTTAGAGTATGCGCTTGCCAAGCAGGGAACTAGCCAATTCAACCGCCAGTTCCGAAGTCTTGTTCATGTCATCCAGGATTGGATTAATCTCGACGATGTCCAGCGATTGGACTCGTTGACTGTCGCCCAGGATTTCCATCAGCAAATGGGCTTCACGGTAGGTTAGCCCACCGGGAACCGGCGTTCCGACGCCGGGCGCTTCCGACGGATCGAGGCTGTCCATATCCAGGCTGACGTGAATTCGGGGGAGGTGGCGCAAACGGTCTAGCGCCTGCCGGGCAACGACCGCCATGCCCAGTTCATCAACATGGCGCATCGTAAATACATTTACGCCTTTTTCTACCAGACGCTCCCGTTCCGGCTCGTCCAGATTGCGAATACCGATCTGAACGACCTGCGATGGTTGCAACTTGGCTCCGTCATA
Source organism: Chloroflexota bacterium (assembly GCA_041390945.1). GTDB lineage: Bacteria > Chloroflexota > Anaerolineae > Promineifilales > Promineifilaceae > Promineifilum. The sequence goes on from JAWKOY010000043.1 coordinate 37,633, forward strand.
CCCGATGTTAATCAATGCATCCGGGCCATCCCCGGTAAGGATGCTGACCGGCATACCGTGAATGTTGCCGGTTGGGGATGTCTGCGGTGTATTGAAATCGCTATGAGCATCAATCCAGATGAGTCCAATTGGCTCAGGACGAGCAGCCGCAGCTACGGACCCAATGCTGATGCTATGATCCCCACCCAAGATTAGAGCAAATTCTCTATCAATAATCCAGGGGGAAGTTATCTCATATAACGTTTGGCAAACGGTTGTCACGGCCCGCTGGCGGCGACCGGTTCCTTCGGCCACATGTTCTTCAGGGTTTGGGACGGGGACGTTGCCCTCATCGTAAACAGTGTGCCCTAGCCGTTCCAGGCGGGACTTCACATTGGCGTAGCGCACGGCGCTTGGTCCCATATCTACCCCGCGCCGGTTCTGACCCAGGTCCATGGGGACACCCACAATTCGAATGGTCTGTTTTGTCATGATGGTTTGGACTGCTTGATGGACGTGTTGTTGACAATTGTGTCGGATCAGTAGCCTGGGTGCAAGCCTTACATTGGCTGCTCATCTTGGGCACCATATAATCGGCTGATGCCTGATCTGGATTGGTATTCGATTGAACAACTCGCATGGCCGACGGACTGGACGGCCGAGTTTGGCCGCGAGGCCCCCTTGTTGATGGAGATAGGCTTTGGCAGCGGCCAATTTTTATCCCGTCTGGCGCAGCAGATGCCGGAAGCCAATATTCTGGGGATAGAGATCTCTTTGCCGTCGCTGCGCAATGCCGCCCGCAAAATTCAGCGTGCTGACCTAAACAATGTGCGCCTGCTTCTATGCGACGGCCCAGGCTGTGCTTACCTTATCGTGCTCTCCAAACAGCCTGAGCGAGGTATACATTAACTATCCTGACCCCTGGCCCAAGAAAGCCCACTCCGACCGGCGATTGATTAACGATAAGCTTTTGACCTTGCTTGCATCCCGCATGCCTGTTGGGGGGCTATTGGGTATCAGCACGGATCATGCTGATTATGCCGGTGCCATTGATCTATATTTGGAGCAAACACCGTATTTCACAAGCCGGCGCACCACATCGTATAGTCATGACGCGGCCGACCGGGTAGGCACCAAGTACGAGCAGGTGGCGTTGCAGGAAGGCCGTCGTTGTTATTACTTCCGGTGGCAGCGGAACGACGTACCAGTCGAAAAAACATTCCCCATTCCCAAGGAGCAACCCATGCCCCATGTTGTCTTGCGCTCTCCCGTTGGAATAGATGAAATAGCCGAGCAATTTGAGCCGGCCTATATTGAGACCGAATCAGCGACGGTGAAATTTCTGGAAGCGTACCGGTCGCTCCATGACGGGAAGCTGTTGGTGGAGGTTTTCGTCAACGAGGAACCGCTCAGACAACATATTGGTCTGGCTGTTCGTGAACGTGCGTCGGGTGACATGATCGTTGAGATGCACGATGTCGGTTTCCCACGACCGACGGCCGGTGTTCATCAGGCGATTGGGACGCTGGCTGGCTGGATCATTGAGCGGTTCCCGGCCACGGTGATTGTCCACAGTAATTTGATGGAGCCCTAGGGTGCAGACGGGTAAGCCGGTCGACCTCCATTATCTGGATGAAGGGCAGGGCGAGCCGGTCCTTATGCTGCACGGTCTTGGGTCGCAGGCGGCCGATTGGCAACTGCAATTGCCGATATTGTCGAAGTCGTACCGGGTAATCGTCCCGGACGTGCGCGGACACGGCATGTCACCCAAGCCGCCGGGACCCTATACGATGACAATGATGTCGGCCGATGTGCTGGCCCTGCTGAAGCGTCTGGACCTGGATGCCGTGCACGTCATCGGTTTGTCAATGGGCGGTATGATCGGGTTTCAGATGGCTGTGGATCGGCCGGAGATTGTTCGCAGCCTCGTGGTGGTAAATAGCACACCGGACCTGGTGCCGCGCACATTGGGTCAGCATCTACAGGCGCAGCAACGACTGTGGTTAGCCCGGCTGGCGCAGCCGCGCCGAACCGGAGAGTTTCTCTCCCGCAAGCTGTTCCCCAAACCGGAGCAGGAGCCATTCCGCGAGATGCTGGTCACACAATGGGCCGCGAATGACAAGGCGGCTTATATGGCGGCAATGGAAGCCTGTATCGGGTGGAGTGTCTTACCCGATGTCGGTAATATCCGGTGTCCGGTGCTGGTTGTTTCCGGTGACCGTGACTATCTGCCGCTAGAGGCCAAGCGCATGTATACAGACATGATGCCGAATGCCCGCCTGGAAGTTGTTGCTGATTCGGGGCACGCGACCCCGATTGACCAGGCTGAGATTTTCAACCGCCTGATTCTGGAGTTTCTGGAATCCGTTAATTAGCAGATATACCGTCGATCCAGCCTTGTGCTCAGGATTGCGGATAGACCGGCGCGTCCGGCCCCACCAGTTCCCGGAAGATTGCCAGAACTTCACCGGGCTCAGCATGGCGACCAAGGGCTTTCTTGGAATACAGCAATTCACCGTCTACCTTGAATTCGAAGACGCCTTTGCTGCCGGTGATGAATGTGAAGCTCTCTATGAGATGCTGATAGTTGCCGAGGATGTCGTCTGCCACACGGGCAGCTCGTTGCCAGTAGTTTCAGGGGACGCAGTATTCGAGGGTAATAACGTATTTGTTCATGCGAATTGATTGACCAACCTCTTGAATTAGCTGAGCAACTCTATGGTAGCCTTAATAGGTGGCTCAGGCAAAAGGACACCCTGGGTGCGCCTGATCCGGGCCGACCAGGACTCCCTAAGCACCCACAAAACCTTGATGTACCGCTTGACTTTACGACGTCTTGTGGAT
>JAWKOY010000044.1:0-39908 GCA_041390945.1 Chloroflexota bacterium
CGGGGTCGGTCTCCTTGGCGATGGTCAGGGAAGGATTGGTCTGGGCACTGACAGGACCCACGAACAGCGCCAATATGCTCAATACGAATACGGCCACAAGGCCCAGGGCAAGCGAAGCCCCTTTCAATATAATTGGTATGCGATTCATCAGTTTACACTCCCTCCTCAAAGGTTCGTGTTCGAGATAAAGTAATTAGCTAACTGGACAAAATTAGGGTGCGGGAATCAGATCCCCGCAGGCGTAGTTGACCGCCGCGCCAATCATCGCCGCGCTGTCACCGGCGACCGTATCACCGTTGCCATTAACGACAATGCCGGCGGCCCGCGCAGATTGGATTTCAATACTCAGGGCGAGAAAAAGTACCGCTGCCAGCCCCAGAATCGGCAGCGTCCACTTGAATAATTTTGACATGATAACTCCTCTGCGCCTCCAGCGGCGCAACATTGTTTTGTATAGTCCCAAACTGGTCAGACCCCCTGGGATGAGGTCTCTGCCCCATGCGAGGCTTCAGGTCGCCAAGCCGTGTCGGATTGCGATCAGCGCGGCCTGGGTGCGATCGTTGACTTCCAGCTTTCTGAAGATGGCGCTGATGTGATTACGTACCGTGCCTTTAGAGACGTGCAACTGCCCGGCAATCTCCTGGTTGCTGTGGCCGGCGGCTAGGAGCTGCAAAACCACGATTTCTCGCTCCGTGAGCTTATCGGTAATCTGTGTGGGCGGTTGGATGGATTGATCGACAATCTGTTCGACGAGTCGCCCGGCAACCATTGGGTCCATGTAGGTTTTACCGGCCACCGTCCCGCGAATGGCCTTGACCAGATCGGCGCGGGGCGTATCCTTCAGCAAATAGCCTGCTGCACCCGCCCGCAACGCGTCAAACAGCCACTCGTCCTCGTCAAACGTGGTCAAGACCAATACTTTTATCTCAGGAAACTGTTGACTTATCCGGCGCGTGGCTTCTATGCCGTTCATTTCCGGCATCTTGAGATCCATCAGGACCAGATCCGGTCGGTGCTGCTCCGCCAGTCGAACCCCCTCGTATCCATTGGTGGCTGTCCCTACAACCTCAATGTCACTCTCAAGGCGGAGCAGCAGCTCTATCCCCTCACGAATGATCGCCTGGTCGTCACAGATTAATACTCTCATGAGCCAGATGGCCTCGCCTGGGCAGGCAGATCAAGGTAAATAGATGTACCCTGACCTTTTCCGGTATTGACCGTCAGTGCGCCGCCGGCAAGCGCGGCACGCTCCCTCATTCCGGCTATTCCGTAGTGGCCGTTCTGCATGTTGTTGTTCAGCTCAAACCCCGTTCCGTCATCACAAACGTTGAACCGGATCTGTCCATTGTTCACCACAAGCTGAATTTCCATGTGGTCGGCATCGGCATGTTGAATGATGTTGTTGGTTGCTTCCTGGGCCACACGAAAAATGACTTGCTCCGTTTCCTTGTCCAGATGGGGCGGGTGTTTCGGTAACTGCACCGAAAGCTGTAGGTCCGCGCGTTCGGCCGTTGTCTCCGCCAACTGTCGCAACGCCAAAACGAGGCCCAACTCATCCAGCGGGCTGGCCCGCAAGGCCTTCATGGCGCGGCGTGTTTCCTTTAGACCATCGCGTACGGCCGCTTGCGCAGATTGAAGGTGCTGCCGGGCCAGTTGTTCGTCTACATCCCAATACCCTTCCACCGTTTCCAACTGGACGCTGAGACCACTTAGCGAATGAGCCATTGTGTCGTGGAGGTCGCGGGCAATGCGCACGCGTTCTCTGCTGATCGCCAGCTCTTCTACCGTGTTGGCAGCTTCAAGGAGTTCTTCGTTGGCGCGTTCCAGCGCCTCTTGCTGCAGGCGCAACTTTTGAAAGGTTTGGTTGATGATCCAGGCGAGTGAGAGGCTGATCAGGGCGATAATAATCGCCAGAAAGCTGGGCGACGACAGGATCTCGGTCGGATACATGCGTGCGGAAGCAATGGTGTTGGCGACCGTAAAGAACAAGACGTAGAGCACCACATAGACCATGCGGTATCTGTAAGCAAGTAGAAGGGTGACTAGAAATTCAGGCGGCCAATATCGAATGTAAACAGCGGATGCGCCACGGACCGTGAACCATGGATCGATGCCCAACTGCGGCATAACCAGCGTAACGGCGACGAACGGCACAAGGCCCATAATCAGTAAAATTGGAATGGGGAAAGCATCTCCCAACTTGTCCGGAAGGCCGGGAAAGAATGCCAGCAGGAGAAGTAACGCGATCGAGGAGCCGAAATAAAACCAGTAGAGATCCGGCAGCTTCTCTGGAGCAACCAGAAACCGGTCCGCCATCATGAGCAGGAGAAAGTAACCGCTCCAGATGACTGCGCCGACTCTCAGCCATCGCATATAGTCGTTGGGCACGGTGATCATGGTCACAGCTAGTATAGCAGAGGGCAGTTTGTGCACCTGTGACGCAGGTCATGTTTTATCCCGGTCCCCCATGACATATGTCATGGATACCACGAAGGAACCGTGACAACGGCCCAGGTCACCGATGTTCGGGTTGTTGCTTACCCGGTTTTCAATTGAATTCAGCTACTGACAGGACTAATAGTCGAGTCTACGCCATATTAGGGCACTGCGCACCCATAGTTGACCGCCGCACCGATGATGGCCGCGCTGTCGCCGCCGAACGGGTACTGACCGCTCAGAGCCGGTGATTCCAGCATGATAGTGACCTCGTCCGTCCCGGCGGGTACGTCCTCCAGCAGGAACTCCTCCAGATTGAGCGAGTCCCGGCTGTTGCCACCATCACCTCCCGCTGCACACTGACGCCACCGGCCTCGACCGTCACGATGATCGGACGGTAGTCCTTGTTGACGTCCACCAGGGCCATCTGGACTGTCACGTCTGCGCCGTCGGCCTGCGTTTTGGGAATGGCGACGGTCTGCGTCTGGGCGGGAATCCAGCCGGGTTCCCAGGACACATGGTTTTCGTAGTCTCATCAAACACCATGAGGACATCCGCGTACTCCTCAGTGGTGTTATACGTCGGCCAGAGGACGAAGGCCCGTGGCGCTTTGTTGCCCTTCTTGCCCCAGAAGAACTGCCCCTTGATGTATCTGGAAGGCGTCAGGTCGCTGCCCCACCAGGAGACGGCCCACGGTTGGTAAGCCAGGCTGGTTGGGGGCTTGATCTGCTCCTTCGTGCCGTTGGGGTAGCGGAAGCGGACGTATTTCATCACACCGACGTCCACCGCCGCCAGTTGCCCATAGAGCGAATCCACGTCTTGCCAGTTGGGGATAACGACCTTGCGGGTGCGCTGGGCACGGGTCGGGCTGCCCTGTCCCGCGCCGAGAACATCGGTCAGCAAATAGCCCACATTGGCGTCGTTGGCCGGGCAGAAACTGGCCGGTGCATCCTGGAGGTTGGTGAAGGTGCAGGTCACATCATCGCCTGTCGCCAGTGTTACCATGACACCGTCGCTGGTGGTCTCCGTCGTAGCCCCGCCGCAGTCAATGTCATCCAGCGTCCAGCCCGTGGGAACATCTTCCGAAACCCACTGCGGTCCCGCCGCCAGGCCGGTCAGGGGCTCGCTGCCGTCATCGTCCAGGGAGAAGGCGGATTGGCTGAACTTTTGGATACGGTTGTTTACCGAGTCGGCCACGTAGACATTGCCCGACCCATCCACCGCCACGCCGATGGGGGAGTCAAACTGGCCGTTGCCGGTGCCGTTACTGCCCCACTGGAGCAGGTAGGTGCCCGTGCTGTCGAATTTCTGGATGCGGTTGTTTATCAAGTCGGCGACATAGACATTGCCCGATCCGTCCACCGCAACACCGTAGGGGCCCTTAAACTGGCCGTCGCCGGAGCCGGACGTGCCATCGCCCCCGTTGGCCCCCCACTTGGTGATAAAGGTGCCCGCGCTGTCGAATTTCTGGATGCGGTTGTTGTTGGTGTCGGCGACGTAGACATTGCCCGACCCGTCCACTGCTACGCCGTAAGGAGTGGAAAACTGGCCGTCGCCGGAGCCGGACGTGCCATCCCCCCGTTGGCCCCCACTTGGTGATGAAGGTGCCCGCGCTGTCGAACTTCTGGATACGGTTGTTTATCAAGTCAGCGACATAGACATTGCCCGACCCATCCACCGCCACGCCGTAAGGAGTGGAAAACTGGCCGTCGCCGGTGCCGGCGCTGCCCCACTGGAGCAGGTAGTTGCCCGTGCTGTCGAACTTCTGGATGCGGTTACTGCTGCTGTCAGCCACATAGACATTGCCCGACCCATCCACCGCCACGCCGTAAGGAGTGGAAAACTGGCCGTCGCCGGTGCCGGCGCTGCCCCACTGGAGCAGGAGGTTGCCCGCGCTGTCGAATTTCTGGATGCGGTTGTTGCCAACGTCGGCGACGTAGACATTGCCCGACCCATCCACCGCCACGCCGTAGGGGCCGTTAAACTGGCCGTCGCCGGCACCGGTACTGCCCCATGTAGTGACAAAGCCGACCACATTGAAGGGGAAACCGGTCCCACCATCGGGGTCGGTCTCTTTGGCGATGGTCAGGGAAGGCGGCCCGGTATTGGTAAACGTGCAGGTCACATCATCACCCGCCGCCAGCGTCAGGCCGACGCTGCTGTCACCGTAGTCCGGGTTGCCACCGTCGCAGTCGATGTTATCCAATGTCCAGCCGTAGGGGATCAGCTCGCTGACCAGAAAGCTGCCGGGGGTTAGATTGAAGCTGTCACTTTGGCCGTCGTCAAGTATGGCCGACAACCCGGGTGTGAAGACCTGGATGCGGTTGTTATCCGTATCGGCGACATAGACTTTGCCGGCGTCGTCGATGTCCACGCCCTGCGGGCTAATGAACTGACCGTTGCCGCTGCCATAAGTGCCCCATTGAGCAAGGTAGTTGCCACTGCTGTCGAACTTCTGGACGCGGCTGCCAAAGGTGTCGGTGATATAGACGTTGCCCGCGGCGTCGGTGGTCACGCCGTATGGGTAATTGAACTGACCGTCGCCTGGGCCGTTTGTGCCGATCTGGCAGCTACCGCTGCAGATTTGGAAGGTGGCTGATCCGTCTTGAACACCCCAGCCCCACATCAGCAGGAAGTTTCCGCTGCTGTCGAACTTCTGGATGCGGTTGTTATCACTATCGACGACATAGACGTTCCCTGCGTCGTCGATAGCCACGTCGCGCGGGTAATAGAACTCGCTGTCGTTGCTGCCGTGGATTCCCCATTGAGTCAGATAGCCGCCATTGCTGTTGAACTTCTGGACGCGTTCGTTACCGAAATCGACGACATAGACGTTACCATCAGTGTCGACACCAATGCCATACGGGGAAGCGAGCTGACCATCGCCGGAGCCGTAGGTTCCCCATTGAGTCAGATAGCTGCCATTGTTGTCAAACTTCTGGATGCGGTTGTTACCGGTATCGACAACATAGACATTGCCGTCGTCGTCGACCTCTATGCTGGTTGGGTAATCAAGCTGGCCGTCTCCATTGCCGGAGCTGCCCCATTGAGTCAGATAGACGCCATTGCTGTCAAACTTCTGGATGCGGTCATTATCGCTATCGGCGACATAGACGTTGCCGTTGGCGTCGAGAGCAACGCCAGCCGGGAAACCGAACTCGCCGTTGCCGCTGCCGTATGTGCCATCGCCGCCATTAGCCCCCCATTTGAAGTCAAAGTTGTAGGTACCGGGGTCGATGGTGAAGGGGAAGCCGGTCCCGCCGTCGGGACTGGTCTCCTTGGTGATGGTCAACGAGGGCGGCCCGGTATTGGTAAACGTACAGGTGACATCATCACCCGCAGCCAGCGTCACCTTGACGCCGTTGGTGGTGGCTGCCACCGACGCTGCGCCACAGTCAATGTCATCCAGCGTCCAGCCATCGGGAAGATATTCGGAGACCCACTGCGGCCCCGCCGACAGGCCGGTCAGGGGTTCGCTGCCGTCATCGTCCAGGGAGAAGGATGCCAGGCTGAATTTCTGGATGCGGAAGTTGCTCCGGTCAGCGATATAAATATTGCCCGACCCGTCCACTGCCACGTCGAAGGGGCGACTAAACTGGCCGGACGTGCCATCGCCCCCGTTGGCCCCCCATTTGGTAATGAAGGTACCTGCACTGTCGAACTTCTGGATACGGCTGTTGATGGTATCGGCGACATAGACACTGCCCGACCCATCCACCGCTATGCCGAGGGGGGCGTTAAACTCCCCATCCCCGCTGCCGCTGCTGCCCCATTTGGTAATGAAGTTACCCGCACTGTCGAATTTCTGGATGCGGTTGTTGGCGGAGTCGGCGACGTAGACATTGCCGGAGCCATCCACCGCTACGCCATAGGGGGCCTTTAACTGGCCGTCACCGCTGCCGCTGCTGCCCCACTGGAGCAGGTAGGTGCCGCTGCTGTCGAATTTCTGGATGCGGTTGTTGGCGGAGTCGGCGACATAGACATTACCAGAGCTGTCCACCGCCACGCCGAAGGGAAGGGAAAACTGGCTGTTACCGCTGCCGGAGCTGCCCCACTGCAAAAGGTAGTTCCCATTGCTGTCGAACTTCTGGATGCGGTGGTTATTGGAGTCGGCAACGTAGACATTACCCGCCCCGTCCACCGCCACACCGATAGGGGTGTTAAACTGGCCGTCGCCGGTGCCGAAGCTGCCCCACTGGAACAGGTAGTTGCCCGCGCTGTCGAAGATTTGTATGCGGCTGTTGTTACTGTCAGCGACGTAGACATTACCCGACCCGGCTACCGTCACGCCACTGGGGAAGGAAAGCTGGCCGTCGCCGGTGCCGTAGCTACCCCATGCGGTGACAAAACTAACTACGTTGAAGGGGACGCCGGTCCCGCCCTCGGGGTTGGTCTCCTTGGCGATGGTCAAGGAGGCACCTTCAAACTCAAACGCGCCGATGTCTACGGTTCCATTGGTGATGCGATCAAAACCTGGCCCACGCTGGTCAGTGGTCAACGGACCGCTTATTCCCTGAGCCTGGGCATTGCTGCCGGTGTCGATGCCGTTGCTGCCGGCCAGCAGGGCATGTGTAAACGTCAGTCCGCCGTTATCCGCCAGTGTGAGGTCCAGATTGGTTACCGCGCCGCTGCGAATACTGCTGCACGGCCCGGTCGTATCATCAATCAGGTTGGTGCCCCCAACCGACAGGAACGAACCTCCAAACTCATAACAATCGCCGCCGGTGCTATTGGTAATAATGGTATTTTCCAGGGTTGCGTCGCCTATTTGCGGTGTCTGCTTGTTATGTACCAGATACGTTTCCGCGCCGTCGCTCACATAGTAATTATGTGGCCCATCGACCGTGATGTTATAAACCTCAACTTCCTCATTAACCGTCTCAATGCTCGTAATGGTTGTCAAACCATCATTGCCCAACACCTGGTCGCCAATCTGTAGTTGCCCGGCTTTCACCCACTGGTCGGGGCCGACCGCGAAGGGATGTTCGGCCGTTACTTCCAGACCGTTGATGCGCAGATACTCATTGACGGTCCGTGTCAGGGTAGCTTCAACAGTCGTCACGACCTGCCGGTCTTCTTCAAAATCATAGCTGATGAGTTGGTCGCCGACTTCCAGATCGGCAATGCGCTTCGTACTGCCGTCGGCCAGAAGCACCTCGACGTCTTCAGTAAAACAGAACGGAGCGCCGGTGGTGATGCCGCCGCCGGAAGTGGCGGAATTGTTGACGAAAGTACTGTTTACAACTGATAATGTTGACAGGCTACTCGCAATACCGCCGCCAGTACTGTCATTGGCATTTTGCGCTTCGTTACTGCTAAATGTCGTGTTTGCAACTGCGGCTTCGGATAACAGAATCGCGATACCACCGCCATTGTAATCAGCCAAATTGCCGACAAACAGGCTGTCCTCTACATAAACATGGCCATAATTGCTAAAGAGGCCACCACCTTCTCCAGACGAGTTCCTGTCAAATGTGCTGTTTACCACGCCGAGTGTGCCATCCAAATTGACAATAGCACCACCGGCATTAACGGCTTTATTGTCACGAAACGTCACAAGACTAACAGTCAGGTCACCTTCGTTGAGAATAGCGCCACCGACATCTGCGGCATAGCCGTCGGTGAGCGTAATCTCGTTGATGGTAACCGTCGTATCGGGCATGATACGAATGAGTCGAACACCTAGTAGATCCGGCCCGCTGATGGTATTGTCCTGACCGTCAATCGTCAGACTAATGGCTGCGTCGTCGTTGTCTATGGGGATCGTTTGACCGGTCAGGGAGAAATCAGCGTCGATATTGATGGTATACGCACCGGCCGTGGTCAGGACGTTATAACAGGCAATCGCATCATTAAGCTCGGATTCATTTGCGATGTTGGCCGGGAAGGAACAGGTGATCGAGCGACTACCTCGTAAGCACCCATATCCACAGTGCCGTTGACGATGCGCGGATAACCGGCTCCCCGTTGATCATAGGTGAGGCCGGTTGCCAGGGCATTACTGCCCGCATCAATGGCCGGGTTGGTGGGGCCACTGCTCAGACTCAGCAGAGCCTGCGTTGGGGTTGGTCCGCCGTTATCGGTTAGCACGCCGAGAAGTGGATCCTGACCAATGATATTGCCGTCCACGCCGTCAGTGGCATTGCAGGCATTTGAACCGGTTTCCCTGATCAGGCTAAAATCTATGTCGGCTGTCGAGGAAGAAAGCCGGCAATCGCCGTCCTGGCTAAAGGCCACAATGCTGTTTTTTAAAGTCAGATCGGAGCTGTTGCTGAGATACAGACCGTAATAATCGTTGCGACCACTGCACTGTTAGTGATCGTCACCGTTGACAGATTGGTGAAGATGCCATAGCTGTTATTATCGCTGAGGGTTGAATTGATAACTGTCAGTGAAATGCTGGATATGTTTATACCGATGCTTCTGTTATTGGAGATTGTGCTGTCAGTGATGGTTATATCGTGATTACTCCCGAAAATACCATTAACACCGTTGGTACGAATGGTGGTCCCTCGAATTGTTGCCCCTCCATACGCATTCAGACCGTTGATACTATTTCCGGCCAATACGGAGTCTTCGATTGTGATTGGCACGTTGGCCGAGATGCCGTACTCCTTGCTACCACTCACCGTAAGCCCGCTTACAGTTACCGGCGCAGCACCCGAACTGTCAGCGACGATCGTTTTGAACGTCTCATCGCCATCCAGCGTATGCCCGTTGCCTTCGATGATCAATTCGGCCGTGCTGTCGCTGTTGCTAATGGTGGTCAAATCTGCCGTTAGCGTGATATCGGCCGTAACGTTGATGGTGAACGTATTGGCCGTGCAACTATTGAAATCCGTGATGGCAGCGTTGAGTTGTGTTTCATTAGCGACATTCGTGGTGCCGCCGCAACTGGCGAAAGCGGGCAGCGCCCGGCTGAATATCAACCCTGCCATCAGCATGGGTAGCACAACGATTAGAGCCAGGATAGTTACTCGGCGATTTTGACTTGACATTTGGTTTGTCTCCGATGTATAGACGGCCTGCACTGAACGCGACTGACGGGCAAAAAAATAGGCAGCCATCAACATCATGTTGACGAACTGCCCTTCTTCCGAGAGGAAGGGTAGCATATTGAAAGGGATGTCAAGAAAAATACCTGATCAATAAGACCTGACAGGATTCCAAATCCTGTCAGGTCTGGCAAAGATTATAAGCTGCAACCCACTTCAAAAGTGGGTTGCAGCTCCATATCAAAGTAAAACCTAATTCGTTATCGGCGTAAGGTCCTCACAGGCAAGTTGACCGCCGCACCGATGATGGCCGCACTGTCGCCGCCGAACGGGTACTGGTTACTCAGGGCCGGTGATTCCAGCGTGATGGTGACCTCGTCCGTCCCGGCGGGTACGTCCTCCAGCAGGAACTCCTCCAGATTGAGCGAGTCCCGGCTGTTGGGCACCATGACCTCCCGCTGCACCGTGACGCCACCGGCCTCGACGGTGACGATGACCGGACGGCCGTCCTTGTTGACGTCCACCAGGGCCATCTGCACCGTCACATCCGCGCCGTCGGCCTGCGTTTCGGGAATGGTGATAGTCTGCGTCTGGGTGGGAATCCAGCCGGGTTCCCAGGACACATGGTTCTCATAGCTCTCGTCGAAGGTGACAAACACGTTGGCGTAGTCGTCGGTGGTGTTGTAGGTCGGCCAGAGGACGAAAGCCCGTGGGCTTTGTTGCCCTTCTTGCCCCAGAAGAACTGACCCTTGATGTATTTGGACGGGTGAGGTCGCTGCCCCACCAGGAGACAGCCCAGGATTGGTAGGCCAGACTGGTCGGCGCATAGATCTGTTCCTTGAGCCGTTGGGGTACCGGAATCTGACGTACTTCATGAAGCCGACATCCACCGCCGCCAGTTGGCCGTAGAGCGAATCCACGTTCTGCCAGTTGGGGATAATGACCTTGCGGGTGCGCTGGGCACGGGTGGGGCTGCCCTGTCCCGCGCCGAGGACGTCGGTCAGCAGGGTGCCGACGTTGGCATCCTGCGCCGGGCAGAAACTCACTGAAATCGGCCGGCATGTTGTGGCTGCTGCATCCGACGTATACCCGGGATCGCAAGGCGTCTGGCTCTCTGCCCCTTCGTTCGGGACATAGAAGCCGGGATCGGCGGCGATACATTCAATCCGCCCCCTATCCGGTTGGTAGTATCCAGCCGGGCAAAGGGTGGGCTGGATAGCGCCCGGTTGGTCTACAAAGGACCCCGCCGGGGCCGGTTCGCAGGCCAGACCATTGTCAAAAGTACCCACCAGACATTGGGTATTTGTATAGGTGCAGGTGACATCATCGGAATATGTCAATGTCAGTTCAGCGGTGAAGGTGTCATACGCCGGACTTCCACCGTCGCAGGAGATTCCGCTAACCACCCACCCGCCGGGAGAAAGCTCACTGACGCGATAGGTGCCCGCATCCAGGTCAAAGCTGTCGCTCTGACCGTCGTCGAGGGTGGTTGTCAGGTCCGGCGTAAAGATCTGGACGCGATTGTTAGTGAAGTCAGTCACATAAACTGCTCCGGCCGCATTTACACTCAGGTCGAAAGCACTACCAAACTGGCCGTCACCGGCACCCTGGGAACCCCACTTGGTCAGGAATGCGCCGCCGCTGGTGAATTTCTGGACGCGATAGTTGCCGCTATCGAGGACGTAAATGTTACCGGCACTATCAACCGCAATCCCCTGAGGAAGGTTCAACTGACCGTCCCCGACACCTCCGGTACCCCACGTGATCAGGAAGTTGCCGTCATTGTCAAACACCTGGATTCGGTTGTTATTGCGGTCCACTACGTAGACATTTCCATTAGCATCCGTCGCCAGGCTGCGGTTTTGCACAAACTGGCTGTTGCCGGTACCGGTGCTCCCCCATTGGGTCAGGTACGTTCCGTCGCTGTCAAACTTTTGAATACGAGAATTGCCAAGGTCGGCCACGAAAACATTGCCCTGCCGGTCTACGGCCACATCGGTCGGGCTGCTAAACTCGCCGTTCCCGCTGCCGGAAGTGCCGTCGCCACCGTTAGCTCCCCATTTAGTGATGAAGTTGCCCGCACTGTCGAACTTCTGGATGCGGTTGTTATTGCGGTCAGCGACGTAAATATTGCCGGCTACGTCAACGTCTATCCCACTTGGGCTGTTAAACTGACCGTCTCCAGATCCATAGCTGCCCCATTTGGTTACGAACGCTCCGTTACTATCGAACTCCTGTATGCGAGCATTGTTGAAGTCTGCCACATAAAAATTGCCGGCCGCATCAAACGCCACATCTATCGGACCCTGGAACTGACCGTCGCCGGTCCCGTAACTGCCCAGTTTGGAGTCGAAGCTATACGTGGCGGGGTCAATGGTGAACGGGAAGCCCATCCCGCCGGGGGGATTGGTGGCTTTGGTGATGGTCAGGGTGGCGGGGAGCAGTTCGGTATTGGTGAAGGTACAGGTCTCATCATCACCCGCCGCCAACGTCACCATGACGCCGTCGGTGATGGTTTCCACTGTCGCTGCACCGCAGTCAATATTGTCCAGCGTCCAGCCTGTGGGCACATCTTCCGTGATCCACTGCGGCCCTGCCGGCAGGCCGATCAGGGGTTCGCTGCCGTCATCGTCCAGGGAGAAGGTGGATTGGCTGAATTTCTGGACGCGGTCGTTGCCATTGTCGCCGACGTAGACATTGCCGGACCCGTCCACTGCCATGCCGATGGGGCCGGTGAACTGGCCGTCACCGCTGCCGCTGCCGCCCCATTGGAGCAGGAAGGTGCCGCTGCTGTCGAATTTCTGGATGCGGTCGTTGCCGTTGTCGGCGACGTAGACATTGCCGGACCCGTCCACCGCCACGCCGTAGGGGCCGGTAAACTGGCCGTCGCCGCTGCCGGGGCTGCCCCACTTGAGCAGGAAGGTGCCGCTGCTGTCGAACTTCTGGACGCGGTTGTTGCCGTTTTCGGCGACGTAGACATTGCCGGAGCCGTCCACCGCCACGTCGCGGGGAGCGTCAAACTCTCCGTCGCCGGTACCTAAGCTGCCCCACTGGAGCAGGTAGTTACCGCTGCTGTCGAACTTCTGGATGCGGTGGTTGTTGGTGTCGGCGACGTAGACATTGCCGGAACTGTCCACCGCTATTCCGACGGGACTATTAAACTGGCCGTTGCCGCTGCCGGGGCTGCCCCACTTGAGCAGGAAGGTGCCGCTGCTGTCGAACTTCTGGATGCGGGCGTTGCCGGTGTCGGTGACGTAGACATTGCCGGAGCTGTCCACCGCTATGTTCTGGGGATAGTAAAACTGGCCGTCGCCAGTGCCGGTGCTGCCCCACTTGAGCAGGTAGTTGCCGCTGCTGTCGAACTTCTGGATGCGCTGGTTGAGTAAGTCAATGACGTAGACATTACCTGACCCGTCCACCGCCACGCCCTGGGGGGCGCTGAACTGGCCGTCGGCGCTGCCGAGGCTGCCCCATGTGGTGGTAAAGCCGACCACGTTGAAGGGAAAGCCGGTCCCGCCGTCGGGGTCGGTCTCCTTGGCGATGGTCAGTTGTGCGCCCTGGTATTCATACGCGCCCGCATCGCAGGCGTTGGTGCCGCTGTCGTCCCCTGTACCGGCAATATCAATGTTACGCGGTTTGCCCCGCTGGTCCACGTCATTCACCGGGCTGCCGGTGCAGGCGGTCGAGGGAGCAAAGTCGATGGCCGGGCTGCCCGCCACCAGAGCGTTGGTCTGGGTGGGGCCGCCGTTGTCGGCCAGGGTGGTGTCGAGGATGCTGGTCAGGGGGATGTTGCTGGCGTCACTGGAGGCGTTGAAGTCGCTCGCGCCGGGGGTGAAATCGCGGAAAGCCACGTTTGATGCCAGCCCGTCGTGGCTGAAAACATTGGTGGCATCCGTATTAACCGAGCCGCCATTCCTGTAAATTTCATATCCCAGACCGTTTGTAACCGTGTTTCCGCTAATCAGGCTGCGAATGATCGTGACAATGTCGGAGGTCGTCCCTTCGTTGTAGAGGCCACCCCCGCCGTATCCAGCCGAATTACCGGTCAGGGTACTGTTGGTGATGGTGGTTGTGGCATAATAGCTTAAGATGCCGCCGCCAAAATCCGTGGCCGAATTACCGGAGAAGGTGCTATTGGTGATGGTGGCTATGCCACCGTAGCTGTAAAGGCCGCCCCCTACTTTGGAACTGTTACCAGAGATGGTGCTGTTAGTGATAGTGGTTGTGGCGGTGTTGCTGTAGATGCCACCGCCTGCATAACTGGGGGAGCTGTTCCCGGAGATAGTGCTGTTGATGATGGTGGTTCTTCCGTGATCAGTATAGATGCCGCCGCCGTCCCCACTCGAATTGCCATGTCTCACCGTGACGTCATACAGGGTCAGGTTGCCGGTTGAGTCAACATTGAAGACGCGGTAGGCAGCCGGGATGCAGCCGCCCGGCAGGGTGATCGGATTGCAGTCGGAAGCTTCAATGATGGTATTGGCCGCACCGTTACCGGTGATACTCATTTCCGTCGTGACATTGGGTAGGGAGCCGAGCAGCGAGATGGTGTAATCAGCATCGAAGGTGATGCTGTCGCCGCCGGATCCGGTCCGTGCATTCGCCGGTTGTCACCCCGGAAGCAGTGTCGGTATTGGCGGCCGTAATCGCCTCTCGCAAAGTACAAACCCCGTCATCAGCCACCGTGTCGGCGTCGCTGTTGACGACAATACCTGCGGCGTGGGTGGGCTGCACCATCAAGCTGAACACAAGGAAGGCCAGTGCGGCAAAAAGCGTGGCCTGGATCGACTGCTTCCGACGTAATACCTGCATCATCTGACTAACTCCAATGGGTGAGCACTGTGGGATATCAACACCCCAAACTAACCGAAAACAAAACAGGCAGCCGCCAACATCATGTTGACGAACTGCCCCTTCCGGAGGAAGAGTAGCATATTGAAGGGTGAAGTCAAGGCGAAAAGGAACAGATTGGTTGCAGGCCCGCTAGCTTCGTCCGCCAACTCCTTTGCCTTGCCCTGTTGCTGGGTTATAGTCAACGACAACACCTGATTATTATAAGGAAGGGAGTGTATGTCACCGCAAGAATCCGCCCGCAAGCAACACCAAAATCGGAACGGCCGAATTACCAATTTCCCTGGGCGAACCGGCGTACACCAGCAAGATTCCCCGCGACCTGAGTGCGTTTACGGCTGAGCTGGACGGGTTTTCGGCCGAACGGGCGGCCGAGCTGGACGCGGTGCTGACCACGGCCACCATCCCCGACATGCAGGAACTTATGACAACCAGGAAGCTGACTTCCGTGGAGCTGGTCACGTACTACGTGGACCGCATCCGGCGCTACGACATCGGCAAGCTCAACGCGATCATGACGCTTAATCCGCAGGCGTTGGCAACGGCCGCTGTGCTGGACGATGAACGGGCCAACGGGCTGATGCGCGGCCCACTGCACGGCATCCCTGTGTTACTGAAGGACAACATCGCTACGGCCGATATGCCCACGACCGCCGGGGTCTTTGCTTTGCGCAACTGGCAGCCCGATCACGACGCCTTTCTGACCGCCCGGCTGCGCGAGGCCGGGGCGATTGTCCTGGGCAAGACGAACCTGTCGGAGTTCGCCAACTACACCGATCCCAATACGCCCAACGGCTTTAGCACGCTGGGCGGCCAGACCCAGAACCCCCACGGGCCGTTTGACCCGCTGGGCTCCAGCAGCGATCGGCCGTTGCCGCCGCCGCCAATTTTGCGGCCGTCACTGTCGGCACCGAGACGCAAGGCTCCGTTATCATGCCTGCCATTGTCAACGGCGTGTTCGGGCTTAAGACCAGTCGGGGCATTGTCAGTCGAGACGGCATCATTCCCCTGATGGAGGCGCATGATGTGCCCGGTCCGATGGGACGCAATGCGACCGACCTGGCGGTGATGATGACTGTGATGGCCGGGCCGGACCCCAACGACCCGGCGACCCATGCCGCCCTGGAAATCGTGGGGACTGACTTCCTGAGCTACCTGACGGCCGAGGCCATCGGCAAGCTGCGGGTCGGTGTAGCGGAGATCCTGCGAAAGCGTCCAGCCCCGAAGGCGAACTGGCCGCCTCCGTGATGGGAGCGTTGGGCGAGGCCGATATTGAGGCGATGTATGTGGACGCCAACGAAGTGGACAACATTCCGGGGACGAATCTGGTGGCCGTTCTGCCGCATGGTTCCGCCGGGACCTGGACGCGTTCCTGTCGGCGCTGGGTGAGAACGCACCGGTCGGCTCGCTGGCCGAGGTGGCGGCAACCAATGCTGAGGACCTAGCCAATCGCTGTCCATACGGACAGCGATCCATTACCGGCGCAGTGGATGATGCGCTGTCCGAGGAAGACTACGAAACGGCCGTATCCCACAATCAGGCCGTCACCTCAACCGCTATCAACAAGATACTGGACCGGTACAACATTGATGTTCTCTTTTTTCCGCAAGGCCAACAATACGCGGCCGCCGGGTTCCCGGCCATCAGCATTCCCGTGGGACTGCAAGCGGACGGACAGCCGGTCGGGCTGGTATTCATCGCCGGATTCATGGGCGACGGCCATTTGCTGACGCTGGCCCGTGCGCTGGAACAGAAAGAGCTGGTTCGGCCGATTCCGGATTTGGATACGACAATCGCCGCCTTGCCCTGACCACCGATGTACAGAGAACCGGTATCCAACCGGCAGGAGGAGTGAACGACTGTGAAACATAGCGGACCCTATATCGGTATTGTCGTTAATAATCTGGACCCGCTGGCGCTAGGGCGCGTGCAGGTCAAGGTTCCCACGCTGGATGAGGATCGGATCGAGTGGGCACGGGTGATGGCTCCACGCGCCGGGTTGAACCAGGGCATCCTGTTCCGGCCGGAAGTGGGTGACGAAGTGGTGGTGATGTTCCTGGAAGGCAGCCCCGACAACCCGGTGGTCATGGGTGGGTTGTGGAGTCCGGGGGCCATGCCGCCTTCGGCACTGGCCGGGCAATCGGTCATCCGCACCAACAGCGGTCACATGGTAACCTTCGACGATGCCCACGGTGCGGAGTGTATTGAGATTACCACCCCCGGCGGCCAGAGCATCCTGCTCAGTGACGAGTCGGACGGCAGCCGCATTGAGATTGTAGGCTCGGACGGGACCAGCCGGATCGTCATGAATGACGACAACGGGACAATCACGATTTCGGCCGATAGCGGGGACATTGTGCTGCGGGCCGGGGGTGACGTGGTCATTGAAGGGACCAACATCCGCCTTTCGGCTCAGGCACAGGTTGACATAACAGGAACAGCCGGCACGGAAGTTACCTCGCAGGGTCCCAGCCGGGTACAGGGTGCGCTGGTGCAACTGGATGGGTCAGTACTGGTGAATGGGCAGCCGCTGCCGTAAACGGCCGTAGTCCGCGTCAAAAACAAAGGGGTATGTAAATTACATACCCCTTCTTGAGTCCTGTCAGATAAGGGTTTTAACTACCGATCCGGTGCCGGATCCTCCCCAATGTAGTTGGCTGTAACGCCTAATTCCAGCATAAAACTCTTGGCTATCAACAGCCGATTGTTGTAGAGTTATTCTTAGTTCAATACAGGAAGGATGTTGACGTATGGACAAGCTAACCGATTCACTAAAAGACCTGAAAGACTCCATTGCTCAGACGGACGTCTCGGATTCGCTGAAGGATGCACTGGATGATCTCAACCAGCACATTGATAATTTCATGGATGATCCGGACGGCAACCACGAATCGCTTCGTGATCATCTGGAAACGGCCGTCACTGATTTCGACGCCGACCATCACTCGCTGGTCGAGCGCATGCGGGTCGTGCTCTACGATCTAAGCAACGCCGGGGTATAGGCTTTCTATTCGGCCGAAAACTGCGCGGAGTCGAATACGTCGCCGGTGTTATAACAGACCACGCCAATTGAGTTGAGGCGACGGCCGTCATAGGCTTCATCCGGCAGCGTGAGGGTTAGACTCCGTCCTTCATAGGTCTTGCCGGTAATATCGCGCAGCGATACGCTCTCCTCGTCGCTGTAGTCACCATCCACCCCCAACCGGATATCCACGCCGGGCGCTTCGGCGGCCAGGAACACAAACCCGGCCAGCGTTAGCGTGCCGTCCTCGTTGACGGTCACGGTCCCGTCTATGCCGGTCAGATCATCGGTGGCTGTCCAGTCGGCCGTTGCGCCAATCGGCAGCGGGTTGAGGCGGGGCAGGGGTGTGGGTGTTGCCACCGGTGTTGGTGTCGGTGTGGGTAATGGCGTTGGGGTTGGCTCTGGAGAGGGCGACACGATTGCGGTTACGGTTGGGGCAGTCGTAGCCGTTGCTTCCGGGGCGGTGGATGTGGATCCACAGGCCACCAAAACGGCCGTTAGCAGGATCGACACCAGTATCATCAACCATTTAACGCGCATCAGCTACTCCTTGCTTCATTAGTGCGGACGCGGAGCCTGGTTAATCCTTACCTGTGGAGAGCCCTGATGCAATCTGTGCGTGGGCATCCCGTAGTGTGGGCTTTAGCCCGCGATAGACCCGCAGGCTGGAAAGCCTGCGGGTATGGAGGGCAACCACAGGGGGTTGCCCCCTACCAGACAACGGACGTTTCGTCATTCGTGCCACGTTGTTCGTCATTGCGGAACGCGGGCTAAAGCCCACGCTACAGGTGTGGCAGACGGCCGTTTTGCCGTTCCTATCGGCCGTCCACGTTGCCCAACTGCCAGAAGCGCCGGGCCATCATGACGTACCAGACGAAGTAGAACAGCACGGAAAAGATGGAAATGTAGACGCCCACGACCGGGATGTAAAAGCCTAGGGTGATGATGTTGGCGGCCAGACCCACGTAGGCAATGCGATGACTGAACACGTCACTCTGCAACATGACATAACATATGACAATCAGGGCCAGACTGCCGAGGATGTAGTGGACGTTGTAGGCTGTACCGCCGTAGATCGCCAGTAGCGCTTCCCCTGCACCCAGCGCGGCCGTTTGCTGGGCGGCCGTGCCAGTGGTATAGAGATCACTCAGCCGGGCCATCTCCACGATGGGGCGGGTGGGGATGAGCATGATGGTGGCGATCAAGCCGGAAACGACCGACAGTGCTATCAGTGAAATGTTGGTCCGCTTCAGGGCCACATAGAACGCCAGCCAGGTCGGGATGAGCAGGATGTTGGGCAACAGGTAGAGCAGGTCCATCCCCACTGCACCGGCCAGCCGGCTTTCCTGATACTGGGCGAAGTGGCCGAGAACGGTTTCCGGCGGCGGCCAGAGGAAGTACGCGCCGATGCTGATCGGTATGACAAGCAGGGCCAGGCCGACGGCAACGGCCGAAATCCGGTAAAGCGTGCTCCATTGGCCGGAGAAGGATTCATCTAGCGCACCGGCCGGTAAATGGGTGATTGAATGGGTGGTCATTTGATTCTCCCTAACAAAATAAAAGTCATCTTGATTGATGACCTTATAGTAAGGAAGAACGCCCCCCGGTTCAGCAGGCGAAAGTGGTATTTGGTTGGGGAAGGGAGGATTACTCGAAAGTGGTAGCGGTGCTAGATAAGACCCAGTTCCCGCGCACGGGCTACGGCCTGCGTCCGGCTGCCGACGCCCAGCTTGCCGTAGATGTTGCTGGTGTGCTTCTTGACGGTGTGGAGGGTGATGACCAGTTGCCCGGCAATGGCCTGATTGCTATACCCCTCGCCAATCAGATGCAGGATCTCCAGCTCACGGGCGCTGAGCGGCTCGACCAGGGGCTGTGGTGCGCCGGCCGTTTCGTCCCACAGGGAGCGCAGATGCGCCGGGTAGGCAGCCCGCAGCCGGGCCATGTAGTCGGGCGAAAGTGACTCCAGTCGCCCCTCACGCCACAACCCAACCAACAGACGGGCCACCGGCTCACCGGCTTCAACGATGATGGTCACATAGCCTTCCGGTTCGGCCTGCTGCAGCGCAGCCAGGATGTCGGCTTCGGCGGCGGCCGAATCCCCACGAACAGCCCACAGTTGGGCACGGATGAGCAGCGATTCCAGAATCGTAGAAACCGTGTGGTTCTCCCGCGCAGCGGCCAGCAGTCGCCCGGCCAATTCCAGACCGTCCTGGGACAACGGGGACCAGCCCCCGGTGCGGGCATGGTACAGTACGATACGCAGGGCGCTGAGGTACAGTTCGGCAACCGGACGGCCGATTCCTTGCTCCGCCGGAAAGTCAGGGGCGACGAGACGGCCGAAAAACCGGAAGCCTTCAGCGGAGAGAATCGCTTCGGCCGCTTCCGGCTGGTCCTGTGCCAACAGCACGCCGATCTGTTGGGTCAGGACTTCTTCCCGGATGGCAACCGGGGCAAAGGTCTGGACCACATCCAGCGCCGCCTGCAACCAGCGGTCCGCCTCCTCAATATCACCGGCCATCCCCGCAATACGTGACCGGGTGAGGTAGAGGAAGACATCAGAGTCGCTGTAGCCGCTGAGCATGCTGACCTGGGCGGCATGGGTCAGATGGGCCAGCGCTTCATCCAGTCGGCCCCACTCCAGCAGGGCACCACCGGCCTCGCCCATGACGGCCGCGGCAATGGGTGGTGACCCCGGCACGTTCCACCAGCGCCAGCCCCTCCAGCGCCAGATCATACGCCTTATGTAGTTGGCCCCTTTCCATATAGTAGAGGCCCAGCCCGGCCACCCCCAGCAGTTCCGATACCAGGCTCCCCGCAGCGCGACAGTGGGCCATCAGCAGATGGTAGTATTCGACCGTGCGCGCATCGTCGTTGCGCTTCTTGTAGATATTGGCTAATTCACTATAGATGAGACTGCGCACGTAGTCGTCATCTTCGGGGACAATCGCCAGCGCCGCTTCGGCCGCAGCCAGTCCTTCGTCCAGTTGTCCCTGGGCATGGAGCAGGGTGGCCTGGAGCGCCAGCCACTCCGCCTGCATCCCGGGATCATGGCCGGTTCCGTCTTGCCCGGCAAACAGCTCACCCAGTCGTTGAATGTAGGGATAGCTTCCGGGAAACGGCCGCTCATAGGGTACATCCAGGCGAAGACCAGGTTGATGCGCGGGCTTTGGGCGGTCCACTCATCGGGAATGGCCTGTAGCCATCGCTGCAAGGTCCGGGCATGCCAGGCCATGAGCATGTCCATCCCCTGAACTTCAATCAGGGCGACGGCCGTTTCGTAGTCGGCGGCCCGGATGGCGTGCTCAATGGCGTCGCCGGGGAGGCCATGATCGGCATACCAGCGACTGGCGCGGCGGTGAAGGTCGGCCGTTTCTTCGGCGTTCGCCTGCTGCCGGTCGCGCAGCAGCCCGGCGAACAGGTGATGGTAGCGGTACCAGTGCCGTTCGTCATCCAGAGGGATAAGAAAGAGGTTGTCTTCGTATAGCTGCTCTATTAGTAAACGGCCGTTTTGCCCGTCGATCACTGCATCACAAAGGTCGCCGGTCAGCTTGTCCAGAATCGAGGTTTGCAGCAGAAAGCGTTCAATCTCCGGGGGCTGTTGGTTGAGCACTTCCTCGGTCAGGTAGCTGAGGATGTGGCGGTGACTGCCGCTTAGCCCGGCAATGAACGCCGAGGCGTCAGCCCGATCCCGGATGGACAGTCCGGCCAGTTGCAGCCCGGCAATCCACCCCTCGCTCTTCTCGGCCAGCGCGGCCACATCATCTGGATCGAGGTCGAGTCCCATGACAGTGTTGAGAAAATCGGTCGTTTCCTCGGTCGAGAAGCGCAGATCGGCTCCACGAATTTCGGTCAGCCGGTTGTTGGCCCGCAGCCGGGCCAGCGGCAACGACGGTTCCTCGCGGGTCAGCAGAACCAGGTGCATGCGGGGCGGGGGGTTGGCAACCAGCGTGCGCACCACCTGAAGAATGGCTTCGTCCTGGATAACCTGGAAGTCATCGAGCACCAGAACGAAGCGGCCGTTTTCATGGGCCAGGATGTCGTTAACCAGGGCCGTGGTCAGTACATCCGGCGGGGGAAGCTGCCCGGCGCGCAAAATGCGGTCCACCTCGCGCCCAATCCGGCTGTCCACCTGCTGGAGCGCGGCCAGCAGGTAGGTGAAGAACCGGCCGGGGTCATCATCGGCCGGATCGAGCGACAGCCAGGCGACCGGCAGGTCCAGCCCGGCGGTCCACTCACTGATGCAAAAGGTCTTGCCGGAACCGGCCGGGGCGGAGACAAGGGTGAGCGGCCGCTCGGCGGCCAGCCCGTCATCCAGGCGGCGGTATAAAAACGGCCGGGTTACCCGCCGCGCGGGAATGGCGGGCCGGTAGAGTTTGGTCAGCAACAGATCGGCAGGCATGGTAACTCTACCGATTGTACACAGGATATCACGGGTCAGGCGAAGATCATGCCCCGGCGGTAAGAGACACGAATCTCAAAACGGCCGCCACCAGGCGACCGCCAGAATCGCCAGGTTGATAAGAATAGCCCAGCGCGTGTCGGGCCAGCCGAGTACGCACAGAAGCAGCGAGTAAACGGTCGCGCCCACGACAACCCAGGGCCACCAGACGGCCGAAAACATCACCCCCAGGCCGCCCGCAACGAAAGCCAGCATGGCGACCACCCAGAGCAAACCGACAAGGCGAATGCCACTGTCGCCGACGTCAATTCGGCCGCCTAAAATGCGGGTTGTGTAAGGTAATCCCTCAACCGTTGTCAACTTCCACGGGACGACAAACCAGAGCAGGTGCACAAGACCGTGCAGGATAAGAAAAATGGCAAACAGCCAGCGAACCATTGTGCTTCCCTCCGAATTGCTCACTCTTAGCAGTGAACGTTTCCATGTATATAGCTTTATATCTATATAGCTTTATATCGGATTTAAGGCTCGTCAGGTGATATTGACATAACCATGCGCGCTCAAACCGTACTAATCCGCACCAAAATGTTAACACTGGTACATTGACGATTCGCCGGCTAACCGTTAAGATCACTTCATAATTCATTAGGCGCCACCTATCGGGCCAGGGCGCCATCACAACAAGGGGATATTTACATGACTAAGAACATTCGCTTTCTAGCCCTGTTCATTGCCGGGCTGGCCTTATTTGCTGTCGTGCTTGCCATCGGTAGCAACCAGGCAGAAGCCCAGCAGACCGGCACCTGGCGCGGTGAATATTACGCCAACCCGACGCTGTCTGAACATCCGGTCATGATCCGCAATGACGCGGATATTGATTTCAACTGGTGGGACGGTTCGCCCGCATCCGCCATACCCAACGATTATTTTTCCGTTGTCTGGACTAATACCTCCTATTATTCTCCGGGATCCTATCGTTTCGCCGTGACGGTGGACGATGGTGCACGGGTATATCTGGATGATGAGCTGATCATCGACTCGTGGTACCCCAGCACAACCCACACGGTTTCCAAGGACGTCTACGTCCCAGCCGGCAACCATGAGGTCAAGGTTGAGTACTATGAAGGCACCGGACAGGCGGCCGTTGCCCTGGACATCACCCCTTTGGGCAGCGGTGGATCCGGTAGCATCGGCGGCGGCAACGGCGGCGATCCGGGTGGTGCTTACCCGAACTGGAAAGCTGAATACTTCACCAACCAGTCCGTTAGCGGGACCCCAGCCCTCGTTCGTGACGATGCTTATATCAATAATGATTGGGGCACAGGCTCACCGGCGTTCGGCATCCCGGCCGATCACTTCTCGGTACGCTGGACCCATACCGGCAACTATCCGGCCGGGCAGTACAAATTCAAGTTGAGCAGTGATGATGGTGCGCGGTTGTTCATCAACGGCACTGAGGTACTGAGCAACTGGAGTAAGCCAACGTTGCAACCGGTGGAAGTGAACTACTGGTTCGATGGCGGTCCGGCTACCATCCGTGTGGACTATTATGATGTGACCGGGCCGGCCAAGGTCCGCCTGGATGTCATCCAGGTACCCGGTGGCGGTGGGGTCAAGCCTCCCTACAGCCCACCAACGGCAACCGCTACCCGACCGCCGTATAATCCGCCCACGCCGACTGTCCGGCCCCCCTATGCCACACCCACACCGGTTGGCTATCCGGGTGGCGGCGGTGGTGGCGGTAGTTACAACCCCACCGTGCCGGGTTGCTTCGGCGTGTCGTACCCAACCGGTTACAACGCTGTGGTGACCAGCCCCTCGAACCTGAACGTGCGCCGTACTCCCTCGACATTGAGCGAGATCATCGGCCAGTTCGCGTCGTGTACGACCATCCCCCTGACCGGTGTAACGGATTCCAGCGGCAAGTGGGTCCAGACAGAGTTACACGGCCAGACCGGCTGGGTCACAGTGGATTACCTGGTGTTGGGTACACCGGTATCCAGTATGCTTGTCAGTCAGTAATAGGCTAAGTTAACCCACAAGCCCCGGCAGATTGCGATCTGCCGGGGCTTTTTTATTGGAATACCCGGTGTTCGCGGGTAATCTACGTGCTGGGTACCTCTCATTATCATGACAGCAACGTATGTAAACGGCTGTGTTTCCTGCGACACAGTGACCGGAAAAATCTCACCACCGGGCGGGGTGGTCTACGAAGACGACCATTGGCTTGTAGTTCTCCGCTCCCGGCCGCCGCTTGTCCCCGGCCAGGGGTTTATCATCCTCAAGCGGCATTGTGAGCGACTGAATGAGTTAACCTCGGACGAGGCGACGGGTCTCGGTTCAGTCATGCAACTGACCGACCTGGCGCTGGACCGGACGCTGAAACCTGAGAAGGTTCATTTCGGATTGTATGCCGAAGGGGTGAGACACCTGCACATCCATTTCACTCCGCGCACGTCATCCATGCCGGCCGGCAATATCCCGCTCACATTTCTGGGGGTTGGGAACGGCCTGCTGACCCGGCTTCATCTGAAACGGCCGTATGCGGATGATGCCGTGGCGGAGGTTGCCCGGCAATTACGCACGCATTTCACGGCGACTCCTGACAGGAGGGCGGGTACAGAGACCTGCCCCAACCGACAATACAATCCCACATGCAAGGATAACCTTGTGGCCGGGGAGACCCGGTTGCCTCTTTCATTGCGTCCAGAATCAGAGGGCAGGTACAGGGACCTGCCCCTACATGATGCGGTAAATGCAGAGGGTGAGACGCCGGATTAGTACCAAAGTCATATTGCGTGATGTGGTAGACGCGGTAAACTCTCCACAGGCTCTCTAAATGTGCCGATGTGTGTTTGCCGCGATAAGGATTCATCCATGAAAACCGAAGATTCCCACACCCAGACCTCCGCAGACGATCGTCGTCGGGCATGGCTCGCCAGCCTTTTGCTACAGGAGCAATCAAGCTGGTTCGGCCGTTTTACCCTCAACCTGCGCCGCCTCATAGCGTTGGGTCGGGGGCAACGACGACGACTGGAACGCAAAGCGGCCGTTTCCCTGGCCGGGGCAGCGTTGCTGCTGTCGCTGGGGGTGGGGTTGATGCAACCGCCGGCGGCGCTGGCCGCCAACATCGCGGTGAGCAGCGGCACGGTGGTTATAGCCGACGACGGCTACTGCTCATTACCGGAAGCCATCATCAACGCCAACAACGACAGCCAGCTCTACACCTCAACCGGTGAGTGTATAGCCGGGGCCGGGGCCGATACGATTACCCTGTCCGGCGGTACCTACACGCTCAATTCCGCCTATGGCGGCTATGCCTATTATTCCGATAACGGGCTGCCTCTCATTGACAGCGCGATCACCATTGAGGGCAATGGGGCAACGATTGTACGGAACGGCATTCAACCCCATTTCCGCGTGATGGCCGTCACCGGTAGCGGCTCACTTATTCTCAATGATACGACTGTCAGTGGCGGTTACTCCGAAGAAGATGGCGGGGGACTCTATATCTACGGTGGTGGCTATGCTCTGATTCAGAACAGTACCATCACCGGTAACACAGCCTACGATGACGGCGGCGGCTTAGAGAGTGAAGGCGAAACGATCATTGATCATAGCAGCGTTTATGAGAATAATGCCGGTGAGCTGGGCGGCGGCATTTCCACCGAGGCGGGAGGCACTCTGACCATCCGCAACTACTCGTACATTACCGATAATTACGCCGATGACGGCGGCGGCGGGGTAGTAGCCGACGAGAGCGGGCAGGTTACGATCACAACCAGCACCATCTCCGGTAATTCGACTGATTACTTCGGCGGGGGCATCGCCACCTACAAAACGACCGTTCTCATTGACGGGTCATCAACCATCTCCGATAACTACGCCCCGGTCTACGGTGGCGGCGCTGACTTCTACCTGAGCAACGTGACGATTGAGGACAGCCTGATCAGCGGCAACGAGATTTTCCGAGGCATGGGTGGGGGGATCTCATTTTTCGGCAGTACAGCGACCATTTCCAATAGCGTCATAGACGAAAACAGCATCTATGATTATTCGCCACCCTACAACATAGGAGCCGGTATTGCCACTACATACACTTTCGATTACGCGTCCCAACAGACTGTACATGGTGACGTCACCATTACCGACAGCACGATCAGCGGCAATACCGGTGCATTTGCTGGTGGGGGAGCGGCCGTTTATTTTGGCAGCTCGCTAACGATCGACAGCAGCACAATCAAGGACAACGAAGCCCTGTATGGTGGTGGGGTGATGAACGTTTTTGCGAATCTGGGCATCGTCAACAGCACCATCAGCGGCAATCACGCTGTCTTCGACGGCAGCGGATTTTATGGGGGAATAGCTGGTGGGGTGGGTATTATTCAACCCATTGGGCAGGGTCAATACCAGACACAGATACTAACAAGCACGATAACAGGAAATTCTGCGGATGAGGCCGGTGGGGGCATCTTATCCGCCTCTTATGACCCGGTCTACCTGGGCGGCAATATTGTTGCCGGTAATACAGCTCCTAGTGCAACAGAAATTGAAGATGGAGCCGGGACGGTTATATCGTACGGATTCAACGTTCTGGGGCATAGCGGCGAGACGAACGCCGCCGCGTTTTATGGCTTCACCCCGGATGCCACTGACATCACCGCTACCAGTGACGGGACGTTGCCGACATTGCTAAACGCCATTCTGGACACAACCCTCGCCTTTAACGGCGGGCCGACCGAAACCCACGCGCTTATCTCCGGCAGTCCGGCCATTGATCTTATTCCCTCCACCTATTGCACCGGCGAGCCAATTTACAGCGTGGACCAGCGCGATGAACCGCGCAATATCGACATCCCCGGCCAGGGCAGCGACACGACTGACTTGTGTGACGCCGGGGCATATGAACTGGAATGGCAAGCTACCAATTTCTGCCCGGCCAACGACCCCGGCGTGGGCAATGAGCGCACCGACATCCTCGGCATCGGTATGGGCGACACGAGCCGGGCCAAAAAGGTTAGCAAGCTGGTCATCCCCTATGCCAATGACCTGACGCGCTCTACGGCCAAAGCCGTCGCCAAGCAGGAAGGGTTGAATGGCGCACGCGCTTCCTGTACCCCAACAAGACCTACGAGAACATCCAGCCGGAAACCAGTCTCGGTGATTTTGGGGCTGTCTCTGCGGGGTACCGACCTGGATATCAACAATTTGACTCGTCCTTATGTCAAGGCGCGCTGGTTCATCCGTACCAAGCCGGGCTCGCAAGCACCTGCCGCGCGCGTTCATTCTCTATCCGACCTACCAGACGCAAGAGGAGTATGCCAACGCCTTTGAGGTCTTTGACGGACGGATAACTGGGTGGCCGATCCGTATACTGGGCTTCGCTACCACCCAGACTTTCACGCTGGAGATTCCGGAAACGCAGGTGACTGACGTCAGCGGCCAGTTGGCGCTGGTGGACAATGGACCGCGATACGCGCGGCTACCGGGTCAACCTGACCGCCGGGACACGCAAACGCTGGACGGCGTTCCCGACACCAACACGGACGGCAAGCTACTGGACATTCTGGACTTCACGCTGCAAGACGTACCGGCGGGTACCACAGAAATTGAAATAGAGCTGACAGTGGACTATCTGCCGGCCGAGGAACGGGAGTCGGTGGGGTTGGTTGGGGCGACGGCGAACTATGTTTGTGAGCCAACCGTCACCTGACGGCCGCTACGACCCAGTCGTTTGAGACGGTGACAGAAATGCCGTGGGCATCACTTCATGGAGCAACACGCCGTGACGGTTCAGCCCCAACAGCGGGAGGTGGCGGGAGAGGGAATCTGGCTGCCGGGGAATTTCCTCCACGCCGCAAAAGGATCATTC
Source organism: Chloroflexota bacterium (assembly GCA_041390945.1). Classification (GTDB taxonomy): domain Bacteria; phylum Chloroflexota; class Anaerolineae; order Promineifilales; family Promineifilaceae; genus Promineifilum. The sequence goes on from JAWKOY010000044.1 coordinate 27,576, forward strand.
GTCACACTGGTCGGCCGACCGAGTGATCAGTAACCGATAAAGTCATTGGAGAAAGCCCCGACAGGTTGCGGTCTGTCGGGGCTTTTTTGTTGGTACCGATTTGAAGAAATAAACGCAAAGGGCGCTGAGGCACAAAGGGTCTTCTTTGCGGGCTTCGCGTCTTTGCGTTCGAAAAAGTCAACGACAACGGCCGTCGTAAAGTTTACTTTACGGCAGGAAGATATAGAAGCTGTGCGTGTGGGCTTTATTCGCGTTTTTTTGCGGGCAGTAAGACGCAGGCTGGAAAGCCTGCGCTACGGAATTCAACACGCCCCTATGTTCTACGGCAGGAAGATATTATGGAAGACAGTCCCTTGTTCCTGCAACTGGTAGGGCCACACAACGCCTAAGCAAAACAGACGCAAGGCGCTGGGGCGCAAAAGGGTTCGTGGGCTTCGCGTCTTTGCGTTAGGAGAAAGTCAACGACAACGGCCGTCGTAAAAACGTTGCCTACGGCAGGAAAATATTGATAGAAGTTGTAGCGTGGGCTTTAGCCCGCGTTCTTTTGTGGGCAGGTATGATGCAGGCTGGAAAGCCGTGCTGAGTGAATTCAACCTGCCCTACGTTCTACGGCAGGAAGATATTATGGAAGACGTACCTGTTCCTGCAACCGGGCAGAGCCAGCTTCAATGCCTCGACCGTCTGGGTGCGGTCGCCGCCGCCGTCGTGCATGAGCACAATGGCCCCCGGATAGGCGCTGCTAACCAGGTAATCGGCAATGACTTCCACTCCCGGCTGCCGCCAGTCCTGCGTGTCAATGTCCCACAGCACCACGGCCATGCCCTGATTGGCGGCGTACTGGCGGGTGTTGGCGTCGGTTGCGCCATACGGCGGCCGTACATAGCGGACGTTCCGTCCAGGCTGAACAGGTCACCGGCCGCGTCAAGGATGGCTTGATTGGTTCGTTCGACCTCGCTGACAAACTGCTCCGGTGTCATCCCCTCCAGGCTTTCATGGTCCCAGGTATGGTTGGCGATGTAATTGCCGCGAGTGGTGGCGTCGCGTACCAGATCCGGCCACGTCGCCACGTTCTGACCCAGGTTGAAGAAGGTCACCTCGGCGTCATACTGTTCCAGCACATCCAGCAGGGCCGGTGTGTAATCCGGCAGCGGACCGTCGTCAAAGGTCAGGTACAGGATGGGCTTGCCGTCCTCGGTCTGGTCGGGCAACTGGCTCAGATCGGGGATAGTTGTAATGGGGGTGGAGAGGGTGGGAATGGGTGTCGGCGTGGGCAGCGGCTGGGCCGGATTCTCCAATGCCAGCCATGTTTCTTCCGTCAGCACACCATCCGGCCACAGCCCCTGTGATTCCTGGAAGGCAACAACCGCTCTCTTCGCACCTCTTCGGTGTACAGGTTGTGGAGTTGATCGGTGTAGTTCAGAAGTCCACCGCCGCCAGGCGCCGGTTGAGTTCGTTGACCAGCGCACTGCGCTCACCGGCACCAAGGTTGGAAGGCCAGTGTCGTTCAGATGGATAAATTCGTCGCCCACCTTGGCATCACTGATAACGGGAAAACCGTCATTGAATACAATTCGCACGTAGACTTCCTCCGTCACAGGTTCACCGCAAAAACTTTCCACGCTGACTACCACCTCCGGACCAATAGCTGTCCATTGGCCGGTCGCCTCCACCGTCGTTTCGGTACCGCCGTCCAGTTGTTCATCCACAGTCGCCGTGCCGTCGGCGTTCAGGACCAGGAGGAAATAGTTGGCGGCCACCGTACTCACATCCGGCTTCGGAACTGGTAGGTCCCCGCAAAGGCGGCCAGTGCCGGATCGGCCGTTCCTGCAGGAGCCGGTTCTACGTAGCGACGGGGGCCACAGGTGCGCCGGAGCCCGACCACCGGCGGGCAGGGTCGAATGGCGATCAGTTCAGGGATTCGCCGTATCAGTGGCAGGGGTACAACCCGCCAACAAGCCAACGCTCAGGGCAAGTGCTATCGTCGTGAGTATCCGGTGCTGCATGGCAATGTAGTCTCCATTGATTGATTCCGCCCCTGTAACAGACACGGGATTATACATGGCTTTTTGCGTACGGCGCGAGTAATGGACGAGTGGGTGGGACCGCTTAGTCATTCCCAGGCAACATTCCTTGCGGCTCAAGCTTAAGTAATTTAAAATGTACGCGAATCCCCGTCTACTATGCGGCGCTAAAGAAATTATCCAAACCAGTTAACAGTAGAAAAGGAGTAACCATCAATGACTGAAAACAGTGATTCGTATTTCCCTGTGAATGTGGACCGCTATCACCTGCCTGAACCGGTCTGGGATTATCCGAATGCAGAGATAGATATCTTTGCTGTCGATTCGAAAGCGGATTTCCCCCGGGAGAAAAAGGCTCGCCCCGACGCACCCAACATCCTCCTTGTTCTGCTGGATGATGTTGGATTCGGGTGGCCGAGTGTCAATGGTGGGTTGGTACGTATGCCGACGGCCGAAAAGCTAGCCGCCAACGGACTGTTCTACAACCAGTTCCATACGACTGCGCTCTGTTCGCCGACACGGGCGGCCATGCTTACCGGGCGGAATCACCACACCGTAGCGACCGGTGTCATCCAGGAGATGGCGACCGGCTACCCCGGCTACAGCGGCATCATCCCCAAGAGCTGCGCCACATTTGCTGAGCTGCTCAAGCATGCCGGTTATTCCAGCGGCTGGTTCGGCAAGAACCACAACGTGCCGGACAACCAGACCAGCGCCGCCGGACCTTTCGAGAACTGGCCCACTTACCAGGGCTTCGACTATTTCTATGGTTTCGTTGGTGGTGAAACAGACCAGTTTTACCCCTCCCTGGTCCGCAACACGACCCCGATAGAACCGCCGGCAACCCCGGAGGAAGGTTATCAACTGACCCGTGATCTGGCTGACGAATGTATCAACTGGATTCGGGGACAGAAGTCCATTGCGCCCCAACGGCCGTTTCTGGCGTACTTCTCCACCGGCGCGGCCCACGCCCCCCATCAGCCACCGCTTGACTGGCGCGGCCGGAACGAAGGCCGGTTCGATATGGGTTGGGACGAGTATCGCCGTGTCGCGTGGCAAAATCAGCTTGACCGCGGCATCATCCCGCCCGGAACCGGGCTCACCGAACGACCGGAACAGATTCCGGCCTGGGACGACCACACCGATGAGCAGAAGGCGCTCTTTGCTCGGCAGGCGGAGAACGGCGCCGACTTCCTGGAGCACACCGGATTACGAAGTCGGCCGTGTTGTGAGTGCCATTGAGGAGCTTGGCGAGCTGGATAACACGCCTGTGATTTACATCCTCGGTGATAACGGCAGCAGCGCCGAGGGTTCGCTGAATGGCACACCCAATGAACTGATGAACTCAATGGTTGATACCGGCTGCGGGAAGATTCCATGTCGGCGATGGATCGCTGGGTATGCCCGGCACCTCGCCCCATTACGTTGTCGGTTGGGCCTGGGCCGGTGACCTACTGTTCCAATGGACGAAGCAGGTGGCTCGCATTTCGGCGGCACCCGCAACAGCATGATCGTCTCCTGGCCCAAGACCATCAAGGCGAAACCGGCAAGGTGCGCTCGCAATTCCACCATGTCATTGACATCATGCCTACGCTGATGGAAGTGGCCGGGATTACCGAGCTGAAGTCAACGGCTATATCCAGAAGCCGATAGAAGGCAAGAGCATGACCTACACCTTCTTCCCGAGAATGCCGATGCCCCCAGCAAACGTACCCAGCAGTACTTTGAGATGCTCGGCAACCGGGCGATTTACCATGACGGCTGGATGGCTAGCTGTCGGCAATTTGGTCATTTGCCCTGGAGACTTCTGGGCACAGCACCGTTCTCCGAGGATGTTTGGGAGCTGTATATCGCTGAGGACTTTAGCCAGGCAGTCGATCTGGCCGAGAAGGAGCCGGAAAAGCTGCTGGATCTGCGCATGCGCTTTATCGGCGAAGCCAGCAAGCAAGGTAATGTGTTGCCACTGGACGACCGCCTCTCGGAACGTAGTATGGATGTGACCTTGCGGCCGAAGCTCTTTGCCGGACGGGATACCACTTTATCCGGGCATGACCCGGTTACCGGAGGGAAGCGCACCCAAGACGGTCAGCATTGAGCATCAGATTTCGTGGCCCGGATTGAAGTTTCCGATGATGGCGCAGAAGGCGTGATCATTTGCCTCGGTGGAGATGCGGCCGGTTTGGCTGGCTGCTCATGCTGTGGGAAGGGAAGCCCCGTTACCATTACAACTTCTTTAGCCTGAAACGGTATGATGTCATGGCGGCCGAGCCTTTGACCCCGGGTGAGCATGAGATCGTTGTGGAGTTCACCCCCGATGCACCTATGCCCGGCGCGCCGGCTACAGTGGCCCTGTTTGTGGACGGCACCAAGGTGGGATGAAACGCGCATTGAGGTGCAGGCTCCGCAACGCTGCGGAACGGAGTCACTGGATGTGGGCGTGGATTGCGTCTCTCCGGTATGCAATGACTATGACGAACTGCATAGCGACACAGGATTTCTTCCCCTTTACCGGCGGCACCATTGAGTCGGTGACCCTGCATCTGGGTGACGGCCCGAGGTAACGGGCATGGATTATCTGCACATGGCGACGAAGATGGATTAGGCACGAGAAGGGGGCAGGTTTCATCACCCGTTTCGGGACAATTGCAATGAGTAGGGGCATCCAAGAGGGTGCCCCTATTTGTATCGGCTGTTATCCATCACATAGGCGCAGGCTTTCCAGCCTGCGGGTCCGACGCGGGAGCAGAGGGTAGGACGGGGACCTACCCCTACCATCGGCCCGTTATTGGTCTTGGTAAACGTATTAGCTTTCCAACCTGCGGATCCGACGCGGGCTAAAGTCCACGCGCGCAGATCGGCCGTTTATCACGTAGCGCGTGGGCTTTCCAGCCTGCGAGTGGGGAGCGAAGGCAGGCACGGGGCCTACCTCGTTCATCGGCCGTTATTGGTCTTGTGGCGCGGGCTTTCCAGCCTGCGAGTGGGAGCGGAGGGCAGGCACGGGGGCCTACCCCTACCATCGGCTGGTCATTGGTCTTGCAGCGCAGGCTCTCCAACTTGCTGGTCTGTCGCGGGCTAAAGCCCACGCTACAACGGCCACAGAGGGGCAGGCACAAGACCTGCCCCTACTTGTATCGGCCGTCGGCACCGTCATAATCCCCTCCATGAACGACATACCCGCCACTCCACCGTCTCTGTTTGAAATCGGTCTGTATTCCTTTGCCGAATTGACGCCTGACCCGACCACGGGCCAGATCATCACCCCGGCCCAGCGCATCCGCGAATTGCTGGAATCCATTGAGCTGGCCGACCAGGGGCCTGGATGTGTTCGGGCTGGGCGAGCATCACCGGCCGGACTTCGTGTCGTCGGCACCGGCCGTGCTTCTGGCGGCGGCGGCGGCGCGCACGTCCGGCATCTGCCTTGAGCGCCTGACCGTCCTCGTTCCGATGACCCGGTGCGCGTCTTTCAGGATTTCGCCAGCCTGGACCTGGTCAGCAACGGCCGGGCGGGAGATCATGGCCGGGCGAGGTCGTTCATCGAGTCGTTCCCGCGTTGTTTGCTACGACCCGCGCGCGACTACAGCGATCTGTTTACCGAGAGGAAGCTGGAGCTGCTGCTGAAGATTCGGGAAGCGGAAGTGCCATCACCTGGTCGGGCCAGCTTTCGCCGTCGCTGGACAATCAGGGCATCTACCCCCGACCCGTCCAGAACCCGCTGCCGGTCTGGATTGCCGTGGGGAACGCCGGAATCGGCCGCAGCGGGATGGCTGGGCCTGCCGCTAGCCATCGGCATCGGCGGGATGCCGGAGCGATTCGCGCCCCTAATGGACATCTATTACCGCGCCGCCGAGCAGGTCGGGCACCGGTCACAACTGGCGGTTATGATCAACTCCCCTACTCGGGTTCATCGCTGAGGATTCGCAGGCAGTGTGTCGTAGTCCCCTTCATTGAAGCGGTGGGTAAAAACGAGGGCGTAGTCGCCGGGTTGCGGCAGAAAGCCCGGCGTGGTCGAAGTTGCTTCACTGTCGGCTCCGGTGGAGGTGCAGGCAGCCGCTATTGCGACCACAAACAGGATTGTAATCACAACGAGCAGGGTTCTGGTCAGGCGCGTCATCATTATAGATCTCCTTGGCTGTCATACGGCCGATCGCATCGCCCCTTATTCTATTTGCGTTCAAGCACCAGTAAGACCGTTATTGTACTGTTGGCATTGCAGGGGACAACCGGAGTCCGCCCCAGTCACAGGAGGGTTGCCCCTACAATGAACGCGGTCAGGAATGACCGCGCTACGGCATTGCTCCTACAGGCGGGCCATTCTCTCCGGGACATGGAAGCGGGCCATCTCTTCCGCAGAGAAGGCATATTCCGAGTTTTCGTCCTTCAATAATTGAATCGGCAGCAGGATAAGCACCATGGCAGCCAGCAGCGCCAGCCCTATCCCGGCAAGCCAGTACCAGGGTTGGATGAGGTCGTGGGCATAGACATACCAGATGTAGTAGATGCCGATCGGCCAGTGGAGGAAGACGACCGAGGCCAATCCCGGATTGTACCAGGACTTCATCTTCATATTGATGACAATTCCGTGGATTACAAACTGGAGCATGCCAAACAACACCTGGGCCAGACCCAGCCAGATCAGATTGGGGAACAGGATAGCCAGAATGTAGAAGGGGTACCCGCCAACGACATTGACGATGAAGCTGCTTTGGCGATTGAGTGGATACCGGTCGGCGTACTCTTTCTCGCCCATCCAGGCGATGTTAAACACGGCCGGAAATCCACCCGGCAGCGCGTACTCCTCAAACTGATGGACCAGCAAGGCCATGAAGCTCAGGGTAAGGATGCGGCTTAGTGGATTGAACACCTCGCCGAAAAAACCGACGATGAATGACAACGCTACGAACAGAATACCGCCGATGTAGTACCAATTCCTGATATAAGACTTGAAGCTATTCATGGGGACACCCTGTAATATCGCCAATAGGGCATGTCTCTACCGGATTACCCTCATCCTTCCCGCTTCCGCAAATAGCGCAGAATCCCATCCACCGACATGAATAACGGATTGGCGAGGGACATCTGGCGAACGGCCGTTTCGTCAGCGCCGGCAGCGGAGAGGCGGGCATGGTTCCAGTCGAGGTAGTCGCTGACGATCTGGTCGCGAGGGACTTCGGCCACGTACCGTTCTTCGACGAAGGCCACGGAATCTGCCAGCAGGCCGCGCATCTGGGCCAGTTGCTGGGTGAGGTTGTCCATACGGCTGAAGTGGGTGGGGTAAATAGCGTCGAACTGCTCGGATTCGATGCGGTCCAATGTGTCCCGCCACGTCTCCAGGTGGAATTCCGGCGGCGGCGCGGGCAGGTCGGCTACCCCGACATGGGGCAGGTGGATGCCCAGTGCGTCACCGGTGAAAGCAATCGTCTCATCCGGGCCTTCCAGCCGGTAGGTGTGGTGGTGCCAGGCATGGCCGGGGGTGCTGATAGGCGTCAGGTTTAGCCCGGCTATGGTCAGGGGAACGTCGCCTTCGATGGCCGTGACCCGGTCGGCGGGAGCAGGCAGCACTTCGCCCCAGAGCTGGTCCATCATCTCGCCGTAGATGCGGGTGGCGCTGCCCAGCGGTTTGGATGGGTCCACCAGATGCGGCGCACCGACCGGATGGACGTATATCTGCGCTCCTTGGCGCCCACCATCCGGCGGCACCGGCATGGTCAAGGTGGATGTGGGTCAGCAAGACGTGTTTGATGTCGGTGGGCTGCAATCCGTGTTCACTGAGAGCATCAAGGACAGCAGGCGTGGTTGTGGCCGGCCCGGTTTCGATGAGCACGGGGCCATCGGGAGCCATGAGCAGATAGACGGCAATCACCGTGGGCATTCCCTGGAAGTAGGTGTCAAGGACATGGATCGTGAGCAGAGATGGGTTGTGTGTTCATAGTCCGGATCATAGCTTTATCCCGATCATGGGCGCAAGTTTTTTCCACATCAATCAAAGAAAGAGAACGGCCGTCGGACGCGGTATCCTCCGGGGCGGCTGAGCGGGAGTCGTTGGTTACTCGCATGCCAGCCGCCGTTCGCGCCGCGCCAGTAGCACTCGCCGCCGGTCTTGCCCTGTCGTTCGGCCGTCCAGAGAGCCTTCGCATCGTGGAAGAAGCGTTTCGATGGCGGCCGCTGGGCCGCCGGACGTTCGTCGTTCCCGTCATCCCGTTAACCAACAGGTCGGCGAGCGTCCGATTCATCCGCTTCATCCGGCTGCGCGAAAGGCGCTGGTGGGGGCCGGTGTACTCGTTGGGCAGTTGCCATGCCAGGTAAGTGCGTCCGGGGCGGCCGAACGGCCGTCGCGGTCGAGTTAGTCGAAAGAAAGAACGGCCGCGCTGCCGGGCGGTATCCTGGGCAACGGCCGTTTGGTCAGGCCCATGCGGCGCTTCGGGGCCGATGGCGTAGGCGGTGCGGCGGGTAACCCCGGCGCGTTTTTCGTAGGCGCGCTGCGAACTGGGGCAGGCGTCCGAGAGGCGTTCCATGGTTCGGCGGGCAATGGGGGCTCGCGCGCGGGCTTCGCCGGTGACAAAGTCGCGGGTCTGACGCTGCTGTGGAAACTGGCGAACAGGTGGGCGCGGACGGTGCCGATGGTGCCGGTCAGGTCGTTTATGTCACCGGCAACTGGGGCGGCGCCAAGTCGTTCGACGCCGAGAGCGGCGGCCACGCGGGTGACGGAGCGCAGCCAGATGCGGGGAGAATCGTCTTGTCCAGACCTGACGAGTTTGGTCGCGAAACCTGTCGGGTCTCGTTCCCAATAGAGGCCGTCGCCCTGTTTGAGCAGGTTGGATAGCTGGCGACGGCCGCAAATATGCAAGGGAGCATGATCGGCCGGTTAATGCGGCCGTTGCCTCACGGACGGAAACCCAGCCCCGGCCCTGCGGATCGAGATGGCGCAGCAGCAGCCACACCCGTCCGGCGGCGGCCTGTTTTCGCGCAGCATCGCCAGGGCGAGGTCGGGGTAGACCTTGACGAATTTTGGCGGGGCAGGTCCCTGTACCTGCCCTGTTGGATGGGGGAAGGGCAACCACAGGGGTTGCCCCTACAGGGTGTTCGTTGTTGAGTGTTGCCGAACGCGGGCTGAAGCCCACGCTACGGGGAGTCGTCGTTTGCCGTTGGTCGTTCGTAATTCGACGTAGCTGTTCGGTGAGGGCGTGGATTCTCCCAGCCGAGATGGGGCGGGAGGTTGGCGATGGTGTCCGGGAGTGGCGGGGGGGTGGGGATCGGCGATCGGCCGTTGTTGCGCTGCGGCGTTCGGGGGTGCCGGGTGCCGGTGGTCGCTTGATGAGCCTTGCGCAAAGCCAGCAGTCGTTCCTGGGCAGCAAGCAGCGTTTCAGAAACGGCCGCAGGGGTCTCCTGCGTCGCCAATGGGACACTATTACCTTGTCCAGGAAAACAGGTGCGCGAAGCTACAACCTCGCGAGACCTCTGAGGTTTTCAAAACCTCAGAGGTTGGGAGGAGGCAATTGACAACTGCCGAAGCCCTATGCTATGCTGTTACCTGGATAAACAGGGCTCGCTTTGGAGGTACAAAATCCCCCTCCCCACTAAAGGGGCACTGCAACGACTTTCAGGGTCGATCGGGTGGTGACGCACCAGAACGCAGAAAGGAGCCGACGCTTTATCATCTGGGCCGGGCGAAATCGCCTGGCCTGATTTTTATGGCCGGTTGGCGAGGAGTGGTACACTCCCTCGCTGGGCCAGCCTATTCCCACTAGATTTGAAATTGGGTACTGCTATGAGGAAAGGCGGTCCGTAAGGGCACGTCCTTATCGGAACACCTGTGTTGATGGCTATGTATAACCAATACACCTCACTGACGATTCCAGTACCGCTATACTTACTAACGATTCACAGTCTAACAGATGAAACATGCCATGTCAAGCGAATCTATAGCATATAGATTTGACTTTTTGCCCATCTACTTGCATAATTCCCATATCGCTTTACAAAAATATCATTGACCTTTTAGATCGTGTTCCGGTATACTCTACTTTATCCAGACAGGATGAATGTATCCGGATAGAAACCGGGTGACCTTATGGGTGAATCAATACTTGACAGCGAACTGGGCCGCTATAAGCCCAACTGGGAACGGCTGGGCGTCGTCGTCGCGCCGTTCACCATCGAAGCTGATCCCCGCTTCATGTACCTGTCCACCGAGACGCGCCGGGCCCTGTCCAAAGTCAGCTATATGGTTGAAGCCGGGCAGGGGGCATCGGTCATTGTCGGCGAGGTAGGAACGGGCAAGACGACGCTGGCCTCATGGTTCCACAGCCGGTATGACCGCCGGCCGGACTTTGTGGCTGCGCGCGTGGACGAGCCGCCGAAGAAAAGCGGTCTGCTGCTGCTGCGGCGGATTGCGGCCGAATTTGGCGTGCGGACGCGGCGAGCGACTGAGGACCAGTTGAACGAGCTGCGCGATTTCCTGACGGAGACAACCGCACAGGGCGTGCTGCCGCTGGTGATTGTGGATGAGGCCCACGAGTTGGGGCCGGAGCAGTTCACCGAATTGCGCCGCCTGCTCAACTTCCGTGACCCGCGCGGCGGCAAGGCCTACCAGCTCATCCTGCTGGGGCGACCGGAGCTGGATATCATTTTGCGTGATTCACCTGATTTCAATGACCGCGTGGCGACCCGGTCGTCGCTGGACCCATTGGCCCCCGACGACACACGGGCGTTGATCGAATACCGGCTGCTGGCCGCAGGGCGCGACAACAAGCAGCCACCGCTGTTCACTGAGGACAGCATTCTACCCATATGGCGCGAGACGCGAGGGTATCCGCGCAGCATTTGTCTGCTGTGCCTGCACCTGTGTTTGGAGCTATTGGCAACCGGCGGCCAGCAGGTGGACGCCGGCTTTGTCAGCGAATTCCTGGAGGGCCACACCGGTTACCGCCAGGCGGAATGAGCTAAGGCTGCATGAGCACCCATACACCGCGACCAGAAGAAAACGACGATCATAAAGTCAGTACGCTGAAGGACTTGCTGCGGGAAAAGCCGAAGCAGGGACGGCCACCGCGCATGGTGTCGCGGCAGAATGTCTATGTGGCGTTGTACCCGGAGCAGAAGAAGCGGATGACGGAGTTGAAGGCGTACTTGCCGGAAGGGTTGGCGCGGGCCGATCTGCCGGACCTGGCGGTCAGTGTGCTGACGGCCAAGATGGAGGCGCTGCGCCAGGCGGTGGCCGGCCGGAATCGCGAGATACCGGAAGGCGTCACTGACATGGATTCGCTCTACTTGCTGTGGGATTTGGACGTACCGCCGCATGATCCGGCCGAGAAATGGACCTCCATCCGGCTGTCACCGCAGCAGGTGATTGAGCTGGGGCGGGTGCACGGGACGTTGAATGCGGTCTTTGGGGCCAATCGCAGCGAGACGTTCAGTCTGGGGCTGGCGCTGCTGGGGCAGTTCCTGGAACAGCACCCGCTGCAAGGGGAAAAGCTGTCGTTGGGGGAGGTTCGGGAGCTGATCTTCCGGGCGTAGTGGGGTTGGGGAGTTAATTATTAGGTACTCATAACTAAATAGTAGATCAAGCGATCTGATTTTTCGTGTAGTTAACTACTCTAGACTTGGCGGTATAGTAACCCACGCCTCAAATTCTGTGTCAGAATTATGCAATTCAACGGAATGCCATTCATCATGGCAAACGGTGCAAAGTGTAATCAGGTTGTCAGCTGTGTTCTCCCCACCTTTTTCGTGGTGGATAATGTGATGTAGTTCCAGATGTCGTGGGTCAGAACGATTATATTTTTCGTGAGTCCATCCGCATCGTCGGCATGAGTAATGATCACGCTCCAGAACCAATCGTCGAGTTATATCACTGATATGCCGATCGTGTGCCGGGCTTTGCCTATCTTGTTCCAGCACATACATGCCGACAGGCAGATCGGGGCGGCCGGATTGTTTTGTTACAATCGGCCAACCATCCTCAGTCCTGAGTTCACGAACTCGTCTCGCCCATTCCGTTACATCGCCTGCAACGTAACGTAGCTCTTCGCCGGAAACAGGCCTTCCCACATTCTCCCTTAGATAGTGTAATATCTTACTACGAACACTTCCCTTTTCCTGACGTATTTGTTTGGCAATATTCCAACGGTGTGCTGCGTCCCTATCCTGTTGGGTACTCAACAGGATATAGTCATCAGGACGCATTTGCAGTGCTATCTCCGGTATGGGAAATTCATCCTCTTCCGCCATTTCTTTAGCGGTAGTACCGTTTACAATTGACCATCCCTGCTCAACACGCAGCTCTCTGACGCGCCTTGCCCACTGGTCAATACCT
>JAWKOY010000045.1:0-36145 GCA_041390945.1 Chloroflexota bacterium
AGATTGTAGCAGCATACCATAAATAGTATGTTAGTAATCAGGAAGCAAATTGCAGGAGGGGGATCAGGCGAGTTGAGTGTTGGACGGCCGTCTCAGGCCGGAACGGTATCCGGTAAGTAGAACCCTACCAGCGCACCGCCTGAGGGTCTGTTTTCCGCCCATATTCGGCCGCCGTGAGCCTCGACGATGCCACGGGAAATTGCCAGACCCAACCCGGCCCCACCGTTGGCTCGTGTGCGGGCCGGTTCTCCCCGGTAGAACTGCTCGAAGACATTGGGGAGATCGGCCGGGGCAAACCCGGATCCGCTGTCCTCAACCGTCACCAACACACCATTGTCGTCGCGGGATGCCCGGACGTTGACGTTCCCTCCGTCCGGTGTGTGGCGAAGGGCATTGCCGCACAAGTTGCTCAGCACACGGCTGATACGTGCTGCATCCATCAGGACGGGATCCACGTCTTCAGTGACCTCGCCGGTCAGTACTACCCCGCGTTGGTCGGCAATAGGCATGAAACTTTCGAGGCAATCAGACACAAGGTCGCTCAGCGAGGCGGAATCCAGATCAAGTTTCAGACCTCCGGCTTCCAGTTGGGCCATCTCGAACAGGTCGTCAATCAACCTGTTCAGCGCCAGACCGTCTGCCCGTATCGTCTGGTAGTAGTGCTGCAATGTATCCGGATCGGTGATCAATCCGTCATTAAGTGCTTCAATCCGCACCTGTATGCTGGTTAACGGTGTGCGCAAATCGTGGGAGGTCCAGGCGATAAGATTCCGCCGCAGCATTTCCAGTTCTTCCCGCTGGTTCGCCGCTGCCTGTAATTGTTCGGCCATGGCGTTAAACGACTGGGTAACCCGCGCGACTTCGTCCCGACCCTGGACCGGGGCACGGGCACTTAAATCACCGGCGGCCACCCGATCGGCCGTGTCTGCTAGTTCCCGCAGACCATCAGTTACGCTGGCGGCGATGAACAGGCCGTAGGTCGTGGCGATAATGGCCGCAAACAGCAGCAGCACGCCACTCAGCACGAGGTCATGCTCGCTAATGAACATCCGCCTCTGCATCACCCAGACGTTAATCAGGGTGAGAATCGCCGCCCAGATATAAGTGGCGACCAACGTGATAAGCAGGGAGGATGATCTCGCCCAGCCGCGGCGGTAAAGGAGGAAGCCCAATCCGACGGACAATACAGAGGTAACCGCCAGCGTAGTCACCAGGGCTGTCACTTCGCTTAGCGGCGGGGCCATCAGCCCATACATCAAGACGGCCGCGACCACAAGCGCCACGACAATGCCCACGACCAGGATGCGCCAGGGCGCGTCGCGGAACCAGCTCACGATTGGATTGGACGGTTCGTTGGAGGCGGTGTGAATCATGATGAGATGGGAGGCTCAAACTTGTAACCAACTCCCCACAATGTAAGGAGGTATTTGGGTTGGCTGGGATTGGCCTCGATCTTTTCGCGCAGCCGCCGAATATGAACGGTTACCGTGCTGGGGTCCACATAGTCGGAGAAGCCCACACATTTTCCAGTAATTGATCGCGATTGAATACCTGGCGCGGGTGGGCGGCCAAAAACCACAGCAGGTTGAACTCAGTTGCGGTCAGTTCTTTTTCCTGATCCCCAACGGTGACCTGCCGGGTGATGGGATCAATCCGCAGGTTCTCATACTGGATTGGCTGCTCCTGCTCCTCGGCACGGTTCTTGCTCTGTGTGCGCCGCAGAACAGCCTTGACGCGGGATACCAGTTCCGCCGGGAGAAGGGCTTGGTCACGTAATCATCCGCCCCCAGTTCCAGACCGTATATCCGGTCGGTTTCCTGGCTTCGGGCAGTCAGCATAATTACCGGTACATCCAGCGCCGGGTTCTCCCGCATGCGACGGATCAATGTCAGGCCGTCAATGCTGGGCAGCATGATATCGAGAATTACCAGGGCCGGGGCTTCTGCCTGGATGGCGATGAGAGCATCCGCGCCATTGTTGGCCGAGCGCACATGAAATCCCTCATGTTGCAGGTACAGGCTAACCACTTCCACGACGGAATCTTCATCGTCGACAACTAATATATCAGCAGGTTCGGCCGTTTTACTGAGCATGGCGTTTCTCCGGTCCACAGTGTAACCCACTTATATTACAACGGGATTACAGTCAGTGGATGAACATTGCGTCGCCAAACGAATAGAAGCGGTACTCTTCCTGGATCGCCTGCTCGTAAGCGTTTAGGACATGCTCCCGACCGGCGAAGGCCGAGACAAGCATGAGCAGACTGGAGCGCGGCAGGTGGAAGTTTGTGATCATTGCCTCCACGGCCCGGTAGCGGTAGCCCGGCGTGATGAACAGATCGGTATATCCTTCAAAGGCGGCAACCGGTTTCCAGGGGCACATATTGCTTGTTTCCCCGGCGGCATCGCTTTGACTGATGTGTTGCAGTGAACCGGTGATGCCTGCCGAGCGCAAGGCGGCCGTTTCCAGAACGCGCACGGAGGTTGTTCCCACGGCAATGATGCGCCCACCGGCCAGCTTGGCTTCATTGATGCGGCGGGCCGTCTCGGCCGTAATGCGTGCCCATTCGCTGTGAATGACATGATCGGCCACCAGTTCGGCCGTTACGGGTTTGAACGTATCCAGACCGACGTGCAGGGTAACTGTTTCCAGCAAAACACCTTGATCACGAGCGTCCAGCAATAGTTCCGGTGTGAAATGCAGTCCGGCCGTGGGCGCGGCCGCGGAACCGGGTGGGCGGGAGTAGATGGTCTGGTATCGTTCTTCATCCTCCAGCATCTCATGAATATACGGCGGCAGGGGGACATGACCGATCTCGTCCAGCCACTCTTCAACCGGCGCGCTGAAGCGCACCTCGCGCAGAGATTCCGGCCCCAGCGCAACAACCGTGGCCGATAACTCAGTGGGAGATCCGGTCTTGTCCAGGATGGCGAAGCCTGTTCCTTCGGTCAGGCGACGGCCGCCGACAAGCACACGCCAGGCGGTGTCGTCCAGGCGTTCCAGCAGCAATACCTCCACCGCACCGCCGGTTGGCTTTTGGGCAAACAGACGTGCCGGAATGACCCGAGTGTCGTTGACGACGAGAACATCACCCCGCCGCAGATACGACAATATGTCACGGAAGCTGTGGTGTTCAACTGCGCCACTGGCTCGATCCATTACCAGCAGACGGCTGGCGTCGCGTGGATAGACGGGGTGTTGGGCAATGCGTTCCTCAGGCAGGGCGTAGTCAAAGTCGCTGACGTTCATGCATCACCTTCGGGTATAGCATCCGAGCTGAGACTGAGACGTATCTTGTCCAGGTAGGCCTGTTCCAGATCAATGCCCATGTCGTTGGCGATTCGCAAAATATGGGCCAGCAAATCCGCCAATTCCTCGCGCATAGCGGCGCGGTTGCGTGTAACTGCCTGCTCCCGCGCGGCGGCGTCGCTCATCCCGCTTGCGGTTTCTCGCTTCCGTTCCGTCCAGATACGGATGAGATTTGACGCGATTTCACCCACTTCCTCGGCCAGGAGCATGTAGTGGAAGAACATATCGGATTCCAATCCGTTGGATGAGTCCAGTTGGCGATGGATTTGCTGAAACGATGCGACTTGCCCCTGCGGCAGTACCTGCAACTGGGTTGCATCTACCCTGGATTCACCCACTCCGTTTTGGGTCAGTGCATCTTCAATAAGCTGGACCACGTAATCCATCTCGTCCGGCCGGGAGAGATAGTCCAGTTGATTGGTATCTATGGTCAAAACGGGGATGTCAGACAGACGCGAGAGCCAGGCGTCATAGGCTGCGGCTACCTCGCGGATGTAGTCGGGGTCAATATCCCGTTCGAAGGGGCGATCACGCAGGGCGATACGCCGCATAAGCACGTCATGGTCGGCGCGCAAAAAGACGATCAGGTCCGGGTTGGGGATCTTCTCGCCCAATGCCGCATGCACACGGCCGTACATCGCCAGTTCATCGTCCTTCAGGTTGAGCCAGGCGAACAGTTCATCCTTGGCAAAGGTGTAATCGGAGATCAACGCGCCCTTGGACAGCGCCTCAGGGATGGCCTGGTACTGTTGATGATACCGGCTGAGCAGGAAGAATATCTGCGTCTGAAAGGCGTAGCGTTCCCGGTCCTGATAGAAGCGGGGTAGAAAGGGGTTGTCTTCAACAACTTCCAGCAGAACGCTGGCGTTATAGCGGGATTGCAAGAGGCGGGCCAGGGTTGTTTTGCCCACGCCGATGACGCCTTCTATGGCGATGTACTTGTTTCCATTCAGTATTGTCATGTGAATTTATAGAGCGTTGGCTAATTGCCGACGTAATAGCTCAATCTGTTCCGGTTTGTCTGCATCCATAGCCAGCTCCGCGTGCTCGCTGAGCAAAACAGCTACAGGTTGACCTAACACACGTTCGGCCGTAGCCTGAACGTCCTCCAGTGTGACACGGTGCAACAGGAAGCGCAACAGGAAGGGGAGACCAACCAGCCGGGCTACCTGCCAGGGATGCTTGCGGGCATTTGTAGCCGCCTGTACAAGCGGTTCGTTGTTCTTAATCACATCAATCCGGCCGACAACCATGTCACCCCCGGCCACGTCCATATCTGCCAGTTGGGTATAGGTCCGGTTGGAACCGGGGAACCGTGCTTCCATCGTCGCGCGTGTTACGAAATTATAGTAGATGGCCTTGTCCCAGGGATGACAACTGCGAATGAAGTCATCCACGATCTCGCCGGTAATGGTGGGAATGTCGGCCGATGATCCCAGGATGACCTGCGTTTCCGGCCATTGCCCGGCGATAAACGCTGTCCCGTAACGCATGTTGGCTACCATCCCGCCCTGATCCGGCAGAAAGTGGACCGGCCGTTTAAATGTTAGATTGGCTGCCTTCGCCATATCCGAGTCCACGCCAATAACGATCACCTCATCTACATAGGCGGAGTCCTGAACGCCGCTACCACCCACTCCAGCAGCGTCTGATCGCCGACCGGAAGAAGCGCTTTGGGGGTACCCTGGGTCATTGAAAAGAGGGGATCATTGGGATTGCTGCCACCCCGGCCAGAATTAGACAGTGCACGATGTACTCCGGAGTTTGTGGGATCTGTGTCGTGTGGGTATTGTACTCAGCTTGCAGTCCGGGCCAACCTGCACAAAGGACAATCAGGGAGCGAAAACGCCCAGCGCACCGAACGGCGTATAAATCATGTACCCGGCTGGGGGCAACGGGGGTGCCGCCGCTTCGACATCAATCAAACCCCACCCATAGACGTTATTGGGTACGGTCTCCGGCGTGTCGCTGCCGCACACTTGGTCTGTTGTTAGGGGGACGGCCGTTTGCGTAACGGCGCTTTCAACGGCGTCAACATTGCCTATCAGGTCCGGGTCGGCCGACAGCAGCAGGGCAACCATCCCGGCCACATGGGGGCGGCCATACTGGTCCCTGAAAGGATGCCATATCCATTTCCCGGAATGGTTGAAGTGATCCCCACACCGGGAGCGACGATATCCGGTTTGGGCAGCCCGCTGCCGGTTACGGGCCCGCGACCGCTGAAGCCGGCAATATTTTGTGAGCTGTCAACCGCGCCGACGGTGAACGAGGCGTCGTAAATAGCGGCCGGAGTATTGACGCTCTGGCAGGCCGGGCCGGTGTTCCCGGCGGATTGTACGGTGACGATACCTGCCGCGCGGACGGCTTCCACCACCGGCTGCAAGATATCAGGTGTGCACCCTTCGGACGGCGGACAGCTCCAGGAGTTATTGATGACGTGCGGGGCCATAGCCGGATCACCGTCACTGAACGAATCTCCCCCAACCGGGTAGGGAGCTATGAACCATTCAAAGCATTCGGTGTAGGTGGCCGGGGATCCCCAGCCGTCCTCCATATTGCGGCAGCCAATCCATTCCGCGCCGGGAGCCATGCCGGTCAGATTGCCCTGACCGTCATCACCGACCATCGTGCCCATCGTGTGCGTACCGTGATAGCCATCGTCACATGGTTCGGATACGTCGTAGCCACACGAATTGCCGAAGCTGGAGTTGGGGTTCTCCTCGTGGATGGCGTCATGCCAGTTGTAATCATGGTTGGCGGTTTGCCCGTCCCAGCCGCGATAATGGGGCTGCAGGGCCGGATGGGTCCAGTCATAGCCGGTATCCTGACCGCCGATGACAATGCCCTGCCCCTCGTACCCCCATGCCCAAACTTCCGGGGCGTGGGTCATTGCCAGGTTCCACAGTATCGTGTCCCCGTCCGTTGCGTTTGTGCGCGAAAGCGAATCCGGGGAGGGGAGTCAAGTTGGACGGCCGGGTTCGCGTGAATAGCCGCGACCTCGGCACGCTGGGCCAACTGCTCCAGAAGCGCTGGATCCCCACGAACCCAGATCATGTTGTTGATCCAGTACGGCCGAAAGTCGGCGTGCTGTTCCGTCAGAATCCGGCGGGCGGTCGTCTGATCGGCCAGCGCAACACGGCGCAGCTCATCATAGATATAGCGGCCCTTGGCTTCTTTGAATCCAGATGGTCTGCCGCCGAGAAATCCGGCTGCCCGCTAAACAGAACGAGGAACTCAATTTCGTGGGCGCTGCGAGCTTCGCGTAGTAGATCGGCGTCGATCTTGTTGACCCAGGCTGGTGGTTGGGCGGCGTGGGCACCAACGACGGCCACAACCAGCAACAACAGAACAGTCGGAACAAGCCAGGCAATGCGTGTGTGGGGGAAGAGATGTGTTTTCATAGATGCTGACAGATCAAACCAGGTCTGTGCCTTTTGTGTGAGGGGCTGTACAACCGGAACCGGCCGTCACTCCGAAGTGTCTTGATCGCCGGTTTCATCCTCCTCGTTGAACAGGAATGCCGCCATCTGCTGGAACAGATATTCCTGGGCACGGGGATCAGCCAGGTTGAGACCGTAATGATTGATGATCAGCCCCGCCTGCTCCTGCCATTGCAGGTAAGCCAGTTGCGACACTTCTTCATAAATGCGTTGCCCCAGTGGCCCGGGGAAGGGCGGCCGGGCCAGCGCCGGTAGTTCAACGCCGTACTTGGCGCATTCAACGACAGTGATTGTTTTTGTTTCTCTGGTCATATTGCTCCGTGGGCCGTGTTTGGGGCAATGATAGCCGTTCCCGATTGGATCGCAACGGAAGGTCAGGTAATGCTTATGGCGGACTCCTGTACTCAGTTATAATGCGTGGTGTGGTTCCGGTTAGGTTAAGACGGGGGAGGGCATGAAGGTAAAACGTCTGGCGCTCAGTTTGATTCCACTCGGCATGATTCTTGTCAGTCTGGTAATTCTGTCCGATCTGGCAGCATACCAGGTGAATAATACGGCGACGTCGTTGGTTGTGGATGCCGTTTTGTATGACGGCTACGAGTCGAACGACATGGATGAGGCGGTCGCCGTTCGCAATATTGGTGGCCTATCGGCCGATCTTGCCGGCTACAGGCTGATAGATGGCGGCGGGTCTGTTGGGTTGGTTGAGGGGCCGGTACCTGTTGACCCCGGTCAGGTCATATGGCTGGCGCGCGACAGGGAGGCGTTTACCCGGCAGTTTGGGTTTGCGCCGGATGTCGTGTTGGATAAATGGCCCGGATTTTCCAATACCGGAGATGCTGTCATCCTCGAAGATTCCAATGGCATCCCCCTGGACGTGCTGATATACGGAGAGGGTGACGACCTGCATGCAGACTGGTCAGGACTGGCGCTTGAACCGTATTCGGCCGGGAGTAACTTTGCCGCCGAAGGGCAGATCCTCTACCGTATGCGGGATCAACGAACCGGACTGCCGGTACCGGATACTAACACGGCCGAAGACTGGGCCCAATCGCGGTCGGATATCATTAACGGCCGCAAGGTTCGTTACCCCGGCTGGGACAGCGATCGCTACTTCACAACGAAGCAAATTACCGCGACGGGTACGCTAACCGTGGCCGTTGCCCCGGATAACTCCTATGCGGCGATTACTGATCTGATTGCCGGTGCCCAGCAACGAATCCGGCTGGCATCCCTGACCTTTGAAAACCTGGGTGCTGCCGAGGCCTTGACGAAAGCGGCCGAACGGGGCGTTGATGTGCAGTTATTGCTGGAAGGCGGCCCGGCCGGTGGCATCTCGGATCAGGAACGGTACATCTGCCAGAACATTGAAGCGGCCGGTGGAGAATGCTGGTTCATGATTAACGACGACGACCAGCATGTAGCCGACCGCTACCGGTTTATGCACGCCAAGTATATCGTCGTGGACGGCCGTATTGCTGCCGTCAGCAGCGAGAATTTCAGCCCGGACAGCATGCCTGATGATGACAAGTCGGACGGTACCCAAGGCCGCCGCGGCATCATCCTGATTCTGGATGCCCCCAGTGCGGCGGCCTACCTTGAGGATGTGTTTAGCCACGACCTCGACCCGGCCCACGCCGATATCCTGCGCTGGTCGGGTGAGAACCCGGTTTACGGTCGGCCGTCTGTCGGGTTTGTGCCGGAGCCGGACGGTGGCGGGGTTGGCTACCCGGTACGGTACCCTGAACCGGCCGTATTCCTGGACACGTTCCCCATCGAATTTGTCCAATCACCGGAGAACAGCCTCCGCGATGTGGATGGGTTACTGGGGTTAATCGGCCGGGCGGGGCAGGGAGACACATTGTTGGTCCAGCAGCTATCCGAGCGGCCGTTCTGGGGCACAATCTCCGACCGCAACGCGCTGAGTGATCCCAATCCGCGACTGGAGGCTTATATCGCCGCGGCCCGGCGTGGAGCAACGGTGCGCATGTTGTTGGACACATATTTTGATGATCCCCATCTGCCGACCAGCAATGCCGCCACCTGTGCCGAGGTCAACAGGATTGCCCGCGCAGAGAACCTGCACCTCCTATGCTCGTTAGCCAACCCTACGTT
The DNA here is from genome assembly GCA_041390945.1 of Chloroflexota bacterium. Taxonomy (GTDB): domain Bacteria; phylum Chloroflexota; class Anaerolineae; order Promineifilales; family Promineifilaceae; genus Promineifilum. The sequence goes on from JAWKOY010000045.1 coordinate 8,865, forward strand.
ACTGGGCCTGCATAACAAAATGGTTCTGGCCCAGATTGATGGTCACGGGTACGTTCACGTTGGGAGCCTGAACGGCACAGAACTCTCCAACAAAGGCAATCGGGAGATGGCGATCCAGGTCCAGTCCGACGGTGCCTATGCCTATCTGGCGGCCATGTTTGAGCGCGATATGCCCCACGTGTCCTTCCTGCCGGCAACCTTCAATATGTTTCGCGGCCCAGCCGATCATCTCCTGATCACCGAGGTGTACTACGACCCACCCGGTCTGGATGACAAGGAGTTCATTGAGATCGGCAACCCGCTCCCGCAGGCCGTATCCCTGGCCGGTTATTCGATTGGTGACGCCGTACAGCCGGATGATTTTGAGGATGTGCGGGTTTTCCCATCGGAGGCCACGATTGGTCCCGGTGAAGTAGCTGTTGTGTCTTTCAGCGCTTCAGCCTTCTACGCAGAGTTCGGCTTCAATCCGGATTATGAAATCGTGGATAGTTCGGCCGATGTGCCGGACCTGATTGACGAGACGGGGTGGGGGGAACCGGAAGCGCTATTGCAGTTGGGTAACAGCGGGGACGAGGTTGTTTTGCGGAAGGGTCTGACGGCCGTTGACGTGGTTATCTATGGTGAAGCGTCGTTTGATAACCTGGTGCCCTGCCCATTGTTGGAAGCGCCGAACAAAACACTGGAGCGATTCCCTTACTGGCGTGACAGCGATTCCTGTGTGGATGACTTTCGAGGCTGGCCGTTTCCCAGCCCCGGCCAATTACCGTGAACGAGTCAACTTGCTGGGGATAGATTAGATTGAGAGATCAGATTGGTCAGTCAGGAGGCGGTCAATCTCACCACGAATTTCAGATAGATCGTCAAGCCGTAGATAGACAATCGCGTACCGGATATAGGCTACGAGGTCCAGTTCCTTTAGCTTGCGGATGGTCAGGTCGCCTACTACGCGACTGCGAACTTCTTCCTGGCCCAGGCGCTGGAGCTCGGCTTCTATCTCTCCGGCAATTCGTTCAATGTCAGCGGCTGAGATCGGCCGTTTGGCACAGGCCACGCGAATACCCGATAGCAGTTTGTCCCGTGAGAACTCCTCGCGGGTACCGTCTTTTTGACGAGCATCGGCGTAGCCAGAATCGGCCGTTCGTAAGATGTGAATCGTTGGTCGCAATTGGTACAAACGCGTCGCCGCCGCGTCCCTCCTCGGCGGTCATGACTTGTGTCAATGACATGCGTCTTTTCGTAATTGCAGTATGGACACCTCAAGGCTCTAGCCTCCGTGGTTGGTTGTTACCGGATTGGGTTTGTTCCGCCACATTCAGGAGTGTCTGGTACGAACTACCCCTAGATATGGTGAAATCGGCCCAAAATATACCACGGAGGCCAGATATAGACAAGCCTTGAGGGTGTTAGTTATTCCGTTTCCGCAGGAAAGCCGGAATATCCAGGTTGTTAAAGCGGTAAGCTTCCTGCTGCGCCGGGTCTGCATCAACCGTGGCCGGCGGCCGTTGCTGTGTGCTGGCCGGCTGCGATTCGCGGATTGGCTGGCGGGCTGTTGCCTGCCGCGTGGCCTGAGAAACTGTTGATGAAGACATGTGCCGCATGGGCATTGAGTGCTCGAAGCCGGTAGCAATGACCGTAATCCGAATCTTCTCGCCCAGTTTCTCGTCAATGACGGGCGCCAAAGATGAGATTGACATCCGGGTGGGCTGTTTCACGGATCAGGGCGGCGGCCTGATTGATCTCTGTCAATGTCAGGTCCGGGCCGCCGGTTACGTTGAACAGAATGCCTCGTGCGCCATCAATGGTGACGTCGAGCAGACGGCTGGACAGGGCTTCGGTCGCGGCGATCTTGGCCCGATCCTCACCGGTTCCTTCGCCGACGGCCATCAACGCTGCACCACCCAGCGACATGATTGTCTTGACATCGGCAAAGTCGAGGTTGATCAAGCCCGGTACGGTAATCAGTTCGCTGATGCCCTGGATGCCCTGACGCAGGATGTCGTCGGCCATGCGGAAAGAATCCAGCAGGGAGACGCGCTTGTCGGCCGTTTCCAGCAGACGGTCATTGGGAATGACGATTAGCGTGTCTACGTTCTCTTTCAGCTCGTCAATACCGGCTTCGGCCGTACGGGAGCGCTGGGTTCCTCAAAGGTGAACGGCCGTGTCACTACGCCGATAGTCAGTGCGCCGACTTCGCGGGCTGCCTTGGCTACGATCGGTGTTGCGCCGGTGCCGGTGCCGCCACCCATGCCGGCTGTCACAAAGACCATATCCGACCCTTGCAACGTCTGGCGGATTTCCTCCAGAGATTCCTCGGCGGAGCGCATCCCGGTTTCCGGGTTGCCGCCGGATCCCAGGCCGCGTGTGGTCCGGTCACCAATGGCGATCCGTACCGGCGCCCGGCTGCCAAGCAGGGCTTGCTGGTCGGTGTTAACGGCAATGAAATCCACACCGGCGATGTTCTCGGCAATCATGCGGTTGACCGCATTGCTGCCGCCACCGCCAACGCCGACAACACGGATAAGAGCTGATCCTTCCGTTTCCGGCATTCTCTGTACTTCTCGTCCTCTATAATCGTTCATGTATGTACCCCTCAATGTAACTACCAATAAGCTTGTCTACCAATACGTCAATACACAATACTGCGGGTGTTACCCCGGTAAAAGTGTCCTAAAGAAACTGCTGACCCGCCGGCTCCATTCACCGGAAGCGCCGCTACGGGCCTGATAATGGTGCCGTTCACTGCTGGCCCAGCGCAACAGGCCGACGCTGGTGGCGTAGGCCGGGCTTTGCAGGGATTCGACCAGTCCCACCATATTGCGTGGCGCGGCAACGCGGGCAGGGACGTTGAGCACCCGCTCAGCGACATCCGTAATGCCGCGCAGGAGCGAACCGCCACCGGTCAGGACAACACCTGCCGGAAGCAGCCCATCGTACTCGGCTTGCTGAATGTCCTTGAGAATGAGATGGAAGATCTCCTCCACTCGCGCCTCAATGACCTGGGCCAGGTCCTGACGGCCGACCTGTATCTTCTCGCCGCCAAACGGCTCGACGGTAAAAACAAAATTCGGGTCAATCTCTGCCGGGCGGCAATCGCCGTACTGGACCTTGACCTGTTCGGCGATGTCATACGGCGCGCGCAACCCGATGGCGATGTCATTGGTAATATGGTATCCGCCGATAGGGATTACGCGTGTGTGCCATACGGTGCCCTGCTTATACAGCGCCATGTCGGTTGTGCCGCCACCGATATCAATGACCAGGACGCCCATTTCTTTTTCGGTCGGTTCCAGTACCGCTTCGGCCGATGCCAGGGCGTTGAAGACCATTTCCTCGGCCCGAACACCGATATTGTCGCAGCACTGTTGCAGGTTTTGGACGGCCGATGCCGCGGCGGTAATGATGTGGGCTTCGACCTCCAGCCGGTAGCCATGCATCCCCAGCGGTTGCCGTACCCCGTCATGGTCATCAATGGTGTAGTGGCGCGGAATGACGTGGACAAACTGACGATTCTGCGGGATTGGAATGGCCTGAGCGGTGTCCAGCGCGCGATCGATATCGGCCGGCATCACACCGTCTTCGTTGCGGTTAATAGCAACGATGCCGCGGTTGTTGGTGGAACTCATATGCTCACCGGCCATACTCACCAGGGCCTGGGAGAGGTGGTAGCCGGACGTTTGTTCGGCCGCTTCCACGGCCGCCGCCAGGGCCACACTGGCCGCCGGTACATCCACGATCATGCCCTTGCGCATGCCCTGTGAAGGTTGGATGCCGAGGCCAATGATCTGTAGCTGTCGTTGCTCAACTGCTCCGACCAGCGCGCAGATCTTTGTTGTACCAATGTCGAGACCAAATACGATTTCTTCCATCATGCCCACCGTTCCGTTATGGCGCCAGCTTGTAGAATGGCTTTTCCTGATTACTCACACTGATGTAGGTTGGTTGCAACCCACGACTAAGCAGGTCCTCTACTAACTGTTCATAGACAACCAGCTTCTGATGCATGTCGCGCCCGCTGCCGAAGTAGGCGCGCCAGCCACGACCGTCCTGATAACTCAATCCGCCGGACGGCCGATAATACAGCTTGTCAATGTTGGGCCGGAGCTGGCGTAGCTGCATGGCCCCTTCCAGAACGTCGGCCGGTACAAAGGCCGCATCAGCTTTTGCAACCGGCTCATCCGTTTCCTCACTGTTTTCTGCTGCCCCTTCCTCCGCAGTGACCTCTGTCTCTTCTGTCTCATCGGTCGCGGTATCCTCGGCTATCTCGGTCATTAGATAGGCGGGTATTCCCGTCATGCCGGCTCGTTTGACGACATCATCTCCTTCGGAAATGATCTGCAACAGACCGACTGTCTCTACGCGGGCCGGAATCAACCCGCCACCCTCAACAACCCAGTATGACGCATCCCCTTCCTGCCATATTGCCAGCGGGGACTGCTCGCGCACCTGAATCGTGACATCACTCGGCCAGCGCAGGGTCACCGTTGAGGAGATGACACCAGGAACCTCGGCAACGGCGTCGGCCGCTGCTTGCGGGTCGGCCGCAAATACATTTCGCCCGGCCAGACCGCTGGCCTCGACAATCTCCGAAGGCGGCACAGCGCCGGTGCCCTCCACCGGGATGTAGTCCAGGTAGAAGCGCTCATCCCGGCCAATGGTAATCAGCGCATAAACCGCCAGAGCCAGCAGACCCAAACTCAGCCAGCGCGTGGAGAATACAACCCGCTTTACCGAAGACAGGGGCTGCTGAATCTTCTGCTGGCTGTTGCGACGTTTACGCTTTTTGACGGTCTTGGGCATGCTCATCTGAGGCATGGGGACCGCGCTCGTGCTGTAAACACGCTTCATCTTGGGCTGCTTGCGCAGGCGTTTCTTTGACTGGTCCGAGTTACTCATGATGCCTGCGATCCGGTTCCTGCCTTTAATGCACTCGTATCGTACGTCGTTTCCAATTCAGCTTTCTCGGCCTGCCGTTCCAGCGCCAGTTCAATCAGGCGGTCCAGAAGTTGAGCATACGGCAAACCACTTGCTTCCCAGAGCTTGGGATACATCGAAATCGTTGTGAAGCCGGGGATGGTGTTGATCTCGTTGATGAACAACTTGCCGGTCGCATCATCCAGTAAGAGGTCAACGCGTCCCAATCCGGCCGTATCAATCGCCTTGTAGGCCTGAACGGCCAGTTGCCGAACTTCCCCGGCCATCTCGTCGCTAATGCGCGCCGGGATAATCAACTCTGATTCATCTTCCGAACCCGGTTGGGCCAGGTACTTCGCCACGTAATCGTAAAAGTCGCGCTGCGGCCGTACCTCGCCGACGATGCTGGCTTCCGGCTCGGCGTTACCCAGAACCGCAACCTCCAGCTCTCGCGCCTTGTGAATGCCTTGCTCCACGACAATGCGGCGGTCAAATCGCGCCGCCTCGTTTAGCCCCGCCTCCAGTTCCTCGCGGTTTGTGCACTTGCTGATACCGACGCTGGAACCGAGGTTGGCGGGCTTGGTGAATACCGGATAGGGCAATTCGCTCTCAATCGCGTCCAGAACGGCCGCCGGGTCACGTTGCCAATCTGCCCGCATCACCAGATGCCACGGCAAGACCGGTAACCGGTTGGCGGTCATAACATGCTTGAAAATGGCTTTGTCCATACCCACGGCCGAGCCAACTACACCGGCACCGACATAGGGGATATTTGCCAGTTCCAGCAATCCCTGAACGGTGCCGTCTTCGCCATACGGTCCGTGCATAACAGGAAAAATCACGTCAAGCTCGGTAATAACCGACAGCCGGGATGCGACGACTTGAGAATCCGTGTTGTTCTCGGCCACGTCACGTTGCAATAGGGCAGGGCGTTCCGGCTCCGGCAGTAACGTGGCTGCCTGGGTCGTCGTGTCACCTTCAGCCAGCGCGCGCATAGCATCACCGGCTATCCAGCGACCCTCGCGTGTGATCCCCACCGGAATCACCTCGTATTTGTCAGGGTTCAGGGCGCTAATCACGCTCTGGGCGGAGGCCAGCGAGACTTCATGCTCGCCCGAACGGCCGCCGAAGATAACCCCTACTCGTAGTTTGCGTCCCTGGTTATTTCCCATCGTCCAATGACCTACTCAAATGACCAGTCTCCAACCAGTTCCACTTCCAGTTCCATCTCAATACCAAACTGCTCGCGAACGGTATTCCAGGCTTCAGCGATCAATGCCCGAACATCTTCGGCCGAAGCATCGCCATCGTTGATAAAGAAGTTGGCGTGCTTCTCCGAGATGTGGGCATTACCGGAACTAAAGCCCTTCAGTCCCGCCGTATCAATCAAATATCCGGCGTAAAAATTCTCCGGGTTCTTGAACATGGATCCCATACTGGCCCCACCGGGCTGCTTTTCCTTGCGGTGGGCGGTGAAGCCGTCGGCCCGCGCCGTCAGGATATCCACCGATTCCGGGGTAAGCTGTAGTTCGGCCGACAGGATAACCCGTCGCGGACCCTCATCACTGTGCTCACGCTTGAGTACGCTCATCCGGTAGTCAAAATCCATTTCCTCACGGTGGTAGACGCGGACGCCCTGGCCCGGTTCCCAGATGGTGGCCGAGAGGAAAATGTTACTGATGTCGGAGCCGTGCGCGCCGGCGTTGCCGACAATGGCCCCGCCCAGCGTACCCGGCACACTGATTGCCCATTCCAGACCACCCAACCCCTTGGAGATGCAGGTGCGGGCCAGCGAGGACAGGTTGGCCCCGGACTCGGCCGTGCAAACCACGCGCGATCCCGTGGGCCGGAAGCTAACCTTGCGGGCCTTGTTGAGAACCACCAGCCCGCTCATACCTTCGTCAGCAACGAGAATGTTGGATCCGCCCCCAAGTACAAAGTAGGGAAAATCAAGCGCGTACGCCGATTCAACGGCCGCCAGTAGTTCTTCGGCCGATTGGGCAGTCATCAGCAGTTCTGCCGGTCCACCGACACGCGATGTGGTATGCCGCGAGAGCGGTGCGCTCGCCTGCAATCGATCATTATAGAGTTGTTGCAGTTGCTCCATTTTTCGAGCCGACTCTGTAAGTCTCATGCGCCTAAGTTTCCTTTATCTCCTACATATTTTTCAAGGGCTTCCAGCAAATTTTTACCTACCAGATTACCGTCCCCTGCGCTCAAGGTCAGGATAACGTCATCCGGACGGACAAGTTCCAGCAAATACGCCACAGCCTCATCGGGCTGGGGAATATAGCGGGCATCAGCATGGTGCATCATATCCAGCACTGTGCCTGTGGCGACACCCAAATCATCAGATTCGCGGCTGCGGTAAATATCAAGGGCAATAACCCGATCCGCATCATCAAAACTACCGGCAAACTTCTCGGCCAACAGGCGGGTCCGGCTGAAGGTGTGGGGCTGCCAGACAGCCCACAGACGGCGACCGGGATATCGCTGGCGGGCGGCTGCCAGCGTGGCCCGGATTTCGGTGGGGTGGTGGGCGTAGTCATCAATGACCGTAACGCCGCCAACCTCACCCAGTACCTGGAAGCGCCGTTGAACGCCACCGAAGGTAGCCAGCGCTTTGCAAATCTGTCCAAACTCAATTTGCAGGTCCAGTCCGACAACGATAGCTGCCAATGCATTGCGAACGTTGTGAAGGCCGGGCACCCGCAGGCGCGCCAGCCCAATCGTTTGCCCACCCTGGGCGACGACAAAATCCGTGCCGCCGGCCTGGTTGGGCTGGAAATCCACGGCCCGGAAGTGAACTTTCTCGCCTACCTGCGGTCCACTGGTGACTGTGCCGTTCAGACCGTAGGTGGTTACTTCCACGCCGGATAATTCCAGCTCGCTCAGTAGCCGTGCCGCGCCGGGATCATCAGCACAAACAATGAGACGGCCGTTGTCAGGCAGCAGGTTGGCAAACTGCCGGAATGCTGCGCGATAGTCTTCTTCTGTGGAGAACAGGTCCGGGTGGTCATGCTCGACGTTGGTGATGACCGACACCTCCGGGCGCAGGCCCAGGAACATGAAGTCATACTCGTCAGCCTCTACCACGAAGTAGGGACCGTCGCCGTAACGGCCGTTGCTGCCGATTTCCGGCAGCACACCGCCGACAATTACAGTCGGGTCTAGGTCTGCTTCGACCAGGATATGGGCGATCATGCCTGCGGTTGTCGTCTTGCCGTGTGATCCGGCCACAGCAATCCCGATGGTGCCCAGCATGAGCTCGCCGAGAAGGTCAGCCCGCTTGATCACCGGGATGCTCTGGAGATTTGCGGCCACGATTTCCGGGTTGTCAGCCGGTACCGCCGACGACACCACAACCAGATCAACCCCATTGACAGTGCCGGCTTCATGCCCGATGTACAGGGTCGCTCCGGCTTCCTCCAGAGCGGCCGTCAGGGCGTTGCTTTGCAGATCAGATCCACTAACCACATAGCCACGACCCAGCAGGACGCGGGCAATCGCCGACATACCGGAGCCGCCGGCTCCGATGATGTGAATATGCATGCCGGGAATCAATTTAGTGGATGACATCTCAATCTCGCGTAGCATGAATAATCCTTACAGCAGCACAACCAGGACAAACAGGAAGACCAGTACCAACAAGAGCGGCAGAATATACGGTGACTGTGTCAGCAGGGGAATCGGCAGGTTGTCAATAATAGGCGCCAATTCCGGTGCCGGTCGCACAATAACGGTCGGATTAAATGGATACGGCACATCCGGTGAGTAGCGTACCCAGTTGCTGGCGGCCACGACCTTGTACTCCAGAAATGACCAGATGGATCCAACAACCAGGTAGCCGTTGATGCCGCCGACCAACAGGCCGAATATCTTGTCCTGTACACTATCCCGTAGACGCAGTCGCTCGGCGACGCGGTTGGCAATTGTCGGTCCCTGATAACCAAAAAAGGTGATGACCACGAGAATCGCCGAGAGAATATAGAATTGCTGGCGACGCACGTCTTCCGGCGGCGTCACGTTGTTGTCAAACCCCAGAAAGCCGAACATGGTGCTGGCGAACTGGTTGATCGTGAATAATGCCAGGATGACGGATGCCGTCACGATAGTCTCTCGCGTCCAACCACGCATCATACCCACAAAGGCAAATAAGAAGACGAGAATCCAGAATGTGGTTACAAGGCTAATCATGACTTTTCCTCACTCAGGACATTTGATTCTGTAATGTCAGTTGCCGAGCCTTCTGCAAGTAACAGGCTTGCCAAATCTCCGGCGGCGTTGGGGTGGTCAAGGGCCTCGGCCGCTGCTCCCATACGCTTCAATGTTTCCTTATCATTAATCAGGCTGCGAATGGTCGGCAGTAATTCCTCAGCCAGGGTTTCATCTGTTAACTGAACGGCCGCGCCGCGATCCGTAAGGTAATCGGCATTGACCTTTTGATATCGCCATGCAAACGTCAGCGGCACCAGAATCGAAGGCAGGCTGAATGCCGGGCATTCACCCAGCATGCTGGCTCCGGCTCGTGCCACAACCAGATCGGCCGATCTGAACGCCGCCCCCATCTTTTCATGTAGATAGGGATATGGACGGTAATAAGCTCGTTTATCGGCCGGTAGTTTTTCCGCATTGGCCTCGACTTCCGGCCAGGTAAAGGTCCCGCTGATGTGGATCACCTGAAGGTCATCCAGAAGTTCCGGCAAGATAGCCATAAGTGCACGGTTGATGTTGCGCGCGCCGCGACTGCCACCAAAGACAAACAACGTCGGCCGTCCGGGCTGCAGATCGAATTCGGCCAAAGCCGCCTCTTTGCTGAGCCGGGTTGCCGCGCGAATTTCAGGCCTTACCGGATAGCCGGTGACAACCATCTTCTCTTCAGGGACAAACTCGCCGGACCCGTCGGTCGTGCAAGCGATCTTGCTCGCCAATGGCACCGTGTAGCGTATGGTGGCCCCGGGTTCCACATCCGGGAGGTAGATGACAATCGGCACGTGGTGACGGCGGGCAGCCAGCGCGACCGGTGCGGCTACATAGCCGCCGGTCATGAGCATAACGGCAGGCTTGAATGAGGCGATTTGTGATGATGCCGCGCCGATACCGCGCAGCATTTTCGCGCCATTCTTAACCCGCGTACTCATGGGTACGCCTACGATTGGGCCGGCGTCAATTGTCGCCAGTTGCAGCCCTGCATGTGTCACCAGTGTTTCCTCCATCTCACCTTTTGTACCGATCCACAAGATGTCATCGGTAGCGATACCCATTCCCTGTAACTCGGCCGTCGCCGCCAGGGCCGGGTAAATACCGCCACCGGTTCCTCCTGCACAGACCAGCACACGCATGTCACTCAGCCAGTGGCCTCCGTTCGCGCCCTGTGATTGCCGCATCGCGCGAAACACTGAGCAAAATACCAACCCCCAGCAACGTTACCAGTAGCGATGAACCGCCGTAGCTCAGGAACGGCAGAGGCATACCGGTAAAGGGGATCACGGCCGTAATGACGGCGATGTTGATAAGCGCCTGATAGGCCAGCCAGCAGGTGACGCCGATCGCCAGGAGAAAGCCGAAGCTGTCCCGGGCGCGCGTCGCCACGCGGAATCCGCGATAGGTCATGAAAGCCAGCAGACCAACCACCAGCAGTGTTCCGGCCAGCCCCAACTCTTCACCGAGGATGGCAAATGCCCCATCTGTGTGAGCTGCGGGCAGGGGGCCAAACTTCTGGGTGCTTTCTCCCAGGCCCACACCAAAAACGCCGCCACGCGCCAGCGCAATGAGCGCTTGCTGGACGTGCCAGCCGGCCAGTTCCGGGTTACGAATAGCCGTGGTGTAATCGTTCACGCGTTGGGCCGCATGGGGCAGGGTGACCATGAGCAGCAGGAAGATACTGCCGCCGACGATGATCACAAACCCGAACTGTTTCCAGTCTGCACCGGCCACAAAGAACATGGTAAAGCTGATTAGCGCGATCAGAACGGCCGTACTCAGGTCCGGCTGCTGAACGATCAACGCACAGATAACGCCGGTGATGACCGAGAAGGGGATTAGCCCATAGTTAATCATCTTGATGCGTTCGCCCTTCGTATGCAGCCAGTAAGCGATGTAGAGAATCGTTGCCAGCTTGGCGACCTCCGAAGGTTGGAAAGACCCTTCGTAAAAACCACGTGTCGCCCCAAAAATACGGTCGCCTACCAACAGAAGAACCAGCAGGGATAGTAAGGTTACTCCCAGCAATGGTACAGAGGCATAGCGAAGCACATGATAGTCGAATTGCATGATGATCAGAACACCTACCAGACCGATTCCGAGAGCGATCAATTGCCGCCTGATGTAATAGGTGGAGTCGTCTTTGGCTAACATCCCCAGGTCAAAAGTCGTGCTATAGACAACCAGTACGCCGACAACGATCAGCCCGGCAATGGCCAGCGCCAGCCAGTAGTCGAACATAAACTTTCGCTTGGGGTCTAAGGCGTTAGTACTTTTTCTGACGACCTGAACTGTTGCCATAACTTATGCTCCTTCAGGCATTTCCAGGGCGCGGACCAGGGTGCGAAACTCATCACCGCGCTCGACAAAATCGTTGTAACTGTCATAACTTGTGCCACCGGGCGAAAGTAAAACGACATCACCGGTCTCAGCCAGGTCGTGGGCTGAGGCAACGGCCGATGCCAGATCATCTGCCTGGGTGTATTTCGCCAATCCGTCAAGATAGTCGGCCAATTGTGGGGCCAGTTGGCCGAACAGGATGACGTGCTTGGCCCGTTGTCCAACGCGTCGCGCCCATTCTTCCCATTCCATATCCTTGTCACGCCCACCGGCCAGCAAAATAATCGGTTCCTCAAATGATTCCAGAGCCGCTATTGACCGTTCCGGGGCGGTAGCAATTGAGTCATTCACATACTGGATGCCGTTTATCGTGCGGACCAGCTCCAACCGGTGCGGTACACCGGAGAACGTGCGTATCGCCTCGGCAATAGCGTTGTCCGGGATTCCGGCCGATTCCGCGAGAACGGCCGCCGCCAGGGCATTACGCACGTTGTGTTGGCCGCGAAGGTGCATGGTATCCACCGGACAGACAATGCGGATCCGACCGGCACCGTCATTCAGCCAAATCTTGTCGTCGTGAATGAACGCGCCGTCGTGGACAGCCTCTTCGCGGCTGAAAAGGCGAAGGCGTCCCTGCACGAGTGGCTGCAGTTGCAGTGTTCTCGGATCATCTGCGGAAAGAACGGCGATATCGGTCGGCCGCTGGTGACGGAGGATGTTACTCTTGGCATGAGAGTAGTTCTCCATCGACTTGTGCCGGTCCAGATGATTGGGTGTAATGTTCAGAATCGCGGCGATATCCGTGCTGGTATCCTCCCAGAGGTCCAACTGAAAACTCGACAACTCCTGCACTACGATGTCATCCGGTGTCATGGAGTAGACGTCTTCAATCAACGGACGGCCGATGTTGCCGCCGATCCATGTTTGCTTGTTGGCGATCTGGGACATCAATCCGGTCAGGGCCGTTGTCGTTGTTTTTCCCGCTGATCCGGTGATACCGATTACCAGCGAAGGGGCGCGACGCATGAACTCCAGCGAATCGTTCGTAAGCGGGATGTCTCTATTACGAGCTTCAACTACGATGGGCGAATCCAGGGGGACGCCGCCGCTTGGCGCAAGCAGGTCTGCCCCATCAAGTAGGGACATGGGGTGCTCACCAAGCACAAACTCTATCTGCTCGGCGGGCAAATCTGACAACGCGTCAATCGTCTCCTGGAGCTGTTCGGCCGATCTCATGTCGGATACCACCACGCTGGCGCCAACACCCACGGCAAAGCGGGCAAGGGCAGTGCCCTGCCGTGCCAGGCCGAGGATAACCAGTTTCTTGTTGCTGAGTGAGTCCGACATTGTTTTACCTATACAGTAGCCAGGGCGATACCCATCATCGCCGCGAGCATGCTCAAAAGCCACCACCGCTGGACAATCTGGGTTTCACTCCAGCCGATCATTTCAAAGTGATGGTGCAAGGGGGCCATCTTCAGGAGGCGCTTGCCGCCCGTTGCCCGGAAATAAATAACTTGTAACGCGGACGAAAATAGAGTCGCCAGCGGGATAATGGCAATTACCGGAAGGATCAACCACTGATTGGTCATTAACGCGACCACAGCCAGCGCACCGCCTAACGCCTGTGCGCCGACATCACCCATGAACATCTGGGCGGGTTTGGCGTTATACCAGAGGAATCCGAACGTTGCGCCGATGACAATGAAGCTGAACAGAACCAGAAACTGCTGGTCTTGTAAAAAAGCAATAACGCCATAGGCTACAAACATGGTTGCCGCAATCAGCCCGGACAAACCGTCCAATCCGTCCGTCAAATTTACGGCGTTGGCGGTACCGGCAATGATAATGACCGCTAAAGGCAAATAGAGAATGCCGATATCCACCAGATAGGGGACTGTGGGTATGGCAACCCAACCGTTGCGGTTATTGACGACCCAATAAAGCAGCCAGGCGGCGACAAAGGCAATGGCTAGCTGGAACCAGATTTTGACCCGCGCGGGCATCCCTTCACCCGGCCGCAGGCGAAATCCCTGGTAATCGTCAATGCCACCCAAAATCGAATAAGCCACCATAACACCTAACGGAATAACAACGCTTTCCGCAATCTCCAACGTCTGGACCAACTGAACGATGTTGACCAGCAGACTCACCAGCACTGTCCAGCCGACGATGAGGATGCCACCCATGGCCGGTGTGCCCATCTTCGACATATGCGACTGCGGGCCTTCAATCCGGATTTTCTTGCCCAGATTCAGACGCCGCATCACCTCGATGAGCGGTCCGCCCCAAATAACAGACAGGACGAACGTCGCTGCACCCAGGGTTAAGGCAATACCCATCAGGCATCTCTCCCTAACGCACTGACAATGCGGTCCATTGCCATGCCGAGCGATCCTTTGATCAGCACCACGTCACCCGGCTCGATCAGATCCAGCAAGACGGGCACTGCCTCCGGCGCATCATTGACCTGAATCACGCGCGCTCGAGGGAGCCCTGCACTGACGGCCGCTTCGGCCGCAATGTGTGAGCGTGGGCCAACCGTCACCAAAATATCGGCCACCTCGGCAGCTCGGAGGCCGACCCGGCGGTGGGCCTGCCACTCGGCCGTTCCCAGCTCCAGCATGTCGCCCAGGACCGCTACCCGCCGCCCATCTAGGTCTTGCAGCAGATTCAGAGCGGCCAATGCCGATTCCGGGCTGGAGTTGTAGGTATCGTCTATCAGAATTGAGCCGTAGGGGCCGGGAGCGGCCACCAGTCTCAGTTGCGAACTCATCTCGCTCATCCCGGCGGCAATTTCAGGCCAGGACATCCCCTGAGCCAGACCAATCGCCGAAGCACGCAAGGCCGTATGAACACTATGCCGGCCGAGAAGCGGAATCCGCAAATTCATTGAGTCATTGTCGTAATGGAGCTGGAACCGAATACCATCCAGCCCCATCGAAGAAATATCGCTGGCCCACAGGTCAGCCCGGTCATCCAGACCATACGTGAAGACTCGTGCGTTGGTATGTTGAGCCATACCCATGACCCAATCGTCATCCCGGTTAAGGATGGCGATACCATCTTCCGGTAATGCTTCCACCAACTCCTGCTTGGCCCGAACGATATTCTCAATGGAACCCAGGCGCTCCAGGTGAACCGGGCTGATATTGGTGATAACGCCGACCTGGGGCCGGGCCAATTCACAAAAGCGAGCGATCTCGCCCAGCTCGTACATACCCATCTCAATGACAGCCTGCTCGTATTGCGGTTCCAGTTTGAGCAGCGTGAGCGGTACGCCGATCTCATTGTTTTGATTGCCCGATGACTTGAGCGTGTGGAAGCGCCGGGACAGGACGGCGGAAGCCAATTCTTTGGTAGATGTTTTGCCGACGCTGCCGGTGATGCCGGTTACGCTGATGTTGAAGCGGGAGCGCCACCAGGCCGAAATATCCTGGAGCGCAGTTAGGGTATCCTCAACCAGAATATATGCCGGAAGGCGGTCGGGCATTTCACCGTGCCCCTGGCGTGTATCAATAATGTTTACGTCGTCGGTCTCCGGTAGCCGGCTAACCAATGCCGCAATCGCGCCGCGGTTGAACGCGTCGGCCACGAAGTCATGACCATCGTGCCGTTCACCAACAAAGGCCACAAACAGACAACCCGGTATCGCCTCACGGCTGTCAATCACAACCGAGGTAATGACCGGTTCCGCGCTGGTAGCGCGATAGTCGGTAAGTGCTTCTAAAACGTGACCCAAATTCAACATGTTGATAGACAACCCGGTTTTAATTGCCCTCACGTGCAGCCAGGATATCCGCCTGGAGGCGAACATCGTCAGGAGGAATGTCCAACATCACAACAAGTTCCGAGACCAGCTTGGAGAACGCAGGTGCGGCCGTTAATGATCCCCAGGGGGCGCTGCTTGGCCGGTCCAGTTTCACCAATACCACAATTTCCGGATCATCGGCGGGCAGCCAACCAATAAACGAACCAATCACATCGGTAGGGTTATAGATCCCATTCTCGGCAATCTGGGCCGTACCCGTTTTACCGGCGATGGTATAACCCGGTACTTGCGCCTCCGGCACCTCAAGATTCACGGCCGTTACAGCCATATTGGTCAGGACGCGGGCGGTGTCCGGTGTAATCGCCTGGCTCACAACAGTGGGCTGAATCGTGTGTGTGCCATTGCTATCGCGATACTCCTTCAGGACATGCGGCTGCATCAGATAGCCGTTGTTCGCCAGAGCCGAGACGGCCGATATCATTTGCAAGGGTGTAACTGCCAACCCCTGGCCGTATGAGTTGGTAGCGAGTTGATCTTCAGCCCAGTACGGGTCGCCGGGCATGGGCATGAAGCCGGCGCCTTCGGAGAACATGTCAACGCCTGTCTGACGGCCGAAGCCGAAACGCTGGAATTAATCGTAGAATACATCCGAGCCCATCCAGGTAGCGATTGTGGCCGCACCCACATTGAGCGACCGGGCTAACAGCGTTTGCATGTCCGTAATGCCGTAGGCACCGCGATCCCAGTTGTAAGAAGGATGACCGCCGACAACGATAACGCCGGTATCGTTATAGGTCGTGGATGGTGTGACTGTTCCCGAATCCAGAGCCGCCGCCATGGTGATAAGCTTCATGACTGAACCGGGCTCGTATTGCTGGGTAACGATTGGGTTCAGCAGCAAGCTTTCATCAGCGTTGTAAAACTCATTAGGAGAGAAGCAGGGCTCGCTTGCCATAGCCAGAATAGCCCCGGTACGGGGATCCATCACGATAATGGTGCCACCGACTGCTCCATACTCAGTCAATGCTTCCTTAAGTTGCTGCTCCACAAAGTATTGCACCGATCGATCGATGGTTAGCACCAGATCAGCCCCTTCGCGGGCCACAACAGTGGTTTGTTCCATGAGCGGGTTGATGTTTTGTTCGGCACTGGCTGCCTGACCCGCCAACAGCGTCTGGTAATAGCCTTCAACCCCACCGCCGCCGTTGTTTTCAAAATCTACATATCCCAGAACATGGCACATGAGCTCATCCTGGGGATAGTAGCGCCGGGGCAGGGGGTCCAACTGCAGCCCGTCATTATCCTCCATCTCGCGGATGAGTTCGGCCGTTTCCGACGGCACGCGTCCTTCAATCAGGACATACGGCGCGTTGGCTTCCAGCGCCGACAATATCTCGTAGCGGGGACGGCCGAGGATGGGGGCTAATTCTGTGGCCTCTTCCTCGCTGTCGTAGACCAGGCTGGGAGAGACGCCTACCTGATAGTCCATCTTGTTGACGGCCAGTACCGCGCCGTTGCGGTCATAGATGACGCCTCGCTCCGGCTGATCCACGACGGAAACGACATCTGCCGTCTTGGCGGCCCATTCCTCACCCTGGAATACCTGAAACGCAAACAGACGGCCGACCACAATTGTCATGGCAAACAACAGCCCAACCGCAACTATCCACATGCGTCGAAGCTGACTGCTATTCATGGGCCTGCCCTCGAATAAGTTGATCGCTAATGTGGCGTACTGTCAGCATTAATGCCTCTGCCATGGTTTCCGGCACAGCCGGTGTCTCGGTTAATTCATGATCCGCCTGACTGAGGGCGGGCTCAATTGCCTCGCCGACCGGGTAATCCGGGATAACCAGATACTCGATCTCTTCCGGCGTTGCCGGTCGGAAACCCATTTCCAGGGCTTCGCTGTTAAGCCGGTCCAGTGTTTGCGCCTCGGCAATCAAACGCTCCAATTCACCGTTGACACGCTTGTACTCATCCAGCTCCGACTGTTCGATTTGTACACGCCGGCCGATGGCTGCAATCTTGCTGGCCTGGTTTAGGTAGATTGCACCAAGCAACGCGGCCAGGATGATGATGACCGCCCAACCGGCCGCCGCCTGGGCTTCAGTCAGCCACCCTAACCGGCGCGCTAATTCCGCGCCTGGCGCGGACGAGATTTCTCGGATGCCATCATGCCTGACCTGATAATTTCTTAGCTAATCTTGGTAACCACACGTAACCGGGCACTCCGGCTACGAGGATTCATCTCTATTTCCTGTTCTGATGCCTTCACCGCTTTGCGGGTCAGCAGTTCCACTTTTGCCCGTCCGCCACACGTACATACCGGCTGCTCCGGTGGGCACACACACGTCCGACTCTGATCACGGAAAGTTTGTTTCACCAGACGATCTTCCAGCGAGTGAAAGCTGATGACGGCCAAACGGCCGCCTGGCTTCAGGAGACCGAGCGCCGCCGTGATTCCCTCAGCGACCGCAACCAGTTCGGCATTCACGGCAATTCGCTAAAGCCTGAAACACTTGTGTTGCCGGATGCCGCCGACCGGCTGGTCCGGCTGGTCGCTTCACTTCACTCTGGATCAAATCGGCCAATTCCTTCGTTGTGTACAGTGGTCTGTGAGCAACAATGAGCCGGGCAATGCGCCGGCTCCGCCTTTCTTCGCCATACCGCCAGAAGATATCGGCCAATTCTTCCGCACTCAGGTTGTTAACAAGGTCGGCGGCCGAATCACCTTCACGGGTGTCGAACCGCATATCCAGCGGCCCTTCCTGAATAAAGGAAAAGCCGCGCTCAGCGTCTGCCAGTTGTCTGGACGATAAGCCCAGGTCCAGGAGTATCCCGTCAACGGCGGCGAAGCCGTATTCGGGAGCAATGTCGTCCATCGTTGCGTAACTGGCGTTAACCAGCGTGACGCGATCTCCAAATGGGGCCAGCCGTTCCCCGGCAAAAGCGACGGCTTCGGGGTCACGGTCAAATCCCAGTAGTCGCCCGTCCGGGGCAGAGGCAGCCAGAATGCCGCTTGCATGACCGCCAGCACCCACTGTGCCGTCAATATAGCGGCCTGCCGGCACCGGCTGCAGAAGGTCGAGGACCTCATTATAGAGAACAGGGATGTGGCCGTGTTCCGAGTTGTATTCGGGTTGTCCTGCCATTGTTTCATAATCCCTGACCTGTCAACCAACTGCCGGAGCCGTGATTGCCCGGCTTCGACTATATGCCCAGGTTTTCCCAGTGTATCGAGTCGCCTTCAATGGTGTCTCGCACCGGATTCCAGCGATCGCTACTCCATATCTCCAGGTAGTTGTACATACCGGAGATAATCGCTTCGCCATTGATCTCGGCAAACTCGCGCAGGTAAGGCGGTAGCAAAATGCGCCCCTGGCGATCAGGTACCAGATCAACTGCGCCGGAGAAAACGCGACGTCTAAACTCACGTGTGTGTGGATCTGTCAGGGGCAGGTTCTTGATCCGCTCGGCCAATTCCTCCCAGCCGTCCATGGCGAACGCCATCAGATTGCGATCGAACCCACGAGTCACGACCATTCCGTTGGCTAATAAACCGCGGAACTTCGCCGGGATCGTTAATCGTCCCTTCTCGTCAATCGTGTGCTGGTACTCGCCAAGAAACATGATCGTTATTTAGAACAAGTGTTCTTAATGCCCCATTTCCAGTGTGGATTTCAGGGAACGCACTCTAATATGCCCCACTTTTCCCCACTTTTCACCACAATTGGGCTTAGTATAACGCATTGATTCATTTATGTGAAGACGAGGAAAAATGTTTTAAGGTGAGTTTTGGCCCTTCCTGTGTCGGGGTGACCTGGGTCGGAAATCTTTTAAGGGCAGTAGTGGCGGAAGTTATTATAGATATGGCTGACTTTCACTTCTTGTGAGAGGTTGGGCGGAGGAGATAGCGAGACCCGATAACGAGGGCGTGAAAAAAGGGTGAAAGGTGGGGCGTTGTGGGGCGTTAGGTGTGGGTTAGGAAGTTTCCTGCCCGGCGTCCATTTGCTGCATCTCGACTAGCAGATCTTCCAGCTTGCCGCGACGATCCACATACAGCAACATCTCGCGGGCCAATGTGCGCTTGTTCCGCTGCGGCAACTGCTCCCAATCAATTCCCACCGCAGTCGCCAGCGTACGAAGTTCAGAGAGGTCATAGTTGCTGAGAAGGAAGTAACGCAGTACCGGGCGTGGCGAATCGACAGACAGCTTTTCCAAACGCGGTAGGTGTTCCGTCGGAGGTGGCGTCAGAATTCGCTCAGTAGCCAATGCCAGAGCAGCCACTTTCTCCTCACGGTTGGCGGCATCAATAATGTTGACCGTGATGGCTTCACTACCGGCGCCCGGCGGCATGACGTCCATCTCGTTGAGTTCCAGATCAAAGACCAGGTCCGCCAACTCTTCCCGGCCGAATCGGTCATGAATCTGGTCGTGTAGCATCTGCCGGTCGTAACCGGCGGCTGCGTAGGCATCTGTCACCTCAGCAGATCGGCCGCTAGCGGCCGTTTCTTCCGGTGGTACGGCCCGGGCAATGACCGGTACCGTCGCACTGGCGACGGCCGTTGTTTTCGCAGGTGCAGATGTGCCGGTTGATGGTGAGCCTGCTGCGGTGCCCGTGGGGAGATAGTTGCGCAAGACACCCCACAGCCAGAAGGCGGCCCCGGCGAAAAGTGCTCCGGCGACTACATAATAGAAGAAGCCGAATTGGGCCAGCATGTCTTCGCGATTGAATGTCCCGAGGAAGGTGTCAAGGAGGACGGCCGTTGTGACGGTTAGCAGGCCAACACCCCACGTAACCGAAGGCCGACGGAGGAACATAATCAGGAAAACCAGAACGATGAGCAGCTTCAGTATGAGAACTATCATCAGGAGTGAGATTGTAGCATTGGCTTTAGCCGATGCAACTGTGCTACTATGGATTGCAACTCGGCCGAGTTTGAAACGTATATAATAGTAGCATCTACAGGGTTGATGCGGACAGTTCCGGCTGTGAATACCGGGTATTAGGAAACAGAATGGCAAATAAAAATTCGACTACATCCACATCGGCGGCTGACCAATTGAAGGACCCCAACTTTCTGCAGGAATTGTGGCAGCAAATCAAACTCGTCTATTACCTTCTGCGTGATGGGAACGTTCCTATCTATATGAAGCTACTACCGTTCGTCGGGATCGCATATGTGCTTTTCCCGCTTGACTTTATCCCGGATGTCATTCCCGGACTGGGACAACTGGATGATCTGACGATACTCATTGTGGGCCTGAAGGTCTTTATCGAGATGGCTCCCGCCGATATCGTGACTTACTATCTGGACCTGATGCGCGGCAAGGCTCGCGTGGTGGATGGGGAGTCAACTACAGTTAAGGTGGATCCCAAGGAATTGAAGGAGACGGTTGTAATTGATCCGGATCCGGTTGATTTAAAGGCCCAAGAAAACGAGTAGATTTCCGGTCTGGAGTATTAATCTCTTTCTAAAGCAAGTGAACGTCGACCTCAATCGGGGTCGACGTTTTTTATTAAATGCAGATTAGGGGGTTAACGGCGACGCAACAGCTTTGGCAGGGAACGGGCTTCCGTGATGTTAAGTAGCATCACAGCCCCAACAAATACAGCGACTCCGGCCGCGCCGCCGGCCAGAACCAGGAATAACTTCCCGACAAATCCACCGGATACTCCAAACCCGGCCGACTGGAGGCCGTGCGATACCAGGAAAGCGGCAACCCCAGTAGCCAGCGCCGCCAGAAGTGACCGGGCGATACTGGGTAAGATGCCGTGCCCACTCATATCCCCTACACGCCGGTGCAGTAACCAAATCATAAGGATTGTGTGCACCATATGTTTGACTGCATCGGCAACCATAAGGCTGAGCAAGCCCAGTGGTTGTAACAAGATGAGTGCTGTTATCGAGTAGACAACAATACTCACCACCCCGACCAGCGCCGGACGCCAGGTATCCTTCTGGGCATACAGGGCAAATACCAGCATTTGATCGATCCCGGCAAAGGGCAATCCAAAAAGGTAAATGCGCAGCACCAACGCTGTTTGTTGTGTATCGGCGGCTGTGAAAGCGCCGCTTTCAAACAGCAGGGCGATGATAAACGGTGCCAGAGCAAACAGACCGGCAGTAGCGGGCAGGATGAGTGCTGAGACCAGGCGAAGCCCTTCCGCCAATGTTTGTTTGAATGCGGACAGATCGCCAATAGCCTGGCGCGAAAGCGTAGGTAAAGTGGCAATAGAAATGGCCGTCACGACCAGACCCAGGGGGAACTGATACAGCGTCGTGGCGTAGTTCATATAGTTCAGACTCTGGTCGCCCGTGCGGATCGCCAGGTTGTAACTGAACATGATCGCCAACTGGTTTACGATGAGCCCGGCCAGGATGGGCAGGTAGAGACGGATGATGCGTCGGATAGCGGGGTGGCGTAGATCAAGTGTCCAGCGTAAGCGGGCATCCCGCAGGGCTGGTAGTTGCAAGACGATCTGGAACAGAGACCCCAGCAACAATCCCCAGACCAGGCTGGTGATTTCGTTCGGCCGAAGCAGGGCAGCCAGGACGATCGTGCCATTGAAGACTGCCCCAACAAAGGCGGGTAGCGTGAAACGCCGCAGAGCATAGAGTGCTGCGGTCAGGACGCTGGCGATCCCCAAGAACAGTACGGCCGGGGTTGTCATCCGAATCAGCGTGATACTGAACTCCGACAGGGCCTCTTCCTGGAAGTTGAGCGTGCCTACGATGAAGGCAACCTGCTCAGCAAAGATCTCAACAAGTCCGACAACGAGCAGGAGCACGACTGTAGCCGCGCTGAGGACCATACTGACAACCTGCCACAACTCTTCCCGTCGTTCTTTGGCGGCATACTCACTGAATACCGGCACCAGGGAGGAGTTCACCATACCGCCTACAATGAGATCGAACAGGCTGGTGGGGACATAGGCGGCGGCCTGAAAGGCAGCCAGCAGCGGGGTGGTGCCGAACTGATTAGCCTTGACGATCTCACGGGCCAACCCCAGTACCCGGCTAGCTACATTGCCGATCGCCAGGATGGCGGCCGCGCGGACAATGCCTTCTTCCTCCTGTTGTGACGTAACCGGGGCCGGGCTAATGAGTAGCGGTTGCCCAGGGTCATCTGTGGTAATGGGGTTGGGAGGGGGCGTTTCCGGGATGAGTTCTTGAGGTGTGTTTGCGGCCGGGGGAACCTCGTTATTAGTCCCCGGCTCGCCAGCGTCGAGCATAAAGCTTTCCTAGTCGGCGGCATTCTAGCCTATCGCCTATTGAACCGCAACCGCTCCTTACCCACGACCAACCCGCGGTTACCCCACGTTACTGATAGCTGTTTTTCGTAAATATGGGCCGGTTCGCCAGCGTACCGGGCACTCAGTATAATCCGATTACCTATTCCCATTCCCAGAATTGTAATTGTGGGTATTCCGCCACACAAGGAGAGCAGGCTGATGGACGATCAGGAAAGCTACAAACCATACAGGGCGCTCATGACGGGTGGGAGGATACCACTTTGCAGCGCACCTGAGCAATTCTCCGAGCGCCGGTCACGCTTCATGACGACCTCCAGTGAACCGGTGGAACGACTCTATACACCACTCGATGTAGCCGATCTGGATTACATGCGTGATCTGGGCTTTCCTGGCGAATACCCGTTTACACGCGGCGTGCACGCCACCATGTATCGCGGCCGTCCGTGGACCATGCGTATGTTTGCCGGGTTTGGTTCTGGCCGAAGAGACCAATGCCCGCTACAAGTACCTTTTGCAGCAGGGCAATATGGGCCTTTCGGTAGCTTTCGACCTGCCGACGCTGATGGGTTATGACACCGATGCGCCGGAGGCGTTAGGTGAATTCGGCAAGTGTGGCGTGGCGATTAGCAGTCTGAAGGACATGGAGATCCTGTTCGACGGCATCCCGCTGGATCAGGTAACAACCAGCATGACCATCAATGGCCCGGCGGCCGTCATTTGGGCGATGTACATTGCGGCGGCGAAAAACAGGGCGTCCCCATGGGCGAGCTGCGCGGCACTTTGCAGAACGACATATTAAAGGAATATCAGGCACAAAAAGAGTTCCTCTTCCCGCCGGAGCCTTCCATGCGTCTGGTCATTGATACCATTGAGTTCGGTACGCGTTACATGCCGTACTGGAATACCATCTCAATTAGTGGCTATCACATCCGGGAGGCGGGATCAACGGCCGCCCAGGAACTGGCCTTCACGTTGGGCAACGGGCTGGAGTATGTACGCTGGTCGCTGGATCGCGGGATGGATATTGATGAGTTTGCCCCGACTGAGCTTCTTCTTTAACTGCCACAACGACTTCTTTGAGGAGATTGGCAAGTTCCGTGCCGCCCGTCGCATCTGGGCCCGCGAGATGCGCGAGACATTGGCGCGAAGAATCCACGCTCCTGGCTTTGCCGCTTCCACACTCAAACGGCTGGCGTTAGCCTGACCGCCCAACAACCGGAGATTAATGTGATTCGCGTAGCCATACAGGCACTGGCGGCTGTGCTGGGTGGTACCCAAAGCCTGCATACTAATAGTATGGACGAAGCACTGGCCTTGCCCAGTGAAGAAGCTGTCACCGTTGCTTTGCGGACACAGCAGATCATCGCCGAGGAGAGTGGGGTCGTGAACACGGTTGACCCCCTGGCCGGTTCCTATTTTGTAGAGCATATGACCAACCGGATCGAGGAACAGGTCTATGATTATTGGCGGCAGGTAGATGAGCTTGGCGGCGTATTGCCCGCGATTGACCTTGGTTACTATCAACAGGAGATTTCGACCGCTGCCTACCGCTACCAGCGTGAAATCGACGCCGATGAGCGCATAATCGTCGGGGTAAACGGCTTTGCGGACCCCGATGAAGATTTGCGTATTCCCATCCTCAGGATGGATCCTAACGGGTACGATCGACAAATAGCACGGCTGGAACAACTTCGCCTGGACCGGGATAACGAACAGGTCGGTATTGCGTTGGATGCCTTACGGGAGGCATCTCACGGCACCGAAAATACCATGCCGTACATCCTTGATGCCGTTCGTGCCTACGCAACGTTGAGTGAAATCACGGATGTTCAGCGCGAGGTTTTTGGGACCTATCAGGAACCGGCCTGGATTTAAATACCGTAATTAGCGCGAGTACAATCACATGCCTCTGGATCGATTACAGGCCGGTCACTATAAATACGATTACAGGATCGACCAGCCTGTCTAAACTGCTCCACTTCGTTTGACACCCCTATAGCTTTTTTGTATAGTATGAACGATTGGAACCGGTTCCACTTGTTTATTTGTGTGAACTACCTCCCGATTTTATGGAAGTAACTCCTGTAACAATCCGTGACGTTGCCCGCAAGGCGGGTGTCGGTGTAGGTACAGTATCCAGGGTTCTTAACGAGAACCCGTCTGTGAGTGCGGAAACACGTAATAAGGTATTAGCCGCTATTGAGGCGTTGGATTTCGCACCCAGTCCAATTGCCCAACGTTTATCTCGGGGCAGATCCATGACCATTGCGGTCATAGCCCCTTTCTTTACACGGCGGTCTTATATTGAACGCCTGCAAGGCGTTGAGCATGTTCTTTCTTCAAGCGGTTATGATCTGGTTCTTTACAATGTTGAATCAGTAGAAAGGCGCAATGATTGTTTGCGACTGGCGCCTCGTCGGGAACGGGTGGATGGATTGCTGATTTTGTCCCTTGCTCCCAGCGATGAGGAGGCGGCGCATTTGGTCAATGCCCGTGTTCCGACGGTGTTAGTGGATGCGTATCATAGCGATCTCAGCACTGTTCAGGTAGATGATGTGACCGGGGCAATGACGGCCGTTAACTACCTTATTGAACAGGGACACAACCGGATCGGTTATGTGGGTGAAGTGTTGGATGATAATCCGTTTCGCTTCCAGCCCATTCACGATCGGTATATAGGTTATCGTCAGGCTTTGGAATCGGCCGGCATTGCCTATGATCCCGAATTGCATGCTCAGGGCCGCTACGGTTGGCGTGGAGCAAGCCGAATGACGGCCGATCTTTTGCAAGTAGACGCCCCCCCCACAGCTATTTTTGCATATTGTGACACGATGGCTTTGGGAGTGTTGGAGGCCGCGCAAGAAAGCGGCCGTCAGATTCCCCGCGATCTTTCAGTTATCGGCTTTGATGATGTGGAGATCGCTCAATATTTTCAACTCACCACGATGCGGCAGCCTCTTTATGAAACTGGGGCACGGGGAGCTGAGTTGTTAATGGAGTTGGTGGATTCAGGCAATCATATGCCTGTTGAACACATTTACCTTCCGACCGAGTTGGTTGTGCGGCGTACAACTACGCCGGCTGATACAGAATTTGAATAGGAGGTTACCTATTATTGAGATATAGAAAAGAAGAGAAGAAACCCATTCAATTTCAGTTTCGACCTACTATGTATTTGGAGGATTAGAAGCAAATGTCTAGGCTATTTCGATTTACGATTTTGAGCGTATTGCTCATTCTGGCCGTGGCCCTCGCTGCATGCGGCGGCCAGGTTCAGGAAGCTGCTCCCACAATCGCGGCGGCCGTTGAAGAAGTCGCACCGACTGTACAAGCAGCCGTTGAAGAGGTCGCGCCAACGGTTGAGGCAGCTATGGAAGATACCAGCGGCGAAGAAGATATGATGGAAGCTGCCTTCCCCATGCCTGATGGTGGATACCTGGCCCAGGCTGTCAACGGCGATTTTGCCGGAACGACAGTGACGGTAGACGGGCCGTTCGCCGATGAGGATCAGGTGAAGTTCGAGCAGTCGATGGCGGCGTTTGAAGAAGCGACCGGCATTGATGTGAATTACATCGGCGGCAAGGAGTTCGAGGGTTCGATCGGCATCCGCGTAGAAGCGGGGGATGCCCCGGACATCGCGGACTTCCCGCAGCCCGGTTTGCTGGCCGGGTTTGTGCGTCAGGGTTATGTCGTTGATCCAACGACCTTTATCCCCGATTCATGGCTGGCGCAACAGTACAACCAGAGCTGGTTGGACATGGGCATAATGGAAGGACCTGACGGAACCCAGACGGCCGGTGTATGGCACCGGTTCAACGGCAAGAGCCTGGTCTGGTACCCGAAGGACGACTTCGACGCAGCCGGATATGAGATTCCGCAGACGTGGGATGAGTTGCTGGCATTGACGGAGCAGATTGCGGCTGACGGCGATACCGCGTGGTGCGTGGGTATCGAGTCCGGCGCAGCGACAGGCTGGCCGGCAACGGACTGGACAGAAGAGATGATGCTGCGGACGACATCGTTGGAGAACTACGATGCGTGGGTCGCAGGCGAACTGCCGTTCAGCTCACCGGAAGTGAAGAACGCGATTGAGACCTTCAGCGAGATCTGGTTCAACGACCAGTACACCTTTGGTGGACCGAGCACGATTGTCTCGACGAACTTCGGCGACTCCCCAGCCCCGATGTTTGAGGAACCGCCGCGTTGCTGGCTGCATAAGCAGGGCAACTTCATCACCGGATTCTTCCCGCCGGAAGCAGAAGCAGGCGTGGATTATGACTTCTTCTACTTCCCGTCAGTGGATGAGCAGTACGGCCGTCCGTTCCTGGTAGCCGGCGACATCATGGCGATGTTCAATGACCGACCGGAAGTACGGGCCTTGATGGAGTACTTCACGACGCCAGAGTCAGCGGGTGGTTGGCTGGAGACAGGCGGCGCATTGGCCGCGCACCAGACGGCGACACCGGATATGTACGGTGTGGACCTGGAGCGAGGCATTGCCGAACTGGTGGCGGATGCGACGAGTTTCCGGTTTGACGGTTCCGACCTGATGCCGGGTGAAGTTGGTGCCGGATCGTTCTGGAAGGGCATGACTGACTATGTTAGTGGTGCGGCTGACCTGGACACCGTCCTGGCTGAAATTGACGCCTCCTGGCCTGCCGGTGTATCCGGGCAAACCGGAATGACCGAAGAAGAGCCTGCGGCCGATACGATGGGGATGATGAGTGATTTCGGCTTCCCCTATGTGGCTGGTGGTGTGCTTGAGGCAGCATTGAACGGCGATTACGCCGGAAC
>JAWKOY010000046.1:0-35434 GCA_041390945.1 Chloroflexota bacterium
GGGTAGAAGAACGTGTCGTGTTTGATCATAGATGCCCGGCTCTTCGTCACGCACCCATAGAATCTTCGGCGCTGTAAACCCCGTCAGCGCATCGTTGCCACAAATGCGGATGAGTTCTTCGCGGCCGATTTGCTCACGAATGGTGTCACACTGGGCGGCCGTGCGCTGATCATTCCACAAAATTGCCGGACGCAGCACTTCGCCCTGGGCGTCCAGTAACACCAACCCATGCATTTGCCCAGTCAGGCCGATAGCGGCAATATCGCTACCCGTAACACCCGTCTTGCTCAATACCTGACGAATACTCTCAGCCATCGCCGACCACCAATCGGCCGGATTCTGCTCCGACCAAAGCGGTTTTGGCGTAGAAAGTTCAAGCGAATTGGCAGCCGATCCCAAAACCTGGCCGTCGCCGTCAACAAGCAATGCTTTGGCCGCTGTTGTGGAGACATCCAGCCCCAGCAAATATGATCCGTTAACCATGATCGCCCTCCTACGGCCTAGCGCACACCCAGCAGCAGATCATTCGTCAGTTGATCCAACCGTTCGTAGGATAAACCGCGGCTACCCAAAGCGCCACGATCAAAGGCCATGGCTTTCAGTTGTTGGGCCTTGCCGGCACTGTAAGCCCCGGTTACATCGTCAAGGGAGCCGTCATCGGCCGTAATCTCCGCCAACAAAGTCTGAATCTCATCATCGGCCGCGAAACGCTCGGCCTTCTCTTTCAGAATGAGATACGTCCGCATACACCCCCGCGCGAAGTCCTTCACACCTTCGTAATCCTCGGTCCGATAGGCATGGGCGTCAAAGTGGCGGCTGCCTGAATACCCCACGCCTTCCAGGAACCGTACCAGGAAGAACGCGGCCTTCAGGTCGGTGGCGCCAAACCGGTAGTCCTGATCGTAACGGCCGAAGGCTTGATCATTGAGGTCAATATGGAACAGCTTCCCCGCGTCCCAGGCTTGGGCGACGTTGTGGAGGAAGTTCAGGCCGGCCATGCGCTCATGCGCCACTTCGGGATTCACACCAACCATCTCAGGGTGATCCAGCGTCTCAATGAAGGCCAGCATGTGGCCGGTTGTGGCGTTGTACATATCTCCGCGAGGCTCATTGGGTTTGGCCTCCAACGCCAGTTTGAGATCGTAACCGTTATCCAGCACATACTCGCTGACGAAGTTCATCGCCTCGCGGTTGCGCTTAATTGCCTCAAGCGGGTCCTTGGCTGCATCTGTTTCCACACCTTCCCGACCGCCCCAGAAGACATACACCTTTGCTCCAAATTCCACACCCAGGTCAATGGCGTTCAGGGTTTTCTGGAGGGCATATGCTCGTACGGTGGGGTCGTTTGATGTAAACGCACCGTCTTTAAAGGCCGGATCAGTGAACAGGTTCGTCGTTGCCATCGGCACAACAAGGCCGGTATCGTCCAATGCTTTCTTGAATGCGGTCAGGATGGACTGTCGTTCGCCCTGGGTCGCGTCAATCGGGATGAGATCGTTGTCATGGAAGTTGACCCCATAAGCGCCAACCTCACCCAGAAGGTAGACGATATCAGCGGGGGACATCGGGCGGCGCACCGGTTCGCCAAATGGGTCGCGGCCGATGTTGCCGACGGTCCACAAACCGAACGTAAATTTATGAGCAGGTTCAGGGGTGTACACAGCTTATTCTCCTTGTATACAAAAGTGGTTTTGTGTTTGTTAAGAACCTCAGGCCGGCCAGATCTTTCGACCGCCGCCCGGGGGAATTACACGATTAATCGCCAATTGATCTTCCGTGGTCAGCTCAGGGCTCTGTGTTGCCTGAACGTTCTGAGTCAATTGGTTCAGGTTTCGCGCGCCGGGGATAACGGTCGTTACCGCCGGGTGTGCCAAAGCAAACTGGAGGGCCAACTGAGCCATTGATTTACCTTTGGCTAACAGACGCAACTCTTCCACTCGTTGAAGATCGGAGAAGAATACCTCTCTCTCATCTTCATTGGTTTGCCAGTTTCGTCGAAAGTCTCCTTCTGCAAAGGTTGACTCAGGTGTAAATTTGTCAGCAAGAATTCCCATCGCCAGAGGGCCGCGAACCAGAACCCCGATGCCGTTTGCCTGGCAGTATGGCAGAACATCTTCTTCCGGTGTGCGGTTCAGGATACTGTAATCCACCTGAAGGGTAGAACATTTTCCATCCGAGTTAAATTCTTGCAGGTATTCAAAGTCACTGGTGCTGACACCATAGGCACGGACTTTCCCCTGCTCCTGCAACCGCTGGAAGCCTTCACGCACCACTTCCATTGTGGAATCCCGAAAGTTGATGTGGTTTTGAATTACATCTATGTAGTCAGTCCGGAGGCGGTGCAGATTTTCCTCAACAGCACTAACCACTTTCTCTACAGTGTCATATTGGGTCCTATTTTGATCCCGATCAAACCCTTTCCAGCCTATCTTCGTCGCCACGATAAACCGTTCCCGGCGACCTTGTATGGCCCGGCCCAGCAAATCCTCACTGTGGCCGTTCCCATATACATCGGCCGTATCGAACAGGTTAATACCCGCATCAAGAGCGGCGTCAACGACAGAGAGGATCTCATCATCATCTGATGGTCCCCAATCCGATCCGCCGGCGGCCCACAAGCCCAGTCCCATCGGGTTAACCTCGATTCCACTTTTACCCAAGACGCGCAAGTCCATCACCCACTAACATCCTTTTGAAATCCTGTGCCAGCCAGGCTGACACACCTAAGTTAGATAACCTTATTGATAACAGTATCCGTAAAAATGTGGGCAATTGCAAACGTTTACAATGCAAACAAAAAGGGCAAGCGTAAATGCTTGCCCTTTTCAGATTTATCGGATTTGGAGTCGTTGATTAGGCGGCTACAGGTTCCTCATATTCGGCCGTTTCAACGGTGGTAAAGACCAGATCGTCTCCATCAGCCTCGACCATGATATGGTCGCCGTCTTCCACTTCGCTAGTCAAGACCTTCATGGCTAACGGGTCAATCAACCGGCGCTGGATCACCCGCTTGAGTGGTCGGGCACCATAGACCGGATCATAGCCTTCGTTGATCAGGATATCCGCCGCACTTTCTGATAGAGACAACGTAATGTCTCGCTCGGCCAGGCGCTTGCGTACCCCACCCAGAAGGATTTCCGCAATCTCGCGCAACTGCTCTTTCTCCAGCCGGTTAAACGTCACGATATCATCTACCCGGTTCAGAAACTCCGGCCGGAAGTTCTGCCGCAGCGCTTCCATCACGCGGGCCCGCATCTCTGTTTCGTCTTCCGTGTCCAGGATGTACTGACTGCCGATGTTGCTGGTCATGATCGGGATGGTGTTGCGGAAATCTACCGTCCGTCCCTGCCCATCCGTCAGGCGCCCCTCATCCAGCACCTGCAAAAAGACATTGAACACCTCCGGGTGCGCCTTCTCGATCTCGTCGAACAAGACGACGCTGTATGGACGGCGGCGTACCGCCTCGGTTAGCTGACCGCCTTCGTCATAGCCTACATATCCGGGCGGCGCGCCGATCAACCGGGACACGGAGTGACGCTCGCCATATTCACTCATATCAATGCGAACCATATTCTGTTCGTCATCAAACAAGACCTCGGCCAGCGCTCGTGCCAGTTCCGTCTTACCTACACCCGTCGGGCCGAGGAAGATAAACGAACCAATCGGCCGATTTGGGTCCTGGAGGCCGGAACGACTGCGCCGAACGGCCGACGCCACGGCATGAACCGCTTCGTCTTGACCAACCACACGCTCATGCAGGCGGTCTTCCAAATTGACCAGTTTCTCAACTTCGCCTTCCATCAGCTTGCTGACCGGGATGCCCGTCCACTTGCTGACGATTTGGGCAATGTCTTCACCGTCAACCTCTTCCTTGAGCATGGCTCCGTCGCCCTGCATGGTCTTGAGAGCTGTCTCAGCTTCCGCAAGGGCTTCCTCAAGTTGGCGCATACGGCCGAACTGTAGTTCCGACGCCGCCTGATAATCGTAATTACGTTGCGCCTGTTCAATCTGGACGCGCACCTGGTCCATCTCTTCCTTGATGGCCTGCACGGCCTGGATGGCGTTCTTCTCGCCTTCCCAGCGGGTAGCCAGCTCGGTGCTCTGTTCTTTCAGGTTCGCCAGCTCTTCTTCCAGCTTGGCAAGCCGTTCTTTACTGGCCTTGTCCTTCTCTTTCTTAAGTGCCTCGCGCTCAATCTCCAGTTGCATGATCTCCCGATCAACCTCATCCAGATCAGTCGGCTTGCTGTCGATTTGCATCCGCAAACGACTGGCCGCCTCGTCAATCAGGTCAATGGCCTTGTCGGGCAGGAAGCGGTCGGTGATATAGCGGTCGCCTGCGTCGCGGCCGCAATCACGGCCGGATCAGTGATGCGCACACCATGATGCACTTCGTACCGTTCCTTCAGACCGCGCAAGATGGAAATGCTGTCCTCAACGCTGGGCTCATCCACAAAGACCGGCTGGAAGCGCCGTTCAAGGGCGGCATCTTTTTCGATGTACTTGCGGTACTCATCCATGTCGTCGCGCCGATCGTGTGCAGTTCGCCACGGGCTAACATGGGCTTGAGCATATTACTGGCGTCCATTGACCCTTCGGCCGCACCGGCACCAACCAGCGTGTGCATTTCGTCAATGAACAGGATGATGTCGCCTTCCGATTCCTGAATCTCTTTGAGAACAGCTTTCAGGCGTTCTTCAAATTCACCACGGTACTTGGCCCCGGCTACCAATGCGCCCAGGTCCAAGGCGACCACGCGCTTGTCTTTCAAGCCGGTCGGTACATCCCCGTTGACGATACGCTGGGCCAACCCTTCTACAATCGCGGTCTTGCCCACACCCGGCTCGCCGATAAGCACAGGGTTATTCTTGGTACGGCGGCTTAGAATCTGGATGACACGCCGAATCTCTTCGTCCCGGCCGATGACTGGGTCCAGTTTGCCCTTGCGGGCTTCTTCGGTCAGATCACGGCCGTACTTGCTCAGCGCCTCGTATTGCGCCTCCGGGTTCTGGGTAGTTACCCGTTGCGAGCCACGGACGCTGGCTAACGCCTGCATGACCGCGTTGTAATCAATGCCGTGGCGGGCCAAGAGTTCCTGAACACGTCCGCCCTTGGGATTCGCCATCGCCATGAGCAGATGCTCAGTCGAGGCGTAATCGTCCTTCATGTTTTCGGCGATGTCTTCAGCCTCGTCAATCAGGCGGGCCAGATCACGGCTCATGCCGACCTGCACTGAAGAGCCGGTTGCTTTCGGCATTTTGTTAAGCGCCTGGTCCACGCTCTGCATCAACATCGCCTCGTCACCACCGATCTTGCGGATGACGGACTGGACCACGCCGCCTTCCTGCTCCAGTAATGCCTTGAGCAGGTGTTCCGGCTCAACCGCCGGATGGTTGTATTCCTGAGCCAGATTCTGCGCTTCCCAGCAGCGCTTCGCGGCTCTTTTCAGTTAATTTATCTAATCGCATCTAATTCTCTCTTTTTGTCCTACGCCTGGCGTAGTGCCTGCCATTCACGCACGATCTCGCGCCTTTCGTCGCTCAGTTCCCTGGGCAGGTCAATCTCAACTTCGGCGTACAAATCGCCGCGTTCCTTTGGTTTCCGTAATTTAGGCATTCCCAGACCGGTCAGCCGAAATGTCTTGCCATTCGCTGTCCCGGCAGGATTGTCAGGTTGACTGTTTTATCAATCGCCCGTACGGGAACCTTCCCGCCCAGCAATGCTGTAAACAGATCAACATCGACTGTTGTCTTCAGGTCATTACCATCCCGCTCGAACAGCGGATGGGGCAATATCTCAACCGTCAGGTAGAGGTCACCGACATGCCATCCGATTTACCGCCTTGTCCGCTTAGCCTTACCTTCGAGCCGGTCTTGACGCCCGGCGGGATTTTGGCTTCGACACGACGGCCGTTTTCATATTGCAGCGTGCGTGTCGTACCGCTAAAGGCTTCTTCCAGCGTAATCTGGATGGGATGTTCCATATCCAGAGCCTGGCGGATGGTTTGCGACCCGCCATAGAGGTCTTCCGCATAGGGGCCGGAGAAACCGCCGGTGCCTCGCGCCGAACCACCAAACAGGAAATCAAAGAAGTCGGAGAATCCGCCGTTGCTGCGCGAACTCCCACCACCAAACATTTGGTCGAACTCTTCCTGCGTCATGGTGCGATAGCCGCCGGATGCACCGGACCCCGGCTGAGTACCCCAGTTTTGCCAGTTGAAATCGTCGGCCTGGCCGGTGCGTTCATACTGCTGCCATTCCGCGCCGAAACGATCATACTTGCCGCGCTTCTCCTCATCGGAGAGCACTTCGTAGGCCTCGTTGATTTCCTTTGAATTTTCTTCGGCCGACTCGTCGTTAGGGTTAACGTCGGGATGGTATTTACGGGCCAGTTTGCGGTAGGCCTTTTTTATCTCATCGGCGCAAGCGTTTTTGCCGACGCCGAGTGTTGAGTAGTAGTCCTTATAAATTCATGCACAATAACCTTCATGAAATCAGCCGGAATTGGCTGCTATTCTTCCGAGTGTAGTGCACTGGGCAGCACCTGTTATCTGCCTATTTGTGCACGAAACTAATTGTGTCATCACCCCATCAGAATCAGATTAGACGACTGTTAGAAGAACATATTAGAAAGACGCTTTTTTCGATTCTACTACCCAAATCCGTATTGATCATGTCTTATTCAGACCTATTTTGCCGACATTTCTCTAATAGTTCTATGGTAGGATGTTATGAGTAAATTGAATCATTAGTTCATATGAGGGAGTATCGCAAATGCCCACAGGCAATGTCATCAATGTTAACCAATCCAATTTTCAGTCAGAGGTTTTGCAACGGTCATACAAGGAGCCGGTCATTGTAGATTTCTGGGCGCCCTGGTGTGGTCCGTGCCGGATGCTGGGACCGGTTCTGGAAAGATTAGCCAATGAACCCAACGGTGGCTTTACCCTGGCAAAGCTCAATACTGACGAAAACCAATATCTGGCTGCGCAGTATGACATTCGGGGTATTCCTGCAGTGAAGGCTTTTCGTGACGGCAAGGTTGTCGATGAATTTGTTGGTGCCCAGCCGGAACCAAATGTGCGTCAGTTTATCCAGCGCGTTGGGGCCACCGGCACGAAAAACAAACCACTCAACAGACTGCCCAACAGCCACCCCAAACCCCGGAGGCTCGTCTGAAGTCTGCTCACGAGCAACTCATGCGTGGGCAGGGTTGCGAGGCAGAGAAACTGCTATCCGGTTTGTCCGCTGCGGATGCGGTTGCGCTCATGCCGCTGGCCCAATTTTTGTGCAAGGCCAGCCAGGGGCAACCTTTGCCCGGCGGATCGGCCGTTCAATCTGACATGCAGCAGGCAGCGGGTGCACTCAGCAACGCGAACAGTTGGCCGCCCTGTATAGTCTGCTCATTGCTTACAATCAGGTATCCGGTCAGGCCAAGTCCGATGTTGGCGAAGTAATGAAATCGGTCATTACCCTACTTGGGGAAAACAGCGCCATCGCCCAACAATATCGTTCCTATCTCCAACCGGCCTGACATCATCTTGATTCTTCGGCAACTGGATGTTGATCCGGTTGCCAACCTTGGGCGCCCTATGGCAAAATGTTTACATGGTCGCCTGGTGGACTTACCGCTCCAATCAACTTTCCCGCATATTCACGCCTAACCCGAATACACAAATCCGCCTGCGGCTGCGCCTGCCGGTACTGCTGGTGGGTCTATTATTGATCCTCGCGCTGCTAACGCCGGATCGTCTCTGGACCACACTCCTCGTTGGGCTGTCCGGCCTGCTTCTGTTGGCATATTTTTGGGCTCGTTCGCTTGCTTCCGGTCTTAGTGCCTCAAGACAGTTGCGGTTTAGTTGGGTGGCCGTGGGTGATCGGTTGCAAGAAGAGTTTGTCATTATGAATCAAAGCGCGTTTCCGGCGCTTTGGGTAGAGATCAAAGATGAATCCACCGTGCCTGGCTACAATGCAGCCATTGTGCAAAGCATTAGTGCACATGATCTCGTTCGTTGGCGACAGGCGGCCGTCTGCCGGCAGCGCGGTCACTTTCACTTGGGGCCCTGGTCAATCCACAGTGGCGATCCCTTTGGCCTGTTCGAAGTCTCCCATCAGTATGAGGATACGGAAGAGATCATCATCCATCCGCCGGTTATCAGCCAGTTGGCAATTCCACTTCCACCGGGCCAAAGCGAAGGAAGCCCACGGACGGTTGCCCAATCCTGGCAGGCAACAATTAACGCGGCCGGTGTGCGCGACTATACAGCCATGGATCCGTTCCACTGGATCCACTGGAAGACAACCGCTCGTCGTGATGAACTCTTTGTCCGACAGTTCGACCGCGATGCAGCCGGTGACATTTGGCTGCTCATTGATTGTGACCGCGACGTTCAAATCGGCACAGGGCCTGAGGGGACTGAGGAAAACGCTGTCCTCCTGGCAGCATCTCTAGCTACTCGCGCGAACACCGAAAACAGGCCGGTTGGGCTGGCTGTCTATGACCAAAACCCCATGGTAATCCCCCCGGCTCAGGGACAATCCCAGCAATGGGCAATCTTCCGGGCATTAGCCCTGATGGCCGCCAATGGAAGGAATCCACTTGTCAGAGCAATTGACGATCTAGCCGAGATCGCCCGGCGAGGTTCGGCCGCGGTCATCATTACCCCAACGAGCTCACCGGATCTGATTCGGGGGCTGGTGATGCTGGAACGACACGGCATCGAAAGCCATGTCTTGCTACTGGACCGTGCCAGTTTTGGCGCTACTGATACGACAAACCAAAACACTGGTTTGCAGCAGGCGATTATCGCCGCAGGGTTTCATTGCCAGGTCATACAACCGGAAGCGATTGGCCGTCCAAAACCAAGCGAGGAAAGGCACGGCTTTTGGGAGTTTAGGGTTACCGGCACAGGTAAAGCGATTGCTGTACGCCGGCCAGGTGATTAACAGAAATGGCTGAGCACTTCACGGTTCGCGCATTCAATCGGGTTGAGCCACACATAGGCTGGCTGCCCTTTGCGTTGTTGCTTGCCGCGCTTGTTTTGGTTATCTCGGCCGTCCTTGAAGTTGAGTGGGTCCCCGAAGATAACATAGTCATTCCCCTGGCATTCATGGGCTTTCTTGCCGCTGTGTGGTTAGCCCAAAGCCGCACTACAACCTGGGTCGCCTGGCTCTTTCTTGTTGTACTGGGTGCTGTCCTGGCTATTTTCCTGCTGGCAAAGTTGTGGCCGCCGTTGGACATCTTGCGACAGGGCAATCCCGCCGTTGCGAATTACTGGGAACAGAACGTGGCTCTTTTCAGTGACCGAATAATCGGCTGGTACAGATCGGCCGCACGAGGAGGCCGGAGCACAGAAACGGCCGCGTTTGCGTTCGGATTAGCGTTCGGAGCCTGGTTGCTGGGGGCCTTCCTGGCCTGGTCTGCCATTAGAATGAGGCAGCCAGTTTGGGGATTGGTGGCGCTGGGCGTCGGCCTGGCGCTGACTACATATTTTGGACGCGCCGGTCTTTACTGGATCATTGCCTTTGTCGGCATCGTCGCAACCACACTTGCGCTAACCCAGTATGGGAATCTGGAAACATCATGGATTAAGGGCGGAACGGATTATTCCGGCGAGGTACGCTTTGAACTATTGCTGTATGCAGGCGCTGTCAGTCTTGTACTCATGTCAATTGCTTACGCGCTGCCGGCCATTAATGTGCGCGCAATTGCCCAGACCTTCCGCCGCCAATCGGCCGTCAGTAATGCAGAGGATACCCTCTCAAGGGTCTTTGCCGGGGTCCAGCAGCCGCTCCAAATCCCTGAGGAGGTGGCGGTTGGTGGAGCAACCGGCATTCTGCCGCGAGCTTTCCTGTTGGGGGGCGCTCCCGAACTTCTTGAAACGGTTGTCCTGACGGCGACCGTCGCTACACCTTCTAATCTACCCAGCCCGTTACCCGGCTACCATTGGCGCTCCGTCAGCTACGACATCTATACCAGCCGCGGTTGGATGCTCTCCCCGGAACGTGAAGAGCGATTCGCGGCTGATGAAACCCTGCCGTTACCGGATGACATAGCAGAAACGGCAGTCCGGACAGCTACCATTTCGCAAGACATTCAACTGGCAGAGGAATTCAGGACTACACGATATTCGTTGGGTCAATTACTTTCTACAAACCGCGCATCACTTGCCTATTGGCGTGGGGCAGATGATCTCGTTCGCGTGCGGGATGAAGCGGCCGAAGTTACAGGATATCATGCATTGTCTTGGATAATGCTGCCTACACAGGAGCAGCTTCGCCGGGCGACATTAGCCGATGTACCGCCGACCATATTAGCCCGCTATACAGATCTCCCGGATACTGTGCCTGACCGGGTTCGTGATCTTGCAGAACAGATCGTGGCCTCGGACCCAAATAGTGGGAACGGCCTCCCTAAATCCCCCTACGATCAGGCACTGGCAATTGAATCCTTCCTGCGCCAGTATCCCTATTCACTGTCAGTTGGTCTACCTCCACCTGATGAGGATATGGTTGACTACTTCCTGTTTAACCTTCAGACGGGTTTCTGTGACTACTACGCATCGGCAATGGTTGTGCTGGCTCGTAGCCTGGGCCTACCCGCGCGGTTAGCAATAGGATTTCTGCCACAGCCGGCCAATGAAAATGGCGAGCAGGTTATACGACAAGTTGATTCGCACTCATGGGCTGAAGTCTATTTTGGCGGGATCGGTTGGGTGGAGTTTGAGCCGACAGCGCCAATCCCTGAGCAGGAAGCAACAATGGCTGCTGGGGGGCAGGCAGACGACGAGTCAGATGCGCTACCAATGATTACCGCCCCCATGGATATACCGGAACCTGATATCGACCGCTCAATTCCAGTACCGCTACTATTTGCCTTTGTTGCTGTAACCGCTCTTGTGGGTGTCTGGTGGGGGCGTCGCTGGTTGGAGTCCTATCGGATGCGGCCCCGGGATTTGGAAACCGTTGAAGCTGCGTACTTATCTCTTGAGACCCAATCCCTTCGTCTGGGGTATCTGTCGTCTCCCGATCAAACGCCTCAGGAATTTGTCACAGGGTTTGCCGGTTGGCTGGATGATCATGATAGCGAACATACGGTTGTTCAGGAGATATCGCCACGCCTATACCGCTTGGCAGAACTTTATGATCTATGGCGATATGGTACCGGATCATCGGAACCTTTCACTCCAGAGGCATCGCTTGAAGCAACCACACTTTGGGAATCCGTTCGCCGCGATCTGGCAAGGCTTGCATCCTCCAGGCAACCGCTTCACCGTCTACTTGGCCGGTGGATGAATGATTAAGCACCCCACCTCAATTTCGGTTATAATCCAGCGGCAGTGGGCACAGTTCAGGTTTTCAGACTGTGAATTCCGTCCGGAAACAAGCACCTAGCACTGGAGTCATCTTCTTATGAGCCGAGGTGAATACGATATTCCCGAGGTGTTCCGTCGAGCAATGGAAGACGCCGGATGGCGTCCCGATGAAGGCGACGGCGGAGGCAAAAGTCCGCGCCGCCCACTCCCCCCACCGGAAGGATCGCCGCGATTTAATCGTTACTTACTTTTTGCCACAATAATCATCCTGTTTCTATTTAGCATCGGCAGTCTGGCAACCTTCTATACTGACTGGCTATGGTTTGATAGTCTTGGCTACCGAGCCATATTCACGAAGCAACTAGTCACCAGAGTTATTGTTTTGCAGTAGCCTTTCTGATTGCGGCACTCATCCTTGTCGGCAATTGGTGGCTAGCCCGCCGCCGCGCTCTCAGAGAAACATCCCTGTTGGCAGATTTAAACCTGCTCAAGTCATCCGCAGCTAACTCCGGATCATTGTCATCGCCGGATTAGATTATCGTTCTTTGCGGGCCGCTGCTGCCGGGCAATGGGACGTAATCCTGAGCTATCTCAATCGCGTGCCATTTGATATTGCCGACCCCATATTTGGTCATGACGTAAGTTTTTATATCTTTGAGCTACCCATTCTGGAATTCGTTCAGGGCTGGTTACTCTCAATCCTGCTCATTGCCCTCCTGGGCATCATACCGATATACGCCATTAACAACCTGGGGATATCCAGCGAGGCGCATGGCGGCCGTTTAGTTCCCGCAATTTCCG
The DNA here is from genome assembly GCA_041390945.1 of Chloroflexota bacterium. Taxonomy (GTDB): domain Bacteria; phylum Chloroflexota; class Anaerolineae; order Promineifilales; family Promineifilaceae; genus Promineifilum. The sequence continues at coordinate 12,113 of JAWKOY010000046.1, forward strand.
TAGCCACATCCTGTTGTTGGGCGCTTTATTCCTGATTGTCTGGGCCTTCGGCTACTGGCTGGGGATCTACGGGTTGCTTTATTCGTCACGAGGTGTCGCCTTTGGTGCCAGTTACACCGACATGACGGCTTCCTTGTGGGCCTTGGGCAATAGCCCACCAGTTGCGCTGGGTATAGCTGGGTTGATGATATGGAATATATTTCGGCCGAACGCCCGTGTGTTGGTACTGGCGGGCGGTGCGGCAATCCTGGTCTCCCTTGTGGCAGGCACCCTGGTTCCGGGATTCCTCCAACGGTATGTTGTCGAACCCAACGAACTGACGCTGGAGGCACCTATATTCAGAATAACATCGGATTCACGCGTGCCGCATTCGATCTGAATGACATAGAGTCCGAACCTTTTGGGGCGGTCGAGGACCTGTCTCCACAGGACTTGCTGGATAACGAAGAAACACTGCGGAACGTCCGTTTGTGGGATTATCGGCCATTACAACAAACCTATCAGCAGCTTCAGGCATTGAGGCCCTACTACGAGTTTGGCGAGGTTGACATCGATCGCTATGACATTAACGGCGAGATACAGCAGGTGATGTTGGCAGCTCGCGAGTTGGAGAAGGATCGTCTCCTGCCCCGTCTTGGGTAAACCAGAACCTTGAATTCACCCACGGCTACGGTATTGTCATGGAACCCGGTAGACGAGGTGACACCGGAGGGTCAACCTGAATTCTTCATCCGGGATCTCCCGCCGGTCAGCGAAGTACCCATCGAAGTAACTCGCCCAGAGATATATTTGGGGAGTTAACCAAAGATGCTGTCTACGTCAGCAGTGGTCGGGAGGAGTTCAACTATCCCAGTGGCGATGATAATGTCTATACGAATTATGAAGGTACAGGCGGCATCGTGCTGGACTCTACCTCAAACGCCCGGCATTTGCGATTCGCCAGGGAGATGCCAACGTGTTGCTCAGCAATGACATCACTAACTCCACACGCATCCAGTTCAAACGCCAGATTCAGGATAGAATCCGTACACTAACCCCTTCCTAGAGCTTGACGGCGATCCCTATATTGTGGTCAATGAAGAGGGGCGCTTGATCTGGGTTCAGGACGCCTATACTGTCAGCAACGATTACCCGTATTCCACACCTATCTCGGTTCAGGTTCGGCCGAGTGTCTCAGCGACGACGCCGGCGGAAGCCGAACTACCGTCACCCATCCGTAACCTCAATTACATGCGCAATTCCGTCAAGATTACGGTTGACGCCTATGACGGGGATGTCAATTATTATCTGGCCGATGAGAACGACCCGCTAATCCAGACCTACGCCAGGACCTATCCCGGCGTATTCAAACCAATGAGCGAAATGCCGGAGGATTTAGTATCACATCTACGCTATCCGGTTGACTATTTTTGGGTGCAGGCGCGGCAATATCTCACGTATCATATGACCGATGTCCGCGTCTTCTACAACAAAGAGGATCTGTGGGAAATACCCAACGAGATATTCGATACGACCACGCAGACAATAGAACCGTATTACGTTACTCTCCCCTTGCCGGGCACAGATGAGTTGGAATACCTTCTCATCCTTCCGTTCAGTCCGGCTTCCAAAAATAACATGATCGCCTGGATGGCAGCCCGTAACGACATGCCGAATTACGGAGAACTCCGTGTATACGAATTGCCCAAGCAGGAGTTGATCTTTGGGCCGATGCAAGTCGAGGGACGCATTGATCAAGACCCTGAGATTTCGCAGCAATTTTCGCTCTGGGACCAGCGTGGTTCTCGTGTCATTCGCGGCAACCTGCTGGTCCTCCCTATTAACCAGAGTTTCCTCTATGTCGAGCCGGTCTACCTACTGTCAGACACCAACGCCCTACCTGAGTTAAGGCGCATTGTCACGGTCAGTAACCAGGGGGTTTCCATGGAGGAAACACTAACCGATTCCCTGATTTCGCTATCCTCTTCAACGTTCGCTGATGTACCAACCGTTGATACAGGTCAAGCAGCCGGTGAAGCGATCGATTCAGGTACGCAGCCACTGCCTACACCGGTGCCAATTCCGACTGACGCCACAGTTCAATCCCTTGTGGAACAAGCCAACAGTCATCTGGCGGCGGCCGAAGAAGCCCAACGTGCTGGTGATTGGGCACGGTATGGGCAAGAACTGGAATCATTGAAGACCACTCTGGATCAGTTAAATACACTAACGAACGATCAGTAGAGCACCCGAACCTGTAGATCTCGGTCCAGTCTACTATTGTGCGAACGTTACAAAAAGAGTGTGTCGTAGGACACACTCTTTGCTCTCCTATGCACTTATGATGTGGTGATGATCGAGGTAGAGGGAGCAGTAGGCATTCAATGATCATCGCCATGATATTGGCCCACCTGGTGGGGGACTATATCCTTCAGTGGGATTCACTAGCCCGATGGAAAAGCTGTGAATTAAAAGGTGTGCTGGTTCATGGGCTGGTCATTCTGGCGGTTACCTGGCTATTTGCGCTTCCCTTTGATCCGGGCTGGTGGCAGGGCATTCTGTTTATCAGCATTACACACGTTTTGATCGATGCCGCCCAACTTTACTATCATCCCCCAATTCCCCCGCTGCTTCGTTTTACAATTGACCAGGCCCTGCATTTCACAATGATATTTATAGCCCTTGCAGCAGGCGGCTTTCTTTCGCTGTCGTCGCTTGGCCCCGATCTGATCGCCGGAGCGACAACCACTCCCTGGCTAACGGCCGTTACATTCTACGCCTTCGTCACAATGCCGGCGTGGGTACTCCTGAAGTTTCTTGTCTACGCCTTTGTCAAACACTCCCCACCAGAATTTCCAGGCAAGCCAAACAAATACGTCGGCATCTCGGAACGGCTCATCATCATGACAATGGTCGTCTTTGGGCAGGTCCTGCTTGTGCCTCTGGTAGCACTGCCACGCGTCTTGCTCACCTGGCCCAGAACGCAGTCCCACCAAATGTCGCACCAGATTGATCCGGTGTATATGGCAGATCTGGCGACCAGTATTCTATTGGCTGTGCTAACCGGATACGCACTCCGGCTCTTACCGCTTTAACCCCGCCCCAACACCTGCCGGGCAGCCGCAGCCATAGCTTCGGCCGTAATGCCGAATTCGGTGTATAGCTCTTTATACGGAGCGGAGGCGCCGAAATGGTCCAGGCCAATCGATTTACCCCGCAGCCCAACGTAATGCTCCCAACCGATAGTTCTCCCGGCCTCAATGGAAACACGTGCCGTAATCTCAGGGGGCAGAACTGAGTCACGATAGGACTGTGGTTGCTGATCAAACAGCTCCCAGGACGGCATTGACACCACCCTCACCGCAATCCCATCGGCTTCCAGAAGTTTCATGGCCTCAATCGCCAGTGAAACCTCAGTGCCCGTTCCAATCAGGATAACATCCGGCAGGCCATCACCGGCAGATTCGGCAACAACATAGGCTCCACGCAAGGTTCCGTCACTGCTGGAAGCTTCAAGCGTCGGCACAGATTGCCGTGAAAAGACCAGTGCTGTCGGGCCATCTGTCTTCCGGAATAGCAGCCAGCCAGGCGCCGACGGTTTCACGCGCATCAGCCGGTCGAATCGTTGTCAGGTTCGGCACGACACGCAAAGCCATAAGCTGCTCAACCGGCTGGTGGGTGGGTCCGTCCTCTCCCAGACCAATACTGTCGTGGGTATAGACATAGATAACCGGAGCACCCTGAGAGTCCGGCCAAACGCAGAGTCGGCGCATGTAATCAGAGAAGATCAGGAAGGTGCTCCCCAAACGGCCGAACCCCGCCATGCCGGGCCATCCCATTCAGGATAGACCCCATACCGTGTTCACGAACGCCAAAGTGAATATAACGCCCGGAAAAGTCATCGCTAGCCAGATAACCTCACCCTTGAGGGCCGTCTTGTTGGAAGGCGTCAGATCAGCCGAGCCTCACCAGATTCGGCACTTGCGCCGCCAGCGCATTTAGAACAACACCGGACGCATTCCGGGTGGCATACCCGCTGGACAGGTCAAAGAGATCGGCCGGATCAAGGTCAACATCAGTTTCAGACTAAGGCCTTGCTTGAACTCTGCGGCCAGGTCGGGATACGCTGCTTCATATCGCGCCCACAACGCGCTCCATTCTTGCTCAGCGGCCGCACCACGCTGTCCTGGTTCCTGCATGAATTCACACACCCTCAGGTACATAAAAGAACTCATCCGGCGGCAAACCAAGCTGCTCCTTTGAAAGTCTGACCTCTTCTTCTCCCAACGGTGAGCCGTGAGAGCCGGCTGTATTCGCCTTGTTCGGGCCACCGTACCCGATGGTGGTACGGCACAAGAGCAGCGACGGCCGTCCCGTCTCGGCACGGGCCACATCCAACCCTTCCAGCACAGCCAGAGGATCATTGCCGTCTACCTGCAAGGTATGCCACCCATAGGCAGCAAACCGTAACGCGACATTTTCGCTAAAGGAGAGTTCCGTCGAACCGTCAATGCTGATGTGATTATCGTCGTAGAGGACGATCAGCCGGCCCAGACCGGAGATGCCCGGCCAGCGAAGCCGCCTCGTGGGGAAACGCCTTCCATCAAGTCACCGTCACTGGCAATGACGTAGGTAGAGTGATTGACTACAGGAAATTCAGGCCGGTTGAAATGCGCGGCCAGCCAGCGCTCGGCCATCGCCATACCCACCGCATTGCTAATGCCCTGACCCAACGGCCCTGTGGTCGTTTCTACACCGGGTGTGAGATGGTTTTCGGGATGCCCAGGTGTGATACTATCCCACTGGCGAAAGTTCTTCAGATCATCCAGAGAAACGTCATAACCTGTCAGGTAATAAACTATAAAGCAACATGGACCCATGACCGGCCGAGAGGACGAAACGGTCGCGATCCGGCCAATCGGGGTCGGCCGGATGAACTTGAGGAACCGCGTCCACAACACAACGGCCGCATCGGCCATTCCCATCGGCATCCCCGGGTGTCCGCTATTAGCTTTCTGCACACCATCCATTGACAGGCCACGTACCGTATTGGCGGCCAGATTCTGCATTTCAATCGGGAACTCATTCATGCGAAAAACTCCTGTAAGGTAGTAGCTATCAGGCCAAGCCTCTCCAGGGTTGGTTGCTGGGCAAAGACCTGGCGAAACAAGTAACAATTAATTCAGCAGGGCCCTGATCTCCGGCAGCAATGCTTCGGCGGCTTGCTGCCGGCTTCGATGATCTCCTCCGCGCGACTAAACCCCACCAGCAGGGTGATATCCGGCGGCAGTATCGGCCGAATGAGTGAGATCTGGCGGATACTGCTTCAACCGCTCATCCGTAATGGCGGCAATCATGATCATCAAAACATTGTAGGTTTCGTTGATATAGACCGGGCCAATCGGCAGTTGCAACCCTTCCACTATCGCCGGTTGTCCGGGTACGTTGTCGTTGAAAGTGGGCAGAACATCCACCGCCACAATGGGCGCGTCACCCAGCGCGCGCGCCACATCCACCGGTACATTATTCAATACGCCACCGTCCACCAGCCGGTAACCACCCAGGTCCACCGGTGTAAATATACCGGGCACTGAAATTGTGGCTCGTACCGCGTCAATAACCAGACCGCCCTGCAGGACGATATCCTGCCCGGAGAGGATGTCAACGGAGGCCATGGCTGTCGGGATATTCAGGTCTGAAAAGAGCAAAGTTTCACCCAACAAATCCGCCAGGAAATTATAGATACGACGACCCTGAACACTCAACCCGGCGCTGGAGAGGCTGACGTCAACCAGTTTTAGTTGCTCGCGAACCTGAGCATATCGCTTGACCTCCGCTTCCACTTCTTCCAGGGGAAGTCCGGCCGCAAACAAGGCACCTACCAGCCCGCCCATGCTCGTCCCGGCGATGAACGAAACCGGGATTTGCTCTCGCTGCAGGACACGCAAAAGGCCAATATGAGCCAGTCCTCGCGCCCCGCCACCACCCAGAGCGAGGCCAATACTATCAGCCATATGCTCTCCGATTAACCGGGGCGGGATCACATCCGATTCGGACAAAATCCAGATTGCTCATACAGCATGGATTGTAGTCCACCCCCATACCGCCAACAAACTGAACGCAAGCCCGGCTGGGTGCGAGACGGCCGTTTTGGCATCTGCATGGTGGGGAAATACAATATGATATATACATAGGTATCTTCAACAGGTACCTGGCAGGAATGAAACCTTCATTGTGACCAAACGCCGGATCCTCCTCCTTACGCTCAGCCCTATTTTGCTCACCCTGGCGCTAATTGCACTGGTTATCGGCTTCGCCTATGCTGGGGGATCAAATCCCGCTGAAACGATCAGCAGTTCGTTGAGCGTCGACGACCCTACCGTCAGCCAGCTTACTGAGTATTCCTTGCGCTGCCTGCTCTTTCCGTTTCAGTTGCTTTTTATCGGGCTTATTCTGGGGTTCGCCTTATTGTTGTACCGGCGACGATGGCGTATTGCCGAACGTGTCCTGGGTCCCTTACCGGTTGAAACCGAACCGGAAAAGTACAACGTCCGGTTTGATCCACTTCACGACGATTGGGAACAGATGGTCAAGGTCAAACCACAGCGACATCTGACCTTGACTCACCTGATTGCCAGCCTCATCGCCATTCTGGCAATTGCAATCGCTACAACGCTTATCTTGAGCCAGTTCATCGGATTGACGGACTTGGCGATCATCGTGACTGCACTTACCAGTGCCCTTGCATGGGGCGCTCGCCTGCCGGTCAGCGATGTCCTCGGTGGAATTAGCAATCTGTTGGAAAACAACTTCAACGTCGGCGACAAGATCTCATACCGCAATTTTAGCCTCGATGTCGAGGGCATTGTCGAAGAGGTAAATCTCCGCTTCACCTGGCTACGGGCAGATCCCGGCGAGCTGGTCACAATCCCCTTGGGGGAAATACGGACAATGAGAAATTTCTCCCGCAGCACATTTGCCGGCGTCTACGTCAGCTTCCCAATTCCCAGCCAGGCGCTGGAATCTACAATTCAGCATCTGGAATCTCTGGCGCCGCAATCTCCGGAATTAATCCCCGATCTACTGGAGCCATGGCGAGTGATGTCGAAGGATGGGGCTTTACGGGAAACGGTGGAGCTCAGCTTGTACGGCCGGGCTCCGGTAGGTCGTGAAGAAGAGTTGCAACTGTCAATTCATACTCTGGTATGGGAGGAGCTACAGGCATCCAACCTGATCGATTCCGGAGAGAAGGGATAAGATGAAACGACGTATTCTGCTGGTCATCCTTATCCCTATTCTTCTCGTGGTTCTTCTGGCGGCCGCAGCGAACTTTTTCTAGCGCGCAGCGGAGATAGATCCGATTGCCCAGCTGGAATTGACATTCGGCCCTTCAGCAATGTCCCCCCAACTGGAAAAGGTGCTGTCGTTTATCCGCGTGCCGCTGGAGATCGTCGTCATCATTGTGGCGTTTATTGCAGCCCTGATTATCATTCGGCTAAGTTTCCGCTTTGCAGGCTGGCTGATTGATGCGGCCAACGTAGCCACAGTTCCCCAGCCTAAACGAAGTTCGGGTTCGGAATCCGAGATTGCCGCCAGCGCCCGCCGCACGACCCTTCAGCAACTGGTTGCCAGTCTGATCGGGTTTACAGCTTTTACTACCGCCATTCTTTTCGCGTTGAGCCATGTTATGAGTTTGTCCAGCCTGGCATTAATTGCAACAGTGTTGGCAAACGCATTCGGTTTTGCCGCCCGTGACTATGTTGGCGATCTGTTGAACGGAATTAGTAATCTGTTCGAGGATCGGTTTGACGTCGGTGACAACGTAGAGATCGTCCGGCTGGAGGACGAGCTTCGTGGGGTCATTGAAAATGTCAACATTCGCACCATCGGTATTCGCACACGTGGTGGTGAGCTGGTAATTGTCCCCCAGGGGCAGGTACGCATTTTGAAGAACTTCACGCGCGGAGCATTTACCGGCACAGACGTCACTGTAGCCGTGCCGGCAGTTAATTTGGCGGCAGCCATGCAGCTCCTTATTGATCTTGGCCTTGAGGCGCCGAATTTGCTGACAGACCTGACCGAACCATGGCGGGTTATCTCCCAGGAAGGGGAAGTGAACGCTGTCTCCGAGCTGGCAATCTACGCCAAAGCCGCTTACGGACGGGGCGCCAACCTGCGACTGGAGATTATGAGCCTTGTACAGCAGCGGCTGGAGGCGGCCGGAATCCCGCTGGCCGGTTGATGCGTTTTCCTAAAAAGTAACCGGCAGCGATTCCAACCCACGCAGCACGTAGTTGTCTTTGTAAGAAACGGTATCAGTAGCCAACTCCAGGTTCGGTAGCCGTTGGGCCAGGGTAGCAAAGGCAATTTCCCCTTCGAGCCTTGCCAGTGGCGCACCCAAACAGTAATGGATACCTCCCCCAAAGGCCATATGTTTGTTTGGCTCCCGGCCAACATCCAACCGCCACGGATCATCAAACTGTGCCGGGTCTCGATTGGCTGAACCGAGGATGAACCCTACCACAGTGCCGCGGGGGAACGTCATATCCTTGTACTCCAGATCCTCCAGCACCACGCGGGACGTAAACTGCACAGGGCTATCAAAGCGCAACAACTCCTCTACGGCCGTTTTGACAATCGCCGGTTCATCCCGCAAGCGATCCCACTGATCACGGTTCTGCATAAGCGCCAGCGTGCCGTTACCAGCAAGTTAACCGTCGTTTCGTGCCCGGCAATGAGCAGTAAGGCGCAGGTTGCATAGAGTTCTTCGGCCGAACAGGCGATCGCCGGCATCTTCAACTGCAACCAGCAACGAAAGCAGATCGTCTTCCGGCGTAATGCGACGCTCAGCCAGTAGACCCGCCAGATACTCCGTAATCCCCTCAGCCGCTACGGATGCCCGGTTATGAACATCCTCGTCCTCGGTCAGGTCCAGACTATGGGCAATCGCATCAGACCATTGATGAAAAATGATGTGGTCCTTCTCAGGAACGCCAAGCATGGAACAAATCACGGCAACAGGCAAGGGGATAAGCGAAGTCACGGACGAGATCCATCTCTCCCGCGATCGCCACATTGTCGATGAGTTGATTGGTGACCTGTTGAATCGTATCCCGCAACTGGGCCACTGTACGGGGAGTAAACGCCTTGTGGACCAACCCGCGCAGTCGTGTGTGATCCGGCGGGTTCATCAGGAGTAGCCAGTTACGCTGCAAATCCCATATCGCTTGTTGCTGCTCCGGCGGTTCGCCGATCATTTCGTGGCCGAGACGATCATCGCGCAGCAGCATCTGGCAATCCTCATGGCGGGTCAGAAACCAGACACCCCACGGTTCCCAGAAAAACACCGGTGCATAAGAGCGCAGCATATCATAGAATGGGTAGGGATCGGCACGAAACTCCGGGGCGCGTGGATCAAATTCCATAATTATCCTTGTCTTGATAAGGGGACGAAGTTATCCGGCTTATTGACGAACCCAATAGGGATCGTCAATACGACCACCCAGCCAGTCTGAGAGCGAGAAGGCTGCTGTGCCATCGGCCGATACGAACAAATCAGCTCCTGCCTGGGTTTCAGTGTCAAATGTCATCGCCAGTAACCCGGTGCCGTCAGGCGACCATACAGGGAGATAGGGTACATCCGGCAGGAATTCACCTTCTGTAGAGTTTGAGAATCCCCAGCCAATTGCCACAATCCATTTCAGTGAAGCTGCCGGAAATCGCAATACTTGCCGGTCCGGTTCCCTCATGGATTGCCGGGGCGCTGATGACATAACCGGGTACAGGTGACGCCTCGACCGGTTCCAGGCCTGTTGTAGTCTCAATGCTGCCCGTCATCGCGAGTCCAACGGCTCCGTTAACCGTTTCCGGTTGGTACGTTGTCCATACTGGGCCTGAAAGCACCAATTTCTGTCGGGGTTACAACCACGATCTGACCGTCCTCCTGGGCAAAGGTCGCCCCAATGGTAACATGACCTTCCGAACCGGGAATCTGTGCATAGGCCCCGGTTTGGGCGTCAATAGCGAAGTAGGCGCCGCCTTCAATGAATGCGCCAAGGGCCAGGAGATATTCGCCACCCGGTACCGGCACAACATCCACAAAACCCGCCACCGGGCTCATGGAAGCTGGATCAATCGCCACCAGCGTCAGCGGTGCCCGATCGAGCGAATACGGGTAGACCAGCAACCCTTGGGGATCTGCCACAACGAAACTTGTGTCGTCTGCTCCGGGGAATAGTGAACTTGCAAATTGCATCGCATCATCGGGGTAAGCAATATCACTCACGCTGTAACGGGTACCCGGAGCGGCTGTCTGGAAACTGGTCAACCGGTAGCTGTTATCAGACTGAACACTGTAAACAGCCCACATTCCATCGGGGGAGATATGTAGCGATCCGGCGACAGCGGCCGGGCTATTATCAGCAATTGGAGATAGCCCGGTTTCTACGACAGTGCTGATCCGTGCGACTGTATCTATCAATACAATCTCATTCGTGGCGCCGCCATTCCTTGTTTGTCTAGCCAATACATAATGCCCTGTTTCATTGGTCGCCAGGTCCAGGATTTCGGACTCGTTTACCGTGACTTCAACAAACCCGTCGGTGCTTCGCCAGACTGCCAGATCACCATTGAGGTTAAACACAAGGTGGTGAGTAAGCGACGGCATGGTCACCGATGACGGCGTGATCGCCGGAACAAAGATTACCCGACCAATATTTAGCGGGCCCGGATTCACACGCTGCAAAGTCTCGACAGTTGTGTCGTAACGTTGTGCCAAGCTCTCCCACGTATCTCCAACCTGAACGGTATATTCGACTACGCACGGTGCGCCGATGACCGGTCCTCCCGTCCCCACCCCCGGCACCGCAAGCACCGTACCGGGAACGATATAGTCAGGATACGGAAGATAGTTGGCGTCACGAATCGCTGCAAACGTCGTGCCATAACACTTGGCGATCTGAAGCAGCCAGTCACCTTCGATAACCGTATGCTGGATTGTAGAACCGGAAGTGTACCCGGAGTCACCGGAACTATCAGATGGTGAGGCGTAAACTGTCGCGGATGGCAAAGGCTCCGCAGTCACATCAGATTCCGCAATGATTGGCACAACCGGGGCGAGTTCACCAGATGTCTGCCCGTTATCAACCGGTGCTTCGGCCGTTGGGGAAACGCCCGGCGTTGCTTCCGGCATAATTATGACGCCCCCGCCTGAAATCGTTGGCGTTGGCACGGTGTCCCCCGGTACGGGATAAGCCCCGGTGCCATTGCCGCTACCCCCGGCTGTATCAGTTCCCACCGGTATAACTGGCGGGGTTACAGTACCATCCTGCGGCTCCTGCTCCTCTCGACAACCGGTCACGAAGAGGAGTGATGTCAGTATCATCAGCATAATGAAGCTTTTTCGCGTGTCCATTGAAAAGTTCTCCCCTATCGGTCAGAAGCCGAAAACAAGGTACGATTCACAGTTCTGAAAGGCATTCTGTCGGCAAGTCATTACGGGGGCTATCATAAACGAAACATCGTTCCACCCGCAAGCAACGCTTCACCGGGCGTTGAATTCATTGACATAAATACCACTGTGATTAGAATATGAATAGGGATTCTGTGTGTATACCGGAAATCGGCGGCTTAAGACGGTCAACGCACTCGTCCCGGCGGCATCATTTTCATATTTTCTGGAGGAAAATATTATGGCTTTTGAAATAATTTGTGTCACCATCATCGCGCTTCTCTTCGGAGCAGCAGTGGCGTTCGGTGGCTATCGCTGGTTCCTCATACTCCTGCCCATACTAGCCTTTTTCTTTGGATTCGGTCTCGGTGCACAGGCAGTTCATCTGTTAATAGGCGATGCCTTCCTGGGAACAGTCATTGGCTGGGTAGTGGGTTTTGTTGTAGCACTTGCCTTCGCCGTCCTGTCCTACCTGTTTTATTTCTTTGCAGTGGCTGTTATTGCAGCCTCTCTAGGATATGGACTGGGTTATGCGATTATGTCCTGGATTGGCCTCGACGGCGGGTTCATCGCCTTTATTGTAGGGATCATACTGGCGGTCATCGTGGCCTTCATTACCTTGCGCTATAACCTGGCGAAGTATGTCATCATCATCGCCACAGCAATATACGGTTCGGCAATGGCAATTGGCACCCTGGCAGCCGGCGTCGGTGGTGTAGAATTGGCTCGATTGTCAGAAAATCCCATCAACGAACTGTTTAGCGGATCACCCATCTGGGCAATTCTTTTTGTACTCATGGCAGCAGCCGGGATGTTCGTCCAGTTCCAAGCAAACCGCGCCTGGGTTGCTGAACCCTACCCGAACCGCATCTAAAAACAAGATATTTTAGCCGCCAACCTGCGGCCCGTGATCTTTGTTATAGCAAGGACCACGGGTCGTTTTTGATTGTGCACCCGGATGAGATTTTTTATCGTTTGATTGCCGGGGTATAGTAAATCAAGGTAAACTATAAATCTGTGGCGCTTGCCACATAACCTTGAAATGCCGGGTGGCCGCAGCTCTAACGCCCGGCCCGCCCGGATATGCATAATTCCTGGGAGGGAATCATGAAAAGCACCCCTACGACCGCTGCGGAACCAACCCCCATGCCTGAAGACTTTCCAAGCGGCGTCGAGTTACTGCACAACCCACTTTACAATCGGGGCACAGGATTTACAGAGTCAGAGCGCGAGACATTCGGCCTGCGCGGACTTCTTCCCGCTCGTGTACTTACATTGGAACACCAGGTAGCTCGTATCCTTGAAAATCTCCACAAGAAACCACCCGATCTGGAAAAATACGTCTACCTGCTGGACCTTGAAGATCGTAACGAAACACTGTTCTATCGCATCCTGATCGACAACATTATCGAGATGATGCCGCTGGTATACACACCAACGGTTGGGCTGGGCTGTCAACAATACGGGCACATCTTCCGTCGGCCGCGCGGTCTCTACATCTCGGCCAATGAACGCGGCCACATTGCAGAATTGTTGGCAAACTGGCCGCTTGATGATATTCGTGTCATCGTCGTTACCGATGGCGAGCGAATTTTGGGATTGGGCGATCTCGGTGCACACGGAATGGGCATCCCTATCGGCAAGCTATCGCTCTATACGGCGTGCGCCGGTATACCCCCGGAAGTGACTCTTCCGATTCTTCTGGATGTAGGTACCGAGAACGAATCGTTTCTGAAGGATGATCTCTATGTCGGCCTGCCCGAACGCCGTCTGCGCGGTGACGAGTATGACGCCATGGTGGCCGAATTCATGGAAGCCGTTACCCAGCGTTTCCCCAAGGCGCTGGTACAATTTGAGGATTTCGCCAATCAAAATGCCTTCCGCTTGCTACACGAATTCCGTGATGATTATCGGACATTCAATGATGATATCCAGGGGACGGCGGCCGTAACCCTGGCCGGACTGCTGGCTGCCCTACGTCTCATTGAAGCTGAAGGCGGACCATCCCAGAAGCTGAGCGAGCAAAAGCTCCTGTTCCTGGGCGCGGGCGAAGCGGGCATTGGGATCGCAGATCTGGTCGTCTCGGCCATGGTTCATGAAGGCCTTACAGAAGAAGAAGCCCGCCAGCATTGCTGGTTCGTGGACTCCCACGGGTTGGTTGTCAGGGAACGGGACGACCTGGCTGAACACAAAATCCCTTACGCCCATGACCATCCACGCCTGGAATCATTTGCGGTAGCCGTTGACGAGCTCCGTCCGGACGCTATCATCGGCGTCTCCGGGCAGCCACGTACCTTTACGCGGGAAATCATCGAGAAGATGGGTCACTACAACGAACGGCCGATTATCTTTTCCCTGTCCAATCCGACGTCTAAATCAGAATGTACAGCCGAGGATGCGTATACCTATACGAATGGACGAGCTATTTTCGCCAGCGGCAGCCCCTTCCCGACATTCAAGTTCTACGGCAAAACCTATGAACCGGGACAGGGCAACAACGCCTACATCTTCCCCGGCGTAGGGCTGGGCATTGTCGTATCCGGTGCCCGTCATGTCACTGATGAAATGTTCCAGGCCGCAGCGCAAACACTGGCCGATCAGGTTACTGTCGAGGATTTGGCGGCCGGCCGTATTTATCCCGTGCTGTCACGCATCCGCGACGTTTCGGCCGCCATAGCGGAAGCTGTTGCCCGCGTAGCATATGAGCAGGGACTGGCTGAAGAGCCGGAACCGGAGGATTTGGCTCAGGCAATACGCAGCTACATGTATGAACCCCAATATAACCCGTTGGTATGAAATTCGGCATAGAGGGTTGCCAAGTAGCAATTCTGTTGCCTAGAATCTTTGCAGGAAAAGTAGCCAGACGCTAAACAAGGCGTCCGGTTACTCCCTGGAAAATTATGTACGACAGCCTGGCTTACGAAGATTTCGAACGGGTCATGCGCCGGTCATTCTGGCGCAAAGTTCGCGCGCGCCTTCTTGGCGAAAATAACGAGTTGCTGCCTTACGATCTGGTGCGAGAGAATTTGCCCTACAAGGGGCAGCGCGATATAGGTTTGCAAAATGTCCCTCTGGATAAAATCGTCGGTAGTGTCGGCCGTTACCGGGACTTCGACCGCGCCTTCCTGCCCACCCACCGCCAGAACACCAACCGCTGGGTCAATATTCGTAAAGCCCATTACGAGGATGTCATCCTGCCACCGGTTGAGTTATACAAGATTGGTGATGTCTACTTCGTTAAAGACGGTAATCATCGTGTTTCCGTTGCCAGAGAACGCGACCAGGCGGAGATTGACGCCTTTGTCACGGAGATCGACATTCCGTTTAAGCTCACCGCGGACATGGCGATTGATGAGGTCCAGTTACAAAAGGCCCATGGCGCATTCTTGCAGCAAACAGGCCTTGATGTGTCCCAGCCCGATGCCGATCTGCTTCTTTCCAATCCAGCCAACTACACTAAATTGCATGAACATATCAATGCCCACCGCTATTACCTGGGCACAGAACTGCAAGCCGATGTTCCCTACGATCTGGCGGTCAATTCGTGGTATGACAATGTCTACAAACCAATGGCTGATGCAATTGTCGAACAGGGGCTGGATGAAGAGTTCCCTGACCTGACCCTGGCGGATCTCTACCTCTGGGTTAGTGAATATCAATGGCTCCTGCGCGAAGCCAGTCAGGACGCAATGGCCGAGGACGAAGCCCGCGAAGAAGCCTATGATGAAATGGCGGATATTTATAAGCAGCGCGATGTGCGCCAGATCATCCGTCGCTTACGATATTCCAGTTGGGTCGACCGGATGATTCGGGATCGCGAGGAAGCCGCTTTCCTGGAGAAAACACGCATTTACGACATCCGACCGGAGGCCAACATCGTCGCGACCTTGCCCGGCAAGTACGAGAAGATTCTCGACCACATTGACGTCCACCACTACTACATGGGCCTAAATGAGCAGCGTGATGTCAGTTATGAAGAGGCAGTCGCGTCGTGGTATGACGAGGTTTATGCTCCGCTTGTCGAATTGATCCGCGAGCAAAACATCATGGAGCACTTCCCCGGCCGGACCGAAACTGACGCCTACATCTGGGCCATGGACCATCGCGAAGCACTGGAGCAAGGGGAAGAGCCACCCGACGGTACGCCCCCCTGGCTCCATACCTCGTTGTATCCTGAGTCGCAGGAGAATTAAGGCCGGTTGGCTAAGGCCTGCCGGACAACGGGATTGTTGGCGTGTAGTTGTTCCGCACGTTGCAGCGCCGCAGACGCAGCCTGTTCGTCTCCTGATGCGGCTAAGGCCTGTGCCTGATAGACGTACGTTTCTTCCACGTTACGGCCGCCCTGGCTGCCCAATGTCGCCTCCGCCAGAGCCAGCACATCCGCGTAACGCCCCGCAGCCAGATACGCCTCATACGGTGTAAACTGGTACCATAACATGCGCGACGGCAGCCCGATGAGCCGGGCCTGATCAAATGCCGCCACGGCCTGACGGAGCTGCACCTGCTCCCCGGTTTCCTGATACTGACGGGTTAGGGATGTTCCCAGATTGAACCAGACAAAGGGATCAGAGGCGTTCGTACGAATATCGGCACGGGCCTGCTCGGCCGCTCCCTGCCACATTTCGACCGGATCCGTTCTTCCCGGTCCTAATATCTCCTCAACCCTACCGTGCTCCTCCAGTGGATAGACAACGATCAACAGGTTGTTAAAGCTCGCCAGTCCTCTGCAAGCGATTCATAGCTCTCGTGCCCGTCCTCTTCCCGAGGGCCGAAAGAATCGCGCGCGTAAAGGATTGTTCCTTTCGTCATAGCCATGTAGCGTCAGGTAATGACCCATCCAGCCCGTAGCCTCATCGGGCGCAATCCCTGTTCCACAATAACCGGCATCCCGGCAACCAGCAGTTGCTTCCAGCAAGTCCAAATCGCCCCCGCTGACAACGGCCGCTTCCAGAGCCGGTTTGCTCTCGAACATACGCCGCCAGCTCCTCAGGTGACACATTGCGATCCTCATAGTTGGGTCGAATGACCGAGGCGATGTCCAGTTGATCAGCCTCAATACCGTAATACCTCAAGACCATCGTCAGGTTCGTCGGGCCGCAGTTGTTGAATTTCTGCGGGATGATCGCCAGTCCTTCCAGGTAGGTAGATGGCGGGTAGGTCGGACGGGCCGTAGGTGTCGGCGGGACTGATGTCGGCGTTGGGGTAGGCGGTGATGTGGGGCTTTCTGTAGCCACCGGATTGGCAGTTGCTGTGGCCGGTTCAGCCGTCGGGGTTAACGAAGGGGTTGGCTCAATCGTGGGTGGACAGCGGTCGGCACTATATTCAGGGCAAGTTCGACCGTCGGACCCAATGTCGGCAACGGCGGCGGTGTGGGTGCGGCCAACCCGGCAGGCAGGTACTGTCGCACCTGCCCCGGCAAGGCAGCCATAGCCTGAGGCAGCAACAACCAGGCTGCCGCGGCTACCAGCAATCCAGCAACAGCAACCCAGAAGATTGGTCTGGCACGGCCGTTGAGCATACGCGGCATTATAGCATAGGCCTCAATTCAATTTTGACAGTCCCCTTGGTGGTGTCCATAATCCTCTTTACGTTCTTAGATAGAGAGGTGCATGTGAAAGAATCTGTCGGATTTATTGGATTGGGAATTATGGGCGCGGCATGGCCGCCAATTTACTAACAGGATTTGACCTGACGGTGTGGAATCGCACGCCGGCTAAGATGGCGCCCTTGATGAAGCGGGGGCTGCCGGGGCATCAGTCCGGCCGAAGTCGCGGCCAAAGCACAATCGTCGTTACTTGTGTCCAGTGATACCCCGGATGTCGTTGACGTTGTTCTGGGGAAGAACGGTGTGATTGAGGGCATCCGTCCGGGAACCCTATTGATTGATTGCAGCACGATCAGCCCCAAAACAACCCGTGAGGATAGCGGATCTGTTAGCGGAAAAACGGGCTAATGCTCGACGCGCCGATTAGTGGCGGTAGCGAAGGCGCAGCGAACGGGACATTGAGCATCATGATTGGCGGTGATACCGACCAGGTAGAGCGTGCCCGCCCCGTTCTGGACGCAATGGGTAAAACCGTTACCCATGTGCGGGCCATAAGTGCCGACCAAATGGTCAAGCTGGTCAATCAGATTCTCGTGGTGGGAACCATGCAAGCCGTTGCGGAAGCGTTGCTGTTCGCCAGCGCCGGTGGACTGGACCTCGAACAAACATTGGCAGCCGTAAGCGGTGGCGCGGCGGGTAGCTGGATGCTGAGCAATCGCGGTTCCCAGGTGATTGAACGCGATTGGCGGCCTGGCTTTACCATTGACCTCCAGCAGAAAGACTTGCGCCTCGTACTGGAAGCGGCCGATCAACTGGGCGCTCCGGTGCCTGGGACCAGATATTTCAGTATTATCGGGGATTGCAGGGCGCGGTTTGGGCAGCGATGGTAATCATGCCCTGGTGCGCGCTCTTGAATTCCTGTCCGGCAAACAGGCCGGGAACCAATAGCTCAAATACAGGAAGCGACAACACATGGTTGAAAAAAGTTTGCGCGAGATTGATTGGGATGCCCTGATTAACGGCCGGACGTTTCATCCTTCGCCGGCCACATGGGTGGATCAGGTACTCTATTTTCTCATGCTCGATCGCTTTTCCGATGGGAATGAGAAGGGTTATCGGGACAACAACGGCAATATCGTCAATAGCGGGACAACGCCGCCATTCCAGAAATCAGACGAGGGAACGCGATTTCCACGCCGGAAGATACTGAACGGTGGCAGGACGCCGGCGTGCGCTTTGTCGGTGGCACCCTCAAGGGGCTGGAAAGCAAGCTGGGATATCTCCAACGGCTGGGGGTAACGGCATCTGGGTTAGCCCCGTCTTCAAACAGGTCAGCTTCCAGGAAACGTACCATGATTCCGGCGTCCAGATTTTCTTGATGTCGACCCCAGGTTCGGCGGGAAGACCTGCGCGATCTGGTTCGATCCGCGCACGGGGCATCTATGTGATCCTCGACATTATTTTGAACCACTCAGGAGATGTCTTTGCCTACAATGCTGACCGGTACCCGGTTGAGCTTGCGGATGGATCAACCTACATGGACCCGCGCTGGGACGGGCAACCTTATGGTGTTGGGGTTCCGTGATGGCAGCGGTCAGCCAGCATTACCCTACGGGCCAGTTGATCTTACCGCGCATCCCGACGCCTGGCCCAACGGAGCGATATGGCCGCTGGAGTTTCAGCAGCCGGAAACCTTTACCCGCCAGAGGCTACATTAGCAACTGGGACCACGACCCGGAGTATCGTGACGCGGACTTTTTCTCGCTAAGGATATTGACCTGGGATGGCGGCGGTCTGGATGGGTATGAACCCTCTGCTGCCTTGCGTGCTCTGATTAACGTATACCGCTTCTGGATCGCCTACGCAGACATAGATGGGTACCGGCTGGATACAGTTAAGCATGGATGCGGCGCCACGCGCATTCTTGACGCTGCCATCCATGAATTTGCCGAGCGCCTCGGCAAGAAAATTTCTACATCATCGGAGAGATCACCGGCGGTCGTGCCAAGGCGTTTACAACGCTGGAAGAGACAGGGTTGGATGCTGCTCTCGGTATCAACGACATTCCCGACAAACTGGAATACCTGGTCAAGGGTTACCGGCACGCCTATGAGTGTTTCAACCTGTTCCGCAACTCGGAATTGGTCGGCAAAGGATCAAACCTGTGGTTTAAGGACAAAGTGGTCACCATGTTTGACGACCACGATCAGGTACGCAAAGGGAAGCAAAAGCCCGGTTTGCAGCCGGGGATGAGGGCAATACCCGTTTGTCGCTGCCGGTTCTCGCCTGAATCTTACCACGCTGGGAATCCCCTGTATCTACTATGGCTCAGAGCAGGCGTTTGACGGCGAGGGCGACAGCGACCGCTATTTGCGGGAGGCGATGTTTGGCGGCAGTTCAGGGCGTTTCGTTCTCGCAACCGCCACTTCTTCAACGAAGACTTCTGGGTTTACCAGGAATTGTCCAAGATTCTGGCCCTGCGCGAAGAAAACATCACCCTTCGTCGCGGCCGCCAGTACCTCCGCCTGATTTCGCCGGACGGGGTCTTGTTCGACGATCCGGAGATGATCGGTGGAGAAATCCGATCAATCATTCCCTGGTCACGCATCTTCGACAACAATGAAGTACTGTTGTCAATCAACACCGACGCCCACCAGGAACGATCCGCCTGGGTGCTGGTTGATCCCTATTTGCATCCGGCGGGCAGCCGTTTCACCTGTCGTTACTCTACCGACGTCAATGAAATCGGCCGGGAGTTGGAAGTGCAAATGATGGACAACGGCTTCCATGCAGTCTGGTTATCCGTTCCGCCCGCAGGGTACGTCATCTACGAATAACTCTGTCAAAAGAAAACCGCCCCGATGCTATCTCACATCGGGGCGGAAGGATTCAAATCCGAAAAAATCAAACAGACTACAGTAGGGTACGTTGAATCGGTCCGATACTCTCCAGGAATTCAGCGCGCGTTTTCTCATTTGTAGCGAAGCTGCCCAGGACCGCACTGGTCCGCATCCGCGCATTGGCCTTCTTTGCCCCACGCATCGCCATACACATATGCATACCATCAATGACGACAGCCACTCCCTGCGGTTGAACCAGTTCGTCAATCAACTCTGCAATCTGGCGGGTCATACGCTCCTGAATCTGAAGCCGGCGGGCAAAGACATCCACAATACGTGGAATCTTGGATAGCCCGACAACCTTCTTGTCAGGGATATAGGCGACATTGGCTTTGCCGAAAAACGGGAGCATGTGATGCTCGCACAAGCTGTAGAAGTCAATATCACTGACAACGACCATCTCGCTGTACGACACATCAAACAGGGCGCTGTTCAGCAACGCAACCGGATCGACTTTGTACCCGATAAGCAACTCATCATAGGATCGGGCAACCCGTGCCGGAGTCATCTTTAACCCCTCACGATGGGGATCTTCCCCTACGGCTTCCAGGATACGTGTAACCGAATCGGCGACCACTTCCTTGCAGTCAGCCGGTAATACAGGTCCGTCCTCGAAGGTATAGGTGTCCGGATCCGGTTTAGTGCTGTCGAGGTATTCTTTTCCTATCATAGTCGCCATATTATAGCACCATTCGGATCTCTTGTGGCCGATGGCCCTTTTCGGCTGGCAAAACAAAAAAGGCGTCGTTCCGGGGAACTGACGCCTTCACTTATTTAGTTGGGTATTGAGCGATTACCAGCGATTGCGGTTGCCGCCACCCTGGTAATTGTTCGAGCGTGGCTCGCGCGGCTTGGCCTCGTTGACCTTCAACTCGCGGCCACCAAATTGCATTCCGTTTAGTCCTTCAACTGCAGCGTCAGCAGCCGCATCATCAAGGGCAACAAAACAGAAACCACGAAAGCGGCCCGTTTCACGATCATTGATCATATCAACAGACTCGACATCACCATACTCCGCGAATAAATCACGAACCTGGCCTTCATCAACACTATATGGCAAATTGCCAACATACAGTTTCTTGGACATCTCTAAAACAAACTCCTAATGATGTGAGTGTGCACCGTGTGCGTGGCCGTGGGCCAGCTCATCAGTTGTTGCCGGGCGAACCTCGACAACTTCAACTTCAAAATTCAAATTTTCACCAGCAAGGGGGTGATTCATATCGAGAACAGCGCTTTCTTCGCTGAGCTCAGCCAAATAGGCTTCAATGTGCTCGCCCGTGCTTTGGTTGAACAGGTTCAGGCTCATTCCTTCTTCCAACTCCATATCGTCGGGGAAGAACTCAAGCGGAACTTCTTCATAGGCATCAGGGTCCATCTCGCCGTAGGCATCCTTCGCCAAAACCTTGACGCTCTTGGAATCACCGACTGTCATCCCGGTTAACGCCTCTTCCAGCCCAGGGATGATATTCCCTACGCCGTGAAGGTATACCAGAGGTTCATCAGCACCCGCTGCGTCAATCTCCTCACCATCGTCCAGGCGGAGTATATAAGCCAGGGATACGACCTGACCGTCACTCACTACCTGCTCAACATCACTCTTACCTTCTGTCGTCAAATGCTGTTCTCCTGATCCGGTGTGAAATTAAAAGATGTAACCTTAAGGCCCACGGTTGGATGACGAAACAAAGAAAAACCGCCAGAACCAGGTAGCTCCTTCGGTAAGAGTGTCTCCTGCACCAACTCACCAGTCAATGCACAGTATAATTAATTTGTTTCCGGTGTCAATACGCCTCCGCTAACCCCATACAGGCAAAACAGGCCACCCGTACCCGGCGACAATGGCGACTTATTTGTTGGCACTTTGATTGCTACATCGTCAGCGGCGTTTCCATCTGCTTCTGAATCGGTGTTAGATGTCGAATGGAAAGGACGAAGGCGCAATGGTGCCACGTAGCCACAATGGCTATGATGTAAATCCAAAACCGGTTGCCAGCCCCACACCAAGCGACGGCCCATAAGGCAGCCGCCGTGGTCAGGCCATAATATGGCTCTTGCGATGCAGAATAATGCCCGCGCCAAGAAAACCGATACCGCCGGCTACCGATGCCGCAATACGGGTGTTATCGGCACTGGGTGTCGCAACGGCCGCATTGGAAATGATGGCAAAGGCGCAGGCACCCAAAGCAACAATGGCAAACGTCCCTACCCCGGCATCCTGACCTCTGATCTCGCGCTCGAATCCGATAGCCACGCCAAGTAGTGCTGCAACCAGGAGTCGTACCGAGAGGATAAGTTCAGCTTGCAGATCCATGAGAATCACCTCCAATCGAAATAGGTATCCCCACATCATAAATCAGAGGCCGGATGATCGTCAATTGGCCTGAGGGAGGAAGGGTCAGGCAGTTTAATGTCGCCATTAGGTTACGATAAGGTTGGGGTAAGGACCGGATCGACTTTCCTGTTGTACCCTATTGTCAATCATGAGGCGTCCGAACCAGGATCATGTCTCCTTTTGTGTATGGACCGATCTCCTTGTCTTGTCACCAACTGGTTCGGGCGCGCATGATAAACGCAGCGTTCAGCGATGTAATTGGAATTCACTGTAGCGTAATACTGAACGGTAGCGATTTGAAAGGGCTTGCAGCAGATTGCAAGTCCTTTTTTCTTACCACCCCTGACCCATGATAAAATGGGTTAACAACATCAAGAACTAAAGACAAACCTCCATGATACGTGGGGTAAGGAGTTACTGAATATGGTAAGCGCAATTGTATTGTTGAAAGTAGCGCAAGGACGCATTAACGAGGTAGCGTCCAACCTGGCCGAGGTGAAAGGGATCAGTGAAGTCTTTTCTGTTGGTGGCCGGTATGATCTGGTAGCCATCATCCGCGTCCCCACTAACGAGGACATGGCCGATCTGGTCACCGAGCATATGCTCAAGGTAGACGGGATCGTAGACTCAGAAACACTGCTCGCTTTCCGCGTATTTTCCCGGCACGATCTGGAGAGCATGTTCTCCGTTGGAATGGAATAGTAGCTTTCGGGGTTTGAGCCGGACTTAAGATAACTGCCACAATTCCTTAAAGTCGCAGTGACCGGCTTTGTCTATACTCGTAATCGTTGGTGCATGATGCGGCGGGCGAACAGCTCTCGGAACAATCCGCCCACATCTCCTTGGGCCAAAAACCCGCCGCACATGATCCAACCAAGAAACAGTAACCTCCTGACGATTCCTCCTTGGGAGAAGGCCCGGCACTATCGCCGGGTTTTCTTCTTTTATTGAGCTAACCCTGAAAAGCTAGGGACAGCCAGTCCGGCAATCTATCCATGAGATCATTCATCGTGATTGCCGTGCGTGAATGAAATAGATCAATCTGCCCATACGCCTCCCCGCCATCAGGACTAACCACATCACTGACTGCACGAAGGATAAGCAGTCGCCGGTC
>JAWKOY010000047.1:0-35149 GCA_041390945.1 Chloroflexota bacterium
AGCGTTGCCGTCGGCACGTCAGTTGGTGCGGCGGCCGGAGTGGAAGTACACGCAGCCAGGGCGAGTAGCCCCAAAAGCATGGCGGTGTAGATGGATTTGCGAATCGTGGACGTCATGAATCTCCCCAAACAAAAGGGGGCATACACTTGTAGCCCCCTTCTCAATTGAAGTATGTATTCGATCGGATCGCGGTCGTCGGGCCTAACCAGCCGGATTAACCTTTTACGGAACCGGCCGTCAACCCACCAACGATATAGTCCTGCAAAATGAGGTACAGGGTAACCATCGGAATGGATCCCAGCACAGCACCAGCGGCAAAGGCGCCCCAGTTCTGACCGTAGTTATCACCAATGAATGTCTGCAAACCCAGCATAAGCGTGAACTTATCGCCCTGGGTGAGCATGACACGTGGCAACAAATAGTCACTGTAAACGCCGAAGAAGCTCAGAAGCATCATCACGACCATAATCGGCCGAACCAACGGGAACAAAAGTCTCCAGAAGATCTGCCAGTCAGATGCACCGTCCATCATGCCGGACTCATCAATATCACGCGGGATGGAATCGAAAAAGCCCTTGATCAGCCAGACATTAATCCCCATCGCACCACCGAGGTAGAGCAGCGTCAGACCGCCGTGGGTATTCAGGCCTAATCCGGGAACGTATGTACCGATCTGCTGTAAAAGGGCAAATAACGCTACCATCGCCAGAATCGCCGGGAAAACCTGGATGAGCAAGACAATCAACAGAAGTTGATTGCGACCGGCAAACCGGTACCGGGAGAATCCATATGCAGCCATCAGGCCCACCAGTGCATTCAAAACGGCCGCAACTGAGGCCACCTTAAAGGAGTTCCACATCCAGAGCCAAAACGGCTCCTCCAGAATGGCTTCATAGTGACGCAAGGTCGGCGGATCGGGGATTAGCGTCTGGGTGGAAATACCACCAGATGGGTTAAACGAAGCTGAAACCGTCCACAGGATGGGGAACAGGGCAAACGTCAGGGCCAACGCGGCGACGATGTACTTGATGATCAAACCGACACGATTGCGGTTCGTTTTGCTGTCCCAAAATTTGGGCTTATAGGTTGTCGCAGTTGCTGTTGAAGCGGTAACTTCGGTAGAGCTAGACATTCTGGGTTACCTCCTCCCACATACCCATTCGACGATACTGGAAAATCGTAACAAGCACCATCAGGAAGAAAATGATGATGGTAATTGCTGAGGCATAACCGAACTGCTGACCACCACCAGAGCCAAAAGCCAGGTTATAGACATAGCTGATCAAGATATCCGAGTGACCGGCAACAGGGGTCGCTGTACCGGCCATCGGTGGCCCTCCGTTAAACGAGTTGATCACATTGAAGCTATTGAAGTTCACTGTGAATGACAGAGATGAGTAGTGGTCCCACAGCAACCAGGAGTAGCGGCAAAGTCAACCGGCGGAACTGATACCAGGCACCGGCACCGTCAATTTCGGCCGCCTCATACATATCGGTTGGAATGGCCTGCAACGCGCCGCTGGATATGAGCATGAAATAGGGATAGGCCAACCACACATTCACTATGATCAGGGCGATCTTGACCCAGGTTGGATCTGCGAAAAACGGCGGCCACCCGGCCGGTTGATTAAAGACCGTCTGCAACCCTTTGGCAATCACACCTTGCAGCGGGTTCATCAGGCCGCGCCAGACAAGGATGGTAATTACCTGTGGCACGGCAAAGGGAATAATCAGTAATGACTTGATGATCCGCTGACCAGGCATGCCCCGGCCGAAAACCACAGCGATCATCAACCCTAAGGCAAAGGAGAGCAGCACACTCAACAAGGCAAAGATAACCGTCCAGATGAAAATACGTAGTAGAGGACCGCGATAGGTCGGGTCTGTCAGGAAGCGCTGGAAGTTGGACAGACCAACCGTGACCTGATACCCAGGCAAAAGACGCTGGCCGTCTTCCGAGGTAAAGAATCCGGTCTCGTTGTTGGCCGGATAGACGGTTTCTGTCTTCATGTCTATCATGGCATCCTGATCAGGATCATAGACAAATTGCGCCTGCAATTGGGCGGCGATGCCCAGGCGACCCGTCACCCGCGCGCCGGTTTCCTCACTGCCGAACGTTAGCTCGCCAAGCGTATCAATGTTGCGAACAATCTCCGCTCGCGTTAGCGCCACCCAACCGGGGATATCTGTGGGTACACCGTCTTCATCCAGCGCGCCACCCCCAAGTTCCTCCAACGTGAACTGTTCGCCATTGCCCGTGCCGAAGAACCCTTGACTACCATCTTGCGGCACTAACCAGAGCCCAAGATCGCCGGTATCGACATTTCGATAGGCGTAATAATTCAGCAAATTACCACTTTCCGGCAGGAACGTTCGCTTCTCCAGAACCTCAATGCTCTGAGGTTTGGGTAGAAGGTGCCCGGTACCGTAATTGGTAAAGGCAATATAGACAGTAAATAAAATGGGATAAATGGAGATCAGGACGAGAAACACCAACCCGGGCGACATCCAGCGCATGGGGTAAGCGTTGGGTCGCAGGAAGATGTAATTAAGCATCAACGTGATAAAACCGACAATGCCCGCCAGAGACAATATCCATCTGACAACAACGTGGGTAGATAAAAAATAACGAGAAGGCCGTAAAAACTATTAATCCACCGTACACCAACAACGAGCCACTTACGGTTGTGGGACGTTCGGCTGGTGGCGCCTCCTGTTCTGTTTGAAAGTCAACCGTGCTCATAAAAAATCCTCCAATGCCACGCCTGTTGGTCCTGCGCCAAACTTCCTTGAATCAATTGTCTATCAAGCACAAAACGATCGGGGGACTCGGCGATAGACCGGAATATAGAAGGTGGCCGTTCCTGTAACAGGAACGGCCACCTTCTTTAACTCAGACTAGTTAGTATCAACCACCACCAGCGAGTGCAGTCAGGATTTGCTCCTGGGCATTGGTGAAGGCGTTGTCGGCCGTGTCGCCACCCTGAGAAATCAGGACGACAGCATTGCCCCAAGCATCCCACACGGAAGCCATTTCAGGAATCGCAGGCATCGGCTGTGCGTTCTCACCCGCAACGCCGAAGGCTACTACGTTCTCGTCATCCAGCGCGTTCAGCACCGGCAGGTAAGCCGGGGTGCGCGGGTCAACGTCGTAGAAGGCTTGCATTACTTCGGGAGTCGCTACGAACTCGGTCAGGAAGATCTGGGCCAGAAGCGGATCTTCACTGAAGGCGCTAACCATGAAGCCCTGAGCACCGAGGAACGGAACGCCGTCTTCAGTCTCATCCGGGATCGGGCAGATCTCGTACGGAACGCCAGCTTCCTGGATACGGGACAGGGCCCACGGGCCGGTCAGGGTCATGGCTGACTTGCCGGTCTCGAAGAAGGCGTGCATGGTTTCCCAGTCTACTGCCGGGGGTTGCAGTCCTTCCTGAACCATGACCTCGTACCATTCTGCGGCAGCGAGGGAGCCGGGGCTATCAATGCCGACATCGGTCGGATCATAATTGCCGTCAGCATCCTGTCCGAAGACATAGCCACCAAAAGCAGTCTGGATCGGGTAGAAGTGGAACGGGTCACCTTCCATGCGGACGAAACCATATTGATCGGTATCGACGTCGCCGGTGTTATTGGCGGCCAATTCAGCCGAAATATCATGGACCTCGGTCCAGGTTGCCGGGCACTGCGGAACCAGATCGGTGTTAATGAACAGGGCCAGATTCTCGGTAGCATTCGGCAGGCCGTACAGTTCACCATCATAAGTGAATGCCTGGACGGAGGACGGTGCAAAGTCAGCAACCTTGTCGCCCAGATCAATGGGGGCCAGGAGACCGCTTGTTACCAGTTCGCCCAGCCAGTCATGGGCACCAACAATGATATCCGGACCTTCACCGGCCGGACCGGCCGTTGCAAACAGGTCCTTAATGTCACCGAAACCAACTTCTTCGAGGACTAGGTCAACGCCGTATTCCTCTTCAAAGGCAGCTTCAACAGATTCGAGCGCAGGCGTACAGATTGTCATCAGCCCAAATACGCAACTGAGGTGCATCAGCCGGCAAATTGCTGGCCGCTGCATCACCGCTTTCCTCAGCCATCATAGCGGCGCCACCGGCTACTGCAGCCGTCATCGGGAGCCATACCACCGGCGCCGTCAACGGAACCTTCGGGGCAGTACTGCAGGAAATCACCAACGCAGATCTCGTCCCAGGTGCGGAAACCGTCGGCAATGACCGTATCGGCCAAATTGTCGCGGGTGACTGCAAGAGGGTCAACTTGATGAACGGAATGTCATTCGTGCCGTTGTTCAGCGTATCGCTGGTCAGGGTCGAGACATCGTCACCATTGTACAGAGCGATTGCAGCCTGGCAGGCGGCATCAGCCTCAGCTTGATCGGCTTGTAGACCGACATCGTCTGATCGCCGGAGAGGATGTACTGCATACCGGTTACTGTCGCATCCTGACCACTTACCGGTACAGGATCGAAGCCCTGAGACTTAAGGAGCGGAATGACCGAGCCGGCCAAACCATCATTAGCAGCGAAGACAGCGTCTATATTGCCATCCGCACCGGTAAGGATCTGCTCGAACATTACCAACGCTTGCTGGTTGTCCCAATCCGGAACAGCTTCATCAGCAACGAGCGCCCAATCGCCGGCGGCAACACGCGGCTCAACGATCGAGTAGTAACCTTCGCGGAAGAGGGTAGCGTTGTTGTCGGTCGGAGCACCGTTCAACTGAACGACCTGCGGGGTCTCCAGACCCAGATCATCAATGACCGGCTCCAGAGTTTCGCCCATCAGACGGCCGACAGCGACGTTATCAAAGCTGATATATACATCGGCACCGGGGCCTTCGACGGTCAGGCGATCGTAGTCAATAACCTTGAGACCGGCCTCGCGAGCCTGGTCGATGATGGCTGCACCACTACCGCTATCCAGGTTAACGAGCAACAGGACCTTCGCACCGGCAGTAATGGCTGCTTCGGCCTGGGTCTGCTGGACACGGGCATCGCCCTCAGCGTTCACAATGCTGTAGTCAACACCGGCATCGGTGAAGCACTGCTCGAAATAACGACGATCGTCAGCTTCCCAACGAGCGCTGGAAGCACTGTCAGGTAGGAGGACGGCGATGCTGCCCTCACCCATGGCCTCTTCCGGCATGGCTTCTTCAGCAGTTTCGGCGGCTTCCTGAGCATCGCTTTCAACTGCTTCTTCTACAGCAGCGGCAGCGGTTGGGGCTGCCTCCTGCACTGCTTCCTGCACCTGACCGCCGCAAGCAACGAGTGCCATTGCGCCGATGAGCAGGAGAGCTATAAGCAAAACTTTACTGTTTTTCATCATTCTCCTCACTTCAAAAGTAGAAATTCAAATTCTGCCTTGTAGGCATCTACATAGTATTTTGATCGTTTTCTTCCTTTATCTTTCTTCGAACATCACCTCCCTTTATTACCCCAAGGTTCTACACATGAACGATACTAACTCGTCTCGCTAGTGTAAACGCAGCTATGCGCACCCGTGGGGAGACGCTTTGTCATAATTGGGAAATTGCGATTATCTGGAGTCAATACACCAATACTAGTTAGGTATATCTCTAAATCGGCTGTACCGTTAACCCGGATTGCTGAAGGTCGTCGCTGAGCGAACGATTTAGCTGTTCCAGAGAATCAGTCAGTCGACTCTTCTCGTTGTGCGCCAGACCACACAAACGATGCTCAATGGTGGCGTCATGGATGTCGGCTATGCGCCGTTGCAGTGATTCACCCTTTTCAGTCAGGTAAATACGCTGGACACGGCCGTCATACTCGTGCGAACGCCGTTCAATATACCCGTCTGCCTCCAGCCCTTGGAGAAGTCGAGTGATATTACTCTTGTCACAAAACATTAGATCGCTTAGGCGACTAGGAGATGTACCGGGAGATGTAGCAATGTGGTACATCGCATAATAGCGGGGAACTGTCAGGCCAAACTGCTCAAATAATTGGCGATCGCCAAAATCGAGCAGGAGGAAGGATTCTTTCAGCAAGCTGTAGAGATAATAGGCTTCTTCCATCAATGCGCCCCCAGCCCATAGACTGGTTGACGATGCAACCGTCATTGTGAAAACTGTATCATGCAGGGCGGTTACTGTCAACCAAAATATCCAATTTGGTTGCAAAGATAACTAATTTTGAGAGGGTTTGGAAGCATCAAGGTCTCTGTAAAGCCCTGATTTTCCAGAGGGAGGAGGGCGGCCAGGTGGCGCATCATGTCGTATCCCAGATCATCAAGTCGCCGGCGCTGTTCCTGTTTCGGCAACGACGCGTCTATCACCAGCGGCCCGAACACAGGACCAATGGTCATCATAACCGATGTTCGCCGGCCGCGCCGCAAGTTTTCCAGAATTTTCTCGCCACCCAGAAAAGCCACCGGCAACACCGGCACGTTGTTGCGCACGGCCAGATAAGCCGCCCCCGGACGTGGCGGCAACAGTTCGGCCGACATCCGGGCACTTGGCCCACCGCGCAACCCGGTCTGTTCACCCGTCGTTTCAATCCGGGCTGAAGGTTGGGGTCTACCGACCCTTCCGGCATAATGCCCAGGATACCGCCCTTCCCCAACCAGGGCCGGCCTGTCGCAGGGCGTTTCGATCCGGCTGTCCTCGCCAGATGGGAATGATGTGGAAGAGGTCGATGAGATAGCGCAGGATACGCGACTCCTGCAGCTCAGTCGCCGCGAGGAAGGTCATCTCATCCCCGTAGGGAAGGAGGACCATTAGCAACGGCGCCTCAAAAATGCCGAAGTGGTTGCTGATTACGATCAGCGGACCACCCGGCGGCAAATTCTCCCAGCCAATAATTTCCAGCTTGAGAAATATCGCCGCCAGCATACGAACCAGCGACCGAAAGAACCCACGGGCAAATCCGCGCATGGTGGTGCGTCAATCAGGTAGAGATATGCAGGACTGCCGCTCCCCTACCCTGCATCTATACGACCTACTCGCGCAGTTTCGCGCCAATGCTCTGATCCAGTTTCTTGAGAATCCGTTGCCGCTGCTTGTAGACATCCTTGTCGGTCAACGTCTTGTCCGGGGCCTGGAATGTCAGGTGATAGGCGAGGCTTTTCTTCCCGGACGGCAACTGATCGCCTTCATAAACGTCGAACAGGGCAATATCAGACAGCAGAAAGCCGCCCGCCTCGCGTAAGGCAGCCTCTACGTCGGCCGCCGGAAGAGCGCGATCCACCACCAAGGCAAGGTCCTCCAGCACCGGCGGGTATGTAGACAGCGACCGGTAGGGGAACGTATCAGGCATCAGAGATTGCAGCAGCTCCAGATTCAACTGTGCCCCCAGAACCGGCTGATCCCGTTCGATACGCAGCTCAAATCCTTTGACAACGGCCGGGTGCAGTTCACCCATCACGCCAACCTGTTGCCCATCTACGACCAGACGCGCCGCACGACCGGGTCGATAGGTCGGGTGAGAAACGGCCTCGACAGTAAGCGGAATGTGCAAGCCGGAGAAAAGCTGCTCAACCATGCCCTTCAGATCGTAATAGTCATAGGTCCGGGATTGGTCACCTTGCCAGCCTTCGGCTGCCTGCTGCCCGGTAAGGACAATCGCCAGATGGCTCAGTTCATCCGGGAGTTCGCTCTCCTCAGAGGCCAGGTAGATATTGCCTATTTCGAACAAGGCGATCCGATTGGTGTGGCGAGAGTTGGCGGCGGCTGCTTCCAGCACAGACGACAGGATTGTATGGCGCATGACGGTGCGGTCCGGCGCGGGAGGATTGGTAAGCGTCACATACGGCCGATCATCGGCCGCTCCGGTCACCAGCAGACGGTTTTCACGTGCGGGCGAAGTCAGCCGATAACTGATCGCCTCCTGCAACCCCAGAGCCACCAGCATATCACGCAAACGCTCTTCCCGTTCCAGTTTTGTATTGCGGTGCTGTGGCGGCAATGAATCGGACAACAACGTGGACGGAATGCGATCGTACCGGTACATGCGGCATATCTCTTCCACCAAATCATGCGGGCCTTCAATGTCCAAACGGTGATCAGGTGTAATCACCTGCAAGTAATCGCCATAAGGATCAACGGCGAACTCCAATCGTTCCAGCAACTCCGCCATGTCCTCTGCCGAAAGATTCAACCCGCTTAACTGTCGCGCATAAGCCGGGTTCAACTCAACGACGACCGGTTCCGGCGGCAAGGGGTAGGTGTCAATGATGCCCTGCCGGACGGTGCCGCCGGCCAGTTGCCGCAGCAGCTCTGCGGCACGATTAGCTCCGAGGATGGTCTGGCTGGGGTGCACGCCACGGCTGAAACGGAATCCTGCTTCCGTATGAATACCCAATGTACTGGCTGTGCGCCGGATATTGATGAAGTTCCAGGCGGCCGCTTCCAGCAAGACACTGGTCGTATCGTCCTTGATCTCGCTGTCCAAACCGCCCATGACACCACCCAAGCTGAGGTTGCCCGCCGGATCGGTCACCAGGATGGCTGTCGGCGGCAGCTCATGGACGATGCCGTCGAGTGTCGTCAATGTCTCGCCAGGCTGCGCCAGCCGGGTATTAATATGAACAGGCCCATCAGGCGCATACTCATCAGCGCGTTGCCGCAGAAAATTATAGTCGAAGGTGTGATTGGGCTGCCCCATCTCCAGCATTACATAGTTGCTGATATCCACAACCACATTGATCGGCCGTTGACCGGCCAGTCGCAAACGACGCTGCATCCAGTAAGGGCTGGGGATCTGTTGGACCCCGTCAATGATCAAGGCTGTGAAGCGCGGGTTCAATTCCGGCTCATCGGTCGTAATTAGCACCTGATCATCAACCGGCGGGCCGTCCATAACCACCGAATAGTCAGGGTACTGGATCGGCTGGTTGGTCAGAGCCGCCAGCTCGCGGGCGACGCCGACCATTGAGGCACACCGGGCGATATTGGGGATGATGTCAATCTCCAAAACGGCATCTCCCAAAACGTCTGTCAGCGATGTGCCTGCTTTATAGGCTGGACTGTACTCGTCCTGCTGCATGAGAACGATCCCTTCATGCTCGTCGCTGATGCCCAATTCTTTCTCGGAGCACAGCATCGAATCGTTATAGATGCCGCGCAACGCTCGCCCCTTCAACGTGGCGGTCTGCCGTCCCGGCTTGTGACCATCGTAAAGCACGGCCCCTTCCAGCGCATAAGGGGAGTACAGTTGCAAGTCGGACAGGTCATCCCGGCCAATGTATTCGAACAGATTGGGCGCGCCGGTTACTACGACCTTCGGTTCCCCGGCACCATAATCCACTGTCGCCAATACAAGGCGGTCGGCGTCAGGATGCTGCTCCACCTTGAGCAATCGGGCCAGCACCAGCTTCTCCCGGTCCCACTCCAGCGCTGCGCCGGGCAAGCCGATATATTCAATTTCCTTCACTTCCAGCCCAGCGTTGGTCAGCAGATCGGCGACTTCTTCGGCCGAAAGGTCAATGTTCACATAGTCTTGTAGCCATGAAAGCGGTACACGCATAACGTTCTCCAGATAAGCCGCGGTCGCGCCTAGAATTGTTGCAGGAAGCGCAGGTCGTTCGCCCAGAAGAGGCGGATATCATCAATACCGTATTTCAACATAGCGATTCGTTCCGGCCCCATGCCGAAAGCAAAGCCAAATGTATGCTCCGGGTCATAGCCTCCGTTGCGCAATACATTCGGATGGACCATGCCGCAACCCAGAATCTCCAGCCAGCCGGTGTGCTTGCACACCGGGCAACCCTGTCCGTCGCAAAGGATACAACTGATGTCCATCTCGGCGCTGGGTTCCGTGAACGGGAAGTAGCTGGCCCGGAAGCGCGTGCGACGATCCTCACCAAATAGACGTTTGGCAAACTCGGTCAGAGTTCCCTTCAGGTCAGCGAAAGAGATGTCATCCCCAACAGCCAATCCCTCAACCTGGGTGAACTGGATCTCGCTGCGGATCGTCACCTGTTCATTGCGGTAGCACATACCGGGCAGGATCACCCGAATGGGGTCGGGATGATATTCGCGCATGGCGCGGATTTGCCCGGCACTGGTATGGGTACGCAGAATGATCCCCTCGTCTGTTGTATAGAAGCTGTCCTGCATCTCGCGCGCCGGATGGTGCGGCGGGAAGTTCAACAACTCGAAGTTCATGGCATCAGTTTCGACATCCCGCGTGCGGTACACCTGGAAGCCCATATCCCCGAAGATACGGTATATCTCGCGTAGCGTCTGGGTGATGATATGCAAACGGCCGCGTTCCGATTGCCGTCCCGGCAACGTGACATCTATCGCCCCGGCCGCCAGTTGCGCCTCAAGGGCAGCCGCTTCGACGGCCGTCAGCTTGGCCTGGTATGCCGCCTCCAGCTCGTTCTTGACTTCATTAATACGCCGGCCAAACACCGGACGCTCTTCTTCACTCAGGCTGCCAAGCTGCCGTGAAAGCAGTTGAACGCTACCCTTGCGGCCAAGCGTGTCACGATACCATGCTTCCAGCGTTTCCAGATCGGCCGCCTGTTCCAGCGCCGTAATGGCCGCTTCGTAACGTTGGTTGAGTTCTTCCAGCATCAGCAAATCTCCTGTCACATCCACAAAAAAAGACGCGGATTGCGCCGCGTCTTTGGAATAGCTCCTGTCTGTACTTTGCCTATCCAGAACAGGTCGCTTCCGGCCTCGCGGCATCGGACATGTTCGTAAAAGCAAAGTTAAAAAATAGACCGCTTAACCCAATCATAGTGACGTGCATGGTAGCATCAGCTTTCCGGCTTGTCAAGCCGGGTGACCGTCCTTCCATCGACCGGATGCCTCCTTGATCCGGTTGCGCGCAGCCCGCAGTGAATCTACCACCCCCTCGGCCGTTCCCCACAGCCGCTGGTACTGACGGTTGCGCTCCTGAAACCGCGCCATCTCTTCTGCAAACTCCGGCCCCGCTTCCTCAATGGCCCGGTCCAGTTGTTGCCGTACATGATCATAGAGTTGCTGATCCAGACCGTTCACAGCCAGAATTGCCGCGCGCTCCTCAGCAGTGACCGTTGCCGGTCGCCGGTCTCCACCCACATTGCGCGCCAGATAATACGGCCGTCGCCAACCGGCCATCCGGCTCAGCAAGACCAGGCTCTCATCATACCGTTCGACTACTCCGGCCATGGAAAAGTGATCCGCCAGGTTGCGTTGGGCCGTTTCCAGGTCAGCGGCCGTGGGCACAGCCTCAGGGGATAATCCGGCAATGCGGCGGGTCTGGTCATCAGACAGTTCTTCGCTCAGCCCACTGGTTACATAGTCCAGCAACGAGAGATCATCGCCAACAACTGCATCGTGAAGGAAATGACGCGGGTTGCCGCGTACATAGGCATAATGGGATACCAACCGATCAACGGGATCGCGAAGGAAGGTGAAGTAAGTGCCGGGTTGGTTGAAGCAAGTGTGGGTACCGTAGGTCACGTGCCCGGCCAGCCCGCGCAGTTGGTCGCGCCGTAATTGCGGCAATGCCTGGAGATCGGCGTCAATCTGCCGATCGTTGCGCAGGTTGAGGAACTGATCGGCCGGGTATTGCCGAGCCATCAACTCGCGGAGCGTGGTGCCACCGGCTTTGGGGATGTGGAGGAAGATGAGGAGACGGCCGTCTATGATAGACACGGGCAGTTGCAAAGTGACAGACGCTTACATCGGTTGTGCCGGACAACCAATCAATCTGTCAGATCTGAATCTCAAACAAAACGAACGGGCAGGGAGGCTACCCAGCCACCGGAACATGTGATTGCAGGATTTCTTCTTTCAAATCCGGTAGATGATCAGCCAGGGTACCGAGGACACCGTTGATGAAGCGGGGGGCGCTGTCGGAGCCATAAACTTTCGCCAGTTCGACAGCTTCATTAATAGCCACCTTGACCGGCGTCTCATCGGTGACCAGAAATTCATACATGGCAATGCGGAGGATGTTGCGGTCAATAACAGCCATCTGGTCCAGAGGCCACTCAGGGGCAAAGCGGGCAATGAGGAGATCCATCGCATCCTGGTATTCCAGAGCGCCATGAACCAGTTCAGCAGCGAAGTCAACACCGGCGGTTTCCATCGGGTTGGCTTCCAATCGCTGGGCCATCACCTCATCGGGGAGATGATTGGCGATGTCCACCTCATATAAAGTTTCTAAGGTAACGCGGCGTGCGCGACGCCTTGTTTTCATAACCCACCTGTTACCGCAATTAGACTACTTCGTCCTTGGTGTAGTGGACATCCTCAACAAAAACGTTGACGGCGTCCAGTGGGATCCCGATCATTGTGTCAATCGCCTCAGTCACGGCGGTCTGGATAGCGCGGCTTACCTCCAGAAGATTGACATGCGGGTCCATTATAACATAGATGTTAAACCGCACCTTGTTTTCCGACAAGTCCAAAACGACGCCTTCCTGACGAAGTCCGCGCTGGAATTGTCTCAAGATATATGAGGGCGGATTAGCCATTTCCATCACCCCCTGAACGTCCTGCACCGCCAGCCGCACAATCGTCACCAGGACTTCCGGAGCAACTTCAATACGGCCGATGCTTTCATACTGTTCGCTCATGTGCCGATACCTCCGTCTACCCGAATAACTTCGCCGGTAATATAGGCGGCTTTATCCGAGACCAGGAACGCTACCATGTGGGCAATCTCCTGCGCTTCCCCCCAACGGCCGAGGGGGATGAAATCAATCGTCTGCTTCACCAGGTCTTCTGACAAATCGGCCGTCAGGTCGGTGAGGACAAATCCGGGGGCGACCACATTCACTGTGATTTGCCGCGACCCCAACTCCTTGGCGAGGGATTTGGAGAAACCAATGATGCCTGCCTTGCTGGCCGCATAATTGGTCTGGCCCGGTTGGCCCACAAGGCCGGACACGGATGAGATGTTGATGATGCGCCCGCCCTGCTTACGCCGGACCATCGGCCGAGCGACCGCCTTGCAACAATTAAAAACGCTCTTGAGATTGGTTGCCAGAACCACATCCCAGTCGTCTTCTTTCATAGTCATTAGCAGCGTATCGCGCGTGGTCCCGGCATTGTTCACGAGGATATCCACCGGACCGAAAGCATCAGCCGCTGCTTTCATCAAGGCTGCAGCCGCTTCAAAATCACTTATATCAGCCTGAACAGCCATAGCCTGGCCGCCACGCGACTCAATCCCGGTCACAACCTCATCGGCCGCGGCCTGGTTGGCATTGTAATTGATGACAACCATGGCCCCCTGCGCGGCAAGCTCCTCGGCAATAGCCCGACCAATCCCGCGAGAGGCACCGGTTACAACAGCAACTTTCCCTTCTAGTTCCACGCGGCTGCTCCCACTTCAAATTTAATGCGCTGGGCGCTGCGATCAATGCGCTTAACCAGTCCTAACAGAACATCGCCGGGACCGGTCTCAATAAACGTATCCACACCTTCACCGAGGAGATACTGAATCGACGCTGTCCAGGCTACCGGCGCAGTCAGTTGGCTTTTCAATTCCTGCCGAATCGCAGCCGGGTCGGTCAGAGGACCGGCGCTCACATTGCCGATAACGGGAACAGACGGTGTGTTGATGGGGGTCTCTTCCACAGCCTGCGCAAACTCACCGGCAACGGAGGCCATCAAAGGCGAATGGGCAGCAATGGATATGGGCAGGTTAACGATCTTGCGGGCACCTGCGGCCTGGAGCAATTCCACGGCACCGTCCAAAGCCTGAACATCACCGGAGATAACAATCTGGCCGGGGCAATTATCGTTCGCAACCTGGACCACCTTTCCGGTCTGGTCAGTGGCCGCTGCACAGGCATCAGCCACCTGTTTGACATCCAGCCCCAACACGGCCGCCATGGCTCCCGGTTGCTCCTGTCCGGCGCGCTTCATCAACTGGCCGCGACGTTGCACCAGCGCCAGCCCATCCGCAAAGGACAAACTGCCGGCAGCCACCAGCGCGGAGAACTCTCCCAAACTGTGACCGGCCATAAAGGCAACGTCTGCCTCTCCGCGCGCCTGCATCACCGTCCATGCAGCCAGACTTGTTGCAAACAGAGCCGGCTGTTGAACGGCCGTCTCCGTCAGGGCATCTTCCGGTCCTTCAAAACAAAGTGCCGAAAGTGCGTATCCCAGTTGTGAATCGGCCGCCTCAAAGACGGCGCGAGCTGCCGGCTCCGCCTCATACAGATCACGGCCCATACCGACAAACTGGGAACCCTGTCCGGGAAAAAGTGCGGCTGTCGTCATTGCGCGGCCATGGTCTTAGCCCGGCGTGGGAACTGCCGGGCCAGGCTTGCTCCCCCTGGCTAACGGACCCTTATTCTTCGTCTTCAATGGCCGGCATAATCTGACGGCCGTTATACTTGCCGCAATGCGGGCAGACGCGATGCGACCGCTTCATCTCGCCACAATCCGGGCAGGGAACGAGATGAAACAGACTCAACGAGTCGTGGGCGCGACGACGGTCGCGGCGGGATTTAGAAACTTTTCTCTTGGGAACTGCACCCATGATATTACCTCTCTCTTTCTTGTATAAGTAATCGGTGCGCCCCGGAAGGCGCTCCGCCAGTAGGCGATATGCAATTACGCGGCACCAAAACCGCGACCGTTAATTATAAACGGCGGTCAAGGGGCATGTCAAGCTGCGAAAGGGTCCTTTAGGGATCGTTCAGGCGCGGCCAAAGAAAAGCCAGGCAACGACACCGATGGCAATCAGGTAACTCACCGGGTAGAACCAGTCGAGATACCGGTCAATCCGCTCGGCATCATCTACCCTACCGTGCGTTTCCAACTGTTTCAGGTAGACATTGTAGAGGATAACGGCCGTGTTGATCACAAACGTCACCAGCATAATCGCATCAAGGAAGGTCAGATATCCCAAACGCGGGTAGTTGTCCGACAGGCTAAAGCTGAAGGCGATAAAGAGCAGTACGTTGGCAGCGGCCGCTTCAATTCGCCGGGTGTAGTCTCGCAGGAAGAACGTAAACCAGGAGATGAGCGTGATTAGTAGAATGGGGACAAATATCTGGAAAATATAGTAATCCAGGTGGCGCGGAGATGAAAACTCGAATGTAAACCGCGAGACGTTATCACCCGTTATGCCCGTCACTGAACTGACAGTTGTGGTGAAGTCAGAAATGACGAACTCATCTTCCCCGTGATCAGCGCTGATGGCACTGTAATCGGGCAACACTTCCATGACATAGTTATCCTCGGCAAACAACATATCCACGTATAAGGGAAAGGTTTCAATATCAAATGGAAACTCGCGGAAGTCAAAGTCAGCCTGGATAGTGGCGGTGAACTCTTCTACATATGTCGCGCTACCGTCGGGCCAGATTGCCACACCGCGACTCTGACTGGAACGCGACCCCAACTGGTTGAAAATGCTGAACTCCGGCCAGCGACTGCCGACATCACTCAGGAAATTGCGGAAATCTTCCCCGGTGTATACCTTGACCGAACAGTCACACTCATCCGGGCTAAAGGCGTAGGAGGGATCGATCCAGTCCATGCGGATGCTACCCAGCATGGTAAACGACTCTTCTTTGGAATCCACCCCGGAGATACGGTTCAGCCGAATCCCTGTCTGCACAACAATCGGTTCCCGGATAATATCCATGTCCGGTGCATTGGAGGAACCGGACAGAACCTCGGGGTCGTTAATGCCAACCAGCAGGCGAACAGTCCCTGCGGCCGGCGCTCCGGTCTCATCCACCAAACTCACCACGATATGGTAGTTCGTCCCCCCTTCAGAAAGCTCTTTATGCAATTTGGCCGTCGATTCTGCTCCACTCAAGTTACCGGCGGCAAGCGGCTTATTGCCAAAATCCCGCAATGTAACCTGCGGTCGTAATCCCTCTGTCTGGCTTTCGGCGTACACGTAAAGCGTGGAATCGGATTGGATTGGGTTCAGGTTGAATGTGATCCCTTCCTGGCCCTCGGCCTGCTGCCGGACCACCTCCTGGGCGAAGGAAGACTGCGGCAAGGAAGTTATGTCAGGAACGGCTATCACATCACCCGTTGGCGCCGCTGATCCGGTCAAAACATCGGGGGCGTTAATTCCCACAAGCAGATCATAATCACCAAACATGGTGCGGCCGAAACTCATGAGCGAACCGGCAACCAGCAATCTGTAATTCCCCGTTTGGGGACCTCATAGGACAGCGTGGCTGCATACCCCTCACCACTGTCATCATCCCAAACGATTGCATACTGATCGCGAAGATCATCCAGAGCTTGAGCAATGTTGACATCGGCCACAATCAGACGATTGACATCGGCCTGATAATCAACGACCAGTTGCAGCAGAT
Organism: Chloroflexota bacterium; assembly: GCA_041390945.1. Taxonomy (GTDB): domain Bacteria; phylum Chloroflexota; class Anaerolineae; order Promineifilales; family Promineifilaceae; genus Promineifilum. The sequence continues at coordinate 16,265 of JAWKOY010000047.1, forward strand.
CGGCGTCCCCATCCACCAGGAGGATCAAGGGGTCCAGATTGCCGGAGGTTGTATTTACATGCACGGTAAGCGTATCGCCCGCCTGCAAGTCTTCTAGCAAGTAGACGTCCGTGTCTCCGGGGCCGGTAATCACGCCGGATAATTGCTGCACCTGGCTTGCCTGGGCCAACACGGGTGCCGCCATCAGGCCTAAAGCCAGGACAATCAGCCCGGCCAGGAGAAAAAACACCCACTTCAGGGAGGGTCGAAAATACTGTAGGGAACGATTCTGGATTAACATGGAATGGCTCTTTCGATGAAAATACAATGTCAACCTGCCTGGGTCACCCTGTAATTTTGACAGAACCCCGGACAAATTACCAATGGCGGAAGCCCTTGATTGACAACAAATGACGCTGTCATAGTCAAGAGGTGACAATCGTCACGCGACAAACCGGGCACTTTTCTATATCCTGTCAATGTGGTGGTTTGACTGCGAATCATGCCACCATAACGTAAACAAACAAAGATCCTGACTGTTGGAGTCTACGTGATACTGTACCTGTTCGCACTGGCGTTCCTGGCAGCATTGGCCTCACTCGTTGCGGTGTCCTGTTGTGTCGTATCCTCACGGATATCTCATGGCAAACATCCTGTAACAACAGAGCCCATCCCCACCGGGCAACCGTCTATGCGCCGCCGCATGGCCTGACCGGAGCCTTCCTCCCGGTTGTCGTATCGATACCAGAGTAGTCTGGCCCTGTTCCCCTGTGTAATAACCCGAATCGGTTGCGTGTCGTTTGTCTATGCGGCAGTTCCGTTGCAGCTTGTTTGGGGCTGTCCGGGAGGCGAAGTAAAATCGCTTCTCAATCCGGCCGGTGGTTCACACAGACCCAACCACCCATACCTGTGATCCAAAAACATTAATCGGCGTGGTGCCTCATGAAATTTGATATCTCATCCCTCCAACCAAAAGCTGAAGATATGCCTGCGTTGGCAACTGCGGTTGAATCATTGGGCTTCGATGGATTCTGGGTAGCTGAAACCAATAGCGACCCATTTCTCAATCTTGCGCTGGCGGCCGAACACAGCCGGCGCATGATACTGGGCACCGCTATCGCTGTGGCCTTTCCCCGCAGTCCGGCTATCCTGGCTCAAACCGCGTGGGATCTTCAGCGGCTGTCCGGGGGGCGCTTTATCCTCGGCCTCGGCCCGCAGGTTAAGGCTCATAATGTCCTGCGGTTCGGCGTTCGCTGGGAAAAGCCGATCAAGAAGATGCGTGAGACCATTGAGGCTATCCATGCGTTCTGGCGCTGCTGGCAGACAGGCGAGCCGCTGGATTATGTCGGCGAGTTCTTCAAGCTGGCGCTCATGACCCCGTTCTTCAACCCCGGACCACTGGACGTCCCGGAGCCTCCCATCTACATCGCCGCGGTTAATGAACAGATGTTGCGCCTGGCCGGGTCCCATTGCGAGGGTGTCCACATCCACGCCCTGCATACGGTCAAATACCTGGATGAGATAGCCCTACCGGCCCTGGCTGAGGGTATGGCCCGATCCGGACGAACACGTGACCGATTCACCATTAACACGGCCGTCTTCGTCATCCCCACCGATGACCCGGAGGAAGCCCAGGTTGCCGAGGCACATGTTCGCCAACAACTTTCCTTTTATATGAGCACACCCGCTTACCGGACTGTACTGGCTCTACATGGTTGGGAAGACACTTCAGCCGAACTCGGCCGAATGGCGATGGGTAAGGAATGGGAGGCGATGGCGAATCTCATCACCAACGACATGTTGGATACCTTTGCGGTGCGCGGATCATGGGCTGAATTACCGCATTTGATCAAGGCTCGCTATGGTGACCGGCTGGACCGGGTGAGCTACTACCTGCCGTTTGTGCCCGGTCAAAATGATAGCGGGTGGGCAGCCTCAATCGCCGGATTCAGAGTGCTCCAGACGGACAGCTAGTTTCCCAAGGCTACGCCCCTGTTATCCAGCAGATGTAGGCTTACTGAAGCTCGGCCAACACCTGCCCGCGTATGACCGTCTCGCCCACCTTGACCGACACCGCACCCAGGGTTCCGTCAAACGGCGCCCGTATTTCATTCTCCATCTTCATGGCTTCGAGCATGATCAACGGCTGACCAGCCGCGACAGCCTCACCCGGAGCAACCAGGATGCGTGCGATTAATCCGGGAATGGGTGCTTTCACGCGGCCGTCACCGCTGCGGGGGCGAGCCACGCGCTCATTGCGGTCCTGAATTTCCAGAGAGTGAAGCCCATCGAAGGCCTTGATCCACTGCATGGCCGGATCGAGAACGAATTCATACGAACGGCCGTCAATGATCAGCCACTCCGTATCGGCGGCCAGATGCGTGTTCTCCGGCAGCACGAGCTCGACAGGTTCTTCATTCACGGTGATTGTATTCCGGCTCCCAGGCGTCGTTGCCAGGGTGAGATCAATTTCGTAAGCTTGCCCGTCCAGGGTAATTTGAAGGTTGGTCATGTTGTAACTCTCCGGGCTATTGGGGCAAGCGGCGGCTATCGCGATGCCAGCCTGTCGCAATCCGGTCGGGTAATTGTGGGTTCAGTGCTTCGCGCCGCAGGATATATAACGCAGCGGCAGCAACCGCCAGGTCGCGGCGTGTCATCATTGTTTCCGGTGGCAGTTCTTCCTGAATGGGATGGCTGAGGAAGTCCGTTGTGTAGCGGCCGCTCATAAACTCCGGTGACTGGAAGATGCGTAGCAAAAAGGGCAGGTTATTCGGCGTGCCGACAGCAATAAAGTCTTCCAATGCCCGTCTCATTCGATTGACACACAGGTCACGATCAGGCGCCCAGGTTGTTACTTTACCGATGATCGGATCATAGGCTGGGGGAATATCCGATTGGCAATACACGTATGTATCCACCCGAACCTCCGGTCCATCCGGTAAGCGCACGCGACGCAAATGGCCGGGGCTGGGCATAAACCGGTTTGCCGGATCCTCAGCCTGCACCCGGCACATCATGGACCACCCATCCAACCGTACATCCGCCTGAGTCATTGACAGAGGCTCTCCGGCAGCCAACCGTATTTGCTCCCGCACCAGGTCAACACGTGTCAGCATTTCCGTGGCTGTGTGCCCGATCTGGATGCGGGACTTTATCCTCACTGAAATAATAATCACCGTCTTCATCTATCAGGAATTCAACTGTCCCGATGTTTTGATAATTGAACAACCGCGCTATTTCCAGCGCAGTTGCCAGCAGTACCTCGCGCTGTTCGGCCGTTAAACCAGGGCGGGAGCTTCTCAATAATCTTTTGATTGTGCTGGATCAAAGACCCTTCCCGCTCCCCCAGATGAATCATGTTTCCCTGCCGGTCGGCCAGTATCTGAACACCAACCTGATGAGCAGGGAGGATGGCCTGTTCTATGTAGAGGCGTTGGTTGCCGTAGACGGTTCTGGCCTCGCTACGGGACCGGCGCACCGCATCCGTCAGGTATTCCGGTTTGGTAACCAGACGCTCCCCGCGTCCCCGGCCGCCGCTGCACGACTTGAGGACCATGGGATAACCCATCTCATCGGCGGCAATACGAAGGTTGTCACCCTCTGCTTCGCTGAACGATACCGCCGAAAAGTTAACCGTCGGTATCCCGGCCGCTCGCGCTCGTTCCAGCGCGCCGATCTTGTTGCGTGTTAACGCCACGACATTGGCCGGCGGCCCGATGAACATCAGCTCCGCTTCATCACAGGCCTGAATGAACGCCGCATCTTCAGCCAGGAATCCGTACCCGGGGTGAACAGCATCTGCGCCAACCTGTCGGGCAATATCGATAATTTGCTCGCTGTCCATGAATGCATGGTGATCCGGAACGGTTACACATTCATCCGCCAGACGGACGTGCAATGATCCCTGATCGGCCGCTTCATATATAGCCACCGTGCGTATGCCCATCTCGCGACAGGTACGGATGATTCGAACAGCGATCTCACCACGATTGGCAATTAGGATTTTCTTGAACACAGGTCTTGGCCTCCTCGACGAGGTGGTTACATCGGCGAGATGCCGTGTTTGCGGGGGATGTGACGCTCGCGCTTGGACAACGTTACATCCAGCGAACGGATGAGTATCCGACGGGTATCGGCCGGTTCAATCACTTCGTCGATCAGGCCGCGCGATGCCGCCACATAAGGATTGTTGAACCGCTGCTGGTAATCATCCACCAGTTCCCTGCGTCGCGCCTCCGGGTCCTCCGCAGCCTGTACGTCCCGCCGGAAAAGGATGTTGACCGCCCCTTCCGCACCCATCACCGCGATCTCGGCGTTGGGCCATGCATATAGAAGATCGCCGCGCAGACCCTTGCTGCTCATCACACAGTAGGCGCCACCATAGCTCTTGCGCAAAATGACGAGCAGCTTGGGAACCGTTGCCTCGCTGTAGGCATAAATCATGCGCGCGCCGTTGCGGATGATCGCGCCGTATTCCTGATCTTTTCCCGGCAAGAATCCGGGCACATCCTGAAGGGTAATGATGGGGATGTTATAGGCATCACAGATACGGATGAAGTGTGTGGCCTTGATGGATGCCTTGATGTCAATGCATCCGGCCAGCACCATCGGCTGGTTAGCGACAATACCAACCACATAGCCGTTCAAACGGGCAAACCCGACAACCATATTTTCAGCCCACAATTGGTGGACTTCAAAGAAAGCCCCGTCGTCCACAATGCTGCTGATCACTTTACGGACATCATAGGCCTTGTAGGGATCAGTCGGCACAACCTCGTTCAGTTCCGGACAACGTCGTTCGGGGTCGTCAATCGGCGGAATGTAAGGCGGGTCATCCTGATTGTTGCTGGGTAAATAGCTCAGCAAGGTACGCACCTTAGCCAGGCATTCAGCATCGTCGCCGGTCAGGAAGTGGCACACGCCGCTTTCCTGGCTGTGCATCATCCCACCACCCAACTCCTCAAAGCTGACGTTTTCCTGCATGACCGACCGGACGACATCCGGGCCGGTGATAAACATGTAACTGTTTTGGGTCATGAACACGAAGTCGGTCAGTGCCGGGGAGTAAACCGCTCCCCCGGCGCAAGGCCCCATGATCACCGACAACTGCGGAATGACACCTGACGCCTCACAGTTGGCATCAAAAATACGCGCATATCCACCAAGGCTATCCACACCTTCCTGGATGCGCGCGCCGCCGGAATCGTTGATGGCAATGAACGGACAGCCGTACTGCAAGGCCATGCGCATCGCCTTCACAATCTTGTTGGCGTGCATCTCACCCAACGAGCCGCCCATTACGCTGGCGTCTTGCGAGGCGACGAATACACGACGGCCGCTTACCAACCCAAAACCGGTGACAACGCCGTCGCCGTGCTGTGATGTCTTGCCACCCGGATACGCTTCATAGCGCGGCAGCACGAGCGTATCAATTTCCATGAACGTTCCGGGGTCAAACAACAGATCCACCCGCTCACGAGCAGTCAGGCGGTGTTTTGCATGCTGGGTCGCTATGCCTTTTTCAGTGGGGCGGGAGTCAGCCTGCAGGCGGCGTAATTCCTCGACATAGCTATCCATGTCTTTGGTCATATGATATCTCCCCGGCTTTATAGCCCAGGTTAATGTACTCCCACCCGATTGATTTCTGCGGCTATTCTGGCACAGATTGGATAGTGTCTATAGTGTCATGTGTCATAGATTTCAGTGCAGACTGTCATATGTTGGCAGGCACGAGGCTGCCGGAGACAATAGGTTCATGAATGAGCCGTGCTTACTGGCCCTGGATTTCGGCGGTACCAAGTTGAGCGCCGCCATAGCCCCGATCCATGCAGAAGGATTGAATTGGCTAGCACACGAACGCCATTACTCCCCGGCAAACGCGGATGCCGCTTACGAACAGGAAGCGATGATCAACTTGGCCCAGCAGGTTCTACAGGGCCGGCAACCGGCTGCAATCGGCGTCAGTTTCGGAGGGCCGGTAGATTACCATGCCGGTCTGGTTCGTCTCTCACATCATGTAGCCGGCTGGGAGGAAACACCATTGGCTTCATTGCTGACCGGGACATTCGGCGCACCAACCTTTGTGGACAATGACGCCAATGTTGCCGCGCTGGGAGAACATCACTTCGGCGCAGGGATCGGATGTAACACCCTGCTCTATGTAACGATCAGCACCGGGGTCGGAAGCGGCTGGATACTGGACGGCCGTCCGTGGCGGGGGCACGAGGGAATGGCCGGAGAGATAGGCCATACGGTTGCCGACCCCCATGGTCCCCTCTGCTTGTGTGGCAAGCGCGGTTGTGTGGAGAGATTGGCCTCCGGTCCCTACATGGCCGCGGATACAGTTGCACGCCTGGCTGAGCAGCCGGGTGAGAAAACTATCCTGCGCGATCTGATGCGGTCAGGAGGACAAATCACCGGCCAGGATGTGGCTGAAGCGGCCGCACTTGGCGATGCTCTGGCGCGTGATGTCCTGCTGCGTGGGGCACGGGCGCTCGGTATTGGTCTGGGCAACGCCGCCAACCTGATCAACCCGGAACGATTCATTCTCGGTGGGGGCGTGACCAAATCCGGGCCGGAGTGGTGGGCGACTGTACGCGAAACGGCGCAGGCCACCGCGCTACCGGAAGTGAGTTTTGATATCGTCCCTGCCGCACTGGGAGATGATGCGCCGTTGTGGGGAGCAGTCACCCTGGCCCAACATGCCTGGGAACAAGGCGCTTCATGACCATTGTATTGCGCGGAGGGGAGTTTCCAACCGGCGCTTACCTGCTCCATATCCACTGCCCCAACCCCTTGACGGTAACGTTTGGCCGCTTTGAAGGCGGCCGACCCATTTCGCTTGATGCAGGGGACTACATCTACGTAGGCTCGGCCATGGGGCGCGGCGCAGCGGGATTAGCCGGAAGGCTGATCCGCCACGCCACCCGATGTGCTCCCGGCGCACCTCCCCACGCCATCCGGGATGCGTTACTGACTTCATTCAGAACCAGTGGGCTGCCGTCACAACCACCCCGGACCAAGCGGCTACACTGGCATATTGATTACCTGCTGGAAAAACCACCGGCCGAGTTGGCAGATGTCTGGGCAGTCCGTTCGGCCGAATCGCTGGAGGCCGAGCTGGCAACCCGGTTGGCATCTCACACCGCGCTGGAACCCGTCGCGCGAGGGCTGGGAGCGAGTGACCACCGAGGCGCAACCCATTTACTTTACCTCACCCCGCCGATGGATTGGGTTACTCTGGTACAATGGGTAGATAGTTGGGCACTTGCGAAATAGCCCCTTTTCGCCGCGTACCGATTCTGGTAAAACATTGTCACATGCAAAAATCCACTCGAACCGTCGCCTCTAAGTGGCGGATTCCCGCCAAACTGATACCGATCCTCTTCGCCGGCCTTATTCTGATCGCCTTGTTAATTGTCGGCCGTCCGGCGCTGGCGCAAGGGCAACCCTCGGCCCCGCCCTTTGAAGAAGTAACGGCCGAGGTCGGGATTGACGCACCCCGCCAGGGGAATGAACGTATCACCGGCCAGGCCTGGGCTGACTATGACGGCGACGGCTGGCCGGACCTCTATCTGACTGACTTCGGGGCGCCGAACAAACTCTACCGCAACAACGGTAACGGCACGTTCTCACTCTCGCCGTTGGCAGATCAGGTTTCTCTGCCGGAGGCGCAAAGCGGTGGCGCCGTCTGGGCTGACTATGATAACGACGGCTGGCCGGATTTGTACATCACCAACTGGGGCGCGAACGTCCTTTACCACAATGACGAGGGACAGGGCTTCAGCGACGTCACCGAAACGGCCGGTGTCGGCGACACCACCAACGGCAAGAGCGCGTCCTGGGGTGATTACGATAATGACGGCAATCTTGATCTCTACGTCGCCAACTGGTCCTGCACACCGCGCTGCGGCCGTCCCATTGAGGGCGACAAGGATGCCTTCTACCACAATAATGGCGACGGCACATTCACCAATGTCACCAATCTGCTGAGCCGCCAGGTCATGGGCGCCGGGTTCATCGCCAGCTTTATTGATTTCGACAACGACAACGATCTTGACATCTACCTGATCAACGACGAGTTTGTCCACGCGGTGGGCAATGCCCTCTGGCGCAATGACGGCCCCGGCTGCGACGGCTGGTGCTTTACCGACATTTCGGCCGAAGCGGGTGCGGATCAAAAGGTCATGGGCATGGGGCTGGCCGTGGGCGACTACGACAACGACCTTGACTTTGACCTCTACTTCTCCAATGTCGGTCCGATGACCCTTCTGCAATACCAGGGTGACGGGTCCTATCTAAATGAAGCAGAAGCCGCCGGGGTCGAGTTACCGGAGGCCATCGGCTGGGGCTCCGTCTTTCTGGATTACAACAACGACGGCTGGACCGATCTCTATCTGGCGCAGATGACGGAAACCGATGGGGGTATCGGCTTCAACCCCTTGTTCCACAACAACGGCGACGGCACGTTCACCAATCTGGCCGAGTCTAGCGGTGCGGCCGATCCGGGCAAGACGATCGGTCTGGCAACAGCCGACTATGATCGGGACGGCGATATAGACCTCGTCATCGGCAACTTCGATGAGGATTACAAACTCTATCGCAATACAACCAACGACACCGGGCAGGCAGGAAACTGGGTAGCGTTCAAACTGTCGGGGGCCGGGCCGGTCAATAGGGACGCGATTGGGGCCAAGGTCTATCTGACGGACAGCGACGGCCGCACCCAGTTCCAACAAGTCAACAACGGCACCGGGTTGGGTGGGAACAGTTTGCTGGACCTGCACTTCGGTTTGGGCGACGCATCCGCCACCGGTATGCGCGTTGTCTGGCCGGATGGCTCCGAGCAGACCTTCGAAAATTTACACACCAACGCCCATTATGCGCTGACGTACCAGGGTCAACCCATAGTACTAAGCGGGGCGCTGGCCCACGCACTGCCGGGCTGGCTAATTCCGGCAGTGGCGGCCATCCTTCTGGCCGGACTGCTCACCTTTGTCCTCTGGAAAAGCCGGGCCATCGGCCGTCTGGGAGAGTGGCTGGAACAACCGGCCGCGCGCCGTGGTGCACTTATCGCCATGGGTGTGCTGGCAATTGGCGCGCTGGTCGCCGCATTTCTGTGGTCTTCGCCCGAAACATTGGCCCTGCGATTCACAAGCAGCACCGACGGCCGTCTGTCGCTGTTGCTCAGCAAGTCCGGCGTCACCCAGCTTGATCCCGGTCCTGTCCCAGACGCGGCTCTGGTTAAACTGGGGGAGGCGCTTTTCTTTGATCCCATTCTAAGCGGCAACCGCGACACGTCCTGCGCCACCTGTCATCACCCACACTTTGCCACCGGCGACGGCCTACCGCTGTCCATCGGGACCGGCGGCCATGGGCTGGGGCCGGACCGCGACATGGGCGATGGACGAGTGTTGATCCCGCGTAATGCCACCGAGTTGTTCAACCGGGGATCGGCCGAGTGGACAACCATGTTCTGGGATGGACGTGTCAACCTGAGCGATGTCTATGGGCTATCCACACCGGTGGGCAATGGTCTACCGGCGCTGCTGGACAATGCCCTGGCGGCCCAGGCGATGTTCCCCGTTACCTCGCGTGATGAAATGCGCGGCGATTTCGGGGATAGTGATGTCAATCGCCAGTTGAACGAGATCGGGTCTATCAGTGACATGCGGCCGAAACAGATGTGGTCGGGACTGATGAAGCGGATACTGGATGAGCCGGAGTATGTTGCGCTCTTCCAGAACGCCTTCCCCGATACGCCGGTGGAGCAGTTGGGGTTTGAATACGCAGCCACGGCGATTGCCGCTTACGAGATTGACGCCTTTACGTTCCTGGACAGTCCGTGGGATCGGTACCTGGCAGGCGACCAGACGGCACTGACCGATGAGGCCAAGCAGGGCGCATTGCTCTTTTATGGGGAAGCTGGTTGTGCGGCCTGTCATGCAGGCAATCTGATGACGGATCAGGCGTTCCACAATATCGGCGTCCCCCAGCTTGGCCCCGGCAAGCTAAGCGACGACCGGCTGGACCTCGGCCGATTCCTGGAAACCGGCGACCATGCGGATCGCTACGCCTTCCGCACCCCGCCGCTACGCAACGTCACCCTCACCGGTCCCTACATGCACAACGGCGCGTATAGTGATCTGGAGGCGGCCGTTCGCCACCATTTGAACCCGGCCGGCTCCTTGCAGTCCTTCGACCCGCAAACACTCCCTCCACTCTTCCGTGATCAGGTACGCATGGAACCTGACATTCAGGCTGACGTTCTCAGCACGCTCGATCCCCGCCTGGCGGAGTTGCCGGAACTGACCGATGAGCAGGTCGCCCAGTTGATGGCCTTCCTGAACGCGCTGGAATCCCCATCGGCCGTTGACCTCAGCCCGCTGGTGCCGGAGCACGTGCCCAGTGGGCTGCCGGTAAGCGACTAATCCCTCAACTCAGTAATTATCAACCAGTCTCTGTAGCTTTTGCTTGTTGGCCTCGTCCTGCGGGATGAACATGATCAACCGCATGCTGGGATGATCATGGATATCAAATACCATTTCCTGCAAGTACAGGGTTTCGCCTGATGGGTGGTGAGAACCTGGGTGCGTTGCCCGGCGCGCCGATTCGGGGCTGCTCCACCCACCACTGGGCGAACTCCGGGCTGTTGGCCCGCGGAAGGTGACCATCTCGCCAAAGACCGGATCATGATGATAGCGGCCGAGATCAGCGCGAAACTCGGCCAGCATTCGCTGAGCATTGCCCTCCCAATCGCCGATGAGTTGTCGCAGTTCGGGCGACAGGAACATCCCCATAATCAGATTACGCGCCTCCGGCGGGAGTGCTGCAAAATCATGCATGATAACCGTTGTTGCCTGATTCCAGGCCAGGATGTTCCAATAACGGCCGAGAATTTGAGCCGGGTATGGCTCCAGCGACGCCAACAACAACTCCAGCTCCGGGGTGGCTTCCTCCGGTGCCGGTTGCGCATCGTCGGAGATGTAATCCCTTGCCAGGGCAAAAACATACTCCCGCTCGGTGTGCGTCAGGTCAAATATACCGGCGAGGGTATTCAAAACGTGGGGCGAGACATCTACCCGACCCTGCTCGATTTTTGTGTAGTAGGCGGGGCTGATACCGGCGAGGCCGGCGACTTCCTCTCGACGCAAACCCGGCGTTCGCCGCCGACTACTGGTCGCTATTCCAACATCTTGGGGGGTGGTTCGTTCACGACAGGACCGTAAGAAACGCCCCAATCGCTCCCTCCGATCGGTGCCTTCCATATATTCCTCCAAACTAGGCCTGGAATTCCTAGTATAAACTGGACCCTTTATAAGAGTATAAGGCGTGTCTACAATAGCGTCAATTAGGTGCCAGTCGCTCGCAAGGATGAAGTCGGTCACTACCGACACGGATGTATCATTTGATCCAATTGGATCAGAAAGGCATCAAAAAAGCGGCTGAGGGAACCCCCTTCCTTCAGCCGCGTGTCACCTTCAGTTTTCTTCCTCCGCTATAGATCTATCAACCCCTGCTGCAAGGCGATCGTGACCGCCTCAGTGCGGTTCCCCGCACCCAGCTTGCCGTAGATGGCACTCAGGTGAAACTTGACCGTGCGCTCGGTGATTGCCAACTCTTGGGCGATCTCTTTATTCTGTTTGCCTTGCGCCAACAAAGCCAGTACAGCTTGCTCGCGCGGAGTCAGTTCTTCTACCGGTTCCGATCCAGCCAGTTGATCCAGCAGACGCGAAGCGACAATCGGTTGGAGCAGAGAACCACCTCGATAGACTACGCGAATTGCATTAAACAACTCCGTCCGGGGAGCGCCTTTGAGCAAGTACCCTTTGGCCCCGGCCTGTAACGCGCCAAGGATACGATCGTCTGTATCAAAAGCGGTGAACACGACTACCTTCACCGCCGGTTCTGTCTCACGCAGCTTTCGCAGCAAGGCAATCCCGTCCATCCCCGGCATTTCCAGATCCAGCAGAACCACATCCGGCTGGAGGCGCTCAAACACAGCCAATGCTTCCTCGCCGGAAGCAGCTTCCCCACCAATAACGAAATCCGGCTGCGTGCTCAAGATTGCGACCAGACCGTCGCGCACAACCGGGTGATCATCCACAATCAGTAGGGTGATATGATCATTCACGGAAGGTGTGGTCATAGACCTTCTCCATCCAGGGGAATGGTTACCTGCAAACGAGTGCCTGTTTGCGGATCGCTTTGCAAATCCAGCCGCCCACCCAGTAACCGGACACGCTCGTTAATTCCTACCAACCCGAAGCGCTCCGGCGGCATGCTCTCCGGCTGGAACCCCTGCCCATCATCCTCGATTGTGAGATAAAGCATGTCGGGATCGGCCGTCAGGTCCAGGCGCACCTGCTGCGCGCTGGCGTGTTGCTCAATATTGGCGAGTGCCTCCTGAACAATCCGATACACAGCTACTTCCACCCGGACCGGCACGGGATAATGAGCCCCGGCCAGGTGACAGGAAACGGTAATGCCATTGCGCTCCCGGAAGGCTTCAACCAATTGTTGTAGTGCTTCTGACAACGAACGGCCTTCCAGCGGCACAGCCCGCAGATCAAGCATGGAACGGCGCGCTTCCTGTAAACCGGTGCGACTGAGTTCCAGCGTTTTGCGAATAGTTCCCCAAATGGCTTCCGGGGCAGCCCCAGCCTCAAACAGGGCATCGGCCGTCTCCATATGCAGGGTAATGGCTGCCAGATTCTGGCCGAGGGTGTCATGAATCTCACGAGCCAGCCGGCCTCGCTCCTCAGCAACGCCCATCTGCCGGCTGTGGGCAAACAGGCGTGCCCGCTCAATGGTAATACTCAACAGGTCTCCGATGGTATGAAGCAGGCGCAAATCACCTTCGGATAGCTCCCGCCAATCGGTATCAGCTACGTTCAGCACACCCAGCTTCTTACCATGGGAGGCATAAAGGGGAACACTGGTATGGTATTGTAGGCCATCCGTACCATCCACCAGTTCCGCCAATCGGCTGCAACTAACAACATTGACGTTGGCGGCACCATTAAGGTCTCCAGCCCGAAAAGTTCGCAGGCAATAACAGGAGCCTTCCATTCGTTGTGGATTGTCGCGCAGACCGGGTGGCAGATTCTGGGCCGCCGCCAGATAAGACTGGTTGGAACCCTCCTCCGATAACAACCAGACCCAACCGGTACGCAACTGGAGCAGTTCAGCTACTCTCAGCAGCGCGGTGTTGAGCGCAGCTCGCAGATCAACTTCCTGATTCAGCGCCGCAGCTATGTCATTGAGGATTGCCAATTCCCGGTTTCGCTGCGCCAGTTGCCGGGCGTCACTGGTCTCTTTTGTCTGCATAAACCTCTATTGTGCGAGAAAGCCGGCCAACCTGCCAGCCGGCTTTCCACACAGTTACTAGATTCCCCAAGATCACCTGGTGACGGGCAGCAGGATCAGGTGACTATCACCGAACTCATGCCAGCGGTACCCTTCAGCTACCGCCTCACTGTAGGCTGTTCGGATCAGATCCACCCCGGCCAACGCATAGAGCATTGCCAGGTGGCTGGTAACCGGATCGTGTAGCCCGGTCAACAAACCGTTGACTACCTGGGGCGGTCGTCCGGGATGGATGTACAAGCGACTAAACCCGGACGCAGTCCCGACCTGTTGCCCATCCCAGGCCGACTCCAGCGCGCGAACAACTGTTGTTCCCACAGCAATGACACGACGACCGGATGAACGGGCGGCATTGACCGCAGCAGCCGTGGCATTCGGGACCAAAAACGGTTCCGGGTAAAGCGGATGCTGTTCGATCTCGCTGGTCTCAATCTCCAGACTGGAAACACCGGTGTGGAGCACAATACTGGCAACCTGAACACCGCGCCGGGCCAGATCGTCCAGTACGCGGCGCGTGAACGGGTAAGCGGCCGACGGCATCTCGGCACTACCGGGATAGGCAGCAAAGACTGTCTGGTAAGCCTGAAGATCGTATGCACCATCCAGATACCCGTAACGAATGGGGCGGCCGATCCGGGCCATCAGTTGGTGAGCATCCCTCTCAATGCGTACGAACCAAAGCCGGCTCAGGCCGGGATATGGCGCTACGAGATGAACAGATTGTCCTGCAACCTGCAAGGCTCGTCCGGCGGCAACACCGGGCAGCGGACCGAGTTCAGCCGGGCCACGTCGCGGTTCGGCCAGCCATAAATCCCCACCGTAATGTGTGGATAAATTGAGCAAACAGAGCTGACCATCCGGTGCAATGGCGGGTAAGCTGGCCGGAAGCGTCGCGCTGCGGTTCACAACCAGCACATCCCCTGGCTGCAAGGTTGTAGCCAGGTCCCGAAAGACCAAATGGCGGTGACCTCCCAGTTCACTCACTAACAGGCGTCCGGTATCTCGCGCACGACCGTCTGCTTCGGCCGGGTGTGTGGCAACAAGATTATCCGGGCGGTTAAAGACAAGGGTTTCGCGTTTCATGTTGCCACCGTCCATAGCTCAGCCTGCGCCTGGAAACGTTGCCCGGAAACGCTCGCCGGTTCCTGGCCCAGCAACCAGGCCCAGAACGGCAGGGTAACGTCCGGCAGCGGCCGATCAGAAATATCCTCACCGGGGAAGGCATCCTGGTGCATCTGCGTCCGCATATCGCCGGGATCAACGACCACGACAGAGATACCTTCATCCCGTGCTTCAGCAGCCAGGGTCAGGGAGAGCAATTCCAGAGCGGCCTTGCTGGTCCCATAGCCGCCCCAGCCGGGATAGGCGCCAACTGCCGCGTCGCTGGTGATATTAACCACCAAACCACGGCCAGCTCCCAACCAGGGTCGTAACGTCTGGATCAAGGCCAATGGTGTCACCGTATTGATATTCAACACCCGGGACAGATCCTCCGGGGCGAGGTCCAGCAACTCCGACATGGGAAGCGGGCCAAGCGTGGAAGCGTTATTGACCAGCAGGTCCGGGTAGCGTAGCCAACTGCGTTCAGCCAGTCTGTCGGTGGGCAGGATCACTGACATCGCCGACTGCTTTCTACCGTACCACCCGCGTCAGCCCTTCAATTCCCAGACGGCCGTTTATAAAACCTTCAGGCATCACGGCCAGTAAAGAATCATTGGTAATTTTGTGCTGCCGGTGACCAGTCGTTCGGCCCAGTGTACGCTACCGCGGTTATGATGGCTACTGATTGTTGCTGTCATATCTTCTCCTGTTCAGCGAAGCCTGTTCGCTGTTTGTTACTTTACCGGAAAGTGTAGATCGAGAGGCATGCCCC
This sequence comes from Chloroflexota bacterium, assembly GCA_041390945.1. GTDB lineage: Bacteria > Chloroflexota > Anaerolineae > Promineifilales > Promineifilaceae > Promineifilum. The sequence goes on from JAWKOY010000047.1 coordinate 31,485, forward strand.
GCTGTGGGCCGAAATACCAACCTGACCATTTGAACAGGTTAAAATGAGGGTAGTAGCGCAGCTTGACAGCCAATCAGTGTCTGAATACTATACTGAATGAAGTATTAATTGAAAGTTTTCTTTATGCCGATGTATCAATATGCACGCAAGGTTGCGGGCAGCCAGCGAAGAAAAAGAAGTTGAGTATGTCGCAATCATGGTGGTTAGAATGCTCACAATGCATTCGGCAGCCTGGATCGCGCAAGCGGCTGGGAGGCTGTAGCGGTCAAATCGGTGGGATATCCAGTGTCCAGCGCCTGTACTCCCCACTGTAGCCATTCACCTGAGCAAGCGGCTGTTAGGCAGCCGGAGTGTTGCCTCAGGAATAATATGAAAGTCGTCGAATCCACACGTGACGATTTGCAAAAGCGGCTGCGACGCATTGAGAAGGGAAAATGCGTGGCATCGCAACCATGTGATGACGATCGAAGTGCAATCGTCAGCAAATGAACGCCGCGCAAACTGTGACACTCGGTGGCAACGGATGTGTTCGATAATCCATGCGCCGCGAGTGTCTGCTGAAAAGCGTGGATCTGGATTCAACCGAGCAAACCACTGGTAGATAGGTTATTGCTTGTATTGCGAATAGAAAATGAAATCCATGCGCCAAACAACGGTCACATCGCGCACCTCTGAACAAAGAAGCCGGCCCTGTTAAAAGCAAGGCCGGTCTTTTTGTTTCTGCATGAACGGCACTTATGGCCGTTCCCCAGAACACCTGCCAACGGTGATCACAAACGTCCCCTCAAGTGGTTTACGTTATCTTCACCGCCATCGCCAAGCAAGTACGTCTGAATATCAATGGAAACCTGGTTACTTCCTCCGTGAACATAGGTCACACGGCCAGCGTCAACATCCGCACGGTCAAAGGTATCATCTACAGTCAGGGCAGCACCGTCAACTGAATTTCTCCGCGCTCAGGAATCGCTGCAGGTATACGTGAGATCGGCTGCGTGGGCCAGATACCTCAAACATCCACCGCCTGTAGCACCGATGCGTCAATAAACAGCGTGTCCCCTTTTCGCGACCGTTGCAGTTTGGTGTTGATCTGCCAGTCAATTGCCACCTCCCGGAGATCTTGCTGGCAGAAAGGACGTCGGTGTCGCCATCAAAGTCCATGTCAGTCAGAAACAATCCGCAGCGCCGTTATCTTCATCGACTTCGGTGTATCTCAAGCTCTGCATTCCCAACGTTTTCAAACCAGAAAACGGTGTCAGTGTCGACGCTGGAGGCAACAGCATCCATGTCACCATTCACGATCGGTCTGTAGCTAACACCGTGCGCGCGCCCAGTGCTTCCAGGTCAGGACTTTCTTGGTGAAGTTCTGGGAACCATCATTCAAGAAACAAAGCAATAGTGGCGTCTTCGACTGGCAGTGAATATATCTATATTGCAATCGCAAATCTGCGCTCGGCCGGGAGAGTAGCATAGTAAGCACCTTTGTATCGGTATCAATCGTATGCTTGGTGAAGTTCAAGTTACAATCATTTTCATACCAGGCAGTCTCGTTAAGACGGAAGATCGCCACGACCAGATCCAAATCTCCATCTCCATCAATGTCAACCACCTGTGACCGCTTCGCATCCGTGGCTGTGTCGTCAATAACATGGAACGTGAATTGATTGCTACCATCGTTTTAATACCAGCAAAACTGTATTGCCGTCCTGGTTGGCAATGACGAAGTCGACATCGCCGTCATTGTTCATATCCACCCAACGTGATGATGGAATGAGCCCCATCGGCCGTATCATCTACAATGTTGCGCGTAAAATCACCACCGTCGTCATTTGCGGTACCAGACATATGTATCGGACAAGTAGGCACCTACCAAAATGTCATCATATCCGTCACCATCAACGTCACCAACTCCCGCCGGATACGCTCCTTCAATGTCCGGGTCCAGGAGATGCGATTCAAAATTACCCTGCCCGTCGTTTTCATACCAATAAACCAATCCGTCAATATAGCCAGTTAGCTCCATCCATGTCACCATCACGATCAAAATCGCCATAACGAATGAGTGCGTTTCGGCAACTTTCGTTGCACCACAACCTGCTTCCAAAGCAAGATCACCGGTAACCATGTACGGGGCAGTATTGACGCCCCCAGCGCCAAGCACGTCAATTGTAACGGTGGCAATGTTCGATGTACCCTGCGAAGCAACAGCGTGATAGGTGAACGTATCTGTTCCACTGAAACCCGTCTCCGGCGTGTAATCAAATGAGCCATCCGGATTGAGATTAAGGACACCATTCTCCACATCCGATTCCAACTCAGCTTCCGGCGAGCCTCCACCGGGGATATCGTCATTCGCGAGAACACCGTTGGCTGCACCTACGACTAATTGTGTATCCTGAGGTATTTGGTAGCTATCATCAACTGCAATTGGAAGATCTGTTACACCCTTACCGCCAAGAATAGCCGGTAAGAAATTCTCGACATTATCATCCAGGGCAACCGACTCATGAACTGCCTCGAAACTATTATTAGCCATCGCCTCCATCGCTATCGGATGGAACCAAACGCTACCGACTACGAGGATGACTATCGCACTCACAACAAACCCTATTGCCCGTTTGAACGGCATCTAGTTCTCCTTTACTCTTGTTTATGATTGCTGGCGGCCCCGTGGGAATGGGCGCTATTGGCTCAGTCGCCTGTTGCCAATGGTGCACCAATCACAACGACTTTGTTATGCACGATGAGTGATTGGAAACTTATGACTTTGAGTTTAGCACAAGAAATACTGAATTAACCCCAAAGTGCGGGGTTCTTTTTAGTTCTTCAGAAAGTTGAAGGGATTTGCCCTGCCCTGTATTTAGTCCCCAATAATCAAGGGCAGCAGGAATTGGTATGAGGACGACGGCAACAGGGTCCGTGTCGCCGTCGGTGCAGGTAATACGGACTGCGAGGTACTTGTCGGGGTTGGGGATGGTGTCGCCGGAGCCGTTGTAGGGAGGCTTGTTGGTGTGGCTGTTGGCAGCGAGGTCGGTAGCATTGTCGGTGTGGCCGTCGGTAACGGGGTGTTAGTCGCCGTCGGTAAGGGCGTCTCTGTAGGGGTTACCGGTATTGTAGTCGCCGTGGGTGTGGGAGATTGCTCCGGCAACGACGTAGCTGTAGCAGTTGGCGGTAGTTCAGCCTCACAACTCGACTCGAAGTTTGCGACCACTCGGGCAGTCTCGTTCATCGACCGGGACGTATCCGCTGCCAGATTGGGAGATACATCGTAATCAACACCGGTTGGGTCCCCGTTGTACGAAACATCCGGGCTGGACCAGTGATTGATCCGATTGCACCCTCCGGGGCAGTCGTAGGCCATGATCGTCCGGAACTGGCTTGCCGGGTCCTGATAACCATAGGAATAAGGGAACAGCGGTTGGGTATTTGTATTGGCTCGGTCGTGGGCATTGCCCATGCCATGCCCAATCTCATGCGCCAGTGTGAGCGAGCTGCATGTGTAATTCCCTTCATAGTCCAGTGCAGTAACGCCAAAGGCGTAGTCTGCAAACCAGGACTCCATCTCATTCATCTGATAGGCCAGCCCACACGCGCCGTCGGTCCCCGTAGAGACAATCAGGTTTACCAGATCGGCCGAAGAGCTTTTGCGCGCCGCAATCACACCATCC
>JAWKOY010000048.1:0-26237 GCA_041390945.1 Chloroflexota bacterium
TATCCCGTTCAGCGTCGTGATCGCCATTTTTCGCTACGGCTTGTTCAACATTGATATCATTATCCGTCGCACAACGCAGTATGCCATCGTGACAGGGCTGCTGCTGTTAATTTATCTGGGCAGCGTAATTACCCTGCAACGCATATTCACGACCATTACCGGGCAGACTTCAACCCTCGCCATTGTTCTGTCCACATTGCTAATAGCTGCCATTTTTCTCCCGCTACGACAGCGGGTACAGGAAGTGATTGACCGGCGCTTTTACCGCAGCAAGTACGATGCCCAGAAGACACTGGAGCGATTCGCTGCCACTGTGCGCGACGAGACCGATCTGGATGCACTGACGGCCGAGTTGGCACGGGTGATTCAGGAGACGATGCAACCGGAGTTTGTGGAGATCTGGCTATTTTCCCCCGATCATAAAGGTGGAGGAAATAGTGCCGTTCCTGTTGTGCGGTCGAACTTCAAGTCGATAAATCCGAATGAATGAACGTTTTCGTAACGATTTTCAGACGATGGTGTAATCTAGTTTACAGAAAGTAAGCCTCAACACCTGCTTTACCGTAACGGTTCGGAGACGATCGGACGGTACACTGATCCTCGTAAGGAATACGCCAATTGGGGTGGTTCCGGGAAATCAGTAAAGGAAGGTAACGAGGATGAATACAAAACAGTGGCGACGGAAGTTTGGGTTATTCATAATAAGTGGTGTGGTGATTGGCGTGCTGAGCGCTTGCTCAGTTGGCGGCCAATCCGCGCCGGAGGCAGCAGCCGTTGCCCCTACGGAAGCCGTGGTCGAAGAGGCCGCTGCACCCACAGAGGCAGCCGTTGAGGAATCTGCAACAGGACAGATACCCGAAGTGGAAATCACCAAGGTTGACGGCCAATTAACAGTACCGGATGAGGTTCCATCCGGTCCAGTGGTGTTCGTGAACAACACCGGGGTATCTGTTGATCCGGTCAAGTTAAACGAAGGCGTAACGGCCGATCAGTTAATGCAGACCCTGGCCGAGGATGAAGAAGCGGCATTGCAGCTCGTTTCGTTGATGGGCGGCCCGATGTCACCGGACATGGGACCAACGGTCTATGATCTACAGCCCGGAAACTACCTGATGGTTGAGTCGGATGATGAAGGTGCCCCGACCTCTCTGGCTCCCTTTACGACCGGTGATCCCAGTGGGGCGACCCCGCCGACGGCCGATGTCGAGGTTCAATTGGTGGACTTTGCCTTCGCCATTCCGGGAGAGATTAAATCCGGCCCGCAGACCTGGGCAATAACCAACAACGGTACCCAGTGGCACGAGATGGCAATTGGTAAACTGGCGGAAGGGGTGACCATTGACGATCTGATGACAATGATCATGTCAGAAGAGGAACCTGATCCGTCGCAACCGGAGCCATTTGAACTGGTTGCCGGTTGGAGCCCGATGGGCCCTGGCCTGACAGCCTGGACCACAATTGATCTGCCGCCGGGTGAGTACACGATACTGTGCTTCCTGCCGGATCTGAATGGGGACTTCATGCCCCACGCCTCGCATGGGATGATTGGCTCCATTACGGTAACGCCTTAGGAGCCGTTAGGATTGACGACTTGTATGGTTGCTGAGGAAGTAGTCCCTGGCAACCATGCAGGGCTTTCGTAACGATAAGTAAGCGATATCCGGTTCTGGAAAACGAAATTACATGGACCCGGTAAGAAATTGGACGATTTCGTAACGTTTAGGAGACGGTAGCCTGATATGATGAGGTCACTATGACGACGACTGAAGCTTCCTGGCCCAATCAAGCACACCCGAATGATCAAGCCGAACCGGCGCTGGAACCGGCGCAGGTCGGAACCCTGGGAATGATGGCGTCTTTGGATATCCCTGCTGATGATCCGTTTCTGAATTATTTGCAGAATACCACCGGCGTCGTTGATATCGAACGTCTAAACTTTGATTCCCCCGGCGTTCAGTCATTGCGGGAGGCCGGTGTGCGGTTGATTCTGCCCCTGGTTAGCCAGGGGGCGCTGGTGGGAATGATTAATCTCGGCCAGAGGCTCAGCGAGCAGGACTTTTCCTCGGATGATCGTCGTTTGTTAGGGAACCTTTCTACCCAGGCTGCACCGGCTGTGCGCGTCGCGCAATTGATCCGGCAGCAGCAGGAAGAGGCTTTGGAGCGCCAGCGAATCGAACAGGAACTGCGTGTTGCTCGCCTTATTCAGCAGTTGCTCTTACCCAAGTCCTTGCCTGCCGTGGAGGGGTGGCAAGTCTCAGCTTATTACCAGCCGGCCCGCGCCGTTGGTGGTGATTTCTATGACTTCTACACATTCCCCGACGGCCGAATGGGCTTTGTCATTGGTGATGTCACGGACAAGGGTGTGCCGGCTGCTCTGGTAATGGCAACCACACGTACGCTCTTGCGTTCGGCGGCAGAGCAGTTCATGTCACCGGGCAAGATTCTGGAGCGAACGAATAACCAGCTCATTGAAGATATCCCGCCCAAGATGTTTGTGACCTGCTTCTATGCCATCTTGGATCCTCAGTCAGGACATGTTCGCTATGCCAATGCCGGGCACGATGTTCCCTATCAGTGGACGGCCGATGGTGTGGTTGAGATGCGTGCGCGCGGCATGCCGTTGGGCTTGCTGCCGGGCATGCAGTACGAGGAGAAAGAGACAAGACTCGGCCCGGGTGAATGTCTCCTCCTCTATAGCGACGGTCTGGCGGAAGCCCATAATCCCCAGCGTGAGATGTTCGGCTTTCCCCGAATCCGTGAGCTTGTCGGTCAGTCGCCCGCCCATGCGGAACTTCTACCTTTCCTGCTGGATAACCTGAGCAGTTTTACCGGCCCAGGTTGGGAGCAGGAAGACGATGTGACGATGGTTATGGTGCGCTTCGTTCAGGATCAGCCGGCGGACGGTCAGGTGAATAAGTTGACCAAAACGTTGGCCCGTTTTGAACTGCCCAGCCAACCCGGCAACGAACGCTTGGCAACCCAACAGGTAGTGGAGGCCATTGAACCACTCAATTTGCCTTCCGCGAAACTGGAACGGTTGAAAACGGCCGTGGCCGAGGCGACCATGAATGCTATGGAACATGGCAACAAGTTCGACCCGGATTTGCCGGTTAAGCTGGAAGTAACTGTTACGACCAACGATGCGGATTTGATGGTTAACATAACTGATCGTGGGCACGGCCAGCCGATCCCTGATGCCGAGCTGCCTGACCTGACGGCCAAGCTGGCGGGCGAACAATCGCCGCGTGGCTGGGGGTTGTTTCTAATCCAGAACATGGTTGATGATATGCACGTAGACATTGACGAAATGCACCATACAGTGAGTTTGGTGATTCATCTTGACGAAGGAGCAGAACATGGAAAAGCCAACTAATCCGCTTGTGGCAACGGTGCGTATGCACGGTCAGCTCGCTGTCATCGACATGGCCGGAGACATAGACGGCTTTGCTGATGAAACGCTGGAGAAGGCTTATGGTGAGGCGGACGCTTCCGGTGCACCAGCGGTGCTGCTCAACTTCGACAATGTGGATTACATCAACAGTACCGGTATCGCGCTCATTGTTGGCATGCTAGCCAAGGCCCGTATGTCCCACAAGCAACTAATGACGTGTGGACTATCGGACCATTACCAGGAGATCTTTAATATTACGCGGTTATCAGATTTTATGAATCTGTATCCCGATGAAGATAGTGCACTAAAAGATGTAACAACCCCTGCGTCCTAATTCGCAGAATGTTGCAACGGAGGATTATCATGACGGAACCCAGTCTGAACTTGACTGTTCGTAAACTGCCGGGAATCGGCATTGTGGATGTTGATGGAGATATTACCGGATCGGCCGAAGACGTCTTGACCGCCGCGTACAACGAGGCCGTCAGTGGCAATACCAAGGCCTTTGTCCTGAACTTTTCTGAGCTGGATTACATGAACTCAACCGGGATTGGTTTGCTGGTCACGCTGCTGATCCGCGCCCAACGGCAGAATCATGCCTTGTTAGCCTATGGCCTGAGTAACCACTACCGTGAGATATTTCAGCTAACCCGTCTGGACGAAGCCATTGGTATTTATGATTCGGAAGCGGCCGTAATGGCGGCGCTGAGTACGACCCCGGCTGTTGGTTCTTAGGCCAACGGGGTCGTAGCGAGGTGTGACATGACAAGTGATACAAAACAGAAAGTACATGATCCAACCAGCCCTAATCACCCTGTGGAGGGTGAATGGGCCCGACCGGTGAAGAAGCTGGCGACGGCCGACATTCCCCCGCAGGCGATTAATACCAATGTCGCCGGTATGCAACTTGCCGGACCGACAACCGGGTTTGGGCAGCTTTGGCGCAAGACATATCGCGTACGATTGGAAGGCGCAGCCGTAACACCTGAGGAAGTGGTAGCCCGATGGAAGGTGAAGTATCCAACCTATTGGCCCAAAAGCGGCCGGTTCTATGCGCCGAAGGCCAAAATTGAACCGGGCGAGGTGGCGGTTATCAATTTGAGCGGTCCCGGCGGGCTACCGATTTCCACCGGCGTGATGGTTATCTATTCCGATGATGAGTCGTTTGCCTTTATGACACCGCAGGGTCATCCGTTTTCGGGGATAATCACCTATGGTTCAGAGGCCGACGGCGAGACGACGGCCGCTCAAATCCAGGTGCTTGTCCGGGCCAGTGATCCGATCTTCGAAATGAGCGCCCGAATGGGTATTGCTCATAAGAGCGAGGACGCCTTCTGGGAAGCGACGCTGCTTAACCTGGCGGTTGATTGGGGTGTGAGTGGGCAGTCGGTTGTCCGTACGGATGAACTCATGGACGACAAGGTTCAGTGGGGTAAGCTCGGCAACGTCTGGCATAACTCAGCGATACGCACGACGATCTATCTGCCGGTTCATGCCGTCAAGCGCCTGACCGGGAAATAACGTCAAGAAACAAGCAACGGCTATCTATGGCCGCAAGTGAAGGGATTTCCTTTCACTTGCGGCCGTTTTGTTTTGTCGGCAGGAATTTACCGGCGTTCCTGATTACCTCATTTTCGCTCCGGGCAGTAAAATGCGCTGCAAGTAAAGAGCGCTTATATATGGATGATGAACTACTGGATAACACCAACGATCGGGTGAAGCTTACGGACCGGGATCGAGCCATGCTGGCCGGTGAAGATGGGGCAGGACCCAGATAGCCATGCGCATTCTGGTCACCATGGCTGAGGTTTATGGGGCGGAGCGGCTTCTGGATATTGAATCCGCCCATATCGACGGTTGCCTCTATCATGGTTATTCGGGGCTGGAATTTGCCGAACGCTTGGCCGAGGGTGGCGCGCGTGTGGTTGTTCCCACAACGCTGAATGTGGGCGCGATGGACCTGATTCACCCCGAAGCGTTTCGCGGATCAGAGCAAGTCGGCCGTTGGGCCACACGCATGATGGAAGCGTATCAGGCGATGGGATGCCAACCGACGTTTACCTGCGCGCCGTATCAGGCCATGCACCGGCCGCCTTTTGGGGCACAGGTAGCCTGGGCAGAGAGCAACGCCATTGTTTTCGCCAATTCTGTGTTGGGTGCGCGCACCAATCGCTATGGTGACTTCATTGATATTTGTGCGGCCATCACCGGCCGGGCACCGGATAATGGTCTGCATCGCACGGAAAACCGGCGCGGACAGATCCTGTTTCGCCTGTTGGGTATCCCTGAACGGCTGCTGCATGAGGACGTGCTGTTCCCTGTGCTTGGCTACCATATCGGCGCTCAAACCGGGACGCACATCCCGGTTATTTCCGGCCTTCTACCTACAACATCTGAAGATCAGCTAAAGGCGTTGGGCGCAGCGGCTGCCTCGTCGGGCGGCGTGGCGTTGTTCCATGCGGTAGGTGTGACGCCGGAAGCGCCAACCCTTGATGCTGCGTTTCAAAGCTATCCCCCGGAGCGGGTTGTTGACATAACGATGAAAGATTTGCGACAGGCGCGGGATATGCTTTCTACCGCCCCCGACGGCCGTATCAATGTTGTGGCGCTGGGCAGCCCCCACTTCTCGCTGGCCGAGTTTGCTCAGTTGATGCCTTTGCTGGAACAGTACCCACCGCGAGGATGTGGAGTTCATCGTTTGCACCCATCGCATTATTCTGGCGGCGCTGGAGCAACGCGGCTGGCTGCAAACCCTGCGTGATGCCGGTGTCCAGGTCATTGTTGATACCTGTGTGGTTGTAACCCCAATCGTGCGTGCCAGGGGTGGGGTGCTTATGACCAACTCCGGTAAATTCGCCCACTATTCGCCGGGTAATATCGGCTTGCAGGTTGTTTTTGGTAGTCTTGAGGAGTGTGTACGATCCGGCGTGCTGGGAACGGTATGGCGTGATGAGAATCTGTGGGTAGCCGGTGAGGGAGTTGCATATGGGGAGTCACCAATCCCGGTTGAAACTTCAGTTGAGCCTTCCATGTCTTCAACGTCACAGCACCCTCGAATACTGGTTAAGGGGGAAGCTGCGGGATCCGCGCTTGTACTTGATGAGCCATTGAGTTTGTGGGGCGGATTGGACCCGGAGACAGGTACTATTATTGACCAACGGCATCCACAGCGAGGGGTCAATGTGACCGGCAAGATGTTGGTATTACCGGTAGGCAAGGGGAGCAGTAGCGCGAGCAGCATCCTTTTGGAATCCGTTCGGCTGGGCACGGCCCCCGCCGCTATCCTTCTGGCAGAGCCGGATGCCATCCTGGCCCTTGGTTCGGCCGTTGCCCGGGAGCTGTATGGCAATTCCCCACCGGTCGTGGTGCTGGAACATAAAACCTATCAGAGTATCGTCGATGGGCAGGTCCTGGAATTATCGGCCGAGGGGCAAATAAAAAGACCTCAGAGGTTATCCGGTAACCTCTGAAGTCTTGAGGATGTTATGGTTTCAATTGCTCACTTGGTTCCTTACCGGTAAAGAGCTTCGTCAGGTCCGCCCAATACTGTTTCAACTTGTACTGTTGAGATCGCCACGTTCCCACAATGCCGTAAGGTACAAACAAGACTAACAAGATATAAACAAGGCCCAGTAAGAAGTTCGCTTCGGTACCAAACCATTTGTCGAGGAAGTATTCAAGCAACCTGTATACGGCCGCACCAATGTAGGCGCCGGTCAGTGTCCCGACACCACCTATCAGGATCATCAGCAACGCGGCTACCGTCCAGCCCAGACTGGCAACGTTTGGGCTCACGATTGGTTGGTGAACGGCGTGGAAGAAACCGGCTAATGCTGCCGTGATAGAAGAAATAATCAACGCGGTCAGTTTGAAATAGAAAGTGTTGTAGCCCAGCATAAGCGCCCGCTCTTCGTTCTCCCGGTTGGCGATACACACGCGGCCGGTAGGGGAATCGACAAAGCGCCGGTACACAAGGTAAACGCCCAACGCTGTCGTTAGTGTAATGAAATAGAGACGAAAGCGTTGGGTGGAGGTGCTCAGGAAATCCGGGACGATGATACCCTGGAGGCCGACATCGGCTCCGGTAAATGCTGACAACTCGTTGGACTGGATCACGATGTAAAAGACTGAAGCGAAACCCAGAGTTACCAGGGCAAAGGTAATACCCTTCACACGGGCCAAAACCAACCCAAAGAGAAGGGCTTGCAAAATGCCGAGGACGACAATCCCTATCACAGTCGGGACAATACCCCACTCAAGATTCTTGAACATGATACCGGTGCCATATGCGCCTACGGCAAAGAACATGGCATGTCCGAACGAGAGCAGACCGGTCACGCCCAGAATGAGATCGTAGCTAATGGCGTAGATCGCCAGAATGAAAATCTCGATCAACAGACCCTGGAGGAACAAAGCACTACCCGTTTCGTTTGCCAGCATCCCAGTGATAGCCTGCCCGTTCAGCAGAGCTACTATAAAGGGGAAGGCTACCAGAACCAGGTAAACAATCATGATCGTGGCATTGTTTCGCAGCCACCCTGTCAATCCCGTTGATTGGGTATCCGTTTGAGCAATAGATGTTTGCATCGATGCTTACTCCTTCTGCATCACACTGAATGACCGAATGTTACTCTTTACGGCCGAGCAAGCCGTTGGGCAGGAGTAACAGGATGACCACCATGAGTAACATGACAGAGGCGGGCACCAGCGGAGGCGTCGGTTTAAACGGCTCTTCAAGAAACGGTATATTGATACCGATCTGACCATATTTGATCATGAATTGCTGCATTAAGCCGACGAGTATCGCCCCGATGGCTGCGCCGGGAAAACTGGTCAACCCACCAATACCCAGCGCAATGAGGGCGAGCAACAGGAACTGCGTTCCCATGTTAATGGATAGACCAATGGAAGGTGCAGCCAACACCCCACCCAGAGATGCCAGCCCTGCGCCCAGAGCAAAGACCAGTGTGAAGATACGTCGCACGTTGATGCCCAACGCCTGAACCATATCGCTGTCCTGTACACCGGCGCGGATAATCATGCCCAGGCGCGTGCGCTGCAACAGCAGCCAGATGGCAACAAGAACGACGACGCCGACAAGGATGATGAATATCTCGTTGTAGGTCCGAACACGACTATCGAAGAGCATAAAGGTTGAGCACTGATACTTAATCAGATCGCCGATCGAAGCGGCCGGGCAAAACTCGCCGCCCCCATCAAAGAGAGCCGGTTTAGCCATCGTGAATTCCGGCTGGCCCCAGATGGTACGTACCAGTTCGATACCAATAAAGCTCAGGCCCAGGGTCATCATGATCTGGTACATCGGCCGTGAGTACAACGGGCGGATTAGAGATGTTTCAATCATGGCCCCAATCAGCAGACCCGTGCCGATGGCAACGAGAATTGCCAGAAGAAACCGCAGGTTGGTGCCCAAACCAACAACAAATTCGGTCAGCGAGTCATTGAGGAAGAAGACGATAAGACCGACCAGCAATAGCGCACCGGCATATATAAACGGCCGCAAGCTAATCTTTGATTCAATGTGGATCTCTCGCCGGGCCAGTGATAGACCGGCAACTGACAGGGCCAGCATGATGCTACCCAGAAGGATTCCCACCATGACTAAAATCGGGGATGTTTCGAATACGGGAGCCTCCGGTAGCGTTAAAGTCCCCTGGCTAAAGTTGAGGGCGATGGTCACCGGGCTTTGCGCATAGACTTCGGGATCCCAGATGGAGATATGGTAAGCGCGCAAAGAGAAGAACAGTACAAGTGCACCGGCAATAAGCCCTATCCAGGGCCATATTCGCGCCACAGTAGGGGAGAGGTGCAAACGGCTGAGGAGACTTTCCCATATCGGTGTAAGCGCAAACCCAACAGCAATTAGTAACACAGGCGTCAATACGTCAATGAATGTGTCGGGCCGAATGTACACAGTCCAGCCGACGTAAGCGCCGAGCATGAACAATTCACCATGAGCCAGATTGAGGACATCCAAAAGGCCAAAGATAAGGGAGAGGCCGGATGCTACCAGAAAAATCAATGCCCCGGTGGATAGGCCACGAATCAGGGTCAGAACCCAGTCATCAGTGTCCATGCCGCTTATCGCCAGAAGGAAGGCAAGCAGGAGAACGAAGGCAACTGCAATTCGCATGCGATTTGACTGTAATGATTGGGTGAGTTCACTCATAGCGATCCCTCTTTCTTCAATGGTTGCTCAGGCGTCAGGCCGCGCCTAAATAACGATGGATTGTTTCTGTATCATTGACCAGATCGGCCATGAGTCCTTCCTGGACAGAGCGGCCTTCCTCGATAATGATATAGCTCTCAGCCAGTCGGCTGGCAACGATGAAATTCTGTTCCACAAGCAAGATGGTTGATGTAGCCGAAAGCTGGCGAATGGCCTCCATCAGGCTTTCGATGATGACCGGCGCCAGACCTTCGGTCGGTTCATCAATGAGCAGAAGCTGATTGTCAGGAACCAGTGCGCGTGCAATCGCTAACATTTGCTGTTGACCACCGGACAGATTACTGCCGGGTAATTTGATGAGCCGCTTCAAGTCCGGGAAAAGTTCGAAGATCATGTCCGACTTGCGGGCATAGTCGCCTTTCTTGCGCTCAGCAATGCGCAGGTTTTCCTCAACGGAAAGGTCCCTGAAAATGGCCCGATGTTCGGGGACAAAACCGATGCCCAGGTTGGCAATATCAAAACTGCGCATGCCCTGGATTGGTCGGCCGTTAAAGAGGATCTCCCCTTCTCGCGGGGGGGTCAAGCCAATAATGGATTTCAGAGTAGTCGTTTTGCCTGCACCATTACGGCCCAGGAGGGCAACAATCGCTCCCTGTGGGACTTGCAGGCTGACTCCCTCAAGAATATGAAATTGACCGATAAAGGTTTCGATGCCTTTGACTTCCAGCAGGTTGTCCATAGCATTTGCTCCGGTGGGCTAGTCGTATAAGGCGCCTAGATAGGCTTGTTGCACGCGTTCGTTGGCCGAAATATCAGCCGGCGTCCCTTCGGCCAGGATAGCACCCTGGTGCATCACTGTTATCCAGTCCGAGGCGCTCATGACCACGTGCATATTATGTTCGACAAGCATAACGGTTTTGTGTCCGGCTTCCTGAATGCTGGCGATTAACTCCATCAGTTCAGGGACCTGCTCGGAGGCCATACCGGCCGTGGGTTCATCAAGAAGTAGCAACTCCGGATCCGGGGCCAGAATCATCCCCAATTCCAGTTTGCGCTGATCACCGTGTGGTAGTGTGCGGGCGATGGCGTTGGCGCGGCCGGTTAACCCAACCTGCTCAATGACTTCCCAGGTACGTTCAATGTATTGGGGGAAGCGGCGGAACGAACTGAAGAGGCGGAAGTTGTCCTTGCCAAGCGCCTGTGCTGCCAGACGGATATTTTCGAAAACAGTTAGATTGGGGAAGATATTCGTGATTTGGAACGATCGGCCGATACCCTTATGTGCTGTTCGATAGACAGGCAGCCGGGTAATATCTTCGCCTTTATAAATCACCTGACCACTGGTGGGGCCAGGTTGCCGCTTAACAGGTTGAAGAAAGTCGTTTTCCCGGCGCCGTTTGGACCAATGATCGAATGCAGCGTTCGGGGCTTGACTTGAATGCTGACATTGTCAACCGCTACAAGCGCACCGAATTCACGGCGTAGTGAGCGGGTTTCCAGGATGATGTCGTCAGCCATAATTACCTCAATCGTGAAAGAACTGATAGCCCGGTAGGCCATTGACTTTTTGTTCAATGGCCTACCGGCTAATTTTAGCCTGACAAACCTACCGGCGACAGGATGCGTTCACCAGAAAGCACTCCGGTTCATCGCCGATGGTTAATGTCAAGAGACTATTGACCACTCAGTGATCCAACAGGTAGGTCGCCGCAGCGGTCCTGCATACCTTCGGGCAGAAGGCAGGGGGACGTCCGGACGGGTGGTATCAACCAGCTCGTAGTAACGGAACTCCGGATCATCCACGTTCAACAGCTTGACAATGTACATGTCCTGCATGGCAACATGGTCTTCGGGACGGATGTAGATTGTACCCTTGGGACCTTCAAACTCCATACCTTCCATGGCTGCAATAAGCGCGTCCGCGCTGGCATCGCCACCGGTTGTACGCAGAGCGTTGCCCAGCAGCAGGGCGGCATTCATGCCGTCAGCGTCGAAGAGGTCGGGGAAGGTACCATACTCGGACTGGGCATGCTCGACGAGCCAATCGTTGATGGAGTTATCGGGCAGGGTGTAGTGGTAGAGGATACCACTGGTACTGCCGACCGCGTTGGCGAAGAAGGCCGGCTGGGCGATATTGTCGATAAAGCTGGCAGCCAGAGCAGTCTGGTCGAGGACACCGAGTTCGTCAGCAGCCTGGATGAGGGGATGAACCCACCACCGGCCCAGGTGACGAGGAGAGCCTGAGCATTGGAGTCAAGGATCTGCTCCATGTAGGGCGTGAAGTCAGTTGTATCCAGCGGGGCGAAGATGTCGTCAGCGACGAACTCACCACCGAAGAGAGAACAGGCATCACGGAAGGCTTGAGCGCCACCGTAGCCGAAGGAATAATCCGGGGCGATCTGGACAAAGGTGTCGTACTCTTGAGTGAAGAACTCACAGAGGTTGACCGCATCCTGGTAGTTATTCCGGCTGGTGCGGAAGGTGTACTCATTGAAAGCCGAGCCGGTGATGTCGTTGGCTGCGGCTGGAGCAACAATCAGCGGGATCTGGTTCTCGCGAGCCAGTTCCTGAAGCGTGGCGGTTGCGCCGGAGCTAACGGTACCGACGAGGATATTCACGCCGACTTCTTCAATGAGTTCACGTGCGACCGTGGCGGTGGTCTCCGGTGTGCTCTGGTCATCACGCAGATAGACCTGGACTTCACAATCATCAACCATGTACGACGTGTAACCGTCGCCTTCTGTTGCGGGTGCTCCACTCAGGTATTCCATACCAAGTGGGAAGCTACGGGTCATGTGCGCACCATAGATTGCCAGCGCGCCAGTCTCGTCCGTGATGAAACCAACCTTGACCGGTTCCTCACAAGCGGCCGTTCCCATCGCTTCTGGCTCGGCTGCTTCTTCGGTCGGTACTATAGTACCCAATGCTCCAACAGGTAGGTCGCCGCAACGGTCCTGCATACCTTCGGGCAGAAGGCAGGGGACGTCCGGACGGGTGGTATCAACCAGCTCGTAGTAACGGAACTCCGGATCATCCACGTTCAACAGCTTGACAATGTACATGTCCTGCATGGCAACATGGTCTTCGGGACGGATGTAGATTGTGCCCTTGGGACCTTCAAACTCCATACCTTCCATGGCTGCAATAAGCGCGTCCGCACTAACATCGCCACCGGTTTCCTTCAGGGCCTCAACGAGCAGAATGGCGGCATTCATGCCGTCAGCGTCGAAGAGGTCGGGGAAGGTACCATACTCGGACTGGGCATGCTCGACGAGCCAATCGTTGATGGAGTTATCGGGCAGGGTGTAGTGATAGAGGATACCACTGGTACTGCCGACCGCGTTGGCGAAGAAGGCCGGCTGGGCGATATTGTCGATAAAGCTGGCAGCCAGAGCAGTCTGGTCGAGGACACCGAGTTCGTCAGCAGCCTGGATGAGTGGGATGAACCCACCACCGGCCCAGGTGACGAGGAGAGCCTGAGCATTGGAGTCAGGATCTGCTCCATGTAGGGCGTGAAGTCAGTTGTATCCAGCGGGGCGAAGATATCGTCAGCGACGAACTCACCACCGAAGAGAGAACAGGCATCACGGAAGGCTTGAGCGCCACCGTAGCCAAAGGAATAATCCGGGGCGATCTGGACAAAGGTGTCGTACTCTTGAGTGAAGAACTCACAGAGGTTGACCGCATCCTGGTAGTTATTCCGGCTGGTGCGGAAGGTGTACTCATTGAAAGCCGAGCCGGTGATGTCGTTGGCTGCGGCCGGAGCAACAATCAGCGGGATCTGGTTCTCGCGAGCCAGTTCCTGAAGCGTAGCGGTTGCGCCGGAGCTAACGGTACCGACGAGGATATTCACGCCGACTTCCTCAATGAGTTCACGTGCGACAGTGGCGGTGGTCTCCGGTGTACTCTGGTCATCACGCAGATAGACCTGGATTTCACAGTCCCCCGCCATGTATGAGGTGTATCCATCACCTTCAGTTGCTGTGCTGCCGGTAGCGTACTCCAGACCAAGCGGGAAGCTACGGGTCATGTGTGCACCATAGATTGCCAGCGCGCCAGTCTCGTCGGTGATGAAACCCACCTTAACAGGCTCGGCACAGGTTAAATCCATCGCCATTGATTCGTCGGCCGAAGTTTCTTCCATTGGTTCCTCAGTCGGTTCCTCGGCCATGGCTTCCGTTGGCTCCTCTGCAGGAGCCTCGGTTGCTTCTTCGACTACAGCTTCCGCAGTAGGCGCAACTTCTTGGGCCGTATCTGGGGTTTGCCCGCCGCAAGCGGCCAGCGCTGCGACGATCAGTAGCAGAACGGCTATCAGACCTAGTGTGGTTATGCGGTTCTTCATTCTAATACTCCTCCATATCGTTGAGTCTTTTCAAATTGACGAAAATTGGTGACCGGCGAATATGCCGATCTTGGTGGGCGTCGTGGAAACGGTTCACGCCATAGGCACCTCCGCATGCCTGTTGGGTGATGGTTTACCCAAGGGGCTGGATTGGACGGCACGGTCCCGAACCATAACCAGCGCATCACCCTCACAAATGAGGTCACCGCTGGGGTTTCGGCAGACAGTACGCAAATTAACAAGTGTATTCTCCGGTCGCAATCGTGTGATTTCGACTGTTGCTATCACCGGCTCGTTGACGTAAGCAGGCCGGGAAAAAGCCAAAGTTTGTTTTAACCAGTTTGTGCCCCGTCCGGGCAAATCCGTACCAAGCAAGGTTGAGAACAGACCGGCAATCAGCGGTCCGGGTACGGTCTCAGGATCATATGACCGGCCAAATCCCAGGCCATCATCTCCCGATAACTCCCGGTACTCAGTTAGGTCAGCCTGGGTGAAGGTCCTGGTTAGGCTGGTGCGCTGACCTTCGTGTAACCCTTTCATGGAGCGTAGATTGGCGACGAAGGTGGCAAACCCACCGGCTGCCTCGTCCGTGACAATATGTTCGACGAAATGCTCCAGCTCAGCAGCCAATGCTTCGGCAATCCGGTCTCGATTGGCATTTAATAGCTGCCGCGTATGGCGGATTGAGCCGGGCTTGCGTCCAGCCAAAGTTCGGGCTAGGCGTTGTGCTTCATTACGAATCGAATCACCGGGGATAACCTGATAAGCCATTCCCCACTCGACAGCCTGTTCGGCCGAAATAGTCTCATTCAGCATAAGAACGGCCGCGGCCCGATTCCGGCCAATGACGGCGGGGAGCATTGCTGTCCAGCCCCCATCCGGGCTGGGGCCAATGACGCTGTAATAGGGCGTAAAACTGGCTTCCGAAGCGACAAGCATCATATCGGCCGCCAGGACCAGCCCCAAAGCCCCGCCAGTGAGCGGCCCCTGAACACAGGCCACCAGCGGCACAGGCAGGTCGATCAGCGCCAGAATAGCATCGTTAAGCAGACCGACAATCTCTTGAGCGTAGGCAGCAATATCATCGCTGTGCCGGACAAACCCACCGGCATCGCCTCCGGTTGAAAAGGACGAACCATTAGCCTGCAGGACAACAGCGCGAACGTCCGGAGCAGTGGCAACCTGCTCGATTGCGTCGAGCAAATCACGCAGGAACTCCGGCACCAGACTGTTATGCCGTTCAGGTCGGTTGAGCGTCAAGGTAGCAACCGGACCGGCTTGTGTCACTAGGACCAGACTCACCGGACGCTCCTTTGCAGGGTGGTTTCACCTTCAAGGGTGATACCACCGGCAGGATTAATCATCTTTATGGATGCTCGTAACCCGTCTTCCAAACCATCCAGAACCTCAATGCGGATCGTCATTTCTTCGGCCGCATAAGTAGGGGCGGGGAACATCATGCTTTGTTCAACCTGCACCGCATCCGGGAAGTGCTTGCTTAACGCACCGCAGACAGCACTGTAAAGTAGCATTCCATGGGCTACCGGACGGCCGAACCGGGTGGTAGTCGCAAATGCTTCGTCCACATGAATGGGATTGTCGTCCCCGCTCAGCATGGCGAAGCGATCGAAGTCTTCCTGACTGAAGCTTCGGGTTTCTGTCACAATCTGGCCGACGATCGGCCAGGCCTTAGAGAAGGTTGATTCAGTCAAGCAATCTCCAGATCACGATACATTTGCTGTAGTTCCGTCTTCATTACTTTGCCGATGTCATTGCGCGGCAGAGCATCCAGGAAACTCACAGCTTTGGGAATCTTGTACTTCGCCAATTTCCCCTGACAAAAATCTATCACTTCGGCGTCGGTCAGAGATTCGCCCGGTTTCAGGACAACCACGGCCCGGCCGACCTCCTGCCATTTGGGGTGGGGTACGCCAACGACCGCGACCTCGGCAATGGCCGGATGATGGTAAAGGACACTCTCTACCTCGGCCGGATACACATTTTCCCCGCCGGAGATGAACATATCCTTCCAGCGATCCACGATGGTATAGAAACCTTCATCGTCATACTTGGCGGCATCACCGGAGTGGAGCCAGCCGTCCCGGATAGCCTCGGCCGTCTTTTCCGGCGCATTCCAGTAGCCGGTTGTGATGCTGCCCCGGATGCATAATTCGCCGACTTCGTTGGGACCGAGCATCCGATCGTGCTGGTCCATGATACATACATCGGTGTGCATCACAGGCTTGCCTACTGACCCGGCCATGCGCAGTGCGTCTTCCTTGTTAATCAGGAAAATTGTCGGGCCGGTCTCGGTCATGCCCATGCCTTGCTGGATGATGATGTCCTTGTCGGCAAACTCATGCACGACTGACGGCGGTAATGAGGACCCACCACTGCTCCACAGCCGCATACTGGACAGATCGTAACGGCTGAAGTCCGGGTGATCGCGGAGCATGAGGTACATGGACGGCACCAACAAAATAATGGTGACCTGCCATTCTTCGATAACCCGCAGCATTTCGCCCGGATCGAAGTCACGCATGATCAGGACCGTTCCTCCGGCGTGGAAGGTGGGTCCGGAATACAGCCCCAAACCACCGGCATGGAAGGTGGGCAGGGTGAGCAGATTGATGTCATTGCTGGTCAGGTCAATGGCCTGCCCCATGCCTACCGCGTTATAGAAGAAGTTGCCGTAGGTGACCATCGCGCCTTTCGGCCGTCCGGTCGTGCCGGAGGTGTACAGAATGCACCACGTATCTTCATAGGTTAGTCGCGGACCGTCGTCTATATTTGTCTCCGGGCTGCGCGACAATGCCTCTTCATAGGGGATGGCGTCTTCACCGGCCGCTTCACCCATAACGACAAATTTGTCGGCCGAAATGGTGGGACGCAACGCTGCCACCTGCTCGGCAAAATAACCTTCGTAGAACAGGGCTTTGGGCGTGCAGTCATTGAGGATGTACTGCAATTCAGGGACTGCCAATCGCCAGTTTAGGGTGTTCAGGATTACACCGACACGGCTGCAGGCGAACACGACCTCAAAAAAGTCTGTGCTGCTTCGGGCCAAAATAGAGGCGCGGTCGCCCGGCTTAAGGCCCAACTCATCCCGCATGAAATTCGCCAGCCGGTTGATGCGCCGGTGCATTTCCCCATAAGTGAATCGACGACCGGTTACCAGGTCAACCTGTGCCAACCGGTCGGGCATGCGTTCGGCGTGTCGCCGAATCCAATCTGCGTGATAGCCGTAGCGAATTTCAGACATGATAATCAAACAGCTTCAAAGATAAGATGTGCGTGGCGGGTTTCTCCCTCACCACGTTCGACAAACCCAGCCGCCAGCGCCTGGCCGATGTGAATGGTTTCCGGGTGGGCCGCATCCACCCCGGTGATTTGGGCGCTGAAGCGAGGCCCTTCAGCCAGCTCCACAACACCACTGCAATAGGGATTCTTGCGATCATAGCCGGCCTCAACCATCGGGGTTGTGCCGATGTAGACGGATGTGTAGGCCACCAGTTTGCCCTTCCCGGACAATTCAACCCATTCCATATTTGTGCTGTAGGTGTGGGGGCAGATCGGCCGTGGGGGCACGAATATCTCACCCGTCTCGACACAACGGGAACCCATCAGCTTGCCTTCGTCGAGATATGCCTGGAATGAGGTTGCTGTAAAGCTGCGTTCTTGATCGCTCATGGATTACCTCCGCTCGTAAATATGCACGACGCAGGTTTGTCCTGTGCCGCCGACATTGTGGGTGAGAGCCAGGTCCACGTCTTTTTGTACCTGTCGCTCTCCGGCCAAGCCGCGCATTTGCTTCCAGACTTCGACGACCTGTGCCGCGCCGGATGCGCCGACAGGATGACCCTTGGATTTGAGACCGCCGGAGGTGTTGATGGGCTTTGGTCCATGGCGGGACGTCAGTCCTTCTTCGGCCGCTTCATGACCTTCGCCGGGAGCAAAAAAGCCCAGGTCCTCTGTAGCGATGATCTCGGCAATCGTGAAGCAGTCGTGTACCTCGGCGATCTTGATGTCATCGGGGGTAACCCCGGCCATCTGGTACGCTTCCCGCGCTGCGTGTTGCGCTGATGCCAATCCGGTTAATTCCTGACGATCGTGCAGGGCGGTGTCGCTGGCTTGACCGGTGCCGATAATATAAAGTGGATCATCCGAGAATGATTGGGCCAACTCTTCGCTAACCAGCAAAACGGCCGACGCGCCATCCGTAACCGGCGAACAGTCGAACAGCCGCAACGGCCAGGCGATCATCGGGTTGGCTGAATCGTCTCGCAAGAAGGCCATCTCATCTGCCCAACTGGGAACCGGGAGGCCACGCTTCTCGGCTTTGGCAATTTTGGCGGCCATCAGATCGCCAATGGTTGACTGGTATTGGGCCTTGGAATTCAAAGCGCCATTCTCATGGTTTTTCATGCCTACACGGAGCAGAGCGTCGCTGCTGGCACTATACCGATCCATGTAGGCACTAGCCATCGCCGCATAAAATCCGGGGAAAGTGAAGCCGGCCGGGATCTCATAAAGAACATCGGCCGCTGTCGCCAGCGTATCGGTCACTTCCGTGATAGGCAGGTTGCTCATCTTTTCGATGCCGCCCACCAGGACGATATCGTACAGTCCGGAGGCGATAGCCATAATGCCCTGCCGGAGGGCTACACCGCTGCTGGCGCAGGCATCTTCCACGCGCGTAGCCGCCCGTGGCGTTAACCCGGTCCAATCCGCCATGATTGGAGCGGCATGGCCCTGACCTTCAAACAGCTCGCTGCTGTAGTTGCCGATAAAAAGTGCCTGGATGTCTTTCGGATCCAGATCGTTATCCACGGCTGCTCGCATGTCCTGGAACGCTTCTACGAACAGATCACGGGTGTCCTTTTCTTTAAATGTGCCGAAGTTGCTCATCCCGGCACCAACAACGGCTACGCCCCGGCTTAATTTGCCAGTGGTCATAATGGTTGCTCCTCCATCGAATCCTGATTTGCTTCGTTCACGAACTGAGCGCGCAACTCGCGCTTCAAAATCTTGCCCATACCGGATAGGGGTAATGCATCAAGGAACTCAACGCTCTTGGGGACTTTGTAGCGGGCCAACCGGTCCTGCATATAGTCGATCATTTCGGCTTCTGTGACGTTTGTATTGGGTTTCAAGACGATGCAGGCCAGGCCAACTTCACCCCAACGCTCGTCCGGTACCCCGACGACCGCGCACATATGGACGGCCGGATGCTGATAAAGCACGGCTTCGATCTCGTTCGGATAAACGTTCTCTCCCCCAGAGATGAACATATCTTTCTTGCGATCGTTGACAAAGAAGTACCACTCTTCATCATAGGTCACGAGATCGCCGGTATGGAACCAGCCTTCATCATCTATCACTTCGGCGCTGGCCTCAGGGTTGTTCCAGTAGCCTGAGCAACGGCTTGGCCCTTTGAGGACCAATTCGCCAATCTCGCCGGGTCCCAGCGGCTGGTTATCATCATCCACCACCCGTACATCAATGAAGTAATTGGGTCGGCCGATACTGCCGGCCTTGCGGATGGCGTCTTCGGGGGACACGGCGAACAGACCCGGACCAAACTCCGTCATGCCGAAACCCTGCTTGAAGCGGATGCTTTTCTCACGGGTATATTGCTCGATCAGCGGGACAGGCAGGGGGGCGCCGCCGCTGGTACAGAAGCGCAGACTGCTGAGGTCGGCTGTTTCCCAATTGGGTGCCTGGGTTAGCATCTGGTACATCGTTGGCACTGCCGCAAAGACCGTCACCTGTTCCTGTTCAATCAGGTCCAATACTTGTGCCGGATCAAACTGCCGGGTGAGGACGGTCGTGTTGCCAAAGACAACCTGGGATGACATGTAGGCGAACAGCCCACCGGCATGGAACAAGGGGTAAACGTTAAGATAAGTATCCTCGTGTTGCAGGTCATGAATGACCGTATTGAGGACGTTCCAGCAGATCATGCGATGGCTGATCTGCGCGCCCTTGGGTAGGCCGGTTGTCCCGCCGGTAAACAGGAGGCAGGCAGTGTCTTCTTCAGTCAGGGATTCACAGGTAACCGGATCGGTCGAGGATTCTTGCAGGGTGGATTCAAAGTGCAGGCTACCGGGGATTCCGTCACCTTCGATGTGAAGGTAGTGACTGATGTTGTGGTCAGTCCCCACAATCTCTTCAGCAATGGATTTCACACTCTCCCGGAAGTCATCTGAATAAATGAGGACTGTGGGCTGTGTGTTTTCCAGGAGCCCAACAATCTCGCGCCAGTGCAGGCGCCAGTTCAGGGCTGTATGGATGGCTCCCAGCTTGCCGCAGGCGTAAAAAGTGTCAAGATGCTCCACACCGTCACGGGCCAGGATCGCCACCCGATCACCTTTTTCAATTCCCGCTACATCGTGGAGCCAGTTCGCCAGGCGATTGGCACGCTCGTTTAACTGGCGATAGGTAAACCGCCAGACAGGTTGGTGGCCTGCCTCAATAATGGCCGGGTGATCCGGCGTATAGAGTTCGCGTCGTCCGAGGTAATCACCAATATACATAGTCTGTCGTCCTCTTATCAAACCCAACGCCAGAGCGAGGCGGCCATAGCCATCCCTGCCGCTGGTGGCGCAGAACACAACCAAATCACCCGGTCGTGGCCCTTTGCCCTGAACCATAGCATCATCAAGAGCTGCCGGAACGCTAAGCCGAACCCAGGCCCCCCATTTATCCATGATCCAGTGGGTTTTGCTCATGGGCTGGCCCAGATTCTCCATGACGAACTCAATGGTGCGCAGGTTGAGCTGGGTAAACAGGAAATAGTCCACATCGTCAATGGTCACACCGGCTTCGGCGCAGACTTCCTTAACCAGTCTGGGCCAATTGTCGCTGTTGAAGGTCGCCGGGAATTTGCGGACGAACTGGACTCGTGGCTTACCTAATTCGTCTATTACCTCCGGCGTGGCCGGACGGTAGGTGCCGCCGGTATAGATCCCCAGTGCATCGTGGTATTCCCCGGCCGCCGAAAGTTTCCCGCTGAGATAGCCCGGTTCATCTCCGGCAGAGACAATCGCCGCAGCCGCGCCATCCGCAAACAGGGTGGCCGTATACTTGTCGGTCCAGTCTACGAACTTGATCATGCCGTAGCCGCTGGATACAAGAATATGTTTGTAATCGCTGTCGGTAGCGATGTAACGGGCGGCCATATCCAGAGCCGTTACCCAGGCGGCGCAGGCGCAGTTCACGTCGAAGGTTCCGGCGTTGGGTGCCCCCAGCTTGGCCTGAACCACCGAGGCGGTTGCCGGGCTGATGTAGTCCGGTGTATCAGTTGCTACCATGATGAGATTGAGGTCTTCCGGTTGTAGTTCCGCCCGCTCAAGTGCTTGCCGGGCAGCAGCCACGATCATATCCGACGTGGTCTCATCTGCGGCCATAATATGCCGCGCTTCAATGCCCACATTTTTGACCAGCCAATCGCCGACGTTCTCACCCAACATAGTGTTGAGGTCGTCGTTGGTGAGAATCTTTTCCGGGATATAGCGGCCGGTGCTGACGATCTGGGCTACACGTGTCATATCAGGCGACCTCGATCAGGGGTTCGGCCGTCTGGAGCCGTAAATGCAGGTAATGATTAAACGCTTCCAGATTGTCCAGGTACGGAGCGTGCCCGGCGTCAATCACAACTTCCTGGTAGACGCCACCGGCGGCGGCATAGTGATCCAGTACAGCACGGGTTTGGCCCAGCATGGGTTGGGGTGGATAAACATCCATACCCGGCCAGCCGGGAATCAGCCCCGCAGCCCCCAATGTGCCGGGGTCTGAGGCTGCCTGATCGGAAACTGCCAGATCATGGCTGCCGCGCAGCCAGAGAATGGCCGGCTTGGGATCAATGACGTACAGACGGGTCGGATCGTCGGCATATTTCGGCGAAAGCGCATTGGCTGCTCCCCACACCCCCGGTGCTGTAAACGGCCAGTTGGGTGATGCAGTCTTGTCGCCCGGCCAATCCTGCTCACCGATGTGTAGGGATAGACATGAAGCTAGAATGTCTTCCTCGCGCTCCGGAATAAACGGCGGCTTGCAAACAAGTCGCCGCAACGCCGAGCGCATGGTAAACGGATTATCCGGGTCCAGGTCACCACGTTTGACCAACTCAACAACCTGGGGATTGATCAAACCACCACCTGACCCGGCAAAGTCCGAATAGCAGGGGGTGCCGTCAATGTCCTTGGTCCCGGCAAAGCCGTAGGGTGAGCCGGGGGACACCTGGGTCACAGTCAGCCAGCGATTGGGATGTTCCATGAGTAACCGCCAGACAACGCTACCGCCCATGGAACTGCCGACAACATGGACCTTGTCCAAACCCAACGTATCGAGCAGGGCAATCATGTCATCCGCCAGATCGCCAACGCCACGTGTGGCGTCAATCTTCTTGGTCGGATCGGCGTCGCCAAAACCACGTTGGTCCGGGGCAATAGCCCGGAAGCCGTCCGGTAAAGTAACCATCGCCTCTTCCCACCACGTGGCTGAGGAGCTATTACCATGCAGGAAGAGCACCGGTTGACCGTCTTCCGGTCCCGCAAAAAGGATGCGTGTCGTCAGACGGGGTGTTGTAATTGTTTGGGCTTCTACGCCCGTGATAGTGGGAATGCTCATTGTAGCGATTCCTTCCCGCCGCGAGGCATCCGGCCTAGTCGGCCGTTGCCTCCGGGTGGGACAAATATTGCTTTTTCAATTCAGCTTTCATAACCTTGCCATAGGGTGAGTAAGGCAAGCTATCGGTGATGACCACACGCTTGGGAACCTTGTAGCGTGCCAAGCGACTACGGCAAAATTCGATCAACTCAGTCTCATCTGCCTGTTGGCCTTTTTCCGGCACGACGACCATCACGCCAACCTCACCCCATTTCTCGTCAGGCTGCCCAATGAGAGCGGCTTCGGAGACAGACGGATGTTCCCGAAAAGTGGCTTCAACCTCTGCAGCATACACGTTCTCGCCGCCACTGATGATCATATCCTTGAAACGGCCGACAATGGTGTAGAAACCATCGGCATCGCGCTGGGCTTACGTCACTGGTAGCGGAACCAGCCGTCACGCAACGATTTGGCTGTGGCTTCGGGGTTGTTCCAGTAGCCGATGCAGACGTAAAGGGGCCACGAATAGCCAGTTCACCGACTCCTCGCCGGTAGATACTTCGCTCCCATCAGGACCAACCAGACGCATCCCCTACTATGGAAGATGGGCGTTTGCCCACAGACCCGGATTTCGGCACCGAATCCTCATCCGTCATGCTGAAGCAGTTTGGTCCGACCTCCGTCAGGGCCATACCCCCGCGGAATACAACCCCCTTTTCCTTTTGCGCCAGACTTCCATGAGGGGGACCGGACAGGGCGCGCCGCCACTGATGAAGAAGTGCACGTGACTGAAATCGGCGGATTTCATATTCCGGCGTATCCCGCCACATCTGAAAGAGCGTGGGTACGCCGAGAATAACGGTACATTGTTCTTCCCGGATAATCCGCAACGATTCTTCGACATCGAATCCGCGCGCCAGAATAATACGTCCGCCAACGTAAAACAGGGGCGTCATAAAAGCAAACAATCCACCAGCGTGGAAAAGCGGCGTAAACACGGGCGAGACATCTTTTCAGTGAGCCCCCAGCTAACCACCGTATTGATGCAGTTCCACAAGATGTGGCGCTGGGGGAAGGATGGCCCCCTTTGGTTTCCGTTGTGCCGCTTCTTGTATACAAAAAATACAAAGTATGGAGATTCACTATCCAGTTCAGGCCGTAACGGCTCAGCAGGGCCCTGGGCCAGCATGTCTTCATACTGGATTGCGTCAGGAAATTCTGCACCATTGACGGCAACGAAATGCGCCACGTCTATATCCGGTCGCATCTCCGCCAGAACATCGGTGAACTCCGGCCCGCAGATGAGCACGTGGGGTGCAATCATTGACACAATATAGGAAAGCTCGCGCAACAAGACGCCAGCGTCTTGGGGTGGTGCGAACACTGCGCCAATCTTGGCTAGACCTCGTAAAACAGGTCAACGTAGCAACGCTATTATTCGCCAGAATGGAGATGCGCGCGGTCCCCTTTCTGAATACCCAACTCATCACGTAGGTAATTGGCTACTCCGGCAGGCGCGTTCGTTCAGATCCGCATACGAGAAACGCCGGCCGGTTTCCCCCCCAATTCCAGCAGTGCCTTTGATCCGGCGCCAGACGGGCGCGACTCGTTAACAGATCTGGCTGCTACCATGATTGACCTGCGTACCGACGACAATGCCGCCGTCTACACGGAGTACTTCCCCGGTGATAAAACTTGCTTCATCGGAAGCCAGGAACAAGTAGGCGTTGGCAATATCACGCGGCTGGGGTCTTATTATTGATGGGTGTGCGGGCCACCATTCCTTCAAGAATTTTCTCCGGCATCTGCTGGACCATCTCAGTCAGCGTAAAGCCTGGGGCAATGGCATTCACACGAATACCGGAACGGCCGAGTTCGCGTGCCCATACTCTTGGTCATGCCGGATAACGGCGGATTTGGTGGCGACATAATTTGTTTGGCCGAAATTACCGTCCAGGCCAACGATGGATGAGGCATTGAGAATGACGCCGCCACCCTGACGGATCATCACCGGTGCGACTGCCTGTGTGCAGTTGAAGACGCCCTTCAGGTTGACGGAGATGACGAGATCGAAATCGGCCTCCGGCATCTGCTTGACCAGTTCACCGTCCTTGACGCGGACCAGAACACCATCACGCAGCACACCGGCGGGCATAACAGACATCAATACGGCCGTACCGTTCGACGACGTCATTTACCCAATCCTGAACGGCTTGCCAGTCGGCAATGTTAACTTCATAAAAGGCAGCATCGGGGCCCAGCGTAGCCGCAATGGCTTCGCCGGCTTCCCGGTTAAGGTCGCAAATGACAACCT
Organism: Chloroflexota bacterium; assembly: GCA_041390945.1. Taxonomy (GTDB): domain Bacteria; phylum Chloroflexota; class Anaerolineae; order Promineifilales; family Promineifilaceae; genus Promineifilum. The sequence goes on from JAWKOY010000048.1 coordinate 24,848, forward strand.
TGCTCCTTCTTCGGCAAAGCGCCTTCGGCTGTGGCCTTGGCACGCCTGCCGTGCTCCGCCGGTAATCAGTGTGACTCGATCCTGTAAACGATTCATATACCCCCATTGAATGATGCCGGCGGCCCAGACATAGCCGATAACCGCCGCCACAATTGCCATTAAATCGCCATCTTTCAGCTTGCCTTGGCGTACGCCTTCCTTGATGGCGAACATTGCATCCTGTTCTCCTGTGTGCCCGAAGTCGCCGAGATACACAGCTTGGTCTTCCGTCAGCCCCAATCGCTCCAGCATCTCCCGATGTCCGGATGGTTTGATGAGAACCATATTGAGGAAGTCAAGGTCCTTGCGGGTTAACGGTTTACCGTCTGTGCCGGGGCCACTCTTGCGCAAGGCTTCGTCTACGCAGTGCAGCCAGTTATCCATGGAGACTGCGTTCAGGCGGCTTTTCATGGCATCCGGTTCAACCAGATCAAAATAGAAAAGCCCTTCGGAAACAGCCTCGTCGGTAGGAAACTGGACCGTCCCACTGGCCGGCACGATGACATGCTTGCTCATTGAGCCGTCAGCCATGAGATGTGCCCCCAGAACCCGGTTGTGCGGCCAATTCCGCTGTAAGAGCATGGCCCCACCGCCGGAGCCGATGTTCCATAAGAATGTTGTACGTGGATTTTTGAAGTTAATGAAGTCGCTGACCCGATACCCCCCGGCAATCAGCACGGTGTTGATAGACGGGTCGGCCAGGATCATATCCTTCGCCATTTTCATGGCCCCGACTGTGGTAGCACATCGGGTGTGTACATCCATGGCCCAGGCGTTCGTTGCCCCAATTTCATAGGCAAGATGGATGCCGGACGTCCATAGGAAATATTCACGCCACTCTTCCGTCGTACAGAGAACAACGTCAATATCAAGCGGGTCCACATCAGCATAGGCCAGGCAATCCTGAGCGGCCTTGATCCCCATTTCATTGGGGTGATCATCAGGCCCACCGACAAATTTGCGGTTGATCCCCAGCTTTTCGCGGATTACCCATTCCTCATACCCACTTAGCTCAGCAATATCGGCCGAGGTGAGGTAGGATTCCGGTGAATAGGTTCCGACGCTAACAATTCCTACGGTCTGATCTGTCTCAGGCATTTGGTCTGTATTTCCTATCCGTTATCAGCCGGACCTTTGGGTAGGGGAGCCTGCTGTAGCGGCACATAAGTGGCAATGAAAGCGAGTGCCTCGTCAATCTGGACAAAACGCAGTTCGGTGTTACTTTGAACGTGTCGGATGATGCCGTGCCAATCGGCTTCAGGCTCACCGTCGGAGGTGGCCGATTCCTGGACAAAGCGCAGGACAAAGGAGTTCACAGCCGTTTCGAGCACGATAACAGGGTAACACGGGT
>JAWKOY010000049.1:0-21270 GCA_041390945.1 Chloroflexota bacterium
CGCGCTCAATGCTGGCGTCATAGCGGAACATCAGCAACACGCCGGTGATGATCAGCAGCATCACCAGAAGCGCCGAGATACCGCCCAGGCCCCAGGTATAGGTCCAGCGCAGGGCCGGTTCCGGGACTTTGGTCGGGTGCAGATGCAAAATAAGGTTGTTAGCGACAGCCCGCATCCGGCCCCGGTCATCCGCGGGGACGCCGGTGGACAGGATGCGGTCTTTCCATGTCGGTGGTTGGTTTTCAATCATACGTCACTCCCATGGGCCTTAGTTTGCGTTGGGGGAGTGAAGGGGATGTGGAGCAGATATGAAGATCGTGTAAAGAAGTGGGGATCAGTCAGTGTTGAAGGAGGATTGAAGGGCTACAAATCTTGCAGTCGCACCGCATCCGCTACCCTGATTAACGCCCGCGCCAGGACCAGCGTCGGGTCCACCAGCGGCAGCCCTGCCACCTCTCGCTCCGGGAAAGCCAGCGGCAGCTCGGTACATCCCAGCACCACCGCCTGGGCGCCCTTCTCCTGCAGCGCCGCGATAACCGCCAGCAAATCCGCCCGTGATCGTTCTGTCGCCTGACCATTGGCCTTGATGCCGTAATCGGGATCGTAGATTGCCGGGTGAACTAACGTTTCCTGCATCTCCCGGCCCGGCGCCACCACACCAAACCCCAGTGGTTCCAGAATGCCGGGATAGAGTTGCGCCCGGTAGGTGCCGGTCGTGGAGAGGACGCCAACCCGCTGCACGTCGGGATAGGCTTTCTGCAGGTAAGCAGCCACCTCGCGGATCATGTGGACAAGGCGCAACGGCCGTTCGAACTGCGCCACTCCGGCTTCAACGACGTCAAAGATGGGCGCAGCGTGGGCTGTATTGCAGGGAATCCCGGCTACGGTTGCCCCCATCCGGCTGAGGAGCGCCAGTTGCGCCAGAAGCGGTCCGGCGGGATTGTCAGCCGTTTCGCCCAGCAAGTACGCCGTCCGGTCGGGAATTGCATCGGGCCAGGAAACGGCGATCACCGGCAGGTGATCCTGATCACGCACGGCGATTGTCTGTTCGAGAATCTTCTGCTGCAGGTCCAGCCCGGCGTACGGTCCGACGCCGCCGACAATGCCGATAATGGGAGTTGGGCTCTGGAGAAATGTGGGTGAAGTCAGTGTGCATAAGCTGAGTTCCCGATTCGAGAGAGTAACATGCGTTGAGCACTATGCCAATAGACGCGCCTCCCGGATTTAAGGGGAATGCGCTCGGAATTTTTAGTGGTTATAATCTCAAGTAGAAGGATGGTTAATGCCAGACCGTACGCATAGGTGGATATCTTTGTTATTTTGTTTTATATGACTGTATAGAACCACCTCACATTCATTTAGCAAAGAGTGAGAACGGTCGGCTCCCAGCGCCAAATTCTGGCTGGAGCCGGTCCGGCTTCAGGAAAAACCGTGGCCTCTCGACGGAAGTTGTTGGGACGCGGCGAATCGTTGAGAGAGATCGCCCTGTTTCTGGAAATGTGGTATGAGTATTGCAACGATTGACATTCAGCCTCGTGTAGAAAGCGTTGAGTGCCTCCGACGACATGTTCATCTGTGCGGGTCAAGGACGGCGGGTTGTATCTGTTCCTCTGGATTGGTACCCGCGTCTGTTGCGACCGGCGAAAAGACAGCGTAATTGGCGGGTATTTGAAGACAGTGATGCACGCGACATCATTTTCTGGAGAGCCTGGACGAATTAATCCCCTCATCGCCTTACTAGCGGCACGCCATCGTGAATCGCAGAGTTCCTTTGAACGGTGGTTGGCCGGACGGTAGATTTTTCTACTTGCACCCCCTGCGAATGCGCTTACCATGACGTTATCACCCAAAGTGCCGCCCTCATCCGAAGCACTACCCGTTGAAGCCTCAGTAGAGCGACAAACCGACGGGAGCTTGCTGATCCAGTGGACGCCGAGCGAGAGCGGTTACGTCTACCTCGGCCTATCCCCGGAAACGATTGATCGCACAACCCCATTGATTCAGGTTCCGGGGGACGAGCACACAGTAACAACACCCTCCCCGGACCCTGCCCAACGGCCGTTCTTCCTTTGACTTCAGTTCCGGGGCGAACCGGCCGACGGCGGCAGTTGCTGGTAGCCGAGCGCGTCCTGCCGTTGCAGGTGGCATCAACTTCCGCGACATCGGCGGCTATGGGACCCAGGACGGCCGAACCGTGCGCTGGGACCGTGTTTACCGTTCCGGTTCGCTGTATGGTCTGACGGATGAAGATTTGGCTTACCTGTCCAACCTGGACCTGCGCATCTCTTGTGACCTGCGCTCCGGATCGAGTCTGATGAACATCCCGACCGGCTGCCGCCGGGCACAATTTACCGCCACATCCCGGTGGGCGGGAAGGTGAAGTCGCATCCGGCAAACGGTCACACTTTTCTGAAACGCAATCGCTTACAGGAAGTCTGCAGGAAGCCTACACGCATCTAATGATTGACCAGAACGGCGACGTCTTCGGTGAATCTTCGTCTGCTGGCTGACCCGGTCAATCTGCCCCTGGTCGTTTCACTGCACAGCCGGGAAGGACCGGACCGGCATCGCCATTGCCTTCCTGCTGGCGGCGCTGGGGGTAGATGATGCAACCATTGCCGCCGATTACAGCCAGAGCAACTACTGGCACGAACAGTTTGCCGGGCAGGTCGCCAAGGATATGGTCCGGTTGTTCTCGCTCGGTTTCGACGAATCCAGTTGCAACCATTTTTCCTGGCCGAACCACGTACTATCCTCGGCGCATTGACCCATGTACGCGGCCGTTACGGCTCGGTGCGCGAATACCTCTCGCGCATGGGTGGCGTCACGCCGGACATCTTGCAGCAGGTACGGGACAATCTGTTGACCTGATTCCATCCAGCACCGATAATGGCAAGCATGGACGCTCCTCCCTTTCGCAAGGTATTGATCGCCAATCGCGGCGAAATCGCCCGGCGACTGATCCGCGCCTGCCATGAGCTGGGTGTTTCAGCCGTGGCCGTCTACTCAGCCGGATGTGGACGAGCTGGCCCCCTGGGTGCGGGAAGCAGACGAGAGCTATCAGCTACCCGGCGTTGCCGCAGCCGATACCTACCTCAACCAGGAAGCCATCCTCACCATTGCCAACAACCACGGTGTAGACGCTATCCATCCCGGCTACGGGTTCCTGAAACGAAAATGCAGACTTTGCCGCGGCCTGTACGGCGCAAGATCGTCTTTATCGGCCCATCACCGGAAGCCATGCGCGCGCTGGGTAGCAAGGCGGCCGCACGGACCCTAGCAGGTGAAGCCGGTCAGCGCGGTTGTGCCCGGCGTGGACGGTGCGGGATTATCGGACGCCGAACTGACCACGGCTGCGAACAGATGGGCGCCCGGTGCTCATCAAGGCCAGTGCCGGAGGCGGGGGCCAGGGAATGCAGGTTGTCAGTCGGCAGCCAAATTTGCGTGACAGTTTGCAGGCGGCCCATGAAAACCCAGTCGGCCTTACCGGCGATGACTATATCTTGCTGGAAAAATATTTCCGCGAGATCCGTGGAGATTCAGGTTCTGGGTGACCACCACGGCCGGCTCCTCCATCTCTTTGAGCGTGAATGCTCCCATCCAGCGCCGCCACCAGAGAAGATCATTGAGGAAAGCCCTGCACGCCGGTCATTACCGATGAGGCCGTGCGGCAGGCCATGGCCGCGTCGGCCGTCCGGTTGGCCCAATCAGCCGGGTACACCAATGCCGGCACGGTGGAATTCATCGTAGACGGCGACGGTCTCGCCCGCTGGAGATGAACACGCGCCTGCAGGTTGAGCATCCGGTCACCGAGTTGGTCAGCGGACTCGATCTGGCAACGTGGCGTTTGCGGATCGCCGCCGAGGAGCCGCTGCCGTTTGACCAGAGCGACATTACCCAGCGCGGCCACGCGCTTGAATGCCGCATCTATGCCGAGGACCCAACGGCCGGGTTCCTGCCTTCCATCGGCGAGATCGCTCTGTACGAGCGTCCGGTGGGGCCGGGACTGCGGGTGGATGACGGGATTGAAACAGGATCAGCCGTGACACGCTACTACGATGCCATGGTCGCCAAGCTCATCACCTGGGGGCGGGACCGCGACGAAGCGATTCACCAGATGCGGCGCGCGCTTCATGAGACGATCATCTGGGGGGTAACAGCAATATCCCCTACCTGAGCGACATCCTGACTCACCCGGATTTCCTGGCCGGGCAAACTACAACCAGCCATGGCCGATCACCTGCCGGACTGGCAGCCGGACGAGGTGATCAGCAGCGAATGGATCGCTGCGGCGGCATTCAGGGCACTGGCCGGCACCGGGGGCGCACCACGCGAAAGCGCCCATGACGGCCAGACCGTGTACGACCCCTGGCAGGCGCTGTCCACGGCTGGCGCAATATCAACCCAGCAATGGCTCAGTCGGGGATGACTGAACCTCTGTCTGACGCGCGGTGCGGCAGGAGACCTGCGCCACGCGGTAAATCAGTGGCAACTTCCCCGGATTTTTGACACAATAGGCGCTGTCATGTTTCGTATTTCGGCTTAACCCCACAAGGATTTCCCATGAAACATCTGCACTTTAGCCTGTCTAACTCCGCAGGAAACTACTCATCTGACCATACTGGCGGTGGCGCGCTGGCCCGGGCACTCAACCGTTCTGGCCCAACGCAGCGGCAGGCATCCCCAACCGGAACTGTCGCCATTGCCCGGCACGATGCAATCCCAGCTCGGCTGTCCCGGCGACTGGAACTACCGACTGTGGGGCATTCTCACCTGTGATCCCGAAGATGATCTATGGCTGGGGACGTTTGATCTGACGGCCGATAACTATGAATACAAAGCTGCCCTAAACAAAGGCTGGGCGGATAACTACGGCCTTCACGCCGAATACTACGACCCCAATATCGCCCGGAGGTCCCTGAGGATGGCCCGGTTACCTTCTGGTACGACCACAAAACCCGCTGGGTCAGCGACAACATCAACAGCCTGTTTGCCAACGTCGCCGGTGATTTTCAGGATGAGATTGGCTGCCCCGGTGACTGGCTACCGGACTGTCTACTGTCATTGCTGACGGACGCGGACGGCGACGGCCGATATGTCTTCATCACAGCCGACATTCCTGCCGGGGATTATGAAGCTAAGGTCGCCTACAACCAGAGCTGGGATGAAAACTACGGGGCCGACGGCACGGCCGACGGCCCGAATATCCCGTTCTCCGTCGGTGAAGAAGAAGCTGCTATCTTTACCTACGATTCGGAAGCTCACCTGTTGACCATCAGCACCGGTGATCCCAACCAGGCGCCAACCACTGCCTCTACCGGTGGCGGTCTGCCTGCTCCGGCCGTCGGCCAGCCGGACACCGTTGTTATCCCCGGCACCATCCAGTCCCAACTGGGGTGCTCCGGTGACTGGATGCCCGACTGCGCCGAAACCGGCCTTGTCTTTGACGAGGAAGGCCAGGTATGGGTCAATACCTTCACCATCCCGGCCGGAGATTACGAGTACAAGGCGGCCCTCAACGGGACCTGGGACGTCAATTTCGGATTGAACGGCGACCCCGGCGGCGCTAACATCCCCCTGTCATTGGCCGAGGAAACCCCGGTTACCTTCCTGTTCTCCACCCAGACCGGCTGGGTGACCGACGATGTAAACAGTCAGATACCGGTTGCTATCGGCAGCTTTCAGGATGAAATCGGCTGCGCGACCGACAGCCAACCCAACTGTCTGCGTACGTGGCTACAGGACCCGTCCGGCAGCGGCGTATACTCCACAATGACCGATGCCATTCCGGCCGGGGACTACACGGCGCGCGTGGTTGTTAGCCCATCGGCCGAAGAGAGCCTGGGGGCCGATGGAACACCGGCCGGTGATGATTACACCTTTACAGTGGCTGAAGACGGCTCGATCGTAACCTTTGCCTGGGACAGCAACTCACAGCTTATGAATATACGAATCGGCAGCGGCGGCCCCGCCGGCAACATCAAGGAAGCAACCGCCCATTGGGTAACGGCCGATACCATCGCCTGGGACATTGAACCCAGCGACGACGAGACATACCGGCTACACTACAGCCCGACCGGCGGCACTCTGAGCCAGTCATTCGACGGCATTACCGGCGGCGACAGCCTGATCCTCAGTGTTGACCCGAATGGGTTACCGGAAGATGTGGTCGCCAGGTACCCCCATCTGGCGGATTACACGGCTCTGCGCATTGCCCCCGAAGACCTGAACAAGGTGCGTATCGCCCTGAAGGGTCAGGTGGCTGTATCGTCGGCCGACGCGGCCGGGGGGTTACTGAACGCGGCCGGGTTGCAAATCCCCGGCGTTCTGGACGATCTCTATACCTACGATGGGCCATTGGGCGTTACTTATGAGGACGGCGTACCGACCCTGCGTGTCTGGGCGCCGACAGCCCAGCGCGTCCGGCTCCTGCTCTACGCCGACTCGAACCCGGACACCCAACCGGAGGCGATCCCCATGCGGGTTGACCCGGATACCGGCGTCTGGAGCGTGACCGGCGAGGCGGATTGGGACCGTCAGTACTACGAATATGAGGTGAGCGTTTTCGCGCCCACGACCGGTGCGATTGAAACCAACCGGGTCACCGACCCCTACTCTTTCAGTCTGTCCATGAACAGCACCCGCAGCCAGATCGTTAACCTGGCCGATGCGGATCTGAAGCCGGATGGCTGGGACGGACACCAACAACCGGCCCTGAACGCGCCTGAGGACACGGTCGTTTACGAACTCCATGTGCGGGACTTCAGCATCTATGATCAGACCGTGCCGGAAGAACTGCGCGGTACGTATGGCGCATTTGCCGTAGACAGCGACGGCACGCGCCATCTGGCGGAACTGGCCCAGGCCGGGGTGAACCACCTGCACCTGCTGCCCAGCTTCGACATCGCCACCATCAACGAGAACGCGGCCGAACGTGTCGATCCGGACCCCGCCGAACTATCCGGATTCCCGCCCGATTCCGAAGAACCGCAGGCGATCATCGGCGAAACGCGCGAGCTTGACGGATTTAACTGGGGCTATGACCCCTTCCACTACACCGTGCCCGAAGGCAGCTACAGCACCGACCCCGACGGGGTGGCCCGTATTCTGGAGTATCGCCAGATGGTCATGGCGCTGAACAACATGGGGCTGCGCGTGGTTAATGATGTGGTCTACAACCATACCAACGCCAGCGGCCAGTCGGATAACTCGGTACTGGACAAGATCGTCCCCGGTTACTATCACCGTCTCAGCGACACCGGCCGCGTGGAAACAAGCACCTGCTGCCAGAATACGGCTACCGAACACAACATGATGCGCAAGCTAATGGTGGATTCGGTCCAGACCTGGGTCGAACAGTACGGTATCCAGGGCTTCCGGTTCGACCTGATGGGCCATCACATGAAGGATGATATGCTGGCCGTGCGGGACATGCTGGATACCATCGACCCCAGCATCTATGTCTATGGCGAGGGCTGGGACTTCGGTGAGGTCGCCAACGATCAGCGCGGCGTCAACGCCACCCAGTTCAATATGGCCGGGACAGGCATCGGGACATTCAACGACCGGCTCCGCGACGCAGCACGCGGCGGCAGTCCGTTCGACGGCCAGCAGGAACAGGGCTTTGTTAACGGTCTGTATGTGCTGCCTAATGAGGTGGAACAACGGCCGCAAGGCGCACAGTTTGCGGAGCTGCTGGACACGACCGATCTCGTCCGTCTGGGGCTGGCCGGCAATCTGGCTGACTATGAGTTTATCGGCGCGCGCGGCGAGCCCACAACCGGCCGGATGGTAGCCTACAACGGTTCCCCCGCCGGCTATACGGCCGATCCGCAGGAGAATATCGCCTACGTATCCAAGCACGACAACGAGACGCTGTTTGACGCCATCCAGTACAAAGCGCCCTTGACCACATCCACGGCCGACCGGGTGCGGATGCAGAACCTGGGTAACAGCTTCGTGATGTTCAGCCAGGGCGTGCCCTTCTTCCAGGCGGCCGATGATCTGGCGCTGCGCTCAAGTCGCTGACCGCAACAGCCATAATTCCGGCGACTGGTTCAACGCCATTGACTGGAGGGCAGACAACCAACTGGGGACGCGAGGCCTGCCCTCGGCGACCGACAACCAGAGCATGTGGCCGGTGATGGCCGAACTGGCTGGGCAACCCGGACCTGGCCCCAGCCCGGAGGACGCCGCTGCCGCAGCAGCCTATTTCCAGGAGATCGCCCAGATTCGTGCCGGGTCACCGCTTTTCCGGGCTTGCAGACGGCCGACGACGCAGGCCCGCCTGCAATTCCACAACACCGGGCCTCGACCAAATCCCCGGCGCGATTGTCATGAGCCTGTCCGACATGGACGGCGCGGACCTGGACCCGAACAACGAACTGATTGTTACCTCTGTTCAACGCCCTCGACCGGAATCGCTTGTTCACAGAGGAATCGCTGGTCGCCTGCAACTGGTCCTGCACTGGATACTGGCCGAATCGGCCGATGCTGTCGTGCGGACTGCCACGTTTGACCCGGACACGGCACCTTTACCAGGCCGGGCGTGGACAACGGTTGTCTTTGTCCTGCCGGAAGCGGCACCTGAGGAATCAGCCGTAGTCGCGGCGCCTGAACCGACGGTCCCCACCGAAACGGCTGTGGAACAGGCTACACCGGAAGCGGTGGCCGAACCGGAGAGGATGCGTCGAGGACTGACACCATCAACACAACCGTCCCTGAACCCACGCCGGCCAGCCCGCAGGCGACAACCGGGCTATGGTTGCTGGGGGGTTGATTGGTCTGGTGTAGTGACGGCCCTCATCGCTACGTTCTGAACGGCGACGAGCCGATGAAGTAGAGGACGACGCTCAATAAAGTAACTGTGGCGTGGGGTCCGGTTCGCCGGGCCTCACGTCAGGATGGAGTCTGCCCACACCTGTACGGCCGAAACGGTTTCGGGCAGCGCCGCATGAGTCGTGCTCATCCGCGACAGGGTTGCGATGCCTCATCATAATCAAGCAGCCAGCGATTAAACGCCTGCCGTGCCTCAATGAAGTCATCACCGTGTGCCGCTCGCCAGATCTACGCCGCCGCAAGCGGTCAGCCAGCACATCATCCTCACAAACCAGCGCGAGATAGTGGATTTGTCGAGGAAGCATCGCCGTTCACGCACGGGCTTCATATTGGACGGCACCGCGAAGCCCGCACCGAACAGAATAACCGGTTGCCCCGACTGGCTAATATTCTTTGCCATCCGCAGCCATAGTTCGAAGAAGTCACGATATTGATTTTCAGGGGTATTGAATTCCGGTCGCCAGAGGATATCCGATTCGAGCACGACGCCGTTTACGCGACCGGCCAGTTGACTGCAAATCTACGATTTGCCCGCGCCACTGGCTCCGCCGACAAGCAGCAGGGGTAGCTGACGAAAAGGGTGCCGGTAGCCACATTCCGGGCAAACGGCAAACGGTCCATCCGGGTCAATTGCTTTATCCGCGTGATACTGCCCGCAGTTATAGCAGGTGTTAAATATTGAGATCGGCCAGGGCGGTGACCAATGCCCGCCATTCGTCCAGCGTAAGCGTTCGGCCCGGCGACGGCCGTCTACTCCTGCATCTTCCAGCGCGCGGTCAATAGTCGCCTTATCAGCCAACTGCTTGAGGTTATTCTTGAGTTGCTTGCGCTTCGCTGAACCCCGCGCGAACCACGCGAAAGAACGCGGCCTCGTCTTTGCGCTGGGCGTGTTATCCACATCAATGCGAATGACGGCCGAATTCACCTGACGCGGCCAGAACGCCCCGGCCTTCACCGTACTGTTCCGGTTGACCCGGCCGTAGTACTGCACACTGACCGCCAGCAGGCTCATGTTGGGTGGCTCAGCCGTCAGCCGTCCGCAACTTCTTTCTGGACAGCCGCGACCAGTCGCTGTGGCTGGGGATGCCCACCTGTGTTGGCGCAGGATAGCCCCGGTGATGTAGTAGGGAACATTGGCGACAACTATATAGGGGGCGTCAACCAGTCGGCCGGGTCCAGACCCAGAACATCCCCATGGACCAGTTCCACATTGGGGAAGGCGGCCAGTTCATCTTCCAGCACCGGCAGCAGGCGCTGGTCCAACTCGACGGCTACCACCCGACCGCCCTGAATCGCCAGTTGCCGCGTGAGGGCTCCCAGGCCCGGCCCCACCTCCAGCACGTCGTCCTGCGCCGTCAGATCGGCCGCCTGGACAATCTTTTCCAGCAGTCCGTCATCGAACAGGAAGTTCTGCCCCAGGCTTTTTTTCGGCTCAATGCCGTACCGGCTCAGGAGTTGTTTGGGATGTATCATGGTTTGGCTCGCAGGGACGGATTGTCCACACTGCGATAAAGATCGTACCCGCTTTCGGCCGTTCGCCCAAACGGGTGCAGTATTTGCCTGCGCGCTAGGGAAGGATGTAACGGATCTTGTCGGCCGAAGGGACGGGCGTCAGGTAGTAGACATCTACATAGCCGTGCCAGTGTTCGTAGTCATCGTCGCTGTAGCCTAAGTCAATGAAACGGCCCTTCACGCCACCGCCGGTATCCCCGGCGAAGGCCACGCCATAGCCGGGCACATAGACATTGGACCGGAACGGCACCACGGTGGGGTCCACCGCCACCACGCCCTTACCGGCCTGAACACCACTGGCCGTGATGCCATACCCCGGCTCGCCCGGCTGTTTGCCGGCGCTGGTCGGCGTATAGGAAGTCACCTGCATATTGACAACACGCCAGTACTCAATCGGGCCGTCCGGCGTGTCCATCGTCTGTATGGTGATCTGCGTACCGTAGCTGATGACCTCGTTGACCGGCTCCTGCTCTACCCACTCCCCGGCCGGTTCGCGGGTTATCTCGACGCCGTTTTCGGTTACAATGCGCGTCTGGCGGCGCAGGATGCCCGATGACCCGGCGCTGGTGAACGCCTGGGTATCCAGGGGCATGGTGTCGTCGGGCAGATAAACCGTCTCGTAGGCAATTGGCTCATCGGCCGTTTCAAACGTCTCGACCACGCGGATCACCTGGATCATGTCGCCGGGCTGAACTTCGGCCGTCCGGTCGGGCTGGGTGCGGTCCAGTTCGCCAAGCGTCACCCCGGCATCCGTCACGACCTCCTCAACCACGGTGTGGGGGCTGTTCGTCTCGACGGTTTCCCCATCGGCCACGATCCGGTAGGGCGCAGCCTGCTCAACGATGATGGTCATCTCCGGCGTGATCGGTGAATCCGCATCCGGCGTAATCGTATCGTACGGCCCGGCCGTGATATCCACTTCGGCCAGAACGTCCCCCACCGTGGACGCGGCCGTTCGCACAGACCGGCTTTCCCCGTTCTCCACCAGAGTCACTGTTTTGTAGGGGTCAATGACGATCTGTTCGGGCACCGCTGCCGACGCAAACTCCGCCGGATCAAGCGGACGGCCGTCGGCCAACAGTCGCTCGCCCGGTTGCAGGGACAGATCAATCTCTTGAAGGAAATCCGCCAGTGTGGTCTGGTGGGTCCGGTAGCTCTCCCGGCTGTCAAGGCGCAAAACTACGACCTCTGTCGCGCGATCAATCTGGATGGGGGTATCAGGGTCGGCGGCTGCATCCGGGTCCGGCTGCACGATGTCATCCGCTTCCAGGGTAATCCCCGCTGCGGCAACTGCCCCGGCGACGGTATCAAACCGGCCTTCGACGATGGTTTCCACACCACCGTCATCAATCGTATAGGTCTGGGTCGTGGGCCGGCAAGCTGAAACCAGCGCCGTCATTACCAGACTCAGGACAAGTAAAAAGGGAAGATAGGGATGCGACCGGGTCGCGTGGGATAAAGGCATGTTCTCGCGGAGGCGATATGCTCATGAGACCGGTGACCGACCAGGTTATCCTGGGCACCCAAAAGATACGTCTTAGTGCTGCTTCCTTCCGGCCCTGACACGGTTCGACGGCTTCTGCCGCCAGGGACCCAGTGATCACCGGTCGCATGAGCATATCAATTATTAAACGCGAGAATGGTAACAGGTGAAAATCGCCGGGTCAATCGTCCCGGTGTGTATGTCGCCCGGAGCTAAGCGGGCACTCATGCCCACACCGAAAAACGCCCTAGTTCCAGGCCCCCAACACCTCCGGGCCGCGATCCAACTCCCACGGATAGATGATGTAGGCATCGGTTACCGCAGCGTAGTAATGGGGCGCATGGCCCGGATAGAGCGAGTAGGCCGGTTTGTAGTGCATTACGCAAATTTCCGGTATACCACCGGCCGCATCAATGCGATTGGCAACCGTCAGGCTGTTGCGGCCTTTCGTCCAGACGTCATCCACCACCAGGATACGCCGGCCCTCCAGCACCTCATTATCCGGGAACTGGAGGAATTCCGGGATGGCGTATTTAATCTGCTCCGGCGTCTGGAGTCCGGGAAAATCGGCCGGAAAACGCACCGAGGCCGTCAGGATATAGGTGATGTCCAGCGCTTCGGCCAGCATACCGCCCGGAACGATACCACCCCGGGTGATAATCATCATGGAATCAAAGCGCCCACGAATCTGGGGACCAGATAATCAATTAGCTTGTCTACATCAGACCAGGTTAACACTTCGCGACGCATCGCTTACTCCTGCAGTGCGGGTGATTGGTAATCGTACCCTTTCGATAAATGCATGTCAACTTGCACAAAGTGTATTCAGACCTGACAGGTCGGCTGATCTTCGCTCGTTTCAAGACTTGCCAGGTCAGTGATTACTTCTTGCGTTGGGGGAATCGTGTCAGTACGGTCGCCCCGTCAGGGGTGGGCAGCCGGCTGCCTTCCTTAAAGCCTTCAACGCCCTTGATCGGCCGCTGGCCGCCGCCAAGCTGGTAGATGGACACCGGTGTATCCGGCGCGCTCATCTCCAGTGGCATAACGGCCTGACCCAGCAAATACCCCTCGCTGTCAATAGCGCAACTGGTCACCAGCCCGACAACCTTCCCGCGCCGATCCAGCACCGGGTCGCCGGTCTCCGGCCGCCGCACGCCTTTCTCGTTCATGCGGAAGCGCACCACCACCCGGTCACGGTCGGCTTCATGGGCAATGAACGCCTCCCGGCCGATGAAGAACGGCTTCCACACCTTCACATAGCTACCAAACCCGGCGTCGGCCGGATTCAGGCCATTCGAGCCGGAGAGTTCGTGTCCATAGAGCGGCAGTCCGGCCTCGGTACGCGTACTGTCCCGCGCCGCCAGGCCGCAGGGCTTCAGCTCGTAGGCTTCGCCGGACGCCAGTAATGCGTTCCAAAAGGCCACGCTGCGCTCAGGATGAATGAACAACTCGTAGGCCACGCGCTCCCCGGTGTAGCCGGTGCGCGAAATCACCAGGTCAAACCCGCCGATAGTGGCCTTCATCACACCGGCCCAGGGCAATGCCTTGATTGTCCGCGCGAAATCAGGATCCGCCTCGGACAGGGCGATCAGGATGTCGGTCGAATTGGGTCCCTGCAGGGCGATGTCCACCCGGCAGTCGTCCCCGTGCTGGAGATCTCGCAGGTCGCGGACGCGGGCCGGGTGCTGCACGCGGGCAAACGGCCGTTGCGGGTCAATCAGGACGCGCCCCTCGTTCACAGCATTGATCCAGGCCCAGTCCTTGTCATTGTTAGAGGCATTGACAACCATCATGTACGTTTCCTCGCCCGTGCGGTAAATCATCAGGTCATCCACGACCTGGCCGTCCGGTAGGAGGAGGTAGGTGTAATGCGACTGCCCTATTTCCAGGGCGGAGACATCATTGGTCGTCAGGGTATTTAACAGCTCCAGCGCATACGGACCGGTGACGTCGAAAACCCCCATGTGGCTGACGTCGAACAACCCGGCCGTCTGGCGAACCGCGTTGTGCTCTTCGCCGACGCTGGTATACCAGACCGGCATGTCGTATCCGCCAAACGGTACCATACGCGCGCCCATTGCCTTGTGGGTTTCATGCAACGCCGTCGTCAGCATCGGCGGATCGGCCGGTTCTTCCCATGTGAAGGATGGCAGGGCTTGGCCGTTTCCCGGTACCTGTTCCATGCCGATGAAATAGGGCTTGGTTCCGGCAATCGCCGCCTCACCATTCCCAAAAGCATCACCGACATTGTCCGGGGCAGCCTCAACCACAACCGGCCCGGAGAGCCGGGCAAAAACGTCATCAAAGCGGACAAATCCGTCAGACAGGGCTCGCAGCCAATCGGCCGCTTCAGCGGCGGCCGCCGGTGTGGCAAAGCGCAGCAGGAAATAACCGGCATCCACCCGGTGGAGACCGGCATCCAGATCAACACTCTGCCCAAACAGATGCGTAGCCTGACCGGCACCGTCAGTCAGTGCAGCCACGTCGCTCGTTAGTGCCGCATCAAGGAAAGCCGGGGAGTCCGCGCCGCGAACAGAAATTACCGGACTTGCCGGATCGGGAACCGTCACACCGCGCAGTTGCCGGACAATGGCCCGGCCTTTTTGCAGGGCGTCATAATCCACTTTGGCGCGTACCAGTTCCTTGCCGCCCATACCCATGTAGGTAAAGGGCCGGCAGCCCTTCAACACTGTCGCCATCGCCTCAGCCAGCAAGTCCACCTCGGCGTCACCAAAGCCCAACTGGCTGATCCATACGGTGCCGATGCGGATACCGGTCGGATGGAGCGCACCCTTGTCGCCGGGGATGGTATTGCGATTGACCACAATACCGGCCAGGTCCAGAATGCGGGCCGCCATATCCCCGGAGAGTTCAACACCGTCGGCAACGACACTCTTGGTGTCGACCAGCAACAGGTGATTCTGGGAGCCGCCACCCACCACACGCAGCCCGTGCTCCTGAAGCTTCTCGGCCAGGCGTGAGGCGTTGGTAACGATGCGTTTTTGCAGTTCCCGGAATTGTTCTGTATTAGCCAGTTTGAGCGCCACAGCCAGCGCGGCAATGGTGTTCAGGTGCGGGCCGCCCTGTTCGCCGGGGAAAACAGCCCGGTCGAGTTTCCTCGCCAGGTCCTTGCGGTGGGTCATGAGCATCGCCCCGCGCGGTCCACACAGACTCTTGTGCGTGGTGGTCGAGACTACATCGGCAATGCCAATCGGGCTGGGATGTACCCCGGCCGCCACTAATCCGGAGATATGGGCGATATCGGCCAGCAGGTAAGCGCCGACTTCATCGGCGATCTGCCGGAAACGCTGCCAGTCGATCAGCATGGGATAAGCCGAGTACCCGGCCACGATGATCTTCGGCCGTGTCTCCAGCGCCAATTCATGAATGACTTCGTAATCCAGCATTTCGGTTTCCGGATTGACGAAATAGGGCACGCTGGTATAGATCTTTCCGGATCGGTTGGCCCGAGAGCCGTGGGACAGGTGGCCGCCGTCATTGAGGTTCAGCCCCATAATCGTATCACCGGGCTGCAGGAGGGCGGTGTAGACGGCGCTGTTGGCGGGTGCGCCACTAAGCGGCTGAACGTTGACAAATAGATTGTCGGCCGTTACGCCGTTAGCCGCGAAAGTTCGGCCGCGCGTCGCCGGGTCAGCGCTTCCAATATGTCGGCATACTCTACACCTTTGTAGTAGCGCGGGTCGCCGTTGCGGCGGTAGTAGGCCAGTTCCGCTTCGACATCAAGTATCTCGGCTTCCGTCTGGCGGCGGCTCTCTTCACGCGGGTATCCCTCGGCATAGATATTGTCAAAGGCGCTGCCCAAGGCTTCGCTCACTGCGTCGGGCGATTGGCTCTCCGAAGCAATGAGGATAATGGTTGAACCCTGCCGCTTTTCCTCCCGGTCCAGCAGCCCGGCCAGTTCCGGGTCCAACTCATTTACACTTCCACGAAAAATAAAATCGTTGCTCATGACGACTACTCCTAGCAAACCGGGTCGCCATCTCGATCATTTGAGTGGCGTTTACCAAACAAGCCGGTCGTTTAGAATTTCAGGGATGTTGTTAACAGGGGAACCAGCACACCATCGGTGAATGATATCAACTTTGCCGCCTGTATGACCTCCGTGTGGCGGACATTTTTAGTACAGGCAGATGATATCCTTCGGCGCATGGCGCGTTGACTTAATCTGCGTTTAGTTGGGCGAATTGTAACACACTGTCCCCAGTGAACGACAATTTCCGCAGTTGATTTGACAGGCGGTTCGAGATTGATTGGGCCGGAACAACTCGCAAGCGGACGGTCCCATCAGAAGCCCGGTTGCAGGCTACGCATTACGCCATTCGATTTCAAAGAGGTTAACCGCGCTGACAAAACCCTTGGCCGGCACGCGACCGACTTCGCGGTAGCGGGCGAGCAGCAACGGATCCTGGCAAAGCTCGTGAATAATGCCCGTCGCCAATATCTGCCCCGCGTTGGCCTGGGCACAGATGCGGGCAGCCAGTTGCACGGTCATCCCAAACAGATCGCCGTTATGCTCCACCGGCACACCGGCATTCAATCCAATTCGCACATGGATCGGCCGATCGGCGTGCTCCGGGTTATAGGCTGCCAAAGCCTGCTGGATGGCAATGGCACTCTTGAGCGCCTGATCCACCTGGGTGAACGCCACCAGGAATCCATCACCGGTATGCTTAACAATGCGGCCATCCTGCGCCTCAATCTCCGCACGCAAGAGAGTATCGTGGGTTGCCAATACCTGGAAGGCTTCACGGTCACCAAGGTTGATAGACATGGCGGTTGAATCCTGCATGTCGGTAAACATGATGACCCGGAAGGCACTGTCAATGAAGGCATAGGGCGGCGGGTCGTTTTCACCGGGCTCCGGTTCTGTCGTTCGACCGAGGAAGCCGCGTACTTCATCCATATCAACCTCAACAACGGCCGTGGGGATGTTGCCGTGTGAATGTGCATGAACATTCTTGACCGCCTCGCCGTCCGGTGCATCCGCCAGGCAAAAGGCCTCCCCGTGTTCCTGATCGAACCAGTAGGTAAGGAACTTGACCCCGTACTCCTCCTGTGTAGCCAGGTCAAGCTCGTGGGCGGCTGCAATCTCTTCGGGTGTTGCCTGTATGCTGTGGCGATCCATGAAAAACGGCATATCTAAACCTCCCTTGACGAGTCGTGTGTTGCCTGCCGGTCGGCATCAGTTGGGTGATGACTGATTAGCCCTATAGGGACCGTTCACAGGATAGCCTTAAGCGGATCGACGTGCAAGCTAGCCATCCGGTCGCGTGGGGACAAGAGGAAGGCAATCCAGTATAATGCCTGGCTCATAAGGATGTTCTTTAAACCACCATGCCTGACCCCAAACTCGCTCAACAACGCATCGGAATCGTCGGCCTGGGTCTGATGGGCGGGTCGCTGGCGATGGCCCTGCGGGGTCACTGCGCCCACCTCGTCGCCATCGAACCCCAACCGGCCGTTCGTCTGCTGGCGCAGCAAAACAACGTTGTAGATGCTGTGACCGATGATTTCGCCGTGGGCATTACCGACGTAGACATGCTGGTCTTTGCCACACCTGTTCGGACAACTCTGAATCTGTTGGCCCGCCTGCCAACCTTGCGCCCTGACGGTTGTATGGTGATGGACCTGGGTAGCACCAAACAGGCTGTCATCACAGCCATGAATGCCCTGCCTCCCACAATCCGGGCCATTGGCGGCCACCCCATGTGTGGCAAGGAATCGTCAGGGCTGGCGGCCGCTTCGGCCGATCTCTACCACAATCAGGTATTCGTTCTTTGCCGTTCACCGCAGACGACACCGGATGCCGAAGCATTGGCGCTGGAAATGGTCGCCACCGTCAGAGCAAACCCTATCTTTCTGGAACCGGGAGATCATGATCATATTGTGGCAGCCGTAAGCCATTTACCATACCTGGTATCGGCCGCTTTAATGCGTGTCGTTGCCGATGAGCGAGAGTGGGACATCAGCGCGTCGGGGTTTCGGGATGTGTCACGGCTGGCCGGTTCTGATACGCGCATGATGCTTGATATCCTGATGACCAATCGTCCGGCAATTCTGGCGGCGCTTGATGATTATCAAGACGATCTGGACACGTTCAAACGTCTGCTGCAAGACGCCAATGAGACCGCCCTGACCGACTGGTTGGCGGAGGCGCGCGTACGGTATGCGGCTTACCGACGTCATCGCTCAGCCAGACCATCTGCCTCCGGCACCGATGGGAACCCGGATTCCAACCGTGGATCTGGTTAAAAATAGTACTTAAGTCCCCATAGGCAAATTGCCCAAACGTGTACCGATGGTTATAATGCCCCGTGCTTTGATCGCAAGGCTATTATTTAATGTCAGTTGATTCTCCTAGACCCCGCCGAGATTCCAGTGTTCGACTGCCTTTATGGGCACTGGGGCTTCTCGCTATCGTAGGGCTGGTTTTCCTGATAACCAGTTCCATCTGGTTATTCCGCACGGTCCGGTCCATGGCGGCCCCCTCCGATAACCAGGTTGCTGAATTTGATCCTTCTTTCCAGCCTGCGCCCGGCGTGCAGGTGGAAACTTCGGGAGGAGACACACTCCCAGCCGGTACACCGGAAGCCGAACTGGAGGCAATAACCGTCGAACCCTGGTCGGGTACAGAACAGGTGAATATCCTGCTCATGGGTGTTGATCTGCGCTGCGACGAGGACGGGCCCACACACAGTGACACGATTATGCTGGCTTCGATTGATCCCGTAAGCAAGCGTGTCTCGGTTCTCTCGTTACCACGCGACTTGTGGGTAGAGATTCCGGGGTATGGCGTGGGCCGCATCAACCAGGCTTACTTTGACGGCCAGGCATATGATTATCCCGGCGGTGGCGCACAACTGGCAGCCGAGACGGTTGAGAATTTCATCGGCGTCCCGGTTGATTATTACATCACGGTTGACTTCCAGGCGTTTGTAGACATTGTGGATCTTTTGGGGGGTATCGTCGTAGATGTACCTGAATCTATTGACGATCCTGACTATCCTGATAACTGCTACGGTTATGATCCGTTTTTCATTGAGGCCGGACGGCACCGGTTGGACGGTGCAACTGCGCTGAAGTATGCTCGCACGCGCGCCACGTTCGGCGATGATGTCGATCGGGCCGGTCGCCAGCAGCAGGTGATCCTGGCGCTGCGCGATCAGGCAACGGAACTCAGCAATCTACCCCAACTCCTCCTGCGGGCACCGCAATTGGCAGTCGCGGGACAATATAAATACCAACCTGGAACTGGATCAGATCATCCAGTTGGCACGCCTGGGGCTGGACATTCCCCTGGATAACATCCAGATGGTTGTTCTTGATTACGATTACGTCTATAACGAAACAACCCCGGACGGGCAGCAGGTTCTGGTTCCGTCCGCGAAGATCCGCACCCTGCGCGATGGTATTTGCTCCGCGCCGGTGCCAACGCCGGTGATCGAGTCATTACCGGAATTCATGGAAACTGAGAACGCTCGCGTTGCCATTTACAATGGGACGCCGACGTTCAGTTGGCCGGCGAAACCCAGGATTATCTCCTGGGCGAAGGCGTCAATGTCACCCATATTGATAACGCTGATTCGGCCACCTACACTTCTACCCAGATTATCGACTACGGCTCCCACCCGTATACGGTACAGTTCTTGATCCAGAAAATGGACATCCCTCCCCCTGAATGTAAGCTCAGGCAGCAATCCCGATGGCGATTTCGACATATTGGTGATTCTGGGGAGTAACTGGCAAGTCCCGTAACCCCGGAACACAATGCAGAAACTTGACTTGCCCGTTCTTATTCTGGGCTTTTTGTTAACTGCTACTACCACTTCCTGTCGCACAATAATTGATGCTAATGGGCAGGCTACGGTTGAACCGGAACTGGCGATCACGGCCGTTACCCTGGATGTAGCTACAGTCGAAATTGCCCTTGATCCGACCGACACAGCCGAACCGCCGGAGATAACCACCGTGCCGGTCTCTGCCTATCCCGGAACCGGAAAATGACCTGATGACTGTCGGCGACGACCGTTCATCACTCTCATTGACGGTCCCCGACTCGTGGATCGATCTGTCACCTGAAATTACCGCCCGGCAGTTGGCAACCGGCTGGGCATTAACTTACTTCTGGCGGCGTACAGAGCGTACCGGCCGGGCGCGCTGGCATCAAACCGTTTTCTGACGGCGCTCTCGTCACCGGGCTTCTTGTTGAGCCGCCCGCCCAAACAAATCTGTCGGCCGATGTTGCCAATTGGGTCATTCAATCCATACCGGAGGCTTCACTGGTTTAGGGCCTACGCCTCTTACTTCCGCCAACGGCGTACCCGGCGTTGCCGTAGAGGTAGTGGGCAGACCAGTAGGGTTGAACATCCCGGATGAAGTGCCGCTGCGTACCCGTATCGCTGTCTACGCTCCGGAGCCGGTAAACGAAGGTGATACACCTATCTGGATTGCCGTCCTGCAAAGTGCCGCAGAGGAGGAATGGTCGGATAGGGTCGGGCAGTTTGACGACATGCTGGATACCGTCCGGGTCCATGCCATTCGCCCCGGTAGCCGGGCTGCTGATCAGGATGTGATTGTCCGCGGCCAACTTGAGGGGGATCGTGACCTTGTCACGGCCACCCTGGAACAGGGAGTTAATGATATCTGGACGTTCAGCGCGCCCGGCAACCGGTACACGAGCCTCTTCCTGCGACCGGAAGAACCGCAACTGGACCTGACCCTGACGCTCTACAATCCTGACCGGCAGACGATAGCCCGCATTGACAACGGCTATGCCGGATCGTCTGAGACGGTCACCGACATACTTCTGGAGCAACCCGGCAATTACCTGGTAGAGGTTTCTGAATTCTTCCAGGATGACGGCCGTTACACCCTGTCGTTTGTCCAGTCCGATTTACCGCAATACAACACCGGCGGCCGTATTGAGTTCGGTCAGGCAATTCAGGGTGAACTCTCGCCACAGGGCCGGCAGTACTGGGTATTTGGCGGCACTTCCGGCCAGCGGGTCAGTATTGTTGTGGAGCCAACCACCAGTACGCTTGATCCGGTACTGGAACTTTATGGGCCGGACGGCCGACAACTCGTCACCCTGGATGAAGGATTTAGCGGTGACCCGGAACTTATCTCCGGCTTTGAACTGCCTGCCAGCGGAGAATACGCCATCCTCGTGCAGAGTTTCTCCCAACAGGGCGGCTCCTTCACGCTTTCGCTTGACGAGAGTGGGCAGGATGTTGCCAATTTCTACGATGCCGGCGATCTTGTTTACGGGGATGTGCGCCAGGAAACGCTCCAACGGCAGGAGGCCCATGCCTGGTTCTTTGAAGGCGTGGCCGGGGATCAGCTAACCGTTCGCACCACACCGCTGGACAGCAATCTGGACCTGCACATCTGGCTACTGGATCAGGACGTTCACCGTA
>JAWKOY010000050.1:0-18469 GCA_041390945.1 Chloroflexota bacterium
CACCGCACTTCTCAATCTTCGCTCCTTTGCGCTAATTCTGGCGAGGGCAGATCCGGGGTCTTCTTAAACAGGCAACTGGTTGCCCCTTGACCACCTTGTAACAGGGTAACGATCTAGATTGACAAACCCCGCAGGTTCCCCTACGATATGCCACGCCATCAAATGACTGATGCCATACAATTGAAAAGGGAGCTTCCGATCCGGTAGCTTAGGAAGGATCCATGAACATGGCCCCAAAATCCCCACAACAAACCGACACCCAACCAACGACAGACTGGCTGGCCGGCCTGCTCCTGAAGCACAATCCGGCCTGGCTTGAACGGTATGTCGAGTATCACGCCCGACTGCAACGCCTCTCCCGGCAAAAGCGACGCTGGATTACCCGCAAAGCGGCCGTTACCGTGGCCGGGGCAGCCCTGCTATTGGCGCTGGCCCAGGCGCCGGCCGCCCACGCCGCCAACATCACTGTGGAGACCAACATCCCGGCCATTAACGGCGACAGCCTCTGCTCCCTCAGCGAAGCCATCATCAACGCCAATGTGACCGGCACGTACGCCGACTGTGACCCCGGCAGCGCGGGCAGCGACACCATAACGCTATCCGGCAATACCTATACCTTTTACGACTATTACGATCTGCCCTCCATTTCGGGAAACAACGCCTTACCGACCATTACCAGTCCAATCATTATTGAGGGAAATGGGTCCGCCCTGGTACGTGACAGCGGCGCAGACCACTTCCGGATTCTGAATGTGGATTCTATCGGCGACCTGACGCTCAACAATGTGACAATTTCCGGTGGTTATGCACCAGATGGTGGCGGCGTTTACTCCCTGGGTACATTAACCCTCAATCAGTCCACAGTCACCAATAACAGAGCCAAAGGCAATGGGTCCGAACGGGGGGGCGGAATCGCAGTCCGCAACGGTACAGCCACTATCTCCGGCAGCACCGTCAGCAATAACTACGCCCTTATTGCAGGCGGTGGAATATACAATCATGGGACTGTTGTGATTACCGACTCGGTCATCAGCGGGAACACTGCAAAAATAGGTGATGGTGCAGGTATTTATACGTATAGCGGCAATACGGAAATCAGAACCAGCTCCATCGACAATAATGGCTCCGTCGGTCATAGAGGCGGAATATTCAGTGGCGGTGGAACATTATCCATTTACGACAGCGCCATCACCCGGAATGCAGGCAATTATGGTGGGGGCTAATTCTTAAAGATGTGGATGCAACCATCACCAATACCACCATCAGCGGTAATACAGCCGACAGGAAAGGTGGCGGCATGTATATAACGGCGGCAGCGTCCCCAACCGTTGCCATCAACAACAGCACGATAACGGCTAATACAGCTCTGGAGGGTGGTGGTGTCTTTGCCTACGGGAACATTTTCGATATCAACAGCAGTGTCATTTCCGGCAACACTGCCACAAACAAGGGGCTGAGATTTATGCTTATTACGGCAGCCCGATCAACACCGACGGCACCAATGTTTTTGCCCACGCAGGCCTTACTAACTTACAGGCTTTCTACGGGTTCACTCCCTCCGGCGACATCAATGCATCGTCCAGCGATCAAAACATCCCCCTGACCGACATTCTGGATACTACCCTGCAGAATAACGGCGGCCCGACAGAAACCCATGCCCTCGTCGCCGATAGTCCGGCCATTGATATCGCCTCGGTCGCCGGCTGTGCAGCCGCGCCGGTGGATGGCACGGACCAGCGGGGCTATATCCGCAGCGTGGACGTGCCCGGTGTGGGCAATGACGGGACTGACTACTGCGATGCCGGCGCCTATGAATACGACGCTGTACCGCCCAGCGCCTGCCCCGTCTCCCCCGTTGACGGGACGGTCGGCACATCCACCACCTTCCTGCTAGGCACGGGAATGGGCAGCCCCAACCGCACCCGCATGGTGTCCAAAATCACCATCCCCAACGCCTCGACTACGACGGCTCTTTTCGGCCAGATGGCTGCCAAGTCATATCCCGGCGTCAAGTTTGTCCGCTTCATCTACCCCAATAAGACCTATGAGCAGATTCAGACGGTAACGGATCTGGGTGATAATGGGGCAGTCAGTTGGTGGGGCGCAGATCTGGACATTTCCCGACTGACCCGTCCGTTCGTCAAGGGCCGCTGGTTCCTGTATCCGGGAGCGAAGCGGGATCATTTGCCGCGGGCCCTCGTCCTTTATGTGACGCAAACAACGGCCGAGGAGTACGCCTCCAACTGGTCCACCTTTACCTACCCCGACAACTTCGTGGCGGAGACTCCGGCGTTCAACCAGACCAGCACCAATACCCTGGCTATTCCGGAAACGCAGGAGACGGCCGATATCACCGTGCAGGTGGCAATCGCCGACATCAACAATGACCCGCGAACCGTGGACCTGACTATTAGCGCAGGCGGTATCTCCGAAACTGTCACGCTGACCGGGCCAATCAGCAAGAAGATGGAACTGCTCAATCTGGTTGAGGTGACATTGGAAGACGTGCCCGCCGGGACCGACGAGGTGGAGATTCTGATGGAATCGGCATTGGGCAGCGGCGATTCGGCTGCCTTGCTCGGCGCAGCAGCCAGCTTCGCCTGTACTATGCCGTAATCACAACATCGAATGACGAATCCCGTAGCGTGGGCTTTAGCCCGCGTTCCAACAGGACTCTCCCCAAGTGCGTTGCATCTGTGAGATGCAACGCACTTCCTTTCTATACCCAACAAACACAGATACGTTGGGGTACTAGTGCGCAAAGGTGTTTCCCGATAACCTTTGCGCCTTCGCGCCTTTGCGTTAATTTCGAAGAGGGTAGGTGTACAGGGACCTGCCCTACAAGACCAATCCTATCTATGTCAATCTACAATTATCTATGGATGACATCTTCTGCGGGTAGACACAAGGCCAATTAACGGCCGTTCCCTGTGGCCGGGACAGGCTCCGGTTATCCTCTTTATCTCCCCGGCATTCAGACCTGACGTGTCTAATTTGTGGTGTTTTTGAACAGATTCCTTTATTATTGTCTGATACCAGGGAAGTTAAGGGGCAAATCTATAGCCACGTGCAGGTAGTCGGAAGTCTGCATGTTCATATCTCGACAGCCGTTGGGTGCTGCCGGCTGGCGTTTGCGTGTCAGACACAAGCGCAACGTATTGGAGAACAACATGAATAATCGGATGAGATTTGCCTTGACACGTATGCGTCTCTGGAAAACGCGCGGCCTGATATTTGCCGTGCCTTTCCTCATGACGGCCGTATTGATGGCTCTACTGGTCAGTACAACACAAGCCGGAGGTCCCGGTCCGTCTTTTGGGGCAACCAAGACGGACGAGCTGCGTGGACAATGACCATGATGGTGCAGCCGATCCCGGCTATACGCTGCGCTATACCATTACCATTACCAACGTCGGTAACCTGGATGCCACTGACGTCTACTTTAGCGACACGATCGATGCAAACACCACGTTGGTTGGTGGTTCGGTTTCTACAACACCGATTGCCCGCAATGATTCCTACACACGCTGGGCAACGTCGGCATCACGGTTCTCTGCCTCCGACGGTGTGTTAGCCAACGATGATGATCCTGATGGCGATTCGATCTCTGTCACCCGGCAGCAGGCGCGACAACCCAGGGAGGTGCTTTTTCAATTGGCAGCAACGGTACTTTCAGTTATCTGCCACGGGCGGCTTTTCAGGCACGGACCTGTTCACCTATGAAATAAGTGATACTGATGGGCATACGGACACGGCCGTTGTCAAGATTTCAGTCGACAATGTAATCTGGTTTATTGATGCTGATGCGGCTACCAACGGCACGGGTCATGATAACCCCTTCAACAGCCTACCCAATTTCGTCAATCTTGCCGCCGATGACCCCGGCGATATCATCTTTCTCTACTCGGCCACCAACGCCTATACCGGCGGCCTGACCCTGCTGGAAAGCCAGATCCTGATCGGCCAGGGGGCCACGCAATCCATCGTGGATATAGTCGGCATTACCCTGCCGCCCTTCAGCAACGCCCTACCGACCACCGGTGGCACACGACCAATCCTCACCAGCGGCACCCATGGCATCACCCTCAACCAGTTTAATATCGTTCAGGGTCTGAACGTAGGTGACACCAGTGGGTTCGGTATCCGCGACGCCGGCACCACCGTCACCAATCTGACCATCAAGGACCTGGCAATCACCGGCACCGGTCAGGGTATCCAGGTGGCGAACGGAGGCACGTTGGACGTGACCCTCGACGGCCTGACCTCCTCCGGTTCGGCCGAAGGCATTGATCTGGCCGGTGTTGAGGGCACATTTACTCTCACCGGTAGTAACAACACCATTTCAGCGACCAACAGTGCTGCCGTGTACATTGAAGGAAATACGACGATCGCTAGTACTGTGACACTGAAATCCGTTTCGGCCACCGACAGCCCGGCCAACAGTATTCACATTTTTAATACGACCGGCAGCTTCACCGTGACCGGCGACGGCAGCACAGCCGCCAGCGGCGGGATCATTGACAACGCCACCTCCAACGGAGTAGACCTGTTCAACACGGAGAATGTGTCGCTGTCTTACATGAACATCATCAACGGCGATGCCCACGGTATCTTTGCCGATGAGATGACTACACTGGACCTGACCGGCATGGCGATCAACGACAACGGTGATGTCATCAATGAAAGTGGTTTCCGTTTTGATCACCTGTATGGCACGAATACCATCAGCGACTCCACGTTCACCGGCAATTTCTTCGCCGGGATTTTCACCCCGGCACTAACGGCACGTTGACCAAGTTAACCATTAGCGGCACGACGTTTGACGGCACCGGCGCAACAAATTCGCAACCGGCGTCTACCTGTTCCCCACCGGGACGGCCGTGTTGAACGTCGAGATCACCGGTAACTCGGTCTTCCAAAATCATGGGGACTATGGCATTTACAGCTCGGCCGGGGGTGGCGCGACCATCAATTTGGTTGCTGAAAACAGCCAGTTTTATGACAACCAGTATGGCGTGTTCATCATTGACAGCAATTCGGCGGAACAGAACTTTGACGTAAACAATAACACGTTCCTGCGACACGAGAGAGGGGGCGTTTCTGCCGATCTCACCGCGGGCGCCGACGCTTCGGCCATTCTGAACGGCTTTATCACCGGTAAGACCATCGGCGACAACACCGCGAATTCCGGCGTCTCGCTGGGTTACGGGATTACGGTTACGGCCTCGAATGGGTTGGGAACGCTGTCCATAGACGTCTCCGATAACATCATCCAAAAGACCTTTGCTCAAGGCATCTGGGTTGATTCCCATTTCAGCGCCGCCTCAGGCTCAGCCAGCCTGATTATGGACAACAATACGATCCTGGTGCCGAGTGGTGCGGGTGTTGCCGGTGTACGGCTTCGGGCGCGCACAGCCGGAACGTTGTGCGCCGACGTAACCAACAATGCCAGCACCGGCAATGCCTATGACGACTTTGAAGCGCTTCAGGAAGATACGTCTGTATTCCACCTGCAAGGGTTCACCACCGATGTTGCTACAACATATAGCAATAACGGCAATACCGGGTCCGTCTTCAGCTCCGGCACGTTCAGCGGCGCCACCTGCGCCACACCAACGGCCGTTGTTGTGGCCGCGCCGTCCCCGACCACTGTGGCGACTGCGGTAGAGGACACCTTCCTCGTAGCCCGCTCCGGCTATGGCATCTCCTCAGCCACAATGGCCTTCGCCGGGGGTAAGCCGCTTATGGAAACGGCCGCTACTCCTTCGTCCGTCGGGACGGTAGACCTCTCTCTGGGAGATCTGAACCCTGGACAGGCGGTCACGATCATCTTTGATGTCATCATCAATGACCCGCTTTCCAGCCAGGCGAGTGAAGTCTGCAATCAGGGTATGATCACGGCCAGTAACCAGAACTTTATTCTAACAGACGATCCCGATGATCCGACAAGCAGCCAGGACCCCACCTGCACGCCGCTTGATAGTGCTGTGGATTTGCAGTTGATCAAGAACGATAATGTGAGCTCAGTCGCGCCGGGCGACCCCATTGTCTACACATTAACAGCCACCAACATCAGCTCGACTATTGCTACCGGCGTTGTCTTTACCGATACTGTTCCGGCCAACACCACGTTCAACGCCGGCAGCAGTACACCTGGCTGGGTATGTTCACCGGACGGCAATCCCGGTTCCGCTTGCACCTTCGACTACGGCGCTTCGGCCGACATTGCCCCGAACGGGGGCACCGGCGTAGTTGACTTCTCAGTGACTGTGGACGGTTCGCTGCCCGGCAATGTGACCGAGATCACCAACACGGCTGAAGTCGGCGACGACGGCAGCCACGGCCCGGACCCAACACCCGGCGATAACAGCGACACCGCCACGACTCCTGTCGTCCGGGTGAGCGCCTGCCCGGTTTCGCCCACGGAAGGCACGGTCGGTTCCTCCACCACCTTCCTGCTGGGCACAGGCATGGGCAGCCCCAACCGCACGCGCATGGCATCCAAGATCACCATCCCCAATGCCTCAGCCACGACGGCCCTCTACGGCCAGATGGCCGCCAAGGCCCATTACGGGGTAAAGTATGTCCGCTTCATCTACCCCAACAAGACCTATGAGGAAATTCAACCGGAGACGGACCAGGGTGACAGCGGCGCCATTAGCTGGTGGGGCGCGGATTTGGACGTCTCCCGACTCACCCGTCCGTTCATCAAGGGTCGCTGGTTCCTGTACAGTGGAGCCAAGCGGGATCGTTTGCCACGAGCCCTGGTGCTCTATGTGACCCAGACAACGGCCGAGGAGTACGCCTCCAATTGGTCCACGTTTACTTACCCCGATAATTTCGTGGCCGGTGCGTCGGAATTTGAACAGTCCAACACCAATATCCTGCCCATTCCGGAGATCCAGGCCACGACCGATGTCACGGTACAGGTGGCGATCGCCGATATCAACAAGGACCCGCGAACAATCGACCTGATGGTGAGTGCGGGTGGCGTCTCGGAGACGGTCACGCTGTCGGGACCGGTGAACGCGAAGATGCAGTTGCTCAACCTTGTTGAGGTGACACTGGAAGATGTTCCCGCCGGCACCGACCAGGTGGAAATCCTGATGGAGTCGGCACTGGACGCCGGCGATTCGGCCGCCCTGCTTGGCGCGGCCGCCAGCTACGGGTGCGACTTACCGTAAGCGGAACAACGAATAACAAGCGACGAATGACGAATCCGTAGCGTGGGTTTTAGCCCGCGTTCCAACAGGACTTTTCAAGTGCGTTGCATCTGTGAGATGCAACGCACTTCTCGATCTTCGCGCCATTGCGCTTAATCCGGCGAGGTCAGGCACGGGGACCTGCCCCTACGTTGACGATCTGCAAACAACCAATCCGTAGCGTGGGCTTCAGCCCGCGTCCCCAGATTGCCAACCCCCAGCCACAGGCTAAAGCCTGCGCTACAAACGCAGGATTCGGCCGTTCCCTGTAGGAGCCCCCTTGCGACCGGGGCAGGCCCCGGTTGTCCGGTTGGATGACTTTGCGTCTTCGCGTCTTTGCGTTAATTCTTGCGAGGGCAGGTACAGGGACCTGCCCCTACGTTGACGATCTGCAAACAACCAATCCGTAGCGTGGGCTTCAGCCTGCGTCCCCAGATTGCCAACCCCCAGCCACAGGCTAAAGCCTGCGCTACAAACGCAGGATTCGCCGTTCCTGTAGGGGCACTCCCTGTGGCCGGGGCAGGCTCTGCTGCCCGGTTGATAACCTTTGCGTCTTCGCGCCTTTGCGTTAAGGCCGGCGGTTACCCTCCCTCCTGCCCCTCCTCCGGTAAGAATCCTACAACCTGTCCGCAATAAGCCTGTAACAACATCGGCTTAATCTATGGGTAGCCGCATCAGAACTCACAGATTGAGTCAGGTTCAGGTGTGAAGCCGGTCGAGATTACAACGGTACCAGCTCCGGCTCCCTCCAAATTAACAAGAATCGTTTCAGATCAAGGAGATACAAATTATGCAAGGTTTACATTTTGCAGCAGATAGACGGTTGCCCCGACAGATGCTTGCCATCGCCGGGATGTTGTTGTTGCTGATGGTGCTTGTTCTGGGCACAGGTGGACAAGCCCAGGCGCAGGGACAGAGTACCGGGGCGGTCTACGTCATGGATAACGACAGCACCGCCAACGCCGTTTTGGTGTTTGAGCAGGCCGGCGACGGCACACTCACCCAGGTAGATTCGGTTGCCACGGGCGGTCTGGGCACTGGCGGCGGTCTGGGCTCCCAGGGTGCAATTGCCCTCAGCCAAAACCGGCGCTGGCTGTTTGTCGTCAATGCCGGTAGCAATGAAATCTCGTCCTTCGAGGCGCGAGGAAACACCCTGAGCCTCATCGACACCGTGCCGTCCGGCGGCGAAAAGCCTGTCAGTCTGACTGTGCACGGCCAATTGCTGTACGTCTTGAATGCGGGCGGCAGTGGCAACATTACCGGCTTTCGCATCAACAGCCACGGTAACCTGAAACCCATCCCTAACTCCACCCAGTACTTGAGCAACGACGGCGTAGGCGACGCTCCCGGTCCGGCCCAGATTTCCTTCCTCCCCTACGGCCGTCGGCTTGTTGTCACCGAAAAGGCCACCAACCAGATCCTGACCTACCGTGTGAAAGGATTCGGCCGCGTTTCCGAACCGGTTATCAATGCCTCGGAAGGCATGACCCCGTTTGGTTTCGACTTCACGCCGCGTGGTGACTTGCTGGTCAGTGAAGCCTTTGGCGGGGCTGACAACGCCAGTGCCGTCTCCTCCTACTCTTTCCGGCAGGGCGAGACCAGGGTTATCAGCAGCTCCGTGCCCACAACCCAGACGGCCGCTTGCTGGCTGGTGGTGAGTCGGGACGGCAAGTACGCCTACACCACCAACACCGGCAGCAGCTCGGTAACCGGCCTTCAGATCAATCATGATGGTAGCGTTGCCTTGCTGGACGCAGACGGCGTGACCGGCGAAACCGGCACCGGCAGTCGGCCGATTGATGCGATCTTCGACCGGCGTGGCGATTTCCTCTATGTGTTAAGCGGTGGATCCTACACTGTGACCGCCTTTCAGGTCGAAGCAGATGGGAGCCTGATCAACCTTGGCGAAGTTTCCGTTCCTGCCGGGTCGGTCGGTATCGTCTCCCGCTGAGTGCCGCCAATCAACGCGCCGGCAATGAGGCGCAACGGTGTAGAGCTAGAGTTCTGAAGTAGCGACAAGTAACGACAAAGCGCCGGTGGTTGCCCATCCGGCGCTTTTGTTTTGTTTCTATTTGTTGGCCGTCTCCCGTAAGGGCAATCCGTAGCGTGGGCTTTTAGCCCGCGTCCAGGGCTCTTCCCAAGTGCGTTGGCGTTAAATCCAGAGAGGGCAGGCACAGGGATCCGCCCCTACTTTGACGATCTGCGAACAACCACAGTCCATAACGTGGACTTTAAACTCGCGTCCCCAAACCGCCAACCCCCAGCCACAGGCTAAAGCCTGTGCTACAAACGCAGGATTCGGCCGTTCCTACCGCTGGCCGTGATACTGGTAATAGTCCACCCGAATGTTGCCGTTATACAGCTTGCGTACCCGATCCGGACGGCCGCGTTTGAAGTAGTCGGGGAACTTGCGATCGGCCGTCAGGATATAAACCGACCAGCCTTTCTTCTTGCGCATCATTTTGTTGAGCGTTGCGTAAATTTGGTTGATCTCCTGAAAATCGGCCATGCGCTGTCCATACGGCGGGTTGGAGATGAGGATGCCGTGCTCCTGGTCAATCCACAGATCGGCCAGCGCCTTCTGCTCGAAGGTGATGTCCTCCCCGACCCCGGCCAACGCCGCGTTCTGCCGGGCAATGCGGATGACCTCGGCGTCCCGATCATAGCCGAACAGCACCAGTTCCCCCGACCGGTCAACGGCCGTTTCCGCCGCTTCTCTGGCCGCCTGCCACGACTCGTCGCCCACGGCGAGCCATGTCTCCGATGCGAAAGTCCGGCGTAACCCCGGCGCCATGTTGCGCCCGATCATCGCCGCCTCGATCAGAATTGTCCCGGAGCCGCACAAGGGGTCAATCAGTAGCCGGTCCCGATCCCAGAACGACAGCAGAACCATCCCCGCTGCCAGCGTCTCCGCCAGGGGAGCTTCCCGGCCTCGGCCCGGTAGCCCCGTTTGTTCAACCCTCGCCGGAGGTGTCCAGCGTCAGCGTGGCGCTGATCCTTGTGAAGTGATACCTAGAATACCGTACTCACCGCCGGTCTCCGGCAACTCATCCACACCATGAGCGGCCGCCAGTCGTTCGGCCACTGCCTTCTTGACAATCGCCTGACAACTGCGCTCGCTCTGTAATGTGGAGTGCACCGTGCGGGCATTGACCGGAAAACGGCCGTCCGGGGGGATCCAGTCCTCCCACGGCAAGGCGCGGGTTTGTTCATACAGCTCGTCGAAGGAAATGGCCGTAAATTCCCCGATCACCAACAGTACCCTACCGGCGCAGCGCAGCCAGAGGTTGGCTCGCGGGATATCGGCCGGAGTTGCGGTGAACATCACCCGGCCCTCGCTGACGCGCACGTCCTCGAAGCCCAGTGCCTGCACCTCCCGCTTCACCACCGCCTCCAACCCGAATCGGGCCGTGGCGATGAGAGTGATCGTATTCATGCGAGTATTGTACCCGGTGGAGGGGCTTTCGCCCGATTTGGAACGACGAGTGACGAACGACGAATGACGAATTCGTAGCGTGGGCTTTAGCCCGCGTTCCAAAACAACGGCCGTTCCTTGTAGGGGCACCCCCCGTGGTTGCCCGGTCCATACGTTGACGCAACGGCGTCAAGGTACAAAATATATCTTTGCGTCTTCGCGCCTTGGCGTTAATTATGGGAAGGACAGGTACGGGGACCTGCCCCTACAACACCAATCCTATCGGTGTCAATCTGCGATCATCTGTGGATGAAATCTCCCGTACAACCCAGAAGGCAGGCACAAGGCCAGCCCCTACGACAAACAAATCCCTACGGCAACCGGACGATGCGCCCTTCGCCGCCGGACGGGTACTGATCGGCCGAAATTACCCCGCCCAGCCCGTCTTCGATGTAGGTCTGCAACGCCTGCTGGTCGGTCGCGCCGATGATGGTGAAGGGCATCCCGCGATAGGGGGACTGGTCACCGCCGCGCGCCGAGAAATCGTTGGTCGCCAGCGTAATCGGGTCGCCGGGCACAACAGTGCCGTTTTCCACGATGACCGTGCCGTCATCCAGCACAACCGTCTTGACCCGTGCCCCCTCCTGCACAACGTTGCCATCCAGATCCAGAATCAGCCCGTCAGCAGACGCCGACCATTCAAACGTAAAACCGGCAATCTGCGGAAAGCGGCCCGTGCCGCAGTTGGGGTTGGCCGACGTGTCGTCCCGATGGGTGCAGGCCACCGCGTTCTCCAGAATCTCCTTGAAATGCTCGCGGGGAATGTCCTCAACGATGGCGACAAAGTTACCAAAGGGCACCATATCAAAGGTGTCCAGCGCCGTAATATCCCCGGCCGGAATGACCGTATTGTTGCGGATACCGCCGCCGTTCTGGATGGCTATCAGTGGCGCGCCCACGCCATAATCGGCCGCTTCCTGCACCGCTTGCCACAGCAGCGCGTCGGCAATCAGATTGCCCTCGTTGGTTTCCTGCGTGCGTACATTGTCGCGCGTGCCGTCCAGGTCCACCTCGGAAACCGCAATCACATCCGCATCCAGTGAGTCCAGCCCGGCCTGCACCGGGTCCACAACCATCGCCTGCACGGTGGGATCCGGCATGACGGTATCGTCGCACACCGGCGCACCGTTGCAGTCGCCGGTCGCCACACGCACCGGGCCGCTGAGCGCCTCGTCTATTTCGATGAGATTTCCGTCGGCGTCAAAGCGGGTAATCAGACGGCCGACATAGCGATACTCCCCGGAAGTGGTCACGATGGGTACGCGCCGGCCGGTGCTGTCGTTGGCCCACAGTGGGTAGGGGCCGTCCGGCGAATCTCCCGGCAGCAGTATATCCTGCCCACCGGCCAGCAGCTCGTCGCCGCCCCCGGCAATGACCACATCCATACCCTTCCAGTTGAGCGACCAGGTCCACTTCGTTGCGAATATCCTGTAAGTGGCTGGTCAGGATGATGATGGTAACGCCGTCTTCGGTCATCTGCTCAACGGCCGTCATCACCGGCGTAACCAGGTCCTGCCCCACACCCACATCTCGCGGGGACGAGTTGAACGGCAAATTGGGCGTTTCCAGGCCGATAATACCGACCGGCACACTGCCTGCATCGACCACCACCGACGGCCGAATCACCCCGGCGTCCACATAGGCTTGCAGCGCCGGTTCGTCGCTGAAGTCCAGATTGGCCGAGACATACGGCGGCGCATCGGTGTAGCCGTCCAGGAACTGGGCCAGCACATCCGGCCCGAAGTCAAAGTCGTGGTTACCCAGATTGACCGCATCATAGCCGATCTGTTCCATGACGATGGTATCGTAGTAGGGTGCGCCATTTTCCAGACTGATGGCAAACTCCGGCCCGGCCAGGAAGTTGTCGCCGGAGGAGATCATGACCACGCCGTCCGTGTCGGCCGAATCCCGGAGCGTATTCACGACGGTTGTGAACACCGCCGCCCCACCGAAATCCTCCAGCTCCGGCCCGGCGTTGATGACCTGCGACTCCCCGTCGTTGTTGTGGAGGATGGTCAGCCGGAAATCGGCCGTTGGGGGAGCGGTCGGTTCAGCAACAGGGGTGGCTGTCGGCTCCGGCGGTAGTGTTGCGGCCGGCTCGGTAGATACGACCTGGGTCGGTTGTGGGGGAATCGTCACCACTTCTGCTGGATCTGCCGGGATCACATCCGTGCAGGCGGCCAGGGTGAGCAAGAGGGTCAGGAGGAGGAGAGGAAAAGTGGGTTTGTGGTTCATTGTCTCTCAGGTCTTGGGTTTTCGACCTGTCAGGTTTTAAAAACCTGACAGGTCTTATATAATTTACGAAAGTCGCCTGCCAGTATGATACCAAATGAATTTGTCGCCAAGCGATTTGCGGAACGCGAACTTGTCCGATCCCAGAAAAGAATATCCCATGCCTACCAATACCCCCAACCCGCAACCGCTTCAACCTGGACAAACTTACCATATCTACAATCGTGGCGTGAATCGCGAACCCATTTTCCGCGAGCCCGATAACTATCGCTACTTTCTCGATTTATACACCTATCACGTCGGCGAAATCGTGGACACGTACGCTTACTGTCTATTGGGGAATCATTTCCATTTTTTGGTTCGGGTGAAGGATGTTGCAGACCTGCCCCCAGGTCTGACAGGTCACAGCATGCGCCCTCCCAGCCAAAGTTTCTCCAACTTCTTCAACGCCTATGCCCGTGCCTACAACAAACGCAATAACCGGACCGGTGCGCTTTTCCAACGGCCGTTCGGCCGAATTCCCGTCACAACGGACGGCTACTTTGCCCACCTGCTGGTCTACATCCACCAAAATCCGCAGAAGCACGGTCTGGTAGAGGAGTATCGGGATTGGACTTATTCTTCGTATAACGCCCTGGTTGGAGAGAGTCCGACGCGACTGGCTCACGCCGATGTCCTTGAATACCTGGGTGGCCCCGCCGGGTTCGAGATGGCCCACCGGGAAGACATGACTAGTCTTGAGGACGAGTCGGGGTTATAGACAAATCAGACCTGTCAGGTTGGCGAACAAGAGTTCGCACGAAACCTGACAGGTCTCACACAACCCTACGGCACCGGCACAACAACGATCTCGACGTCCTCCGTCGGTGAACCGTTGGTGATGACCGGGATGTGGGTATCGCTGGTGAACAACAGCGTCCCTGGCCGCCACCTCAGTACGGACACACCAATCGCTTCCATAATCTCATCGCGTGTTGCGCCTGCCTGCAGCGCATCATACATGATAAGCGATACAGCCGTCGCAGCGAACAGCCACTGCAATACCCAGCGCAATCAGTTCCTTTGTGGTCGTGGTCAGTGCGCCTTCCTTGACTGCGCCTTTATGTAACGCCTGAAAACCTGTTAACGTATCCGGAATTTCCCGGCCTAGCTGGCCCATCAATTTCATCAATTCTCGTCGGTGTTCCGGGTAATTTTGCATTGTAGACATTTATTGAACTCCCAATATAAAAATATGAGGTGCCATGCTCCAGTTGGCGTGGCTCCCACAGTAAATTCTAGCAAATTACGGTTGCAAATCATTCCCCAGCAGACCCGACCCACTCAAACGAACGACCGGTCTGCACGGCAGGGACCCTATTCGGCCGAAATGACGGCAATCGGTAACCAGCCTACCTTGTTCTCGTGTTCTGCCTTTACCCAATAACTCCCGTGTCTTCGTCCCAATAGACCTCGGTCACGGTTAACGGTTCGCAGAACTTCACATCAGCTACATACTCGCCCTTTAATTCGCCCAGCTCACCACTACCCGGATCGGCCGGCAATCTGCCCGGCAAGGTCACTAGCTACGCGCTTCCCAGACTGTTCAGGTACACATCATCAAAGCACCTGACCGTGGTCTCGGCCGGTAACGAGGTCAACAATTCCGGGAGCGGCTCTGTTGAGGAACTGGTACAGCCTGAGATAACAAAGGATACAACGAGTATAATGACAATTCGCACGTATTGGTTTCTCATACAATTACATCCCCTATGTAAACAAATAAAGTCCGATTAATTAGTCCGGCAGGGCAGTCGAGATTTGTCAGTACAGCAATAGCATGTACCACGTTTCGATAGGTCACAGAGAAGTAGCATGTGGTCGCGAGACCGCCGGAACTCATCCTGATTAGCTCCGTTACGTTGAGCATGTATGAGCAATCCTGATCGTAATAGTTCTTGTAAGATTAGTATTCTATTTTGTAAACGCCAACGTAGCGACTCTCTCCAAAATCCCCTGAATAATACAAATGGTCGAGCCACACCGCTAGGCGCTGCTATTTCAGGTTCATTATGCTGAACCATATGGCGCGTTTGCGAATAGGGACATCAAGAACCGCAAGCTACGCACTTCCATGATTGTGGCGTTTGGCTGCCTGCTGGTGCTAATTGTCGGAGGCGTATCGGCCGCAGGACCCCAACGCCCCTCACTCCAACTGTCACCAGCACGCTGTCCACTTCGGTAACCGGCACACTCACGGTCATTTGGGGTGACTCGTTCGATGGATCGGAGTCTGTCACCATGTTTTACCTCTGGCCGGAGAACGGCCCAGCCTATGGTGCAGCCTGGCACAGCAACAGCGGCCGAACTGGAAGCCCTCCAGGGCAAGACGATCACGCTGACCGGGAATATGGTTACCCGCAGCGCAACAAAACAGCGACAGCACCGCCCACGTTCGTGGCCGATAGTGTCGTGGCGGTGTCGCTGACGACCCGGGAAGCCATCCGGACAGAGCCGCCATATCTCGGCAACAGCAAGTGGCTGACCGTCGCCTGCAAGTTCGCCGATAACCCAAGCGAGCCACAGCCAATTTCCTTCTTTACCGATATGTATCGAAACAGCTTCCCGGGCTGGATCACTATTTCCGTGAAGCATCGTATGACCAGATGAACCTGGCCGGCAGTACGGCCGTGGGCTGGTACACATTACCTAATTCGAAGGATTACTATTTTCCGGCAGGGCAATCAGCTTCTGCCGAACAACTGTTTATTGATTGTGCATCTCAGGCACAGGGGACGGTGAATGTACCAGACTTCTACGGCATCAACCTGATGTTTAACGATTCGCTTCCTCGTACCTTTGGCGGTAAACAGCAAGCCACAATCGGCGGCGTGGCACGCGTCTATGGCGTCACCTGGATTAGTAGTCTAAGTGGACCAGACCTCAGCACCGTCGAACACGAAATGGGCCATGCCTACGGATGGCTGCATTCTACGACTCCCGATGCGCATGACGAATATCAAAATGCCTGGGATATTATGAGCGCCGCCTACAACAATTGCGCAATCGACGATCCGATTTACGGTTGTGGGGGCAAGCAAACCATTGCCGACAATCGGGTGAGTGCAGGCTGGATACCGGCTGAACGGCAGTATACAGCCGGACCGAGTACCCACCACATCGCGCTGGATCGAACAACGTTGCCCCCTTCAACAGGGTATCTGGTAGCGATTGTGCCCATTAACGGTTCAAGCCAGAAATATCTCACCATCGAAACCCTGTAAGGTGGGTTATGATGCCAGATTACCCGGCACTGGCGTGATTATCCACGAAGTGGATAGAATCTCAGAGGAGCGACGCACCACACCGGCAGTTCTGATCGATCCCGGCCACAGCAATCTGGGAGCTGGTGCCTCGGCCATTTGGCTCCCGGGGAATCCTACACCTACAGCTATCCGGAAGGCGAGATTGTCATTAGCGTCGAATCCACTACAGCCACCGGCTACAACGTGACGATTGAAGTTCCGCCCTGGATCAATCAATCAGCATCCCTGGCACCTACAGACGATGCCTATGTTGATGAATCGGCACCAACGACGGTCTCGAACAAAATTACTCTGTATGTCAGTAATTCCCCCACCTTCAACAGCTATCTTAAGTTTGATCTAGGAACGCTGGCCCAGAAGTGTCGAATGTGGCCCATACAAAATGCGACTCTGCGGATCACGCCGGTCTCGACCCGTTCTTTTGGGGGCAAGCTCTACCAGGTTTCACCCTACTATGCGGGCACAACAACACCTGGCAGGAAACCGGACTGACCTGGCTAAACGCGCCACCTATTACCAATGCACCACTGACCGGAGATCTGGGTCCGACTACATATGGGCAGGAGGTAGCAGTGGATGTTACAGCCGCCGCGCAGGCCGCAGTACCAATGATAATGGCCTTATCAGCTTCGCTCTACATGATGCACCTGAGTTGGCGTTGTACTAGCCAACTCACCCAATGGGTCGTTTCCGCTTGCACTAGATATCACGTATTCGGTAACCGCACCACCGCCGCCTCCAACACCACCAACGACCACGGTGACCGTTCCACCGGTTATTGACGCCTACGTACAAGAAAGCCAGCCCCCAAAAAGTCTTTGGCGGACGTTTGGTATTGCAGGTCCGGAATAACAACACCTCTGACTACAACAGCTTCTTTAAATTCGATGTAGCGTCCGTACAGGGCACAGTCAAACGGGCAACCCTGAGACTCTACGTGATCGACAATAGTTATGACGGCGGAGATTTCTTCCCCGTTTCGCCCAACAAAGCAGGCACCAACACCCCGTGGACGGAATCCAACCTCAACTGGAACAATGCTCCAGCCATTACCGGAACCCCCTTGGGGCAAATCGGCGCTACGCAGGTGAATACATGGGTTGATGTGGATGTTACCTGGGCAGTTACGGATGCGATTGCCAACCAAAACGGGTTGTTGAGTCTGGCGCTGCACAATAACGCCGGCGACCAGGCAACCTATAGCAGCCGTGAAGGCGCGAACCCACCACAACTGGTCATTGAAGTTGAGGAGGATACGTCACCGCCACCCCCGCCACCACCTCCGCCACCGTCGAGTTCGACCACGACCTTTGTGCCGACCAATGACGCCTATGTGCAACAAGCCAAGCCGAACAAGGTTTTTGGTTCGGCAGCCAAGCTGGTCGTTCGTGAAGCATCAAAGGACTTCCACACCTTTATCAAGTTCGATGTGCGCGAACTAATAGGTATAGTAGACACAGCCAAGTTGCGATTGTATGTAACTGATGCCGGGCCAAAGGGCGGCACCATCTACGAGACGTCACCTTATGAAGATCCTGATATCAAGAAGCAGTGGTCAGAACAGCGCATCACCTGGGCGAATGCCCCGGAAATTAGCGGGCCGCCTGTAGCGGTCATCGGCAAGGCTACAGCCAAAAGGTGGATCGAGGTTGATGTAACAGCGGCAGTAATTGACGCCATCGCCAACCAGGACGGACGCGTCAGTCTGGTTATTGTCGGCAACTCCACGAACCAGGTCGTTTACAGTAGCAGGGAAAGCACAAAATCCCCGGAGCTGGTAGTAACCACCAACTAACGGGGACAAATAGACCTGTCAGGTTGCCGGATGGTTTCACCGGACCTGACAGGTCTCGTAAAGATTTACCGGCCGCTGCCGACCTGGGTCACCACGCTGTTGACGGTAAAGTTGCCAATTACGCTGCCGTCAATCGTCACGTCATACGTCTCACCCATCACCAGGTCTGGCGATGACATCACCACCGACTGGTACGGCTTGTCCGGGGCAAAGGCCAGGATAGTCTCTCCGGCGCTGTTGATGAGCGCTACTTCCGACTCAGCCGGTACCGTACTGCTAAAGAACATGATGACCGAGTTTTGCGTCGAGGAACTACCCGGCGCTTGGGCCATCCCGGAACTACCGGCCGCAGCCAGTGTCCCGCCGGAGATGGCGAACCCGCCGTCATAATCCAGCGCCCCGTTCATCTGCTCGGTTGGGCCACTCACCAGGACCACACCACCGGTCATCACAATCGCAC
>JAWKOY010000051.1:0-16516 GCA_041390945.1 Chloroflexota bacterium
ACCAACTCACAGTTACGCTGATGTCGTTCATAGTCAGGCGGCCGTTTCCGCCGCCAACGGGGTGGTCCCATGACCAACTATAACAACCTGTCCCCGGCCACCCGGCAACTGTTCCGGGCCGGGGTCTTCGGAATCACGGCCGGTCTGGTCGCCATCCCGATGCTGATTCTGGCATCGGTGTTGCTCCTGGCGATCGTCGGTACCTTCACCGGACGCGGCGCTTCGACCCGCGCGCAGGTGAGTTACACGATGTTCTGCAGCCTGATGGTTATTCCGGTGCTGTTCGGTGTGGCCTACTACTTTTTCACCAAGCAGGACCGGGAACACAAGGTGTTGTTCATTGCGTTGTTGTGGCTGGGGCTGGTCGGCCTGGCGGTGCTCGTGATTACGGCGCTGGCGCTGGTTGTGGGTCCGGACCAGATTGGGGGATTGGGGTTCAGGTGGTTGGTAGATTAGCTGGATAAGTGTGAAACATGGAAACTGAACTGGAGTATGGGAACTGGGTTCGCAAAAAGAATCTGATCGTGCTGGGGTCAGGCGCGCTGGCGGCGGGATTGCTGGTCCTCCTGCCATTGGGCACGATTTATCGCGTCATTATGGCGGTGGTCTTTGTCGCGCTCCTGGTCAGTTTTTTGCTCCCGTTCTATTCATACGTGCAGTTTTCCCAAAGCGGCGGCAAGGTGCAAGAGAAGTTTTATGCCCTGATCATCCGGTGTCTGGGTGAGGATATCGGTGCGGGACGCCTCCTCGATATCGGTTCCGGCAACGGCGTGCTGGCCGTGAAGTTAGCTCTGCATTTCCCTGAGGCCGAAGTCATCGGCATGGACTATTGGGGGGAGGACTGGGAGTATTCTAGAAGTGTCTGCGAGAAAAATGCCCGTACCGCCGGGGTGGAGAATCGCGTGCAGTTTCAGAAAGGCGACGCGGCCGGCCTGGATTTTGCCGATGACACCTTTGACGGGGCGACCAGTAATCTGACCTTTCATGAGGTGAAATCAGTCACCGACAAGCGCAAGGTCCTGCAGGAGGCGCTGCGAGTGGTCAAACCCGGCGGCGCGTTTTCATTCATTGACTATTTCTATGAGGAAGGCTATTATGGAAGTACGGCCGAGTTTGAGGCGTTCCTGGCGGGGTTGGGACTAGCCCAGGTTGAACTCGAATCCATTCAGCTGATTGACATTCCCGCCCTGCTGCGGCATCCGAAGATTCTGGGCAAGGTGGGATTGTACGGAGTGAAGACGCTTGATCGTCCGGTAGCATCCGCCAGATATCCTTCC
The DNA here is from genome assembly GCA_041390945.1 of Chloroflexota bacterium. Lineage (GTDB taxonomy): Bacteria > Chloroflexota > Anaerolineae > Promineifilales > Promineifilaceae > Promineifilum. The sequence continues at coordinate 1,278 of JAWKOY010000051.1, forward strand.
ATCCGCTCCATACGTAGCGCCTGTTGCCGACAGCTACATACTATAATGCCCGATTGATAACCAGGAGCGGGTTCGATCGAACCCGGGCATCTACCTGACCCGGACAACATCGAACTGAGCCTGGAAGAACTCCGCGAGCTTGCCGGATGGGCGGTGGCGTGCGCGAGCAGGGTCCTTGCCGATCTACGAGCGCCACCTACCCGATGACGCCTGACCTGCGATTATTGAGGCAGCGCAGGCATTTTCAAATGGCGGAAGAAGTTACGGGCCAATGGGCTGGCCGCCTTTCGCGCTGAAACAAGCGTGCCCTCGGCCGCCGCTGCAGCGCAAGCGGCTACCCAGACGGTCGGGGCAGCCTTCCTTCATCCTCTGGCGAAAGCCCATCAGGTGATGCACATCCTGGGATCAGCGGCCTGGCGCCGCGCGAGCAGCGGAACTGGATGTCGGCGACGATCCGGCTGTCGGTATGGCGTTCTGTGAGTGGGCCATTGAGCAAGCGCCGGAATCGGTTTCGGCCGTTCTTGCCCGGCTATCCGGCCCCACCGGACGAAATCTGGCCGTATGGGGGAACTCCTGCGCAAGTTGGATATGGCATTGCGTCAGTATTGACCCATGCGCTGCCACCTGCTACCGGGTACAATGTCGGGTCTGATTGGAAGTTGGGGCCGATGTGGATGGTGGGAACGGCCGTTGGTTGACAATGCTGGCTATGTAAGAGCAAGTTATTCCTGAGTTTCGGCACATACCATGTGAGGTAAGTCCTGCTGTGGAGTCTTTTCAAATCGGAATTCAAATATTACGGCTGGAGCACACCTTCTTCTTTCTAAACAACATTTCCCGTATTCTTTGCCTGATCCACAGGCAAAGAGCAGACTCGCGCACGTGCTTATACCTCGAATGAGGTACTCGAACAGTAGTCTGTCACGTCCCAACTATCGAAAGGATTCCGCAATCCTGCATCACGTAACTTACATGCGAATAGTTGTACATATCAGCGCTTACATTGAATCTCCTCAGGCCGTAGAAATGCAACCGAGTATTTCTGGACTGGATTCGTGACTAAGGAGCTTAACAGTTGCGTCTTCGTTACTTCTCGTACACACATCTCTCCGTTATAGATTTCCCCAAGAATGTGTTCGCACTGGTGTCTCAAGGTAATTATGGAATCGCATATTGAGCATTTCTGCTCCAAATCAAGGAAACCGACTACACGCTCCCTATCTTTATAAGGATACAAAGACTGAAATTTCTGGGTCTGAGTTCTTATAGTGTTAATTTTATATCTGTCATCATACTCCTCCTCGATGTTATAGTGCCTACTCAATTGTCCGAGTTGAATTTCAACCCTATCAAGGCTGCACCATGCTTGGTAGTATTGATGACTTTTCATTTGGTAGAAATGCCCTGAGATACTGGCTCTGATTTCTAGTATTGTCTCGTAGCACCATATTTCTTTAGCTGAATTTTGATCGTCCGCATCAACTGAAGCCGATTTTGCAAGGCCAATGAGTTCCTAACCTCTTGCTGAGGCACCTCATCTGCCTCCTAGTCTCAACCTGACTTAAGTATTTTTTAATTTGATTCAGGTCCATAGATACATACTCATATACATCTTCGCGAGTACCGGGTAAATCTTGGCTACTCGTAGAGGTTCTGCACTGATGGGAGAGTTTTCTCTAGATTGGCTAGAATATGATGTACTTAACTCCGCGTACATCCTACGGGCATCAAGTAGAGCATTAGACAGGTTTCTTTGTAATCCTTTGCTGGCCCAGAGTAGCGCTCATTTAAAAGGTCTTTCGGAATTTCTTCGGAAATCGTTACTACAATCTTGCTGTTGACTTTCCCCCGCAAGCTGCCTTTGAACCAATCGTACATAAAACTACTTACAAGATTGATAGCAATAGCAAAGAAAGCTTCGCTAACAAGAAGTGTAGCAATTTTTATCACGTCAGAATGAAGAGTGAGTTCCTTATAATCGACATCTTCAATAACTGCGTCAATTGTCAATCCATGAGTCTGGTTTGCTCTTGAGATAAGCAAAAGTCATAGTCGTGTTACATGGAAAATACCATGTTATCCGGTTCCGATATATCCTTGCTCTGGTAGTAGTAGGACGTCGGCACTTAGACAACTTGAAGGGTTTCATCACTCAATGAACCCTGTCAACAAGTGATTCAAGCGTCCAATCTACTTGTTTAATTGAGAGATATGGCTCTGGATCATCATTTAATGGAATCATATCCTTGACACAGCATACGTCATACCAACATGGACGAACATCCGTGCTACCAACTGCCGTTTGATGAATACCCCAACCGTCCCAATCACCATACGCCGTCTATCACAAACCTATATCCACCACTTTACTATAAGTTACCAAAATCTTGTCCTTACCCCTCCCCACCAATTCACCAATCTCCCCCATCTGCACCACATGCACCTGCTCATGATTCGCCAGTTGCTCCGCATACCACTGCACGTTCAAGGGGCGCGTTCGGCCGTCTTTGGTGACATTTGCCGTTTGCGTCCATCCTGACTCCGGCAAGGCAGCCAGAACACCGCAGTAAAGCCCGCGCTGGGTGCGGAAGGCGTCGAACGAAGGGGCGAATTCCAGATCGGTATAGGTAGTGCGCTTGGCATAGGTCCGGGGCTGATCGCCCGGAAAGCCGTCTCGGCCATCGGCGATCCTGTGCATGTAGTCGCCCCAGGTATTTGCCGAGGCCCGCAGATGGGCCAGCACTGGTTTGCCGACCACTCCTCCGGCGGGTCGGGTCTTCAGTTGCTCCGGCGTCAGCCCCGCCAGTGCGCAGCAATCTGTGACGGCCCGGCGGCAAGCAGCTCCATGATCTGTTCTCTGGTGAGTCGCTCTCTGGGCATGGGGATACCTGTCTCCCATGTCGGCGATTTGCGAACTGACTGCGCGTGTGGCCGAATTAACGGCCGACTTCGCAGGGCTTCAGCCCGCGTTACCGGATCGCCTGACTAAATGCAGGCCAAAAGCCTGTTCTACGATTGGAAGATAAGCCGCATATCCGGCTGTTCCACCGCGCGACGGTCGAATTCCCGTAGCGTGGGCTTTAGCCCGCGTTACCGGATCGCCTGACCAAATACGCAGGCTAAAGCCTGCCTTACGATTGGAAGATACGGCATATCCGGCTGTTCCACCGTATACCAGTGGACGCAGATAGGCGTGCTGGAACAATGCCTCGCCAGCGCCGCCCGTGATCCGGCCAGCACGGCCCACAGCAGGAGAAAGCTGCAGGTATGGCGTTGCTGCACCCAGATCCTGCCGGTCGCCATGGGTATCTCGCGGTAAGACTGCCGGAAGGTGGTCGCCGACGCCGCCCGGCCGATACCGAAGTAGTGGACCACCGAGTAGCCGGTGTACAGCGCCGGGACCAGCAGCGCCACGCCGAGGATGATTTGCAGCCAGCGCGGACCGCCTGCTGATCCCGGCGTCGGCCAGCGCCAGACCAGAAACGGCAGAAGGTGACGGGCCCAGACGGTCATGTCATGGTCGCCGAACAGCCGGGTAAAAAGCTGGAAGCACAACTGCGCACGAAAGACGAACCAGACATACACCGATGACGGCGACGGCGACCAGCATGGCGATGAACCAGGCGGTGTCGCCGATGCCCAGCCAGCTCCCGTCACCCAGTGCGGGTTCGGCCAGGTAGAACGCCCCGGCCACCAGCCCGACAAGCAGCAGCAGGTGGGCGAATTGGCCCTCGAAGAAGAAGCCTCTGGGACATTGGACAGGTTCGGCGGTCATGACATCACCTGCGGTTGTAGGGGTAGATCTCTGTATGTACCTATCGCGTCAGGGTAACCGTAAATAATAAGAAGGGCAACCACGGGGAGTTGCCCCTACCAGATTCAACCATTGGTATCTGTAGGGATAGGCCCCTGTGCCTGCCCTCTTCTCGACGAACCCCCTACCGGGATCGGCCGAATATCATTCATCGTCCGTCGTTGATGGGGAGGGCAACCACAAGGATCGGCCGTTGGCGTCTCTTGTCATCTGTGATTGCGGGACGCAGCCCACACTACGTAGGATCGGCCGATCCCCTATTCGTCATTCGCCTCATTCGTAATTCGTAATTCGTAATTCGTACCCGTTACGGTTGTGGCGGTGGTCCGGCATCGGCCGGGATGGGCGTACCGTCGGGGACGCTGCGCAAATCATCACAGGGCAGGAAATGGACATCCTGCCAGTTGTAACCACGATCCTCAAACGTATCAATGGAGTCAATCCAGCGCTCACCCTGGTCCAGCAGATATGATCACTACCGATGCATTTCAGCAAGACTGCCGATCAGGGTACTCGTAAACACATCCTGGACCGAGACAGGCAGGGATTTTGGCTGCCGGCTGGACCCAAACATCCAGGGCAGGAGCAGGGATGACGACCAGCGTCCACACGGCATAGAGCCACGGCGCCATAACTAAACGCCTGATGCAGCGCGGGCAGCCACTTCTCCGACCCGGCTCGCACCTGAAGGAACAACAACAGTGCCAGCAGCCCGATGTTGGACGATATCCCAGCCGATGAAGGCCAGCCGGTTAGGGGGTTAACCGGTCCACACCGGTGTGATAGAGAATCGCCACCAGCGCGTAGATGCTGACGATGAGGGCCAACACGGCCACCGCCATGATCCCCCGGCGCAGCCAGCGCCATCGTCAGCACATCCTCCATACCACCGGTGTCGCCCCCACCAGCAGAGCCACCACGGCAAAGAGCATGATGTTGTAGATGACGAGAACGCTGCGGTTCTTAACGGCTGGAAATAACAGGATGAGGCAATATAGACAACCAAAACCACCAGCGTCAGCGGTAACAGGACGCGTAACAACAGCGTCAGCTTGCTCAGCCCTTCGCTGAATGACTGCCCGGCCGGGGACCGATTAAGTTGTAGATAACGGCCGTTGCCAGGACAGGGATCAGTCCCCCACCACCGGCAGCAAACAGCCGCATAACGACCTCCGGCGGGTTGATGCCCAGCGCATTGAACAGGCTGAAGGTAATGCCAGTGAACATTACGCCGGCAATGAGAAACAGCCCGCCCATCACGAATATCTCCAGTGACTTGATCAGAAAGGCGAAACGACTGGTCGGGTCATGATGCCCGGCCAGCAGGAACATCCCTGACCCCGGCCCAGGCCAGCAACGGCAGGTGCATCAGCATCAGGGACAGATACTGCCCTGATAGGTCCGCGTGCCCAGTTGGGGATAGATCAGATCAACATAGAGGACCGCCGCCAGCAGGCCCAGGCCGATCAGGGATGGGCAACCGCCATTCTTTGTGGCCGGTAAGGGTCAAATAGTCATCACAAATACTACGAAACCGGCGCGGCCAGGAGTAGTACCCAGGGAATGAGATCGACCCCCTGAACCGATCCCAGACCGGCCGCCTGAATCATAAACCGGTCCGTATCGGAGATCGCCCACAGTACCAGACCGTTTAGCAGGGCCAGGGGAATGGCCCAGCCCCAGGCGACGAATGTCTCCTTTGTCTTGACGGCCGCTTGCTGGAGCCGGTAATACCAGGCTGCGTAGAGAAGATTGTCGGGGGCGGCTTCGTCAGGCGTCAATGGCCTGTTGGAAGGCATCGGTCTCGCCCGCCTGCAGCGCCGATTGATAGACCTGCTCCAGTTGCTCCGCGTCGCTGCCCAGATCAGTAACAAGGTCCTGGTAGGACATGGTTAGCCCATGGGACCCACCCGGCCCAAGCTACTACAGTTTGGACCGCCAAGCGACCGATCAAGGATGAACTGTGGGTGTCAGGAAACCTCGGACGAGCCTGGGCCACCTGCTAGTCCATCCCCCGGACGCCGTTGTTGCCCAGCATCGTTTAGCTTGTGCATGCGTTCCCTGGACGTGGCGCATGGTGTAGATCTGCAACTCCAGAAAACCCAGTTCCATGAAGGGAAATACGCAGACTCGTGGGCCTGTTCATCAGTCAGCCCCTCAATAACCGTCCGGCACTTTTGGCGACAATACAGCAGGTAGTTGCGAACGTCCTCCTTACTATAGGGCTTTCGGGCAGTTGGCCGCGAATGAAGGGGGCGGGCGGTGCGAAGCTCTCGTAGTCGCCCGTCAGGTACAGATTAGACAGGGTGTGGTAAGCGATGTACCAAAACTGCCCGTACGCCGGGTCGCCTTCATCGGTAGAGACGATTTCGTCGTCCACAACTGATTAGGCAGAGGGTGATGGCATCGTCCAACATGTCAACGCCGCCCCGTATTGCCGCCAGATCAGGTCCTTCAACGCTGCATCCATTTTGTTGCCTCCATTATGGATAGGTAATTGCTGGGCGTAGTGTAGCACTGGCGAATCACAAACATTGCCTCTTTCTTGTGCCGTTTGCGAGAATAACGGAACTCACATGAACAAAGTCAAAGGTATGTCAAGAATACATGCTTGTTAACACAAAGGCGATGCAAGGAAAAAGTCAATCAATCTTACTGTTTACATCAAAGAACCCACACAAATGTAAGAAACAACAGTTGCCACTTGATCGTAGTAAGGGTAACATAACGTACTGTTCCAAGGTTATTGTAAACATGCTTGGTCAGCAATGAATTGACAATGACATACATTCACATAGCCAAGTCACGATTAACTACTCAAGGATAGCTGGACATTCTCAGGACAAATCTGCAAATAAATTGACTAACCTGATAAGGTAACAACTGGGTGACATATGCGGCCACAAAGGGGAGGTCCAAATGAGTCAAAATTCTTGGCTTGCAAACTTGATCCTTCCCATTGTTGTAGCTGTGATTGGTGGGCTTTTGCTAGCTTATTTCACCCAAGATGGGAGGTTCAATCCCGATCGGCGTAGTACCCTCTTCCCAAGGAGATCACCCAAACACCTACTACAGAGTTGGTCCATCCCCTACGACAGAACCAATCGCGTCAGCCATAGCAAGTTTATCTAGCCCCACTCCTACCTATACTTCAACAACTATATCCAGCCCAAGTCCCATTGCAACTGAAACTATTGCACTTACACAATGCGGCCATCAACTTGGACCCTTCCCCTTCCGCCACAATCCAATCTGCCCAAGGAACCAACGATCCAGAACCAACATCGAAGCCCTCCCACAAGCACCGATCCTGAGACCGCAACCCCTATGATTATTCAATCAACTGCAACTTTGATCGCACCCGAAGAAATTACCCCGACCCTTATTTCACCTCAGAGCAATGACAAAGGTAACATCCACAACGATCGTCAGGAGATACCCGCACCAAAACTAATTTCCCCGGAAATCGTTACTCCAACGTTGATAGTACCAGAAGCAATTCTACCAACCTTAATCCCACCTGAGCCTGTTTACTCCAACGCTGGTTCGTCCAGATTAGCGTATCATCTATATACTACGAGGCTTCTTACGAGTCTGATCAAATTCATAAGCGGATAATTTTGATTGAAAGAGGAGTTTTAAGGAGGACTAACGTGCGAAGGACTATACCACTATTTGTAGTACTGCTCCTATCAACTCTTGCCATGCCTTTGAGCCCACTAATTCAAAACAATAGGCTATCCTACTGATATCCATGCAATCAAAGAAACGTCCCCAGATTGCGAAGTGCAAGAGGGCCTACCTAAAGCATATTTACCAATTCTATTGAGCCTTAAGCAGGAATTTTTTGATGGGCCTTGGGAATCCGAGCCAAATCATCCATATCCAAATGCTAATGGTCCGATTGGTTCCTCTAGAGACTATTTTGGTTATGTTAATGATGCTAGTGATTACTGGAGCTTTTATGCAACCTCTCCTGGAAACATTGAGATATCGTTAGAGGATTTCTTCCGGAGTGGTGGGCAAGTTCAATTATTCTATCAAGAGGCCACTATTCCAAATAGGGGTTGCTGCAGATACTCAGATACCGCCATTCCAGATTAATTACAATGCCCAGCGGGGCTTTATTATGTTTTTATAGCTGCCACTGGTGGATTCAATACTATTGTACCATATACACTTAGAGTGGATTTCCATCCAATCAATTACAACTCACGCACAAATCGCAGGTCCAACCGCCCGCCAAAACAGCTCTAGAATGGGTAGGCTTTAATTTTGATACGAGCGCCGGTGAAAAATTGGATCACTAGTGAAGGCCAATATAAGTTTGTCGAGCTAAGTACATCAAAGGAAGTTGTAATATGCGCAGGCAATCAACTGCACTTCTAACAGAACTGCACATTGATCATGACGATGTCTTTCGCCACACCGAGGCAGTTGCGTATTTTGATAATTCGATCCTCAAGGAATGGACACCCCTGGTCCATATAACTTAGAAGGAAGCACGATCAGCCATATTTTTACCTCCCGAGTTAGTAGTTCAGGGTAACCCCTAAGCATACGCACGGATTCGTAAAGGATGACTCCTATAATAACCTCTATGGAATCGCTCTGGTGCCACACAACCACAACTGATGTTTGGCAGCGAATTTCTCTAATTGTAAGCAATGAAGATGGAAATCCATCTGACCCAACCAAAGTAAACGCAATGGGCATTAGGTTTGAGTTGCAGGATGGAGCTCCTTAATTTCACAGGGCAAATTTACATTGATGAATGCGAAATTCGTTAGAATGACGGCATATCACAAGTAGCATTACGATCATTTAAGTGTATTGCGATAACCAGCCTACTTTATGGGAGTCTTGCCAAACTGTTTTGAGAACTCATGTTACAATCCTCATATCTGAAAATGAGAGACACGCCAATGAGCAAGCGCGCATTACTGGACTGGCTGGACGACGAACACCGACAATGGCAGGAACTGCTGACGAGATCGGCCGTGAGCGAATGGAACAGCCGGCGTCAACGGGGACTGGCCATCTAAGAATATGGTTGCTCACCTCAACGGCTGGCAGCAGCGCATGATCGCCAACCTGCAGGCAGCGCGGTCAGCCGGAACCGCCCCCCGCCCTGGCCCCCAGAAGTGGAAACGGTGGATGAGGTCAACGCGACCAACCGGGACGGCCGTTGGCGGATACCGACACCGAGTCCATGTACACCCAGCTTGTCGGGCTCATTGACAACCTGCCGCCCAATGCCCGCATCGACCCGCAATGGCATCTGGTCTACTTCGGCGAGGAGTACATTCCAGCCGGGGAGTTTCTTCGACCACTACCGTGACGATCATGAAGTGGACGTGCAGGCAAAGCTGGCCCGGCTAAATGACGCGGCATCCTCCTGATGGGGTCAAGGTCCTGATATAATGACACCGAACCTGTCGTTGACCTTCTCGCATGGATTACAAAATCCAAAGGATTCTGGTGGATTATGCCGTTTTGGGTGCTTCTGCTCTGATCGTTGATTGAGTGTGGGCATGTACTTGTACCTGCGGCCGGTGCAAGTACTGACCCAAAATCAATGGCTTATTAGCCACCTGTTTATCTGGATCGGCCTGGGACTGGTCATGGGCCACATTGCTTTGTTACATACCGATGACCTTCGGGAGGTTTCGATGTTGCTAGGTGGTATCTGGACGTTGGCCGGCGGCATTTGCTTTGCGGTGGTGTATATCGTCCGGCAGATGAAAAAACTGGCCAAGCGCCCGGCTGATTTCGGCCGTCGGGAATTTCACTAGCAGATTCGCAATGGATGATTCCAAGCCCACCACTATCGACGCCTACATCGCTGCCGCACCGGAGGACGTTCGGCCGATTCTGGAGACGATTCGCGCCACCATTCATGAGGTCGCGCCGGACGCCACGGAAGCGATCAAGTACGGGCTGCCGACCTTTGTGCAGGGCGGCAAGAACCTGATCCACTTCGGCGCGTTCAAGCACCACATCGGCTTCTACCCCACCCCTCCGGCACGGAAACCTTTCAGGAGCAGCTCACACCCTACAAGCACGCCAAGGGGTCCATCCAGTTCCCGCTGGATGAGCCGATCCCCTATGGACTGATCCGCGAGATTGCCATGCTTCGGGTAGAAGAAACAATCGGGTAGGGGGTTGCCTTCTGCCCAGACCTGTCAGGGTGGCGAACAAGAGTTCGCACGAAACCTGACAGGTCTCACACGAGCTGTCCTTACCGTCGCAATGAGATCCATATACAAAGTGCGTTGCACGGCGAACGTGCAACCCATTTTGCATAACGCAGGGACCACCCCCAATAAGACTCTCTATTTGCCTCTGCCCCACGCTCGGCCAAAACTAGCCATGTCGCCGGCCGGTATGAAGCCAGAAGAATTTGCTGCCAAGTGGTCCAGAATCCAGCAGAAGGAACGATCCACCGCGCAGACGCATTTCAACGACATTTGCCGGTTGATCGGCCACCCCACCCCGCTGGAAATGGACCCTGATTTTGGCCGAAACTTTTCCTTTGAAATCCAGGCCGAGAAACCTGAAGGCGAGAAGTGGGCTACGCCGACGTCTTCTACCGCGACCATTTCATCTGGGAATACAAGGGACCGCACAAAGACCTGACCCTGGCCAGCTCCAGCTCTACCGACGCGCTGGAAAAACCTGCCGCTGCTCATCACCAGCGACCTGCACACGATTGAAATCCACACCAACTTCACCAATCGGCCGATCCTCAAGACAACCGTCACGCTGACCGATATCGCCGAGGGGGACGGTGTGGAAACGCTGCGCCGCGCCTTCACCGACCTGACAGTTTCCGGCCGGAACGCACCCGCATCACTAAAGCCAGCGCCGACAGCTTCCTGGCTGTGGCCGAGCAGATGAAAGCCCACCAGCGGGGCCGACTGGGGAGGACTGATCGGCCGAACAACTGGCCCACTTCCTCGTCCGGCTGCTCTTCTGCCTCTTTGCCGAGGACCTCTAACCTGCTGCCGGAGAAGGTGTTTACCGAGACGGTTCGCCGCCAGAGTGAGGCCCACACTGACCTGCGGACGATGTTGCGCGCGCTCTTCGCCGCCATGCGGGATGGTGGCGTCTTTGGCTATCATGAAATTCTCCATTTCAACGGCACGTTATTCGATGACGAGTTCGTCCCTACCGTCCCCGCCGATCTGGCCCGCGCCTTGTTGAAGGCGGCCAGGGAGGACTGGTCGGCCGTGGACCCGTCCATCTTCGGCACTATCTTCGAGCGGGTCATTGACCCCGACAAGCGCGCCCAGCTTGGCGCCCACTACACCAGCCAGGACGACATCATGCTCATCGTCGAACCGGTGTTGATGGAGCCGCTGCGCCGGGAATGGGATGAGGTGCGGCGCAAAGCCAGCACCTTACCGGATGACGAAGCCTATGCATTGCTGCAAACTTTCTCCGACAAACTGGCGGCCACGCGCGTGCTGGATCCCGCCTGCGGTAGCGGCAACTTCCTCTACATGGGCCTGCGCGAGCTGCTCAATCTGCAAAAGCAGATTATCGCCTATGCCGCCCGCCGGGAACTGCCGGAAATCCCGCTGACCGTCAGCCCGCAGCAGTTGTACGGCATTGAGATCAACCCCTACGCCCACGAGCTGGCCCAGATTACGGCCTGGATCGGTTATCTCCAGTGGCGCGCGGAGAATGGGTTTGCCGAGATGGACGAGCCGATCCTCAAGCCGCTGCACAACATCCGCCGCATGGATGCCATCCTGACCTATGACGAAGACGGCCGTCCGGTTGAGCCGGTCTGGCCGGAAGCGGAGGTAATTATCGGCAATCCGCCGTTTTTGGGCGGGAACAAGATTCGTCAGGAGTTGGGCGATTCCTACGTAGACAGCCTGTTCAAGCTCTACAACGGCCGAATCCCGGCCTTCGCTGATCTGGTCTGCTACTGGTTTGAGAAAGCGCGGGCCCAAATTGAAGCAGGAATTTCTGAGCGTGCAGGTCTAATTGCGACCAACTCTATACGCGGTGGTGTCAACCGTACGGTGTTGGATCGTATCAAACAAACCGGCGATATTTTTATGGCGTGGAGCGACAACCCCTGGGTTCTGGATGGGGCGGCTGTTCGGGTGTCAATTGTAGGTTTTGATCGAGGAGAACAAAATGACAGAGTTCTCAATGGTACCAGCGCCATAATCATTAATTCCGATCTTACCAGAGCTCTTGATTTAACTTCTGCATATCGCCTCTCGGAAAATGCGGAGATCGCGTATAGTGGAACTAAAAAAGGTGGGCCATTTGACATAACAAGAGAGCAGGCGAGAGACTTCATAAACACCCCAAACAATAATCCAGCAAAGGAAAAACAACGAGGTCATATTTCCATGGATGAATGGAAGGGAGATTATCGGAAGACCACAAAATATCTGGATTATTGATTTTCAAATCGCTCAAAGAAAGAAGCTGCCGAATATGAAGCACCTTATCAATACGTTCAAAAACATGTGTATCAATCAGGGCTCTTAATAGGCGAGAAATTCGTCGTGAACGATGGTGGCTACACTCAGAATTAGCACCAGCCTTACGGAAAGGTATTGCAGAATTAGATCGCTTTATTGCTACACCACGAGTTGCCAAGCATAGGATATTTATTTGGGCGGATAAACTTACAGTTCCTGATGATGGAGTATATGGTTTTTTACGCGACGACGACTACTTCTTCGGCGTCCTCCACGCCCGGCCGCACGAACTCTGGGCGCTGCGCCTGGGCACATGGCTCGGCAAAGGCAACGACCCCCGCTACACACCCACCACGACCTTCGAAACCTATCCCTTCCCCTGGCCGCCGGGCCAGGAACCGGCCGAAGCCGATGACGAGCGCGTGGCCGATATCGCCCGCTGGGCACACGAACTGGTCCGCTGGCGCGATGACTGGCTCAATCCCCCGGCCCCGGAAAAAGGCACGATTGACGTCGCCTACGACAAACTGCTCAAGGCCCGCACGCTAACCAACCTCTACAACGGGCTGGTCTACTACCGCAGAGAATCCCGGCCCCGCCTTCGACCGCCGCCTTTGACAAGGTCACGCGCAAATCGGTCACCCGCGCTGACATTCAGGAACTGGACGACATCCACCGCGCCCTGGATGCGGCCGTTTTCCGCGCCTACGGGTGGGTGGATGCAGACGGCCGGGCCGAAACGCTGACCGACGAGGACATTCTGGAACGCCTGCTGGCGTTAAATCTGGAACGGGCGTCGTAGGGGATCAGACCTGACAGGTTTTCGAAAACCTGTCAGGTCTAGTAAGGTCTAGTAGGTCAAGATCAAAAACCACCGCATGCCCACCAACACCACCAACCCGCCTCCCCTCCAACCCGGTCAGACTTACCACATTTACAATCGCGGCGTCAACCGTGAGCCCATCTTTCGGGAGCAGGACAACTACCGCTACTTTCTGGATCTCTATACCCACCACGTCGGCGACATCGTAGACACATACGCCTACTGCCTGCTTGGGAATCACTTCCATTTCCTGATTCGGGTGAAGGAACCTTCCGGGCTAACCACGCCCAAGGACCTGACGTCTGCAGATCAGCCGGGCCTGCCCCTCAACCCCAGCCAACGATTCTCCAACCTTTTCAACGCCTACGCCCGCGCCTTCAATAAACGCAACAATCGCACCGGCGCGCTTTTCCAACGGCCGTTCGGCCGAATCCCCGTCACGACGGACGGCTATTTCACCCATCTGCTGGTTTACATCCACCAAAATCCGCAGAAGCACGGTCTGGTAGAGGAGTATCGGGATTGGACTTATTCTTCGTATAACGCCCTGGTTGGAGAGAGTCCGACGCGACTGGCTCACGCCGATGTCCTTGAATACCTGGGTGGCCCCGCCGGGTTCGAGATGGCCCACCGGGAAGACATGACTAGTCTTGAGGACGAGTCGGGGTTATAGACAAATCAGACCTGTCAGGTTGGCGAACAAGAGTTCGCACGAAACCTGACAGGTCTCACACAACCCTACGGCACCGGCACAACAACGATCTCGACGTCCTCCGTCGGTGAACCGTTGGTGATGACCGGGATGTGGGTATCGCTGGTGAACAGCAGCGTCCCCGCCGAATCGGTGATGGTCGCCCGGACGGCATAGGTGTGGTTGTCCTGAATATCGGCCGAAGTGTAGCCGACCTCATACGGCACTGGAACCTGCTCGTCGGTGGTGGTGATCACCTGCTCGCCCAGCGTGGTCGCCGGAGCATCGGCCAGACTGACGTCCTGAAGCTGCACCGTAATCACCGAGCCGGGGGCCAGCGCGCTGCGCTGCAGGTACGTGACCGTGCCGGTAATGCCGGCATCGGTTCCGGTCGAATCATCAGTGGTCGTTCCGCTGCAGGCTGCCAGCGCCAACACCAGTAACAACACCGGCACCAGTACCAGTTTCCGCCAATTGAACACAGTATCTTGTTTCATCGCATCTCCCTTCCTTCTCTATTGGTTTGCGGGACGGCCGTCAGATTGTCCCGCTTTTCACATTGTACCAGCGATTCCCCTCGACCGGCGACCCCGCCCCTTCCGACCTTTACGAGATCTACACAACTTCTTCGCAGACTCTTCAGCCCGTGCCCCTAAACTGACTGCATATCTGACGGATAACCCGTCACACTGACTTACAAAAAGGAGAGTCACCATGACGACGATACTACTCAGCGTTGCGACGCTGTTATCAGCTTTATTTTCTGTTTCAACCAACCTGCCCGCCCTCGCGGCGGAAATACCGACCCAGGCCACTACCCCCACCCTGACGGCCGATGAGATTGCCGACCTTCAGTATATGCGCGAGGAGGAGAAGCTGGCCCACGATGTCTACACGAATCTCTACGCGCAGTGGGGATCACCCATCTTCAATAATATAGCTGCCGGTGAACAGGCCCATATGGAAGCAGTCCTGTCAATCCTGGACCGCTACGGCATTGACGACCCGGCCGCGGGTAATCCGGCCGGTGTCTTTACCAACCCCGAATTGCAGGCCCTGTATGATCAACTGGTCGCCCAGGGCAGTGTGTCTCTGGCCGATGCCTTCTACGTCGGCGCAACCATTGAAGAAGTGGACATCGTTGACCTGCAAGAGAGTCTGGCAACGAGCACAAACAGCGACATTACCACCCTGTACCAAAACTTGTTGAGCGGCTCCGAGAGTCACCTGCGGGCCTTCGTCCGGCAGTGGGAAGCCACCACCGGCCAGACCTACGTCCCACAGCTCCTGAGCCAGGCGGACTATGAGGCCATCATGGCCGGTAGCGCGGGCCACGGCAACGGCGCCGGCGGCCACGGCAGCAATGGCAGCACCGGTAACACCGGCGGCCGTTGGGGCAACAGCATGATCGGCGGTGGCCCTGTTCGCGGACAATTCCAACCCTAGCCTTCCTTTTCCTTG
>JAWKOY010000052.1:0-13368 GCA_041390945.1 Chloroflexota bacterium
CCCTCTCTCGAAACGGCCGAAGCTCTGCTGCTGGAAGCGGCCACTGTCAATCCCGGCTTTGGCTGGGTGGAGCATTCACGCAATGTGGCGTCCGCCGCCGGGCACATAGCCCGAAGTCACCCCGATCTGGATGAGACGACAGCCTATGTGTTTGGACTGCTCCATGATATCGGCCGCCGGGCCGGATATACCCATAATCGCCACATCTTAGATGGGTATACATATCTCGAAATTCTTGGCTACACGAAATCCGCTCGCATCTGCCTAACCCACTCCTTCCCCGTGCGCGATATTACCTACTGCGTGGGCCAATGGGACACAACCCCTGAGGAGTACGCATTTCTGCGTGACTTCCTGCAGGCAACTGCCTACGATGAATATGACAGGCTGTTGCAACTCTGCGATGCGCTGGCCCTGCCCACCGGCTTTTGTTTGCTGGAAAAACGGCTTGTGGATGTAGCCATGCGTCATGGAATCAACGACACAACAGTGGCCCGTTGGCAGGCATTATTTGATTTGAAAGCACATTTCGATAAGATAATTGGCGTATCCATCTATACGTTGTTACCGGGAATTGTTTCAACAACCTTCGAAACTGGGGAATTCAACGAGCCGGAATTAAAAGCCACGTCCGGCAAGGCACACCACTTAAATGGGAGTTCACTCCCCTAATCGGGTAGTCAGCCGGTTGATCAACAGTAGCAATTCAGGTGCCAGGTAAATGCTATAGAAGGATTGTTACCGCTTTGGTTTATAATTAATAGAATATCCCGAATGCTTGCGGCAATTCCGCGGCACTCCAACCTGGGCGGTTGCACCACAGTGTGAAGACAATCAAGGAGGATTCATGAGTTTGTCAGTGGGCAAGCTGAGAGGCTTGCAGCAGTGTAGTACGCCGGATGACCTGTTCGTCATTATGGCGCTCGATCACCGCAATGTTTTACAAACAGCTTTAAATCCATCAAACCCCGATAGCATCAGCTACTCGGAAATGGCGATATTCAAAACGGAAGTTACCCGTGCACTTTCGCCGGTGAGTTCGGCCGTACTTCTGGATCCCGAATACGGCGCGGCCCAGGCAATTGCCGCCAATGCGATCAGCGGCAGTTGTGGTCTGATGGTCTCTCTGGAAGAGACCGGCTACACAGACAAACCATCCACCCGCAAGACGCAAATCCTCCCGGACTGGAGTGTTGAACAGGTTGCCAGAATCGGTGCATCGGCCGCCAAATTGATGCTGTATTATCATCCTGAAGCCAAGAATGCAGAAGCCCAGGAGATGTTGGTACGCGAGGTCGCCAACATGTGCCGGCAATATGATCTGGCTTTTTTCCTGCAACCACTGTCCTATTCGCTCGACTCCTCCAAAAAGTTATCCTCGGCCGAGAAACGGGCCATTGTTGTCGAGACAGCCCGGCGGCTTTCACCGCTAGGCATCGACATTCTCAAAACCGAATTCCCGGTAGATATTGACGAGGTAACTGACGAAGGAGAATGGGCGGATGCTTGTACCGAGCTTAACGAGGCGAGTGCGACACCCTGGGTCTTGCTGAGCGCGGGAATGGACTTCGATCGTTTCCTTCGCCAAACGGAAGTCGCTTGCAAGGCCGGAGCCGGCGGCGTAATGGCCGGGCGTGCTGTCTGGTGGGAGGCCGTGGAACTCCGCGGAGATGCCCAAATGGACTTTCTCTATAAAACAGCCATTGATCGCATCGTCGCCCTGGGGGACGTTATTTCGGAATACGGCACGCCGTGGACTGATTATTACAGCTCCTCCATCACCGATATTCCGGTGGATTGGTACGAGTCCTACTAACTCGGTAACAATCTTCCTGACAACGGTTGACGTCTGATATAGCTCGGCTATACTCTTCTCGCCGCTCCCCAAACTGGCGGCCTGTCGGAGGTAGTCCATGCATCGCAGTCCCTTGCGATTTGTTTTTTTTGTATCCCTTTTACTGATTGTTGCGGCAATTGTCGGTTATCACGGATTGCAGTTGATGGCCGAGGAAGCGGCCGATAGCGGGTCTTTCTTACCGGCTATTTTTGGTGTGGCCGGGAATGACCCTCAACCATCCCCATCAGCGACGCCGACGCTACCGCCCAATACCACAGCCACAGCAACACGGCCGCCAAAGGCGACGGAAACGGCTACGCCTACGGTCATTGGTACCAGTACACCGACCCCAACCTACACGGCAACACCGTTGGCAACCGAGACGCCGATCAACATTGGATCGCCAACACCCGGCCTCACGCCAATGACGCCGACATCAACGCCTCTCCCAACGCCCCAAACCAGCCAGGCTATTATCTTGGCGAATAATTCATCCTATGTAGACAAGCTAAACAAGCTGCATGTTGTTGGCGAAGTCAAGAATAATGGAGCTACGACCATTCAACATATCACGGTCAAGGCTGCGTTTTATGCCTATAGCGGCCTTGAGCTGGACAAAGGTGAGGCATACGGAGCGTTAACCATCCTGCCACCGGGAGAAAAAACCTGCTTCGATATCATGATTCCGCTTCCCGTAGGGTATTCATATTACGAGTTTATCGAGGTCACTCACCTGACAGACGCGCCAACACCACCTAACCTGGCCGTTATGAATGTGCAAACCAAATATTTCCCCAGCACAGGAGCCTTTAATATTGCCGGGAAGGTAAAGAACGAAGGTGATACCTTGCTGATAGAGCCAATGGCTATTGGTACGGTATACAACAGCAATGGAATTGTACTAGGGTGTAATAAGGTTCCTTTGAAATTGAATGGGGGACCAACCCCTGACGATCTGGCCGGGGGAGAAAGCCAGTCTTTCGACATGCAGTTTGCCGATCGAGATTATGCTGATGTCGCTAACTACCGCGTGCAGGCCGACGCCCAATATCCAGAAGAGGAATAAGCCTCTCCCAACCCGAAAAATACAATCGGACCGGATGCGCCTTACTGGTTAATCCGGTCCGGTTTTCCCACAACTTCCCCCGCAGCTACCCAACAAATCATTTAAGTTGACGTAACGCAATCCCGCCGGTATTATAATCAGCAAGTCCGGGGCTGTACGTATGCCCCACCCTCGTATTGTTAGCCTGGGTGACGTATCTGTAGACAATCTGTTGCGCAAAACATGGGCGCTCTACTGAGCGCCTGCATAGGTGCATGGTGGAAAACAGATCATGAGCAGTGAACGACAAGACCAGGTAGCGGCCGATCGCTTTGAGCAACGGCAAAGAGCCCGCGCTGAACGTGCCGCCCGACATGCCAAAGGCAAACTCGACCTTCAGGAACTTGCCTCAATTGAACAGCGTAAGGCTCTCATTCATCCCAATGACGGCCTCGGTTTAGAACGGGTCCTTGGCACCAGCGACTTGCTGGATGTCAATTTCCTGGCGATAGGACTGCGCTCGGCCCGCCCGGTCGGCCGTATCCAGGTGCGCGACAAATCCGGCCGGATTATCGAATTCGGCACCGGGTTCATGGTTTCCCCCGGCCTCCTGCTCACCTGCCATCACGTCCTACCCGCCCACGAAAGTTGCCAACGCAGTTTGATTGACTTCGACTACGAGGACGACGAGTTCTACAACCCCAAGACTCCGCTGTCATTCCAGCTTGATCCCTGGCGGTTTTTCTACACCGATCTTGATCTCGACTTCACGCTTGTCGGTGTAAAGCCGATGGCTAACGATAATGAAACACCACTGTCTACTGTTGGTTTTTTGCCACTTACCGGCCATGAAAGCAGCATCATCGTCAGTGAATATGTCGCCATCATTCAGCATCCGTTGGGGGCCACAAAGAAACTGGCTATACGCAATAACCAGGTCATTGATGTATTCGATGACTTCATTCACTACACAACTGACACAGATCCGGGGGCATCCGGTGCGCCGGTGTTTAATGATTACTGGCAAACGGTGGCAATGCACCACGCCGGTGTCAAGCGAAAAGACCCATCCGGAAACATTTTGGCCGTTGACGGATCGATCTGGGAACCGGAGATGGGCGAGGATCATATTGCCTACGTTGCCAACGAAGGGATACAGATGCGATCCATCCTGACCCACCTGCGCAATCTCATAGACATCCCACCGGAAAAAAAGGTCTTACTAGACGAATTGTTCATGGCAGCCGAAATGACATCCCAAACCACGGGTGGACCGGTTGAGCAAGTTGATGCGGTTGACCGGCCGGAGGATGAGTTCATCACCGCCTTTGGCTACGAACCGGAGTTTCTTGGCGAGCGCGTAGATTTGCCGCAACTACTGCCACAACAGCAGGCCGATGCTGCCGAGCGGTTGGATGGCGAAGGCCTCGTGCTCGACTACACTCATTTCTCTATCGTCATGAGCAAGTCGCGTCGAATGGCCTATTATACGGCCTGTAATATTGACGGCCGTCGGCGTCAGGCTGTTCCCCGCACACGGGATCGCTGGTACTTTGATCCCCGGATTGCCAAGGAATACCAGGCCGGGCCGGATTTATACAGCGGCAACGATCTTGATCGCGGCCACCTGGTTCGACGACAGGATCCGGTTTGGGGACGTGCGGCCGAACAAGCAAATGAGGATAGTTTCCACTTCACCAACGCAGCCCCACAGCATAAGCACCTTAACCAGCGGACCTGGCGAGAGCTGGAAGATTATGTGTTGGGCAACGCCGAGGTATACGATCTAAGAGTCACCGTATTTACGGGTCCGGTTTTTCCGGGCAGACGATCTTGTCTATCGCGGGAAGTACCAATTGCCGGCCGAATTCTGGAAAGTTGTGGTCATTGCCAAAGAAGATGGTAAACTGTCTGCTACCGGATATCTGCAAACACAGAAGAATCTGTTGGATAATCTGGAGTTTGCATTTGGATCCTATAAAACTTATCAAGTACCGGTATCCCGAATTGAAGCCATTACAGGCCTCAATTTTGGGCGGTTACGTGGGTTGGATCCATTAGGGACATTGGAGAGCATGGATAGCCGGTTGATTTCCGGTAAAGGCGACATCCTGCTCTAATCGGTCGCCGGCCGGCACGGATCTGTAACGTTTGTTACTCGTGCCCGGGTGTTGAAAAGATGCCGGCCGGACGGCAGATTATCGACGACAGAAGGCCTGCCTGTGTAGCATGAAAGAGAGAATGTTGCCCAGGCAGGTCTTTTCGTTGCTGAATATCCATGTCTCCGTCGCTTGATGTATTGGTACTGCCGCGGTTAAGCAGTTACAATCAGCATCTGTTTCACGTGGACGGCTCATGACTGATCACCAACCTGACTATTTCGGCGCCAGTCAATATGTCATGGCTCGGTTATCCGAGGACCTCTCCCCGGCGCTTGCTTATCACAACGTTTACCACACTTTTGAGGACGTTCTCCCTGCGGCAACACGGTTTGGCGAAGCTGCCGGCCTGGATCCTGAATGCTTGTTACTTCTACAGACAGCGGTCATCTTTCATGATACCGGTTTTCTGGAGCAGGTACAGGATCATGAATCCATAAGTATTGTCATGGCAAAAGAGAAACTTCCGGAGTTTGGTTATTCAACGGCCCAGATCACCTGTATCACCGATATCATTGGGGCAACTCGTCTACCGCAACGGCCGAATGGTTTGGCTCAGGAGATCATCTGTGATGCCGATCTGGATGTACTGGGTCGCGACAATTTCCTGGAAATAAACAGCCGCCTTCTCAAGGAAACACGACAACTCAACGCCAACCCGCCAACGGATAAGGATTGGTACGAGGGGCAATTGCGGTTCCTGAGCGAGCATACTTTTCACTCCACAGGCTCGCGCTCTGAGGGATGAAGGAAAGCAGCGCAACATCGAACTTCTCCGGCAGTTGTTGAAACAAGCCTGAAGAAAAATCGGCGGGGCAGTTGCCCGGCAGATCTCAGATTCCCTTCTGAGTAGACTTAGAGAACGTTCAAGAGCGATAAGATGGCAACAAAGTGGCAGGCGCTGGCAGCCAGTATAAAGACATGCCAGATGGCATGATTATAGGGCAGCCGTTCAAGCGCATAGAAAATGACACCCAGCGTGTAGATTACCCCACCGGCAATTAGCAGCACCGTTCCGTAGGTCGGCAAGATATGGATCAACTTGGGAAATGCGATCACACCAAGCCAGCCCATGCCCACATAAGCCAACGTTGACAGAACAACCCAGCGATTGATGAACCAGATCTTGAACAGGATCCCGGCAATCGCCAACCCCCAGATTATCACCAGCAAGGTCCAGCCAAGCGGTCCCCGCAGACCGATTAGGGCAAATGGCGTGTAGCTACCGGCGATAAAGATGTAAATCGCCGCGTGATCAATTCGGCGGAACACAGGACGGAGAGGGGTATGCTGGACTGTGTGGTACACCGTCGAAGCCAGGAAAAGCAGGATGAGCGTCACGCCATAAATGCTGTAGGCGGCTACATGCCACCCCGTTCCCCGCGTGATGCCCAGCACAATCAGTGTGATCAGTGCCGCGATCGCCAGGATCGTTCCCACGCCATGAGTCAGGCTGTTCAGCACTTCCTCACGCAATGTGTAGAACTCATTGATGTAATGACGGCCGTCCTGCTGATTGTTCGCAGTCATTGCTCCACTCCAGGTTAATCCAGTAAAACCCGGTCAATTTATAAAGTAACTCGCACTGCCCGACAACCACGGATATTCAATTACTCATCAACACTAATAGCCGCCGGATATGAGTTGCTTGACAGGCAAATCCGTATTCATTATCATATGACTGTCCGGTCACATGACTGACCGGTCACATTGTATTATGCCAACAGAAACGTTCTTTAACTTACCAGAGGAAAAACGCCGGCTCATTCTGGATCTGGCAATTGATGAGTTCGCGGACAATGACTATCAGAACGCTTCCATCTCCCGGTTGGTGGCGCGGGCAGGCATTGCCAAGGGCAGCTTCTACCAATACTTCGCCGACAAACAGGACTTGTACCTGTACCTGCTGCAGTTGCTGGTAGAGGAAAAGACAAGCTTCCTGAAAGGGGACAAACCGCCTGACCCATCGGCCGGTTTCTTCGAGTTACTGCGGTGGATGTTCAAACGCGGTTTGAGTTTCCAATTCTCGAACCCGCGCCTGGCACAAATCGGCTACCGTGCCGCCTATGGCAATGAACCCTTACCTGAAGGCGTCAGGGAGCAGTTACGCGGTGATACCGTGGGTTTCTTTGGGCCGCTGGTGAAAATGGGTATAGCTCAGGGAGATATTGACCCGCAACTGGATCCGGACATGGTATCCATTATGGTCTACGGCCTTATCTCGCAATTGGGCGACTACTTCATGGCCCAAATGAACGTTAAGCCGGAGTCACTGGTGGTCAACGGTCCAAAGGAACTGGACCAACCGATCTACTGGGAAATTGTGGACAACATGATTGGCATATTGGAACACGGCCTAAGGCCACGAGAGCGGGAGGCACTTTCGCCAACCGACGATAGAGAGATGATAGAACAATGATCACTGTAGAAAATCTTGAATACACCTATTCCGATGCGTCAACCCCGGCCGTTCGCGGTCTGGATTTCACCATCCAGCCGGGGGAGATCTTCGGCTTTCTGGGCCCCAGCGGGGCCGGTAAATCCACGACACAGAACATCCTGATTGGTCTACTGAAAGGCTACCAGGGCCATGTCTCGATGATGGATCGCGATCTGGAGAAATGGGGCCAGGACCTGTATGAGCAAATCGGCGTGACGTTTGAGTTGCCCAACCATTACCTGAAATTGACGGCATTGGAAAACCTGAACTACTTCAGCTCCCTGTATAGCGGGGACAAGCAAGATCCCATGGCACTGCTGGATATGGTCGGGCTCGCGGAAGATGCCAACAAGCGTGTCGAAAACTTTTCCAAGGGTATGAAGATGCGGCTCAACTTCATTCGCGGCCTGCTCAACAATCCCCGTTTGCTCTTCCTTGACGAGCCAACCACCGGTCTCGATCCGGTTAACGCCGCCAACATCAAGGACATCGTCCGTGGCCTTCAGGCCAAGGGCGTTACGGTCTTCCTGACCACACACGACATGAATGTTGCTGACGATTTGTGTGATCGGGTTGCTTTCATCGTCGACGGGCAAATCAAGCTAATTGACTCTCCCAAGACGTTGAAGATTAGCCATGGGCAGCGACAGGATGTGGTGGAGTACGGTTTAAACGGCGATTCTGCTCAAAAGACATTCGCCCTTGATGATCTGGCCGACAATGCCGAGTTTCTGGACACCTTGCGAACCAATCACATCAATACAATCCACACGCAGGAAACCACCCTGGAACGGATTTTCATTGAGGTAACCGGAAAGGAGTTAGCATGACCCGCCTGGCTGCAACCACGCGACTGGACATGTCGGTCCAGTTACGTGCCAATTTATACTACATCAGCATCGGACTGGCGGTTCTCCTTGGCCTTGCGCTTCGCTTTCTGGTCCCGGAACAGTATCTCGCCGGGATGATTCCCGCGTTTTACCTGACCGGGATTGGCGGCACGACCTACATCTTTGTCGCCGGCATGCTGATGTTTGAGAAAGGTGAGCGCACGTTGGCCGCGCAGATCGTATCGCCCTTGACAGTCAATGAGTATCTGATTGCCAAGGTTGTATCACTTACACTGGTCGTCCTTCTGGAGAGCACTATCGTGTTACTTCTGGCAGCAGGATTCAGTGGTTACAATCCCTTCCTGCTCTATGCAGGTATCCTGTTTCTGGCAATAGGCATGACGCTGGGTGGCTTCATCCAGGCTTCGCCCTACGATTCCGTGACCGACTTTCTGGTTCCGGCCGTGGCAATCCTGCTGGTTCTACAGCTACCTTTGTTCTTCATCACGGGGATATCTACCAGTCCATTGTGGTATCTGGTTCCTACCACGGCGCCTGCCCTGTTGCTAAAGGCAGCCTTTGTCCCTGCCGCAGTAGAAACCTGGGAAATCATCTATGGCTTTGTCTATTCGATCATCTGGATCGTCGGCCTGTTTTTTCTGGCACGACGGGCGTTTTATCGCAACATCATTCTCAAGGGGGTTTAGGCAATGCAGACACACACCTTCCAATCACTCACCCGCAATGACTCTCGCTTGGTGACACGGGATTCGTTCCTGCTCATGATGGCGGGCTATGTCATCGTCATTGCCGTGGTATTGCGGTTTGCTGTCCCATGGCTAACAAACACATTGATGGAAGCAGCCGGGTTCGATCTGGTGCCCTATTATCCGGCCATTGCCGGCTGGCTCATCGTGACGATAGGTCCTCAAATCGCCGGTACCGTCTTTGGATTCCTGTTGCTGGAGGAAAAGGATGCCCACACGCTGGAAGCACTTATGGTCACGCCTCTCTCGCTTGACGGGTTCCTGTCATACCGGGTGTTAATCGCCACAGTAGTGGGTTTTATCACAGCACTGGTCAGTCTGTTGATTATCAATCTGGTTGATCTACCTTTCTATCAGATGGTCCTGATCTCCGTGGTGGCCGGTCTGTACGCGCCTATTGCCATGCTCTTCTATTCCACAGTGGCTGACAATAAGGTTGAGGCCTTCGCGCTGCTGAAGATCACCGGGTTATTGAGCTTCCTACCCATTGCCGCCTGGTTTCTCAAGGTACCCTGGCAATATCTGGCCGGTATCTTTCCCCCTTTCTGGGCGTCGAAGTCGCTCTGGGTGGCTGCAGATGGTGGTGGCAATTGGTGGATATTTCTGCTAATCGGGCTTGTTGAATCAGCGGCCGTTATTTGGTGGCTCATGCGCCGATTCCAAAAGGTTGCAACGAGTTAGCCAGGCACGATCTCATAGAAGGGAGTTGAGGTTCAATGGTTTTTACTATTCTGGGCGTTCTGGCAATCCTGTGGGGTGTGGCGACCATCTTCGTCGGTTCCGCCCGGCCGCAAGGGTTGTGGAACAATTCCAAAATCCAGGGGTTCGTGAGTCTACTATCCGCAACTGGGACAACGATCTTCTTTGTCATCATTGGTCTGGCCGCCATTGCGCTTGGGCTATGGTTGCTTATCGGTCTGGCATGATCTGATGACAAACCAGATCTAAAACAAAAAGAGGCAGGTGTTCAATCTGCCTCTTTTTATTTGCATGAAATTGTAACGAAACTTAGACGCCCATTGTCGCGCCAAGCTCGGCCAGTGCAGCCTTTTCCTGATCGCTTACGCGGGTGCCGCCGATGCCCATGAAGCCGCCCTCTTTTGCTGCTTCAGCCGTGGCGTTAGCGACGGACATAATCCATTGCTTGTAGCCCGCTGCTTCGTCGGCCGACCCTTTCGCAGCCACCGAATCTACGGCCTTCTTCACATCAGCCAGCAAGGCAGCCTTTGCAGCGGCCGGATCCTTCTCATCAGTGATATCCGGCATCTCCAGCTTCTCTTTGCTTTCAGCCATTTCCTTAAAGCTGGCGATGATGCTATTCACCAGATCGCTGGCCCCGGCCGGCACCTCGCCCGATGTAATTGCCTTCATCATCGCGCTGGTTTCGCCGACCAAACTGGTTATACCGGGATCGGATATAGCGATAAAGGAACCGGCGAGCATTGGTGCGCCTATGATGGCTGCCCATTCATCAGCAGAGAAAGTGTCCTGTGTAGACATTTGTCACCTCCAAGTCTTGATTATCATTTGTAAATTAAAAAGGACAGGGAATTTTAGGCGCTGCCGGTAGCCGCGTCAAATCCTTGTTTCGTTTGTGCCGCATTGCTCTCATCTGGTTGCGGCTTCTTCTATACAAAATCTTCCAGTTTATTGACGCCGGTCAACCGTATCGTTACACTGATTACCAGCGTTGGGCATCATACCCCACTGGCTATTTCCCCTTCGCTACTCGGTCGTGTGTTCGCCTTCCCTGGGCGTTCCCTGCTCGACCAGCCTTAACCATTTTTAGCAAATTACAAATTGGAGGTAATCATGACTGTCGGTCCGCTGCATTTAATGGTGCTTGCATTTGATGAGCCGAATTTCGAAGGATGGGTGATTGATGAACTGGACTTCTTGCGAGAGTCCGGCATCATCACAGTTGTCGATGCCCTGGCTGTGTACAAGACGCCGGAAGGCGACATAGAATCACTTCAGGAAAGTGATCTTGATCTGGAAGACAGAGTAGCTGTTGCCGGCGTGATTGGTGGGTTGATCGGCCTGGGTGCTGATGGTGCAGTGGGGGCCGTCGAAGGCGCGTTGGATCGCATGGAGACAGTCGCCGAGAATGAGTTTGGCTTTGACGACGCTGACATAGAAGCCATTGCTGACATCATGGACAACGATTCAATGGCCCTTATCCTTCTGTTTGAGCATACCTGGGCCGTTGGCCTCAAGGAGGCTGTCCAGGATGCCGGCGGCCGTATGGTTGCTCAAGGTATCCTGACTCCGGCGGCTCTAGTCAATGTCGGCGCAATGCTGGAAGAAGCTTATCTGGAGGATGGCGAGGAAGACGAAGCGTAGACTACTCGATTACCCTTCATAATGTTCATATACGCCGGACACCTCACTGTGTCCGGCGTTTTAATTCTCGCTAGATTGGGATAAGCGTCCTGATTCATGCAACCACTTTTCCCGGTTTGCCAAACGGGCGATCTTGCCACTGCTCGTCTTCAATAGCCATTTCGGACCCACAAGCTCGACGTAGGTAACCGTCACTGCGCTTTGGGTGGCAACTTCTTTGCGAATGGTGCGGTTAATCCGGTGCCGTTCATCGATGTCCTCGGTCGTCACCTCGGCAACGACGGCAAGCAGCTCAGTCCCCTCCCGCTCATCCGGCACGCCAAAAACTACAGCCCGACCCGGATGCACACCGTCCACCCCGTTGACAATGGCTTCAATATCCTGCGGATAAACGTTCTTCCCGGCGTTGATGATCAAGTCCTTGGTTCGGCCGATTACAAATACATCATCCCCAACCATATACCCCAGATCTCCCGTCCGATACCGGCCATCGGCCGTAAACGGATCCAGGTCAGGTCGCCGGTAGTAACCGGTCAGCAGACAGTTACCGGCGATGGCTAGTTCACCGACCATGCGGTCCGGCAGAGCATTCCCCTCGCCATCCACTACATACACGGCCGTTCCCGGTATGGGCTTACCGCAAGAGACGCGCGTTTGGGCAGCCGGGTCATCCGGTGTAGCCGTCTGCGCATACGCCTCCCGTTGCAGGACAGCGTTATCAATGAGGTCTAGTCGGGCAGGCATTCCGGGAGGCGTCTGCGTTACGGCAAAGACATTCTCCGCCATCGCATAACTCACACCGAGCATCTCCTCCCGAACGCCGTTGTCAGCGAATCTCTCCCGAAATAGTTCGTGGCTATCGTATCGTACAGGTTCGGAGCAGTTGATAAACAGGCGCATGGATGACAACGACAAGCCCCCACTGTCCCGCTTGCGGATGCGGCGGGCGCAATGGTTGTAGGCAAAGTTGGGCAGCCAACAGAGCGTGCCTTGATATCTGTCTATGGCGTGGAGAAGTAGTGACGGGTGGCGCACCCAATCAAACGGCGACATCAGCACCAGGTGCACTCCCTGAATCAAGGGCATCAGGAATCCCGCAATCAGTCCCATATCATGGTAGAGGGGCAGCCAACTGACGATCACATCTGTCTCGCTCAACGCAACAGCTTCGCTATAGGCAGCCACCTGGTTCAGAACCGCCTCATGACTCAGGGCCACGCCTTTCTGTAATCCGGTTGTCCCGCTACTGTGCTGCAGGAAAGCAACTTCATCCGGCGACGGTCGTTCGCTTTTGGAGGTTTCAGTCAATTCAACCGCCGCCAGTTTGCGGGAGCCTAGTACCGGACAACCAACGACCGGGCGTAGCAGGGAGGCGAATTCGTCAGTGGTCAAAACGGCCGCAACGTCTGACAGACGCACCAGGTCGGCCATGTTCCCCATGTAGACGTCCGGGTCCAGCTTTTCTGTCAGTGTGGGGAACATGGAGGGAATTGCCCCCACAAGCAGGCAGCCCCAGAACAGGTAGATGCTCTCCAGATTTTGTGTGTGGGCGATGATTACGAGGTCATGTGGGCCGATACCCGTTGCGGTCAGCGCCGCCGCATACCGCTCGGCCGTTTCGCGGAATACACGTCTGGTGACGACAATCGGCTCTTCGTCCGTCGCCAGGTATGTAATTGCCGGACGGTCATCAGCTTCGGTTAACGTCAGCGCGTCAAGAAGCGTGGTGAACGACTGGCGCGTGTCGAGTTTCAGCATGTTGAACAGCACAAAAAGGCGTAGCTCTAGCCGCGCATTACCCGCGCCACCATCAGGTCCAGCGTATCCATCTTGTCTACCGTCAGGTCCGGGTCGGGAATATAAACACCGAACTCATCTTCGACATATACGCCAAGTTCAGCCAGGGAAAAGGAGTCCATAAGTCCCCCGCTAATAATCCCTTCGGTG
>JAWKOY010000053.1:0-13022 GCA_041390945.1 Chloroflexota bacterium
CGCCACCTGCCCCGCCTGCTGGTTCGTGTCGGCCGAAAACCAGCCCGGCAGCGTCGTACGGCCGTATACCTTTGTGCCGCCCCGGCCGTCCCGCAAACGGATTCCGGCCGGTCAACCATTCTCCTTTGGCCTGACGCTGTTCGGTGAAGCCTTCCGCTTTCTCCCCTACGCCGTCCTGGCCGCCCACGAGATGGGGCGCATCGGCGTCGGGTCAGGCCGGCGCGACGGACTCGGCCGATTCCAACTGGAGGAAATCCGGTCACATAACCCGTTCACCGGCGAGCGCACCCAGCTACTGGCCCCCGGTGAGCAATTGGTCCGCGTGGCCCCCACGACCATAGACTACACCCTCGCCGCAACCCAGGCCGAATCGCTGGCTGCCCGGTTACCCAACTCCGACAATCTGCTGCGTCTCCGCTTCATTAGCCCCATGCGTCTGGAGGAAAAGAAGCACCTGTACAAATCGCCCGACTTCGCCGTCCTGTTCCACCGGCTTCTCTACCGCATTGACGATCTGGGCCGGCAGTACGCCGGAGGCGAGCGCCGCGACCGCGAGGAGGTGTTCTTCCTCAACGACCTGGCCGGGCAGGTACGCATGGTAGACAGTCGTATTGATTGGGTGGAGCAATGGAGCTGGTCCGGCCGCAAGGGTGCCCGTACACCACTCAGCGGCTTCGTGGGAACGGCCGTCTATTACAGCACCGATTGGGGGCCGCTGCTGCCATGGCTACTGCTGGGGCAGGGAACCCAGGCGGGCAAATCGGCCGTGAAGGGCAACGGCGTCTACCAGTTGATGGACCAGTCCCCCGGCTACTGGGACTGGCTGGCCGACGCACCCGTCAGACGCACACAGCCGGATCCGGCGCGCATGGAGCAACAATCATGAACAGCGACACCTACACCTACAACGGAGAAACATATCGCCGGCAGGGTGACGAGTGGATTAACGCCGCTACCTGGCTCAAGCCGCCGCTGGTCATTGCCAGAGAGTTGGACCGCCAATTCGGCCGTCCGGCTAATCCGACAACGAATACCCCATCGGTCAAGCGCGCCACACCCCGGGCCCCCGGTAAACCCGGCCGTGACTTTACCGGTCTGGCCGAAACCGACTTTTCCGGCAACATCGCTGGCACCTCATGGCGCAAAAAAACTAGTCTTGGCGGAATGCTGGCCCAACGGTTAGCCGACATCACCGGACGGCCGTTTTTATCTAACGTCGTCTCTCGCCGGACAATGGTCCTGATCGGCCAGCCGCCCCGGTTCGACAGCAACAACGTGGACAAGATCAACTTACGCAAGGCGAAATTCTATTTCCGGCTCAATGAGACTGGTGCAAATTACGGTTTCTATATAGAAAAGGAAGACAAGCCGATGGATGACTCGTGGGAGTGGCCCACCTTCCTGAAAGCCCTTCGGGAAACGGCCGTTACGTCCGCCGTCGAACAGGCTATGGTCGACCATGATTTGGCCTGGTTTGTCCAGCATTACGAAGGCAGCAAGGACGGCCCGCGCAGTGATCTGAACTTTGTGTTGGGCGATCCCCTCATCCAGCAGATGGCCGAAGGCGAACGGCCGATAACCTGGTCTGATCTGGCCGGACGGCTGGATGAGGCGGCTCCGCTGGACTGGTATGATGTTTTCCTCCGCCGCCAACTGTCCAGGGATGAGGCGATGGCTCTTGGTGCAAAAATCGTCGAACCGGTCGTGGATGTATTCCGGCCACTCATCCCTCTGTACAACGCGTGCGCTGGATAATCCCGATTCATCAAATTGATTCCCCTAATCCAAAAATGCTATACTCCTGCTATTGATTGAATCAAGGAGCGTACCATGACCCGCATCACTAACACAGAAACCGGCGCAGATTTGGGCGAACTGGGGGAAGGCGAGCTGCAATTCCTGATTGACACTCTGGAAGAAGAAAGCCTGGAGGATCAGGATTACTACATTGATCGCCGATCGCTGGAGTACCTGAAAGCGCGGGGAGCCGATCCAAAGCTGATGAAACTCCTGATAACGGCCATGGGCGACAACGATTCTGTCACAATTCGCTGGGATTAACCCCATTCAAATACCACGTTAGTTTGAATAACAGCCCATCCCGACACAGGACGAGGTTAATCACGCCTGCCAAACTTGGAGATTGGTGAGTGCCCGGACAATCTGTGCCGGTAACCATTCCCTCCACCACCAGACAATCTATAATTCCGGTGCTATTTTTTACAGCACATCTATGAAATCAACACCGCTTGCCCTGCTGTCCCTCATCCTGATCGCCCTACTCCTTACTGCTTGCGACCAAAACCCAACGGCCGTTGCCGAAGTCGCCGATAGCCTGGAACCCACCCAACCGGCGAGTTCCACGCCGTCACCTACCCTGACGCCATCAACGACACCAACGCCGTCGCCCACATGGACGGCCATGCCGACGCTGACCCCCACGTCAACCGACACGCCGTCACCCACACCAACCCCGGAGCATCCGTTGATGATCGAGGTTATGCGCCGCCAATCCTACCCCGGCAGTGAACTGGTCATCGAAGAGCAGATCGATCCCGGCGAGAACTACGACCGTTATATCGCCTCCTACCAGTCTGAAGGCAATACCATCTACGCCCTGCTGACGATCCTGGGGCACACCACCGGAAACCGGCTGGCCGGTGATTATCTTCAACCATGGCTATATTGACCCGGAGATCTACCGGACGACTGAACGGTATGTTGAGTATGTGAACTATTTCGCCCGCAGCGGCTACATCGTGTTCCGTTCTGATTACCGGGGTCACGGAGATTCCGAGGGCCAGGCGGGTGCTGTCTATAGCTCACCCAACTACACGATCGATGTGCTCAATGGGCTGGCCTCCATCAAAACATTGCCCGAAGCGGACCCAAACCGTATCGGCATGTGGGGTCACTCCATGGGCGGTTACATCACGCTGCGGTCAATGGTCGTTTCGGACGAGATCAAGGCCGGGGTTATCTGGGGCGGCGTCGTGGGCGACTATCCCGATCTGTTCGCCCGAGATGCAGCCCAGGCAACGGCCGTTGCCGCCGGTGTCGCCACACCCGCACCGACGCGTGGCCTGGGAGGCTGGCGCGGGGCGCTCGTCGGTGTTTATGGCGCACCGGTCAATAACCCTGATTTCTGGCAGTCGATCTCCTCCAACGGCTACCTGAAGACATCTCCGGCCCCTTACAGCTCCACCACGCCATTACCGATGACGTTGTCCCGGTCACGACATCCATCCAGTTACAGGCCGAGATGGAAGCCGTCGGGCAGCCCTCAGAGCTGTATCTATACGAAAACGACAGCCACGATATTGACAACAACTTCTTCACCGCCATGCGCCGGTCGCTGGAGTTCTTCGATACCTACGTGAAGAACGCCGGTTGGGTGCCTGTCATGTAGCGTAGGCTTTTAGCCTGCGGCGGCCCTCCTCTCTCGGTCTGGAAAGACCGAGCTACGTCTCTGTAACGTAGGCTTCCAGCCTATCCCCACCTCGGTCAGGAATGACCAACCTACATCCCGACGTAACGGCCGTTCGTCGTTCGTCATTCGTCATTCGTCATTCTCCCACTCCCCTACCCGATCTTCCGCGCCAGATAATCCTGCGTCAACTCCAGTTTCGGATTGCCGAACAATTCGGCCGCCGGGCCGTGTTCCACCAGTTCCCCCAACCACATGAACATGACATAATCCGCCAGACGGCGAGCCTGGGCAATATTGTGGGTCACGATGACCAGCGTATACCGGCCACGCAGGTCCAGTAGCAGCGATTCGATACCCTGGGCCGCGATGGGGTCCAGCGAAGCGGTAGACTCATCGCACAGCAGAATCTCCGGCTCAATGGCGATGGCCCGCGCCAGACACAGGCGCTGCTGCTGCCCGCCGGACAATCCGGTCGCCGGAGCCTTCAAACGGCCGCTCACCTCATCCCACAATCCGACGGCGTGCAAAGAGTTCTCGACGGCCGGGGCCACGCTCCCGTTCGTGCGCCCATGAACCCGCAGGCCATAGGCAACGTTGTCATAGATTGACATGGGCAGCGGATAAGGCTTCTGGGCCAACATCCCAATCCGGGTGCGTACCTCGGTCACATCCACGCCAGGACGGTAGATATTTTCTTCGTCCAGCAGCACCTCCCCTTCCACCCTGACCGATTCGTTTAGTTCAAGCAGGCGGTTCAGGCTCTTTAGGAAGGTGGATTTGCCGCAGCCGGAAGGGCCGATGATGGCCGTAATCTGGCGAATGGGCAGGTCAACCGAGATGTTCTTGAGGGCGTGTTGCTCTCCATACCAAACGTTCAGATCGCGGACTGAAAGTGATTGTTCAATCATGAGTAGTCTCCCAAGCGGCGAGCAATAGGTCAGCGCGCCGGAAATTGGTTATCGAATAACGTTGCGGCTCAGTTTGCGGGAAACAAACTGGCCGACCATGCTGATGATGAGGACCATGATCGTCAGCACCAGCGCGGTGGAATAGGCCCGCGCCTGAACCGACTCGAAGGGCACGCTAAGCTGGAAGAAGATCGCCAGGGGCAGCGTCGCCACCGGCTGGGTCAGCGAAGTCGGCAGACTGTCGGTGTACCCGGCCGTAAACAAAACGGCCGCTCCGTCGCCAATGGCCCGGCCGAACGCCAGCAGCACGGCCGTAAACAGCCCCGGCAGTGTCTGGCGGAGCAGCACGCTGATCATCTCCCATCGGGTCGTGCCCAGTGACAGCGTGGATTCGCGCAGTTCTTTCGGCACGAGCATCAGCACCTCGTCGAATGTCCGGGCCAGAATGGGCAGGACAACAATCGCCACGGTAATAATCCCCGCCAGCAATGACGCCCGCAGCCCGACCAGCAGCATAAGCGAGAAGCCGAACGCGCCATAGACAATGCTTGGGATGCCCCACATGACGTCCAGGGTCAGCCTCAGGGCATTCGCCAGACGACCATAGTCCGCATAGGCGTGAATGTAGAGAACCACCGGCACGGCCAGCAAAGCCGCCAGCGCGGTTGCGCCAACCGACAGATAGAGAGACCCAAGGATGGCATTGAGGATGCCCCCGCCGCCACCCAGGTAGAAGTACCCCTCCGGCGGTTTGGTGATCAGCTCCAGACTCAGGCCGGGAGACCGCGCCAGGTAATTACGATCAGGATAAGCGCCAGGGCTACAGAGGATGTCGCCATGACAGACGCATAATCCAGGTCATGGCCTTGTCGGTTGGTTTGCGTTTCTTGTTGTGGTTCATCAGGTTACTTTTCCCTGGTCATACGAACGATGATCAATCGCGCCAGTACATTGAAGACCAGAACGATGATCATCAGGACAAACGCGGCCAGCATCAGGGCCGACTGGTAAAGCGGGATGGACATCATCTCGCTGTAGGCATTGGCAATCAGCGCCGGTAGCGGATAGGCGGCGTCGAAGATCGAGTGCGGAAACTGGGGCGTATTACCGACCACCATGACCACGGCCAGGGTCTCGCCGAACGCTCGCGAGAAGGCCAGCACAACCGAGGCGAAGATGCCGGGCAGTCCGGCATGGCGTACCACGCACCAGGTTGTTTCCCACCGGGTTGCGCCCAGCGCCAGCGTGGACTCACGCAGTTGCTGGGGAATGTTACGCAGCACCTCATCCGTAACCGCGACGATCAGGGGAAAGACCATGATCGCCAGCACAATGCCACCTGCCAGGACGCTGTAGCCGCTGGGGTTGGTCACGGCGAAAAGCAGGATGGTCCGGCCAATGTGCTGCCCAGCACCGGTGCGATTACCTCACGAATCAGCGGCACGACGAACAGGATGCCCCATAACCCGTAGACTACGGACGGGATACCCGCCAGAAGATCCAGGACGGGCTTCAGCATAGACCGGTGCGCGGCAGTCGTGTATTCGGCCAGGTAAACGCCGCTCAACACCGCCGGGACCACCCCCAACACCATCGCCATCAGCGTGACAGCAAAACTGCCGATGATGAACGGGGCCAGGCCGAATGCGCCGCGCGGCGGTGCCAGTCCAGGAGGTGACCAGCTCCGGGATGGAGTTAGTCGCCAGGATGGGCATGGCCTCCTCGCCAGCACAACGCCGATAGCGATTAACAGTAAGATGAGCAGGACGGCCGCCGTGAACAGCGTATGCCGGGCAATGCTATCCTTCAGGGTGCGCCAGTTCCACGGTCGGGAACTCCCCTGGCTGCCGGCCACAGGTTGGCCGATTGGACGTGTATCTGTACCTGTATATTCCATAACGTTTTCCTCCGACAATGGGAGAGGTCTACTGCCCGATCAGGTCCAGCGCGGCGCTGATCCCATCCGGGGGTAAGGCCACATAACCAGCGTCCGGGACAAAGGCCTGCCCGTCCGTCAGGATCCACTCGTATACCGCCACGATCCCAGCGTCCGGCGCACCTTTGGTTACCAGGTACAGCTCACGGGCCGGTGGATACGGGAACACCTGGGAGCCGATGGCCTCAGCCGGGGCGCTCTTGGCGTCATAGAAGTCTTCATCCGGGGTGATCTGACCGTCACCATTGAGGTCAATAGGCACAACCCGGAGGCCGTCAATCTGTTGGCCGGTGGATAAGTCATAGGTAAAGCCAATGTTGTTGAAGCCAATGCCCAATGCGTCTTGCCGGACGGCTTCGGCCAGACCGGGATCGCCGTTTACGTGCGAATTCCCTGCAAGTCTTCCTGAGCGGTCCCGCCCATAAGCTTGGCCCACATCTCACCGGCGCCGGATGAATCTGACCGGGTGTAGACGGTGATGGATTCGGCAGCGTCCGTACCCAGCAGATCGCCCCAGGTCAGCGTTTCACGGCTCATCCAAATTGCGGCCGCTTTCTCCGGCGTGAGGCCGGTCGCCAGGTTTGCTCCAGGTACGGATTGTTAGCATTGACGGTCGGTACAACCGCATCAATCGTGACCGGCACACCAAACGCGCCCTGGTCAATTTCTTCCTGCCGCAGGTCGCGCGATACCATGGCGATATCCACCGCTCCGGCCAGTACATCGGTCATGCCCTTGCCGGCTCCTCCACCCTGCACATCAAAGGTGACGCTGGGGGTAACGGCCGAATATTCCTCAGCCCAGACGGTCATCATGGGGAATAGGGCAAACGCGCCGGACACATTCAAATGACGGGCTTCCCCATCCGCCGAGGCAGCCGCCGTGGAGTCATTGGCGGCCGATCCGCCGCAAGCGGCGATATCATCAGGATAATCGTTAACAAGGTCATGAGCAGGTGCGCCGGTCGGGCGCGATTCAAAACGTTCATGGTTACTTCGATACCTCCGCAGGTGTTTGTTGAGTTGTGTCAGCCGTCGGCACCGTCAGGCAGCCGGCGGTCGAATAATCAATACAGGTTGGTCAGGCAGGACACCCGCCGCAATAACCTGATCCAGTGTCCGGGAAACGAATTCACCCCACCCTTCCGCTGCAATCACCAGCAGGTCGTAGGCCTCCTGGGAAAGCTCTGCCACCAGTTGCTCCGACGGGTCTCCGGCGCGCAGGCGAACAGAAACCGGTACAGTACCCAACCCATGCAGGCAGCCGTCCAGATGCAGGCGGTCCGGCGCATCAGGCCGGAGTAGCCGGTCCGGTAGCCAGCCGTGGCCGTGGGCCAGCGGCAGAACCGTAACGACCGCCTGACCCTGGTCTGGTAGTGAACGAAGCTGCAACAGGGCGGCATGATCGGAGCCGTAGCCTCTCAGCGCCACCAGCGTCCGGCGCGGTGACCGCGACTCCCCGCGGACCAGTAACAGCGACGCAGATGTGTGTTGCATCAGCTCCGCCAGTCGTTGGGGATTGGACAAACGGCAAATGAGCAGGGCATCCGGCGTCTGGGCCAGTCGGTCCAGCAGCGTTGAGGTGTCCACTCCATAATCGAGATGGGAGCAGGTCAGTCCCACGGTCGTACCGATGCGCTCGGCCGTTTCCCGAACCCGGTCTTGCCACAAGGGGTCGTCGGACCAGGAGACAAGTTGGCGATTCAGAGCCTGGGGCTGGTAAAGCTGTTCAATCGCCGCCGCGGCAGCCGATTCGCTGCCGGAAACAGGTACGACCTCCGCTTCCAACAGACGGGTTAGCACCTGAATTGCCGCCCGGTTATCGGGATGGGGCGTGACGACAGTGACTCGCCCTTCTTCATGGGCCAGCGGCAACGCCTGATAGTAGGCGGCAAGGTCGTGGGGAACCCGTTGCAGCAGATCCCCGTCGGCCGATGCGGATAAAGTGGTTAGGTCAAGATGCAATGCCATAGTCTGTTACCTGATGTTGGGGAGCATAACAGGCGGTGGTAACAGACGTGGTAGCGGACCGGTAACAGGACGGTAACAGAGGAATGGCGAATTAAGAATTAGGAATTACGAATGGGGAATCCCCGTAGCGTAGACTTTAGCCTGCGTTCTGCAACTGCGAACGACGAACTACGAGTGACGAATTACCAGCGTAGGCGGATTTGGCCGGTAAACAGTCGCAGTCTGAAAAGACTACGCTACGCTATTCGTCATATCTGGCAAGATAGGCTATCGCCTGCGTGTTCTCAATCAACGGGAGAATCCGGTAATCCGGCCAGATCGCCTTCCGTCTCCGCGATCTCATGCTCGATCTTCATCGCCCGGAACAGCTCCAAAGCGGCCGAAAGTGATTCCCGCGCGGCCGGAAGGTCGCCCTGCGCAGCACGCAACCGGCCGACATTGCGCAGCAGGTACGCCTCAATGAAGCGGTCACTGTTCTGGCGGGCCGCGGCCAGCCCTCCGCAAAGGCCTGATCCGCGACATCTTCCTTACCCAGTCGCTGGTGAGCCAGGCCCAGCGTGTAGAAGGCATACGGCCGATAGAGGCACTTCCAGATTGAGCACTCGGTAGGCATATTCGATGGCCTTGTCGGTCTGCCCGGTTTCCAGATAGGCTTCGGCAAGTTGGGCGATAGGTTGGGCGGTCAATTGAGTTTGACCCATCTTCTCAAATAAGTGAGCGCCTGCTCTGTCGGTGGAATAGCCTTATCATATTGGCGAATGTTGACATAAGCAGTTCCTAATATGGTTCGCATTTCTTCAGACCGAACCAGATCTCCGATTTGCTCGTAATAAGCAATGGCATCGGTTAGAAGTGTTTCTGCGCTCTCAACTTCGCCGGTCATGCTTATACCTCGACAACCCGCCGCTTGCTCTCGGCAATTAGATCCGCCCGCTGCAATCCTTCGGCAATTTGCAGCGCCGCTTGGTCCTCCAGGGCATCTTCATAATCGCTGTTAATATAGGCAATTTGGCCGCGCAAGGTGATCAGGCGTTGCTCAGCTAAGAGGGCTTCCACCTGAGCAGCTTTGAGATCACCTTCATCCAGCAAAATCCTCCCCCTGAGCAGATGCTTGTCCATGATCTCGCGGATCATTATCCCCAAGACCTCAATGGACTTTGCATAGTGGGTTAACGCCCCGTTCACATTTCCGCCGACGTATACAGCGCGCCCGGCCTGAGCGTACGCTTCGGCCGTCAACGTGTCATCCATATCCCAGGTAATACTATGCACGTTTTCGGCCACCTGGTTCGTTTCGCCTGCCAGCAGGTAAAGTTGATTTTGAATAACCTTCAGTCGCCGGGTCATTGTCTTCGACATCCCCTTGGCGGAGATTCCGGCAAAAACCTCCAGCGCCGCACCGGCTTGTCCCCGGCCGATTTCCAACTCCCGTTGCGGGAACCAGACGTCTACTGCCAGTTCCGGCTCGTTGGCCTGAGCAAAGTGATAAGCCGCGGCCGTATATTCCCCCCGTTCAGCGCGAATATACCCCGCCTGTAGGTGAAATTGTTCCCGTTGCTCCTGCCTAAGTTCCTGGTAAATCAATCGTTGGAAAAACGGCAGGAGAGCAATCTCGCCGGGATCACTCAGGTCCAACAATCTGCGTTCATAGAGGCTGTGGCGGGCAACCTCATGGCGCGTCCAGGCATCCCCCGGCGTAGGCCTGCGAAAGACCGATAAAGCTACCAGCAATTCCTTTTCCTCCCGGCCCAGCCGCCGCCACAGCCGGTGAAACAACGGTACGGCATCCCCTCGCAGCGGCAGCCGGGTCATCTCTTCTACATCTTCGCCACTGCGCAAGAGGGCAATCACCAGCCAGACTAACCGGGGCAATCCACCGGTCACA
The DNA here is from genome assembly GCA_041390945.1 of Chloroflexota bacterium. GTDB lineage: Bacteria > Chloroflexota > Anaerolineae > Promineifilales > Promineifilaceae > Promineifilum. The sequence continues at coordinate 10,130 of JAWKOY010000053.1, forward strand.
TCATAAACCCGTCGGGCCTGGCTGCGAGGTAAGTGCGTCCCCGCCGAATCCAGTAGCGTAACAACGCCATCTTCGTCCAGCGACGGTAGCGAAAGGAAAACAGGCGTATCCACATAGGCCCGCTGGCCGATCAACAATGTGGGGGCCATCGCCACCAGCGATTCCAGGAAGAAGAGCAGTTGTGAGTGGATGGCTGATCGTGGCTCACCATCAGAAGTACGCAATAGATCCACTTCATCAAGGATCAGTAGTGGGGGATCATCCATCATTGCCAGGTCAGCCCGGAGGAGTCCGGCGGCCTGGGCCGGATCCAATTCTCCATTCCGAACGGCCAGGTAGGCCCATAACGCATTCCCACCATGATCGCGGGCGAAATGGGCCAGAGCAAAAAACAGGGCATCCAGCGTATCATTGAGTCCCGGTATGAATGTGTACCAGAACGCATGCCCACCGGGCCACCCTTCACCAACGACCGTACTCAATGTCGTCTTGCCTGCACCCGGCGGACCGGTTAACGAAACGCTGTTCCCGGCAGTCAGGGCAGCCGCTATCTCACCCAGTTCACGCGAACGGCCAATGAATATCTCTGGTGACTGCGGTCGCTCCAGTCGAACGGCCGGCTGCACGCGGCGAAGTAAAACCTGACCCAACCGGTCAATCGCCTCCCGCAGGTGGACGAAAAATCGCGTATCGCTAACTGCCAGATAAACAGCAATATCGGCCGATTCCACCGGATATTCGCCCGGCTGAAAGTAGCGCCGGAAATAGCGCAGTTCCAATATCATGTAAGCGTATTCATCGCCTGCGTTACCCTGAGCTTGCCGGGCTTCTTCTACCGCCGAAATCAAAGCCGTCGAGGTTGGCGGCGGACCACCCTCCCAAAGGGAATCGGCCGTTTCGTACAGCAGCGTTTGCAATGCCCGACCCAGCGGGGAACTCCCTGTCTGCTCCAAATCTACTCCACGCTCACCGAGGAAGTAGGGTGTCGCCAGGGGTGAGTTGGCGGCCAGCCAGGCCGGATCGCCGACGCGTTCCAGCGCCCGCCGGAGGGTAACCTGGAAAGAAGACTGATCTTGGGATGAATCGGCCCTACTCACTAAAGCCGCTCCTGATTGTTATGCTCGTCCAGAATCCGGGATGGTCGTTGACAGGAAGTAGTCAGAGCTTATACTATCAATACGACGCCAGCACCGCAACCTGTATCAAGGCAACAACCACATAGAACGGAGGTAGATCAGATGCTCCAGGAATTAGTCCAATCCACGACATATATTGTTGACATTGTCAAAATAGATGCGAACACACCATCATGGGCTATCACCAACACGGCGGGCACGGATCGCATCCGGGTACGTGAAGTTTATACGTTCATCACGCAGGACGGCAGTTCTGTAGATGATAACTGTGCCGGTGAGGAGATAGATAATCTGCTCTTCCAGGCTCAGGACGGCACCCTGTATCAGCAAGTCACCCGGCAGGTTGAGCTGGAATACGAAAGTGTCGGTAATCCTGGCGGCGTCACCATCGAAGGGGATCGTATTGTCTTTGATAATGCCGGGTGCAGTGTCTTTCCGCCGCCTGCGGTCCGGCGTATGCACAGGTCTGCCTTCACCGCCCCTCCATGATCGTCAAGGCAATCACCAGTTTTCTGATGACCTATGATAACGACGAAATGCAATACGCCTTATGGCGAGACTATCTGGCAGCGGCTCTGGGTCCTGAGTGCTACGAACGGCTCCTGGGCGAAGGAGTAGCCAGTGTGCGAGCCATTGAGGATGTCGGTAAGCGCGTCTATTATTTTCATACCGATGCCTTCTTTCCCGATCCGGCTCAGGCGGTTGAAGCCAGTCTTCTCCCCAACGACACCTTCCGGGGCGTTTTCCCCCTCCCTGCCGGGTCGGAGACCCAGCCTGTTCTTAAGGGCTCTTACTTGCGGCCGATTATCTGGTTTCCATTCGAAAACGAAGCCTTCGCCTTCGGTGCCATTACAACACCGGATACCTTCCGTCTTTTCGGCCGGATGGGGGCCTTAACCAGGGGGTACCGGGTTACCGACGATGGGCATTGGCGGATAATCGCCAACGAACCGCGACCGCTGACGTTTGCTGAAGATGTTGATACGACTGGATCCTTCAAGTACGCCGAGTTCGACGCCGGTCCGCTGCCTCCGGGAGATCTCAACATCGGGCTGGACCTGGCCGCGAATATCCGACTCTATGCCGACCGTGTACCTTTTTATATCGGGGCAATGCCGCTTGATGAACCAACTCGCCTCGAATTCGGCCGTCTCACTGATTTGCATCTAAACACACGCTTCAGCTACCTCGAAGCCGTGCTTGATACACCGATCATTTTTGATCCGATGATCAACTGTCAGGCTTGCGGCTAAAGACATACTGCATTGTTCACCTAAGTAAAACACCTTTTCATTCCAACTCAGTATCTCAGCGGGACGAACGGCCGTTCGTCCCGTTTTCTTTTTCCCTGCCGTAACAATCAACAACATTCTCCGTCCCACGCGCAGGCTGAAGCCGGCACTACCGCCGGTTCGGCGCACAGAACGGGACTCAGCGGCCCTAATACGGGAGTCACTCCTGTCCGACCCGATATATCCTGAAGGCGTCAGTCAGGGGTAAGGAGCAACGCTCCAACCGGCGGCGGCCTTCTGCATTCCCTGGTTACTCAAGTACCCGCCGCCGGTCTTACCCCGACCGACATGTATAGCATGGCGGATTGGTCCGGACCGCCAACTGACGTTTGTGTCATATCAAGTCTAGAAAGGAGAACTCTGATCATGGGTAATTCAATTACATTGTCACGGGATAGTTTTGTCAGGTTATTCGGTAGCCTCGGTTACTACCCCAACCCTGAGGATCCGGATGGTGGAAAAGGT
>JAWKOY010000054.1:0-12155 GCA_041390945.1 Chloroflexota bacterium
CAGGCTATTGGGTGCCTAATCAGTACTGTTTTCCATGATTGCCTGAATCCGGGCTTCCAGCGATTCAAGCGCCTGTTCCAACTGGGCGCTGCGATAACTGGTAGCCACATCCCCGTGAGTGCGTTCCAGAACAGCGCGTAGTGTATCGGTGCGGCGTCGCAAGCCACCGGTAATTTGATCCGGGAAGTCAAATGTGACCAGCGTGCTATAAATGTGGTCCATATCATCCAGCAGGCGCTCAACCTCTTCGGTGTGTCCCTTGCGGCTGATGTCCAGTATGCGCCGGCGCAACTCGGTCGCCGCTTCGGACAGGCCGTTCAACCAGGTGTTATACTCTGCGCCCAACGCTTCGGGCGAAGACAACGGTAGGCCACGGACCATTGCATAAACCAGATTTGCTTCAACGAACTCTTTCACCGCATCCTGTGTGTAACCCGCAAAGTATAGATCGGGATAGTCAGCAACACCTTCCACCAACGTGTTCTTAACCTGATGCGCGTTTGCCAGAAGCGTCTCGGCTTGCTCCCATTCTTCACGGTGGATAGCCCGGATGGATTTGGCGCACAGGGAGATCAGCTCCCGCGAACGCTGATAAGCTGCGTCGCGCGCGCCGGCAATTTGCTCCATGTATGAGCGGATGGTTTCGGCCGTTTCGTCGAGTTGAGTCAGATCGCTTGGCGGGGTCATTCGTTACCTTCCTGGGGTGTCCCAAAGAAATCATCAGCCAGGTTCGGCCGTTGGTGGGGGATCCGGATCTCCCCATACTGGCGCTCGTAATTGGTAATTGTCTGCGCCAGAGCCATTTGCAGTATCTTGGCGTGGACGGGGCTCATGACAACCCGCGAGACGACCGAGCCACGGGGTGTGCGTGGTAATGCCTGGGCGAAATCCAGGATGACCTCGGCCGGAGTGTGGCTGATGAAGGCCATATTGGCGTACACGGCCTTCAGGTCTCGCGGCATCTCCACCGTAATACGCTTGGGTTCATTTTGTTCGGGAGTGGGGGGTACTGGCTCACTCATCGTCAATCTCCTTTGTCTTCGCGCATCGGGGATAATCGCAATGCGCTAGACGGTTTCGGTGACTTTGCGGATGGCTCGAGGTGAGTCTACATCAAAATCCCGTGTATGCGCCAGATGCATAGCCAGCATTTGGCCGGGTAGAATCGCCGTGATGGGAGACAGCCATTCGGGGACCGGTGCGGGTAGTGCCAATGGAATACGCGCCATTGCCAACAGCTCGGCATCATCACTGATGGCAACCACTTCAGCCTGGCGATCGCGCAGCGTGTGCACAAACTCCTCCAGTTCATCAGCCATGACCCCGGCCGGAGCCACTACGATGACGGGGAATCCCGGTTCCAGCAGAGCCAGCGGACCGTGCAGGAAGTCGGCGCTGCTATACGGCTCGACAATAGTGTAGGTGAGTTCCTTCAGCTTGAGGGCCAGCTCAAAGGCAGTCGCGTAATTGTAACCACGGCCGATCACCACGCTGCGCTCCATATAGCGGTAGCGGGGGCGACCGTCGCAATGGCGTCATTCATCTCCAGTGTGGCCGCGGCGGCCGCCGGCAAGGTGTGGAGCTCGGCCAATTGTGCGTCGTCACCGGATAATGCTGTGCTGAGCAACGCAATCGCTGCCAGTTCGGCCGTATAGGTCTTGGTCGCCGCGACAGCCAGTTCTTTCCCGGCATGGAGGTCAATGACCACATCTCCTTCCGCGGCAAGCTCGGAGGTGGTGTCGTTGGTCAGGACGGCCGTCAATGCGCCCTGTCGCCGTGCTTCGGCCACGACGGCGACAATATCCGGGCTTTTTCCACTCTGACTGATGCCCAATACCAGCGCATTGCCCACGTGCGAGGCGGCCGATCGTAGATGGAGTAAAGACTGGGAGTTGCCAGACCGACCGTCAGCCCGTTCATGGCGCCCAGCACATATTGCGCATACCGTCCGGCGTTGTCGCTGGTGCCGCGTGCGGCGATAATAACATGATCTATTTCCCGCGCTCGACGATCAGCGACGCGAGCTTTTGAGCATTGGCTGCCTCGGCCGTGATCAGCGTATCCAGCACAGCCGGTTGTTCATTGATTTCGCGATAGAGATTGGTGTTCGTTAGTGAACTCATAATGATGTGTGAATGGATCAGGTAGGTTGTAATTCTGATAAGTTGGAACCGGTCGGTTCAACCGGGCTGTCTTCGGCACTGGCGACGGCACGGCTAAAAAGAACGGCCGCCACAGCGTAAACCAGTGTGGCTGCCAGCAGAGTCAGGCGAAAGCCGACATGAATGGACAGCGTTGTCGCCAGGGCCGATCCCATAACTGAGAGAATACCGTTGATGCCCCACAGCCACGGAACAACGGTCGAGTGGCGACGGCCTTCCAGCCGGATGCCGGTCGGGAACGGAATGCCCATAAAAAGCCCAGAACCGACAGAAGCCCCACGGCCACGACAAGGCGCCAGACCAGCGATAATTCCAGCGTACGGGACAGGATAAAGGTGCTTGCCAGGGCATGTAGCAAGAGCAAGACGACCAGCACAGGAAAGACAATCCGCATGTTGCCGACCACACGATTGTTGGCCCAGCGGCCACTCCACAAACTGCCCAACCCACTGAACAGCAACAGCGAGAAGAGTACGACAGCCAGCGAGTAAACCGGCTGGCCCAGGTAGACGGTCAGCTTCTGCATGGTTGGAATTTCGACCAGCATAAAGCCCAACCCCAATGCACCGAAGTAGGCCAGGGTCATGGTCGTCGGCCGTTCCAGGCCGCGACGGCGCGTGCCCACCCACAACGGAACCAGGACAAACAACAGGCTAAGTACGGCACTGATAGCAATGACAGCCAGTAACACATAGATGGCTTCCATACTGGTGCGGTAGACGCCGCTCCCGCTGAGCGAGGGATCCAGCAGGCCGCCCAACAGGACAAGGTTGAAGAAGAACGGCCGATTGTCGGTGGCTGGAGAGATATCCAGCGGATAGGCGTCGATGAAAGCCTCATGATCCGCAGCGGCAATAAACTCACCGACTTCCTCGAACGGCGCAAGGCCGGGTCCATAGATGACGGTGTAGTCCATTGATTCGGCAATCTCTTGTATCCGGGCGACCTCGTCCGGCGTGAAGGGCTGCTTGCTGAACAGGGTGGTGGAAAGCCCCTCTGTCTGGGCGCGGGCATCATCCTTGATAATGACAACCACGTTCTGGCGTGGATTCTCCACACCGGCATCTTCCCAACCGGCCATGCCGGTTGCCACAAGGCGCATTGTCTCCGCCGGGCGATCCGGCAGGTACCAACGCGATACGGTCAACAGGCCATGATCACTCAGATGGTTGAAGTAGCCGGTGAATGCTTCCTTCGTATAGAGACTGTTTTCGGACAGCGCAAATGCACCGGAGCCGCCGGCTGCCCAGGTGTCAATCAGCGAAGCCTGGATGATGTCGTACTGATCCTGGCTGCGTTCAACAAACCCTCGCGCATCGGCGACTACCGCCTCGACGTCCGGTCGGGAGTAGAGGTTGCCGGCAAACTCGGCAAAGGGACCGCGTACGGCATTGATAACGGCTGGATTGACCTCCACGGCCGTGACATGGGGTGCGCCGCTCGTCAGGGCGGCCAGCACATCCCGCCCACCACCCGGCCCGATGACCAGCGTGTTAGGTTGCTCGCGTAACTGGTAGGCGAACGAGGTTAGATCACGCTGAAGGAAATCAACGGCCGACAGATCGCCATCGAAACTCTGAATTGGTGTCCCGGCCACTGCATCAATCAGGAGCAGGGCATGGGGCCAGGAGCCACCCTCGGCAATGGTCTGTTCCCACAGCTTGTCCGATACGCCCCAGAAGAAGGGGAAAACGTCCGGCTCATAAACCGTTACCCGCGAGTGGACGTTCCATTTTTCATAGAGAATCGGCGGTTCCTCACCACCGGTTTTGTTGACGACGATATTGATCCAGGGGTTTGCCAGATTGCTGGCGAGCAGCCCGCCGGTAAACAGCAGTGCTACAAGGGATAACCAAATCCATCCCTGCGAACGGTACAGCAGGGCGGTTGCCCCTATCGCCATTATTACGCCGACTGCCAGAAGCGCGTTAACCCCACCCAGATATTGCAGGGCGGCGATACTGACCAGACAGCCGATGGCTGCACCGGTCAGGTCCGACCAGTAGATACGCCCCGCTTCCTGCGACCACCCGGCCAGCGTCAGGGATACGATGGCTCCAGAGAGGAAGAACGGAATGGACAGCAAAATATAGATAAATGCCAGGTAACCCAGTTGGGCAAAAGAGAATCCTTCCTCGCGGTTCATCATTACCGGATGGAACGGGATGTTGAGGTAGATCAGAAAGATGACGGGGACGGCAATCGCCAGAACAACGGCCGCACGGCCGACCAGGCGTCGTGTACGTTCGGGCCTGGTCAGAGCCGGGAAGAAGTAGAGTACCACACCGGCAACGGCGCTACCCATGAGAGCCATGGAAATCGCCAGAAAGGCAAAATGGTACCCACATGTGGTTACAGAAGATGCGGGTCAGCACGACTTCCGGGGCCAGCGCCCCCATACTTACCAGGAAGACACCCAGAAGGAGGTGCTTCGAAATTGTCTTCATAATGTGGCTAGGACCTCCTGCACAGCAGATAGGCCAATTGTAACCGGGCCTCCTCCGGCTTGCATCCGTTTTCGGATCAGGTGGTAAACACCTGGCGACCGCCGATGATGGTTGTGTGTACGCGCAGGTCCGGTGTCATCAATACCAGATCGGCCGCTGCCCCGGTCGTAATAGCGCCAAGTTTTCCCTCCATTCCTAACAGGCACGCGGGCGTGGCCGTAACGGTCGCCAGTGCTTCGGGAATCGTGCACCCGGTGAAAGCAATGAAGTTGCGGATCGCCTCATCAAGGGCGATAACACAGCCCGCCAGCGTTCCGTCCGACAATCGGGCTGACTCTTCATCCACCGTGACCGCGTAATCACCCAACTCATAGGCTCCGGGGGGCATGCCCAGAGCGGCCATGGCATCCGTTACCAGGGTCAGTCGATCCGGTCCGGTTAATCGCCAGATCAAATCCACCAGTGCCGGGTGGACGTGTAGCCCGTCCGGGATCAGGCCGATTGTTACCCGCTTGTCGCCCAACACTGCGGCCACCAGCCCCGGCGTACGGTGGTGAATGGACGGCATGGCATTGAACAGGTGGGTGGCGTAACGAACCCCGGCATCAATTCCGGCGCACGCTTCGTCGTAGGTCGCCAGCGAGTGACCGGCACTGACCACGACACCACGGGATGCCAGCAGGGGGATAAGCTCCAGCGCGCCGGGTAATTCGGGGGCCAGCGTCACCAGCCGGACGAACTGTTCCGGCGACCAATCGGCAATGAGTTCCGGCGAGGGAGAGCGTAGGTGGTCCGGGTTATGCGCGCCTTTCTTGCCCGGATTCAGGAACGGCCCTTCGATATGCAGCCCCAACGTCCGCGCTCCGGCGAATCCATCCGGTGGACCGGAACGCAGGACATCCTGTGCCTGGGCGATTGTCTCCACCGGCGAGGTAATAATGGTCGGCAGGAAAGCTGTCACTCCGTAGCGGGGCAATTGGGCAGCGACCTTCCAAATGGTGGTGGGATCGGCCGTAAAATCCAGGCCAAACCCGCCGTTAAATTGCAGATCGATAAACCCCGGCACGGTCAGTAATCCATCGGCTTCAATACCGACACTGTACCCATCGGGAATATTCGGGATCAGGTCGGGTTCAACGGCCTGAATACGACCACCGGCTGTTAAGATGGTGCACGGCTTTAATAATTCCTGCCGGGGAAAAAATGCGTGCGCCGCGGATTGCCAGCATATAAGGGGTTCCTTATTCTGTGATCAGGGAGCCGGACCGGCAGTTGCCCTTCGGCCGTGAGCTCACCAAACAACACACCTGCCAGTGCCTGGAGGAAACCGGCTGGATGCTGTACGTACATAAATATGTTCGAGCTGCGGTAAACGGTCAGGTCATAGGGTGTGCGTAGAGCAACAGTGACCGTCGGGATACCCGTCATCAACAGTGCGCGAACCAGTTCGCCTTGTTCCGGCCAGATTGGCGCTGATCGTCCCCACCACCAGCAAATCATAGCCCGACGCTTGTTCGCGCAAAAGCTGATATTTCTTCGGCCGTCGGCGGGTGGCTGATGATGAACTCATCCACATGGCGGTGGTACTGTCGCAATGCCTCAGCCAGTCTGGGTGCAATAGTGGAAGAAGTGTCGGCGGTGTCAGATCGGCCGGTTGGGGCATGACGGCCACGATACGACTTTCCGGTTGTAAACGCAACGGTAACAGCCCGGCGTCGTCTTTGACCAGCGTGATGGAACGACGCGCCAACTCAGCCCAGCGCGCGATGCTCGGCACAGCCGACAACGCTCAGGTCCGGCTGAGTTTGGACGGCAACCCAATCTTGCAGTGTGCGAATTCGCGCCGCCGAGTCGGTCAGGTCAGAGTCACTAAGTAGTCCGCGAGAATAGGCCAGCAGCAACCCGGCATACAAACGTTCCTGCACATCGTCGCCCGGCGTCAGCAGCAACAGGTCTACCCCTGCACGCACGGCGGCGATGACGTCAATGATCTGCCCATCACCCTGAGTAATCGCGCCCATATCCATGGCGTCGGTGATGACCACGCCGTCAAAGCCCATCTCCCGGCGCATGAAGTCATGCATGACAGATCGTGAAACGGTGGCGGGAATATCGGCCGATCCGCTGAGGGCAGGGATGGCGAAATGGCCGGTCATGATGAGCCGGGCGTCCTTTTGAATACCGGCCCGGAACGGTTGGAGTTCAACGTTTTCCAGTCGCTCGCGATTGTGGGAGATGACCGGCATCTGGTAGTGGGAATCAACGGCCGCGTGGCCAGTGCCGGGGAAGTGCTTCAACGTAGCGGCAACTCCGGCGGACTGCATGCCCATGACCATGGCCGCCACCATATCGGCCGCCAGAGCCGGATCGTCGCCAAATGTGCGCACACCCAATGCCGGATTGGCGGGATTGGTATTGAGATCGCTAACAGGCGCATAGTTGATATTGACGCCCATCGCTGCCAGTTCCAATCCCAGCGCGTGACCAACGCGCTCGGCCAACGCTGTATCACGGGTAGCTGCCAGAGCCATATTACCGGCGAATTGGGTAGTTCCTGCACCCATCGCTGCCAACTGACCGCCTTCCTGGTCAGTGGCGATGAGCAACGGACCATAACCGGCTGCCTGGGCCAGGGCCTGCAATGACCCCGTTAAGGCGCGAACCTGAGTGGGGTTATCGTAATTATACGGCCGGAATAGGGTATATCCGGCGACACGTCGATTGCGGATCCAAGTGGCTACGCTCTCCGGCACGATTGTGCCGGTGAAGGCCAGCATTAACTTCGTGCCGATTTGGTCCTGATACGTGGGAGACATGAGATCTCTCTTCTAAAGAACAATGGGTAGACATAGAATGGGCCGTGCCACACAGCACGGCCCATTCCAATAACTAAGAGTTTACACCCTTAACGCGGCCAGGAGGCGTCAACCTCGGCCAGCGCAGTATCCAGATCGGTCGCGCCGCTAATGTAGTCAGTCATGGCCTTCCAGAAGGAGCCAGAACCAACCTCAGCGGGCATCAGGTCAGAGGCGTCAAAGCGAACGCTGGTGGCGTTCTGTAACAACTCGGCCACACCACGATCAACCGTGGTTGTGTACCAGTCCAACTGAGCGTCCTTGTGCGGCGAGATTGCGCCACCCAACTTCACCCATTCCTCAACGCCTTCACCGTGGCTGAAGTACTCCATCAGCGCGCGGACTTCGGGACGATCGTTGAACATAGCCATCATGTCACCGGCAACCAGTACCGGACGGCCGAAGGCTTCGTCAATGGGCGGCAGGTAGAAGAAGTCGTAGTCTTCACCGGCAACCAACGTGTCATCACCAAAGAAACCGGTGATCCAGGCCGCCTGCATGTGGAACCAGCATCCCGGCGGATCCTGGAACATGGGGACGGGGGAGTCGCCAATGTAGGTGGATACGATGGAAGCCGGCCCACCGTAGACATAGTCTTCGTTCAACCAGATGTTGGACATGACGTCTACTGCATTTTTGACCTCAGGCGAGGCAAAGGGTAGGTCACCATTGACCCACGCATCGTAGTTTTCCAGCGACGTGGTGCGCAGCATGATATTTTCGACCCAATCTGTGGCTACCCAGCCGGTGGCCGCGCCGGACTCAATGCCGATGCACCAGGCTGTATCACCATCGTCGGCGATCTGCTGGGTGAGCTCCAACATTTCGTCCCAGGTGGTGGGAACGGTGTACCCGGCCGCATCGAACGCCTTCTTGGGATAGAAGACCATGCTCTTGGCCGATACACGGTGCCATACGCCAGCCATAATCGGGCCATCCGGACCTTCCATGGTTGCCATATCCAGCCAACTGTCCAGATAGTAATCCTGCAGTGTTTCGCGCGACAGGAAGGTACTTACATCGGCAACTGCACCGGCATCAACAAATCGCTGCAACATACCGGGCTGCGAAATGTTGGCGATATCGGGCGGATCGCCGGCGTCAACGCGAACATTGATGGAGGTCTCGAATTCCTTCGTGCCTTCATAGACGACATCAATACCGGTTTGCTCTTCGAATGCCCGGACAGTTTCTTCCATCTTCTGGGCTTCTTCGTCGACCATGACGCCCATCAAGTCGACAGTCGTACCGCTGAATTCGCCCGCGCGGGCGCGTTCCAGGTAGCTACCTTCCATCATCTCTTCGTCACCGGCTGCGGCTTCCTCGGTGGGAGCCATTTCTTCCACGGCCGCCTGTACGGTCGGGGCGACTTCTTCTACTGCAGCCTGAACAGTCGGTGCAACTTCTTCCACGGCTGCCTGGACTGTCGGCGCCACCTGCTCGGCAACTTGCTGGGCCTGCCCATTACAGGCCGCCAGCACTAAAAGGCCCATCACCAGGGCAAGGCCCATTACCAAATTGTGCTTCATTTTAAACATTGTTTCTTCCTCCGATTAATACTTTGGCTTTCTTACATCTGTTCATTATGGGATCGATGGTTCCTTCTTTCTCTTCTCTTCGTAACAGGATATGACCTCCTCCTGGGTGGCACTAGACAGCGGTGACCGCTGCCTCATCGGCCAGCATAATTGTTCCTCGTACCCCGGCGTTGTAATCACCCGGCAACACGAGGATCTTGCTTTGTGGAAGCATCATCTCCGCCAGCGTTGAGTCGCTCCGTAGCTCGTTTAACGCCTTTTCCAACGGGCGTTGGAACGCAGCACCGGCCCGTGTAACACCGCCACCCAATACAATCTTCTCTACATCATAGGTCATCACAAGTAAGTAGATGGCCCGGCTCAAAAAATAACCGGCTCTCTCCACAACATGTATGGCGCCCTGATTACCTTCGGCTGCCATTGTCAGAACATCAAACGTTGTAAGCTGCTTGCCACCCTGCGCTTCGGGCAAAATCTCATTGGCGTAGGCGGCAATCGCGGGGCCGGAGGCTACAGTTTCCAGGCACCCTAGCGCACCACAGGCACAGCGTGGTCCGGCGGGATCAACCGGGATATGGCCTATCTCGCCCGCCATTCCATTGACACCACGATACAGCCGCCCCTCAATCACGATCCCGGCGGAGATACCGGTGCCGATGCTCAAGTAAGCCAGGCTGTCTACCGGCTCACGGGTGTTGATCCATTGATACGCACCGAGAGCGGCCGCCCGTACATCATTTTCCAGGACAACGGGTACCCCCAGAACTTCCTGCAGGGCCGCGGCCAAGGGGTACGGCTCATGGAAGTTCAGATTGACACCCAGACGGACGGTGCCGGTTTTACGGTCAACCTGGCCCGGTACACCGGCTCCGGCGGCAACAACATCAGTCGGACTGCAGCCGGCTGCCTGCAGGGCCAGGGCGGCCGCATTAACCGCGCTTTGGATGACAGCCTGTGGGCTGGAAACATCCGTCGTCACGGTCGCTTCACCGAGTGGCTGGTTATCAGGTCCACCGGCAAGCGCGGCCGTTTTCGTGCCGCCAATGTCAAGTCCGAGCTTGATCATCCGACAATCCCCAACTCGCGCTGCAGCAGCAGGGCTGAGCCGCCTAACACAATAATGTCACTACCCAGGGTGGAAAAGGCCACCGTAGTTTCATCGGCCATGGACGGCAGAACCCGGTGCCGCATTTCCGACCGCATTGGGTCAAGGAGTGCGTCCCCAAGCTGGGAGATGCGCCCGGCCAAAATAATTGTCGTAATATTGAACCCGCCGATAAGGTTGGCAACGGCTGCCCCCAGGTGTCGCCCGGCCCCGGCGACGATATTGGTTGCGGCTTCGTTACCGGCCTGAACAGCATCAACAAATGCTTCCCAACTGGTAATGGGGTCACCAGCCAGCATGTGCGCTTGCCGGAGCATGGCCCGCGTGCTGCTGGTTGTTTCCAGACAACCAAAGTTGCCGCAACTGCACAATTCGCCGTTGTGGGCAACAACGACATGGCCGATTTCGTCGGCACCAAACCCATCCCCATAGAAGGGTTGTCCGTTCAGGACAATACCGGCGCCGATACCCTGCCCCACGCGAATCGTTATCAGGTTTCGTGAAGGGCGTTCCGGTCCGAATGTGAATTCGGCCAACGCGGCCAGATGACTATCATTCGCCACATGAACAGGAACGCCGAATTGATCCTCGAACTGGCTGCGCAGCGGCATATCGCGCCAGTCCAGGTTAACGGCCCGCAAAACGACGCCGTTGCGCGGGTCCACTAAACCGGGAGTAGCCACGGCAATGCCCAGAACGGGAGCCGAGGCAATGGATTGCAACGATGCCACCATGTCGGCCGCTGTTGCCAGAACCGCTTCTCCCCGCCGGTCTGCGAGCTGGGATGTTACCCGGTGGATGATGGTCCCCTGCAAATCCACAAGGGCCCCCCGAAACTCGGCGCCACTCAAGTCGAGGCAGATCAACTGTCGGCCGGTTTCCTTTACAGCCAGGAAGGTGGGGGGTTTCCCACCAACGGACGGACCAATCCCTGTTTCAATGACGTAATCACTGGCAAGAAGATCGGCCACAATTGTGGAAACGGTGGGGCGGGTGAGGCCGGTAATACGGGCAATGTCGGCGCGACTGAGCTCACCCTGATCAAAAATAGTTTTGAGGACAAGGCGGGTATTATGGTCCTTGGTCTGTTGGCGTGTTGCCTTTTGCATGTGGTCGCGCCTCGTGGCCGGTATGTAAGTTAATTAAACTTACAAAGGTGAGCTAAGTATAAAGACCCGCAAGGTCGCTGTCAAGTAGGAGGTGGCCGGTTTTGTCGGTGGCCTGCTGACGCATTACAATAAGGACCAGTAACTAGACAGAGGAGATACACATGAGTCAACGACCAACCGGGGTAACGATCATTTCTATTCTGGCAATTCTTGCCGGAGCCATCGGCATTTGCTGGGCCATCACCCTCAGCGGCTTTGCCACAGTCGGGTGGTTTACCGGCGCTCTGTTCGGATCAGCCGGTCTGCAAGACTGGGGTAACTCGGCCGTTATTGGGGCAATCAGTGGGGCAGTCGGCGCTGTGCTTTCAATTATCTTTGGCGTCGGGGCCTGGCAGTTACGGCCGTGGGCCTGGTGGTGGGGGATTATTGCTATGGCTGTCAGCCTGATTAGCCCCATCATCTCCTTGTTCAACGGCGATATCATACCGGGCATGTTCGGGCTGATTATCCCCGGCGCGGTGCTGCTCTATCTGCTGATCCCCGGTACTCGGCAGGCCTTCCTGGGCTTTGACGCCTAGCCGGTGTGAATGAGCAATACGTTTTTGGCGGCGAAACTGTATTGACACCAGCCCCTACCTCTGGTAAGATTTCGCTTCACAGTTACTAACTGAATAGGGGGCGTGGTGTAGCGGTTAACACGCTGGCCTGTCAAGCCAGAGATAGCGGGTTCGATCCCCGTCGCTCCCGTTCTGGGCATAAGCAGACTCCGAGTTGCTTATGCCCTTTTTCATGCCTTGACGAAGCTGTTCAACAAGTTCAGAAGGCACTGAAAGCGAGTTGTCCAGGACGATCGCATAGTCTCCGTGTAAAGCAATAGCCACTACACGGTCGTCGTACACAAAAACCCTATCGACTATCTTGGCGAAAAGTTGTTTTCTG
>JAWKOY010000055.1:0-10085 GCA_041390945.1 Chloroflexota bacterium
GGAGCATCCCACTTCACTGTATTCTTACGGTTGATTCTGCCCCTGTCGGTGCCTGCGCTAGCCTCGTTTGCCATCTTCCAGTTCCTCTGGGTGTGGAATGACTACCTGGTGGCGTTGATTTTCCTGGGTGGTAACCCGGAGACGGAAGTCGTTACCATGCGCCTGGCTGATATCGTCGGATCGCGCGGCAATGACTGGCATCTGTTAACGGCCGGTGCGTTTATTTCAATGCTATTGCCGTTGATTGTCTTCTTCTCATTGCAGCGGTACTTTGTTCGTGGTCTGTTGGCCGGTTCAGTGAAAGGCTAATTCGCCTTCTGATCTGCCTGTATATTCAATCCATGGCAGGCACGCGCTAGCAAGCTGCGTGCCTGCTTTATCATTTTTATGAGTTATTTATCGTCGTTTGATGACCGGCGGCTATTGGTCATTGACCTGGATGGGGTTCTTGTTGATGCGCCGGAGGATGATCTGCGGCTTTTTCAGGAGTCGCTGGAGGCTGTTCGCCACTCTCTGGTACTGGTATATGTATCCGGGCGACGGGTAGCCGAACAGGTTGAGGATATTGAGCGTTTGGGACTTCTTGTCCCCGATTACATTATTAGCGCGTTGGGAACCGAGATTTACCGCATGCCGGGTGAGCATCCGGTTGTTGACTGGTCCCGCTACATTGAGGCCGATTTTGATCGCTCGGCCATCTCGGCCTTTTTACAGGAATCCGCCCCGGACCTGGAGCCACAACCGGAAGAAAACCAGGCTCCGCTGAAAATCAGCTACTTCTGGCGCGGGGCTACCCGCGAGCAACTGGAAGCGTTGCGCCACGCACTATTAGAGGCACAATTTTCAGTGGAACTGGTTTACTCGCATGATGTTTACCTGGATATCCTCCCGGAACGTGGCGGCAACGGCGCGGCCGTCAAGTTTCTGGTTGATTCACTGCTCATGACACCGGTCCAGGTTTTTGTTAGTGGTGACAGCGGTAATGACGTGGACCTGTTCCAGTACGGGTTCCGGGGCATTGTAGTTGGTAACGCCACCCATGAGCTGCGGGAGGCGGTCCAACTGCGGGCTTATTTCAGCCACAAACCCTACGCGGCCGGCGTTCTGGAAGGACTTCAGTATTACAAATTCTTTCGCACGGCCGAACGGTCCAAACCGGATCTGGCGCGAGAGGCATTTGATCATGCGATCAGTTCTCTACGGCGCAATATCACCCCTATGGGATTTTCCGCCGCCAGCCTGACGGATAACCCACTAACGGAAGAGGACTCGAATTACTTTGCCGTCTGGAGCCGGGATGGGATCAAGACTGGGCTTTGGTCCATGACTCTCAATGATCCCGATATCAATGAGTGCTTCCGGCGGACGCTGGTGCTTCTGGCGGAACACCAAACTCCGACAGGCCAGATACCGGCCAACGTACAAATCGAAAGCGGCCGTCCCGATTACAGCGGCGTGGGGATATTGCCTCAATTGACTCCGTGCTGTGGTATGTCGCTCAGCTTACCTGTCGCTTTGCTGCCTATACCCAAGACCATGATTTCCTGGCCTCCATGGGTGAATCAATAAGCCGGGCGATGGTTTGGCTGGAAGCGCACGATTCCAACAATTGCGGTCTGCTGGAGATTCCGGAATCGTCTGACTGGATGGACCTGTTTCCCCGCTCCTACAATGTTTTGTACGATGAAGTGCTCTGGTATCAGGCCTGCCAGGATATGGCTGTGGCTATGGATGTGCTGGGCAAGCAGGAACGGGCCGTTCATTATAACCGGTTAACCGAACGGGTTCGGAGTAAGATCCTGCGCCAGTTCTGGCCCACGGCCAACAAGCTGCCTGATGCAATTCCCACCTTTGCCGAAACGCAGTTTACAATCGGCAATGCCCAATACCTGCTGGCGCAAATCAGCCCCTTTGATTTCTCCTGGCGCTGCGACGTTTACGCCAATCTGTTAGCAGCCCTGGTGGGGCTGTTGAACGAGCGCCGGATGGACCAGCTTTTCCAATTCTTATGGGGAGTTGGTATAAACTCACCGTACCCGGTTAAATGCTTGTATCCGGCAATTCAAAGCGGGGCAAGCGATTGGAGGAATTACATTATCACCAACCTGCTGAATCTCCCGGAGCATTACCACAACGGCGGCATCTGGCCGTTCATTGGCGGGTTATGGGTGCGCTTCCTGGCTCACACCGGTCGGACCGAACTGGCGAATCAGGAGTTGATACGATTGGCTGAGGCTTGCCGTCAGGGGATTTATGATAAATGGGAGTTTAACGAGTGGCTGCACGGTCAGACCGGACGGCCGATGGGGAAGGCGCATCAGGCGTGGAGCGCCGCGGCCTATATTGCCGCTTACCAGGCTGTTCACCAGGAAACGGTGCCCGTTGATTTTGAGCCGTTGACTGTTGAGATGTTTACCAAATGAACTGGCTGTTGGTATCTGATGTAGACGATACGCTAACCGGGGATAGTGCAGCTCTGGAGCGTCTGGGCCAGGTCTTCGAGGTGAAAGCCGGAACACTGACAGTAGCCTATAACTCCAGCCGGCCATGCGCCAGCATTCGGGCAACGATAGAAAGCTTGCCGGAACTGCCGGTTCCCGATTACGTGATTGGTGCGTTGGGGACGGAGATCGAAAACGGCCGTACCGGGCAGCGCTTGGAGTCGTATACCCGGCTTTTGGACGAAGGGTGGCAGCGCGAAGCGATTGATACACTCGCTCGCTCCATGGGATTTGCTCCTCACCCGGAAGAATATCAAACGCCGTGGAAAGCCGTTATGATATTGATGGGGAGGATGCCTATAGACAGTTTCTGGATCGTCTGGCAGGCGAAGACCTGCGGGCGAAGGTGATCTTTTCTAACCGCATCAAGCTGGATGTGGTCCCGGAGAGGGCCGGTAAGGGTGCAGCCATACAGTTTCTGGTTGAGAGCTGGATTACCGGGCGACCATGTTGTCGTGGCCGGTGATTCCGGGAATGATATTGATATGTTTATTTCAAGCCATTCCGTGGCATTGTCGTGGGCAATGCAGATGATGATTTGATGGCGATTCAAGAAGAGTCCGTTTATGTTGCCAACGGCTATCACGCTGCCGGAGTTCTGGAGGGGCTGCGGCACTGGGGCGTGCTGGATTGGCAGGGAGTCTGAAAATGCAACAAGTACCAATTAGGAGTTCCATCTTGATGATGTCACTCCATGGTTATGTGGAGGCGGAACCCGAACTGGGCAAGCCGGATACAGGCGGGCAGGTTGTATATGTACTGGAGCTAGCCAAACGCTTCAGCCGGCTGGGTCATTACGTTGACCTGGTAACCCGTCGTTTCGAAGATCAGCCAGCTGGAGATGACGAGATAAACGAACATCTGCGGATCTGGCGCATCCCGTTTGGTGGGGATGAGTTTATTCGCAAAGAGGACATGCACGATTATCTCGGAGATTTTGTTACGAATGCGCTGATGAGCATCCGCGATCGTGGTCGTCAATACAACGTGGTCTATTCCCACTACTGGGATGCCGGTTGGTCCGGGCAGAAGATCGCCGAGGAACTGGGCAATTCCTCATGTTCATACCCCACACTCATTGGGGTGGTGGAAGCAGCACAACATGGGGGTGCCGATATGGACCCGGCAGAGATGGAGGAGCGCTACCGGTTCGAGGAACGAATCCGTACCGAGTTCCTCATTTATCGGACGTGTTGATCAAGCATTATTGCCACAACGATCCCCCAAAACCGAACTGCTTCAGGAACATTATGATGTGCTCGAACGGCATATTACGGTTATCCCACCGGGGATCGACGAAAATCGTTTTTCGCCTGTGCGGCAGGAAGAGAAGCGGGTACTTCAGGAGCAATACAATGTCAACCCGAATGGTGTTCTGGCAGTCGGCCGTATGGCGGCCAACAAGGGCCATGATCTATTGATCCAGGCTTTGCCCACATTGATAAATCTGGTGCCGGGAGGCGCGGCTTGTGGCCGGGATTGGCGGCGAAGATTCAGAGCAGGATGACGTCGGTGTCTCTGAATTGCAGCAGTTGGCTGGAGGAACGGCGTTGCTGATCGAATTGATTGGTGCGGTATATAGCCGATGATGACCTACCCAACTATTATCGTGCCGCCACCGTCTTTGCGCTCTCATCCCGGTATGAGCCGTTTGGCATGGTCGCCATTGAAGCGATGCCTGCGGCACACCGACGGTCGTAACAACCCACGGCGGGTTAGCCGAGTTGGGATTGATTTCGGTACTCAAGCGCTTTATGCGGATCCGAATCGAGCGGCCGAGTACGGTGCTATATTGGCGCTACCCATGCTTTATCCGAGCCTTGCCGAAGAACTATCGGTCGAGGGGTCGCGATTTGCCCGGCGCAGCTTTGGCTGGACCGGTATTGCCAAGCGTATCCTGGAGGTCTTCGAACGGGTACGCTCGGTCAAATATGAAGATATTCGTTAACCGAGGTTTTGCCCATGACTGACTCGCAGGACTGGTTTCAGGAAGCGGTATTCTACGAACTGTATATACGAGCCTATCGCGACAGTGACGGCGACGGAAACGGCGATTTTCGCGGGGCAATTGAGAAGCTGGATCATATCAAATCACTGGGCGTGAACTGCATCTGGATTATGCCCATGTATCCGTCGCCATTAAAAGATGATGGCTATGATATTGCCGACTATTACGGAATCCACCCTGACTATGGGACGGTTGCGGACTTCAAGGCTTTTGTGGATGCTGTTCACGATCGTGGCCTGCGCATAGTCACAGACCTGGTGATGAACCACACATCCGATCAGCATCCGTGGTTCCAGGCTGCTCGCGCCGACCGGAACTCTCCCTATCGTGACTATTATGTATGGAGCGATACCCCTGACAGGTATCAGGATACACGCATCATCTTCCTCGATGTAGAGGAATCCAACTGGACATATGATGAGGTGGCCGGGCAGTATTTCTGGCATCGTTTCTACAGCAGCCAGCCGGACCTGAACTTTGACAATCCGGCGGTGCAGGAAGAAATGCTCAAGATCATGCGCTATTGGCTTGACATGGGTATTGATGGATTTCGGGCGGATGCTGTCCCCTATCTTTATGAGCGGGAAGGGACAAACTGCGAGAACCTGCCGGAGACCCATGTTTTTCTTAAGCAGGTGCGCCGGCTGATTGACACGGAATATCCGGGCCGTGTGCTCATCGCTGAGGCCAATCAATGGCCGGAGGATCTACTGCCGTATTTTGGCGATGGCGATGAATTTCAGATGTGTTTCCATTTCCCAATCATGCCGCGTCTCTACATGGCCCTGAAACGGGGCGACAAGACACCGATTGTGGATATCCTGTCACAGACTCCGCCTATCCCGGAAGGGGCGCAGTGGCTAACCTTCCTGCGTAACCACGATGAGCTGACGCTGGAGATGGTCACGCCGGAGGAACGGCAATGGATGTGGGAGCAATATGCCCCGGAGCCGCGCATGCGTTTGGAACCTGGGTATTCGCCGTCGCCAGGCCCTGTTATTGGATGAGGATATGCGGCGATGGAAATTGTTAAACGCCCTGTTCCTGTCTCTACCCGGTGCCCCCATCATCTATTATGGCGACGAGATTGGAATGGTTGACAATATCTGGTTACCGGACAGGCATGGTTGCCGGACCCCCATGCAGTGGGACGATTCGAAGAACGCCGGCTTTTCAGATGCTGACTCCACTTATCTCTCGGTTAACGATGGTTTCGAAATCCGAAATGTCGCGGCTCAGGAGAGGACCCTGACTCATATTTGAACCGGACACGCCTCCTAATCAAGACTCGACAGAGCCAACCAGCATTGCGAAATGGGACGCTCACCTGGCTGGAAACGGGCGACCCTGCCGTGCTGGCTTTCCGCCGTTCGGCCGCCGATAGCGACATCATCTGTGTGTTTAATCTGAGCGATGAGGAACGGCCGTCGGGTTTCGAGCCGGCAACTGATAGGGTGGACCTGCTGTCACGGGAAGGGGCAATTATTCCCGCCGGACAACCGTGGATGCTCCAGCCCTTTGCTGCCCATTGGTTACAGGCTGAGTGATCCGCTCATGGATGAACGTCCGATTGTGGTTGTTCCAGTGTTGACTGATGAGATAACTGACCGCTTACTGGAAAGTTCGCTGAGTGGGTTGACACCTCTGGAGCAAGATATTTTTCTGACACGGCTCAGGCTTTACTGGCCTGATGTCGTTCGCCCCCTATCATTGCTCTATGGCGAGCGAGATGACTTTGCAGATTGGGCGACCCGATTGCTTGAGATGGTAGCTCAAGGCTATGCGGATCGGCCGTCTGAGCTGCGCCTGCTGGATCTACAACGTCAGAGCCAACCCGACTGGTTTCAGCAACCGGGAATGCTCGGTTATGTTTGCTATGCCGATCGATTCGCAGGCACATTGAACGGCGCTGCGGAAAAGATTCCCTACCTGAAAGAACTGGGGGTGACCTATCTGCACCTCATGCCTCTGTTAAATCCCCGCCCGAACCCAATGACGGCGGTTACGCAGTCGCTGATTATCGGGAAGTTAACCCGGTGCTGGGTACCATGACCGGATTTGTCCAACCTGGCGGCTGGCTTGCGTCAGAACGGCATCCAGTCTGTGCATCGATCTTGTTTGCAACCATACAGCCAAAGAACACGAGTGGGCGCAACGTGCACTGGACGGTGATCCGGTTTACCAGGACTACTACATCATGTTCCCCGACCGGACGATGCCGGACCTCTATGAGCAGACCCTGCCGGAGATTTTCCCGGAATTCAAGCCGGGAAACTTTACATACTATCCGGCCATTGAGCGTTGGGTTTGGACGACATTCAATGAGTACCAATGGGATTTGAATTACCACAACCCCGCCGTGCTGGCGGAAATGCTGGACATTATTCTTTTCCTGGCAAATGAGGGCGTTGAGATAGTGCGGCTGGATGCGGTTGCTTTCATGTGGAAACGACTGGGAACGGATAGTCAGAATCAGCCGGAAGCCCACGCCATTCTGCAGGCGTTTCGTGCCCTAAGCCGAATTGCCGCGCCGGGGCTTATTCTGAAAGCTGAGGCAATTGTTGCGCCGGAGAAACTTGTCCCTTATTTGGGGCGTGGTGAATCCACGAACAAGGAATGTGAGCTGGCATACCACAATGTGTACATGGTCCTGCTCTGGAGTGGCCTTGCCGAGCGTAAGGTGGGGTTGATGACCAGAGCCTTACAGAACATCCCGCCCATCCCATCCGGCGCTTCGTGGGTAACCTATGTGCGTTGTCACGACGACATCGGCTGGGCGGTCACTGATGAGGACGCGGCCGAAGTCGGGCTGTCCGGCAGCGCCCACCGTGCTTTTCTGAGCGAGTTTTATAGCGGTCGTTTCCCGGATACCTTCGCTCGCGGGGCGACATTCCAGCACAATCCACGTACCGGCGACCGGCGTATCAGCGGCTCCTGCGCCTCGCTGGCCGGGCTGGAGATTGCGCTTGAGCAGCAGGACGGTCGTTTGATCGACCTGGCAATTCGCCGCATTGAACTGCTATACAATCTTATTCTGGCTTTTGGCGGAATCCCGCTGCTGTACATGGGTGATGAGATCGGCCAGATTAACGATACGTCCTATAAAGACAACCCTGATCTGGCTGATGACAATCGCTGGATGCACCGGCCGTTTATGGATTGGAGCGTTGTCGAGCAGCGCCACGATCTGAATACGATTGGCGGTCGTATCTTCAGCAGCTTGCAACACATGATCCAGGTCCGGCAAGCAACCGCTGCGCTGCACGCCCAGGCCGGAGCCTATGCGGTCTGGACGCATAACGACCATGTTTTTGGTCTGCTGCGGGACAACCCACACGGCCGGGTGCTTGTCCTGGCTAACTTCAGTGAACGGCCGCAGTCGGTGCCGGGCTACCGGTTGCATGAGATGGGATTTGGTGACCGTGTTCTCGATCTGCTGACCGGCCGGGAGTCGGGTACCGCCGCCGGTCTGTTACTGGAAGGGTATGAATCGCTCTGGCTGACAGCCGTTGATGAGTTAGGAGTAAGTATATGACAGCCCCTTTGGTCGGAGGCGTTGAAGCCGGTGGGACCAAGTTTGTATGCGCTGTGGGTAGCGGACCGGAAGACGTTCGCGCGGAAGTGCGGTTCCCGACGACTACTCCGGAAGAAACGATCGGCCGCACGCTGGCCTTCTTTCGCGATCAGATAGATCAACATGGCCCGCTTCGTGCAGTCGGCATCGGTTCCTTTGGCCCGCTTGATCCCCATCCTGCCTCACCAACCTTTGGCTATATCACCACCACCCCCAAACCCGGTTGGACCAATACGGATCTGGCCGGAGCCGTTCGGGATGTACTTCGCATACCGATCGGCTTTGATACGGATGTTAACATTGCCGGTTTGGGAGAATGGCGCTGGGGTGCTGCACAGGGTCTGGAAAACTTCATTTACCTAACTATCGGCACCGGAATCGGCGGCGGTGGATTGGTGAACGGCCGGTTGCTTCATGGCCTCGTCCACCCGGAGATGGGTCACATCCCCCTGCCGCATGACTGGTTTGCCGATCCGTTTGCCGGTCGATGCCCGTATCACGGTGATTGCCTGGAGGGGATGGCCTCCGGTCCGGCAATTGCCGAGCGTTGGGGCATGCCTGCCCAGGAACTGCCACCTGACCATCCGGCCTGGGATCTGGAAGCCCATTACCTGGCGCTGGCGTTGCACAGTCTGATCTGCACCTTATCGCCGGAGCGCATCATTCTGGTGGGGGTGTTATGGAACAGGTGCACCTCTTTCCCTGATACAACGTAAGGTGCAGGAATCATTGCACGGCTATGTACAATCCCCGGCCGTCCTGGATGCCATTGACGAATACATTGTTCCACCTGTACTAGGGAATCGGGCAGGTGTATTGGGCGCTATCGCCCTGGGGCAACAGATTGTCTCCTAACCCTGCTTTTCGGCCCGTTCTGTATACAACAAAAAAGGCTCGTGGATTGCCCCACGAGCCTTTGTAATTTACAGGGAGATCGCTTCCTATCGCCTACGACCACCGCCGGCCAGCATGACATAGTAAAGAAGTTGGCCGATGGCAGCTATGGCTGCTGCGACGTAGGTCAATGCAGCCGCATCCAAGACCTTGTCCACACCGTTAATTTCTTCAGAGGTCAAAATGCCGCTCTTGCTGAGCAGTGCCTTGGCACGTTTGCTGGCGTCGAACTCAACCGGCAGGGTAACCAGGGAGAAGATAACGGCCAGACCAAACAGGCCGACACCAACCCAGGCCAACTGGGTAAAGCCCAGAAGGAACCCGGCGATGAAGATGATGGGAGCCAACATGCTGCTGAACTGAACGGCGGGCACGATGGCGCTGCGAATTTGTAATGGTTTGTAGCTGTCTGAGTGTTGGAGTGCGTGGCCCATCTCATGGGCGGCAACACCGGACGCCGCAACACTGGGTGTGCGATAGACATCCGGGCTGAGACGCAGTACCCGATCACGCGGATCGTAATGGTCACTCAGGCGACCCTGTGTTTCCTCAATGCGCACATCCATCAGACCCTGCGAATCCAGGAGACGCCGGGCTACCTCCGCGCCGGTGAGACCGTTCATGGTCCTCACCTTGGAGTATTTGTTGAACGTGCCACGGACGCGGGACTGTGCCCACAATCCCAGAAGCAGTCCGGGCAAAGCCAGAATTAAATAAAGTGGGTCAAAAAAGAACATCGAGTCCTTGTTAATTCCTTTCGGCCGGTATGGTCGCAGACATCAAAGCATTTCTCGTTTCGGTATCACGTTTCCTTTTGAGTGCCAGTAGAAACATAAACCCGGCCAACGCTATCGGAAAGTAGACGGGGAGATGAGAAGTTATTGCTGTTGCCATATTTCGGCCTCGATAATCGAAAAATAAAACTTACTACCCTAATTCTCCATACCGGAACGGGCAAGTCAATATTACCCGGACCTTTCAAACGGTTATCTTACACTTCATACGCTGGTTTGAGTCTGGAATTAAAAAGACGCTGGTGTGGGCCACCTTTGCCGCAATGTCGGCTCTGGACCATAATTCCTGGCAAGCTGACAGTGGCAACTATCCT
>JAWKOY010000056.1:0-8703 GCA_041390945.1 Chloroflexota bacterium
AAACCATCGGCGGATACCTCATCCAGCGACTGCTCGATCTCGGCGTGGGGCACGTATTCGGCGTGCCCGGCGACTACGTGCTCGGCTTTTACAAGGCGCTGGAAGACAGCGATCTGGCGGTCATCAACACCAGCGATGAGCAGGGGGCAGGCTTTGCGGCCGATGCCTATGCCCGCTTCCACGGCCTCGGCGTTTGCTGCATCACCTACTGCGTCGGCGGGCTGAAGGTCGCCAATACCACCGCTCAGGCCTACGCCGAAAAGTCGCCGGTGGTCGTCATCAGCGGCGCGCCGGGGATCGGTGAACGCCAGCGCAACCCGCTGCTCCACCACAAGGTACGCGACTTCGACACGCAGCTCAAGGTCTTTGAGCAGCTCACCGAAGCGTCGGCCGTTCTGGACAATCCGCAGACCGCCGCACGCGAGATTGATCAGGTCCTGGCAACGGCCGTTCGCACCAAGCGCCCGGTCTACATCGAGTTGCCCCGTGACATGGTTGCCAAACCAGTGATCGTAGACCCGGCACCGTCCGCGCCGGAACAGGCAGGGTCGGGTGCGGACGAAGCTGTCCTGCAGGCGGCCGTGGCCGAGGTGGTAGAACGGATCAACGCTGCCGAACGTCCGGCCATCATTGCCGGGGTCGAGGTGCAGCGATTCAGAATGCAGCGGGACCTGATGCAACTGGTCGAGGGCAGCAACCTGCCCGTCGCGGCCACCATCCTCAGTAAGTCGGTTGTGCGCGAGGACCATCCGCTGTACCTCGGCGTGTATGAAGGGGCGATGGGACGGCAGGAAGTCACCGACTATATAGAAGGAAGCGACTGCCTCATCCTGCTGGGCGTGTTCCTGAGTGACGTGAACCTCGGCATCTTCACCGCCCATCTCGACGCCGGACGGGTCATCAACGCCACCAGTGAGCGCCTGTCCGTCGGTTACCACACCTATGATCAGATCACCCTGGCCGACATCCTGCCCGCGCTGGTTGAGGCGGGGATTGCCCCGCGCACACTCGACGCCATCCCCCACCCGCCCACGCCGCCGGCCTGTTTCCCCGTACCCGACAAGCCGCTGACCATACGCTATCTGTTCGAGCGAATTAACCAGTTCCTCGACGACAGTACGGCCGTTATTGCCGATCCCGGCGATGCCATGTTTGCGGGCATTGACATGACCATCCACTGCGCCTCGGAGTTCACGTCGTCCGGCCTACTACACCTCACTGGGCTTTGCCGTGCCCGCGTCTATCGGCGTGCAACTGGCCCGGCCCGATTTACGGCCGTTGGTCCTCGTTGGCGACGGCGCGTTCCAAATGACCGGCATGGAACTGGCGACAGCCGCCCGCTTTGGTTGACCCCAATTGTGGTGGTACTCAACAACAACGGCTACGGCACGGAACGGCAGATGATGGACGGCACCTTCAACGACATCCCCGACTGGCGCTATAGTGAGCTACCGCGCGTCATCGGCGCGGGCCGGAGCTTTAACGTTTTTACCGAGGATGAACTGGAAGACGCGCTGCTCACCAGCCGGGACGACACCGGCAGCTTCTGCCTCATCGAAGTCCATCTGGACCCCACCGACAGTTCGGAAGCCCTGCAGCGCCTGACCTCCACACTGGCGAAGCGGGTGCGGTGAGGAGCTCCTAAATGACCCGGCAGCCGGCCCGCCCCGCCTACCCTGACCGACGGCCGTTCAGGAACCGGTCCACATGACCTGCCAGTTCGATGGGCGGGATTGGTTTGTCCGGCCTGGTGTTGTTGATCATGTTGGTGACAATTAGCGGACCGACCAACGCGGCGACAGACTGCATCGGCGGCTCCTGGATCAACACGCCCTCAGCCTGGTAGCGCGCCAGCATGCGGCCTATGGCGGCTACCATCCCCAAAGGCATTTCGACCAGCTCAGCCAGTTCCGGGTGACGCGGAACCTCTGAAAGCATGGTATGGAAGAATTGCCCACTCTTTTCAACCGACCCTTGATACTGTACCAGCACTCGCAACAGGTCAGCGGCGATATCGCCTGTGTAGCAGCAGCTAACTCGAAATCGAAATGAACCCCCTGTGCGGTAAAAGCCCGCTTTATCAATTCGCTCTTGCTGCCGTACTTTCGAAACAGCGTTACCTCACTGATACCTGCTGACTCCGCTATTTGCCTGGTCGTTGCCCCATCATAGCCCCGGGACATCACTGCCTGCATGGCTGCCTGGAATACCGTTTCATCATCGACAATCTTGGGCATTGGGCCGGTCCTTCTGATACTTACATGTCGCTATGCACCACTATATGTAAGTGTTGACTTACAATAAAATGGTGATTATACTATTGGTAGATAGATTTTAACCATCATCCAGGCTTGACGCATTCGAGTCAGGATAAGGAACATTGATGTCTATAGCCACACTTTTTCTGTCCAGGCTTGTACCCGGAAAGGGTAACGGTGGGCCGTCGATGGATGAAATGCTGGAGCAGATGGATAAGGAGCTTGAGAACTTTAGCACGCTGGTGCAACCCGCCCCCGAATCGAAGCCCCGTACACCTTTTGATAGCCCCAATCTCCCTGGCCGCGGCCCATTGAAGCCAAATGAGCTGACGCCGCGCCAGTTCCTATCGATGCTGCCGGTGATGGTGCCACTTGTCCGAGGTATGAGCCAGAGCGCCAAAATGTACGATGGACATTTCCAGCCGGTCCGTAACACAGCCGATCCTTCCTTTATCAAACAACTGGAAGCGATCGGGCGTGAGGCCGGTGTGCGCGATATCAAATACGTCAAAGTTCCACCTAACGCTATATTCAAGCACAAGGGCATCCCCTACGAATATGCTGTCATCGTTACCGTCGAAATGGACAAGACCCAACTCGATAACGCACCGAGTTTCGACGCCTTCCTGGAAGTTGCCAAAGGTTACAAGAACCTGGCCGTCATCGGCAACAAGATGGCCCGTTTCATGCGTCGAAATGGCTATGCTGCTTACCCCGGCACGGCCCTGGGCGGCGTTACTGACTATGTTTACCTGGCCGAGCTGGCCGGATTGGGAGCTAGCGGCTACCATGGCTTGCTCATCACCCCCGGTGAAGGCGCACGTCTACGCATCAACACCATCTACACCAACATCACCAACCTGCCCATTGAGACGGAAAATGAGCATCTGTGGGTGCGCGATTTCTGCGCCATGTGTCGTAAGTGCATTCGTCAATGCCCGGTTGATGCCATCTTTGACCAGCCGGTCCCGCGCGGCGACGGCGGCATGCAATGTATCGACCACAACGCCTGCCGTGATTACTTTGCCGAGAATTACGGCTGCGCTATCTGCCTCATCGCCTGCCCGTTCAGTCAGGCTGGCTACGAACAGGTAAAAGCTCGCTTCAAAGGTAATCCAACAGCGCCACAATTCCGTATTCCGGTCCTGCCAGTGGTCGTTGCGGAACACTGACTTTCATCCGGCGGCGCTGCCCATCCTTGAGCCGACAACTGACTGATGCGCAGAATGTTGTAATGGGAGCAAAATAATGAATATCTTTTCCGGGATTGCCAACGATATCAAGACTGTCGCCAGGTACCGGCCGAAGCTAATGAAGCGCCAGATCGCGCTGAACAAGCTGGCTCCCAAGGCGGGCGATGTGGCACCTGACTTCACACTTTACGACACAACCGGACTACATCCGGTCACTTTGTCGGACTTCCGTGGTCGCCAACCAGTAGCCTTGGTATTCGGCAGTTTCACCTGACCGCCCTATGTGAAGGGGACCGTGCGTCTCCATGACCTGTACGAACAATATCACGACCAGGTGCAATTCCTGAGCATTTACATTCGCGAGGCCCACCCCGTGGACGGCTGGTGGTTAGGCGGTCCCTGTTCGCCAATTTTCCGCCGGTATGCCCCCAGGGCGTCCTCGGACCTTTACGACCCGCAGACCATTCAGGAGCGTCGCGCAGCCGCAGGGCAGTGCGCGACCGCATTGGCATACGGCATTCGCACTTACGTCGACGAGGTGGACGACAGGGTCAATATCGCCTATGCTGCCTGGCCCACACGGTTGTACCTTGTTGGGGTGGATGGCTTGATCGCCTACGCCGGAGGCTTAGGCCCCTACGGGTTCAAGCCCAACGAGCTGCAAGATGCCATCGACCGCTACCTGCTTGCCCAAACAATTAACACGGCTGGAGAGCTGTAGCGGCATCCTGGTAGCGTACCAACCCACTGGCGCCGGCCACCTGCATCTACACCAGAGCGCATGCTTTTGTGAACAATGTGGGCATCCCTACTCGCTGTCATTCTACTAACACAATTAGTATGGATTACGTGGATCTGACCCTCTCATCCAGGCCCTGTTCCTTGTCCTATCCATGGATCCCAGGGATTAACAAGGTAAATAAATCCGCCTACGCTCTAGATTATCTGGATCCCAAACAAGCCGGCTCCTATTGACATCACAGAACATATGTACTATTCTTACACTGTCGCACCTATTGACTCCATGGCGATTGGTAACCACAACCTATTCATCCAATTTCAGGAGTTCAATCGTGCTCTTTTATAAAATGGTCACATAGATAATTGGAGGAAAATTATGACCGATGAAACCACAACCTGGGCCCATGGAATAAGCGCCATTACGCTGTTCGTCGAGGACCTGCCCAAGACCAAGGCTTTTACCAGACCGTATTCGGTCTACCCATCCATTTTGAAGACCCTGATTCGGCCGTTTTTAAGTTCGGTAACACCCTCATCAACCTGTTAAGCATCACCGAAGCGGCCGAACTGGTGGAGCCTGCCGCCGTGGGGCTGCGTGACGAGGGCACCAGTTCGTCTTCACCATCGGCGTGGAGGATGTGGACGCGATGTGCGCCGAGCTGCAAAGCCGCGGTGTGGAGCTGCTCAACGGTCCGATGGATCGGCCGTGGGGGATCCGTACCGCCAGCTTCATGGACCCAGCGGGGTATATCTGGGAGATTTCCAAGTAAGCGGCCGTTTGATGGCATGAATCCACCATGCGACGTTTCCCGACAACGGACTATTTTGAGACCATATCTCAACGTCCTGATCGCGCATTTATTCTGGATGAGTGGATTGCCATGTAATTGAGAACCCACTTACTTCAAATACAGGAGGATGGCCGTATCCGGCTGTGGGCTGCAATAGAGGATTACGGTGGGCGCTTCTTGCGTGTTATACTACTGGAAGATGGTCAAACGGTGCACAATACCTTTTTCGACCGTCGCTTCAAGGCAAGTGAGTGATGAAGATCCGATATTTTTCCGACACGGACACACTCTATGTTGTTTTCAACGATCGACCAATCGTTGAAACATCTGATCTCAACGCCAATACGCTCGTTGACCTGGATGCTGAAGGGAATGTTGTGGCGCTGACAGTGGAGCATGCACGCGACCTGGTAGACCTGTCGGATATCTCACTCAAGGACC
This sequence comes from Chloroflexota bacterium, assembly GCA_041390945.1. GTDB lineage: Bacteria > Chloroflexota > Anaerolineae > Promineifilales > Promineifilaceae > Promineifilum. The sequence continues at coordinate 5,425 of JAWKOY010000056.1, forward strand.
TCACCTTTCCGGCTCCGGCCGCAGCCGACTAGCTGCCCCTCACCCGTATACTTGCGAGGGGCAACGCACGTATAGACTCATGCAACAGTCCTCGCCCATATCGCCCCTCGTCGTCCGTGACTACGACGAAGCCATTGACTTCTTTTGCCACAAACTGCACTTCATACTGGTCGAGGACACCTACCAGCCTGAACAGGACAAACGCTGGGTGCTCGTCGCCCCACCCGGGTCCAGCACCACGACCCTCCTGCTGGCGCGGGCCACGACGCCGGAACAACGGTCGGCCGTCGGCAACCAGACCGGCGGTCGCGTCTTCCTCTTCCTCGCCACCGATGACTTTTGGCGTGACTACAACGACATGACGGCCGCCGGGATCACCTTCGTCCGCGAGCCGAAGGTCGCACCCTACGGCACCGTCGCGGTGTTTGAGGATCTGTACGGCAACTGGTGGGACCTGATTGAGTTTGCTCCCCACGACTAGTCCAACATAAAAGTGCGTTGCATCTTGCAGATGCAACGCACTTGAAATAACCGGGAACAGACAGCCCCAGCCGCCGGCCGGCGCGACCTTCCCGGAGCTGACCGCGCGGGAGCTGGAGGTGCTGGAGCTGCTGGCCGAGGGCCTCACCAACGCGGCCATTGCCGGGAAGCTGTTCCTCAGCCCCAAGACGGTGCGCAATCATGTATCCAATGTATTCGGCAAGCTTCAGGTCGCCACCCGTGGTGAGGCGATCATCAAGGCGCGGGATGCGGGGTTGGGGGGTAAGTAGGCTTGATCGTTAAAGTGGATCATTCGCCGGATGCGCACTTATCTGGATTACTTCCAAATATCCGGGAAATATGTTGCAGCCTTGCTCTCTAAACCAGCCTCAATATTAGTCGGTAGTGGCTCCAGTCTGAACCTTCGTGAATGCCAGGATGCTTCCTCGATAGGAGGATAGTACTTTAGTTGCCCACCTGATTTGAAGTACCATTCGAATAGCACGCGATGATGTGACTTTCCCCGCAGTCGCCGCCCAGACACTTCCCAATTTAAGCCATGTGCATCAGGAAGATCAATAGGATATTGAAAAAGCTGATACTCAAGTGCTCTTGTGTCCCATTGAAGAATGAGGTACGAACTCATTGATGAATCGATATTCCCACCATTATTGACATCAACAGCCTCATGCCACCCATCGACAACTTGTATCAATAACTCGCCTGCTAAATTAGGGTTAGCTTCAAGACTATCCTCGTTAATCCCTTCAGAATTCAGCGTATCCCAAAATTCACCGGCAGCATTTGAGACCTCAATGTAAACTTCACTGGCTCTGTCAACCCGTCGGAGTTCACTTCGCATTTTGCAAGCAATTCCAAATTGCACATTAACTGCGTTTGGACTCGGCACCAACACGTCATAGATTCCTTTTCCCTCGTAGGCAGTTCCGCCAAAAGCCACGGCAGTCGCGCGCTCAAAGTCACGCCAGCCGGGCAAGGTGCCATTGTTTAACTGACCCATTCCATCCTGAAACGTGCTTAGAATTAACCGAAGCCGCTCAACTTCATGTTCAGTTGGCTGGTGTACATTATCAGCAGGGGCCACTTTGCACTCTCACTCGTTACCGCTATTAACCAGTAGGTCCACTTCAAGTTCATCTTTAAGCAATTCGTCTGTGGTAACGTCGAAGAGTCGTGCAGCTTTCAGGACAAACTTCACGGTGGGACTTTTTCGATTAGCCTCAAGTTCGCTGATATAACTATGCGTGGTATAACCTAATTGTTCGGCAAGTTGAGCCAAAGTCAGGTTGTTGTGAAGACGTAAAGCATGGAGCTTTTCACCGAAGCGTTCCATTTGTTGCATCAAAGACTTTTATCGGATAGACGTTTGTTTGTATACACACGGATAAATTCTCACCAACGGCCGCTTGACTGGGTACTGTCAACGTGGTAGCATTGTCTCTAGTGGAGACAATTCTATTGTACTTCCCCCATTGAGGACAACTTGGCATCAGAAACAGAAAATTCCAACGAATACCAACCAATAAATAGTCCTTTTAAATGGGCAGGTGGCAAATCACGCATGCGTAAGCAAATCGTCCAATTATTGCCACTACACTCTTGCTATGTCGAGCCCTTTGCCGGTGCAGGTTGGGTATTATTTGCCAAGCCTCCAAGTGATGTTGAAGTCCTCAATGATATTGATGGCGAGCTAATCAATTTCTTCTCAGTGGTTAGAGACCGGCCTGAAGAACTAATTGCATCCTTTGATTTGGCGCTGGTATCACGTGCCGTGTTCGAAGATCTTGCTAGTCGTGATACCTCTTCCATGACAGAGGTTGAAAGAGCTCACCGCTTTTACTATTTAATTATGGCGGGTTGGGGCGGAGAGTCAAACTATCCGCGATTTCAGACAAGTATCTCTGATGGCGGTCATGGCAATCGACTAATTGGGGCTCTTAAGACTCTACGCAAGCGCATTGATCCCGTTCATGATCGTCTGAAGACAGTGATCATTGAAAATCTTAGCTGGGAAAAGTGTGTTGATCGATACGACAATGAAAAAACGGTCATGTATCTTGACCCACCCTACCCAGGAAACGGTATCAACTACAAGTTTAATATGCGAAGCTGGGAAGAACATCAAGCACTCGCCAATAGACTAGCACAAGCACGTTGCAAATGGATTCTCTCGTCTTATGATACACCTGAGATTAGAGACTTATACGGTGGCCTCAAAGTTTACACCATTGAGGCTTATTCAGGTATGCGCGTGAGTCGAACCAGCACTAAGAGAGTTATCAACAAAGAGGTATTGATTACTAACTTCGATACTGAATCCGCTATGAAAGTGCAGCCGTTGCAGAAAGGATTTTCGTTCTCAGAAGCAAAATAGGGCACGAAAAACGTCAAAGGGCGTTGCATCCGCGAGATACAACGCCCTTGAAAAACCACAACCCCCACCCAACCAATCGCCTACCCCACCTCCAACCGGTATACCTCCACCGTCCAGTCCACCGTCTGCCCGGCCACACCCACCAGCAGCAACACCGGCACCCCGTCCGGTGGCGACCCGCTAACGGCCGTTCGCACCTCCAGACTTGTCGCCCAGGATGGCGCGCGGCCGATCGTCGTATAGCGCGTCAGCACGCCCAGCGTCGGGTCGCGGTAGAAGTGGCACAGCCCCACCAGCGAATACACCTCCCCCACAACGGCCGTTTGCTCCGGCACGCCCAGCGCCTGGATCCAGTAACTCGCCCCGCGCTCCGGGAGCAGCGGCTTGGGAAGGGCCACTTCCGC
>JAWKOY010000057.1:0-7030 GCA_041390945.1 Chloroflexota bacterium
GATGTGCCGGCCGACCTCCTCCGCACGCGAACGTATGGAAGTATCATTGACAGCCTGATCAATTGCCTGCGACAAACGGGAGGCGGTTAGTTCGGTATAGGGAATACTTTCCGGCCCTGCCCCCAATGCAGTCACCCGATCCCCCCAAAACGGCTGGTCACCAAAAAACGGTACAACAAGGGTCGGCCTTCCGGCACGCAGTCCCACGTGCGTCGTACCTATCCCACCATGATGGACAACAGCCGCCATGCGCGGGAATAACCAGTCGTGAGGCGCTTCCTCCAGTTGCAGGATCGATGAAGGCAGATCATCCTGAGCAAGGCCAGCCCATCCACCCAGAATAATCCCGCGCTGACCTGCGCGTTCAAGCGCCTCTACAACAGTCGCTGTCAAGGCCGCCGGGTCGCGGCTGACCATACTGCCGAACCCGACATACACAGGGGGAGGACCATCCGCCAGAAAGGCGGCCAGATCATCCGGCGGCTCCCAACGGTCATTGTCATCAAGAAACCAGAATCCCGATACGTGAAATGCTTCATTCCAGTCGCTGGGCCGTGGCAAAATTGTAGGGCTGTACCCATAGATTACCGGCAGTTTCCGACGCATCATGTCCATAAACGGCCCAAAGTAAGATAGGGGTGGCAGCCCCAACTTGGCTGTGCGAATATCGTTAACGGTCGGCCGCATCAACTGCCAGAACGCCTGCCCTCCTATGACATGCGTCAGGTAATTGGTCAGGGCATGCCCACCAAACCTGGAAGGAAAAACGGCGCTGGGGAAAGCCCGTGTCGGTTGGATGGGTTGGAGGTACGTCTGAATAAAGGGTAAGTTGAGTTTCTCAGCCACATTATAGAAGGCATAGAAGGTAGGCCCGGCAAAGAGGAGCAGCTCTGTGTCCTCGCAAGCGGCTAACGCATCGTCCGTTCCCTTATCGAGCATCGGGCCGATCAAGTCCCGAAACCCACGAGCAAATTCGCTGCCCTGACGACCTGTCTCCACCCAGTCCTGACCTCGCTGCTCATTAAGCATCGCTTGTGGGTCGCCTTCAATGGGTGCAAAGTCAAGGCCATAGGATCGGACAAAATCTTCAAAAGTTCTGTGTGTCGCCAACCGCACATCGTGGCCCTTATCAGCCAACCCCTTGCCCAGGGCCACAAACGGTTGAACATCACCACGGGAGCCGCCGGTCGCTATCGTAATCCGCGCCATTCATATTCCTCCGGTCCCTTGCAGGAACTATGCTAGAATCCATCGTCGCCAAGAAGGCCTGACGACTGGTGCAACGATTTTAGTGTCAGGCCGGGATATGGACCAAACAACAGAGCATTTTATATGGATTTAGGGACAATGCTGCGTCCAAGGTTTTGGTCGTCTTCATACAGCTACAGACAACAGCGAGCAGTGCTTCTATAGATAAAAAGCGTTTACGTAACATGACGGAGCCGGGATGATGAAAGATGTAACTTCCGCACCATATAGCAAGGCATGGAAGGTAACCAGATTAGATTTCGAGCTATTCGGCAAGACACTTGAACCAGACCTTCCCCGACATACGCATGAACGGTACGCCATCGGCGTCATTGAGCAATGAGCCCTGGGTTTCTTCTATCGTGGTGAGTATGTAACGGCCGTCTCCGGCAACATTAACTTGTGCATCCCCGGCGAAGTCCACACCGGGCAACCTGCGGAATGAGGGGTGGACCTATCGCATGTTCTATTTTGAGGCCGAGAGGCTACAACAGGCAGCGGCCGAAGTGATCGGCCGACCGTCTTCTTTGCCTTTCTTCCAAACCGGAGTCATTGTTGATCCTCCCTCTGGCACATAAGCTGCGCCGGCTGCATATCCAATTGAACAAGGAAGGCATCCACTTGGAACTGGAAAGTGGCTTTTAGAAGTTCTGACCCAACTGATTGTGCGTCATGCCGACGATCGGCCGTCTGTAATCAAGGGCGGTCAGGAAGCAATGGCGTTCGCCAGATAAAGCATTATCTTGAAAGTTACTTCGCTACCGATGTATCACTGGCCGATTTGGCCCAACTCACTCACCTAAGCCGCTATTACCTTATTCGTGTTCTTTCGGGAAGCAGTAGGCATCCCGCCCCACGCTTATCTGGTGCGCGTCAATCGCGCCAAGGAGCTATTGGCGAGCGGACAGATTGTTGCTGATGTAGCCCTCGCTACCGGTTTTACCGACCAAAGCCACCTGACACGTTGGTGCAAACGGTTATGGGGATCACCCCCGGCCAATACCGCGAACTCAGCCTCGCTCAATCCTGAAACCAACACGGCTACCGTTCTGCCAGAGCCAGTCGGATACCAAGGGCGACAAAGGCAACAGCGAATGATCGCTGCAGCCAGGCAACCACTCCAGGTGAGTTCACGACCTGTCGGCGCACCCCATTGGCTAAAAGGCCATACAAAACAAAAATGATCAAGGTGATCAGCATAAAGACCACACTCATCGCAACCATTTCAATGACAGGCGAGGCGGTATATGGGGAGATAAACAGTGGCAGAAAAGCAAGAAAGAATAGTGTCAATTTGGGTTCAACAAATTGATCAAATCGCCTTCATTACAATTTGCTGTGGCTTCTTCTGCGGCGACGTCGAATCAAATGTCAGACCGCCACTATCATGCCACATTGTCCAGGCCAGATAAAACAAGTAGACAACACCCACCCATTTGATCCCTTGAAAACAATGGCAATTTTGTGCAAAATGAACGATAGTCCCAAGAGCTGGCTAACAGGTGGGGAAGTATGCCGATGGTGCAACCAATGGCAGCAGCAACTGTAGCTCGCCGACCATGAAAAAGACCCATGGAAACAGTATAAATAACACCTGTGCCCGGTATGACGATAACGATAAGTGAGGTCAATAAAAACTCTGTGCTAAACATGCCCACCACTGAAGATTTCAACCCTCTCAGCCTTGACTTGGGGGGCGAAGAGTAGGATGTATTTATAAATGAGGTCGAGCTGCTGCACTGCCGGTACAGGACGCCTGCCGGCGCATAAGCGACGTAAAGGGCTCGGCGGGTCTTTGGCGAAATAGGGGTGCGCTTATCCTGTCCATAAATGATGGTGCAGACAATGCCCTTGCCATCCGTCATCATCATATCGTTTGGCTTCAGGAATCGCGTCGAACCGTTCATCTGTGTAAACTGTTCACCGCCTTGAGTAGCATCAATGGTGACAGGGGCGGCCAGCAATCAGCATCATGCCCAGCCGTTAGCACGAGCGTTTGTAATTCAGCCATAAAATTCGCGTCCACCAGCGGATTGACAGTGGGTAGCGATTTCTGCTTGTGAACCAGAGACTCTAATTGAAGTAGGACATGGTAGGTTTGTTAAATTGCTTGTAATAATTGCGGTAAGTTTGCAATATCCTAACTCAGAAACACTGCCCGTGAATAGCCGGCGTACTCTTCCTGGAAGTCACCTCAATCTCCCTTTTCTGGGTTTCGAGAGAGGTTATCCGCTGACTATTATCGACGTTTCCAACAAGCAAGATGCCTACGTGACCACCGGGAAAGGTCGCATGCCATCGGTCCGTCTGTTCAATTTGAAACAACTTGCGACTCCTTTTATAGTTTGTAATTGTCGTCCATTAAGGGTATACGCTTTTTAAGTAGAACGGTCTTGTACGTTATTGCTCTTTTGCTACGATAACCGGCACTGAAAGAAACGATTTTATTGTCAGGCCGGGGTCTGGGCTAAGCAACGGAACATCATATGGATTTCAGAGACAATGTTGTCATTATTACCGGCGCGTCGCTGGGCATAGGCGAAGCCATCGCCTACTTGTTGGCTAACCAGGGGGCCTGGTTGGTATTGGCGGCGCGCAGGTAGAAAAGTTGGAAGCGGTAGCGCAGAATCCGTCAACGGGGTGGACGAGCCATTGTCGTTCCTACCCGATGTGGCGGAGGCGGAGCAATGCGGAAACCTGATCACACGCACAGTAGCCGAGTACGGCCGTTTAACACCCTCATTAACAATGCCGGCATCTCCATGTGGTCACGGCTGGAGGATGTACAGGACCCGGTCACACTGAACAAATCATGCGCGTCAACTTCTTCGGCAGCATGTACTGCACCTTATGCCCTACCGTATCTGAAAGCCACGCACGGCCGTATTGTCGTCGTATCCAGTATACAGGGTCGTACCGGCGTTCCGACGCGCACGGTGTACTCCGCAAGCAAGCATGCTCAGATCGGCTTCTTTGAATCGTTACGGATCGAATTAGAAGATGATGGGTTGGTGTGACCATCGCTTTACCTGACTTTGTGGATACGGGCACGCAGGCTCGCTCGCTTGGACCGGACGGGCAACCGCTGGGTGCAAATCCATTACCAACCGGCTCGTTCATGTCCGCTGGGAAGCTGCACGAGATATTGTCGCGGCTGCGGCCGATCGAAGCGCGAGATCATCATGTCACGCCGGGCACGCATCGGCAAATGGCTGAAGCTTATTGCTCCTCCATCCCTGACCGCCTTGCTCGTCAGGCGATTGAGAAAGCCGATAAAAAAGAGCACTGAGGACCATAGCCGAAGCCTGATCCCCAGCACTCAATCAAACCGGAAGTAGTTTGAATGCTACCTACTTACGATGCATTGGCGGTGAAGTCGATATAGAGTTCAACTTCTTCTTCCACATTCGCCACGTTCGGCACCTGCGGAATAATGAGATCATAATCGCTGCGGGTCACCACCGCGCTGGCGGTACCCACAACCTGATCCTCCGACACAAGAGTTGCTTCAACGGTGAATGTTGCCGGTTGCGTGATATCACGAATCGTCAGATCACCAGTAATGGTAAACTGCACCGTATCACCGACTGATGCACTGGCCGGTAGTCCATCCACTGAAGTCGGGGTAAAGGTAATGAACTCAAACCCGCCTGTGTCCAGGATCTCGTTCTGAATTGCCCTGTTGCGGAAATTGTTATCGGTAAACAGCGTCCGGGCATTGATCTGTAATTCGCCCACCTGTGTCTGTGACAGATCAGACGGATCGAGCGCCAATTCCCGGCAACCTGATCAGTCCCACTGACAACTGTCGTATGCTGCCCGCGCAAGTCCTCATCCAGCTCAAAACGAACACGAGAACCGGCCGGGCCGATGGTGAAGATCACCAAACCGGATGACGGTGCTTCGGCCGCCGGCTCAGCAACCTCAGCGTGGGCTCAGCAACATCCTCTTCTACCGGCGCTTCTTGTAGCAACCGGAACTTCATCAACAGCTTCGGTTGGTTCGGCGGCCGGTTCCTCTGTCGCCACGTCCAACGGAACTGCTTCAATGGTTGCACTAGGTGCTGCCGGCTCCTGAAGCAACCCGCAACCAGCCACTGCTACGGTTAGAATCAATAACACACCAAATAACATGGAACGTTTCAACATATTCTTCTCCTTGCTTGTCCTCTTTAAACGATAAGACCTAATTAAATTCGTTGCATTCTAGCAAGAGCCGGAACTGCAATTACAAATGGAAATAACCGGCTAAGCAAAATCTCACCTGCAGTCGCCGAAGACGACTGGGAGATCTTCACAAACTCACACAGTAACTGTTGTCATGGGCAATGTAATCAGGAATTCGGTCCCTTCCCCGACTTCACTTTTTACGGAGATATTGCTTCCCATGCGTTTTCTACCAACGACCGGGCAATCGCCAGGCCAAGCCCGGTTGCGCCGTCTGCCTGGCGCGCCTTGTCCGCCCGGTAAAAGCGATCAAAAACGTAGGGCAGATCCTCGGCCGCGATACCACTGCCGGTATCCGCACAGCCAGTTGCACCTGACCGTCAAGGCATTCGGCCGCCAACGTGACCTGTCCACCGGCGGGTGTGTGGCGCAGAGCATTACTGACCAGATTGCCAAGCACCTGCATCATCCGATCAGTATCGGCGACAACGGTCGGGCAATCCGGGTCACAATCAGTTTGCAGGGTAATCTGCCCTGACTCGGCCTGAGCCGCGTAGACCAGGGCAGTGTAATCAATCAACGAACAGGGCGGCACGCTTTCCATTCGCAGTGACAACTGCCCGGCATCGGCCAGAGACAGGGTGCGCAGGTCGTCAATCAGCCGGCTCAGATGTTGTGATTGCAGGTGCATGGCCTGATATATATCGGGGTTGCCATGCAGTTTGCCGTCATTCAGCGCCTCTGTATAGCCGAGAATTACACTCAGGGGAGTCCGCAGATCATGCGCAATATCGGCCGTCATCTGCTGCCGGGTCTGATTGGCGCGTGCCAAATCTTCGCTCATGTGATTGAACGATGTAGCCAGCTCACCCAGGTCATCCCTGGTTCGCACCGGCACCTGTCGCCCCAGCTCTCCCTGGGCCACGGCACGGGTAGCATCAGTCAGTTCACGCACGGGTCGGGAGATGGTATAGGCCAGCAATGCACCCAGCGCCAGAGCCAGCAGCGTCGCCATGGCCGCACTTAGCAGAACAGAGCGGTTGATGGCGGTAACATATGCCTGTTCCAACGGTTCACGCAATCCGGCAATCACCGGATTTTCCTCAAAAATAAGTGTCCCCCCTACGTTCCCGTCCACTTCTATCGGCAGGGATTGTTGATTTTCATCCGATACAGACTCCTGGCCGTGGGGAGCCGGGGGGCCAAAAACCACATTGCCCTCCGCATCCAGCAACCATACCTGCTGCCGCAATGTCGGGAATCGTGAGGGGAAGCGTGAATCCTGATCGTTATTCAAATTTTCCCAAGACCCAGTGGTGGCATAATATTGTGCCACTCGATCAGCCAACTCGGTTTGATCGCGGTTGGCAATGAAGCGGTCGAATTCCCGCCGGGCCAGGCTGCCAACAACCAGGGCAACAATAACGACGCTAATGAGACCAACAGCCAGAAAGGCAAGAGTGAGCTTTGATGAGAGCGAGCGCATAGAGCTGGGGTAGTTAGTTTCAGGCAGCTACCAAGCGGTAGCCTACACCGTATACAGTTTCGACGTAATGGGGATTGCGTGGGTCAGGCTCGATCTTCGTCCGCAAATTACGGATATGGACATCAATCGT
>JAWKOY010000058.1:0-5417 GCA_041390945.1 Chloroflexota bacterium
TCATCCCACTGGCAGTGGGCATCTGGTTGGCCCATTACGGCTTTCATTTTTCAACCGGCGCTCTGGCGATTGTACCGGTTTTCCAGAGCTTCCTGCTGGACCATGGCATTACCCTGCTAGGTACAGAACCCAATTGGGCGCTTGGCCCCCTGTTCCCAGGCAGTTGGTTGCTGCCGATGCAGACGATTATCGTATTCGCCGGTTTTATCGGCACCTTGTACACAGCCAATCGCATTGCCCGCGATCATTACAGTGACCCCGGCGTTTCTGTCAGGGCATTGATGCCGTGGATTTTGGTTTTCCTGGCCCTGGCGATAGCCTCTCTGTGGACTTTCAATCTGCCTATGGAAATGCGCGGGACGGTATTCCTGGGTGGCTAGAATATGAACATGGCTCATCATCTTCGTTCGGCTGTGGCAATCACAGTAACGCTGTGCGCACTGGCCGGAATAACCGTACTTGCTAACGCACATGGTGTTGGCTATCCACAAGCAGTCAATGTCGAGAACGGCCCCTATCTGATCTCGGTGTGGACCGATCCTGATCCCCTCCGTGAGGACGAGGCTCATGTTGTTGTCGCGGTAATGGACCCGGAGACACGCGCGCCGTTGGTGGAAAACATCAACGTATCGGTGGAGATGGTAAATGCGGCCGATCCCTCTGTCGTTGTAACTGCCCACGCCCTGCCTGACAATACAGCCAATTTGTTGATGTATGTCGTCGAGTTCAACGATCTGGTAACGACCGGTACGTGGGACGCCACAGTCACAGTTGACGGTCCCTGGGGAGAAGCTTCAGATGTTTCCTTCCCTTTGGAGATTACTCCGGCCAGAGGGTTTAACTGGCTATGGGTTGGCGCAGCCGGGCTGGGTGTTGTTGTTTTGCTTTGGCTTTTATTTGCCTCGCGCAAGGCTCCGGCAACCGACTCCCCTGCTACCAAAAGACGAAAAAGAGTTCCGGCATCGGGTTAACTAGACATAGTGCGACAGCCTGATGGCGGTGTTGCACGCAAACTGCATTACGAATTCACGAAAATTGCCCCGCAAGCGTAACCGCACAGGTTGGGCCTCCCTGCCCTATAGAGGGGTTTAACCCATATATGGGGGGTGATCGTGAGGGTAAACGCAATCTGTAGGGCTCATTTGGGCGGATCAATTTTCCGAGTAAAACTGAATCAATTTCTTAACATTCCGCCTATCTAAAAATCCTCAAGGTTTTAAAGTGATCCGGGCCATTTCTCATTGCCGGTCAGGATGGCCTCTGATAGAATGTTTCTACAGTTTGCCAAGGCCATTTCCGTTGAGGTGGAACGGTTCCGTGGTCGCAGAAACTGGCTCAAGGTAGGGACCCACTCCCTGTTGTAATGGTTGATATTTGATCCTGTTCTAGGAGTCCGTGCGGGGTACCCGTTCTGTAATCACGCCTGGCGGCGGGAAACAAATAGAAGAGTTGTATCGAGGAAGAGATATGTCGCCTGAAACCGCCTGGAAAGCATCATTAGGTGAATTAGAGATGCAGATGACCCGGGCTACGTTTAACACGTGGCTCCAGGGAACCAAAGCCCTTTCTTGCGAGGGTGATGAATTTGTTATCGGCGTTCGCAATGACTTCGCCAAAGACTGGCTGGAAAATCGGCTGTACGATCTGATTGTTCGGACATTGTCCAGTGTTGTCGGCCGGCGGGTCAAGGTCCGCTTTGTTGTCTGGTCAGAGGAGCTCATTGCTCCCAAGGCTGTCATGACCCATGGCAACGGCCGAGCCGAAGTCATCCGGGAAGAACGGCCAGCGGGTACGATAATTGCTCCTGATATAGCCTTGAATCAACGATATACATTCTCTTCCTTTGTCGTTGGCCCAAACAACCGGCTGGCCCATGCTGCGGCCCTCTCCGTCGCGGACAATCCCGGCCAAACCTATAACCTCTGTTCATTCGCGTGGCGTTGGTCCGGCAAGACTCACCTGCTCCACGCCATCGGTCACCGGTGCCACGCCGATGGTTACAACGTGCGCCATATTTCGCCGAAACGTTTACCAACGAACTGGTCAGTGCCATTCGCAGCAAGCAAACTCACGAATTCCGCGATCGCTATCGCACAGTAGATGTCCTTATTAATGACATTCAGTTTATGGCCGGTAAGCGAAGCGACGCAGGATGAGTTCTTCCACACCTTCAACGACCTCCACAGCTTTGAAGCAAGTTGTCAGCAGCGACCGTCCCCCAAGGCGTTGGTGACGCTTGAGGAGCGACTCCTGTCACGGTTTGGAGGGGGTTGACGGCCGATGTGCAATCACCGGATGAGGAAACCCGGCAGGCTATCCTTCTCGCCAAGTCCGAAGAACTGGGTACTCCGGGCACCCGAAGACGTTATCGAATACATTGCCCACGAGGTTCGCTCCAATATTCGCGAGCTGGAAGGTGCGCTCAACAAGGTTGTTGCTCTATGCTCAACTGACCGGGGAACCGGTTGATGAGGAACTGACCGCATTGGCGGATACATTGCGCCGTACAGAGCGTGTTGGTGTGAATGAGGTCATTGATGTGGTTTGCCGGTACTACGGTGTCCAGCAAGATGCCATGTCCGGGAGCAGCCGCAAGAATGCCATCATCTCCCAACCGCGCCAGGTGGCGATGTTCCTGGCCCGGACAGAGACAGACGCCTCTGCCCCAGATTGGCAACCACCTCGGCAACCGGGATCATTCAACGGTGCTGCACGGGGTTGACAAGATTACTTCGATGGTTGAGACAGACGCTCAACTGCGGCGGGACATCATGGAGATCAAGGCCATGCTTTACAACAACTCGGCCATCCTGACCCGTTAGTCGATCTCAATATTTTCAACAGCTAATAAAGCCCCCAGACTATTTACAGTCTGGGGCTTTTATTATTCACAAGTCGGTATGGTCTGCCACTAATGCCGAAAGTGCCGTGCAGAGGTGAAGACCATTGCCAACCCCAGGCGATTGGCGGCGGCGATCACTTCGTCGTCGCGTACGGAACCGTTGACAACGCCGTCACGCCGCCACGGCCGCAGCTTCAATGCCGTCGGGGAACGGGAAGAACGCATCAGAGGCCATCACAGCCCCGGCAGCCTGTTCCCCGGCTTTTTCGGCCGCCAGTTTGACGGCATCCACACGGCTGGGCAGCCCGCCGCCGATCCCGACCGTCGCCTGCTCTTCGGCAAATACAATCGCGTTGGATTTGACGTGCTGGGCACAGCCAGCCAGGCAAACTGCAACGCTTGCTCCTCGAGGCGGTGATGGACGACGTTCAGTTACAACATTCCACTCAGCAGTTGTCGGATCGCCGGTATCCCGAACCTGGGCCACAAACCCGTCGCGGATGGTACGCCACTCTACGATGGTTGCTGCGTTATCGGAATCACCCAGGGCGACTAGGCGGTAGTTCCTTCTTCCTGGCCGCAAACCAGGCGACTGCTTCATCTGAGAAGGACGGCGCAATCATCGCTTCGACGAACAGGTTGGCCGCGGCCAGTTCATCAACGAAATCGTTTTGATCGGACGATTGACGGCAATCACCCCACCAAATGCCGAGACGGATCGGATGCCAATGCAGGTGAGAATGCTTCGGCGACGGTTGTGGCTGTGGCAATCCCGCAAGGGGAGAGATGCTTCACAATGACTACAGCCGCGTCTCAAAGGTTTACAGCGCGCCAGGCGGCGTCCAGGTCTACCGTTGTTATAGGATAGTTCCTTGCCTGCAGAGCGTGTTCCGCCAAGAGGACCGTTGTCCGGGTCCGCGCTGTAAAAGCGCGGCTGCCTGATGAGGATTTCTCCCCATACCGGAGGCTTTGTATGCGGGACAAAGACAGTGTCACATGATCCGGGAATACGTCATCACTGTTTGCTTGTGGTCGAAGGAATGCTTCAATCGCCGTGTCGTAGTCACGGGTCATGGCAAAAGCCTTGATCGCCAACGCTTGACGAAAGGCTTTGTCCACCGTTCCTTCAGTCAAAGCAGCAATGACGCTATCGTAGTCTTCGGGATCGGCCACGGCCAGAACACGGTCAAAATTCTTGGCTGCCGCGCGCAGCAGCGTCACGCCACCGATGTCAATCTGTTCAATGGCCTCAGCCACTGTTACACCGGGTTTGGCAACCGTTTCTGTAAATGGGTAGAGGTTACAGGCGACAAGATCAACATAGGCAATACCCTGCTGCTTTAAGTCGGCCTGATCTCCATCCGTATCACGGGCCAAAATTCCCCCATGCACGGCAGGATGTAGTGTCTTTACACGACCACCCAGCATTTCCGGGGCACCGGTTATCTCACTCACATCCAGCACCGGCAACCCGGCTTCGCGAAGTGTTCGCGCCGTACCGCCACTGGCTACCAACTCCCATCCCAATTCTGACAGGGAACGGCCGAAATCAACCAATCCTGTCTTATCGTACACCGAAAGAATCGCTCGTTTTGCCATGGCCCCAGACTGTACCATTGCCTGCCACAGCCAACAAATTTGGCTTGGTGCTGCCTGAATCTCCAAGCAGGGCGGTTGCAGAAAAGTCAGCCCATGCGTATTATTCGATAATGAAAAGGCCTCCTGACTACACGCGAGCTGCTGTTGCCCAGCAATTCCATCGTGCCCGTCGGCAGGCAGCGATGGAAGACCTGCTCGCGCGGATTTCAGGCCATTCCTCCAGCCTCCTCTCCTATGAGCAGGTAGTTGATGCACTCCAGGTTCGAAGTCAATCCAGTGTTGGGATGAAACAAGTCCCCGTTTCCGCAATCGTCGGCAGCGTGGGACGCTACAATGACTTCTCCCGAACGTTCCTCCCTCTACAGGACAGTGATGAGGATCGGTGGGTTTCCGTTCGTATGGCGGCTTCTCATGTAGGTGATCTCCCTCCCGTAGAACTATATCAAATCGGGGAATTTTATTTCGTGATGGACGGCAATCATCGCGTCTCTATTGCCCGTCAGCAAGATGTGGAATTCATCGATGCCCGGGTTACGGTTGTCCATACACGGGTCCCCTTCCCTCCTGACGGAGATCCAGATGCACTGATTGCTGCCGCCGAATACGCCGGCTTTCTGGAATGGACGCATCTTGATCAACTACGAGAAGGTGTGGATCTACGGGTAAGTGTTCCTGCGCAGTATTTTCATCTTGAAAATCACATCGAAGCCTTCCGATTCGTGATGGAATCGGCCGAGGATAAGGATATTGAATTACCTGTTGCCGCAGCTCACTGGTACGACGAGGCGTATATGCCCATGGTCGAGGCCATTCGGGAACAGGGTATCCTGCGCTATTTCCCCGGCCGAACGGAGACAGACTTCTTTGTCTGGCTAGCAACGCACCAGATTGAGCTACAGAATGAATTGGGGCTAACCCTGACCCCGGAGACAGCTGTCAGCCGGTTGCTACCACAGTTAAGTATCCCCGAAACAGT
>JAWKOY010000059.1:0-3953 GCA_041390945.1 Chloroflexota bacterium
TGACACGTTACCGCTATTTCGAAGCTGGGCGATAACAACGTCAACCACGTTGGACGGCACTGCAAAACCGACACCGGAATTGGCGCGAACGGGTGATTCAATGGCCGTGTTGATACCGATGACCTCACCATCCAGGTTCAGCAGCGGGCCGCCGGAATTACCGGGGTTGATTGCCGCATCCGTTTGGATAACGTTGGGCACCGCATAGTTTGTTCCAATTGCGACTCCGTCATCGGGTAAAGAACGATCCAGACCGGAGACAATACCTGTGGTCATGGTGCTTTCCAGCCCGTAGGGGCTGCCGATTGCCACGACAATCTGACCTACCTGCAACGCATCAGAATCACCCAGCGGCAATGCGGTTAATTCACCGGGCGCAGCATCTATCTTGATCAGGGCAATGTCACCCTGTGGATCTGTCCCGATGAGTTCTGCGTCCCGGACGTCACCATTAGTGAAAGTTACCGTGATGGGGCCGCCTTCTTCCACTACGTGATTATTGGTCACGATATACCCGTCAGGGTCCACGATGAACCCGGAACCGCTGCCGGTGGTCATAAACACAGTGACGACCGCCGGGCTAACCTGTTGGTAAAGGTCAATGAAGGCCTGCTCCTGGGCAGCAAGATCCAGAACCTGTACCGAGGACTGGGTTGTTGTAGCCTGGGTTGTCGTGGTTGTGGGAACAACCGTGGTCGGATCCGCCTGAACTGTTTGAGCGGTTTGCTGTTGCATGTCATCAGCGGTCAGCGGGATTTGCTGTACCGTAGTGGACGTGCTTTCGTTTGACGTTGGTAATGTGGTTGCCTCCTGAGGCAATACATTGCAGCTTGCCATTATGGCAGCAACTAATATGGCGATTAACAAGAAAACTGAATAAGACTTACGCATGAAACCTCCGATGCGACATGGTTGATGCTGGGTGAGGGAGAAGCCGCGACTTTCCACATTGAGCAGGACCAACCATTGTAATAAACAAGATATAGTACTTTTTGCAGGCGTACAGCCAGTCTACTCGCTGTGTACCTTGAACGATGATTATTTTCGCAGGTAAATGTAAACGATGTGTAACTGATGGGTTAGTGCATGCTTAAGGTTGTGGGGGAGGGGAGAATTACAAGGCTGGTGGGAGATTGTTCGCAGGTATCGTGGAATAAGATGGCCTATCTGTGAGTTGGCTGGATTTGCCGATGCCTGGTAGGAACCTATGCCTTGCAGCCGAACAAGCTCATTTTAAACCCATAAGGCCCTGGGTGTATGACACCCAGGGCCTTTCCCAATCCGGCTCCTCGATTGTTTCAACGCCAATCGCTTACACAGAGCGTCGAAACAAACTTCACCTTACAGTATAGATTTGAGAGAACACTCCGTCGAGGGAGTTATCCCCTGTGTATTCTAGGGGTTATCCCCTATTGCGTTTTGAGCGGAGGAAGACATCATTGTTAGTGAAGAGGCATTATCAATGTTCTTAAGGTAATAACGGCCGACGGTATTTCCGGGGAAGTAGTAGTCTTTAATTCATCTCCGCTCACAACAGGGATGCAAGCCTCTATTCGGAGTCCATTTCCCGGAATGGAATGAACTTCCAATCCACCACCGGCAGCAACAAGTGTGCTGTCATGGATTCAAGAGATGCCGTAACTACCACGACTTTGGGCCAGTTGACGCTCCTCTTCACTGCTACCACGGCCGTCATCAGTTATGGAGAAACGGATCAGCCCACTCTCGACTGCCACATGGACGTCAACTGTGGTTGCGTTGGCATGGGCCTCAATATTACCGAGAGACTGTTGAATCACCCGATAAATCGCATGTCGAGTTTCCGGCACCGTTGAAGGGTCAAGGTCCGGGGGCGTGATAAGGGTGGTCAAGCTCAGTCCTGTTCGCCGTTGAAAAGTTCGTTGTCAATGTGATTAAGGCATTTTTGTCAGGCCATGTTCAAGTTGGCTGCGCCAGGTTGTGGCGAATCTGGCGCACTTCCTGTGCGGCTCTCAACATTGGCGATTGATTGATCGAGTAACTCAGTTGCTTTCTGTGGGTTAGACTCGATTGAGTTGCGGCTAATAGCCAGTAAAAAGGCAGTCGGCCGAGGAATCATTGTTGCGTTGTATCATGTAATTCGCGAGCCAATCGTAGGCGTTCCCGATCTCGACATCGGCCATGCGTCCGGTACACGCTTGAGCTCCCGGATGTAGCGAGCCGCAGCCAGGAAAAGAGCGGCCTGTTGACTGACGAGTTCGGCCGTTTCCAGATCCCGATCATCGAAGACATCTTCATCCCACCGGGAGCCAAGCCCTAGTAATCCCTGGACCTGGCCGCCGCTAATCAATGGAAGGTAAAGTTCCACTCCACCACTAGCGACCAGAGATTGCGCCCATTCTGCTGTGACGGAGGCTAACTCATTGGCGCGAAACGGCCGAAATTGATCCTCCGGATAAGACTCGGTGATTGTCATTAAGGAAGGTAAGGGAGTTTGCTGGGTTCCACTTTGGGCCGCCAGTCTCAATGTGGAATCATTCGGCTGATAAACCCAAATCGCTGCCTGATCAAGCTCGAACTCACTAACCAGAGCATCCACGATTGATTGTGGTATTTCATTTTCCTCAGTTGTGACAATTCGCCGGCCAAATGCTCGTAGGGTTGTATTACTATACCCACTCCAGTTAAGGTCCCGGCCAAGCATACTTCGCCACCTGGCGGCAATGCTCCAGAAGAGCGTGGTAGCCAACGCTGTGATAAACAGCACCATGAACGGCGGGCGAAGGCCGCTGTCTTGCCACATCGGGTAAGAGAGCGTCCAGAGCCAGGAACCGATAGCTGCCGTCAGGGCGCTACTGGAGAGGCCAATCAGAATAATGAACACTCTGGATGGTGAATGCATTGCCTGATAACGGGTAAACACAAAGGCAAAGGTTAGAGGGATTGCCAATAGCAGGAAGCGCAGGTCCAATCCTTTCCAGAAGTAAGACGGTAAAGATGGACTCCAATCCAGTGCATTGAAGCCACTCACGAGAATGGCCGGCATGGAAATGAGCAATCCCATAACCAGGATCGAGGAGATTCGACGATCTCGTTTGGAGGAGGATGGACTGAACCGCATCCACAACAAGCGTGAGACCAGCGCCACAACCCCAACAAGCAGCAGAATGATGCTTAAATAGTAGCCTGTCCAGTAGGCAGTTGACCGATATTCAGGTGACAGGGAAGGAATACGCGAGGTAACCAACCCGATTGCAGTCATGACCCCCAGGAGATAAACCAGGATGATGGAAAATCGAACTGCTTTGCGCTGTATGGGCTGCGGGAAACTCATGGCAAAGTGGTAGGTTACCGCCCCATTGAAAGCCAGCAGGATCGACAACCAAATTTCAACCGTGGTGGCATAAGCACTATCGAAAAATACCGTATGCACATACAAGATGCGTGTGTAGCCAACGGTTGCGGCCGCAAGCGCGAAAGTACGATTTGCCGGTTCATTTGGCCTTGCCAGGTAAACGATGAGTGCCGATGCCCACAGGACAAAGCCGGTAATAAGATCCGGCATGCGTACATCAAAAAAGTACCCCAGGCTAAACGTGTTGATGGGTACCTGAACAGTTCGGGTTTCTGATTCGTTATCCGGTATGACGGCTAAAGCCGCACTGGTTTGCCCGTTCTGAGCCGCCTCAGCATAGGCCGAACGGGCTTCTGTTGCATGAGGACGGCCGTTGACAGATACGAGTGTATCGCCATGTCCGGCTCGATTATTGATAATCCCACTCCACCAGGCCGGTGTGTTGAGGTCTATTTCGGGCAGCATCGAAGTAGAACGCTGAAAGGTGATGTAGCCACCGAATGACTGCCCAAGCTCACGTAACATGCCCAACGGTCCGGCAAGTGTAATAACCGCGCCGAGGGTCAACAGCCAGGCAACCCAGTCGCGCTTCAACTGTTCGACCATTACTCTTTAGACT
>JAWKOY010000060.1:0-2507 GCA_041390945.1 Chloroflexota bacterium
GTCAGGACCAGTTCCGCTCCGTAAGCGTGCAGAATAGCCAGCCGTTCAGGGCTGACGTTTTCCGGCACCGCTAACAGGACGCGATAGTCGCGGGCTGCCCCGAGCATGGCGTAGGCGATCCCGGTGTTGCCTGATGTGGAATCGAGGAGGGTCATGCCGGGGCGAAGAACCCCTTCGCGCTCGGCCGTTTGAATAATATTCAGCGCCGTCCGGTCTTTAACCGAGCCGCCGGGGTTGGTCCATTCCGCTTTGCCCAGCAACTGAACATCGGGCGAGACGCCAAAAGCTGCGGCTGTTTTGTCCAGCCGGAGGAGGGGCGTGTTGCCGATGAGTTGATCAGGTTTTACCGGGGAGTCGGCCGTTGACGGCGCTATCAGATTGTCAGTTGTATCCAGCATTATTCCTTGTGCCTTAAATTGAGTAATGGTTTCTGCCTATCCCTTTGGTCGGGTAGCAGGCAACAAAAAACGGTCGCAGCGTTTACTTTGCGCGCGTAACTCATGTTACTCCGCGAGGATAGCCACCACCGTTTCCCTGCGGACCCAAAGTGGTCCGTCACTACTCAATAGCGGTGTGGGCTATCCCCGCTTAAGACACCTGCAAAATTGCCACATACAATCAATTGACCTTATTGCTAATTTCTATCAAAAAGATGACTAAAACTACTGAGCGAGAGTATAGCAAGCACCAATTGCAAGTCAAGTAGGAACTTCATTAAAAGCCGGCCTGCAGAAATTCCCATTGAATGCCGGAGGTATGGGAGTCAGGAAGATTTACTCTTCCTCATATTCCTGAACAAATTCTTCGGCCAGCGTTATCTCTAAAAATCCTTCCACTTCGTTCGCCCCATACGCCGCAGCCAGTGTCGCCAACCCCTCGGCAATCATGGATTCACCAGTGTTAGCCATGGCGTTACTGGCCGACCGGGCTGCCTCGGCCAGATCGAGACGGGCCACGCCTTCCGCGACTTCATTGTCACCAAGTTCGGCAATATCCGACCCAGTCTCTTCGATCGCTTCAGAAAGAGCACGAAGTGAGCCGAAGCGGATGATGTTATCGGATGCCAGTTCGCGCAGACGCTCGCTGCGATCGTACAGAAAATCGGCAATGATGGTCTGTTCCATTTCGGCTACAACATCGGCCAGAACCATTAACTCCCCGGATAGCCGCGATTTCCATTGTGTCGGCCAAGTCGTCTTCATTTAACTCAGAAATCGCATCGCTCATGACATTGATGTCGGAAGCAGCTCCCAGCATTTCCGCACCCTGGGCAACGTCGGCCATTCCGCCTGAACTGGCTAACTCGCCCCACGAAGCCCGGCGTCTGGCCCCATAGAGGGCATCCCGGCCGTGAGTAAGCCGGCTGGCAATGAAGGCCGCCGTCATTTCACGCTCGGTCATGCCCTGAATCTTTTCGTTTTTGCGATTCGTCTCCTGCTTATTTTTCTTGTTCACGATTAGGCCTCCTGTCTACAACTGGTTTGTTACCTGCAGGATTATATACGTCGAAAATGGCGTTTGCACCTCGTTATTTGCAAGTGCTGTTTTGTAGCAATTTCAAACTGTCCGCGCAAGACGAGCCAGGGCATAGCCAATGGAATAGACAATAAGCATTTGCGCCGGGCCATATGTGAGCCAGATGACATCTCCTATCAGGGGGAAGGATAGACCGGCAAATAACTCCCCGGCCAGGATGAGATCGCTCAGCAGAAACAGGGCCGCACCGATAGCCAATGGGATGAAATGACTGTCTTGTAACCCCATACCTGTTGCCAGCCCGGCGGTAGAGGCCAGAAGCAAGGCATACGGCAGCGCAACCCAGGTTACAATAGAGGGTTCCTGCCCGCGAAAGACGATGAAATACCAGCCCAGCGCCCCGATTAGCAACCAGATAAGCAGACTCCCCCAACGCTTCATCGGATCATCCAGCCCGGTCTCGTTGCTGAAGCGGAGGAATGCGATGATATAGAAGATATGACCGATGCCGAAGGCGACAATCCCGCCGATGACGTTGCGCCCGCCCGGCAATAGACCTGCCAGCCACAAATCACCGATAAACCCAAACGTCATGCCAACGGCAATCAGCAACGCGTAACCGGACCCGGCTGTGCCTCGACTGAAGAGATACCAACTATAGGCGGCGACTACTAGGGTGGCCGAACTAGCCATGCGCGTCCAGGTGGGCATGCGTCGTGCCGGATCACCAGTGCCGATGATGAATCCGCCGAACAAGAGGATGGCCCATACAATGAGAAGGCCAATGAGCCAGTAACGCTGCGGGGTTTGGATGAGGGCTGTGAACATGAAATGCTCCGACTTGTTTTGGTTTGTACCAGGGTGGGTGGTTCGCTAAGCATACCATCAAACTGTTAGAATAGGTCGTATGAACGGCCGAGAGGAGATTAGCGGGTCTGTCGAACGGATAACCTATTACAACGGCGATAATGGGTATACGGTGCTGCGCCTGCGACCGGATCGCAAGGGCATGTTGCCCTATCCGTATGCCG
>JAWKOY010000061.1:0-2309 GCA_041390945.1 Chloroflexota bacterium
AATCCAGGTTGGATTGCACCGGTGTCGCCAGTTCGTCATTAAAACTTGTGCTGACCTCGTAGGCCCTGGCAACATTGGTCTGGGCATGGGCAATCACTTCTTCACGAAGTGGTTTGACAAGGCGGCGCTGCAAGGCCGGCTCACCGTCAATTCGCTCCAGCCAAACGTCCAGAGGTTGAGCAATATTGGTGTCCAACCCACTGATGGTGCTGGGCATTTCGGCAATCAGAGATGTAAGAGCAGTCATGATCCCACCCGCTTTCTCGCCGACGCCAAACGGCAGCCAGCGACGCAACCCCTCGAACCAGTCCGCCAGCATCTCCAGAAAATCGCCAACCCGCTCAACGGCATCGCGCAACAACTGCTCGACCTCACTGTAGAAGCCATCTACCTTGTCTGCCTGGGCTGCCAACCATTGACGGCCGTTATCCAGCAGAGGCAGGTGGGATTCAACATCCGCCAACGCCAGTTGTCCGGTTTCTATGCCTGCCGCCAGATCGGGGGCGTTTTCCAGCAGGCTGCCTACTCGTTCCCCCAGCGTTGTCAGGCCGTTCTCAATTACCTCACCGGGATCGAGGTCGTCCAGTTGCTGGTAGAGCGCGACAAGCCCACCCAACACCGTCAGGCGCTGGTTGGCGCTGTCCAACTGCAAGGTCAATGTTTCCCGCTCGGTTTGGGAATCGGCCGTGCCTGTTTGCAGACCCGACAAATCCTGGGTCAGTTGATCCACCTGGGATCGCAACTGCATGTTTTCGGCCTGGCTCTGCGCCAGTTGGGCCAGCAACTCATCATAGTTGGTGCCTGAATTCGAAACAGCCACGTTGCCGTCGGCCATGGTCGTCAGGTTTTCCTTTATTGGTGGCGCCAGGGTGGGCGATGGTTGTACGGTAATGGTTGTTTCCGTGTCCCGTGACTTCAACCACCAGGCGGCACCGCTGCCCGCGGCTGTCGCGCCGATTGCGGTCAGCATCGCTGTGCGAAGGAAGTCACGCCGGTCATAAGGTGTTTGTTCTGTCATACTGGATTTTCTGGGTTCACTTGCATCCGATAGTCCATACCGGACGCAAGTTGACTAACGCCGGGCAGAGTCCCGGCTTCCGTCTTCATATACGGAAACACACGCAACGAGTTGCGCACACTTATTTTTCTGTTGGTTGCTGGTAGCCAAACTGTTTCAGCAGGTGTTCATTACGACGCCAGTTTGGTTCAACCTTGACCCACAAATCAAGGTAAACCTTGCCGCCCACCAGTTCTTCAAGGTCTTTACGGGCGGCGGCACCGATTTGCTTGAGCTGCGAGCCACCCGATCCAATAACCATACTCTTATGGTTGGCCCGCTCAACGTAGACGTCCGCGCCAATATAGGTAACCCCGTTGGGACGTTCCTTGAACTCGCGGACAACAACGGCCGTACCATAAGGGATTTCATCCTCCATATGGGCCATGATTTGGGCGCGGATGAACTCCGCCGCAATGTCACGCATGAATACATCGGTTGTTTGTTCAACCGGATAGTAACGGGGACCTTCGGGTAAGTTGTCTACCAGCTTTTGCAGGAGCAAGTCAATGCCTTCATTCGTCAGGGCTGAAAGGTGGAGCCATTCGGCTCGAGGCAGGAGCGACGTATAGCCTTCGGTCTGGCTTAACACATCGGCCGTGTCTACCAGATCCACCTTGTTCAGGGCGATGAGAACGCGCGTGCTTTCCGGCAGTTCAGCCAGCTTGCCGGCAATATCACGCTCTATTCGACCGGGGTTCTCGGAAAGGTCCACCAGCCACAGGACAATGTCGGCATCCTCCAGTGTTTCCAGTGCTGTCGCCAGCATAAACTCATCGAGCTTGTGACGTGGTTGCTGAATGATTCCCGGCGTGTCCTGAAAAACGATCTGGTAGTCAGGCGCGGTAATAATTCCCAACTGGCGTGTTCGCGTTGTCTGCGGCCGGGCCGAGACGGCCGCAATGCGCTGCCGCATCAGGGCATTCATGAGCGTGCTCTTGCCGACATTCGGCCGTCCCACGAGCGCTACAAAGCCGGAGCGATGATCAGGCGGGGTTTCGTATGTCTCATCCGGGCTGGCGAACTCCTGCCCGAGGTCGGGGTCTATTTCATAGTCATTCATAGCGGTTTGTTTTGAATTCGTTCCAGTGTCTGTGCGGTCAAGGGTATTCGCTCATCACGCAAAAGAGGCAGACTAATCCGCGCCGGTCGGAGGTCTGCTGTATCAAGAGTGGTTTGCACCAAAGCCGGTTCATAGAAAGGACCCTGAACATGGCGGTTTCCGTCCGGCCCAAAGACCGTGGATCCACCC
>JAWKOY010000062.1:0-2308 GCA_041390945.1 Chloroflexota bacterium
AACAGCAAATGGGTGATGATGCCTGCGCCAAAGGCCAAACCCAGCCACTCATGAATAGCCATACCCGTCGAATGGGGATCCAGGCCAACCAGAAAGGCGGCGAAGATAGCCAGGTCAAACAAGTAGTTGACCTTGACCGGACTTGTTTTCGCTTTTTTCGTCTCCATATCCTGTACCTCATGTCAATTTAGAACTAGGGCAAGGATAAAGGGGGATTGTTCAGAAAATGTGAAGACGACGTTAGATGATTGTTTCGTTATGTTGGGATAGGGGTTTAGGAAGGCGGAGACTTAAGAGATGAGATGCAACGCGCTTTGGAAGTGCGTTGCATCTGGGATTAGGAATCAGAATCCAAACGGCGAATCAGCGCCGGGACTTCACGCATCCCATTCGCTTCGATGACGGATTCGGCCGCATCCTCCGGCAAATCAGCGTTCTCAAAGTGCCAGGTCTGGTCATTGGGGACGTAGATCCCCCGGCCGCCGAGAGCCGTCACCGGCAGGATATCAGAGCGCATGGAGTTACCGACCATCACGAATCGCTCCGGGATAATATCCAGCCGCCGCAATACTTGAGCATAGCTCTCCGGTGATTTCTCGCTGACAACTTCGACGTGCACAAAGTAATGCTCAATGCCTGACCGGGCCACCTTCTTTTGCTGGTGCAGCAGGTCGCCCTTGGTGATGAGGATCAGCGGATAATCGGCCGACAGATCAGCTAACGTCTCCTCCACCGCATCAAGCAACTCTACTTCGGCCGCAACCATCTGCTTGGCGATGTCCTGGATCTCGCCCAGTTCGCGGCCGGTTATTCGGCCGTCAGTCACCCGAATCGCAGTCTCAATCAGCGACATCACAAAACTGGTGATGCCGTACCCATAGTATGGAAGATTGCCGACCTCAATCTCGTGAACAATGTCGTCCAGGTTCGCAGGGATACCATGACCATTGACAGATGCAGAGGAGCGGAGAATCGCATCGTATTTGCGGCGGGCATCGGCATACAAATGCTCGTTTTGCCAAAGCGTGTCGTCAGCATCAAAACCAATCGTTTGAATCATGACGCTATTGTGCCCCTTTCCGGTAGTGTGATCAATTTCAGACGGTTTTCTTCAAGAATCGCCTGACTTCACACTCCAAGATACTTCGCCCCTGGCCGAAAATCTGATACGATTCCATACGATGATTACGGGCGGGTTCTGTCACAATATTGCCGACTCATCGAAACCCACAACAAGCCCCCTACGTAAAGATAATTGACACGCACCTTCTCTTGTTATCCGGTGCCGTGTTTGGGAGAACTGCATGAAACGGTACTTGGCACCCTTCCTTACGGTTGTTTTGATAGTTGCTGTCGGCGCGGCGATTTATTTCTCCGTCCGCGACCAGTTTGCCGGGCGCAATGTCGAGGCGGTCACCGGGGTAGTCGGTTCGGAAAAGATACCGTTTTTCAGCGACGAACGCGTCCAGGAAGCATTCCGGCGCAACGGGCTGGACGTTCAGGTACAGAAAGCCGGCTCACGGGAGATTGCCACCAGCTACGATCTGTCGGAATATGACTTTGCTTTCCCGGCCGGGGTCCCGGCGGCCGAAAAGTTGCAGCGCGAAAACGGCATCAGCAAGTCCTACAACGTATTCTTCACACCCATGGCAATCGCCAGTTGGCGGACCATCGGCGATGTATTAGTCGATAATGGGATCGCCACGGATGAGGAGGGCTATTACATCGTGGATATGGATGCCCTGCTGCAACTCATGTCCGAAGAAAAACGCTGGGAAGACCTGGCTGATAATGATGCATTCTCAGTCGGCCGTAGCATCCTGGTCAACTCAACCGATGTCCGCACCTCGAACTCGGCGGCCATGTATCTGGCATTAGCCAGCTATGCCGCCAACAATGATCGCATTGTCGAAAGCCTGGATGACGCCCGGCCGCTGATGCCCTTCCTGGAAGATTTGTTCCTGCGCCAGGGCTTTCGCCCCAGCAGCTCCTCTGAACCCTTTGAGGACTATCTGGTCAAGGGCATGGGCCATTCGCCACTGGTCATGATCTACGAGGCTCAATTCATTAGCAGTGCCGCGCAGGAAAACGGCGGTATCACCTCTGATATGGCGCTGATGTACCCTCGGCCGACCATCTTCACCAAGCACGTTCTCATCCCACTCAGTGAGGCCGGGGAGCGCGTCGGCGAAGCGCTGATGACCGACCCCGATCTGCAAAAACTGGCAATCGAGTATGGGTTTCGTAACAACGATACGGCCTACTTCCGCGACTACACATCACAGCACCAGGTCCAGATACCCGATAC
>JAWKOY010000063.1:0-1838 GCA_041390945.1 Chloroflexota bacterium
CTCACCTGTTGCTGGTGGGGGATGTGGACCAACTGCCCTCCGTAGGGGCAGGGGATGTCTTACGTGACCTGATTGATTCCGGGGTAACGGCCGTGGTTCGTCTGGAAACGATCTTTCGGCAGGCGGCCGGGTCGCTGATCATTCGTAATGCCCACCGCATTAACCAGGGTCAGATGCCGCAAACTGATCCTGAGGCAACAGATTTCTTCCTCTTTGTAAAGGAAGACCCGCAGGAGGTTGCCGAGCTTGTTGTAGATATTGTCAAACATCGTGCGCCAACAAAGTTTGGCTTTGACCCGGTGGATGACATCCAGGTTCTTGCTCCCATGTATAACGGGCAGTCCGGTGTTACCCGGCTCAACCAGCTTCTACAGGAAGCGCTTAACCCGCCCGGCGGCAAGCAACAGCGTCGGCTTGGCGGACGAATGTTCCGGGTGGGCGACAAGGTGATGCAGACCACCAATGACTATGATAAAAACGTCTATAATGGTGATATCGGCCGCATTACGGCCATGGATCAGGTAGAGCAGACGATCACCGTCAACATTGATGGTGCCCCTGTTACCTATACTTTTTTGGAAGCGGATGATCTGATTCACGCCTATACAATCAGTGTCCATAAGTCACAGGGATCGGAGTATCCGTGTGTGGTGATCCCGGTAGTCACCCAGCACTATCTGATGCTGCAGCGTAATTTACTCTATACCGGTGTGACCCGTGCCCGGAAGGTGGCTATCCTGGTGGGCACACGCAAAGCTATCGCCATGGCCGTTAAGAATAATCGTGTTGCCCAACGTCATACCGCGTTGGACCTGCGGCTCAAGCAATAATCGGGGCAACGTTTCGTTATGGAAGTTCAATTTGCCGTCGCCAAGATCTCAAAATACGCAACCAGTGAAAGCGGAGATACTCTGGAGATGATCGAACGGCCGCACGGCGGTCTGTCCATGGTATTGGTAGACGGCCAGCGCAGCGGCAAGAGCGCCAAAGCCATCAGTAACGTTGTTGCACGCAAGGCGGTTCAACTGCTATCCGAGGGAGTACGCGATGGCGCTGCGGCTCGTGCTGCCAATGATTACCTGTTCACCTATCGCGGCGGCAAGGTGTCGGCTACGCTGAATATTCTGTCGGTCGATACGCGCACACGCACACTGGTGATTTCGCGCAATAACGAGTCACCGGTGCTGATCCACACCCTTGCCGATGGCTTCTATCAACTGGATGATCCATCCCAAGCCGTCGGCGTGCATCCGAACACCAAGCCGCTCATTACCGAGATTCCCATTGCGCTGGGAACCATTGTGGTGGCCTATACGGATGGCGTCAGCCATGCTGGCAGCATGAGCGGGAAGGTCAAGTACGATGCCTTTGGGGTATTCCAAGAGATGGTTTCCGGTGGCGAGATGTCGGCGCAGGGGATTACCGACAGATTGCTGGATGATGCGGTGGCGCTGGATAGCGGCCGCCCCCGAGATGATATCAGCGTTGTTGCCCTGTCAGTTCATGCCAAGAATGGAGATGAAGTGCGCCGTCTGAACGGCCGCCTTACCATGTGATCTGTCATGGATGAGCCTCACCCACCTTTGCGCGTGGCGGTTGTTGGGCCATGTGCATCCGGTAAAAGCACATTAATAGAAGCCCTTCGCGCTGCCGGTTACGATGCGCGCCACCCGGCGCAAGAGCATTCTTTTGTCCCGGATATGTGGCAGCGACTGGTCAGCCCGGATGTGCTGGTTTACCTCGATCTGAGCTATGCCGCTTTCCGCACCAGACGGCCGCATCATGACCCCGGCCAGGCATATCTTGATGAGCAGCACCGTCGTCTGGCCCATGCGCTG
>JAWKOY010000064.1:0-1817 GCA_041390945.1 Chloroflexota bacterium
AGCGACCTGGATCTACTGCGCCAATTTGAACCGGTTATTCGCTATACCCAGGGCGAGATGTTCTTCCCCTGTGCGGTGGACGGATTCCTGGCGCAGTGTAGCTTGTGGCAGAAAGATGCCCATGACCGGATTACCCAGTTGATTGACTTCGGTGAGGTGACACCGGAAAGATTGGCCGAGTACGATCTGCGATCCCCCCGTTCGGAGCTGTTCCTGCGTTTTACCGAGGAACCACTCGATCCGGCTGATTACCAGAAGTGGCTGGTCAGCGAAAATCACCCCCCATTCCAGTCAGCCGGGCGACTGGCGCGCGTGGGCATTGTCGGCCGTCTGGCCGAGTCACTGTTTGATTTTTCGCTGTTGTTGCGTGGTCGCGTCCCCGGCGGCACGACCGGTCGGGCGGCCTTGCAGTACCGGGACATCCTGGCCGAAGATCCACGTTATGTCTACTATGGTCGGGTGCTTCGTGACAGCGGCTATGTGATCCTCCACTACCTGTTCTTCTATGTGATGAACGACTGGCGCAGTTCGTTCCACGGGGTGAACGACCACGAGAGCGACTGGGAACAGATCTTCGTTTACCTGTCCGAGAAGGACGGCGAGCACACGCCGGAGTGGGTGGCCTTTGCCGCGCATGACTTTTCCGGCGACGATCTGCGGCGGCGCTGGGACGATCCGGAGTTGGACAAGGTGGACGATTCGCATGTGGTGGTCTATGCGGCCGCCGGTTCGCACGCAGCCTACATTGAGCCGGGCGAGTACCTGATGCACGCCGAGCCGACCATCCTGCAGCCGGTCAAACGGTTCCTGAAACCGGTGCGGGAGTTCTTCGCCGAAAGCCTCAATACCACCGGCATTGATACGCCACCGAGCCTCACCAACGCGCCGCTGTTCTCGCTGGCATTTGTGGATTACGCGCGGGGCGACGGCCGGGCCATCGGGCCGGGACAAACCTTCACATGGTCACCCGAACTACTCTCGGATGAACTGCCCTGGGTAGGGACATATCATGGCCTGTGGGGACTGGACACGCAGGACCCGTTCGGCGGCGAGCGCGCACCGGCCGGGCCGAAGTTCGACCGCGACGGCACCGTCCGTCATTCGTGGGTGGATCCGTTGGGTTGGTCGGGGCTGGACAAGGTGCCCGCGCCGGACCGCCTGATTCCCGAAACGAAGGTGACGATTGCCTTGCTGGAAGAAGACATTGAGCAGACGGAATCGGAGATTGCCGAGAAGCGGGCAACCTTGCGAATGAACGGCCTGACAGTACAGGCGTTGATGTCAGCCGCCAATCTGGACAAGCAACGCGAACTGGCGACGACGGAACTGGCCGAGGCTGAGAAGGTCCTGAAGGACCTCAACAGCAACTACGCGGAATTGCAGG
This sequence comes from Chloroflexota bacterium, assembly GCA_041390945.1. GTDB lineage: Bacteria > Chloroflexota > Anaerolineae > Promineifilales > Promineifilaceae > Promineifilum. The sequence continues at coordinate 1,385 of JAWKOY010000064.1, forward strand.
AAAAGAAGCGCCTGTTGGATGCCTATCTGGACAGGCTGGAGCACGGTGAAAAGGATGATCCGCAGGCCCATTTGCGGAACCGGGCAGTTCCGGAAACCACCCAACCGAAGATGGCCCGCGCCATGGACTTCTGGGCAGCGGCCAGCGGCGCGTTACTGGTGATCGCCATCGTCCTGCTGGTCTCTTTCCGTCCGCAACACTGGCCGTTGTGGATTGCGATGTTTATCCTGCTGTTCGGATTTGTGGAGGCGGCGTTGCGCTCCAAGGCGACCACCTACCTGCTGACGACAACCATTATTCTGGCTGTCATTGGCGTGATCGCCCTGACCATCTCGTACTGGCGCTGGGTGATACCCGCCATCCTGATCGGCATCTTCCTCTATTCCCTGCTCTCCAACTTCCGCGAGTTGATGTCCCGGCGCCCGCGAACGAA
>JAWKOY010000065.1:0-1693 GCA_041390945.1 Chloroflexota bacterium
AATGAGTGTCAGGCCTGTCCCAATACCAAGACCAAAAATCATCCAGCGCACCTGGGCCAGGGTAGCAGGATCCTTCACCGTGCGCAGGTTGTAAACGATTGCACCAAAGGTGACCACAGCCGTCAGAAATATGAAGGATATGAACGTACCGGCACCGAAAAGTGACTGCAACTCGGTCTGGGCAGTGGCCGGATAGCGCGGCACGCTTAGGGCCATCATGACAAATGGTACAGTATACAGCAGCATGGGTAAAGCCCGAGGAAAGCGTTGCATGGGTGGTAGGTACACCGGAAAGACCAAGACTAAACAGATGAGGGAGGGCATTTGGGCCCAGGCGTAGCCTGTTTGGTAGAATTGGGCCAGGAAGATGGCTGCCGGCGACAAGGCGTAGACAAAGGGGTTACCGACGATATCCAGTATCGCGTTGCCCGCCAGGTAGGTGAAGGCGATCAGCATGAAGCGCGCGGCAGCCGATCGGGGGCGCAGAAAGAAGACGGCTGCGGCAATGACCAGCGTCACCAGTGTCCCTACGCTCTTAAGCGGATCATGCAGCCAGATTGCCCCGTACGCTCTCAACCCGATCTGCACGAGTGGAATGGCTACTTCCAATGTCTGACCGTTGCGTTCGATGGTGTAGTCCGCAATTTCCCCGGCCACCAGGGGCTGTGGCAAGGTTGTCGGTTGGCCCTTGGTCAGGGGCTGCCCATCGATGGCTACAACAACATCCCCTGTCTGTAGCGGGGTGGGTTGCCCGGTCAGACTGTAGTTCATTATAAACGGGCCGTCGTAGAAGCCCTCCAGTGAGTAGCTGGCCCAGCCGTCGGAGGGAATTCCGGCGAAAATGATGCTCAAGGTCAGCGGCCACAACAACAACACAACGGCTGCCGCCAGCGTTAGCCACGCGCCGCGATCGAAGCGCCGTTCGTTCTCCGGGTGGCTCACTTCTCAGGCTCCTTCAACCAGACAGACACGAACTCCGGCTGCATCGTTTCCCGGATAACGCGGACGAGCTCGGCCGTCAGCGCGTCCAGATCGGTTTCGTCACGCACGGTGGCGGCAAACTGCTCCAACACCTGTTCGGCATCGTATTTCTGGCGGAAGAAGCGCCGATCAATGACCTCCTGCACGCGACGGCGCAGCGGCAGGAACAGTGCGGCAATCAGCAGCGTGGAGAGCACGACAGCCACGGTAGATTCGCCGGTGATGGGCGAGAGCAGGCGTTGCAGAATGATGACACTGCCGAAGTAGACCAGCAGGAGCAATCCGGTCAGGATGGCGTAGGAGGTGGTGCGCCGGATGATGACGTCAATATCAAACAGCCGGTAACGCATGACAGCGATCCCCAGCGTGATGCCCATGATCCCAAAGCTGAGTGAGCCGAATATATCCAGAATGCCCTGTACCCGATCGGATACATCGAAGAAAAACCCGGAAAAGGCTGACAGGAAGAAAAAGGCCAGTCCAATGACCATACCACCCAGCCCCCAGCGCAATTGGGCCCGGCTGACGGCATCGTGGCTGGTAACGGCATTGTAGATGAGAATCCCGACGGCAATGACCACACCGGCCGCCATCCAACCCCAGGTAAAGATGTAGGCCTTGCGAACAAAGGCCACGAGAGCCAGAAGTCCAATCAGGTAAGGCGCCCAGGCCAGCCACGGCCACTTTTGCAGTAATGCCGAAGGCTTAGGGA
>JAWKOY010000066.1:0-1650 GCA_041390945.1 Chloroflexota bacterium
GGCCTTGCTGGACATGGTGCATGTGGTTGAAGGTGACCGGACGCAATTTGCTCCGGTAGCAGGACAGATTCTCGGCCGCATGACCGACGACGTGGTCCCCCCGCCGCTGGCCTACGCCTTTGATCTCCCGGCCGTTCCCTCAGGAACGTTTGTCGATGTGGACAATGATGGTGAGGCTGACCAGGGCGTTCAGGTCTTCAAACTGGTCGTCGGCTCCAACATCACCGGCGGATCTTATCTGGCGCAGTTGGACCAGCGCGCTGACCTGAACTCCTTCCTGGTAGATCCGATCACGGGTAATATCACTCACGGCAGTGTGCTTGTTTATGCCGCCGATGACCAGCAGGGTTTCCCCAGCGGTTTCGGCGATGACGGTGTCCTGTTCACAGAGGATGATCCGGTTGTGGGTCTGCCACAAGGCTACACAGTGGTCCACTTCGGACCTGACGGATTCACCTATGATCGGGCGAACGACGCCGTCTTGCCCGTCCTTGAGAACCCCTCGTCCACCGTCATCGACATCTCGGATCAGGGCCTTCTCGAAGGTTTCAACACCCTGATCGACCTGATGTCGGTACGCTACGGCTTCACCGAACTACGCAATCTGGACTGGGAGGCGATACGGGCCGAGTGGTTGCCGCAATTTGAGCAAATTGAACAACTTGGAGCGCAGGACCCCCAGACTGCTCTGGTTGGCTATGGGGTCACCCTACATCGTTTGGCACAGAGCATTCGCGATGCGCATGTTTCCGCCCACATTAGCTCTGATCTACCACTCCAGATCTTCAACGCCATCCTTAACGCTCAAAGTGCGCCCATTTCTACAAACGTAGGTGCCAACACAGTCGAGCTGGACGACGGCCGCATTGTTGTGACAGATGTTGCCGAGGGGAGTCCGGCCGCTGATGCCGGTTTGACGTTCGGTACGGAAATCGTTTCCCTTAACGGTATGCCCGTAGCAGATATGCTGTCGGGCGTCACCTACAATCGAGTTACCGGTACAGCCGAAGGGCAGCGCTTGCAACAGGTCAACAATGTGCTGCGCTTCCCACCCGACTCAGAACCGGTGACGGTCGAGGCAATCTTACCGGGTACCGATACAGCGCAGAGCTTCACCCTGACGCCGGGGGCCTACGCATTGCCTGACCGCCTGGCGTCGGTCAACCTGCGTGGGGATATGCCTATCGAGTACGATTTTCCGCTGCCAAGCATTGGTTATCTGAACTGGGACGGTTTTCGCGAGCCGGATGTGCGGATCGCTGTACTTGAGGATTTTCTGCGGGCAGTGATGACGCACCCAGTACCGGTAGACGGCATCGTTCTTGATATGCGCGGCAATGGCGGTGGCTGGGATAACCTTTACTTCACCATGGCTTCCTATTTCTTCAATGAAGAGAACCCGGTCTCCATGCACTGGATCGATCAAGATGTCTTCGATGAAGCAAGCAACGGCCTGGTGCGTCAAGCGCCTGTGGAGTATTTGTTGAGCGCACCCAAGCCGGAACTTTACTATGATGGACCTATTGTCATCCTGACTGACCAGAACTGCGCCAGTTCCTGCGAGTTCTTCAGCCAGTTCTTACAAACGAATGGCCGGGCGACTGTAGTAGCTCAGTACCATACAGCCGGTGCCGGAGCACCGATCAATCA
>JAWKOY010000067.1:0-1483 GCA_041390945.1 Chloroflexota bacterium
TGATCACGCCAATATCTCCGGCTATGACATCCGCCCACTTGAATAAATCCTGATTGTGGGATTCGACAGCCGCGGATGAAGGAAACAGGCGGGTGAACGAGGCACTTCGCAGTTGGTCGAGCGTTGGTCCGGCGGCCTGGTCAAGGGTGGCTTCCGTCCCAATGCCGGGGACGGCGGGCAGGGAAAAGTAGACAAACGGGTCTGCATAGCGCAGGGCTGACCCACGCCTTCCCAATGCCTGCGCCAGTCCGGTGTGGTTCAGGCCCGGAGTCATGAGAATTCGCTTCTGGCCGAAGATGCCGGGTTGAGCGCGATCGGCGAGGATAACCCCCCAGCGTTCCAGACCGGCGCGAATGCCATGACCGTCCACAACAGGCGTTTCCGTGGCAATGTCGGATAAGGTTCGGCCATCTTCGTGGGCACGCGATTCGCTGCCCAACTCCAGCAGGGCGGGCATCCCGTCTAATGCAATGGCGTCCACACGGCCGTCATATTCGGCAATGAGTGAGCGGGCTTGCTCCATGTCACCATTCACACCGATCCAGCGTAGCTGGAACGATTGGTCCATAAAGACCGCATCTTCTGTATGCGTATTTGTGCCGAGATGAATGACTAGGACGTGTTTGACCACCGGCTCTCCTCCAGGTATTGTCACTAATATGTCACCTTATTGACACTTAAATGACCCTATGCTATAGTACCCTTGGTTTATTTACCTTGCCTGCCGCATGGATTGCGGCGGAGCCCCGATGCAACAACCGCCAGCCTGCAAGTTGAAGGTGCTGCACCGGAGCTTACCAACCGAATCGTCAGGAGGTGATGTCCCGACAGAATTCAGAACCCCTACTCTACCACAATCCAACGCGTTTTGTTGATCTAAATCCGCTTACATCCTCAAGGAGAAGATGCACATGTCACGCAAGACAAGTGGACTGCTAATCGCCGGTTTATTGATTACCCTGTTTGCACTGGCTGCTTGCCAGCCGCAAACTGAATTTGTCGAAGTTACCCGAGTCGTCACCGATACCGTGGTCCAGGAAGGTCAACCTGTAGAAGTGACGCGTGTCGTGACTGATATGCAGGAAGTTGTTGTCACGGCAACGCCTGTGCCTGAAGAGCCTGTCTCATCCGCGGCGCCGGACCCGACTACCTGGCGAGAAGCGTCATTTGGTGAGCCGGATACCCTGGACCCGAACCTTGGTTATGAAACATCCGGTGGTAACGTCATCCAGAATGTGATGGAGCCGCTCATCACCTATAACTTTACTGACGGCACGTCCTTTGTTCCGGCGTTAGCAGTAGAGGTTCCCTCAGAAGAGAACGGACTAATCTCCGAAGACGGCACGACCTATACCTTTAACATACGCGAAGGTGTCACCTTCCACGCCGGTGGCACGCTGGAACCGCATGATGTGGCCTACACCTTCCAGCGCGGTTTGCTGCAATCTGACCCCAACGGTCCGCAGTGGTTGCTGATTGAGCC
>JAWKOY010000068.1:0-1393 GCA_041390945.1 Chloroflexota bacterium
GAAGAAGTAAGCTCAAACGGCAAAACACCGAAACCGACAGAGCGCAAGAAGTTGCTTGAGGTGGATCAGCTTGTCAAGTACTTTCCGGTGCGTGCCGGATTATTGCAGCGTGTGCAGGCTTATGTCAAGGCAGTTGATGATGTCAGTTTCTTCATCAATGAAGGGGAGACGTTCGGGCTCGTGGGGGAGTCGGGCTGCGGCAAGACGACTGCCGGCCGCACGATCCTGCGCCTGACCCCAGCAACCTCCGGGCAGGTGATCTTCGATGGGAAGAATATCTTCGATCTGAAAGGCAGCGAATTGAAGAAGATGCGGGCCGATATGCAGATCATCTTTCAGGATCCGTACTCTTCGCTCGATCCGCGTATGCCGGTAGGAGAGAGTATTGCCGAAGGTCTACGGGTGCATACCGACAAGAGTGCCCAGGAGCGGTACGAGATCGTTGTTGAGATGCTGACCCGCGTCGGGATGCGGGCTGAACACGCCCGGCGTTACCCGCATGAGTTCTCCGGCGGTCAGCGGCAGCGCATTGGCATTGCCCGTGCTCTGGCCTTACGGCCGAAATTCATTGTATGCGACGAACCGGTTTCGGCTCTGGATGTATCCATCCAGGCCCAGGTGTTGAACATCCTCAAGGAATTACAGCGCGACTTTGGCCTGACCTATCTGTTCATCGCCCATAACCTGAGCGTAGTTGAACATTTCAGCGAACGTGTGGGCGTGATGTATCTGGGTAAGATGGTAGAGATGTCACCCCGCAAGGACCTGTATGCCAATCCGCTGCACCCGTATACGCAGGCGTTGATGTCGGCTATCCCGGTGCCTGACCCCACGGTGAAGCGTCAGCGAATAATTCTGGAAGGGGATGTGCCCAGCCCCCTTAACCCACCAACCGGCTGCCGGTTCCACACCCGCTGCCCCATTGCCTTTGACAAGTGCTCCCAGGAGGAGCCACCCTTTAAGGATTATGGTGGCGGGCATTATGCGGCGTGCTGGTGGCTGGAAACCGGCGAAAGCGGAGCCAGCAAGTTGACCGCTGACAACATCGCCACACGCAAGGGCGCAAAAGTTTCCGTTTAATTGGGAACCGTTCTCCAAGAAGATTGACAGGCATCGGGTGAGATCCACCCGGTGCTTTTGTATTAACTACGCTGACTGAACAACTGCTCGTTCGACATAGGCAATGATCGCCTCAGCTACATCCACGCCGGTCGCTTGTTCAATTCCCTCCAGACCGGGGGATGAGTTGACCTCCAGGAGCAGGGGACCACGATCTGACAATAGCAGGTCCACTCCGGCTACCCCTAGCTGGTGGGCATGCGCCGCGCGGATGGCTAACTCGGCCGTTTCGGGGGTGATGTCCACCGGCGTTGCCGTCCCGCCAATGTGAAGG
>JAWKOY010000069.1:0-1369 GCA_041390945.1 Chloroflexota bacterium
GTCCTTGCTGGACTCCCTGCGTGGCATAATCGGTCTGTAAACAAAAAGGCGTTGCTAAACTAGCAACGCCTTCTCTTGTGGCAAGCAACAACAGTTAGTTAGCGCAGCTCACGCTTGAGGATCTTTCCGGTGGCTGTCATCGGCAAGTCTTCCCGGAACTCAATGAGACGCGGGTACTTGTAGCTAGCCATATTCTCCTTGCACCAGTCCATCAACTCGTCAGGATCGCACGTGGCATCCGGCTTAAGGATCACGTAGGCCTTGACTTCCTCACCGTGACTGTCGTGGGGTATACCGACGACAGCCGCCAGACTCACGTCCGGGTGGGTCATCATCACTTCTTCTATCTCGCGTGGATACACGTTAAAGCCACCGCGAATGATCATATCCTTTACGCGGTCGGTGATGTAGAAGTAACCATCCTCATCCATCTTGCCCAGGTCTCCGGTGTGGAACCAGCCGCCGCGCATGGCTTCGGCGGTTTCGGCCGGACGCTTGTAGTAACCGTTCATGATGTTGTGGCCCTTAATGACGATCTCGCCCATCTCGCCTACCGGCACATCATTGTCGGATGGATCCACGACGCGTACCGATATACCCCAGACAGGTAGGCCAATCGAACCGGGCTTGACTTCCTTGTCCAACCGGCTGAAGGTTGCCACCGGGCTGGTCTCGGACAGACCGTAGCCCTCCAGAATGTTGACCTTGAACTTCTCGCCGAAGGCGCGCATGACCTCGACCGGCATGGCCGATCCGCCACTGACCGCCAATCGCAAATTGTCGGCAATCTTCGCCAGATCAAACTTTTCCGGGTTGGGGTGGTTGAGCATGGCCCAGTACATCGTCGGCACACCGGCGAAGAAAGTGACGTTATCTCGCTCCATGACCGCCAGCGCCGCATCCGGGTCGAACCGGGGCAGAAGCGTTAGTGTCGCCTTGTTATAAAAGCCGGCGTTCATCTGGACGCTCTGGCCGAAGGAGTGGAACAGCGGCAGGGTAATGAGATGCACGTCATGATCGTTACGGGGGTACATGGTATCCGACAGACGTGCATTGAAGATCATGTTGCTGTGGTTGAGTTCCGCGCCCTTGGGGGTGCCGGTCGTGCCGCTGGTGTAGAGGATAACGGCCGTATCGTCGGCATTGGTCATGACGGTATCGAACGTTGGAGGCTGGTTCGCCATGAGCATGCCCAGGGTCTGGGTCCCTTCAATGGGGGACGGTGCAGTGGGATCGGCGGTGATGATGAAGAAGTTCTCGCAGCCATCCACCTGCTGGAACCCCTCATAGCCGAACTGGCCCATCGGTAGCTCAGGTGTACCCTGGAAGCAAAAATAGGCTTTGGCGTCCGAGTCTTGCAGGTGATAGG
>JAWKOY010000070.1:0-1351 GCA_041390945.1 Chloroflexota bacterium
TCATTGAGCGTTTTCAGGCGCTCTGTTCGGCCGTTTGCGTACTGGGCGAAATCACACCACGGGCGCTGGACACGATAAGCGGCATGGGCGAGCAAATGAGCGTACGCATCCTGGCCGCCTATTTACGTCAGATAGGCCACGCTGCGGAAGCGGTGGACGCCACCCGCCTGATCGTTACAGATGATCACTTCCAGCAGGCCACACCGATTCCCGCGCTTACACGGGAGATGACAACGGCCGCGCTGGGCCCGATGCTGAAGAAGGGGACTATTCCCATTGTGACCGGGTTCATTGCTTCGACAATCGGTGGGTTGACAACCACGTTGGGCCGCGGCGGGTCGGACTTCAGTGCAGCCATCCTGGGGCAGGCGCTGGGTGCCGAAGAGGTGTGGATCTGGACCGATGTGGACGGCGTAATGTCGGCCGATCCCCGACTGGTGCCGGACGCCAAATCGCTGCCGGAGTTGACCTACCGGGAAGTGTCGGAACTGGCTTACTATGGGGCCAAGGTCTTACACCCCAAAACGATGCGGCCTTGCGTGGAGAACGGTATTCCCCTACGGATTAAGAATACGTTCAACCCGGATCATCCTGGAACGGTCATCGTTGAGGAAGCGGAAGCGAGCAACGGTGGGTTCAAGGCAGTGACGGCCATTAAGGACGTCAGCATGATCACGGTTGAGGGCAAGGGTATGATTGGCGTCCCCGGTATTGCTGCGCGAACCTTTGGTGCAGTGGCCCGCATCAACGTCAGTGTCCTGCTCATCACTCAGGCATCGTCGGAGCAATCAATTTGTTTTATTGTGCCGGAAGAGGCCGTAGATAGCGTAATCGCCGGGTTGGAGGAAGAGTTCTCGAATGAGCTGGTCCGGCGTGATATCGAACGCATTTGGGCGGCGCCGTCGGTTGCCATCCTGACGATTGTCGGAGCCGGCATCCAGCGTATATCAGGCATCGCCGGTCGTGTATTCAGCGCATTGGGTGACAATGGCGTCAACATTATCGCCATCGCTCAGGGGTCTTCCGAATGCAGCATCAGCGTGGTGGTCGAGGCTGATGATGTGGCTGCAGCCGTCGGCAACGTGCACCGGCTGATTGCCGACTAGGTAGTCTCAGGATGTCTACATCAACCAGTCCGTTGGGACTACCGACAGGAACAGCTCTTATAACCGGCGCGTCAAGTGGGGCCGGGGCAGAATTTGCCCGTCAGCTTGCCGCACGGGGTTACGATCTCATCCTTGTTGCCCGCCGCGAGGACAAGCTCTCCCAATTGGCGGAGGAGATTAGCGGGAGTTGCCAGGTCACGACGACGGTTGTCGGGGCTGATTTAGCCCAGGATGAAGATATTACT
>JAWKOY010000071.1:0-1324 GCA_041390945.1 Chloroflexota bacterium
ACTGGGCCAGTTCGTCGAGGCGGGTGTCCCGATTGAAACGCTCCAGCAAGGCCCAGTTTTGGCTGCCCTGCGGACGTATTTCCACCTGGTACCGTGAAGCATCCGGAAAAGCCGCTGTGCCGATTAGGGGAACCGTGGCTCCCATCTCAAAGCTCTGCCCTGTAACCGGGGCAATCAGCCGCAAGCGTGGGTCCGGGCAGGTCACGGCATTGGTGGTAGACAGCGATTCATCCGCCAGGGCCAGGACGGCCGTTTCCAACGTGTTTACCTGATTGCGAAGCGGCAGAATACCGGCCAGCAACAGCAGCAGCGAAAGGCCGAGGCCTAATGCGCCCAATATCAACCCTGCATTGTGGGTCGAGATTGCCTGGTTGGCATTGCTGTCCGGTAAATAGACGCGACTTGGTGTAGCGACCTCCGGTTCCGGGGGCATATAGGCTGTATCCCATACGGCCGATTTGACGGCCCGCCAGGTGACGATTGTCTCCGTCTGACGCTCCGGCAATTCGTAAAACCCGGACAGGGGTTGCAGGCGGTTGTTGCTCCAGCCAAAGAAACTCGCTTCCTCACGGAGCGGATCTATGACCAGACCGACATGCCACGGCAGCGTAAAGGCCGCCGAATGGACAACCACGTCGTCGCTGGAATAGAAAACGCCCAGGTCAGGATGGGTGTGAAACCAGCCGACGATATCAAGGTTGGGATAATGGGTCGCCCGGTCCTGTTGTAGTCCGGACCACGAGTCGGCCGAAAACGTAAAATGAACCGGGCCGTGATCGGCGCTAATGGCCGGGAGCGCGGCCTTTACCTCAACGTACACCTGACCGTCATGGCGATAGGCATGGCCCAGAAGCGCGCCGCCCAGTTCCACATCAACATTGCTGAGGCTATGGGCGTTGGCTTGCAGGAGGGCTGTCTGATGTATGATGACAACCGGCTCCTCCGGTCCAACCGGTTCGCCGTGAAGCAGGCAACCCTCAAGCTCCAGCGGGGATGTTCTCTCCGGTAACTGGGCAATCAGGTCGGCCGCCGAGGGCGGCGCGTAGACAGGTTCGGCCGTTTGTGTGATCGGCTCAGAGGAAGTTGATGCCGTAGTCATCGGGCTCCTCGTCTCCCAGCTTGATCAGGTCGGAGATTGCCACACCTTTCAATTCGCGATGGTCAATTGGAAACAGGTCCTTGCGCTTTAAGGCCCAGCTTGCTGCCTTGGAGTTCATTGGGTCGCGGGGTTCGTAGTTCTTGTACTGAACCATCTCGCCTAGCGTCAATAACAGCTCGTCCAGCGTTTTCGCCGGCCACCAGGCTCCAATACAAACCGCCCCGG
>JAWKOY010000072.1:0-1309 GCA_041390945.1 Chloroflexota bacterium
TATTGCCGCCTGGAACAAGATCGATCTGGCAACGATTCTCTGGCTTAACAGCCTCCCGGAAGATGCAGTGGTTCACCCCGGCAACGAGATCAAAATCCGCCTGCTGCCCGGTGAAGAACCGCCACCCACTGCAACGCCGCAATTGAGCTACGCCGTTAAGCAAGGTGATACAGCTCTGGGCATTGCCCTATCGTATGGGCTGACACTGGACCAGTTAGCCGAATATAACAACATCAGCACCGAAACCTTGTCCTTGCTGCAGATCGGCCAGGAGTTGAATATTCGGCCGCCAACAGAAACCCTGGCGCCGACACCGACGCCAACCGGGACGCCGACCAATACACCAACCCCGGAAGCCGTTTTTGAGACGGCAACACCATCCCCCACCGCGACAATCGCCTTGGCGTCCGTAGCCACTCCGCAACTATCGGCGAGCGAGGGGGATAGCGGCCGTAATTGGTCTACAGCCCTCGGCATAGGAGCCATGGTCGGCGGACTGATACTGACCGTACTCGCCGGAGTAGCAGTCATGTTGCTCTGGCACAAACAATAAGATGCTATCTATCAACAGGATAGATGACACGACTCACAAAGGGAGCTAAAAACATGAACGATTCATCCGTTACCTATGGTATGCGCGCGCATCTGGACCTGCCTTATGATGAGGCCGTGGAGAAGGTCACCGCCGCACTGAAAGAACAGGGGTTCGGTGTACTCACTGAAATTGACGTCAAAACGACACTTAAGAAGAAGCTGGATGCTGATTTTCGACGCTACGTGATCCTGGGTGCGTGTAATCCATCCCTGGCCCACCGCGCACTCAGCGCAGAACTGGAAATCGGCCTGCTGCTGCCGTGCAATGTCGTTGTCTACGAGGATGAGTCCGGTGCCGGTTCGACCGTTTCGATTGTTGATCCCCTGGTCATGCTGGGAGTTGGGGAAAGTTCCGGGCTGAAGGAAGTCGCTGAGGAAGCCAACTCCCGCTTGCGGCGCGTGCAGGCAGCACTTGAGTCTGCATAAACAATGACACAGCAGCCGGGACCAATCTTTTAGGCTGGCCGGTTTGGTGATCGGCCGGGGATCATGGACAATATTTTATTGTGTATGCAACCGCATCTTTTCAGGAATCAACTACAGCAGTGAAGGATGACATTGCCCGGAGGCAACCGAAATGAGCCAACCTCTGAAAATATTGTTCCTGAGTGCTGAAGTAGCCCCATTTGCTAAAACCGGAGGGCTGGGCGACATCGGCGGTTCGCTGCCCAAGGCCTTACACAAAATGGGCCACGATGTACGTGTGGTAATGCCC
>JAWKOY010000073.1:0-1304 GCA_041390945.1 Chloroflexota bacterium
TGGATGATGTTGAGATGATAGAGGCTGACCTTGTACGGGGGCATCACGCAAGCGCTATCGCCGGAATGAACACCCGCTTCCTCGATGTGCTGCAAAATACCGGCAATGATCACCTGCTCGCCATCCCCGATCGCGTCTACGTCCACTTCAAAAGCGTCTTCAATGAACTGATCAATCAGGACCGGGTTGCCTTCCGACACAGAAGTGGCTTCTTGCAGGAAATGTTCCAGTGATTCATCATCATAGGCAATTGCCATGGCCCGACCGCCCAGAACAAAGGACGGACGAACCAACACCGGGTAGCCGATCCGGTCTACAATGGCTCGCGCCTCATCCAGCGAACGAGCCATGCCCCAGTCGGGATGGTCCATGTCCATCTCGCGTAACAATGCGCCGAACCGGCCACGGTCCTCGGCCAGAGCAATTGAATCCGGCGGCGTGCCCCAAACCGGAACACCAGCGCCGGCCAGCCCCTCGGTCAGGTTGATTGGTGTTTGGCCGCCAAACTGGACGATGACGCCGTCCGGCTTTTCTACATCAATGACATTCAGAATATCTTCGAGGACCAGCGGCTCGAAGTACAGGCGATCGGCCGTATCGTAGTCAGTGCTGACCGTTTCCGGGTTGCAATTGACCATGATGGTTTCATAGTCCATGTCCCGCAATGCCCAGCAAGCCTGCACGCAGCAATAATCAAACTCAATACCCTGACCAATCCGATTGGGGCCTCCACCGATGATCATCACCTTCTGTCTGTCGGTAGGATCAACCTCGCTGTGAGATTCATAGGTGGAGTAGAGGTAGGGGGTAAACGCCTCGAATTCGGCCGCACAGGTATCGACCCGGTAATAGACAGGGGCAACGCCTGACATGATTCTTTGGTTGCGGACGACCTCTTTGTCAATACCATTTAGTCTGGCAATGACTTCATCAGCTATCCCCAGGCGTTTGGCTGCTTGAAATGTTTCAGTGCTTTCATCTGGTATTTCGCGTAGTGAGTCTTCTGCTTCCAAAACTCGGACTAACTCACTTACAAACCAGGGATCATAACCGGTCAACTCTGAAACAGTTTCAACAGAAGTTCCCTGAGACAATGCACCGGCTACATAGAACAGTCTCTCGGCCGTTGGCTGGCGCAGCTTTTCCTCAACCTCATCCGGTATGATGGGGTAGTGGTCAATCAATACGCTGGAAAATCCAGGGACACCGATCTCCAGACTGCGCAGCGCCTTGTTGAGTGCTTCCGGGAATGTCCGGCCGATCGCCATCACTTCGCCGACGCTCTTCATCTGCGGGCCAAGGGT
>JAWKOY010000074.1:0-1267 GCA_041390945.1 Chloroflexota bacterium
GCCCAGCTTGGTGGCCTGCTGCGCTGGCTGGCGGTGATAGGCCTGGCCTATTTCGGCGTTTCCCGCCTGCTCTTTTTGCCCATCTACCTGCGGGTAGCGTTACTGGATCTTCTCTACGCCGCTGGGATTATTCTAATCGCGGTTTTCATCTGGCGCGCACTGGATCTCGCTGTCGATTACTATCGGACCACGCTGACCCACGACCGGTTAACTGAACTGGATCCGGCCCTGGTCCTGTTGGTCAGGCTGGGTCGGATCATTCTGATTGCCGTCATTTCCTCGCTGCTGCTCAGGCACTTCGGCATCAATGTGAGTGCCCTCATGGCGGCGGTGGGTATCGGCGGTTTGGCCCTGTCGCTGGCGGCGCGGGATACGATTGCCGATGCCATTGCCGGTGTGATCATCTTGTTTGATCGGCCGTTCCGCGTAGGCGACCGGATTGAGATTCAAAATCTGGGCACATGGGGCGATGTCGTCGAGATTGGTCTGCGGACGACGCGCATTCGCACTCGTGACAACCGGATGGTGATTGTTCCCAACTCGGCCATCAACAGCGGCCAGATCGTTAACTACACCTATCCCGACCCGCGTTACCGCATCCAGACCCAGGTAAGCGTTGCCTACGGCAGCAATATTGAGCATGTACGCCAGGTGATTACCGATGCAGTGCGTCACGTTGAGGGTGTGCTGCCCGACAAGTCGGTGGATGTGCTCTATGATGAGATGGGCGACTTCGCCATGATCTTCATCGTGCGCTGGTGGATCAAGTCATATGTGGATACACGTCGCGTCAACGACCGGGTCAACACGGCCATTCAGAAGGCGCTGGACGCCAATGGCGTTACTCTGCCGTATCCCACGCAGACGATTCAACTGGATATTGACCATACCGGCGTCACGCCGAATCCCGCCAAAACCCCGGCCGATACGACACCCATTGAGGAATTGCCCCGCCCAGACAGCGATGCGGGGGAGACCCAAACTTGACAAGCCTGGGTCTGATTGATCCAGACCTGCCCTTACTGGCAAACCCACCACGGATGTGGCATGATTGAAGATAGGTCGGGAACTCAATTTAACCCAGCCTGTCAGTTGTACGTCTAACTCGAACATTCAAGGCCAACTCAATCATGCCATTGTTCACTATTGATCGCCAAACCGTTAAGCCTGTTCCCTCCACTAACTTCGACAAAGAAGCTCAACTGCAAGGTCTGGTCGAAGGAAATCTAGAGGCCATTTTTAACTGCCGTTTTGTTGCTACGGAATT
>JAWKOY010000075.1:0-1239 GCA_041390945.1 Chloroflexota bacterium
CACAATCAGTTGGCCCTGTGGAGCGTAGGCTACGCCAACACCCACATGGGTCCACACCGGATTCAAAATATTGCCCCGGTGGTTCGTCAGCCGTCGCGGCTGATTCATAAATGCTTTCTGCACTTCGTCAACGCCCTGTGTGCCGTGGCTGGCCGGGCCATAGACCACGCCGATATTCTCGCCGCACGCCAGATAGCTGACGGCTGCCCGGTCAAGTCGTTGCCCGACGTTAATGCCGTCCGGGGTGACATGACTCACATAATTTCGCTCCAGCATATCGGCCGAATGTCGCCGTGCTACCATTGCTGCCCCGGGATGCCAGAGCAGCACCTGGCGACCCAACCATCGGGGCATGTTCTCCTGCCGGGCCTGGTTAACCAGGTTGAACACCAACTGCTCCAGCGGGCCGATAACGTCATCCCCGGCGGGCTCAAACGCCGCCACATCGTCCAGTGTCAATTGGAGTTTGGCACCAACGGAACGTGGGGGTGGATCGTTTCCCAGATCGCTCAGGTGGATGGCGAGGACAGGCGGGTACCTGTCGGCCTGAGACGCCTCGACATCCTCATACGTAACCTTTAGCGAATCCGGCATTTCGGGAGTATGTCAGGCCTTCAGCGTCCGGTAAAAGGGTAGGACGAACATCGTGCGATCCGCATTCAGCGTGATCGATTTACGCTCAATGTCACCGCCAAAGTCTCGCGGCCAGGTAACGTCAATGTCGTAGGTCAACCCAACATCCGCGTAGACCGGTAACTCGCAGGTGAATTGGCCCTCGGCATTGGTCGTTCCGGCGACCTGTTGGCGAGCACTTGGGGCACTGACGCGTACCTGCAGGCCGTATAATCCCGGCCCTTCAGGGTGTTCCTGAACCGTAATACGCAACCTTGTCTTCTTGGTCGGCGGCTTTTTTCGGCCGCGTTGCCGAACGGCTGTTGTGGCCGACGTTGTGTTGGCTGTAACCGAGGCTGACGGCATCTGCACCGTAGGAGGCCGTGGAGTAGGCGGTTCTACCTGACTCGAGTCAATGCGAATGGCCGGTTGAGCGGTCGGTGCAGGTTGGTCATCCTCCAGATCATCCTTGCTGATACTGATTGGTTCGCCGCGATTAATAGTCGGGGTAGAGTCCGCCTCTTGGGGATCGATGTGAACCGTTTCCCGCGCGTATTCCGGATATCGTTCAGGAATGGGTGTGCGGTAATAAGGTGGCAGCGGCGCAATTGGCTCGCCACCGGATTG
>JAWKOY010000076.1:0-1207 GCA_041390945.1 Chloroflexota bacterium
CGGGTTGCGGAATACCTCGAAGATGGTGACGTCCCGGCATTCCTCTATGCTATTTCCGAGGCCCACAACCCGCTGGGTGTTTCCATGAGTATGGACCGACGGCAGGCGCTGGTTGATCTGGCCGTGACCTACAACATGCCCATCGTGGAAGATGATCCGTATGGATTCCTGGCTTATGGCGGGGAATCTCCACCGCCTCTGCGGGCGCTAAACGACACCCACGTTTTCTACGTTGGTTCATTCTCCAAGATTCTCGCGCCGGCTCTGCGGCTGGGCTGGATGATTGTCCCAACGAATCTGATCCCGAAAGTAACAGTGATCAAGGAGGCCGGGGACCTGGAATCTTCGGCACTGACCCAGCGAGCGGTGTCGGCTTATTTGGATGCGGGACACTTACCGGAGCATGTGGCCCGGCTGCGTCAGGCGTACGGCGAGCGGTTGGCAGCGATGCTGGCGGCGCTGGACCGTTATTTCCCCGACGGTACATCCTGGACAAGGCCGCATGGCGGGATGTTTATCTGGGTGACCTTGCCGGAAGGGTTGGATGCACGGGAACTTCTACCCTTGGCAGTTGCTCAGGAGCAGGTGGCCTTCATTCCCGGACAGGCCTTTGCCTTACCCGGCGTGGATGCGCGGCGTTACATGCGCCTCAATTTCTCTAACTGCTGTGTCGCTGATATTGAGGAAGGCATTCAACGGCTGACCCGTGTTATAGAAATGGCTTCTACATAGGCATCATTTTGCCCTAACAAACAGAATACATGCTTCGTTTCAAGCTCGATTCCCACAAAAGGAGACTGGACCATGAGTGAAGACTTTCTGCCCATAAAAGGCGTTGACCATATTGAGATTTATGTGGGTAATGCCAAGCAAGCCGCCCATTTTTACCAAACCGGTTTCGGTTACGCCGAGACTGCTTATAGCGGTCTGGAGACAGGCAACCGCCAGTCTGCTTCCCATGTGATGAATCAGGGCATGATTCGTCTGGTGTTGACGGCTTCGCTTGGCCCGGACGATCCCATTGCTCGCCATGTTGCGCTGCATGGGGACGGGGTGGGGGTGATTGCCATGTCGGTGCCGGACGCCGCCAGCGCTTACCTAGAATCCACAGCGCGCGGCGCAACCGGGGCCATTTCCCCAACGCAGGTTGAAGATGATAATGGTGTTCTCCGTTACTCCGCCATCCGGTGCTATGGGGACACTATCA
>JAWKOY010000077.1:0-1206 GCA_041390945.1 Chloroflexota bacterium
GTCGGGACCGGAGTCCACGACTTCAATGTGGGCGACTCCGATTTCCTGGCCGGATAGAACACCGGAAAGCGGTAGCCTGGTTGTTGATGCAGACCTGTCTCTGGGTCAGATTAGTCCCTATGTATACGGAAGTAACTACGGGCCATGGGTCATTGTTCCGTTTGATCTGCTTGATGAAGCGGAAGCGGCCGGCATCACGATGCTCCGTTTTCCGGGTGGAGAGTGGGGCGACCGCAACAATCTCCAGGAATTGCAAGTTGACCGGTTTATCAAGTTGGCCCGTCAGATGGGCGCGGAGCCGGTCATTAGTGTTCGCCTCCGTGGAGGAACACCGGAGCAGGCGGCCGAGATGGTTCGTTATGTAAATGTGGAGCAGAACTATAATTTGCCGTACTGGTCCATCGGCAACGAACCAAATCTATATAGTGATTACACGGTTGAGCAGTTTCTGATTGAATGGCGAGCAATAGCCGACGCTATGCTGGCTGTAGACCCGGACCTCAAACTACTGGGGCCGGAAGTCAGCCAATACACTGGTGGTGATGGGCCGGGGCCAAGTGATGCCCACATCTTTCTGGATGCATTTCTGGAAACGAACGGTGATATGGTGGATGTCGTTACCATTCACCGATATCCCCTGGGTCGGTCAATGGACAACGTCTATACGGTCGAGGATCTGTTGTCGACATCATCCGAGTGGGATAGTTTTATTCCAGACCTGCATGAGCGAATCCAGAGACTTACCGGTCGTGACCTGCCGGTTGGCGTGACAGAACTTAACTCAGATTGGACCCAAATCACCTCTGGTGAGGCAACCCCGGATTCCTATTTCAACGCACTTTGGCTGGCAGATGTGTTGGGGCGGCTGATCCGCCAGCGTGTGGATATCGTTAACCACTTTGTCCTTGAAACAAAAGACTCACAGGGTGGGTGGGGTATCCTGTCCGCTTCTGGTGTCCGTCCCAGTTATTACACGTACCAACTCTATAAGATGTTTGGCAATGAATTGCTATACGCTGATTCGGGTGAAGCCAATGTGGGAATATATGCCGCCCGTCGTGGTGACGGTGCATTAACCCTGATGGTTACCAACCTGGATGAGGCGGCTACATCATTACCCCTGCAACTGGATGGACATCCGGGCGGTACGGCTGATATTTATCGTCTGGATCAGGACCGGGTTGAGGCGGGAACGGTCACGGATCC
>JAWKOY010000078.1:0-1190 GCA_041390945.1 Chloroflexota bacterium
CGACCACTATCACCGCAAGACTGGTTATCGGTGCCGGAGCAGTTATTGCGGAGCGTGACCGCGGGGATGGTATTCCATGATGGACCGGGTGAGCTGACGGCCGTCCGCCAACGCCTTAGCTATTATCCCGATGACCTCTGGTATTACCTGTTGGCCGCTCAGTGGCGGCGTATTGCGCAAGAGGAAGCGTTCGTCGGCCGGACTGCGCAGGTCGGTGATGATCTAGGATCGCGGATTGTAGCCGCACGATTAGTGAGAGACCTCATGCGTCTATGTTTCCTCTATGAGCGCCAGTATGCTCCCTACATTAAGTGGCTGGGAACGGCCTTCAATCGCCTAGACTGTGCGGTCGATATCGAACCATACCTGCTAGAAACGCTGGCTGCGACAGAGTGGCGAGGCCGCGAACGGCCGCTCCTGCAGGCGATGTCCGCTGTGGCCGAGCTTCATAACCGGCTTGGACTGACGGAGCTCATCCCTACCTCGCCGGAACCGTTTTATGATCGGCCGTTCGACGTCATCCACGCTGAGCGGTTCGAGCAAGCGTTGCTGGACAGGATTCAGGACGAGGCTGTGAGCGGACTTCCCACTTATCTGGGTGGTGTAGACCAGTTCATTGACACGACCGATTTACTTTCCTATCCTCAACGATTAGGCACCTTGCGGGCAATGTTCGAAAATGGCTGAAATACATTGCGAATGATTTCAAAATTAGAGAACGGCCCGCAAGATTGCGACCCCATTGCCGCTATGTACGTAGCCTGCTAGTCTTTGACACCATGAAACCGGTAGAGGTGGAGGCTCAAACCCCCGATACACCAACCAGTAGCCCGCCTGACCAACAACGTTCCAAGGCTGATTGGATAAGCCGCGCTGTTGCTGCCGTGCTCCTGGTATTAATTGCCATTACCCTTCTCCCCGGTACAAGCCTCTCTTTCCTTAATGAACGTCTACAGACATTCACCACCATCTTCCTGGGTATATTCATTGAAGCCGTACCCTTTTTGCTGCTTGGCTCGCTGGTTTCCGGCCTGATTGCTGTTTTTGTGGATAGCGCTACGGTTGCCCGGTATGCGCCGAGGCGGGCTGTTCCGGCGGCGATCACCGGCGCTTTAATGGGCTTTGCCTTCCCGGTATGCGAATGCGGCGTTGTACCGGTGACGCGTCGTTTGTACCAGAAGGGGTTACCC
>JAWKOY010000079.1:0-1170 GCA_041390945.1 Chloroflexota bacterium
GGGCCAATCCGCTCGCAATAGGCCCATGTAAACCAGATCATCGTAGTCACCGCTGCTCCATACATGTTGGCGCAAACGGCCCTCTTCCACAAACCCCACCGCGCGGTAGGCTCTTATCGCCCGTTCATTGCGGGCATGCACATTGAGGTAAATGCGTCGCAGATTGAGCATTATGAAACCATAGTTAACCAGCAAGGCCAGGGACTCCCGGCCGTAACCGCGACTCCAATACGCCTTGTCGCCAATTACGATGCCCAGTTCGGCCGTTGATGCAATTTCATCACGGCGATAAAGGCCGCAGAACCCAATCAGATGCCCATCCGCAGCAATAGCAAAGTTGCTACCCTCTCGACTGCCCTCACCGGCATTACGGTCAAACTCCGCGTACGCTCGTGCCAGAGATTGCGGATAAGGTGGATCCCCACCACCAGCCAACTCAACTTCCATATCGTTGTTGATCGCGTTGACCTGGGGGATGTCCTCTCGTTCAATAGCTCGCAACGTGACTCGTGGTCCGTAGATCATAGGTTATGCCTCACCGTTTCCTTACACATAGTTCACGGGGTAAAGTGCAGGGCATCATATGGCTTGTTAAATCCATCATCACGCGAGTTCCAGACCACTTGTGCCTGAGCGTCTGAGGTGCAGTCTGAGAGGGAAAGGACGTCGCGGGCAGTGCCTTTTACCCCGGCTATATTGAATCCATTGCCCAACCGCACAAAGAACGTCCCGGTAACTGCATCTACCGAAAGCCCGATTACATTTTCGCTCGCCAGCCCCGGCACCTGCGATCCGTCACAAACCACTTCCCAGGCATTATTGCTATCTCGATACGTGATGAGATCCTCGTCGCGCACAACCAGCGTTGCCCCGCTTCCATCCGGTACGCGTCCGGTTCCCTTGAGGCTCACAAGCAAGCGGCCGTTCCCGTCAATCGCAATAGCGTCAATGCGTTCACCACCCGTGGAAAGCCCGGCTTCTGATCCATCCAGGTACCACTCAACTGGGCCGAATGCGTAGCTACCATTTGCACCAACGGGCAACCGCAGGACATCAAACGGGGTCACTTTCCCCAGACCGTCTATATTCCGATTCCGGCCGAGAACAACCAGGAGTGAATCATCCGGCAAAAACGTGAACGCCTCAACATCATCGTTTACCTGAAAAGGG
>JAWKOY010000080.1:0-1164 GCA_041390945.1 Chloroflexota bacterium
TTGAAGGATCATCTGGATGACCTGACGGACCTGCTGGCGACCTATCTGTCTGCGGCGCAGTTGTCCGGCGAGATCAGCGACCGCTTTGCCCCGCAAGACGTAGCCCATTATCTGTTCCACAGCCTGTACAGTCTGGGGACGATTGCATCCGTATACCTGGATCGGGAGCAACTGGTGCGTGTTGCGGCCGTTGCCCTGGCCGTACTGGAACCGCAAGTCCAACCGACCCCCTACCTTCTTTGACACAAGGATGACGAAAATGACAGAAACTCTGACACCCCCCGTTGTCTCCGGCGCAAAGCCGGGACTGGGACATGTACTTGAATTCATGAACGATCGCGCCGGTTTGGTGCAGCGCGGTTACGAAGAACACGGCCGTATTTTCACCATCAAGCTGGCGAACAAGAATGTGGCCGTGGTGATCGGCCCCGATTATCAGCGCATCTTTTTCAGCGAGACTGATAGCAAGCTCAACATCTCGACCCCCTATAAATTTTTGCGGGCGTCCTTTGGCGAGGTGCTGTTTATCGCCCCGCATGAGGAATACTTGCGGCAACGGCCGATGGTCATCCAGGCTTTCCGCCGCGAGAAGATGATGCACTACATCGAAGTCATGCAGGAGCAGGTACAGAAGTGGATTGACTCATTGGGCGACGAAGGTGAAATAGAGATCGCCTCTGAGATGGCCCGGCTGACGCAGGAAGTGGCCGGGTATGCGCTGATGGGTGAGAAGTTCCAGCAGCAGGCGGGCCGTGAGTTCTGGGATCAGTATGAATATCTGAGCAAGGGACTGGACAACGTCCTGCCACCAGATTTGCCGCTGCCGAAGTTTATCCGGCGGGATAAGGCCCGCGCGCGTATGGCGGAGATTATCCAACCCATCCTGACTGAACGCCGCCGGAACCCCGATGCTTATGATGACTTCCTGCAGGACTTCGTCAATGCCCGCTATGCCGACAACGGCGAACCGGTGGAGGACGAGGTGCTGCTCAGTCTGATGCTGGGTCTGATGTTCGCCGGGCACGAAACCACCGCTGGGCAGGCGGCCTGGAATGTCATCCTCATGTTGCAGAACCCGGACTACATGGCCCTGGTGCAGGATGAAGTTGATCGCGTTTTACCGCTTGGTGCACCAATTGACGGCACGGCGCTGCATGAGATGAA
>JAWKOY010000081.1:0-1162 GCA_041390945.1 Chloroflexota bacterium
GAAAGTTGTCTTCCCCGTACCGTTCGGACCAATCAAGGCGGCCGTTTCCAACCGTTCCAAATGCAGGGAGTCAACGGTAAACAGTTTGTTATCCGGATAGCCAACCACCAGATCATCAGCCCGCAGCACGATATTTCCGCTACGGTACGCTGTATTGAGCCGGACATTCAGGACCGGTGGTCGTGTGGGCGACGGCAATGCGGCAACTGCCTGCTCCAGCTCGCCGACCGTGGATGCCGGACGTTGAAGGTCCAACTCGCTGCTGATCTGTAACCAGCCCCGGCTATTCAACTGACCGAGAACCCCCAGACCACCAACCCGAACCGCCTCGACTTCGCGTGCCAGACGGCTTAGCTTACCCTGAGCCATCTGGGTTCGCTGTCCGGCAATGTTGCGCTTGATGAAATCCATCTCCCTGGCGATATGCTCCCGGAAGGTTTCCACCTCACGTAGCTGCCGCTCCCAGCGGTCCTGGCGCTGCTGAACATAAGCAGAGTAGTTGCCGCGATACGTCTCGACGCCACGGCGGCTCATTTCCCAGGTGGTATTGGTCACCCGATCCAGGAAATAGCGATCATGGCTGACAACCAGTACCGCGCCGGGCCAGGTAAGCAGTTGCCCTTCCAACCACTGAATCGCCTCGACATCCAGATGATTGGTCGGCTCGTCCAGAATCAGCAGGTCCGGCTTTTCCAGGAGCAGGCGCGCCAACAAGACGCGCGTCTTTTGTCCGCCACTCAACTGGGTTAACGGTTGATCCCAAGCGCTGGGTGGGAATCCCAGACCGGTTAGAACGCGCTTGATATCCTGCTCATACTCGTAGCCGCCACCCAGTTCAAACTGCATCTGCAACTGACTATAGGCTTCCAGTAGTTCTTTTGACGGGTCGCCGGCGGCGATCTCGATCTCCATATCGCGCAGGCGCTGCTCTTTGGCTCGCAACTCGGCAAATACCGTCAGCATTTCGTCATGGACCGAATGGTCGCGCCCGACAAAGGCGTCTGCTGACTCCTGAGACAGGTAGCCGATGCGTGTGCCGCGCGCGACGTGAATCGTACCGGCCGAAGGTGATCGCTGCCCAGCCAGTATGAGCAGGAGGGTTGTCTTGCCGATGCCGTTCGGCCCGACCAGCCCTACCTTGCCGTCGCGGGGAATGCTGGCG
>JAWKOY010000082.1:0-1159 GCA_041390945.1 Chloroflexota bacterium
TCGGTCAGGACCAGGTCTGTGTGGCAGGCCGCTACCTCGTCGCCCGGTATGAAGAAGTATGCCCCCTCGCGGCAGGGCCAGCCGAAATTGGTCCCTGTGGCTTTGATGGGGGCGACGTTGACTTCCTCCCAGCTACCCGAACCGACATCAGCGACGTAAACCAGATCGGTCGGCTCGTCTACATCCACCCGCCAGGGATTACGTAAGCCCATAGCCCAAACTTCCTGATGCGCCCGGCCTTCGGCGTTGCCCACCAGGTCCGGCGGCACGTCGTCCACATCCAGACGGATCACCTTGCCCTGTACCGAGGTGGGGTCCTGGGCCAGGGCGATCTGTGTATCGTCACCAATGCCCATGTACAGTTGATGGGTGCGCGAATCGAAATCAAGCCCACCGGCTTTGTGCAGGTCTGTATCTTGGCGCACGCGCAGTAATACCGCTTCGCTGGCCGGATCGGCCGAATAGTCCGTGACTGCGTGGAACCGGCCCAATGTCAGGTAGACTTTGCCGTCCACCTTGCCGGTATAAGTAACGAAAAGAAACCCGTTCCCGACGTAGTCGGGATGGAAGGCAATACTGTAGAAGCCGTATTCGGACCCATTGGGGTACACCCGATCACTGAGGTCCAGGAAAAGTTCCTTACGACCGTCGGGATACAGCACATAAATCTCGCCGGTACGCTGGCCGATGAAGAGACGATCATCCCCGGCATGGGTAATGGCTGTCACCTGAGAGAAACCGTCACCAACCGGGGTGATCACCAGAGAAGGAGCACGGAAAATGGTGGGCAGAAAGAATTCGGCCGTTGTCTGCTGATTCGCATCGGCCGAAGTTGTGGTTGTAAAGAGAACCAATCCCGTGAAGCCGAGCAGGAGCAGGATTCCGGTTGAGATATGGCGGTTGGTGGTCATCGACATCAGAATATGGCTTGACGAGGCTCCCTTGTGAGGGTCACGGAAGAACAATTTGGTATATGGGTCCGTCCTCTACTCCCTGTCCCACGTACACATCGTTAGTCAGGCTCTGCCCAAACGTAAGCGTTGCCCGGTCACCGTCTATTTTACCCAGGTAGGTTGTCTCCCACTCCTGTCCGTTGTCCTGCATTGCATACAGGTCGCGCGTGCACATGTCGCCAAACAGGTAGCGTGGCTCCTGATCG
>JAWKOY010000083.1:0-1133 GCA_041390945.1 Chloroflexota bacterium
AATTGCAGCCGGTCTGGGCATCGTCGCCCAGTATCGCCCCCAGCTTGCTCAAGCCCGTGTCAAACTCCATCCCATCTATCTGTAACCGAATCGTCGGCCGTTTGCCGGTAGCCGCGTCTTTCTTGCTCAACACACCGAGATTACTCAGCTTGGTCCCGGCTCCGAGGTTGACACGATGGCCGAGAATGGAGTCGCCGACGTAGGCAAAATGGGGTGCATGGGCACCGGGCAGGAGCAGGCTGTTCTTGGCTTCGCTGGCATGGCCCAGCACGCTGCCCGCCAACAGAATGACATTCTCGCGCACATAAGCGCCATGACGCACAACCGCCCCGGCGCCAATATAGGCCGGCCCGGTGATATAGGCTCCCGGCTCGATGATGGCGTCTTCATCAATGTAAACAGGCCGGTCGCTTAGAATTGCCCCGGCCATTACCGTGCCCAGAATGGTCTGGCGGCCACCCGTTAATCGCGCGACATGACGGCCGATATGGGGGATTGCCTGCCAGACAGTGTCGCAGCCTTCAAAGAAAGACGCCGTAAATGTGTCGCCCAGATCAAAGAATGCTTCGGGCCGGAGAATTTCGTTATCCATGGTGCTTACAGCGACATTGTACAAAGGCTTTGACTGAACGTCATATTATCCGTTGTCTTTCTTGAGCCGGATTACACCGTCACGCGAGATCTGGAAATGGTCGAAGTCACGGGCGACATAGGTGTTGGGGAAAATCGCCCGTGCTTCCTGGCGGATATCTCGCTCGGAATAGCGGCGTGACAGGTGAGTCAGGATGAGCGTTTTGACATCGTTGTCGCGGGCCAGTTGGGCTGCACGGTTTGCTGTCATGTGGCCGAAATCAGTCGCCATTTCCGCTTCTTCCTCCAAAAAGGTGGATTCCATGACCAGAGCATCGGCCCCGCGCACTATCTCAATGAGGTTATCCGTACGGCCGACGTCGCCGATATGGACATATTTTGTGCCCGGCAGCGCATCGCCCAGAACGTCCCCCGGCTGAATGGTTCGGCCGTCAGCCAGCGTTATCGGTTCCCCACGCACCAGCTTGGCACGTTCCGGACCAAACGGCACGCCAAGCGCCTCGGCTTGTTCGGCCAGGAACGGCCGGTGAGGCTTTTCCTCG
>JAWKOY010000084.1:0-1104 GCA_041390945.1 Chloroflexota bacterium
CCCCTGGATAGCCTCATAGTCGGCATCCAGTGCCGTAGCCTGGGCTGCCAGGACAGGCGAGCCGGTCTCGTCGGTCATCTTCTCCACACCGACAACCAGCGCCGTCTCAACCAGTCCACTTTGGACAGCCAGGATAGCCTGCCGCAAAGCTGCACCGCCGGAGGCATCGGCCGCTTCGACCGTCAACGCCTCCACACCACGCAGCCCGGCAAAGTCAGCTACCAGCGCGCCGAGATGATTCTGGTTACTCAACGTCCCGGCCAGCATATTACCGACATAGATAGCGTCAATGCTGGAGGTTTGGGCATCGTCCAGTGCCGCCTCAATGGCGTACCAGGCCAGATGGCGCAGGGATGTATCCCAATGTTCGCGGACATCTGTTTGTCCGATTCCGATAATTGATACGTTAGTCATAGTTCTTAATTTTGAATTAGGAGTTACGAATTACGAATTGGGAACTCCTGATTGATACCTCACAATTGATTTCGGGACTTCATCGTCTTAAGGATGCTACCCAAGATTCGGAGCAGCTCATCTGCATCAGCTAACAGGGAATCAGCCTGTGTAGTTGTCAAGTAGCCGGTGTCACATAGGAGGCGGATCCAGTAATGAGATTCACGAGCCTCCTTGTAAGCAACTGACAACTTGAAGGCAAAATCCTTGTCAGATCGGCCGCCCAGCGCTTCTTCTACATTTGCGCCAATTGACGTACCCGATCGAAGCAATTGTTTTGATAAAGTGTATTCTCGTTTCTCCTCCGACAGGTACTGGTAGGTCTTCACAATCCGCAAGGCAAATGCATAGCTCTTGTCTTGCAGAACATTCCCTTCCTTCATAACCGGCTACAATCAGGAATCTTCAAATTCCAGATTCCAAATTCTTAATTCCCAATTCTTAATTCATCTTCAATTTGCCGCGATGACGAGTGTAGGTTGCGTAGTCAATGGGCGTCCGGCGGCTGATGTAGGTTTCCGTGCTGGGAGCCAGGCCGCGAACATCCGGCAGCCGGTCGGTCGTTGTCAGATCAAACGCATCTGACCCCGCGCCGGAACCATAGCTGACCATCAGAATACGATCGCCCGGTTCGGCCACGTCCAGAATGGC
>JAWKOY010000085.1:0-1088 GCA_041390945.1 Chloroflexota bacterium
ATTCTGGAGCATCTCTCCTGGCACTGGATTTTCATGGTCAATGTGCCTATCGGGATAATCGGCATTTTCCTGGTGACGCGCTATGTGACATCCACAACCCCAGTCGGCGGCCAGCAGTTTGATATCGCCGGTGCGGTCACCCTCTCAGTAGCCCTGCTGGCGTTGCTGTTGGGTATGACCAACGGCCAGACAGAGGGATTTACGTCTCCATTGACGCTGGGCCTGTTTGCTGTCGCGATCATATCCACTGTGGCCTTTGTTGCAATCGAGCTTCGCCATCCCCAGCCGATGATCGAGCCAAGCCTGTTCCGCAACCGATTGTTTACTGTCAATCTGGTAACCGGTCTGATTATCTTTATCGGGATAGGCAGCAGCGTTTTGATTCCTTTTTATCTGGAAAATGTGCTTGGCTATGGTGCCCAGCAGGTTGGACTGCTGCTGGCGGTTATGCCTGTCGCCCTGGGTATTACCGCGCCGATTTCGGGGACCCTCTCCGATCGGTTTGGCGCACGGCCGATTACGGTTGCCGGACTGGCGGTAACGGCCGTCGGCTACCTGACACTGGCTACACTGAAAACCGACACGACAGCCGTCGGTTTCATGCTGCGTTATTTACCGGTTGGCATTGGCTTGGGGTTATTCCAATCACCCAATAACAGCGCCATCATGGGCTCCGTCCCCAGCGACCGATTGGGCATTGCTTCCAGCCTTCTGGCGACAACGCGAAGCCTGGGCCAGACGGTGGGCATTGCGGTGCTGGGGGCGCTATGGGCGGTGCTGGTTTTTCGTGTGGCCGGCGAGTCTGTACCCGGTGGCGCAACGGCCGCTTCGGTGGAGGCACAGGTAGCCGGATTCCAGATAACCAACTTAATCGTGGCTATCCTCACGTTTGGCGCGCTTATTCTGGCCGTATGGACCTGGACCCGCGAGCGGCGTGACCATAAACTGGGAGTGACTCCGGTTTCTCCATCCGTCATGGCGACAGAACGGATCCCGTTCGAGTAGGAGATTGAATTATGGACATCTCAACAACTGTGCATCTGAACAATGGCGTCGACATTCCGGTTGTAGGACTGGGTGTCTTCAAA
>JAWKOY010000086.1:0-1067 GCA_041390945.1 Chloroflexota bacterium
GCAATGATGGCAAAAGCGCTGTGCCGCAGCGGATTGAGATTGCACTAGAGGAGAGGCCGGTTTGGGAGCGGCTCTTGGTGCGGAGGTTGTTTGGCTTGTTGTGCTGGGCTTGGAAGCGCGATTGGGGGCCGGCTTGCGAACGCGGTTGGAGGATGTCTGCTGACGACTGATATACAAGGCCAAGCCAATTAATGCGACGGCAACTACAAGCAACAACAACCACAACGGGTCGAAGTTGTCAAAAAAGCGACCTGTTTCAACCGGTGTTGAGGACGGGGTTGAGGCGGTATCCGTAACGGCCGAGAGGTCCGTCGCCGGCAAGGCAGACAGTGCTCCGGTAGGCGTGGTGTAATCAATGGAAACGGTAAATTGTTCCCCGGCCGGGACAATCTGCGAGGCCAGCGAATGATATAGCAATCCATCTCCACGATTGGATGATATATCAACCGGCTCCGGGTCGATCGTCATCGTCTCTGCGGCTCCCGGCTGCTGAATAGCAACCGATAGCTGGTCCACAGCCAGGCCTGACAGCCAGTTAAAGTCGTAGCTTCGCTGATCGCCCTGGATATCGTAAGGCGCATAATATTCAACGCGAAATCGCTGGTCGGGCAGCGTCATGATCAGTTGCTCACCCTCTTCGGTGTACTCTACATCAGCCAGCAATTGATTGTCCGATGTAAATCGGGCAACGGCATGAACATCCGCACCAGGAGGCAACGGGATCGCAACTGTAGCCGGGAGGGTTGTCGCGGGCGACAGCGTGCCGGTTAGCAACACCAGCATGGCTTCACGATCATAATCCGGCCAAAGCTCGACACCAAGCGCCGTCAGTTCTGTGGCTTCAGTTTGCGCCAGCGCGCGCGATCCGGTCATCATTAATAAGAGCGGTAAGGCTATGAGAACAGTTACTTTCAAGTTTCGCATTGAATTTTCAGACACCTCATTGTTCCGTGAGTATGGCATGGATGGGGGAAATCAAGCATGACCGCGAAGACGAATCCGGTTAGCCCGGCAATAGGGACATTCCAGATCCGTGTAATCCCGGCCACACGTGCGGCAGGTACGGG
>JAWKOY010000087.1:0-1065 GCA_041390945.1 Chloroflexota bacterium
CATGATTGTGAGAGTATCGCCCTGTCAACAGAGTGGCCCGCGAGGGAGAGCAGATACTGCACGGCACGATCGCGTTTTGGAAATCCACCGCATGATCAACGATCTTGCTCTTGATGTTGGGCAATAGCCCGGCGTCAAGCATCACCTGCATCGTGTGCATGTCCAGATCATCCACAAGAAAAACCAGAAAATTCGGTTTGTCGCCGCCCACTGCGGCCCGGCTTTGCGGCCTGCTATCACGACGGCCGCCAAACAGGCTACCCGCCAGCAGCAACCCGCCCAGAATTATGACTAACAGTAAAATCAACATAGTATCCCTTCCGGCTAACGAACAATACTAGCGCATATGCTTGTAGGCGTTAATCAGCCCATTGGTTGAGCTGTCGTGTGAATCCACCGGCCCGTCATCCCGCAGCTCCGGGAGAATCGTCTTGGCTAATTGCTTGCCCAGTTCAACACCCATCTGGTCAAACGAGTTGATATTCCAGATGACACCTTGAGTAAAAATCTTGTGCTCGTAAAGCGCAATCAGCATTCCCAATGTCTCCGGCGTCAGCTTTTTGAATAACAGGGAATTGGTCGGCCGATTGCCGGTGAATGTCTTGGCCCGCACCAATAGCTCCAGCCGATCTCCGGATAGAGCTTGGCCGGCCAGCTCGGTACGGACTTCTTCGGCCGTCTTGCCGCGCATCAACGCTTCGGTCTGGGCCAGGAAGTTGGAAACCAGCAACATGTGATGGTCGCCCAACGGGTTCTGGCTTTGCGCCGGGGCCAGGAAGTCACAGGGGATCAGCTTGGTACCCTGATGGATCAACTGGTAGAACGCATGTTGGCCGTTGGTGCCTGGTTCACCCCAGATAATGGGGCCGGTAGAGTAATCCACCCAGGCGTTGTCCTTGCGCACGCTCTTGCCGTTGCTCTCCATATCCCCCTGCTGGAAGTAGGCCGGGAACAGCGACAGGTACTGGTCATAGGGCAAAATGGCCTGGCTCTGGGCGTCGAAGAAATCGTTATACCAGATACCCAATAAGGCCATGATGACCGGGATGTTTTCGGCAAAGGGCG
>JAWKOY010000088.1:0-1057 GCA_041390945.1 Chloroflexota bacterium
GGCCAACCACCTGCTGATGACGGTTATAGATGCCGGAAATACGGTGCAGAGTTCGGGCAATACCGGCGCGATTATCGTCGTCAAAATCACCGATACTGCTGACCACCTGGTCAATCTCTTCCCGGCTGACCTCACTTTCGCGCAGGGTAACTTCGCCGCTAACATAACGGGCAGTCGGCACCCGGCCCAGATCAAGCACGATCTCCAGGAGTTCGTCCTCGTTACCGTTCTCTTCTACTCGTTCGCGAATACTGTAAGGTAAAACGGACAGCAGGGTCCGTAAATCTTCGTGAGTTTGTGATGATGTCATTTAGTACAGCACTTTTTCACGCCGCTCTTTCGACTGCTTACCATTACCGTGCTTTTGATGCTTGTAATGGCGCACAAAGGGCGACGACACCGGTATTCTATTCGGATCCATCACGGCGCTTGATTCAGGCGCTCCTTTTGCAATGTGCTGAACCGTGTGTTTGACCATGACCGCCTGGCTGGCCCACAACTGGAATCCATTCTTTTCCAGTGCGCTGGGCAACCAGCTCTCATAGCGCCGGATACAACAATATACGACCTCAATATCTCTCTGGAATGCCATGTTGACTGCCGCCGCTACGATGTCGCCGGCATCCATCTCGGCATCGGGGTGAATAAAAAACCGCAGCCAGGTTGACGCCGGACCGTGATGGGCATGGACAAAAGCCGCAAGTTCACCACGATCTCGCAATACCCAGGTGTCGCCATCAAGCATGAGAGGCATGGGTTCAACCAACTGGACCAAACGCGGCACCATATTAGCATACAGCAACTGGACGTCCCAATCATCATCCTGTTGCCGCCGCTCCAGGGTCAACAACTGATCTTCTGCTGGCGGGGTATCCTCGCGGCTCACTCTCCAGATATCCTGTCGGGTGTACACCGCAAAGCCCGCCTGGCGGAGCAACGTCAGTTCCGGTGCCAGTTCATCAACCTCAGCTACAACGCTATGAACGCCCCGTTGACCGGCATCCATGATGGCATGCTCCAGCAAGGCCAGCCACA
Source organism: Chloroflexota bacterium (assembly GCA_041390945.1). Classification (GTDB taxonomy): domain Bacteria; phylum Chloroflexota; class Anaerolineae; order Promineifilales; family Promineifilaceae; genus Promineifilum. The sequence goes on from JAWKOY010000088.1 coordinate 1,036, forward strand.
TGGTCGTTTGAGCTTCGCTGCG
>JAWKOY010000089.1:0-1048 GCA_041390945.1 Chloroflexota bacterium
CCGGCCAACGCCAGCGCACCAACCATGTAAACTATGTAGGTTGTGCGCATGCGGTTGCGCAACCCGCCCATCGTGCGCATATCCTGCGGGTCGAAATCATCGTCGTGATGATCTCCCTCATGCCCGTGCATGACATGATGATAGCCATGCTCCATACCGTGGATAACCGAGCCGGAGCCCATAAAGAGCAATGCCTTGAAGAAAGCATGGGTAATCAGGTGGAACATGGCCGCCACATAAGCGCCCATCCCGGCCGCCGCCACCATAAAGCCCAACTGGCTGATGGTGGAATAGGCCAACACCTTCTTGATATCGTTTTGCGAAAAGGCAATGAGGCCCGCCAACAGGGCCGTAAATGCCCCGACATAGGCCACCAGGTCCGGCGTCGATATCAGCCCCAGAAGCTGCGCGCCGCTCGTGCGCACAATCTCGTAAAGCACGTTACTGCGAACGAGCAGGTAGACACCGGCCGTAACCATCGTTGCCGCATGGATGAGAGCGGAAACAGGGGTCGGGCCGGCCATCGCGTCGGGCAGCCAGACATACAATGGAATCTGGGCTGACTTACCGGCCACACCCAACAGGAACAGGGCCGTGACGGCCGTCAGCACCGTGGGCAATGACGCCTGAAAAGCGCCGAACTCCACCATGCGATTGGCCTCAAAGAACTCGACCGCATGGGTGAAGATGGGTTCATAATTCAGCGTACCGAACGTCCAGAACAGCAGGATCATCGCCAGGATGACGCCGAAGTCGCCGATACGGTTAACGACCATGGCCTTGCGACCGGCGTTGGCGTTGGCCGGCACACCGTTCTTGTCCAACCGATCCCACCAGAAGCTGATTAACAGGTAGGAACAGAGGCCCACGCCTTCCCAACCGACGAACATCATCAAATAGCTATTGCCCGATACAAGGACAAGCATGAACAGGATGAACAGGTTGAAGTAGGCAAAGAACCGGTTGAAATCCGGGTCGCCGTGCATATAGCCGATGGCGTAGATGTGGATGAGTGCTCCCACACCGGTCACGACCAGCATCATGGTTA
>JAWKOY010000090.1:0-1036 GCA_041390945.1 Chloroflexota bacterium
CCAGTTCAACGGCGGCGCTCAACGTAAATGATCCGCTGCCGTCATTGCCGGATGCATGGGTGGTGATCAAATCATCGAAAAAGTGTTGCAGTGTAACCATGGCCGGTTCGCCGGTCGCCAACCACTCCTTCACCTGCTCCAACTCCTGCTCCCGATGATAGGCCAGGGTCTGAAGATAGAGGGTGTGCTTGTCGCCAAAGGTGGCGTAGAGGCTGCTGCTGCTGATGCCCAGTTCGGCCGTCAGGTCACGGATCGAGGTCGCCTCGTAGCCCTGTCGACGAAACAGGGCCAGCGCCTTCTCAACAACTTCCGTCTCGTCAAATACCTTCACGCGTCCCATTGCCGACAGTGTAACATTTTGGAACGATCGTTTCAATATTCATGAGTCGGTATTAATCTACATATCGCAGTCGAAAAGCAGATCTTTCTTGCCATCTAACCCGCTCAACAACATAATGGGGGGAATACCTTCTGCACCCAAGCAACATAAGGAGAACGCCCGTGCTCGACAACCTGCCCACCTGGTTGCAATACCTGATTGCTATCGCGCTGATCATCTTCTCGTACATCGTCATGGGTCGCTGGTTGGCCCAGGCATTGCTTTCCGTCGTGGGGGGCACCCAAACAACCTACGACGATATTGTGGTGCAGCGCATCAAGCCGCGTCGGATGGCGTTGCTCGCACCGATTGCCATTGTCTACCTTCTGGCCTATCTCTTACCCAATCCGCAAGTCGAAGAATACGTTCGTCGGGCTATGCTGGTACTGGGTCTGTGGTTGCTGATTTTGACCGCCAGCGGGCTTATGGATGCAATTAACGACATCTATGAAAGCCGCCGTGAATTCTCCGGTGTCGCCATCAAGGGCTACTTTGATCTGCTCACCATCTTGTTTGTCGGTGTCGGCGTCATCCTGACCATTGCCATCATCACCGGCCAGTCCCCGTTCTTACTGCTGACCGGTCTGGGGGCGCTCATGGCCGTGCTGCTGCTGGTTTTTCGCGACACCATCCTGTCGCTGGTAGCCAGTGTCCAGA
>JAWKOY010000091.1:0-1034 GCA_041390945.1 Chloroflexota bacterium
CTGATTGGCTGGACCTGGACGCGCCGTGGTTGGTGGGCAACGATCCGTTCGATGGCCTACGTTATGACAAAGAAGGGCACGTTCTTGTACCGGATCGACCCGGTATAGGTGCCGTCCGGCGCAATTGACCCGTAATTACACTTTGAATAGAGGAACCATGACTGACCAGATTTCCCTCCCCCGTGCAATTGACATCGCGTGTGAACAGTTTGGTGATAGCCGCATGGAGTACTGCCACATTGGCCTTGCCGGCGAAACGCCTGAAGGGGCCGTTATTTCCGGTTCGGTGTTGGACGCATCAGCCCTGGAAGCTGTGACCAGAGAACTGGTTCAACTACGGCCGGATATTGAATGGGATATGACTGCGGTAACAGTCCTGCGTTCCCAGCCAGCCCATCTGGCGGCCGTCTTCACCAACATGACCGGCTTCTTCCGCGAACCGTCCTGGCTGGCTGAACAGCAAAGCCAAGTGCTGAATGGTCTCCTTCTGGAGATACTGAAAGAAGAAGGTCGCTGGGCTTTTGTCCGCCTGAATGATGGGTATCTCGGTTGGGTCTACCAGACTTACCTGGGGGCGGCCGATCAGGTACAGGATGCCACCCACATCGTTGGTGTGCCGGTCAGCTATCTGCACGCGACGCCGTCAGAGGCCGCACCGCTTGCCGGCCGCGTCTTTGCCGGAACGGCCGTCCGGGCTACAGTCCACCACGACGGATGGGCAGAGCTTCACCTGACCGGGGGGCTTTGCGGCTATGTGCCGGCGACGGACCTCCGTGACCCGGCCGAGAACCTACCGGAAGACGCCCTGCGCACCCGGTTAGTTTCCGATGCACAGGCGCTGATTGGTGTGCCCTATTTATGGGGCGGTGTCACGGCGCAGGGAATTGACTGCTCCGGCTTCGCGCAACTGATGCACAAACTGGCAGGCGTGGCGATCCCGCGTGATGCGGACCAGCAATTTGCCGCCGGGGAACCGGTCGAGCCGCCGTTTCAGACCGGGGACCTGTTGTACTTTGGTGGCTCCGGCGGCCATC
>JAWKOY010000092.1:0-1015 GCA_041390945.1 Chloroflexota bacterium
CTCCTTCAGCATACCTAAAGCCAGCCACGCAGCCCATAAACAAGAATGCCCATATATTCTTTCAATGCCCGCGACGTATAAGCCATATATTCCGCGTTGGGCATTAGATTAACCAGTTGGGCCCGGATGTCTGTTGTCCACAGGTAGTCCCACTCCGCCTGCGACACCAGGAAATCAGTCGGCGCAGGAGTGACATCCAGCCCCTGCTGCTCGAACAGGGCGACTGACCGGGGCATGTGCATGGCCGACGTCACCAGAAGTATCCGGTCAACCCCCGCCTCATCCAGCATTTCCCGGCTATATAGAGCATTCTCGTATGTGTTACGGGAACGCATCTCCAGCCAGAGCGCATCCTCCGGCACACCCAGAAACTCCATAAGCCCGCCCATGTCCATAGCTTCCGTCTCAATCTCATCTGGCGTCAGCCATTCGATCGACCCACCGGTCAGCAATACATGATCGGCCTTCCCCTCGCGATAAAGGTAAGCGCCGTACAGGAGCCGGTCACCGGCCTCATTGATCTCAATAATCGGCCGTGGTGGATCACCGGACCGGCTTCCACCTCCCAGTACAACAATCGCTTCGGCATCGGGCGGCGGGCTGTCAGGGATGTATTGGTACTCCAGAGAATGAACCAGACTGTAAGCGACCCACCGATTGCTTCCCAGATAAAGCAAAATGAGAGCCAAAACCATCAGGGCTCGCGCGCCGCGCTTCCAGACAAGCGCCACAAGCAGCAGCACCATTGCCAGCCCAAGGGGGTAAATCAGTAACGGTAACAGTTTTGACAAAAAGACAAACACAGCAGAAGCGTAGCATGAATGAGGGCAGTCCTCCAAACAGGATTCACATCTTCCCCAATGTATGACAGGAAATCTGCCGGAGACGCCAATGGGGTTATAATCAACAGAATGAAAGTAGCCGTTCTATCTGATATTCATGGCAATATGCCTGCACTGCGCACCGTAACGGCCGACATTGAAGCGTGGAACCCTGATTTAGTCATCGTCGGAGG
>JAWKOY010000093.1:0-1013 GCA_041390945.1 Chloroflexota bacterium
ACGCCGCAGATAATCAATTTGAAGCCGACGGCCGCTTACCATCTCGGTCGGCACCGTGCAGAAGAAGTCTTCCAGACGATTATCATAAAACGGAAGCCGGGGGAACGCGGCAGCCTGATACATACGAAAAGCAACGGTAGTCCACCGGGCGCACCACTGGTCTACCTTGTAGGCCTTCACGCGAAAGTCCGGTTCGGCAATCGTATCCAACCGGTCCAGTTCCGCAGCAACGTTCTCATGGAAGATGTCCTCTGGTACAGCCTCTTTGAGGTGCGGCCGGCACAAGTGCTCCAACAGCCAATCGCTGCCCCCTTTGTGAACTTTCTTCAGGACAACGGCCGTTAGCTCCTCATCAGACAGTTCATCCACACCAACCAGGCCCATGTCGGCCAAATACAAATCGCCAAGATGGGCGCCGATCAAATAATCAGCGTGGTCGTCAATCTCGTTGACAACGGCCGCCTGTCGACACTGGGTAACATCCTCAAACCCCTCAACGGCCGCGCTTATCTGCGGCAATTGGGCAAACAGGTACGGGCCGATGGTAAAGGCATCGAAGGTCAGCCCTCGCGCCCCGGCAACCTGCCGGGCTATGGCTGTCTCCATGGAGTCGTTGCCGTAGCCATAGGAGTAGGCCCACAGCCGTTCATGGGCCTGGTCTGCGGGAAGCGTCGCTACCGTGCTACGCGAATCCAGCCCGCCTGATATCGGTACGGCAACCCGCTCGGCAGATGTCAACTCTCCCATGACAGTCTCGAAAAGGCGGGCGAATTCGCCCACTGTTTCATCATACGTCCGCGAATGGTCAGGGGCGTGCTGCCATTGCCAGTAACGTGTTTCTTCCAGGACACGACCATTGCCGGCCAGCCGGTAGTGGGTAGCCGGTCGGAGGATTCGTACCCCGTCAAAATGAGTCCGGTCACCGCCAAAATAGCCGAAGCCGAAGAAGGTTGTCAGACCTTCCCAGTCCAGGGTAGTGCACCCGCCGGCCGCAGCCACCGCCGGGCAAAAGG
>JAWKOY010000094.1:0-1013 GCA_041390945.1 Chloroflexota bacterium
GAGGTTTCTGCGATGTCAACCGGCGACAAAAATTCATCCAAGCGTGATTCCCTGGCGACCGGGCTTGTCATCCTGGTTGCCTTGAGCCTGCTGGCGGCATTCTTTTTCCTGGCTCTCGGTTTTCCGCCTGCGACCTCTGATACCAGCCCAACCGCACCGCCTATCATTGTGACCCCCGGCGGGAATGGTGAAACGGGGACTGAAACCGGCGACAATGATAATAACACCACGGTTCCTTCTTACTCAGCCGATGATCTGCGTGAGCTGGCGTTGGCGTTGGCGGCGGTGATAACGGCCGTTACCGGGCTGTTTGGCATTGTAGCGACCCAGGTCTGGCGGCGTCGCGAAGAAAACCGCAATGACAAGACCCATGCATTGGAGTTGGAACGGGAGCGGCTGGAACTGGAGCGCGAACGGTTGAAGCTCGAACAGGATCGCCTGGAGTTGGAACGGCAGCGACACGCGATAGAAGGCGGGATGTAGAACCATGACGGATACGGCAAACACATTCACGACTCTGGCCGTAGACCCAGGCCTGGCTGAAGCATTCTGGCCGGAGAAGGAACGCATTTGGCCGGGCTTTATGTTTGAGGACCGGTACAGTAATATGTACTGGAGCCATTTGTCGCGGCACTTCCCGGAGTGGCAGCACTACCTGCTGGATGATTCCGGCGCGCCCATTGCTGTGGCCCAGACAATCCCCTGTGTGTGGGATGGGACAATGCAGGGTCTGCCGGTCGGTTGGGCTGAAGGGTTAGTCCAGGGTGCGGAAGGGTACCTACGTGGGGATGAGCCAAACACCTTGATGGCGCTGGAGATTGCCATTTCGCCCGATCATACCGGCCAGGGCATCAGCTACACGATGCTCAATGCGATTCGTGTACATGCCAGGGAAGCCGGTTTCCAGGCGCTGATTGTGGCTGTACGGCCGTCCCTGAAGTCACACTATCCGATTACACCGATGGAACGATATTGCCGTTGGCAGCGGGACGACGGGTTGCCGTTTGATCACT
>JAWKOY010000095.1:0-1630 GCA_041390945.1 Chloroflexota bacterium
GACGTTTCGCCTGGCTCAATTCCGTCACGCGGTGAAGTTGTTAGACGGTGCGGTCGCTTTCCGGGATCGTCTCCTGGCCATCGGCGTGATCGATGAGGACGGGCCGGCCATTCGGGAGGTGTTGGGCCGGGCCGCGCAAGCGAATTGGCAGTATACGAATGCGGAATTGAATGACCCGAATCTGTCTGTCACGATACAGGCCACGGGGGACGCCGCGCTCGCCACGTCGCCGGAGATATTGGAAAAGAGCCGCTTGTTTCGTCAAGGCTTGCAGTGGTGGTTGCGCGGCCGTTATGGTCGCGGACCGGACGGGTATGGACTATTGAAAAGTGAATTGGCCTTGATATCCCCGGCGGCTCAAATGGGGATCTATTTGCCCAACGAAACGCCCACGCCGACCGACCCCGCGAACCCGTCGATAACCGCCGTGCCGGAAGTGGATCGCCGACATCATTATATCTGGGGCATGGAGTACCGCCGTGTTCAACAGGTGAGTTCCGAGTCCATGACGGCAACGGGAAAGTCGACCAATAGATGGACGCCAGTTCCGCTCGATAGTCGTGGCAGAGGCACTGGCGGGAATCCGTCGGGCCGCTCGCAAAGGGATGGTGCCGCATATACGGTCTCGGTTTGGAATGTCGTCCAGTCATCCATTACCGCCGAGGATTCGCGGTATATTAGGCGATTGGTCGGTTTTCAGGAGTACAGTAACGCCCTGCAAAAGCTGGATCGTTTGTCCAGTCTGTCAACGCCGAAGGAGTTCGCCGTTTATGACGAACTGGTTGGACGGCGGGACGAGTTCCGCATCTATACGAATCTTTCGCGCCGATGGGAGCGGCAGCCGAGTTCTTTGTCATCGACGATCGCCGGTGAGAAGTATGAACGGCGCGGTATGCGATGGGTAACAGCCCTGGCTCGCACGGAAGTCGGCTCGATGTTAACCGCCTTTAGCTCAGTTCCAAATCCTTATGAGGTGATCGCGGTAGGAACCAACGATCAACAGGAGTATCACGACCTGTTGCTCGATGGCGCCCGCGCCCACTACTGGGCCCTCAAGCAAGATCCCGCCTGGTCCGACTTTGATCGATTTAGCCGCGATGTCCAGCGGCCCCTGACGTATACCCGCCGCTTGCAACTAGCCAAAGGAATATTGGAAGCGACTGGAAAACGGGGTACCTACTCTCCCATCCAGCAACAGGAACTGCTTAGCTGGAGGAAGGAAATAATGACCTGGGAAGCCGCCTGCGTCATGTCCGTCCGGAGCGCCCTAGAAACACAGAAGTACAAAACAAGAGAAATCGACGGCAGCACTTTATTCATTACGGAAGACGAAGTCCTAGGCCGAACCTTTAAGGATCTAGAATACCACACCCCAGGCACACTGTTTTGGGATCTACATGCGATGCCACGCGATCCGAACTAACCGCGCGCACAGAACAACCCGACAGTGCCATTCAGTCCTGACCCCTTTGATTTGTCTAAAGGTAGTCCGTATCCATGGCACCCTATCTAATAAAGATCTCCGTTCGTTGGAGCAGTTGCCAATGCTGGAAGCACTTGATATGTGCTACTGCATGTTGAAGGTGGATTCTTGCCATTGATTAGCGAATTACCGAAACAGACGGCAGAG